>NZ_AP042473.1:0-1675895 GCF_055390195.1 Hydrogenobacter subterraneus | reverse complement strand
CGCTCACCATTGGCTAAACGATATAGGCTTGCAAGCAACACACCTTAGACATCCAGATGGTTCTGTAGAGACCACTTACAATTTAGTTCTTAGGGGAGGGTATGGAAAGTATGCAAAGGTAGGAAAAGTCATTGCCAAAAAAGTCTCACTTGAAAAGTTAAAGGTTTACTTAAAGAACCTTCTCCTTGCCTTTAGAAACTCGGAATTTGAAGATTTTTACTCTTTTGTAAACTCCAAAAGTGATGAAGAGCTCATCAGTATAATGTCCGCCAAAGCTCTGGAAGATAAGAAGCTTGTTAAGATAAGTATATTTGGTCCGTTAAGTCGTTTTTCTGGGGGGCTTACTGAGATTGAAGTGAGTGCTCCAACTGTACGTTCCGCTCTTGAATTTCTTGAGAAGGAGTTTGAAGGTTTTAGAGGGAAGCTTTTTGATGAACAGGGGAATCTAAAGCCTTTTGTGAAGGTTTTCCTTAACGAGGAGGACATATCTTATCTGAAGGGGCTTGATAGCGAGCTGAAAGAGGGTGATCATATCATGCTCTATCCCGCTCTCGCTGGAGGTTCTCACACTTTTGATGAACTTGAACTGCACGAGCTTGCTATAGAGTTTGAGGATAAACCTCCACAGGAACTTATCTCCTGGGCTATTGAAAACTTTCATCCTAAGCTTTATATAGCCTTCAGCGGTCAGGCGGAGGACATGGTGCTTTTGGACATGACTTGGAGGATAAACCCAGAAGTTAGGGTTTTTACGGTGGACACAGGGAGATTACACGAAGAGACATACAGACTTATTCAGGAGATAGAAGATAAGTACAACATAAGAATAGAACTTTACTTTCCTTCTGCAGGGGATGTAGAAGAGCTGGTCAAAAGACACGGTATCAACTGTTTTTACAGAGCGGTTGAACTCAGACACCTGTGCTGTCATATAAGAAAGGTAAGACCATTATTGAGAGCTCTTTCTCAGGTGGACGCTTGGATAACAGGACTTAGGAGAGAGCAATGGGCTAGCAGGCAGAATATTATGAAAATAGAGGTAGACCACGACCATGGGCAGATAGTGAAGATAAACCCCCTTGCAGACTGGAGCGAAAGGCAGGTATGGGACTACATAAAGAAAAACAACCTACCTTATAACAAGCTCTACGAGCTGGGATACAGAAGTATAGGGTGTGAACCTTGCACAAGGCCAGTGGCACCTTACGAGGACCCAAGGGCTGGCAGGTGGTGGTGGGAGAAGGACGCTCCAAAAGAATGTGGTATGCACTGCAGTATAGAGACAGGTGGTTTTGAAAAGATAGCGGACAAGCTGATAAAGGAGGAGAAAGATGGCCATAAGAGTTCTTGAAAAAGTGAATGAGAAAAGCTTAATAAAAGAATTAACATTAAGGGGTTGGGAGGAGGGGAAATTCAATGGAAAGCAGGCTATGTTTAAGGAATTTGAAACTTACCTTTGGGTTGCAGTAGTAGAAGAGTATCCGTACTTCCTATCTCTCCCAAAAGAAGAAAATTCCAAGGTGCATTCGGAGGGTATGAAAGAATTAATGAAGGAAGTAGAAGAGCTTTCTCATAAGATGGGCTTTTCTTTACCTATAAAGCCAGGAGGAGGACATCATGTTTGAATACGCCGTGTTTGGCTTCTTCATAGCCTTTGCCATAGGATTAACTGGTGTAGGTGCTGGAACTCTTACTGCGCCTCTTCTCATCTTGCTTGGCTTAGATCCTGCAAAAGCAGTTGGTTCTGCCCTTGCCTTCTCTACAGTGGTGAAGTTTCCAGCGGTGTTTACTCATGCAGTTTACAAAAATTTGGATTATAAAACCCTTCTTCTTATGCTTGTGGGAGGAGTTCCTGGTACACTCTTGGGTTCTCTTCTTCTCAAACTGTTTCATGACCCCTTAGGATTAAAGAAGCTTCTTCTTTTAGTCATAGGTATCACCATAATATTTTCTGTCCTTTTAAATCTACTTATGATTTGGAAAGGTAAGAGGTTTGACTTAAGCAGGTATAAATACCTTTTACCTGCATGTTGCTTCTTAATAGGCCTTGAAGTTGGTTTTACATCTGCTGGTGCTGGAGCTTTAGGTATGGTATTGCTCTTATACTTTACAAAACTGAGTCCTGCAAGAGCGGTTGGTGTGGATATAGCCTTTGGTTTAGCCTGCTCCTTTGTAGGTGGTACCTCACACTTTTTACAAGGTCATACAGACACGGGAGTATTTCTTCCCATGTCCTTAGGTGGTCTCGCTGGAGTGTTGCTTGGGACTCATTTAGCAAGGACCTTAAATCCCAGGCCTCTAAGAATAGTTATATCACTGTTGCTTGTTGCAGTTGCCATAAACCTTATACAAAAGGGTTTGAGATGATGGGTAAAGTGTACATAGTAGGTGCAGGACCAGGAGATGTGGAACTTTTAACCCTAAAGGCGTACAAACTCATAAAATCTGCAGATGCCATACTTTATGACAGACTCATAAACCAAGAGATACTGTTCCTTGCAAAGCCTAACTGCGAACTTCTGTATGTAGGCAAAGAGGACGGAAAGCACACCATAGAGCAAGAAAAGATAAACGAGCTTTTGCTCAGATACGCCCACACAAAGGATACAGTGGTTAGACTAAAAGGAGGAGACCCCTTTGTCTTTGGAAGAGGAGGGGAAGAAGCCCTCTTTTTAGCACAGCATGGTGTAGAGGTGGAGGTAGTGCCCGGAGTTAGCTCTGCCATAGCGGTACCATCCTACGCAGGCATACCCTTGACCTTCAGAGGCATATCCTCTTCCTTTGCAGTCATCACAGGACACGAAGACCCAAGAAAAGAACACTCAGACATAGATTGGGGAAGTTTGAAAGGCATAAACACCCTTGTCTTTCTGATGGCGGTAAAAAACAGGCAGGAGATAGCCAAAAAGCTCATAGAGGTAGGGAGGGACCAAAAAGAGCCTGTAGCCTTTATAGAGAGAGGTACTACCCACGAGCAGAGGATTGTAATAAGCAGTCTTTTGGAAGTTTCCCAAAGTCCTCCAGAAGTTAATCCGCCTGCAGTTATGGTGGTGGGCAAGGTGGTAAAGCTTAGAGAAGTACTTAAAAAAACCCTTGAGGAGGTTTTGGTATGATACTACCGCACGGTGGAGAGCTTGTCAGCAGAGTAGTTCCCGAAAGGGAAAAGTTGAAGATCATTGAAGATGTAAAAAAGCTTCCGAGCCTTCAAGTAGATACAGACAGTCTTCTTGACATTGAAAACATAGCGGTGGGAACCTTCTCGCCTATAAAAGGTTTTATGACCAAGGAAGAGCTTCTTAGCGTAGCGTACAATATGACTTTACCAAACGGAACTGTATGGACCATTCCCATAGTCCTTCAACTTAAAGAGGAGCCAAAAGTGGGTGGCAGAATAGCTATAAAGGACAGCAATAGTCAGATTAAAGCGGTATTAGATGTAAAAGAGGTTTATAAAATAGAACTGAAGAAAATAGCCAAGTTGGTTTGGGGAACAGAAAGCGAAGACCATCCGGGAGCAAGGCTCTTTTACTCAAAGGGTGAATGGGCTGTGGGTGGTGATGTGTGGCTTTTGGAAAAAACTAATTTTTCTTTTAGAGAATGGCTTTTGGAACCAGAGGAGACCAGAAAGGTTTTTGAGTACAGAGGATGGAAAAGTGTAGTTGGTTTTCAGACAAGAAACGCACCACACAGAGCGCACGAGTATTTACAGAGGATAGGTCTTGAAGTTGCGGACGGGCTATTTATAAATCCAGTATTAGGATGGAGGAAGTCTGATGATTTTGATCCCCATACAGTTCTTGTAGCTTACGAGCATCTCATAAACAACTACTATCCCAGACACAGGGTGTTGCTTTCAGGCCTTGCCACAGCAATGAGATACGCTGGACCCAGAGAAGCAGTCTTTCATGCCATAATAAGAAAGAACTTTGGATGCACACACTTTATAGTAGGAAGAGATCACGCTGGTGTGGGAGACTTTTATGACCCTTATGATGCGCACAGGATATTTGATAAACTGCCTTCATCCATAGATATAGAGATAATAAAAGTCTCTGCTGTTTTTTATTGCAACGAGTGTGGATGTATGGCATCTGAGAAAAGCTGCGGACATGACGAAAGCAAAAGGATATATGTCAGCATGACCAAGATAAGAAACATGCTTAGAGAAGGTAAAACTCCACCTGAGGAGATGATAAGGAAAGATGTAGCGGAGCTTCTTATGGAAAGGGTGGGTACACAAAGCTTGACGAATGTTCATTCATAATTTAAAATTATCCTATGGAGCATTTTGATGTAGTAATCATAGGTAGTGGTCCGGGTGGTTATACGAGCGCTAAACTTCTCCTTGAAAAAGGTAAAAAGGTAGCTCTCGTAGAGAGGTCTGTTTTTGGTGGAGTGTGCCTCAACGCTGGGTGCATCCCAAAAGAGGGGCTTTATGAGCTTGCCATTAGAGAGGGTAGACCTCGGTGGAGAGTTGCGGTTCAGAGAATTCAGGGAAAAGTCATAGAGATAAGGGATATAGCACTAAAATCTTTGCTTTCTAAGGGACTAACATACATAGAAGGTGAGGCTGAACTCATTGACGAAAAGGTAGTAAAAGTTGGGAATAGAAGACTGACCGCTCAGTATGTGATCCTTGCCTGTGGCTCAAGACCAAGGGAGGTGGGGATATCTCCAGAAGACATACTCAGAGGGTGGGTCATTCCAAAAAGTAGCGTATGTGTTGTAGGTGGAGGTGCTACGGGTTGTGAGCTTGCTTTTATACTATGTTCCTTTGGTTTTAAGGTATTCCTCGTAAGAAGAGATACAGTTTTAAAGGGTTACGAAAACATCCCAGAAGAATTTGCTCAGAAGTTAGAGGATGAGTTGGAAAGATGTGGTGTAAGGTTGGTAGAAGATCTAAAAGACGCAAATGCAGACCTAATTATAAAAGCAACAGGAAGAGTACCCAACTTTTGCCAAGAGAGGTTTCCCTTCGTAGCTGTAGATGAATGGGGATATGTAAAGGTTGATGAATTTTTAGAAACAAGTCTTGAAGGAGTTTTTGCGGTAGGAGACATAGTACCACCAATGGGTGCAGGTTATGCCTTTGAAAAAGCGAGGGTAGTAGTCCATAACATACTTTATGGTAAGGAAAAAATCTTTGAGCCAAAGAGGGTACCAGTAATTTTTTCTTCTGCTTATCAAATAGGCTTTGTGGGAAGCGTAAAAGACGCTAAGGTCTTTGCAACAAAACCTCTAAGTATAAACCCTAAAGCCTATGTTGCAGAAAAGAACGGAGTTATAAGTGTGGGATTTGATGATGGTGGAAGGCTTGTTTGCTGTTGCGTGATAGGTAAAGATGTGAGTGAAATACTTAACCTATGTGCTACCTTTTTAGATAAAGAATTAGAAGAGCAACCTTTCGCTCACCCTTCTTATGGAGAAATAATGAACGAGATACGGTCAATAAAGCAGGAGGTGTGTAAATGAGGGATCCTGAGGTTCTTTCCAAGGTGCGCGTATTCCTCAGAGAGGAAGGGGTAATAATTCCCAAAGGTCCTATAAAGGAGTTTTACTCTCAGCTTATGAAGCTCTCGGGCTTTGGGATTGGTGGTTTGCTGGTTTTTTCTGGAAAAAAGGCGGGAAAGATGGCAGGTACATACATAAGAAGCATAGTGGGAGAGGAACACCCTTCAATGAGCATGGTAGTGCCTTATATAAGTGCCTTCCTTGGGGAAACAGGTATTTGTAAAGTTGAGGAATACGAACTGTTAGATTCTCAAGTACTCTTTAAGGTTAGGGATTCCATATTTGCACAGGATATAGAAAACAAAAAACCTGTGTGTATGCCACTAAGCGGTGCTTTGGCGGGACTATTTGAAGAGATCACGGGTAAAGAGTGGGACTGCAAGGAGCTTGAGTGCAAAGCTCAAGGTAAAGAACTATGTATTTTTGAGGTAAAGCTCAAGCATTAAAACTGTAAAGGACCACTCTGTTATTTCCAGTATCTGCTATAAGCAGAAGATCCTCCGTAGAAAAAACAGCATAAGGCCAACATAGAGTGTCTTTATAAACTCCTTCCCAACGATTCTCTCCACACTTGGAAAAATCTTTTTGCCCTAAAACAGCTACAGGCTCCCGTTCTTCAAAGATAAGTACCCTGTTGTTTGATGTGTCCGCAACAAAAAGTAAGCGATGGTTTGCACTTACGCCATAAGGCAGGTTTAAATTGAACCGTCCACATCCCTCTCCACGACCCAAGTAAAAGTCAGCCTGCTGTGCACACCTGAGTGAGTTCCTAAAGGCATAAACTTTGCTTACTCCTGTACCCGCATCTGCCACAAAGAAGTATTCATCCTTTTTGCAGATAGCATGTGGCCAGCCAAAGCCTTCGTACACCTCATCTGGTTTTTGCATACTGTCTGGTATACCTTTCCATTTAAGGATACGCCTGTTGCCCGTATCGCAAACATAAAGATCATCCCCATGATAATAAACGCCAAAGCACCAAAAGAACAGATTTCTATCTACCTGTTTAAGATTAGGTTGGCCTATTACATGGTCAGGTTTTGAAAAACTCTCTTCAGGCACCCTATCCCATAGGAGTATCCTATGGTTCCACGCATCCGCCACAAAAAGTTTACCTTCATCTGATACAAACACACCGGTAGGCAGGAAAAGCCCCCTCTCCGTATCGCCACCTGCATTTGGATGGTCAGAGTAAAAGTCCATCTGACCGAGCACCACATCCGCTGGCTGGTTCTGTTTTGGCAGATCCTTCCATATTAACACCCTATGATTACCCGTATCCGCAACTATTAAAGTATTATCCTTTAGAAACACACCCCTAGGACCGTAAAGAGTGTAAGGAGATGCTTTAGCGTCTGGTACTTGCAGACTAAACTCAGAACTTGCACCTATAGCGCTTAAAAACTCCACCTTCATTCTACCTTTAGCCACACATATCCATTTTCTATCCTCGTATGCACAGGAACCAACTGTACATAGTTGGCAGTAAGACACTCACCCGAAGTTATACTGTACTCGAAGTTATGCCAAGGGCATATTAAAATACCCTCTTTTGTAAGCTCTCCATCGTGAAGTGGAAGACCCTGGTGTGCACAGGAGTTTCTGTAAGCATAAAGTTTCCCTTCCCAGAGTACTAATATCACATCAGCCTTTTCGTGCAAGAACCTGTACACACGACCCTCTATTAGCTCGCTAACATTAAAGGCTTTCACATAACCTTCTTTTTTTTGAGAAAATTCAATAAAGGCTTCTACGGGAGTGTCCTTTGCAAGCTCCACCCTCTCAATGCTTGGAACAAAAGACTGAACCGCCTCAAGTATGGTCTGTTGGAGTGTAAAAGAAACCTGTGAACAGCCGGTGCATGCTCCCTTTAGCCTTACATAAAGCGTGTTGTCCTTCAGATCTACGAACTCTACATCTCCCCCGTGAGACCTTATGTAGGGTTTTATAAGCTCAAGGGCTTTAATTACCTTAATCCTGTCATCTTCTCTTATTAAACCGTGCTTTAGGAAAAGACTATAGACCTCTGGCTCTCTTACCGCTTTCATAAGTATTTCTTTCCCTGAAGGCTCCTCCTTCATAAGCCTGACAAGTTTAACTAAGGCTATTTTTGTGAACTCCTCAATGCTCTTTACGAGTTCCCCTACGATCTCTCTTTTTTCATCTTCAAACTCTCTAACCTTTTTAAGAAGTTCGTCTATCCTCTCTGCCAGTTTTTCAAAGCTAAGTTCTTCCGTCATAGCGAGCCTCCATGAGCGTTTGTATCTCTTCCAATATCTCCCTTATACCGGTCATTTCCTCTTCCATGCCGTACTTATTGAAAATACCAAAAGCCTCCGTAAGATGTTCTTTTGCTTCCGATAGCTTGCCTAAGTGTGCCAGAGCGTTGCCCATGTTGGCTAAAGTGCGCGCGTAACCTATTTCATCTTTAACCTCTCTGCGATAGTTTAGCACCTCTCGGTATAGCTCAATGGCTTGCAGAAGATTTTTTGAAGGATTAGCCGTAGGCAGATACTGTAGTGCGTTAGCATAGTTCATGGTGGTGCTTGCCCATTCCTTAGGATACTTTTCCTTGGTAAACACTTTGAGTGCATTTTTAAGGCACTGTACTCCGTAAGCTAACCTGACCTGATCCTCAATATCACTGACGCCTGTGGATAGGTAAGCAAGCCCCATATTGTTGTTTATTAAAGCGTACATGTAAGGATCTCTGTCTAAGGTAAAGAAGTTAAGAGCTTCCCAATAATGTTTTACAGCTTCTGGTAGGTTTCCCATGGAGGAGTAAGCGTTCCCAAGATTAAAGTGAAGGTCCGCTTTTAAGAAGTCTGCACCCGTTTGGGATAATCTTTCTATCAGCTCTTCAAGGAGTGCAACTGTGGCGTAGTTTATACCTCTGTGTTCCATTAGCAACTTTGCCTTTTTGAGAAGTAGGTTTGCAGAAAAAAGAGGGGATGAGTTTTTTATAAGTTTTATTGCGCTATCAAGCAGTAAAAGAGCGTCTTCTATCTTTCCCTTTTTCTCAAGCACTTGCGCTCTTCTCCACAGCACCAGTGCGTTCAAGTCATCTCTACCCAAGTCTCTGATATCAAAGTCATCAGAAAACAAAATGTCAAGCATATATGAAAGCACATCGTCCCTTAGCACCTGCTTGTGTCCAGTAAGAAGGGATAAGTTATAGTTTTTTACATCTTCTTCCTGAATGTTTGAAAGGCAGGCAAAAGCTAATTCCCAGTTTCCATCCTTCACCGCTGAAAGGATCTCCCATTCAGGTGGTAGTTTTTCAAACTTCAGTATGAGAATAGAGTCCACATACTCCTTCCACCCATTCCAGTAAGGAAGTATAAGGAAATCAAAGGGAAAGGGGAATATGCCTACGGGTTGAGGGAAAACTTCTCTCCAATTCATCAACAACATCCTCCCAAGCCATCGTTAGGGTAGGGAATATCTCTGTTTGCACACCTTTTTATGTAGTTTGCTGCCATCTGAGCCTTTTCCTTAGTGAAGTACCTTCCCACTTCGTACCTTACAGAAGAATCTTTAAAAAGGACCTCTATAAAAACGCTCCATTGTCCATCTTTTTCTTCTACAAAGGTTTCCGCAAGAAGTGCTTTTTCCTTAAACATGATAACCTCCTTCAGAGAAGGGACACCACTAGTCCGTTCTCTTCACTATTCCACACTGCCTTTTTCTTACCAAAAGGTATGCCGGGAGGAAGTAGCTCCCACACAAGGACAGCTCTATCACCGTTTTTATTTATCCTCTTGAAAAGCAAGCCACCTTGCATATCTGTAGGTAGAGGAAATATGGTAAATTGCATACCTTTTGGGACCACTATAACGCTCATGCAACTACTAAAATAAGTTTCTGCTACAATCGCAGGAACCAAAAGATACCCATCTTCTCTGAGTTCTACCTCAAAAACACCACCTCCCTCTATGTTGTGTTCTTTCATTATGTACTCTGCAAGCTCTTTCATGGCGTTTTCTACCTCCTCAGACAAAGCCTCTCCTATTCCAAAGTTCTTACCTTCAATGAGGTACACACTTATTCTCTTTGGATAGTTTCCGTTCAAGAGGTGCTTAGCTAAAGCTATTGCGTGATACCATTTTATTGAATGTAGGTTAGCTTCTTCTTGAGAAGGCAGTTCTTCCACTTCTTCAGCAGGCACCCTAAAAACTGTGCCGGGTTTTTCTCCCGTATAGCAAGCGTCTACTATCACCACCTCATCAGCACTTTCCATGTGAAAAGCTACATCTATGCCAGATGTTCCACCATCTACGAGTTTTACATGCGGGGGAAGCCCGCGCTCCCAAAGGTATCTTATAAGGCGCGGACCCACCCCGTCATCACCGCGTATAGGATTTCCACAGCCCACTATAACTATTTTCCTCATTTGAAGGTACCGAGTTTGTATCTTGCTATCTCTTTACCGCGCTTTCTGTCATAAACATGAACAGTGCAGACAAGACATGAGTCAAAGCTTCTGGCCACATGAGCCACCTCTATGGGGTCTTCGGGGTTCTTTATTGGAGCACCTACAATAGCCTTCTCTATTGGACCCATCTGTCCCTTGGAGTCCCTAGGTCCTATGTTCCACGCGGTAGGAGTTACTATCTGATAGTTCTTTATTTTACCGTTCTCTATCACTATCCAGTCCTGCAAAGCTCCTCTTGCTGCTTCTGTACCTCCGTATCCTTTGCCTTCAGGTAGTTCTTTAGGCTTTTTATAAAACCTATCATCTTTAAAGTCCACCTTGGCAAGCCATTCTTTTACCCACTTGTAGTACTTTACAGCTTCGTGCATCCTCGCAAGGACTCTTACCATAACGCTCGGTCCTATCTTGCTGACTATGTTCTTAAATAGTGGATCTATGGCGTGTTCTATGCGTCCTGCTGCTGAACATGCTGATTTTGCTTCTTCATAGCCTGCAACTACCTGTCTTGCCAAAGGTCCGGCTTCTAAGGGCACTGGCTTACCATCTATTAGGTACCTTGGTGATTTTGCCCATGAATACTTACCTTGACGCTTTGCTACCTCTGGGTCAAGGGGCACTGTTTCACCTTCCCAAGGATGTAGCAGAGAAGAACCTTCAAAATAAGAATGTGTAATATCCTCCCTTATGTTCATTTGGTCAAATACATAGTATTTACCGTTATAAACCACACCGGAAGGTGACTGTAAGGCTTGGTTCCTTCCTTCAATGGTAGAGACAGGGTAAAACTCTGGATCTATATAGGTACCGCATGCTAAAAAGGCATTTACACCTGCACCGTACTTATCAAGACCGTTTTCCAAACAGAACCTTAAAAACAGTCCACAATCTGAGTTTCTATGGCTTTCACTCTCGTCAAGCCATTTGAGTATGTCATCCCATGTCTTATTCTCTAACCATCTGTCTACAGAACAACCAAGCCATACCTTTTCAAGCCACTCAGTTCTGTATCTTTCAAGAAGAGCGTAAGCCCGCGTTATATGATCAAGCTGAGGCGCACACATTACACCACCAGGAACCATAAAGCTTGAGTGAGGCCACTGACCACCAAACATGGCGTACACCTTTACAGGAAGTGCAGATATCTCAAGCCCTATCTTATACGAGGTTCCCACGAAAGGTGCCCAGCGTTTTACAACTTCATCGTAGAGCTTGCTCTTGGCATAGTTTTTATTTACGAAATCTATAGCAAATATAGCATAGTACCACCTGGGAACAGATTGAAGTGTCTCACAGGCTTGGGCTATGTTCCTTATGTGCCATGCGTTGGGGGGGACCTCCGTCCTCCAAGCTGTGTCTATAGCCTGACATGCTTTATAAAGGTGGCTTCCTCCGCATATACCGCACACCCTTGGTGTAACTATAAGTCCTGCGAGAGGATCCTTTCCTCTAAGGATGATCTCAAAACCCCTGAACATGACCGCCTCTACTTGAACATCTACAACGTGCCCGTCCTCTACGAACACGTCTGCTCTCACATCACCCTCTAACCTGGCCAGAGGGTCTATAACTAAGTGTTGCTTAGTAGCCATGGTACGCACCTCCTTGTTTTTTTTCAAACCACAAATATGTCTTCAGTAGCCCACTTGGGTGCAGCTATCCTTGCAGTTACTGCATGAAGCATGTAAGTGAACTTGTCCACCTCGTAAACGGATTCTTTGGGTATAACTCCAGCAACTTTCTGCGTCTTGAATATAGTGCCCGGAGCGAGGTCAAACCATGGGAAGGCAAACTCAGTACAACCTATGCAAGGATGTCCTGACCTTTGCTTTGAGCTAACGCCGTTCCAGAGTATCCTGTTGCAAGGTGCATGCGTTAACGGTCCCCTGCACCCAAGCTCGTAAAAGAGACACCCCTTCCTTGTGCCTTGTCCAAACTCCTCTGCTGATATTTTCCACTCGTGGAACTGAACCCTCGTACAACCTGTTTGAGAGAAGGTTTTAAAGAAGGTAAGGGGTCTTTGGTATTCATCTAACTGTATGTCCTTAGCTCTTCCTACAGCTAAAGCAACCAGCACCTGTGTTATCCAGTCATAGTGAGCAGGACAGCCGGGTATGTTTATAACTGGCAGTCCACCCCTTGACACAAAGTGTTCACCCAGAAAGCCCCCCTTCTTTGTCTTGTGAAACTGAAGCCCAGTGGATTCTGTGGGATTCGGGGGTACAGCAGGTATGTTTCCTTGACAAGCACAGTTTCCTACAGCTACCACATACTTTGCCACATGGGCAAGTTCATATACCCAATCCTTCATAGGTCTTCCGGCGAACATGTTATACCTGCCAGTGCCATTGGGACCCAGGACCACCGTGCCTTCAAAGACAAAAATGTCTAAGGGAATTTTCTCCGCCAGTATGTCCCTCAAGAGTGCCTGCACCTGATTACCCATCTCAAGCCCTGCAGATGGATGCCAGAGGATCTCTATACCAAAGTCAGTAACCAGGTCGCAGACAGAAGGATACTCAGCATTTAAAAAAGACATGGTGTTGCCGTTGCAAGCACCACCGTGTAGCCATAGAACTGTAGCCATGATACGCACCTCCATACTGGTTTTAAGGGTAATATACCCATCTATTAAATGAATGTCCATTCAATTTACTTATACCCTCTATAAAAAAAACTTATAGACAGCGAACGATTGTTCGTATATATTTGTAAGAAAAATGGATTAAGGAGGTTAGCCATGAGCCATCACGAACCTATCCTTTTGGAAGGTTTAACGGTAGGTGAAGCAAAGGAACAGCTCAGCCAACTTATAGACAAGCTTGAGACGGTCAATTTTCTACTTTCCTCCCTTGAGGAGCTTATGCAGAGGACGCCATTCATTCTTGAATCCATAAGCTCTGAAGTTATACGCTTCAGAGAAAAGTTCAGGGAGTCAGAAGATGGTATAAAAGGCGTATTTGAGCTTGTTTATAGCCTTATGGAACTTTTGGAAAAAGAGAATATTGCCTCTCTGCTAAATGGTGTGCTTGAAGCTTACAAAGAGGTAAAACAGCACGATTACAGAACGAGCATCACAGGCATAGTCAGGGCTATGACAGACCCAGATGTACAAAGAGCCTTAGCTTTTGTACTTCTTACTCTTAAAAAGATGGGATCTTCTATGAGGTGAGGACATGAACAACGGTTATGTCTTTTTGAGAAGACCAGAAGATGAGCTTGTGGAGGCGTACTTTAAGAAAGAAGAAAATATAAGGCATCTTACTACTTTCCTAAACAGCATGGATGCGCTTGCGTATTTTGCAGAGATACTGCATACATATGTAGAAGCGAGAGAAGATCTGAGAGTATACATACATGAAACTAATAGGGAAGAGAGAGAAAAGTCTGTAAAGGCTGGGGCGGAGAAGTTAGACTTTTTAGTTAAGGAACTTATAGGAACCCTTGAGCTTGGTAATCTTGCAGACTTTGCAAGGGCAAACTATGAAGCTTACGAAGAGACAAAGAAAAACCCAAAGAGAGTTGGGCTATTTGGCATTTACAGGGAACTGAGGGATCCAGATGTACAGCTCGCTTTGGGTTTTGTATTTACACTTTTAAAACGTGTTGCTTACCTTTTCAAGGTCAAAGAATAAGTAAAGCAATCTCTTCCTTCCCTCCCTTTCTCTTTTTTTTATGATATCTATCATATTGATTTACGAACGATTAATCGTTAATATTACTTTTATACGCCGGGTGAGAAATTAGACCTCAAGTTCACCCCTCCTATAATAGCTATATCCAATAGCATAAGCATATACATACACAAGCACACAAGTTAAAGTCCTCCACCCACTACCAGCATTAAAAAGCTTTATCTGACTTATAACACCTTCCACTACCTGCCTTTTTGCCCTCATCTCCCTACTACCACACACAATCACACCTTCACAACCCCTATAACCCCTATCTCCATACACCACACAACTCTCCACAAGCTTCCTAAACCATAAACTCCTTCTCTTCCTTTCCCTAAATGCCCTAACCTCATGCACACTTCCAAAGCTTATCCACACATCATAAACTCTTCCCCACCTATCACATAACACCATCATCAACATGCCATACCTGACCTCCTCAAACTCCACTACCTTCCCATTGTCTCTCCGAACTATCTTCCTTCTCCTCTTTGCCCACCATACCTTCCCTCTTACCCTCCTTATCTTCTGTGTCCTCGCCCTGTTTACATTGGCTATGTCCACTATGGTTCCATCTATTACAAGTTCTATCTTCTTACCATACAAAAGCCTTGCTAAAATCATAAGCCTCAGCTTGTGAAGCTTGTATTCTCTCAATATCCTGTATACTCTCTTGAGTCTGTATCTTCTGAAGATATGCCATGATTGTATGGATGGGTCAATAAGTAGTTTAGCTAAGGTGAGGACTTTTGTATTGGTTATGTAGGAGAGTATAAAGATGGCTGCTATATGGATGTCTGTGAGTTTAGGCTTTCTGCCTGCTTTAGCTTTTGGCACATTAAGGAATGGCAAGGCATTTTCAAGGTCTTTGAGGATTTGTTGGTAGATGCGTAGGTAAGGTGGTATAATTTCCATGGTAAAAACCTCCGATGGTTTTTAGGGCTACTATTATAGTAGCCCTGCTGTCTTTTTATTGATATGGAAGGTTTAGCTTAAAGGGAATTTCTCACTCGGCGTGTATAAGGGTGGTATAATTTTATAGCCATGATTAAGGTGGAGATTGTTACGCCCAAGGGCTTGCATTTTTCCAAAGAAGTAAACTCCGTAAACATACCTACTGCAGAGGGTGAGATAGGAGTCTTGGAAAAGCACATGTACCTTATGACCATGCTAAAGCCAGGGCTTGTTTATTTTGATGGTAAGATGGAGAACGGCATTGCGGTAACTTATGGCTTTGTGGATGTTACACCGAACAAGGTTATAATCCTGGCAGAAGAAGCCTACAACATAGGGGAGATAGACGCAGGTAAGGAAAAAGAACTCTTTGACCAGGCAGTAAAAAGGCTTGCAACCGCCCAAACCATGGAAGAGATAGAAGAATTGGAAAAGGCGAAGGAAAGGGCAAGAACCTTATTAGAATTAGTTGAGAGGTTTGGAAGGGTATAGGGAGTTTGAATTCTTTAGAGGCAAGGTAAGGTTCAAACAGCCGAGAGCTCACAGGCTTTCCATAGTAGAAATCCTTTTTGTGGCAAATCTAAAGGGCATTAAAAAAAGCTCTAAGGTGGTTGACCTTGGTGCGGGCTTTGGCGCCCTTTCTATACTTACGGCCTTAAGGTACCAATGCCAAGTGTGGGCTATAGAAAGGGACCCTATAATGTTGGACCTACTAAGATACAACGTAAGGGCCAACAACTTAGAAGATAAAATACACATTTTGGAGCTTGACCTAAGATATATAAAGGAGGCTTTAAGCCCACAATCCTTTGACGTTGTGATAGCAAATCCACCTTTTTACAAAGGACAAGCAACGGATAATATCTATCATCATGAATGTGATACAAGCCTTGAAGATTTCATAAAATCAGGAAGTTTTTTACTAAAAGATGGTAGAAGTTTTAATCTTTTGATGGCTTCAAGCAGATTAATAGAGGCAATAATTAACTTTAAAAAATACAATATAAGCGTAGCTTCCATGAGAATTTTCTATCCAAAGTACGATAAAAACGGGAAAATAATACATATATATGCATTAAAGAACCTAAAGCCCAGTTTGGTAATTGAAAAACCTCTTATAATTAATGAAAAAAGTGGAAAATATACACAAGAAGTTGAAAACATACTTGAGAGTTTTTTGTGATATAATTGATAAGATTTAGGAGGAAGTGTATGAGGCTACCAGAAAAGCTTGTGGAAAGGATAGCGGACAGAATTATAAAAGAACTCTACGAAAAAGAAAGAATTATAGAGCCAGAGGACCCATACACTTTTAGGAAAAGGATAATAGCCATATTCAAAGAGGCAGAAGAAGAAGAAAGACTGTTGGATGAGAAAACAAAAGAAATCCTAAAAGAAAAGCTTGACCTTTTGGAAGAGACAAGCCTTGATTACAGAACAGCCTATAAGACGGTAAGGAGTAAATTGGCAGAAGAGATGAACATACATACCAGCAGGCGGGAAAGGATGAACCAGATAGCCCATAGGATAAGGGACATGATAATGGAAGACCCACAGGTGGAGATATACGAAGAACCTATAGTCATAAGGAACAAGATAAGGGAAATTCTTATGGAGGCTGTTAGAGAAGAGGAGGAGATAGACAAGGAAGTAAGGGAAAGGATAAGGTCCTACTCAAAGAGAATAGTAGAAGGCACGCCAGAGTGGAATCATCTTTATAAGAGAATATACGAGGATGCACTAAAAAGGAGAGGGCTACTCTAAGGAAGGTAAGCTATGGGGTTTTGTCTTATGCCGTACTTTAGCACCTCATAATGAAGGTGTGGGCCAAAGGCTCTTCCAGTGGTTCCCACATTGCCTATTATCTGTCCCTTAACCACCCTGTCTGAATAATTTACCTTTATATCGGAAAGGTGTGCGTACAAAGTGGCAAAGCCATAGCCATGATATATAATCACCGTTTTCCCATAGCCCCTTATCCAACCTGCGTATATAACTCTACCATCTGCTGAAGCAACAACGGGTGTGCCATAAGGTGTGGATATGTCTATGCCTGTATGGAATTCCCTTCTCCTACCCATAACCCTCCATCCATAATCGGAGGTTATAACACCCACCACAGGCCATAGGTCTGGTTTAACAGTTTCTACTATTTTTACGTTTATAAGCTCTTTCATCGCTTCTTCTGCAGACATTTCAACCGCTATTATCTTGCTTACCATATCCACGTCAAGTATTTCGCTGTCTGTTTGTTCTAACTCTTCTTGGGGAATACCCTTTGTAGGCCCGCCTATACCCAAAGGAGATGCATCCACCACGGGCTTACAAAGAGCTCCCACAAGGATAAGGGCAAGCATATACTTCTTCATAACCCTACCTCCTTGGGTTTATCTTGAAAACTCTACCACAGGGTTGCAAACTTTGTCAAGAGGTTTTAGAGGCTGTTTCAAAAATCTCTTGCCAGCACACCTTTAATGGGTTATAATATATACTGTGAAGCCCCAAGAGTGGACGGGCACCACCTCTGGATGGAACAAGTAGGCTCGGCGGGTCTTATGACCCGTTAATGGGAGTTCTTGGGGTAGCGGCGCTGACTGCGCTTTCTCCTGAGGCTATTAGAAGTCTCTGTCCTGGGGCATATGGCTTACCAGGGCAAGTGGGGAGACCCTATATGGGCGCGAGTTCCCGCTGCAGGGGGCGGGGACGTAGCCTACGAATATGTTAGTAGGCTATTTTTGAAACACCCTGAGAGGTTTTATAATATTTACCCACAAGGGTGCGTAGCTCAATGGCAGAGCGGGCGGCTCATAACCGCCCGGTTGGGGGTTCGAGTCCTCCCGCACCCACTAATTCAAAAAACCTTTCAAAAGGTCTCCAAAGAAGACAAAAACACCTATCCTTATAGCCCTTGCTACCAAGCTTGCCACTATAAAGGTAAGCAAAGGCATATGGAAAAGTCCAGCAAGCCAACAGACCAGTTTGTAAGGCTCGCCTATAAGCACAGCCCAAAAGCCATATCTATGGAATAGGGCTTCGCCCTTCATATAAAGCCTTTCTCCAAAAATTCTTTTGACAAAAACCTCTCCTAACAACTTTGCAAGGTAATAAGCTACAATGGCACCAGCCAAATTTCCCACAAGGGACACCCAGCCAGCCATATATGGGCTAAGGCCAAAGAGTGGAGCGCTTACAATAAAAGGATAGGGAGGTATGGGCTGGATTATAGATTCTGTAAAGGAAAGGATAAAAAGGGCTGTATAGCCATGGTCTTGCACAAAAGTCTCTGCCCATGCCTTTAGGCCAGGGAAGAACTGTTCAAGCATTAAAGATGAACCTCCATAAAGTCCTCTGCAGGGATTACTGGTAGATTATACTTTTCTGAAAGGCCTTGGGCTACTTTTTTGGGGTCATGGCTTGTAAGGAATTCATAACCAAAATGGGTAAGTATAACCTTCTTAGGCTTTAAATTGCTTATTAACCTTTCCGCATCTTCTACTGTAAGGTGGTCAATAGGTTTTGTTTTTTTGTATAGAGTAGTATTTATTATCATAATGTCCACATTTTGCGGGTACATTTTAAGCATTTTATCCTCGTAAAGGGCGCAGGAAACATAAAGGACCTTATCATTAAAAAGTAAAGCGTAAGTCTCTACTCCGTGATGGGTGTGTTTCATAACAGCTTTTACCCTTATGGATTTATACGATAGCTCCACGCCTTCTTCCAAATGGCCTTCCTTTGCAAGCCTTTCTCTTATGAAAGGAAGAACTACCCTCTCATGGCCTTCAAAGGCGGATTTTGGAGCAAAGAGAGCAACGTTTTTCAATTTTCCACCATCGGTGGCGGATTCAATTACTGCGTTTACATCGGAAGAGTGGTCTAAGTGTATGTGGGAAAGGACTACAAGGTCAATGTGCCTCGGGTCTATGCCAAGCTGATGGAGGTATACAAAGGCGCCAGGACCTGGGTCCACATGGACAAGATTCCCAGAAAGCTCTATTAGAAAACCACCAGACCTTCTTAAAAACCTAAAGACACTGGCTCTACCGCCTGCAGTTCCTAAGAATATTATTCTATCCAACGTACTAATATGGAATTGCTTGGGCAATCCTCTGCCACTTGTAAAAGTTCATCCAACACACTGCTTATAGATACTTTAATAAAAACAAGGGGGAGGCCATCCCCCCTGTCCACAAAAACCTCCGGCAATCTCTCATAGCAAAGTTGACAAGCAGTGCAAGTATCTATATCAACCTCTATTTTTAAACCTCTTCCGTTATGATGGACCCACTGGGACATTCGTCGGTGACCTCTTTTACCTCGTTCTCCAGTTCTGGTGGGACCATCATCCAACCCTCTGGGCCAGGGCTTACAACTTCCGCAATACCATCTCCTCTGTTTTTGTAAACCTCTGGAACCCTATCATAGCAAAGCTCACATGAGGTACAGGTATCTGGGTCTACTTTTGTCCTCAAAGCCATATTAACACCTCCTACTAAAATTTGGAGTTTATAAAGTATATCACAGTTTCAAATTATCAATATAAACTTAATCATATCTTGCCAAGAACCTCTGCCACAGTTTTACCTATAAAGGCAGGGTTTTCTATAACGGTTGCACCAGCCTCTCTTAGGGCCTGCATTTTTGCCTGTGCCGTTCCCTTTCCACCGCTTATTATGGCTCCAGCATGTCCCATACGCCTTCCTGGGGGTGCGGTTATACCAGCTATGTATGCAAAGACGGGCTTTTTCACATGGGCTTTTATAAACTCTGCCGCCTCCTCTTCTGCAGTGCCACCTATCTCACCTATCATCAAGATGGCTTCCGTTTCTGGGTCCTCGTTAAACATGGCTATTACATCCTTGTGAGAAAGGCCATGCACCGGGTCTCCACCTATGCCCACTGCCGTAGATTGGCCAAGGCCATACTGGGTAAGCTGGTAAGAGGCTTCATAGGTCAATGTTCCACTCCTTGAGACTATGCCAACGTTGCCCCTTTTGAAGATATGACCGGGCATTATGCCCACCTTAGCCTCACCGGGAGTTATCACGCCTGGGCAGTTGGGACCTATAAGCTTGGCGTTGGGATAGTTCTTTTTCATGTAGTCCTTTACCATCATCATGTCCCTTACCGGTATGCCTTCCGTTATGCAGACAATAAGCTCAATGCCAGCATCCAAAGCCTCCACTATGGCATCGCCGGCAAAGGCTGGTGGGACAAAGATCAAAGAACAGTTGGCGCCCGTTTCCCTTACTGCATCCTCCACCGTGTTGAAAACTGGTATGCCCTCTACCTGCTGGCCCGCCTTTCCGGGAGTCACTCCTGCCACCACTTGGGTGCCGTAGGCTTTACACTGGGTAGCGTGAAAGGAACCTTCCTTTCCTGTAATGCCTTGCACTACCACCTTTGTGTTTTTATTCACCAGTATGGCCATAGTTTAACCTCCTTTTGATGCTAAGGCTACAGCCTTTTTTGCTCCATCCCACATGTCCACTGCGTTTATAAAGTTTAGGCCCGATTCGGCCAAGATTTTCCTACCTTCTTCCACATTGGTACCTTCCATCCTTACCACAACAGGAACTTTTATCTCCACCATCTTGGCCGCCTCTATGAGGCCTTGGGCAAGCCTGTCGCATCTAAGAATACCACCAAATATATTTATGAAAACAGCCTTCACATTGGGGTCTGCCATCAGGATCCTAAAGGCGTTGGCTATCTGCTCTACGTTGGCACCACCGCCCACATCAAGGAAGTTGGCAGGCTCTCCACCGGCCAGCTTTATTATATCCATGGTGGTCATGGCAAGGCCTGCACCGTTTACCATACAGCCTATGTTTCCATCCAGCTTTATGTAGTTAAGGTTGTACCTTTTGGCCTCCACCTCAAGGGGGTCAAGCTGGGTTAGGTCTTCCAATTCTTCAAGGTCCTTATGCCTTATAAGGGCGTTGTCATCCAGTTCTACCTTGGCATCAAGGAGTATAAGGTTTCCTTCCTTTGTAAGCACAAGGGGGTTTATCTCCACAAGGCTTGCATCAAGGTCTATGTATGCCCTGTATAGGGCTAAAGCTATCTTTACAAACTCATTTACAGGAAGGCCAAGCTTGAAGGCTATCTTTCTGGCTTGAGAAGGCATAAGGCCAAGGGCTGGGTCTATGTGGAACATATGAATGGCCTCTGGCTTTTCCTTTGCCACCTCTTCTATCTCCATCCCACCTTCTGCAGAGGCCATCAAAATTGGCTTGGATACAGACCTGTCAAGGGTTATGGAAAGGTAGTATTCCTTTCCTATGTTGGTTGCCTTTTCTATCCATACCCTGCTTACTGGCTTTCCATCGGGGCATTGGAAGGTCTTAAGGACTTTACCGAGCATACCTTCCACCGCCTGCTGTAGCTCTTCCATGTTTTTAACAAGCTTTACACCGCCCGCCTTTCCCCTTCCACCGCAATGCACCTGAGCCTTTACCACAAGTGGAAACTCACCAAGCTCTTCCGCCGCCTGCAAAGCTTCCTGAAGGCTAAAGGCCACCCTTCCTTCTGGCACAGGAAGGCCATATTTTTTTAGAAGCTCTTTTGCTTGATGCTCATGTAATTTCATGCCAGCCTCCTGCAGTTTAGTTAAACAATTATAGCTCAAAAAGCATATGATTTTAAGCATACGCTTATACGTAGAGTGATAAGTTAATCTTCTACGTTGGGTGAAAATTAGTTTTGCTAAAAGTAAATGAGACAATTAAACGCAGGGGCAAGCTAATGCGTGCCTTAAAAAAAAATCCAAATAAAGGCACGGCATGCCGTGCCACTACAAAGGATGAATTTCTCAGCCTGCGTGTATTTAAAAGAGATTTATAATCAAAAGCATGGCTGGGGCCATTAAAGATAAGGCCAAAGATATAGCCTTACAAGGGATGCTCTGGAGTTTTTGGCAGGGCTTTTGGTCTTATAAAGTAGCCTCTGCGTGTAAAATATTCAATAATGAAAGCAAAGGTAAAAAAGGCACTGCTTGAGACAATAAGATCTCTATACTCCTTAGAAATAAACGGCTTTAGCCTTGAACAGCCAAGGGAAGAGAGCTATGGAGACTATGCCACAAACGTGGCCTTTTTGCTTGCAAAAAGCTTAAGGAGAAACCCTCAGGAGATAGCCCAAGAGGTAGCTCAAAGGCTTAGCAATGAAAGTTTTTTGGCAGAGGCTCTAAAGGGCTTTATAAACATAAGGCTAAAAGAGGGCTTTTTGCAAGAGGAGTTTTCAAGGCTTTTTAAGGAGGGTAGCTCTTACTTTTTTGAACCTGTGGAAAGGCCTCTTTATATGCAGGTGGAGTTTGTAAGCGCCAACCCTACCGGTCCTTTGCATGTGGGGCATGGAAGGGGTGCGGTGGTGGGCGATGTGTTAAGCAGAATCCTCAAAAGGTTTGGCCACAAGGTGGTAAGGGAGTATTACATAAACGACGCCGGCAATCAGGTTTATATGCTGGGCCTTTCGGTGGTTTATAGATACTATGAGCTTTTTGGGAAGGAGGAAGAAGGCCTCAAAAAGGCCTTTGAAGAGGAAGGCTATAAGGGCAAGTATGTAATAAGGCTTGCCAAGGACCTAAAAGCTTTTTATGGAGACAGACTCCTTCATATACCCCTTGAAGAGGCTATAAATGTAGCCAAAGAATACGCCTACAGGAGACTTCTGGAGGATATAAAAGAGACCCTTGATAGTATGGATGTGGCCTTTGATGTGTGGTTTAGTGAAAGGAGCCTCTATGAGAGGGGTGTTGTGGAGGAGGTGATAAGAGAGCTGGAAAATAGGGGCTACGTGTATGAGAAGGATGGCGCCCTTTGGTTCAAAAGCAGTGCCTTTGGCGACGACAAGGATAGAGTTTTGAAAAAGTCCGATGGCTCTTACACTTACTTTGCCGGAGACATTGCCTATCACTACGAGAAGTTCAAAAGGGGCTTTGAAAGGGTTATAAACCTTTGGGGTGCAGACCACCATGGGTATGAGAAAAGACTAATGGGGGCCTTGAAGGCCCTTGGCATTCCAGAAGATTGGCTTGTGGTGGAGTTTGTGCAGATGGTAAGGCTCATAAGCGAAGGGCAAGAGGTGAGGATGTCCAAAAGGACTGGTGAGTTTATAACCCTTGCAGACCTTTTGGAAGAAGTAGGAAAAGATGCAGTAAGGTTTGTCTTTTTGACAAGGAGTAGCGACACACCCCTTGACTTTGATATAGACCTTGTGAAGAAAAAGACATCAGAAAACCCCGTATTTTATGTGCAGTATGCCCATGCAAGGGTGAGGGGAGTGTTCAGGGAAGTAAAGGAAAGGTATGGCATAGATGCGGACAAGGAGGACCTTGTGCCTTATGTAAAGCATCTTAGCTCTCAAGAGGACCTTGGGCTTATGAAAAGATGCCTCTATTTGAAAGATGTCTATGAAGGCGTTCTTAACACCTTTTCTCCACACCTTATCACCTATGCCCTCTTGGACCTTGCCAAAGACTTCCATCACTATTACAACCACCATAGGGTAATGGTGGAGGACAAAAACACAATGCTTTCAAGGCTTGCCCTTTTTAAGGGAGTGGAAATCACTTTAAAAACAGCTTTTGAAATCTTAGGAATAAACGCACCGGAGAGGATGTGATGAGGATAACAGTTGTAGGTGGAGGATACGTAGGGCTTACTACGGGTGTTTGCTTTGCCCATCTGGGCCACGAAGTAATGGTGGTGGAAAAGATTCCACAAAAGGTGGAGATGCTAAGGTCTGGCAAATCTCCTATCTACGAGCCTGGACTTGAAGAGCTTCTAAAAGAGAACCTTCAAAGGGGAAGGATAAGCTTTACCACAAGCCTACGGGAAGGGCTTGATTTTTCCGATGTGATCTTTATATGCGTGGGAACACCACAGAGGCCCGATGGCTCCGCAGACCTCTCACAGGTGGAAGAGGTGGCAAGGGAAACGGCAAAGATAATGAAATCTTACAAGCTACTCATAGAAAAGTCCACGGTGCCAGTAAATACACACAAGCTCATAAAGAAGACGGTGCAAAGATACCTAAAGGACCCAAACATACCATACGATGTGGCATCAAACCCAGAGTTTTTGAGGGAAGGGTCCGCCATAGAGGACTTTTTAAACCCAGACCGTATAGTGGTAGGCTTGGAAAGCCAAAGGGCAAAGGAAATCTTTGAAGAGCTTTATAAGGACTTTAAATGTCCTATCATCTACACAGACCCGGCCACGGCAGAACTTATAAAGCATGCCAGCAACTCCTTCTTGGCAATGAAGATATCCTTTATAAACATGGTGGCAGACCTGTGCGAAAAGGTTGGTGCGGATGTAAAGCTTGTGGCCGATGGAATGGGCTACGATAAGCGTATAGGTAGGGCCTTCCTCAATGCGGGCATAGGCTATGGAGGGTCTTGCTTTCCAAAGGATGTGAAGGCCTTTATAAGGATGGCTCAAGATTATGGCCTTGACTTTGGGCTTTTGAGAGAGGTAGAAAGGATAAATCAAGATAGACCCACAAGGTTTGTGGAAAAGGTAAAGAATGTGCTTTGGAGCTTACGGGATAAAAGACTTGCAGTCTGGGGCCTTTCTTTTAAGCCTAACACGGACGATATAAGGGAAGCGCCATCTTTGAAGGTGGTGGATATGCTCTTAAGGGAAGGTGCCTATCTTTCCCTCTATGACCCAAAGGCTATGGAAAACTTCAAGCTTGTCTTTCCAGAGGGCAAGCAGATAAGCTATGCCAAGGATATGTACTCTGCGGTGGAAGGCGCCAGCGCCCTTCTTATACTTACCGAGTGGGAAGAGTTTGTGAGGGCAGACCTAAAAAGGGTAAAGGAGCTTATGGAACTTCCCATAATAATAGATGGAAGGAACATCTTTGAGCCGGAGGATGTAAGGGCCTTGGGCTTTGAATACTATCCCACAGGAAGATGAGGGTCTTGATAACAGGTGCAGCCGGCTTTATAGGTTCACACCTCTGCGAAAGGTTTTTGAAGGAAGGCTTCTATGTGATAGGAATGGATAACTTTTTGAGCGGAAGCCCAGACAACATAGCCCACCTTTTTGGGAATAAAAACTTCCACTTTATACACTACAATGTGGTCAATTACATCTATGTGGAAGGGCCTGTGGACCTGGTGGTCCATCTTGCCTGTCCTGCCTCTCCAGTAGATTATATGAACCATCCCATACACACCATGAAGGTGGACTCCCTTGGAACACTAAACACCCTTGGCCTTGCAAAGCTAAAAAGGTCCCGTTATGTCTTTGCCTCTTCTTCCGAGGTTTATGGGTCTGCACAGGTGCATCCTCAACCGGAAGACTATTGGGGCTACGTGAACCCAATAGGTCCAAGGAGCGTTTACGATGAGGCAAAGAGGTTTTCTGAAGCTTTATGCATGGCCTACTGTAGAGAGCATGACCTTGATGTGAGGATAGCAAGGATCTTTAACACCTACGGTCCTCGCATGAGAAGGGGAGATGGAAGGGTGATTCCCACCTTTATAGAAAAGGCCCTAAAGGGTGAAAGTCTTCCCATATACGGTAATGGTTCTCAGACCAGGAGTTTTTGCTACATAGATGACCTTGTGGAGGGGCTTTTTAGGCTTTCGGTAGAGGATGGATTAAAAGGAGAGGTGATAAACTTGGGAAATCCAGAGGAGATAAGGGTGTTAGACCTTGCTAAAAAGATCATTGAGCTTACAGGGTCCTCATCCAAGATAGAATTTCTTCCACCAAGGCCCGATGACCCGCCAAGGAGGTGTCCGGATATAAGTAAAGCAAAAAGGTTGCTAAATTGGTGGCCACAGACCTCTCTGGAAGAAGGCCTGAAAAAAACAATAGAGTGGTTTAGAAGGTTTATAATTAACTAAGGGAGGAAAGAAAGGTGAAAAGGGAAAGGTTGATTATACTCTTGGGAATACTCATAGCCCTTATATTCTTTTACTTTGGCCTAAACGAATGGTTGAAGAGCAAAGAAGAGCAGGTTAGCCCACCACCTGTGGTGGTAAAGCCCACATCACCTCAAACGCAGCCACCACAAACACCACCTACGGAAAAGCAAGAAGTGAAGAAGGAAGAAGCTAAGCAAGAGGCCAAGCCCACACCCAAGCAAGAAGAAAAGGAGGACCTTTTGACAAAAAAGATAAAGGAAGAAAAGGAAAAGGCAAGTAAGGAATCTGTGGCAAAAGCGGAAGGAGGTAAAGATAAGATAAAGGTAGAAAAACAGGTTCCACAAAAGGAACATATGGAGGAAGCTTCAAAAACCCACAAAGAAGAAAAGAAACAACAGCAAGTAAAACCAGTAAAGACTTATACAGTTCAAGTGGGTGCATTTACCAACGAAAATAATGCCAAAAAGGCGGCTGAGAAGGCAAGGAAAATGGGCTATAGTGTAAAGATAGTGGAGGAGGACAACTTTTATAAGGTTAGGCTAATCGTTCGCACGGATAATATAGAATCGGAGCTAAGTAAGCTTAGAAAGGCCTTTGGAAGTGCCATTATCAAACAATGAAGAGGCTTATTTTCCTTCTCTTACTTTCCCTTGTCTTTTCCTGTGCCACACCACAGGAAGATGAAAAAAAGGTAAAGTGGCAATATTACTATGACCTTGGCATGTCCTCTTATATAGCAAAGAATTACTCAGAGGCTATTGCCAACTTTTTTATAGCATCACAGCTTGCTCCCAATGAGCCAAAGGTATGGAACGCCTTAGGCTTGGCCTACATGGAGGTTCAAGAGTATAAAAAGTCAGAAAGCGCCTTTTTGAAAGCCCTTGAGGTGGACAAAAGGTTTACGGAAGCCAAGCTAAACCTCGGCATCCTTTACTACAGGCAGGCAGATTACGAAAAGGCCATAAGCACTCTTAAGGAGGTTTTGCAGGATGAGGCCTTTCCACAAAAACATATGG
Source organism: Hydrogenobacter subterraneus (assembly GCF_055390195.1). Lineage (NCBI taxonomy): Bacteria > Pseudomonadati > Aquificota > Aquificia > Aquificales > Aquificaceae > Hydrogenobacter > Hydrogenobacter subterraneus. The sequence continues at coordinate 1,649,420 of NZ_AP042473.1, read as the reverse complement.
CCTTTTATTATCTTGGAAAGGTTTATCAAGCTATTGGCAATAGGCGTGAGTATATAAACAATCTAAGGAAAGCGGTAGCCTACAATCCCATGTTTATAGATGCACAGCTGGAGCTTGCCCAAGCCTATGAGCTTGAAGGAAACTACAGCTTGGCAAGGGAGATATACCAAAGCCTTATAAACAACGGTATTAATGACCCAAATCTGGATTTTAGCCTTGCAAGGATAGAATATAAACTTGGCAACCATACCTTAGCCAAAGACCATATAAAAAAGGTTCTGGAAGATAGGCGCACCACACCCCAACTTAAAACTCAAGCTTATGAGCTTTTGAGCCAAGTGCTTATAGCGGAACAAAACAAGACTGTAGCTTCAACAGTCCAAGCACAGGACATACAAAGAGAAGAAAGCCCTCAAGAAGCAGAAAAGGAAAAAATAAATGAGACAAACCAACAAAGTCAAGAAGTAAAAACGGAACAAACCCCTCCTCAGAAAAAAGGCAAAACATACAGAATCCAACTGGGCGCCTTTTCCTCCAAAGAATCTGCGGAAAAATGGAAAGAAAAGCTTGAAAGGGAACTAAGGCTAAAAGGTGTGGAGATAATAGAAGGATCGGGCATATTCAAGGTGCTATATGGCAATTTTGGCACCAGAGAAGAGGCAAAAAAGGAACTTGAAAAGCTTTGGAATATGAACATATACGGTTTTATAGTTTATGAATAATCAAAGGCTTTCTTTTGTAGATGGAAGTTTTCCGCCAACCACATTTACAGCCTGTTTTAGACTAAGAGCAAGGGCCTTAAAAGCGGCTTCCGCTACATGGTGAAGTATTTTTCCAGAAATTACCCTTATGTGTAAGGTGCTTTTGCTCTCAAGAGCAAAGCCTTTAAAAAACTCCCAAATAAGCTCAAAGTCAAAATCTGTTATCTTACCCCTTAGTCCTAAGTCCTCGTAGAAAAAGAGAGGCCTTCCAGAAAGGTCTATGCTTGCCAAAACAAGGGCTTCGTCCATGGGTACTATAGCATAGCCGTAGCGGTTTATTCCCTTTTTATCACCAAGGGCTTCAAGGAAGGCTTTGCCAAGCACAATGCCCACATCCTCCACCGTGTGGTGATGTGATACATGCACATCTCCCTCTGCGTAAAGCTCTATGTCAAACCTACCGTGCCTTGCCAAGGTCTCTACCATGTGGGTGAGAAAGCCCACAGGAGTTTCTACCTTATAGCTACCTTCCCCGTCAAGGTTCAAGCTCAGCTCTATCTTGGTCTCCCGCGTTTGTCTCTTGATATATGACTTCCTCATTTAGCATGTATTCTACCACAAAGTTTCTCAAAGAAGTAATAGGATCGGAAAAATAGACCTTTATACCTATGTCCAAAAGGTAAAGCCTTTTCAACAAAGACAAAAGATCCTGCTTGGAGCTTTTCTCAAGGTATCTTTTGAAGTTAAGCACTTGAAAAGGATGTTTTACATCCACCAAGCTTAGGGCTTCTTCTACCTTCTTTCCTTCTTCTACAAGGCTCTTGGCTGTATATAGCCTTAGAGCATAGTTTGCCAAAAGAGTAAGAATTTGAAGAGGATGCATGCCAGATCTAAGCACAGCGTTTAAAGAATCCAAAGCCTTGTCATAGTCTTTTAGAAATATTCCATCTGCAAAGTCAAAAACACTCATCTCTAAATCTGCCACCAACACGGCCTTTATGTCTTCAAGGGTTAGCTTGGGCTTTCCATAGAGTATAAGCTTGTCCGTTTCATTTTTTAAAATCATAAGCTGGTAAGAGGTGGCCTCAAGAAGGTAATCAAGGGCAGAGTCCTCTATGCTAATACCTTCCTTTTGAAACTTATTTTTCACCAGCTCTCTTATTCTCCTTTTATCAAGCTTATTAGCGCTTATCACATCCCCAAGCTTTGCTATTGTAGAAAAGGGCTCCTTTTGGAGATCCTTATCGGTAAGCTTGGTCTCTACGTAAAAAAAGATAAACTTGTCCCTTACCTTTCCAAGGAAGTAAGCAAATCTCTTATGATCCTTTATATCCCCAAGTAGGTCCATGGCTTTGTAGATAAATAGGATCTCTTCTTTACCAAACATCCCTCCAGTGGTAATGGTCCTTTCAAAGTCCTGCAAAGATACCTCATCCCCCCAAATTATGCTAACAGGGTATAGGTCCCTAAGCTTGTCTAAAAGAGTTTTTACAAGATACTCCTCCTCACCGTGGACAAGATTTATCCTTTTTAGGGTCTTTTGTGAAAGGTTCTTTTGGTATTCGGTTATACTAATCACGAGTGCATAGCCTTAAGAAACTCTTTGTTTGTCTTGAACTTTTTGAGCTTATCTAACAGGAATTCCATAGCCTCTATTGGGTCCATGGTAGCCAAGAACTTCCTTAGAACCCATATCCTTTGAAGCTCCCAGTCTTCCAAAAGTAGTTCCTCTTTTCTTGTGCCAGACTTTTCTATGTTTATGGCAGGGAATATTCTCCTCTCCATGAGCCTTCTGTCCAGGTGTATTTCCATATTGCCCGTGCCTTTGAACTCCTCGTATATAACATCGTCCATCTTGGAGCCAGTCTCTATAAGGGCTGTGGCTATTATGGTGAGAGAGCCTCCTTCCTCTATGTTCCTTGCCGCACCAAAGAACTTTTTGGGCCTTTGAAGGGCTGTGGCCTCTATACCACCGGTAAGCACCCTACCGGTAGGTGGAGTCACCGCGTTAGCAGCCCTTCCAAAACGTGTCATAGAGTCCAAAAGGATAACCACATCATGCTTTAGCTCCACAAGTCTTTTTGCCTTTTCCACCACAAGCTCAGCCACTTGCATGTGCCTTTCTGGTGGCTCGTCAAAGGTAGAAGCTACCACTTCCGCACCATCGCCCACAATCCGGCGCATCTCGGTCACTTCCTCTGGCCTTTCGTCTATGAGAAGTATTATGAGATAGACCTCTGGATGGTTTTGAATTAGGGCTTGGGCTATCTTTTGAAGTAGGACCGTTTTGCCAGCCTTTGGCGGAGCCACTATCATACCCCTTTGGCCCTTGCCTATGGGTGCTATAAGGCTTATAACCCTTGTGGAAAGCTCGGTGGGTGAAGTTTCAAGGTTAAACCTCTCCGTTGGGTGATAAGGTGTTAGCTTTTCAAACTGGGGCCTTGACCTTAACACCTCCGGGTCTGGTGGAAGTCCGTTTACAGATTCTATCTTTATAAGGGCTTGGTATTTTTCCTTCTCCTGTGGAGGCCTTGCAAAGCCTATTATGGTGTCTCCAGTCCTTAGACCAAACTTCTTTATCTGAGAGGGTGCCACATACACGTCCGTGTAGCTGGGCATATAGTTGTTTTCTTGGCTTCTTATAAAACCATAACCTTCGGGTAGAATTTCAAGCACACCTTTGATAAAGTTTAGGCCCTCTTCCTTCGCTTGAACGCTCAAAATCTTCTCTATAAGCTCCTCCTTTCTAAGGCCAGTTACCCTTGAAAGCTCAAGCTCTCTCCCTATTTTTTGTAGTTCTTGAAGAGAAAGTTTTTTAAGTTCTTCAAGGGTATAAATCTTTTTCTCTTGGGTTTGTTCCATAATCTACAACCTCCTTTTTATTTTCCTATGCAAAACCTTGAAAATATGCTTCCAAGGATATCTTCTGTGCTTATCACACCTACTATCTCTTCCAAATAGCTTATAGCTTCCCTAAGGTCAAGCATAAGTATCTCTGGGAATATATCTCCTGTCTCCAGTTTATTTATTAATGATTTTAACACTTCTTTGGATTTTTTCAAGAGGTTTTCGTGCCTTACAGATAAATAGACCTGCATACTATCCAAAGCATACACACCAAGCCTTTCCAAAAGGGCCTCTTTGAGTTCTTCAATGCCTTCTCCCTTGACTGCGCTAACCTTAATGGCATCCGGGAAAGCCCTCAAAACCTCCTCTTTTAATGGCAGATCTGCCTTGTTTATAACTACCATATGCGCCAAAGGTTTTACCAAATTATATATGCTAAGATCCTCTTCCTCCAAAGGACTACTACCATCCACCACAAAAAGCACCAAGTCCGCACTTTTGAGCTTTTGGAGGCTCCTTTCTACGCCTATCTTCTCCACTGGGTCCTCTGTATGCCTTATTCCTGCTGTGTCTATTAGGTTTATGGGTATGCCTTTTAAAGTTAAGCTCTCTTGGAGAAAGTCCCTCGTAGTTCCCGGTATGGGTGTGGTTATGGCCCTCTCTGTCCCCAAAAGGGCGTTAAATAGAGAAGATTTGCCCACGTTGGGCTTGCCTACTATGGCAAGGTTTATGCCCCTTCTTAAATACTCTCCCGTTCTTACCGTTGAAAGGAGCCTTTCTATGCTTTGAACTATGTCTTTTAAAAGGTAAATTATCTGCTCTTTACTTAAAGTTGGAATGTCCTCTTCTGAAAACTCTATGTCCGCCTCCACATAGGCCAATATCTCAAGTAGCCTTTCTCTCAAAGAGTTTATAAGTGAGGATAGCTCGCCTTGGAGCTGTCTTTGGGCTGCCCTTAAGGCCCTTTCCGACTTGGAGCCAATGAGGTCTGCTACCGCCTCCGCCTGAAGTAGGTCCATCTTTCCGTTCAAAAAGGCCCTTTTGGTAAATTCTCCCGGTTCTGCAAGCCTTATACCCTTTGAGATAAAGAGTTCAAGGGCCTTTCTTAGGATGAGAGGATTGCCATGCAAAAATATCTCCACCATATCCTCGCCCGTGTAGCTTTTGGGAGAAGGATAGTATATGAGAATGCCCTCATCCAATATCTCACCCTTTTCATCTTTTAGTTTTATAAAGTGGGCATACCTGGGCCTTGGCTCCCCTTTCATAACAATTAGGTCCCTTATCCTGTTCATCACATCAAGGCCAGAGAGCCTAATGGCCCCTATGGCGCTCTCTCCAAAGGGTGTGGCTATGGCAACTATGGGTTCTCTTTGCTTTATCATGTTAGTCCAAGACAAGTTTAAAGCCTTCAGCCAGGTTTAGAGCCTCCTGGTATTCTTTATAATTTATCCTTCTTGAAAGTTCTGGGTAGTCGTAGGCCTTATAGTAAGGCATATACTGGTCCATGATGTTTATATAAGTTTGTGGAGATATTTCTTTGAGGCTTTCCAAAACTTTCTGCGTGCCAGCAAGGCCGTTTGGAAGGACAAGATGTCTTATAAGTAGGCCTCTTATGGCTATGCCTTCCTCATCCACCTGAAGGTCCCCCACTTGCCTGTGCATCTCCCTTATGGCCTCTAAGGCCACCTCATAGTAGCCTTTTACCTTTGAATACTTCCTTCCCGTGGAGCTATCTCCGTATTTAAAGTCGGCAAGGTATATATCCACTATGCCATCAAGAAGCTTCAGGCTCTCCAAGCTATCGTAAGAAGAGGTGTTATAGACTATGGGTATTCTAAGGCCCTTCTTTACAGCCAAATAGAGGGCTTCTAATATCTGTGGTACCACATGGGAGGGGCTAACCAGGTTTATGTTATGACAACCAAGCCTCTGCAAGGTCAAAAATATCTCCGATAGCTCTTCCGGCCTTACCTCTTCTCCCTCTCCCAGCTGGCTTATGGTGTAGTTCTGACAGTAAACACATCTCATATTACAGTAAGAGAAGAATACGGTGCCAGAACCTCTTTTGCCCCTTATGGGCCTTTCCTCTCCTCTATGAGGAAAATAGTCTGCCACAATTGCATACCTTCCCGTTTTGCAATAGCCCAGCTCACCTTCCAGCCTGTTTACTCCGCACCTGTGAGGGCACACTTTACAGCTTTTTAGCATATCAAGGGCCTTTTCTATCCTCTCTTGCCAGTCCTTTTCTGTAAGGTTTAGGTAAGATGTGTATAGCATGCCTTAGCTATAATCCACCTTTATGCTTCCAAGGATGTTTTTAAAGTCCTTCCATTGTATGGCAGGCCAGGTTTCTGTGGTGGCATGTCCAAAGGACCTTATAATCATGGCAACCTTTGCTGCCTCTTCATCGCTTGGTGCCTCAAATATATCCAGATAGTCATAAGGGCCAAAGACCACAAGGTTCATAAGCCACTTAACATTGGGGCAGTTTTCCTCAATAAGCTTTTCTGCATGCTGTTCTATCTCCTTTAGCTTTTCAAGGTTTTTGACCGCATAGGGTGAAATCTTTGTAAGCATAACATATATTCCCATGGTATACACCTCCTTAGTTTTAAATTTAGGCTTTTTCCTCTTTCCATCTCCTATAGAGGCTATGCTCCAGCCTTAGGCTGTCCAGAACTTTCCCTACTACAAAATCCACAAGGTCTTGAATTGTCTTTGGTCTGTGGTAAAAGCCTGGGCTTGCTGGGATAACTATGGCGCCAGCCTGGGCTACCTCAAGCATGTTTTTTATATGCACAAGGGAATAGGGCGCTTCGCGCACAAGCAATACAAGAGGCACTCTTTCCTTTAAAGCCACCTCACCTATGCGATGGATGAGGTTTTGGTTTGTGCCATTGGCTATGTGGGCCAGTGTGCTCATAGAACAGGGTGCTATGATTACACCGGTGTATTTTACAAGCCTTGAACCGCTTGCCACAGGACTGGCTATATCCTTTTCCGACAAAAGGTTTACACTTGGAAACTCTTTGAGTATATCTTCTTTTGTAATATCCAACTCCTCCTTTAAAACTATCCAGCCGGAGGAAGATACCACAAGGTCTATATGAAAGCCCATAGAGCTTAGCACTTGCAGAAGCCTGTAGCCGTATATGGCACCACTGGCGCCTGTTATGCATAGGACCACTTTTTTGAGCATGTAAAAATTGTAGGACTTTTGCGTGTAAAATATTCACAATGCAAAGCCTTTTGATAGCCAACAGGGGCGAGATAGCTGTTAGGGTGATAAGGACCTGCAGAGAAATGGGGATAAGAACTGTGGCCATATATTCGGAAGCAGACAGCAACAGCATACATGTAAAGCTTGCAGACAAAAGCCTATGCATTGGACCTTCTGAACCCTCCAGAAGCTACCTTGATATACCAAGGGTAATGTCCGCCCTTGAGGTATCCGGCGCGGACGGAGTGCATCCGGGCTATGGCTTTCTTTCAGAAAATCCAAGGTTTGCCGAGATAGTTAGAGCAAGCGGTAAGGTCTTTGTTGGACCATCTCCAGAAACCCTTGAGCTTATAGGTGATAAGGTAAAGGCCAGGGAGATAGCCAAAAAGGTAGGCCTTCCTCTATTGCCCGGAAGCGATGGGCCCGTGGACTTTCAAAAGGCCCTTGAGGTGGCAAGCAAGATAGGCTATCCTGTGGTTATAAAGGCGGCGGCTGGTGGAGGTGGTAGAGGCATAAGGGTGGTATATAACGAGAAAGAGCTTAGGGAGAAGTTCCCATTGGCAACGCAAGAGGCGGAAGTGGCCTTCGGCGATGGAAGGCTTTATGTGGAAAAATACCTTATAAACCCAAAGCACATAGAGATACAAGTGCTTGCAGACAAGTATGGAAACGTTATAACCCTTGGAGAAAGAGAGTGTTCCATACAGAGAAGACATCAAAAGCTTATAGAGGAAGCACCAAGCCTTGCCTTAACAGAAGAAAAAAGGAAAGAGATGGAGGCTCTTGTAAAGGAGTTTTGCAGGGAGATAGGTTATGAAGGCGCTGGGACTGTAGAGTTTCTTATGGACCAAGAGGGGAACTTCTACTTTATGGAGATGAACGGGCGCATACAGGTGGAGCATCCCGTTACAGAAATGGTCTATGGCATTGACCTTGTAGAGTGGCAGATAAGGATAGCAAGGGGGGAGAGGCTAAACATAGGAAAGCTACAAAGGAGGGGTTATGCCATAGAATGTAGGATAAACGCAGAAGACCCAAACACCTTTTTACCCTCTCCCGGAAAGGTGGAAGAGCTATACATACCCGGTGGCTACGGTGTGAGGGTAGATACACACCTTTACTGTGGCTATGCGGTGCCACCCTTTTATGACTCTCTCCTTGCCAAGCTTGTATGCTGGGGTCAAACAAGGGAGGAGGCTATAAGAAGAGCATTAAGAGCCTTGGAAGAGTTCCACATATCTGGAAATGGCTTAAAGACCAACATAGAGTTCCACAAAAGAGTTTTATCCACAAGGGAGTTCCAACAGGGCAGGCACCACATAAGGTTTATAGAGGAGCTTATGATCTGATGAGGGAAAAAATCAAAAAGTTTTTGAGCAGTCTCTTCTATCAGAATAGGGTTCCCTCTTCCATCATCTTTTATGGTAGGGAAGGCATTGGCAAAAAGGAGCTTGGCTTTGAATTGGCCATGGCCCTTTTGTGCCTTGAAAATAAGTATCCACCTTGCGGTAGCTGTGATTCTTGCAGGCATATGGAGGACTTTAAACAAAAAAAGACGGAAGAGTTAAAGTTCTATGGGGAGGATAAGAGGGGTAAAAAGGTCTATCTATACCTTAGGGGAGACCATCCAGACTTTATATACCTTGCACCGGAGAAGGCGGAGATAAAGATAGACCAGATTAGGGGTGTAAAAGACTTTGCCTATCTTACCCCAGCCCTATCCAAGAGGAAGGTCATATTTATTGAGCCTGCGGAGGCCATGAACCCGTACGCTCAGAATGCCTTGCTTAAGGTGCTTGAAGAGCCACCAGAGGATACGCATTTTATACTCATAACAAGCCAACTTCAAAAGATGCTACCCACGGTTAAATCAAGGAGCTTTCTTATAGAGGTGCCACCACTAACCCAAGAAGAGCTAAAGGCTTTAACGGGCATAGAAGACCCCCTAATCCTTGAGCTTGCAGAGGGTAGCATAAACATGGCTAAAAAGCTAAGGGAAGATAAGGAACTTCTAAACACGGCAAAGCATATATTGGAAGGTGATGTTTTAACCCTATACAAGAAGGCCCTTGAAGTGGAAAAATGGGAACAAGAAAGGCAATACCTTCTACTTAGATTGATCCAAACCTTGCTTCATAAGAGGTATATGGAAAGTAGAAGCTATGAGGATAAAAAAGCCCTTGACATTGCTTCCTTAGGATTAGAATATTTAAGCAAAGGTATAAGGCTTAGCCTTTTATTATTTCAGATAAGAGGAGGTAATAAAAATGTCTTACATAAAGGCACGCTTTCAGGATACAAACAAGATACTTCAGGTTGAAGGTGTTTGGGAAAAGGATGTATTAAAGGGAGACTACCTTGTAGTTCAATCGGAAAAGGGTGAAGAGATTGTAAAAGTTCTTGGCATTTCAAAATCCACTGCACCGTTAAAAGCCTATTTCCTTAGGAAAGCAAAGGAAGAAGACCTAAGAAAGATGAAAGAAAACGAGGAAAAAGCCTTGGAAGCCTCGGAGATATGCAAAAGGAAGATAGCCGAACATGGCCTTGATATGAAGCTAATAAAGGCTTACATCCCCCTTGACAGAAGCAAGATATTCTTCTACTACACTTCCGAACACAGAGTAGACTTTAGGAATTTGGTGAAGGACTTGGCAAAGGTCTTTAAAAAGAGGATAGAGATGAGGCAGATAGGGGTGAGGGATGCGGTGCAGATGATGGGGTGGATAGGAGCTTGCGGTGAAATTCCTTGCTGTATAAGGTTCCAAGAAGAGTTTCAATCTGTTTCTTTAAGGGATATAGAGGAACAAAACCTTCCTCTCTCTCCCCAGAAGTTTACAGGCCCGTGCGGTAGGCTTATGTGCTGTCTTGTTTTTGAAAGGGAAAACTACTTGGTAAAGAACCTGCTTCCAGAAGTGGGTGGAGAACTTTGCTTTGAGGGAAAGGTATATAAGGTGGAGTATATAGACCCTATAAAAAATAAGGTTTTGCTACTTTCGGAAGATTCAAGAAGGGAAATAAACTTGGAAGAGATACTACCAAAGGGTTATGAAAGGGCCTTGGACCATTGCAAGACATGCGGAGGCTGTTGTAGAAGGGGTGTGGTGGAAAATGAGGCTTTTGCAGGACTTGAGCAGTGATCTAAACAGGCTTTTCCTCTTTGAGCTTGAGGATGGCAAAAGGGTGGAGGCCGTCTTTTATAGGGGTGATACACTGTGTATATCAACGCAAGTGGGCTGTGCCATAAGCTGTCCCTTTTGCCTCTCCGGCCAAGAGGGCCTTTTAAGAAACCTTAGCTTTAAAGAGCTAATAGGCCAGTATGAGCTTTTAAAGAATATGGTAAGCATAAAAAGGATAGCGATAGCTGGCATAGGAGAGCCTTTGATGAACTGGGAAGCCGTAAAGGAAGCCTTTTGGTATTTTAAAAGGTTTGGCCTAAAGGTGAGCTTCTACACTACTGGACACCCAACAAAAAACTTGAGAGAACTTTTAAAACTTCCCCACTCTGGCGTAAGCATATCTTTGCATTCTACCGATGAAAGCAAAAGGAAAAGGCTGTTGCCCCATGCTGGACCACTAAAGGAGCTTATAGAAACCTTAAAGGAAGAACTTTTTAGTATGTCCCTAAGGAAAAAAAGGAAGGTAAGCCTTGCCTACCTACTTCTAAAAGGTATAAACGACTCTCCACAAGATTTGCTGGACCTTGCAAGGCTTGCAAAGGAACTAAGTGTAGGTATAACGCTTCTTCGCTACAACAAAACAAGGGAAGGCTATGAAGATGTAGAAGACTTGGCCTATGAAGAGGCCTTTTTATTCCTCAGGTCCTACGGTATAAGGGTTACGCTTTCTACACGATTTAGAAAGGATAGGCTTGGGGGCTGTGGAACACTCGTAGTCAATAGAGTGCTATAGGGTGTTTAATAGGTCCTTTATGATCTCTTCGTGGTCTTCTTCACCAATCTCTTCCTCTTGTGTGGCGCAGTAAAGGGGCATGACTTGAACCTTGGCAACTCCCTGCCTTACAAAGCCCAACTTTTCCGCCGCAGCCTTTGAGAGGTCTATGATCCTACTCTTTTTGGCCGGGCCTCTATCTGTTACTATTACCACTACCTCCTCACCGTTATCTAAATTTTTCACAAGGAGGTATGTTCCAAGAGGAAAGTCCCTTGAAGCTGCCGTGTATTTGTATTTGTTAAATATCTCTCCAGAGCTTGTTTTTCTTCCGTGGAACCTCTTTCCATACCAACTGGCGTAGCCCTCATAAACCTTGCACTCTTCGGCCAGCACCAAAGAAAAAACCATTAAAAGAAACACCAGAACTTTCATGGCTATACTCCTTGAATGGTCTCTTGCCAATTATACCATAAATGGGGGACATTTCAAACACTATAAGATGAAATATTTTTCATTTGAAGTTTCACAATCCAGCTTATTACAGGCCACTTGCAAGTGTTTTAAAAGCGTTTTAAAATTTTTGTTATGTATAGGGTAATTTCACCCCCCCCCCCCCGTTTGGAGCTTGATTTGCAAGGGTTTTACGTAATTTACCAAAAAGGAATATGCCATGCATGAACTTTTAAAAACTGTTTATAAAGTTCTTGAAAGAGAGGAATTTATAAAACCTCTTTTAGAGACTTGTGCCAAACAAACAGAGGCAGAAAGGGTGGGCTTTTGGAGCATAAAAGAGGAGATAATTTTCTGCGAGTGGCTTTATGTGAAAGAAAAGGGAGATTTTGAGAAAGGGTATCACTTTAAAAAGGATAAGTGTAAGGAATTTTTAAACGCTTTGGAAGAGGAAAACATATTTGAAAGCAAAATGGTTCAAGAGGATGAAAGGTTAGGGGAGTGTATGAAAGACTACTTTATGTCCCACAATATGACCCTACTCCTTGCCATCCCAATATGGTTTGAGGGAAGGCTTTTTGGATTTTTATCCCTTGAAAAGTCCCAAAAAAGGCAATGGTTAGTTTTTGAAAGATACAAGGCCCTTTATACAGCCAGCTTGATAAGCCTTTTGCTTGAAAAACAAAAGGGAGACTTTTTACTTAGGATGTATAAAACTCTATCCTCCGTCAATCATATCATCTTACAGGCAAAGGATAAGGAAGAGCTTCTAAGATGGTTCTGCAAAGCAGCAACTGAAGAGGGCATGTTTAGGATGGCATGGGTGGGGCTTTTGGATGAAAAGGGCAATGTAAAACCACTTTGTTCCTCTGGTTATGTGGAAAACTATCTTAGCTCTTTGAATATCAACATATACGATGAGAGTGTAAATAAGGGACCCACAGCCAGAGCCATAATAGAGGACAGAGTGCAGGTAAACAACGACACAGAAACAAACCCAGCCATGGCTCCATGGCGGGAGGAGATGCTAAAGAGAAACTACCTCTCAAGCTGCGCCCATCCCATAAGGTTTAAGGGTAGGATAATTGGCACCATAAACCTATACTCTGACAAGAAGAACTTCTTTACTGGTGATGTTTTAAAGCTTGTGGAAGAGCTTGCAGAAGACATATCCTTTGCCCTTGAACACGTAGACATAATAAGAACAAAGGACACCCTCTTTAGAACTGTGGAGGAGATAAAGGATTGGATAATGATAACAGACAAGAACGGCTACATTGAGTATGTAAATCCTGCAGTGGAGGAGATATCGGGCTACAAAAGGGAAAAGCTCATAGGTAAAAGGCCCTCCATATTTAAGTCTGGCTTGCACTCTGAGGATTTCTATAAGGAGCTGTGGGATACTATTACCTCTGGAAAAGTCTTTTATGCTACCTTTATAAACAGAAGAAAAGATGGTAGCCTTTTCTACCTTGACTCTAAGATAGTTCCTATAAGGGATGATAAGGGTGAGATAAGCAATTTCGTGGCCGTTGGAAGGGATATTACACAGGTTAAAGAAATGGAGGAAAAGCTAAGGTTCCTTTCCAACTACGACCTCCTTACCGGTGTGCCAAACAGGGAGCACTTCCTTGAGCTCCTAGAAGAGGTTATGAAGGAAAGTGAAAATATAGCCGTAGCCTTTGTAGATATATACAACTTCTCCAGCATAAACCTATTGTATGGATACTCTGTGGGTGATAAGATACTTTCCTCCTTTGCGGAAAGGCTTTCAAAGGTTGGGGACGGATGCGGAAGGTATGGCTCTGATGAGTTTTTGGTTTTCAAAAGACTGGAGAGTCCAAAGGACCTTGAAGAGCTCACAAGGGATATCTTAAAGGCTGCACAAGACCTAAAGCTCACAGTAAACATAGGCATATCCATATACCCCTTGGATGGAAGGAGCCCATCTGAGCTTGTGGAAAAGGCTATTCTTGCCCTCAAACAGGCAAAGGGTGGCACTTCTTCCTTTGCATATTATAAAAAGGGTGAAGAAGAGAGAATAATAAAAGATCTAAAGATTGGAGAAGAACTAAACTATGCCATAGAGAGGGGTGAGTTTGTACTGCACTTCCAGCCCTACTATAGCTCAAAGGACCTAAGACCGGTTGGAGCTGAAGCCCTTATAAGATGGTATTCTGCCGTTTTTGGCCTTTTGTATCCCAAGGACTTTTTACACATTGTGGAAAAGAAAAGGCTCACAAAAAGGCTTGACTATTGGGTCTTTGAAGAGGCCATGAGACTCATAAAAGACTATTCTATAAGTGTTCCCATCTATTTAAACCTTTCCCCCCTCAGTATAGATGAAGACCTCCCAGATTACCTTAAAAGTCTTATAGAGAAGTATGAAATTAGCCCAAGCCTTATAAACTTGGAGATAACAGAGGAGGCTGTAATAAAAGACCTAGAAAGGGCTAATAGAATCTTGGAAGAGGTGCATAACTTGGGCATAAGCATAGTCCTTGATGACTTTGGCATTCTGTATTCCTCACTTTCCCTCCTTTCCAAGTTCCCTATAAGCTATCTAAAAATAGACAAGTCCTTTGTGGACAGGTTAGAAGATGTAAAAACCCTCAACATAGTGCAACATCTTGTAAGCATGTGTAAGACTCTAAACATAAAAACCATAGCGGAGGGTGTGGAATATGAGTGGCAAGCAGATTTGCTTATGAGAATGAGTTGTGATTATCTGCAAGGCTATTATCTTAGCAAGCCTATAACCCTTGACAAGTTTCTGGATCTTTTAAAAGGCCAAGCCACATAAACACTTTTAACCTTTCCGCATATAATTATTTACTAAATGGCTAAGCGTATAAGGTACGAAGACAGGAACCCAGAGCCACTTTTGCCTCCCCAGGAGAGGGTGAAAGGCTTTAGAGAATACGCTCTTGGCTATTCGGTCCCCCTTGCCCTTGATGAGGCCCAGAGGTGCCTTTTCTGTAAAGATGCGGACCAAAGGTGTATAAAGGGCTGTCCCATAAACGTGGACATACCGGGCTTTATAAGGAAAATAACGGAAGGAGACCTTGTAGGTGCCTACAAGAAGATAATTGAGGCGGACCCTTTCCCCTCCATATGCGGTAGGATATGCCCTCAGGAGAGGCAATGCGAAGGTTCTTGCATACTGTATTATGATACGGTAAGAGATAGAAAAAACAAGGGACTTCCAGTAAGCATAGGCGCCCTTGAGAAGTTCGTGGGAGACTTTATAAGGATATCTGGCATAAAGGTGGACGTGGAGAAGGAAAAAGCCACGGGCTATAGGGTAGCTGTAATAGGTGCCGGGCCTGCGGGGCTTGCCTGTGCCTATGACCTGGCAAGGTGGGGGCATGAGGTGCATATCTTTGAAGCACTGCCAAGGGCTGGGGGTGTGATGGCCTACGGCATACCCCATGCAAGGCTACCAAGGGAGATAATAGACTGGCATATAAAAGAGCTTGAGGATCTGGGTGTTAAGTTTTTCTTTGGCTATGCGGTGGGAAGAACCATAAAGCTTTCCGAGCTTTTGAAAAAATATCATGCTGTTTTCTTGGCTGTGGGTGCAGGAAGGGGGTCTTTGGGTATAAAGGGAGACCATCTGAAAGGTGTCTATTCTGCCATAGAGGTTCTAACAAGGGTAGGGCTTGCAAGGGCAGACCTTTTTCCACAGAGCGCAACGCCTGTAAACCTTGGAAGGAGAACTGCCATAATAGGTGGTGGCTTTACGGCTGTGGACTGTGCCATAACGGCCCTGAGGCTTGGAGTGGAAACCCACGTGGTATACCGAAGGACAAGGGGGACCTCTTCCGCACGCCAAGAGGAGTGGGATCACATTGCAGAAGAGGGTGCCATAATTCATTGGCTAACACAGCCCATAGAGATAGTAGGAGACGAAGAGGGTAAGGTGGTAGGCCTAAGGTGTATAAAGATGGAGCTGGGAGAGCCAGACGAGAGCGGAAGGCCAAGGCCTGTGCCAGTAGAAGGGTCAGAGCATATAATAGAGTGCGATTCGGTCATATTTGCTATAGGGCAAAAGGCAAACCCTGTAGCTTATGAAGACCTGCCAGAACTTGAGCTTACTAAGTGGAAAACCATAAAGGTGGATGAAAACTTTAGGACATCTGTAAGAGGCCTTTTTGCCGGTGGAGATGTGGTAAACGGTGGAGACACGGTGGTAAGGGCCCTCGCGGAAGGAAGAAAAGCGGCCAAGTCAATACATAAATTTCTTATAGAGGAGGTAAGTTCATGAAAAGGATTGTTCTTATCTTAGGAGCTGTCCTTTTGGTCTTTTTTGTCTTCAGGGCCTGCGGCGAAAAGCCGGAGGAGTCTGCCAGAGATACGGTAAAAGACTTTATTGAAGAGGTAAGGGACGGGGAAGGAAAAGAGGCCGTAAAGCTTCTGTACCCACCTTTTAGGGATGCTTTGGTGCAGGAACTAAAAATGCCTGTTCAACTAACGGAGATGAAGCCATCGGAAGTTCTGGCCTGCGTGCTTTCTTCCATGGGTGAGAACATAAAGAAGGTAAAGGTGCTTGATGCAAGCAAGATAGACGATAAGCATGTGGAGGTGGTGGTAAAGATAATAGATAAGCAAGGGGTGGAAAAGATCCTTAGCTTTATAGTGATAAAGGACGAGAAAAAGTGGAAGATAGCCAGCATATCTGGTATTAAATGAGGATACTCCTTTGGCAGACAGCCTACCTGGGGGACGTGGTCCTTGCCACCCCCCTTATAAAAAGTCTCAAAAAGAATTTTCCAAAGGCACATATAGCCTTTGTGGGCAGAAGCTTTATAAAAGAACTTCTAAAGGGCTTTGACATAGAGTTAATTCCCTTTGATAAGGGCCTAAAAGAAAGCTTTGAGATGCTGGAAAAAATAAAAGACTACCATGTGGCCATAAGCCCGCACATATCCGCAAGGACAGCCCTCATCCTTTTTTTCTCCGGCATACCTATAAGGATTGGCTTTGACAGGTCGGAGTTATCTTGGTTATACACACATAGGATAAAACACCGATGGGACATGCACGAAGTAGACAGAAACTTAGAACTTTTAAAGCCCCTTGGCATAAAAAACTTTGAAAGGCTTCCTGCTTTGATGGTAGAAGAGGAGGAAAAAAGAAAAGCCATTGAAAAGTTCAATCTTCCAAGGGAGTTTGTGGTTATATCTCCTTTTTCTAACTTTCCACTAAAGGAGTGGAGCTTGGAAAACTGGCTTGAGCTTGTCAAAAGGATAAGGCTTCCCGTGGTGGTGGTTGGTAAAGAAAGAGGAGAGGCCTTCAAAGATAGCTCAGTTATAAACCTTGTAGGAAAAACAAGCTTGAGGGAGCTTATGGCCGTCATAAGCCTCTCAAAGGCTGTAATATCCTGCGATTCCTCCCCTGTGCATATAGCCAACGCCCTTGGCGTGCCAGCCATAAGCATATACACTGCCACCTCACCAGACTATGGCTTTTATCCTCTAAAGGGCTACTACCTTAAGCCAGACCTCTGGTGTTCTCCCTGCTCGCCAAACCCAAAAAGGTGCAAAACTGGCACTCAGGCATGCTTAAACAAAGTTAGGGTAGAAGATGTGCTTGAAAAGCTTGAACTTGTCCTCTCTTGATGGTTTATAACCGACTGGGCTATGCCCAAAAACAGAAGGGAAGCAAAAAGGTTAGAAGAACCATAGCTTATGAAGGGTAATGCTATACCCTTTGGTGGTATTAGGTTGGAAACCATTGCCATATTCCACAAAAAGGAGAGTGCAAAGTTTATGGCTATGCCAAAGAGAAGGAGCTTTTCCATAGGTTCATACATCCTTAGAGAATACCAGAATAATCTACCTATGAGAAGGCAGTAAAGGACAATAACCATAAATATCCCCAAAAATCCCATCTCCTCACCTATAACAGCCATAATATAGTCCGTGTCAGATGCAGGCAAGGCTCCCAGCTTTTGAACACCTTGACCTATTCCCACGCCCATAAGACCACCCCTTGCAAGAGCATAAAGGGACTGTATTATCTGGTATCCACTGTCCTCTGGGTCAAGGAAAGGGTCCTTCCACGCAGAAAGCCTTTCGGCCACATAGCCCTTTGATGTAAGAATGTAGTATATGACAGTAAACATTAAGGGAAGCACTGCAAGATAAACCTTTTTTGGAACACCACCTACATATACCATTAAAGCAGTCATCAACAGAATAAAAACTGCACCCCCTTTGTCTGGTTGCAAAAGCAGAAGGAAGGCAATAAGAAAAGGGAAAAACAAAGCCCATAAAAGATTTTTCCATTGTCTTAAGTTGCCCTTTCGTACTATGTAGTAAGACAGAAATATAACAAGGCTTATCTTTGCGAACTCCAAAGGTTGTATGCTTGTGCCAAAAAGCCAACGGTCTACAGCTCTGCCAGATATGAACTTCTTCATAAGCACGGCTATTAAGCTCAAAACAGTAAGTCCTATAAGGAGGTAAGGAACTATACCTTTCATAAAAAGCCTATAATCTACCCTTGCCAATATATTAGCTATATAAAGACCCAAGAAAAACACAACGAGTTGAAAGATCGGTTTTTTATAAAGGGAAAAGGTAGAGTAAGAATCCATAAAGTAAGGCACCACATTAATGCTTATTATGGCAGTCTCTCCTATTATAAAGAGGGCAAACAGGCTAAGGATAATCCATCCATCCCAGTGTTTAAGCACAATAGATAAAAGTATACACAAGGGAGTGAAAGGTGTATAATATATTATTGTGATCCGGGGTAGCTCAACGGGCAGAGCAGGCGGCTGTTAACCGTCAGGTTGGGGGTTCGAGTCCCTCCCCCGGAGCCATAAAAGACATCATGATAGAAATAAAGGGTATTACTCTCCCCGTCCTGTTGGTAGAGATAAAGGAAAAAGGTAATATTGACAACATTGTGGAGGAAATAAAGAAAAGGATATCCTCTAAACTCTTTGAAGGTAGCTATGTACTCATAGACGGCAAAGGTCTACTGGAAAAGGAAGAAATAGAAAAGATAGAAAGCGCCCTTGCAAGCAAGGATATAAAAAGCGTCAAAAAAATAAGCAATCTTGAAACCACCAGAGGAGAAAGGCTTTTAATAGTTCAAAAGCATCTCCGTTCCGGCCAAAGGATAGAACACAATGGAGATATCCTTGTTCTTGGGGATGTGAATAAGGATGCGCAGGTTATAGCAACTGGTAATATTATAATTATGGGAAAGCTTAGGGGCATTGCCATAGCCGGAGCTTTGGGCGATGAAAAGGCGGTGGTGGTGGCCCTTGAAATGGAACCACAGCAGATAAGAATAGGTAAAAAAGTAGCCATAATGAACGAAGAAGAAAGGAAATCTCCCGGCTATCCGGAGGTTGCAAAGATTGAGGATGGGAGTATAATACTTGAGAGGGTATAAATGAGTAGAGTGTTTGTAGTTACTTCTGGAAAGGGAGGTGTAGGAAAGACAACCATAACTGCCAATCTAAGCGTTGCCCTTGCAAGCCTTGGCAGAAAAGTGCTTGTGGCGGATGCGGACATAGGCCTTAGAAACCTTGATATGATACTGGGTCTGGAAAACCGTATAGTTTATGACGTGCTTGATGTTTTGGAAGGTAGGGTGGATTTTCATAAGGCTTTGGTCAGAGACAAAAGGGGTCTTAGCCTTTGGCTACTTCCCGCAAACCAAACAAAGAACAAGGACGCCATAGACAAAGATAAGTGGGTAGAGCTTATAAACACCATAAGGGAATCCAATGAATACGATTACATATTCATAGATTCACCAGCTGGCATTGAAAGGGGCTTTCAGATAGCTTCTCTTCCAGCGGATGTGGCCTTAGTGGTGGTAAACCCAGAAGTTTCTTCTATTAGAGATGCGGACAGGGTAATAGGACTATTGGAAAACATGGGCAAAAAGGAATCCTACCTTGTTATAAACAGGATAAAGTGGGAAAGTGTAAAAAAAGGAGAGATGCTTTCGGTAGAGGACATAGTGGATATACTCAAAGTGGAGCCAATAGGCATAGTGCCAGAAGAACCAAAGCTTATAGACTTTACCAACAGGGGAGAACCAATAGTGCTATTCGGAGAATACAATGCCTCAAAGGCCATAATGGACATGGCAAGAAGGATTGAAGGTGAGGACGTTCCTATGGTAAGATATGGTGAGAAAAAGAGCTTCCTTGAAAAGCTTTTGGGGAGATGAGTATGATATGGGACCTACTTTTCAATAGAGGGAAGAGTAAGGAGGAGGCTAAAAAGAGATTAACCTTGGTTCTATCCTATGAAAGAAAAGGTCTTCCGCCAAATTTTGTTGACCGGCTTAGGGATGACTTAATATCTGTTTTCTCAAAATACCCTCAGTTTGAAGTAAAAAGGATTGAGGTGGATATAAGAAGAGAAAGGGAGGGCTTTGACGAGCTTTGGATAAGCATCCCCTTTAAGCAATGAAAAGGCCCGTTATACTCCTTGACCTTGACGGTGTGCTTGTAAAAGACAAGGCGTTAAACCCTTTCCCAGATACTCATAGCTTTCTTAATGGTATTAGAAGCCTTAACATACCTTTCAGGGTGGTCTCTAACAACTCCACAAGGCCTCCAAAAAAGATATTGGAGGAGCTAAAAAATAAAGGCATAGAGTTAAGAGAAGATGAATTCATATCACCCCTATCCATACTGGGAGATTATCTAAAAGAAAAAGGCATAAAAAGGGTTTTCTTCATAGGCATGCCCGTTGTAAGGGAATATCTTTTGGACCTCGGTTTTGAGGTGCTTGAGGATTATAGAGTGGATGCGGTGGTAATAGCTCAGGACAGAAGCATAGACTTCAAAAAGCTAAAGCTTGCTACTTCCGCAGTCTTTTTGAACGGTGCAAGGATAGTTCCTGTAAATTTAAGCAGGATAGTTAAGGATGATGATGGATTGTATTTTCCGGGTGCTGGGTCCATAGCTATTTCCATAGCCCATGCATGCAACTACAAGGAAGATATACCCAATCTGGGCAAGCCCTCCAAAGAGTTTATAGAACATGCTCTAAAAGGGCTTAAAGGAGAAGAAGTATATCTTGTAAGCGACGATATATACACAGACCTAATGGGGGCAAAGGATTTGGGAATAAAGACAGTTTTTATGACAACAGGAAAATACAAAGAAGAGGAGTTAAAAAAGGCAAGCTTTAGCCCAGACCTTGTTTTTAACAGCTTGGAAGACCTACTGCAACACCTTTACAAAGCTATTCTTCCTTAGCCTTTCAATAAGCTCCTGTTTCCTTTGTTCTATTTTCCTTAAAAGTATCTCCTGTTTTATCTCTTCTATATCCTTATCCTGCGAAGTGTTTTCCTCCGATATGACCCTTGCTATGTATATATGGTCCTTGTCCTCCGCCATTACTACATCACCAACCTTTGCACGCCACACTTCCTTATCAAGGACCTCTACCAGCTCTCCCCTACTTACCCTCAACCTTTCTAAGTTAACACCCAGCTCCTTAGCTATAACCTCAAGTGGTTTAGAAGGTTTAAACACATCCACCAGCTTACTCCCTTCCCTTTTATCCACCACAAGAAGCTCTATATTCCTAACCACCTTTATATCACCCCTTTTCAATTTTTCCAGTTCAATTTCCATATCCGAGACCTTTATCTCCCTTCCAAGAAAGGCCATAAGGCCCTGGGTTGCCAAAAGTTCTCTCTCTAAAAATCTTCTAAGGTCTTGCAAGGTAAGATTTTCTTTTGCAAGTTCTCTTGCTAAGCCTTCAAGGTCTGTCTTGTTAGCTCTTGCTATGTTTTGAATAGTTCCATCTATTAGTTCTTGAGGCACCTGAAGGCCCTTACCTATAAGGAATTGATACAAAAGCATATGTTCTACAAGCTTGTCAATAACCTGTCTTTTTGTTAGGCCTTCATAAAAAAGCATGCCCATCTTTACATCACTTTCCAGTATTGGCTCTGAATTAACAGAAGCCACAACCCTATCTACAAGGACCGCAGAAAAGCTTATAGCTGTCCAAAGTAAAACTCCACAGAGTACCTTTTTAAAGCTTCCTGAAACCATCTTTGAAAGACCTCCTGCCTTTTTTCTCTGAGAAGCTTTTCCCTAACTATAGGCTTTGCCTCCTCAAGGGGCATTATACCACTTCCCCTTTTTTCTGCCACCCTAAAAATAACATAAACTCCCCCCACTTCTATAGGTTTTGTGGTCTTACCCACATCATAAGGGTATAGCTGTCTTCTTACTATCTCTGGCAAGGTCTGTATGGAATACCACATGGGCTGGCCCTTTTTTATCTCCCTATCTTCCTTTACCGTAATTCCGTTGGCAAGGTTGTAGTATAGCTCATTAGCCCTATCAAGGTTGTCTACAGAATACCTTTCAAGTAAAACCTGGGCTGGAAGCTTAAATTCTCTTAGATTAAGGTAATAATAGGCAGTAATCTGTCCATCTTTTATATCCATATTCCCAGCTATCCTATCTATGATCTTTTGCGTGAGAATCTCTGTGTATAAAAACTCCTTAGCTATATTACTTAACCTTTTGCTTCCCACGTGCTTTTCCACATAGTCCTCAAATTCTGCATTTGAGACCGAAAGCCCCATACGTTTTGCTTCCATCATTATTATCTTACTTCTCACATACTCTACCAAAAACTCTTGCAGGTCCCTGGAAGTTGCCCTTGCAATGGGAAGATGAAGGATCTCCCTCCAATAAGCACCAAAGGCCTCCCTTACCTCCTCTGAAGTTATAACCTCCTTGTCTATGCGTGCAACTACCTTGGCAAAGGAAAAGCTTATAAGGAAAAGTAAAATCAAAAATCTTACCATCTGGTATATTATAGCAATATGGAAGCCATCTTAAGCCTTACTATTATATTGGTCTTTAGCTTTCTTGGTATATACATGAAAGAATTCTTTATAGGTCTTAAACCCTTTGTGGTTCCCATGCTTGCTTTTGTAATGCTTAGTATGGGTCTGACCATGAAGGCTTATGATTTTATGGAAACCTTAAAAAAGCCCTTTAGAATATTCTATGCGGCGCTTCTTCAATTTACCATAATGCCCTTCCTTGGATATTTTCTTGCAAAAATCCTAAGTGTAAACACAGAATTGACCGTAGGGACAGTGCTTGTAGGCTCTGCCCCTGGTGGGACCGCTTCTAATGTTATAACATACCTTTCCAAGGGAGACTTGGCCTATTCGGTAAGTATGACCACCTTTTCTACCCTCATCTCCCCCATTTTGACCCCGCTTCTCACCTACCTTTTGGTAGGAAAAAAAGTGGATGTGCCAGTGATGGATATGCTCAGGGACCTAATTTTTATAGTCGTATTGCCCGTAGCTATTGGCATATTCATAAAAAGGTTCCTTCCATCCACAAAAGCCTTTGAAAAGGTCCTGCCCTATATGGCAATAGTTGCCATAGGTATAATAATTGCCGTGGTGCTTGCGCTAAACTCTGAAAGGTTAAGGGACCTTAGCATGCAGGTGTTCCTTCTTGTATCCCTTCATAACCTTTTTGGTTTTCTCCTTGGTTATATCTTTGGTTTGCTTGCAGGCCTTGATAAGGTAAGGGCAAAGACCCTATCCATAGAAGTTGGCATTCAAAACTCTGGACTTGCTGTGGTGCTTGCCCTAAAGTACTTTTCTCCCTTGTCCGCCTTGCCTGGAGCCTTGTTTAGCTTAGTGCAAAATATAAATGGCCTACTTCTCTCCGCTTTATACAGAAGGCTATGAAAAGGCTTACAGTCATTTTTATACCTTTTCTATTTTCCTGTTCTGTTATGGTGAGGGAAGCTTCCAAAGAAGAACATCTTAGGGTAAGCTGTCCAACCATTATACGAACAGAAGGTTTTTATTGTGATGGTGAAAGGGCATATAGCAACGCAGTTCAAAGTGGAAGCAGGGTAAAGATAGAAAACCTTTTAACTGGAAGAAGTATAACCATAGCCGTTTTTAGAAAGGAGGACGTAAAAGGCATATGCGTGCCGGATAGGTTTAGAGGTCTTCTCGGGCCAGCTCCATTCCCAGCAAGGCTTGAGGTTCAAAGGTGTGGAGTAGATGATATTAGAACCTGCCCAGCCTATATAAGGGGTCCTGCCAGTTATTATGCCGAACAATACCACAAAAGAGAAACTCCCTATGGTATTCCCTATGACATGCATGGTTTATATGCGGCAAGCCCAAACTTGCCCCTCGGTAGCCTTTTAAGGGTAAAAAACTTAAAAAACGGTAGAGAAGCCACGGTAAAAGTGATAGATAGGGGACCTTTTAAAGGCAATAGGGTGCTTGACCTTTCCTATGCTGCCGCCAGGGAGCTTGATATGATAAAGGATGGAGTTGTAGAGGTAGAGGCAAGGGTGCTAAGGTGTGGAGACTAAGGGGTGTGTGGTGGATAAACTATAAGCATAACCCTTCCCATCTTTGACCAAAGCCTATCAAGGTCTTTTGCCTCCATGCTTTTTGACTCCTCATAGCCCGTATGCACAAAAAATTTACCTCCTTCATAGCCAACTACCACCATATAGTGGGGTATGCTTACAAAAAAACTTCCCAAATCAACGAGGATAATGGGAGGGATACCCTTGTCTATTAGGACCTTTAAATCCTCAAGGGTGCCTTGTCTTGTCTCAGCTTTTAGCCCAAGAGATTTGACATAGTTTTCCAAGTCTGTTATAAGAGCTCCTTTGAGCTTTGGATTATACACCTTTTCCGCTATAGCCTCTTGGGAAAGGGATATGCCATAAAAGCCAAGAACAGAGCTTAAAGAGACAGGACCACAGAACTGGTCCTTTTGCTTTACAAAAGGCACTTCAAGGCTTTTTGAGTATATAAAAAGGGGGAAAAGGAGGAGCAGGAAAAAGGTCACCTTATTATGATTTCTTTGTTGAGAAGCTTTAGGAGTATAACAAGGAGTATGGCAACCACAAGGATGCCTATGGCCAAGCCTATACCATCCCCACCTGCCAAAACCCTATCGGATGCCTTTGCAAGCATGTGTATTTGTTCATCGCTTAGTTGAGAGAGTTTTTGTTCCACTTCTTCCTTTGTAAGTCCATATGCCTTTAGCTTCTCTTGAAGCTCTTTGCTTTCAAGGACCCTTTGGACCTTGGCAAGGTCCTCTTCCCTCTTTATAATCTCTTCTGAAGCAGGCTTGGAGCTTACAAGTCCAGCCACGGCAGGAGCAGAGTTAAAGGTGAAGAACCATCCTGCCACACCCAACACCAAAAGTGGCCTCCTAAAAAACCTTAGCATGTCCACACCTCCTTTTTGCGTTAATTATATCAAAAGTCTTCAACGTTTGGGTTAAAAGGCAAAGTCCCGTATTGAGCGCCTTCTACTATAACCTTTCTACCTTCCACCTTTACCCTACCCTCTGCCATCCACTTGACCGCCTGCGGTAGTATTCTATGCTCATGAAAAAGGATTCTTTGAGAAAGGCTCTCTTCCGTATCCTCCGGAAGCACTGGCACGCAAGCCTGAACTATAACAGGACCATTATCAAGCTCTTGCGTAACAAAATGGACAGTACAGCCTGTTATCTTTGAACCATAGTCAAGGGCTTGTTTTTGGGCATTTAGGCCCTGGAAGGCTGGGATTAGGGAAGGATGTATGTTTATAACTTTCATAGGAAAGGCGCTTAGAAAAGTGGCAGAAAGCACCCTCATAAAGCCCGCAAGCACCACTAATTCCACACCCGCCTCTTTTAGGGCTTCTACCATAGCCAGTTCAAAGGCCTCTTTACTTTGAAAATCTTTCCGCTTTATCACCTTGTATGGTATATGATGCCTTATGCACCTGTCTATTGCCTGAACGCCTTCCTTATCCGATATGACTAAGGATATTTTACTTTTTAGCTTTCCCCTTTCTATGGCATCTATAATGGCTTGGAGGTTTGACCCTCGCCCAGATACAAGCACGCCTAAATTCATGCTATTATATTCTATCCTAATACAAGGCTAAAAGGAGGCTTAGAATGAACGTAGAGTTTATAGGTAAGGGTATTGAATGGACAGATTCTATGAAAGCCTTTGTGGAAGGCAAACTTGAAAGGTTTAAGAGGTTTCTCAAAGAAGCTGATGAAGACCAAGTAGAAGTGGTAGTTACCCTTTCCACTTCAAGGGCAAAACAAAAGGATTTTGCAGGCGATAGCAGGCCCACCTTATACAGGGTAGACATGGACATTTATCTAAAAACGTGGGGTGGTGGTGCCTTGCACGCTTGGGATGAAGATGCTGACCCATTCTCCGCCCTTGACAGGGTAATGGATGAAATAGAAAGACAGTTAATAAAGTTAAAACAAAGGAGGCTTGAACTAAGGAGAAAAGGACACAAGATAAAAGAAGAAATGATAATGGAAGAGATCCTTCCTCATGAAGAAAGAGAAAAGCCTCTAATAATTGAAGAAGAGCTGGTAATAGAAAAGCCTATGAGTGTGGAGGATGCTATCTTTGAACTTCAAGATTCTGGCGTTTACTTTTTACCTTTTGTAGATATAAGCACGGGAACGTTAAAAATAGCCTACAGGAAAAGGGGCGGCAACTTTGGAGTTATAAATACAAAATGTAAAGGCATGTAAAAAAAGGGGCTGCCCTTATGGGCAGACCTCCTTCTCTTCTACCTTTGCCACTTTGCCGTTTTGATAATAGGTGGTCTTTACTATCTTGCAGTTTCCTTTTGAGGCAACTGGCTCAGCTACTACCTTTTGAGTGCCATCCTCCGACCTGTACTCTACTGGCCTGTTTTGCATGGCCGCTTCCCTTGATGCCCTTGCAGCTATCTCTGTTATTGTTCCGCCTATAACCGCACCAAGAACGCCACCGATAACAGCACCACGCCAACGGTTATTTTTGTCTATAAGTGCGCCAGCTATGGCACCGCCCGCCGCTCCTATGCCTGCTCCCTCATAGGTCCTTTGCGTGGTTACCTGACCACAAGAAAAGACAAATCCTAAACTAAATACTCCAAAGAGTATAAGTGCCTTCTTTCTCATGTTTCACCTCCTTTACATAACAATTATAGGTTTCTTTTCATTAAAAAACCATTAAAAATTCCAAGGGATTGTATAGCTTTCTCATCAAGGTCATATTGTAAGCATGAAGTAAAATATTCAACCAAAAAGCTTTGATTAAAACCATTTACCTTTATTCTTCCTTGCATAAGGTCTTTGAAAAACAAATCCTTGGACGTAGAACATTGTTTAGCTATATAATCACAAAGCCAAGTGGGTGCATCCCTCCTGACTAAAAAAAGAGCAAAGACAAAAGGAAGTCTATGTCGTTTAAACCACTCCTCACCCAGGTCATATACATACTGCCATTTTCCAAGAGACTTCTCAATCATAGCCTCATCACCTATAAGCATGATGGCATCCGCCTTAGACCTGTCTTTAACAAGCTCGGGACTGTTGCCGTATATAACCTTAACAACGTACATAGCAAGCTCCTTAGAGGTTAGAGAAGCAGGCGTCAGGTAAAGGCTTTTTATATCCTCAAGGGGTCTATTAGAGAAGATAAGTACAGAACAGGCCCTTTCTCTTGATGCTATACACACCTTAGGAACAATCAAGTAGTCCTCTTTATGAAAAAGATATTCCACAGAAGAAACTATACCCGCATGTAGCTCTCCTTTTCTTAGCCTGTCTACCAGTTCTGAGGGATGGCCTTCTACTAAGACTGTTTGTGAAGTATCCCATTTATAAAAGAGGGGTAGAGTATTAAGGTAGCCAACCTTACCAACCTTTATCATCAAAGGCTTTTGGACAGTTCTATAAAGGCTTGAAGCTTTTGGTAAGCCTTTCCAGAATGTATGGACTCTTTTGCCATCTCAAGGGCCAATTCTTTATCATCTGTCAATCCAGAAACCATTATGCCAAATATAGAGTTTAATAAGACCATATGATAGGCAGGAGAGACTTCACCCTTAAGAATTGAAAGAACCATCTTTGCGCTCTCTTCCACAGAAGACACTCTTATATAATCCACAGGATAGGTCTTAAAGCCAAGCTCTTCCGGATGGAAGTCATACAGAAAAACTTCTCCATCTTTTAGCTCAGCTATACGCGTGGGCGCGCTAATGGAAACTTCATCTATACCATCCTTTCCATGCACCACAAAGGCCCTTTTTATACCCAATCCCTTCAAAGCAAAGGCCACCTTATCTACAAAGCTATCGGAGAAAACTCCAATAAGCTGTCTTTTGGCGCCCGCCGGGTTTGAAAGGGGGCCTATAAGGTTAAAAATAGACCTAATGCCTACTTCTCTCCTTGGCCCTATAACCCTCTTCATGGCAGGATGAAAGTTGGGGGCAAACATAAAGCCTATGCCTATTTCTTCTATCATTCTCTTTACCTGCTGTGGGCCAAGGTCTATCCTGGCACCAAGATATTCCAGTAGGTCCGCACTGCCACTTTTGGAGGATATGGACCTATTTCCATGCTTTGCCACCCTTATGCCCGCACCTGCAAGGACAAAGGCAACCGTTGTAGAAACGTTAAAGGTTCCCGACATATCCCCACCAGTACCGCACGTATCCACCAAGTTCTCCCTGTCTTCTATCTCTACCTTTGTAGCCCTTTCTCTAAAAAAGCTTGCAGCACCCTCTATCTCCTCTGGTGTTTCTCCCTTCATCTTAGTGCCCATAATAAAAGCACCTATCTGGGCATCTGTTGCCCTACCTTCTGTAATCTCTTCTAAGGCCTGCCTTACCTCTTCCTTGGTAAGATTTTCAAACTCGGAGAGCTTTTTTAGAAGATCCTTCATAGTTTAAAATTTTAAACCATTAAGCTCCAATCCTTCTAAAAGTTCAAGGCATGTTAAATAAAAACCCTTTTATGATATTTAAGCTATGGAGCTTTTAAAGCTTGTAAGGGCCTCCGGGTGAGCCAGTAAGCTGGGTCCGGCGGACCTGGAAAACTTAATAAGAGGGCTGGACCTATATGTTGATGAGCACACCCTTGTGGGTGTGGGTGATGATGCGGGAGTTTACGCATACGGAGGAAAGGTATATGTGCATACGGTAGACTTTATAACCCCTATACTAAACGACCCATACCTATGGGGTGCCATATCTACCGTCAACTCCCTAAGCGATGTTTATGCCATGGGTTGCAAGCCACTTAATGCCCTTGCCATTGTGGGCTTTAATAACTGCGACCTTGATATTGGAGTTTTAAGGGAAGTTATGAAAGGTTGTGCGGACAAGCTAAAAGAGGCTAAAACGGTATTATTGGGAGGACACACAATTGATGACAAAGAACCCAAGTTTGGTCTTGCGGTGATGGGAGTGTGTGAAGATGGAAAATATCTCACGCAAAATGGGGCAAAGCCAGGTGAACTTTTGGCTTTAACAAAGCCCATAGGTGTAGGTATCCTTACAAAGGCTATAAAGGAAGGAAGGCTAAAGGAAAAAGATATAAAACATGCCATTGACTATATGCTCATGCTCAACGACAAAGCATCTTCCCTTGCAAGAGAGTTTGCAAGTGCTTGCACAGATGTAACGGGCTTTGGCCTTTTGGGCCACGCCTACAACATAGCAAGAAGGTCTAAGGTGAGGGTATACATAGATTTTTCAAAAGTTCCAATCTATGAAGAGTCCATGAGGTTTGTAAAAGAGAAGGTCTATCCTAAGGGAGCTATGGACAATTACAACTTTGTTAGGGATTACCTTATGGTGGAAGGCTTGGAACCATGGGAGCTTTTGGTTCTTTCTGACCCTGTCACCTCTGGAGGGCTACTTTTTAGCTTTCCAGGAGAAAGGCTACAAGACCTTGAAAAGAAAGCCCAGGAGCTGGGCCTTAAACTTTGGATAATAGGGGGCGTGGAGGAGGGAGAAGGGCTTAGGGTCTATAAAGGTTAAACCGTCCCTTCCCTTCTTAAGTTCTCCTTTGAAATTATATAGCTCTTCCTAAGCAAGGCTCTGTTTAAAGCATCCACAAAGCCGTTCACACTTGCTCTTATTATATCCACATCCACACCCCTTCCGCTTGCCTTTACACCATCAAGCTCAATAACAAGCCTGGATTCGGCTTGGGCATCCGTGTTGGGAGTTAGGGCCTTTATGGAAAAGTCCAACAACTTTGGCTCTATGTTAAGAGCCTTTTGAATGGCCTTTATTATGGCATCCACCGGGCCATTGCCTGTAGAGGTGGCCGTCCTCTCTTCGCCTCTGAATGTTAGAACCACAGTGGCCGTAGGCAAAAGCTTATCTCCTGTTTGAACCTGATAATGCAAGACCTTTATAGGCTCCTCTTCCTCATGCTTCATAAACTCCTCATAGACCAGTGCCTCTATATCTTCTTCATATACCTCCTTTTTCTTGTCCGCCAAAGCCTTAAACTTTTCAAAGATCCTATCCAAGTCCTCCTCTGAAAACTCAAAGCCAAGCTCCTTTAGCTTGCTTTTTAGCGCATGTCTTCCAGAGTGTTTTCCCAAAACTATCCTTGTGGAAGGAAAGCCCACATCCTCTGGGGACATGATTTCATAAGTTAGAGGGTTTGCCAAAACGCCATGTTGGTGTATACCCGACTCGTGGGCAAAGGCGTTATCGCCCACCACCGCCTTGTTTGGCTGGACAAAGCTTCCCGTTATCCTGCACAATAGCCTACTGGTTTTGTATATCTCCTTTGTGTTTATGTTGGTGTATAGACCGCCAAAGAAGTCTTTCCTTACCTTGAGGGCCATAACGATCTCTTCCAAGGCTGCGTTCCCAGCCCTTTCACCTATGCCGTTTATAGTGCATTCCACCTGCCTTGCACCGTGCTTTACGGCCATAAGGGAGTTTGCCACAGCCATTCCAAGGTCATCATGACAATGGACGCTTATTATGGCCTTGTCTATGTTTGGTACATTGTTCCTTATATCCTCTATAAGCCTTGCAAACTCCTCCGGCACTGCATATCCAACCGTGTCTGGTATGTTTATCACAGTAGCTCCAGCCTTTATGGCAGTCTCTATAACCTTGTAAAGGAAATCCCTTTGGCTTCTTGTAGCATCTTCACAAGAAAACTCCACATCGTCGGTGAATTTCCTTGCAAACTCTACGGCCCTCTTTGCCCTTTCTAAGACCTCCTCTGGGGACATCCTTAGCTTATACTTCATGTGTATTTCAGAAGTGGCTATAAAGGTGTGTATCCTTTTCCTTTCCGCAGGCCGTAGGGCTTCGCCCGCCAGCTCTATATCCTTTTCCAATGCCCTTGCAAGGGAACATATAGTTGGGCCCTTTACCTCGGTAGCTATTAGATTGACAGCCTCAAAATCGCCCTTTGACGCAGCCGCAAAGCCCGCCTCTATAACATCCACCCCAAGCCTTGCCAACTGGTGCGCCATTTGGAGCTTTTCTTCTGTGGTCATAGAAAATCCCGGTGCTTGCTCTCCATCCCTTAAGGTGGTGTCAAAGATATAAACCCTTTCCATCCTTTAACCTCCTATTAAATGATAATAATTTGCAATTCATTCTTTGTCAAGGGGAAGGCAGGGTGTTTCAAAAATAGCCCGTGCTTCCACACAGACCACGCCCCTACCCCCTGCAGTAGGAGCTCGTGCCCATATAGGGTCTCCCCACAAGCCCCGAAAGAGAATATCTTTCAGGACAGAGAGGTCCCTTAAGACCTTCTCAGGAGAGAGTGCAGTCAGCACCACTACCTTGAGAACTTGCCATGGATTAAATCGGATACCTAAGCTTGTTCCTTCCAGAGGCTCAGATACCCTCCATGGCTCACTCTCAAGGCTTAAAGACTTTATCAAAGCTTCTATCTCTTTCATATGCTTGACCTTCAAATAGGCATTCTTTACTTTCTCTTTTACATATTCTTTTAGCTCCTTTAATTCCTCTACGCTTAGCCTTTTTATAAGCTCCATATAATTCTTTGGCACCTTTTCTTTTAGACCTAAGCCTCTTCTTGCTATCACATAGGCACCTGCTATATCCTTGCTTACCATATATTGTGGTGCATACTTTAACATGCCTATGATAGATGTGTAGGCTGGATTTACTTCTATCACTTCTATGCCATTCCTTTTTGCAAGTAGCTTTATCCTTTCTAATAGCTTTCTGTAAGCAAAGTTATGCCTTATCCTTCTTGATAGCCTCCCAGAATAATCTCCTTTTTTTCCTTTGTTTTTTATCCTTAGCTTCTCTATCACTATTGCCTTTCCTTTCTCTTTAGCTAAGCTTACAACTCTATGTGCGTATATCCAGATGTAATAGTCTCTCTTGTTGCTATTACCACTTGATAGCTCTGGCATAGGCACCTCACCATAGCTTGTAAGGTTTCCACACTCATCCGTTTCTACCCAAGCTATGTGGTTTGGATAGGCGTTTAGGTCTATGCCTATTACTCCATAAGCTTTGGTTATCTCTATCTGTGGATATTCTTCCTCTATGGTGAAGTAAGCATACACATTGCCATCTCTTAGCTTTAGCTCTACCGTATATGCTCTTCCAGAAAAAGCTATCTCTTTAATCTTGTCTATCCTATCCCCTGCACTTATCAAGGCATATACATATTGCCTTTCTCCTGTGTTTATTCTAAGATAGGTCCTATCCTCTTTTACTTCTATCCTTGTGTTTTGGTTTCCTTTACAATTTGCTTGTCCTATGGAGTATAGATTGCCTTTTCTCCTCTCTTGGAATTGTATTTTTAACTTTTGGTAGTCTTTCCCGTTTATATGTCTTTTTTGCAATTTTCTAAAATTATCTCTTCCGCCAAATATAACCTTTTTTAAGCTTTCTCCTTTCTCTTTTCTTACTTTCATCAAGGCTTGTGCTTTAACAATGGCTGAGTGTGAATATCTTGCGTTTAGTCCAAACACATTTTGAATTAACTTTCTTAAAGTGTTGATATCCATGCTTTCTAAAAGTCTTTTGTAGGCATATCTCATAGCAGAAGACCATATTCTCATTAGGTTTAAGACCTTCTCTTTGTCTTGATAGTTTGAGAATAAAAGCTTAGTGCTTATGGTTATCATCTCTTTGTTATTTTAACATAACCGTAGGTAAAATGGATTTTTGAAACACCCTCAGGGGAAGGAAACACTCCCCCGTAGCCACCACTATCTTCCCATCTTTTCCAGAAAAAGCCAAAGCCTTACCCATAATATAGCACACACCCGCAAGCCAACAGGCTACAGCATCCAATTCATCTTGAGAGTAAGGCCTATCTTCCAGCTCAAAGGGTAAGCTTTTATACAGGCTAAGGATTGCATTTTTGTCTCTTCTGTCTATTCTCAAAAGGTCATACATGGCTCCAGGAAAGGTCTCCAAAACTTCTAAACCTTTTGACCTCAAAATACTCGCCAGCCTCATGCCTCTCTCTGTAAGCATCCTCATAGGTCCAAGGCTTATGGGAAAGAACCTGTATCCACTTTTCTTCAAAAGGCGGTCGCACTCCCTAAAATGAGGCCCCCTCTCTTCTATGCTCCTTCTTCCCTCTGGCAAAGACAGAGGAGCATCTATCATAACAAGCTTAAAGCCCTTTGAAATTTCCAGTATCTCCTCATCCGTGTATAGTGTGCCTACCACCAGTCTTTTATCCTTCAAAAAGGCATAGCCCGTTTTCCTCTTTGGACTTCCTGCAAGGTCAAGACCTAATACTCTCTCCCAGTCTTTCAAGGTAATCCCTTATCCCTTCCTCTAACCTATACCTTGGCTTGTAGCCCAAAAGCCTTTCCGCCTTTGATATATTAGCCTGAGTAAGCTTTTGGTAAAAGTCGTAGGGACAGTCAAAGTATTCCACCTCATAGCTTGTGCCAAGGTATCTGTTTAAAAGCTCCACAATTTCGTTAAAGCTCCTTGCCTCTCCTGTGGCTATGTTAAAAATACCTGAGACATCCTTTTCTAAAGCCAAAAGGTTTGCCTCAATAACATCCTCTATATAAACAAAGTCCCTCTTCTGCTCCCCCCATTTGAAAAGCCTTGGCCTTTTTCCTTCCTTCATCTGCCTGTATAGCTGGTATATCATGCTTGCAGTCTTTCCCTTATACTGCTCACCGGGCCCATAGACGTTAAAGTATCTAAAGCCTACCACCTGAATATGTTTGTTCTCTTCCATAAAAGACAAGGCTATGTGGTCCATCATGAGCTTGGAAAAGCCGTATACGTTCTCCGGTACCAAACCCTCTTCTTCCCTCATGGGAGGTTCTGTGTTTCCATAAACGCCTGCGGATGAGGCGTATATTAGCTTGGCATTCCAATAGAGGCAAGCGTTCAATATATACCTTAAGCTATCTGTGTTTACTCTTAGCATCTTCCACTGGTCCTGCACGGTGGTGTCCGTTATGGCTCCTTTGTGAAAGACCACATTAAAGGTAAAGTTGTTTTTTAACCATTCCCAAAGGCTTGGGTCCGAGAGGTCTCCCGTTATCACCTCTCCTTTAAAGCCCAAAAGGTTTTTAAAATGCCCAGAGGAAAAGTTGTCTAAAACATATACCTTTGCCCTTGGATAGCGCCTTTCAATAGCCTTTGCTAAGTTGGAACCTATAAAGCCTGCACCACCCGTTATCAAAACTCTCATCTTTTCTTACCCTTTTTCTTGGTAGGCTTTTCTTCCTTAAAGGTTAGCTTCTTTATCACATAAGTTTGGCCAAGGTTAAAAATGTTGTTGAGGGTCCAATATAGCACAAGGCCAGCTGGAAAGCTAGCAAAGAGGAAAGTAAAGAAGACGGAGCTTATCATCATTATGTAGTTTTGGGATTTTTCTGGGCTTGGGCTTATGAACTGCTGGGCTATCATGGTAATACCCATAAGAACAGGGAGTATGTAATAGGGGTCCTTTTGA
Organism: Hydrogenobacter subterraneus; assembly: GCF_055390195.1. Classification (NCBI taxonomy): domain Bacteria; kingdom Pseudomonadati; phylum Aquificota; class Aquificia; order Aquificales; family Aquificaceae; genus Hydrogenobacter; species Hydrogenobacter subterraneus. The sequence goes on along the minus strand of NZ_AP042473.1, from coordinate 1,615,546 downwards.
GCAAGGCTCTGTATCCAAAGGAACTTGGCAAGCTGTAGGTCTGCCGTTATGGTAAGCACCTTATATAGAGCAAAGAAGACGGGTATCTGCAAAAGGATGGGTAGACATCCAGACATGGGGTTAAAGCCTACCTCTTGGTAGAGCTTCATCATCTCCTCTTGGAACTTAACAGGGTCGTTCTTGTATTTTTCTTTTAGCTCTTGCATTTTGGGGGCAAGCTCTGCCATCTTGCCCATGGCAACAGTGCTTTTGTATGTGAGGGGGAACATGAAAAGTCTAACTATCAGTGTTAGGGCAACAATGGAGAAGACCCAAGAGTGAAGATGTTCGTATATCCAATACATAAAGATAAAGAGGGGCTTTACTATGAGCCTTAGAGTACCAAAGTCTATTGTATCGGAGAGGCCTATGGTACTTAGCCTTGAATACTCTTTGGCGCCAGCATAGAAAAGAAGCCTACCACTAGACTTTACCAAGGTGATCGTGCTTTTATTTTCTACCTTATAAATGGCTACCGCCGAAATTGGGCCAGAAAAGCCCTTAAAGTAATATCTGCTTTCCTCTCCAGCAAACTTAATGTCTCCAGTTATAAGCTGTCTTCCTTCTACTTTTTCTACATCTATCCTTTCCACCCTATCACCTATCTTTATCACAGGGCCAGAATGGCTGTAAAAATCCGCCTCTTGGACTCTCATACCCGCAGAAACAAACATAGGTGGAAGGCCTGAGGATTCTATGCTTAAAGAAAAGTAATCGCCCTTATATTCCAATATCTTTTTAATTTCAAAGTTTTCTGCCCTTAGCCTTGCTATTATCTGGTTGTCTTTTGTATAAATCTCGTAGCGTGAGAAGTTAAGTATATAGTCTATCTGGGGGTCTCCTGTGTATACTTCAAGGGGGTATAGGTTTAGCCTTTTCTCTTCTTCTGTTATAAGCTCCTTTTTATATTTTTTATCCACTAAGCTTATTACCCTTGCACCCTCTTCCGAAAGGGTTAGGCTAAACTTTTCAAAGTTAAAGGTCCTCAAGCTTTGTGGCTTTTCCTTTTCCCTTGTGGTGCCAAGAAGTAAGGATGGCACATCCTTTGGTTTCTCTTCGGGCTTCTTTTGGGGTTGTTGGGTGGTTTGCTGAGGGGCAAAGAATATAAGGTAAGCTTGATAGCCAAAGAGGAAAAGGGTTATAACTGCAAAGATGATAAGAAGTCCTTTAAGGTCTAAATCTTTTCTCTCCATCAGGGATAATCCACGCCACCCTTAGAAAAGGGGTTGCACCTTAATACTCTCCACATAGCCTTCATCATACCTCTAAGAACTCCATGCTTTTCCACCGCCATTATAGCATAGTTGGAGCAGGATGGATAATACCTACAGCTTGGTGGATAAAGGGGAGAGATGAAAACCTGCCAAAACCTCAAAAAGGCCAAAACTCCCTTCTTCAAGGCGCCAATCTCTTTCTTCCCTTCTGTCTTCTTCTCTTTATTATAGCCCTTCCGCTTTTGGTAGACATACGAGCCAGAAAACCACTTTTGCGCTTGCGCTTAAGGTTGGAAATGCGTGTTATATTCCTCTGCGTTGCCATCTTCTACCTCCAAAATAAAAAGGGGGCAAAAGCCCCGGCTATTACTTTACAAAGAGAAGTATTATAGCTATAAGCAAAGCATAAAGAGCCAAAGTTTCTATAAAGGCGAGGCCTATAAACATTATGGTTTGCAACCTACCACCCACAGTAGGATTTCTGGCCACACCTTCCTGAGTACCCCTTACTGCATGACCCATACCAATGCCTGTTCCCAAAGCTGCAAGCCCTATGGCAAGGCCAGCACCAAGGAACATAAGTCCCTGTTTAAGAGAATCCCCCTGACCAGGTTCTGCAGCAACAGCCATAAAAGGCACCAACAGCGCCAAGGCGGTCATAAGCTTCCTTTTCATTTTATCAACCTCCTTCAATGGATTTATTATTAGTGTTCCTCATGGGCTACAGCACCAGCAAGATAAACCACAGAAAGTATCATAAATATGTAGGATTGTATAAATACGGCGAGGAACTTGATGGCTATTATAAACAGTAGGAAGACAGGCGAAACGGCCATAGTGAATGGGTTTTGGACCACAAGGCCCACCAAAACTACCAGAAGCAAGGCGCCACCCTTCATGTTGGCAAAAAGCCTGAGGGTGAGGGTTATGGGCCTTGCAAGATGGGAAATAATCTCTATTACAAAGAAAACGGGGGCAAGGTAGGGATTGGGGCCCATAAAGTGCTTGAGGTAGCCAATGCCATGAAGCCTAAAGCCTTCTATGTTATAGAGTAGAAATACTACCAAAGCCATGGCAAGGTTTGTGTTCACGTTGGCTGTGGGAGCTTCAAGGCCGGGCACCATACCAAGAAGGTTGGAGAAAAAGACAAAAAGGCCTATACTGGCTATGAGTGGCACATACCTTAAGCCTTCGTGGCCTATGTTTTCAAGAACCATACTCCTTACAAACCTAACATATCCTTCCCAAAAGGCTTGAAACTTTGTGGGCTTTAGGGATGGTTTGCCTGCCAAAGATACCAACCCAAGAGCTATGCCCATGGCAACCAAACCTAAATACACATGGCTTAAACTTATTTCTTGCATAGCAAAAAGATTATACCATAAAATTTCCACATGCACCATAAAAGCGTTGAAGAGAGCCTAAGGGACCTAAATACAAGTCTGAGAGGTCTTACAGAGGAAGAAGCCAGAAAAAGGCTTTCTTTCTATGGCAAAAACACCCTTGAGGAGGAAAGGGAAAGCAGGATAAAGGTCTTTATCCGACAGTTTACAAGCCCCTTTATCCTTATCCTTCTTGTGGCGGGCCTTATAGCCTTTATTTTGGGAGATGTAAAGGATGGTTTATTGGTCTATGGCATTGTGCTTATAAACGGCCTTTTGGGCTTCTATCAAGAGCTAAAGGCTATAGCCTCCATAGAGGCTTTGAGGTCCTTGACTGCTTTGAAGACAAAGGTGATAAGGGATGGTAAAGAGGTTGAGGTTGACAGCAGAGAGCTTGTTCCTGGAGATGTGGTGCTTTTGGGTGAGGGAGATGTGGTGCCGGCGGACATAAGGCTTTTGGAGAGCGTTGGCCTTTTGATGGATGAGGCCTTGCTAACGGGTGAGTCCTTGCCGGTAGAAAAGGATGCGGACCTTTTGCTTTCTGAAGACACTCCACTTCATGCGAGGGCAAACTGTCTTTATAAGGGCACGGTGGTTTTGCGTGGCAAGGCCTTGGGTGTGGTCTTTGCCACTGGAAAGAATACGGAGCTTGGGAAGATAGCCCAAAGGGTTCAAGAGGGTTCGCCAGAGAGCCCACTTACCAAAGCCTTGGGGGTTTTTGGAAAAAGATGGATATTTATACTCCTTGTGCTTCTTAGCCTTCTTGCCCTTGTAGGCATAATGCAAGGAAGGGAACCAAAGACCATCATCTTCTTTGCCATAGCCCAGCTTATCTCTGCAGTACCAGAGGGCCTTCCCATAGTGGTCACCCTTGCCCTTGTGGTGGGAGCCATAAGGCTTTCAAAGGAGAAGGTGCTTGTAAAATACCTACCTGCGGTAGAAACCTTGGGAAGCGCCACCTACATATGCACGGACAAGACTGGTACCATAACCCTTGGAAGGTTAACAGTTCAAGATTATGTGGCCTATGACAAAAGGAAGCTACTTTTGGCCTCAACCCTTTGCAACGATGCGGACAGCATGAAGGGGGACCCTTTGGAGATGGCCTTGCTTGAATGGCTTGAGAAGGAGAGGGTAAACTGGCAGTTTTTGAGGAAAGCCTACGAGAGGGTGTGGGAGCATCCCTTTGATACAAAGAGGAGGCTTATGGCCGTTATTGTGTCCGATGGGTCCGGCGTGCTGGACTTCTATGTAAAGGGTGCCTTGGAGAGCCTCTCTAATATGTGTGAAAGGGAATGTCCAAAAGAAGTTTGGGAGGACCACAACAGGATGGCACAGGAGGGGCTAAGGGTTTTGGCCTTTGGCCATGCAAAGCTTGACAAGATTCCAAAGGATGTGGAGGAGGTAAGGATTGAAATTGTGGGGCTTGTGGGCTTTTTGGACCCACCGAAAGAGGGAGTAAGGGAGGCTGTAGAAACGGCAAGGTCTGCGGGCATAAGGGTAATAATGATAACCGGCGATAACCTTCTTACGGCCAAGGCTGTGGCGAGCATGGTAAATATATATGAGGAAGGGGATATAGCCCTTGAGGGGAAGGACCTTGAAAGGTATAGGGATGATGAGCTTTATAACTTGCTTAAAAAGACTACTGTGGTTGCAAGGGCTACGCCCGAGGACAAATACAGGATAGTAAAGGTTTTGCAGTCAAGGGGTGAGGTGGTGGCTGTGACGGGTGATGGTGCCAACGATGCGCCCGCCTTGAGGGTGGCAGACCTTGGCATTGCTATGGGATCTGGCTCTCAGGCAGCAAAGGATGCAAGTAAGATGATCATTCTGGATGACAACCTTGCCATCATAGTAAACGCCATAAGGCGTGGAAGGCTCATAGCAAAAAACATAGGCAAGGTTATAAGATACCTCCTCTCTGCCAACTCCTTCCAGATCTTTTACAACTCCCTTGCCATCATCACAGGCCTTCCCCTGCCCTTATACCCTACCCAAATACTCTGGATAAACTTGGTAACGGACGGCGTTCAGGACAAGGCTTACCCCTTTACCAAGTATGAAGGAAACCCCATGAAGGAAAAGCCCAAAAGCCCCATAGAGACCTTTATAGGAAGGCATCAGATCATCACCGTAATCTACAACGGCCTTCTTATGGCCATAGCCCACTACTTTCTTTTCCTATACATGCTTAAAAACTATCCTTATGAAATAGCCCTTACCGTTAGCTTTACTTCGGCAGTCATAAGCCAGTGGGCCGTTGGCATACAGGAAATTTCTGACAGACCCTTCTTTAAAAACCCCATAGAACATATAAGGCTAAACCCTTATGTATTCTTGGGCATCTCCATAGGTGCAATCCTCCAAGCCGTTGCCGTATACCTTCTCTCCGATTACTTCCATGCGGTAAAACTCCCCTTAGATATGCTTCCCTATGTGTTTTTCATACCAATTTTGACCTTTTTGGGGATAGAGGTGAGGAAGTGGGTGCAAAGATTTGAAAAAAAACCAGTTTTTGAGCTAAATTTATCCTTTGCAAAGGAGGTGGGAAAACTATTTTGCAATAACAAGGGAGGAAGGAAATGAGTTGGGACGATTGGTATTGGGAAGATTGGAATAGGTATTGGGAAGATAAAAGTCGGCAAGATTGGGATGATTGGAACGATAGGTGGCATGACGATATGCGCCGTTTACATGATGATATGCGCCGGTTGCACGATGATTTATATTGGAGTAGTCAACATAACTCCATAAATGACCCTTTGAATCCGCTCAGTCCTAATTACATGTTCAAAGATAACTACACGACAGGTGAAGGCGAAGGACCGGAAAGTGTTATTGGAGCTATCATAGTTCTTCTCATTTTTGGATTTCTTTTGTGGATTGCATGGGAACATGTTAAATTATTAGAGAGCTGGGGCTTTATCGTAAAAGAAATAGTAAGACTTTTTGGTTTTAAATAATCTTGGCTTTTAAGATGGAGGTGGTAGGATGGGAGAAGAAGAACTCAAAGAGCTTAAAGAGGTTCTTAAAGAGATAAGGGATGAGCTAAGGGAGATAAGGAAGGAGATAAAGCAGTCAAAACAGTCTCAATCTATTCAGACCACATCAGAAGAGCCACCAGTTGTCTATACAGTGCCGTATAATTATACAGTCATAAGTAGCTTTAAAGACTTTGTGATTTTTGTGATATTTGCTGTAATATTTATGGCGATTGGGCTTACAGCAGTGAAGCATGGTAAAGAGATATTTTCCTTCATTGACTACATTACAGAACACTTCCTGCCTTAACTCTTCTTAGCCTTTTTCTTTGGCTTATTTTGTGGTGCAAAGTTTAAATCATTTGTTTGTGGCACTATTTTTTGTTCTTTTGCTTTCACTTCTTCCTGCACCTTCTCTTTGTGCTTTTCTCCTTCTTCAAGCTTTTGCTGGATTGGCTGTGTATCTACCTGTGGTCCAATCTTCTGTTCTCTGTTAAATTGCTCCACAAGCTTCTCAAGGATTGGTCTTCTTTGTGGATCAACTGCCATGCTATTAAGTTCGGTATAGAACCTTATCTCACTCATGCCTTCCTCAAAGCCCAATTCTTTTAGTTCTCCCTTCTGATACTTTTCCCAAGCCAACTTTGCAAATATACCCCCACAAACTATCCACCCTTTACAAACCCCACTATCTCTTCCACCCTCAGACTCTCCAGTGCCTCAATCCCATAGGGCCTTTCTGCCTCTTGAACCTTTATAAAATCTCCCTCCATGGACCTCCAACGGTTTAAAACTATATACACCTTCATATCTCTTAAGGACCTTTTTATCTCTTGGGCTTCTTCCAAAGATAATGGCTCTTCGTTGGCCACGGCAAAGACTAAGCTTTTTTCTTTTAAAATGTTCAAAAGTCTTTCTACTCTGCTTTTTCTCTCTTCTATCAAACTCAAAAGACTATCTTTCTTGCCCATAAAGGCTTGCACCTTTTCCCTTTCCTTTGCCAAGCGTGTCAAAAAGTCAAACCAGCCCTTTACCATGTGGGCTGTCTCAAAAAGCCTTAGCATCTGGCCTGTGGGCGCAGAGTCCACTATCACATAGGCGTAGTCTTGGCATAGGTCCAAAAGGTGGTCCAAGATAGCCGTCTCAAGGGCTGTGGGTGAGTGCTTCAAATACTTGGCATACTCCTTTAGCCCAGACCTCACATGGGGCAAAAGGTCTTCAAGGCTCCTTAATACCCTTTCCGTGTATTCTTCTACAAGCCTTTCGGCGGAAAGTTCTAAGGCATGGAGATTTTCTCTTATCTTTTTTACCTCATGGCCTATGGGCAATCCAAGTATGCCAGAAAGAGAATGGGCCGGGTCTATGGAAACCAGAAGGCTTTTGTCTTCTTTTGACAGCCTTAAGGCTACGGCGCAAGAGAGGGTGCTTTTGCCCACTCCTCCCTTTCCACCAAAGAAGACAAGCCTTTTTAGCAACACGGCAAGAAGTCTAAACCACTTTTTTCCATGCCAAGGGTCTTGTGCCAGAGGTGAAACTCTTCAAGCAAGTAGGGATATAGGTCCAAGGCATATATGCCCAGGGGGTTGTCAAGGCCAAAGTAGTCTAAAAAAAGAGATAGGATGAGGAGGTCCCTCACATAGGACTGGGAGACCTCCACAGGCTTTTTAAAGTGAACCTCTAAAAAGGCTTTGAAAAACTCCCTCACTTTAGGCTAAGCACCCACTTAGCAAGGTCTTTTGCCTCTTGTTCTGTCACATTCTGAGGAGGCATTGGCACATTGCCCCAAGTGCCCACACCACCGTTCTTTATCCTCTTGGCTATCTCCTCTTCTGCACCGGGCTGTCCTGCAAACTTCTTTGCCACATCTTTAAAAGCTGGGCCTACCTTTTTGGTGTTTATATCATGGCAAGCAAAACAGCCCTTCTGCTGGGCAAAGGCTTGCATATCCTTTGCTGGTGCTTGAGAGCCTTTTTGTTCGGCAGGCTTTTGTTCTTGTGGCTTTTGAGGCTGTTCTGCCGGCTTTTGTTCTGCCTGCGGTTGAGCAGGTTGCTCTGCAGGCTTTTGTTCAGCCTGTGGCTGTTGCTGTTGAGGTTGTTGTTCTTGCTGGGCTGGCTGTTCTGCCGGCTTTTGCTGGCAGGAGAAGGCAAAAAGGGCTCCCATTGCCATTGTTAAAAATAGATACTTCTTCATGCTACACCTCCTTAGGGGAAATTATAAGATGTAAAGCATAAGGTTTTTATGAAGTTTTGATGAAAACTGTAGGGCTTTTATGATTTCGCTATACACACACTGTGACAAATTTATATCTGATTGGCAATGTATTTACAACATACTTAGAAACTATTCGGCGGATATTGGGCCCGCCTGCTGGTTGAAGGCCAGTACCTAATTTTGAATTGTCTAATTTCAGCTTCGGCAAAACAGGCTTCACTTATACTTTTGCATAACAGGATGTATAGGCAGGCTTGCCTGTAGTACAGGCTATCAGCAAAACCTTCCAATTCCCAATTTATCACTCCGTGTATAACCTTATAATTTTACTATGCAAAAGCCTTGGGAAGGTCGTTTTAAAGAAAGGACGGAAGAATTCGTGGAAAGGTTTACCCAATCGGTAAGCTTTGACAAAGAGCTTGCACCTTGGGACATAAGGCAGAGCATAGCCCATGTGAAAACCTTGCTAAAGGCTGGACTGTTGAAGGAAGAAGAAGCGCAGAAGCTAATTGAGGGCCTTGAGGCCATAAAAAAAGAAGTCCTTGAGGGTAGCTTTGAGTTCAAAGAGGAGCTTGAAGATGTGCATATGAACATAGAGGCCGATCTTATAAACAGGCTTGGGGACATTGGCGGGAAGCTTCACACTGCAAGGAGTAGGAACGACCAGGTGGCAACGGATGAAAAGCTTTACATAAAGGATAAGCTTTTGGAGGTCATAAGGGCCTTAAGAGAATTAAGAAAAAGCCTTGTGAGGCTTGCCGAAAACAGCTTGGAATTTGTTATGCCCTCTTATACACACCTTCAGAGGGCCCAGCCCATAAGGCTCTCTCACTACTTTTTGGCATACAGGGAGGTCTTTTTAAGCGATGAGCAGAGGTTTTTGTTGGCCTACAGGTCTTCCGACTGCCTTTCTCTTGGCTCCGGTGCGGTGGCTGGCTTAGACTTCCCCTTAGACAGATTTTATACGGCAGAGCTTTTGGGCTTTGGTAGAGTATGTAGAAACTCCATGCAGGCCACTGCGGACAGGGACTTTATCTTGGATGTGCTATATGCTTGCGCTGTGTGCGGTATGCACCTTTCGCGCCTGGCGGAGGACCTTATCCTTTGGTCAACGGAGGAGTTTGGCTTTGTGGACCTTCCAGACAGGCTATGCACGGGAAGCTCCATTATGCCTCAGAAGAAAAATCCAGACGTGCTTGAGCTAATAAGGGGAAAGACAGGAAGGCTCTATGGAAACCTTATGAGCCTTCTTACCACCTTAAAGGGCCTTCCCATGGCCTACAACAGGGACCTTCAAGAGGACAAGGAGCCCCTCTTTGATAGCCTTAAAACTATAAGGGATTGCCTTGAGGGCATGAGGCTTGTGCTTGAGGGCATGAGCATAAGACCAGAGAGGCTAAAAGAGGCAAGCGGTGGCTTTACTCTCATGACGGACCTTGCCAACTACCTTGTTATGAAGGGCATTCCCTTCCGTCAAGCCCACAAGATAGCTGGGTCCATAACGGCCTACCTTTTGGAAAAGGGCAAAAGGCCAGAAGACCTTACCCTTGAGGAGTTAAAAGAGTTCTCAAGCCTTTATGAGGAGGATGTGCTTGAGCTTTTGAGCGCAGAAAAGGTGGCAGACAGGAGAAAGACCTTTGGAGGCACTGCCAAAGAGGACCTTTTAAAGAGGATTGAAGTGGCAAAAAGGGAGGAAGGATTATGAAGATGTTTTTCGGCTTTTTGATTTTGATTGTGGTGGCTGGCCTCTCTGGCATGCTCTTATTTTTAAACCAAGAAAAGGTAGCCTTTGTTCTTACACCAGCCTTCAGAGGTGTATACTATATGCTTCCAGAGATGCCTTTGGGCCTTTTGGTGGTTTTGAGCTTCCTCCTTGGTGTATTGGTGGGCTACATAGGCGCTTTGATCTCAAGGTTTTTCAGATGAGAGGGCTTATCTTCCCCCTTACTATAATAGGGCTTTTTGTCTTCTTTGCCCTCTTTGCAGAGCTTGTGGCACCCTATCCTTACGCCTTGCAAAATAGGCAGGCACCCTTTCATCCACCTACAAAAATACACCTCTTTAAAGAAGGGAAGCCCACCTTTCCCTACGTACATCCCTACAAGATGGTAGACCCCCTTTTTAAGGTCTATGAAGAAGATAAAAGCGTATCATGCAGGCTTAGGTTTATGCATAAGGGTGAGTATGGATACAAGCTTTTGTCTGTAGAAGAGCCTTGTAAGCTATACCTTTTGGGAACAGACAAGCTTGGCAGGGACATCCTTAGCAGGATAGTTTATGGCGCAAGGGTCTCTTTGACGGTGGGGCTTGTGGGAGTTGTCATAACCTTCTTCCTTGGAAGCTTGATAGGTGGCATAGCGGGCTATTTTGGCGGAAGGGTAGATGCTTTAATAATGAGGATAGTGGAAGTCCTTCTTGCCATACCTACCTTTTACCTTATGCTCTCTTTGAGGTCTGTCTTTCCTCTGACTATGGAGAGCTTTTATGTGTTTATTATGGTTATATTTATCCTCTCCTTCCTTGGCTGGGCTGGGCTTGCCAGGGTGGTAAGGGGCATGGTGCTTTCCATCAGAGAAAAGGAGTTTGTCCAGTCTGCAAAGACCTACGGTGCTGGAACCCTTAGAATTTTGAGGGTTCATATACTACCCAATGCCTACTACTACCTTATAGTGTCTGCCACCCTTTCTTTCCCGGGCTACATACTGGCCGAGGCCTCTTTGAGCTTTTTGGGCCTTGGCATACAAGAACCTTACCCAAGCTGGGGCAACATGCTTTCTGATGCAAGAAATGTAAACCTAATCTCCGCCCATCCTTGGATACTTTCTCCCGGTGTAGCTTTATTTTTGGTAGTTCTATCTTTTAACCTTTTGGGAGATAACCTTTTAAAGGGTGAGAAAAGATGAAGGATATATTGGCCCTTGTGGAAGAGAACACGTATATATCTGGAAGGCTCTACCTTTTGAAGGTTTTGGCTCCAGAGATAGCAAAAGATATAAAAGCTGGACATTTTGTAATGGTAAAGGTTTCCAACAGCCTTGACCCTATGGGCAGAAGAGCCTTTGCTGTGGCTGATGTGAGAGGGGATAGCCTTCTCATCTTTTACGACCTTGTGGGCAGGGGGACAAAACTACTTTCGGAGTTAAAGAAGGGGGAAAGGCTTTGGCTACTTGGTCCCCTTGGGAAGGGACTCTTTTCCTATGAGGGTGATAAGCACCTCCTCTTGGGGGGTGGTGTGGGCCTTGCGGGCCTCACTTTGCTTGGTAAAGAGCTAAGAAAAATGGGCAAAATGGTTCTCTTTGTTTATGCTGGAAGGTCAAAGGAACATCTTGGTATGGAAGATTGGCTAAAGGAAGAAGGCTTTGATTATATCCTTTATACAGAAGATGGTAGCAAAGGTAGGAAGGGGCTAATAACGGAAGTGCTAAAGGAGTTTGATACATCTTGGATGGTACATGCCTGCGGTCCAAAAGGTATGCTAAGAGCTTTAAAGAACATGAAGACGGGCCACAGTATGTATTTTTCCCTTGAAAGCAGGATGGCCTGCGGTTGGGGTGTTTGCTTGGGCTGTGTGGTTCAAACTAAGGAAGGCTACAAAAGGGTATGCTATGAAGGCCCTGTCTTTTCTTCCGAGGAGGTGATTTTCTGATGTTTACTGGCCTTGTGGAAAAGGTCGGTGTTGTAGAGAGTTTAAAGAGTGGAAGGCTAACAGTTAGGGCTGGCTTTGATGAGGTAAAGGTGGGTGATAGCATAGCGGTAAACGGTGTGTGCTTAACAGCTGTAAATATAGAAAAAGACAAGCTTTCCTTTGACCTCTCTGAGGAGACGTTAAGCAGGAGCAATTTAAAGCTTTTGAAGCCTGGAGACCTTGTGAATTTGGAGAGAGCTTTAAGGGCTTCCGATAGGCTTGGTGGCCATATACTTCAGGGCCACGTGGACTTTACTGCACCAATAGTGGAGCTTATAAGGAAGGGGGAACATTGGTCCCTAAAGGTAAGGATAAAGGAAGACCACGAGGTCTATTTTGTAGAAAAGGGTTCTGTTGGTATAGATGGCATTAGTCTAACAATAAACAAAATAGAAGGTAGTATTATTCATATGAATATCATCCCTCACACCTATGAAAATACTAATTTAAAAGTGAGAAAGCCCGGAGACATGGTAAACGTGGAAATTGATATCATAGGAAAGTATGTTGTAAATTATCTAAAAAGTGTTAGAAAAACCGATTTGCAAAGTTTATTAGAAGGTCTTTATAATATAAACCCATGAATGTAATTTGCAAGCAAGCTATTCATAATAGAGAGGGGAAGGTGGCCTTTTATGAAATATTTTTACAAGATAGAAGGACAGGCCAATATCCAGAAGGATTTGACCCTCTAAAGGCTACAAGTATAGCCATAGATGTATTAGTAGAGATAGGTCCAGAATTAGTAGGTGGTGGTAAGCTTGTCTTTGTAAATGTTCCAGCTATATTTCTTGAGGCTTCCATGTTTGACCTTCTTTCTCCAAAGTATGTAGGTATAGAGTTGGTAGAAAATAAAAGATTGAACAATACGCTTCTGGAAGCTATTGATATACTTATAAAACGTGGTTTTAAGTTTTGTATAGACGATTTTGGGTTTGAAAAAATAGATTACTTACCACTTTTAAATAAATGTCATTTTGTTAAAATAAATATAAAAGACAATCCTTATAACCAAGAGGAATTAAAAGAAGTTATAAGTATATTAAAAAGCCTTAAAAAGGGCATCATAGCCAAAAATATAGAATCTAAAGATGACTATGAAAATGCGTTGAAATTGGGATTTGAATACTTCCAAGGCATTTATCTATCAAAACCAGTAATGGTTAGAGATACAAGGACAATATCCTTTTTAAAATCTACAATAATCAAGTTATATAATGCTATAAAGGAAAAAAACATAAAAAAGGTTGTTGAAATAATAGAAAAGGATGTGGGTGTTACATATAAATTACTAAGGTTTGTAAACTCTGCTTACTTTCCAAAGGTGAGAGAATTTAGCAATGTAGAGGATGCAGTTCTCTATCTTGGTCTTGAGAATGTAGCCAAGTTTGTCATAGTCTTGGCTTTGTCCGATATGTTTGCAGATGAGGAAGAAAAAAAGTTGTGGAAAAGGGCGCTCTTTAGAGCAAGCCTTGCAGAAAAGCTTGCAGAAGTATATTCAAATGAGGTAAAGGATAAGGCTTATCTTATGGGTCTTTTTTCCCTCTCCTGGGAAATACTTAGGCAAAAACCGGCTGAATTAGCAAGAGCAGTTGCTTTAGACGGAGAAATAGTAGAAGCCTATGAAAATAGACTTAGCTTATTAGGATTCATACTTTCACTTGTGGAGCTTCTGGAAGAAAGCGGGAGTGATGAAACTATAAAAAAGGTGGCAAAGGTATTAGAAATTCCATCAGAAAAAGTAAAAGAAATACTTGAAGAGGCAAAGAAAGAATCAGAAAGGTTTATAGATTAATCTGTTGCATAACTATGAAGTCCAGGGAAGAAAAGGTTTACTGCAAAGAAGCATATAAGCACGGTTATAAAACCAAAGACTACCATCCAAGCCGTTCTTTTACCCTTCCAGCCAAGCATCTGCCTTGCATGTAGATAGGCTCCAAAAAATAGCCATACTATAAGGGCCCACACTTCCTTAGGGTCCCAGCTCCAATACCCTCCCCAGGCCTCATTTGCCCATGCAGCACCAAGGATTATGGATGCTGTCCAGATGGGAAAGACTATAACTATAGATTTATAGGTTATCTCGTCAAGGACCTCTTTTGAGGGTAAGGGCATGTTAGGGAATTTATCCTTTAGAAGATAAAGAACTGCCCCACCAAAACCCACCGTAAAGCCAGCATATCCTATAAAGGCTGTAACTACATGTAAATAAAGCCAATAGCTTCTAAGGGCTGGCATAAGAGGCACTATCTCCTTTGAAGCATAAAAGATGGCAAAAGCAGAAAGAGAAAAAACCACCGGAACCACTATAGCACCCAAAAGCCTTATATGGTATTTCTTTTCAAGGAACAGGTATATAAAACCAACCACAAAGCTCCAAAAGGTCAAGGCTTCAAAGAGATTGCTCCAAGGTGGATGTGGAACACCGAGTTCATAGGTTTGTATAGTTCTTCTGACCATTCCAGCCAGATTGAGCATAAGCCCGAGGAAAAGGCTAAAGGAAGCAAGGCGTTGAATAGTCCTATCTCTTAATAAGACTGTGCTTAGGTATATGATAGAAGACAAAGCATAGGCTAAGGTGGCAGACTTATACCAAAAGGTATTGTCTATTTTTATAAACCCAAGCCCTGCACCAACAAGGAACAAAAGAACCCATAAAAGAAAGCCATAGGACCTTTCCGTTGTCTTTTCAAAGTATACTTCTCTCATTGTTTATAAATATATGCTACTGTTGCGGTTTTACATCCACTTTTATGGACACGCTTACCTCTGGATGAAGCTTCAAGACAACGGTGTAAATCCCTATATCCTTTATAGGGTTCTTTAACATCACCTTTTTTCTGTCTATGTCAAAGCCCCTTTCCTTTAAAGCCTGTGCTATATCCTGAGGTGTAACTGAACCGAAAAGCTTTCCTTTTTCTCCTACTTGTCTGGTAATCTCCACAACAAAGCCTTCCAGCTTTTTAGCCAATTCTTGCGCCTTTTCCTTTTCCCTTTGAAGCTTTCTGGCCTTTTGGGAGATTATACTCCTAACATGCTTAAGATTTCCCTCTGTGGCTGGCAGGGCTATACCCCTTGGTATAAGATAGTTCCTTGCAAAACCATCTTTTACGTTTATAACATCGCCAAAAACACCATATCCTTCAAGGTCCTTTATAAGTACTACCTTCATGCTACACCTCCTTATGCTATAAGGTAAGGTAGAAGGGCAAGTTGCCTTGCTCTCTTTATTTCTCTTGATAACATCCTTTGATGTTTGGCGCACACGCCCGTTTGCCTTCTGCCTATAATCTTACCTCTTTCTGAAAGGAACCTTCTTAGCTCTTCATAGTTCTTATAGCTTGGGTCCTTCTTTGCTTCACAAAAAGGACACGTCTTTTTTGCAGACCTTTTAATTACATCCATAATAAACCTCCTTAAAAAGGTATTTCATCGTCTTCTGAGTTAAAAGGTTTTTCTGGAAGGTCCTCTGGAAAAGCTTCCTCTTCTTTTAACACCACCTCTTCCGTAGGCCCTTCCATCTTTGGCTTGGTGATTATCCTAACGCTATCGGCCACTATACGCACCTTACTTTGCACCTTACCTTCCTTATCTGTCCACCTATCTTGAACCAACCTTCCTTCCACCACCACTGTATAGCCTTTTGATATACGCGTTCCAAGCCCATCTGCCAATTTCCCGTAGGCTTTTACCTCAAAAAAGTGGCTTTCTTCTTTCCATTCTTCACCTACCATATACCTTCTATTGTAGGCAAGCACAAATTCTGCCACTTGAGTACCGGAAGGCAAATACCTTATAACCGGGTCCTTTGTAAGCCTTCCAATGATTATGACCCTATTGAGCAACCTTCTCTACCTCTTGCTTTTTTACTTGTATGTTTAGCCAACGGATTATATCTTCGCTTATTTTGTAATAAAAGTCAAGCTCGTTGGGAAGTTCTGGTTTTTCAGACCTAAGATGGAATATAAAGTATCTCCCATGGTTGAAACGTTGTATGGGGTAGGCCAGTTGTTTTGTCCCCCAGTCGGTTATGTGTAATATCTCTCCACCTTTCTTTTGTATAAAGTCTTTTATTTCTTGCACCCTTCTTTGAACCTCATCTTCTGTAAGGGTGGGCTTAAAAACCACAACGCTTTCATAGTAGCGCTCAGTTTGATAATACCTTCTTGCCATCTTTCACCTCCTGGACTTTTAATGGTCCCCGCCCTAAGGGCGGGAACGAGGCAAGAGATTATTATAACATAGAAGAAGCTTTTATGCTTCCAGGACGGCCCCCTTGGAGGCAGAGGTTACAAACTTCATGTATCTTCTTAACCATGGGCTCTTTACTTCCTTCTGTATGGGCTTGAAGTTCTCCATCCTCCTTTTGAACTCTTCCTCCGGTATAAGAAGCTCCAGTTTTCTGTTTGGTATGTCTATGAGTATCTCATCTCCATCTTGAACTATACCAATGGGCCCTCCGCTGGCAGCCTCTGGAGAGATATGTCCTATACAAGCGCCCCTCGTGCCACCAGAGAACCTTCCGTCGGTTATAAGGGCTACCTTATCGCCAAGGCCCATACCCATAATGGCAGAGGTAGGAGAAAGCATCTCCCTCATGCCAGGACCACCCTTTGGACCCTCATACCTTATAACCACCACATGGCCGGGCTTTACCTTGCCTCCCAGTATGCCATCTATGGCTTCCTCTTCGGAATTGAAGCATATGGCTTTGCCTTTAAAGACAAGCATTTTTGGGTCCACTCCGGCCGTTTTTACCACCGCACCCTCTGGAGCCAAGTTGCCAAATAATATGGCTATACCACCTTCTTTTGAGTAGGGGTCTTCTATTCTTCTTATTACCTCTCCATCCGCCTCTGGCGCCTCTTGAGCTATCTCCCTTAGAGTTTTCAAGCTTACTGTAAGTTTATCTGGGTGTGGTAGATAACCACCCCTTATTAGCTCCTTGAGGATGGCAGGGATGCCTCCCGCATTGTCCAGGTCTTGTATGTGATAGTGGGAAGCTGGCGAGATTTTACATATATTGGGCGTCCTTTTTGATATCTCGTTGATCCTTGCAAGATCATACTCAATGCCCGCCTCCCTTGCTATGGCCAAAAGGTGAAGAATGGTATTGGAAGAGCCTCCCATGGCAATATCAACCGCAAAGGCGTTATCAAAGGCCTCCACCGTGAGAATGTCCCTTGGCCTTATGTTCCTCCTTAGAAGCTCCATTATTTGCCTTGCTGCCTGTCTTGCCAAAAGCTCCCTCCTTGGGTCCACCGCCGGTATGGTGCCGTTGCCAGGCAGGCCAAGGCCAAGCACTTCCGTAATACAGTTCATAGAGTTGGCCGTAAACATGCCAGAACAGCTACCGCAAGTGGGACAGGCTTGCTCTTCTATGAGCTTTAGTTCTCTTTCTGTTATCTTTCCAGCCTTGAGCTGGCCAATGCCTTCAAAAACACTGATAAGGTCCACCTTTTTACCATTGGCTTCGCCCGCCAGCATGGGGCCACCGCTTATAAAGATGGTAGGTATGTTTAGCCTTGCGGCAGCCATAAGCATGCCTGGAACGATCTTGTCGCAGTTGGGAATGCATATTAAAGCATCAAGCTGGTGGGCCTCCACAACCGTTTCTATGGAGTCCGCTATAAGCTCCCTTGAGGGCAAGGAGTAGTGCATACCATAATGGCCCATGGCAATGCCATCGTCCACGCCAATCACATTGAACTCTATGGGCACACCGCCCGCCTTACGCACCTCTTCCTTTATGGGTTGGACAAATTCCCTAAGATGCACATGTCCAGGGATAATATCTATGTAGGAGTTGGCTATGCCTATAAGTGGCTTGTCAAAATCTTCATCGGAGAGGCCACAGGCCCTGAGCAAAGCCCTATGGGGGGACCTCTCTATACCTTTTTTGACCTTATCGCTTCTAAGCATTTTTGCCTCCTTATTTTGATTCAAAAGCCTTCATTTCAAGCCTTTGTATTCTTATAAGCATATCATCAATTATCTCTTTTTGAGATAAAGCCCTGTTTAGGTCTCCTCTTATCTTGGAAACCTCTATATAAAGGTAGTCAATCCTTTGGGTGTTTTGGGCTATCTCAGATTTTAGTTCCATCCTAGTTTGATCAATCTCAGCTTTTAGCTCCGCTCTTGTTTTATCAATCTTTTCGTTTGTCTCGTCAATCCTTTTATTTACATCGTCAATCCTTTTGTTTGTATCGTCAATCCTCTTGTTTGTCTCATCTATCCTTTGGTTGATGTATTCAAGCATCCTTTTTATCTCTCTCATCTCTGCCTCAAGGCTTTCCTGCCTTGACTCAAGGGAAGCCATCCTTTGATTGAGAGATTCCACAACGAGCCTAAAGCCCGCAAGCTCTCCGCTAACGGTGGCTTTGTCCATAATCACATAATATAGGCCACTATGGCTGTCGCTACCACATTAACAATGGATATAGGCAACATGATCTTCCAGCCTATCTCTGTTATGTCCCTTGCTTGAAATCTTGGCAAGGTCCAGTGAAGCCAAAGGACAAAGAAGACAAGGGCAAACATCTTTATAAGGAACCAAAGGTAGGGGGAAAGGGGTCCAAAGATGGGTGGTCCAGACCAGCCACCAAAGAAGAGAACCACCGCAATGGCGGAAAGGGCCATTACATTCAAATACCACTCGGCCAAAGGAAAGACTCCAAACCTCATGCCTCCGTATTCCACGTTATAACCTGTTACCAGCTCCGCTTCTGCCTCCTGTATGTCAAAGGGCACTCTTCCCGATTCGGCCAGCATACAAAAAAGGTAAAGTATAAAGGCCACAGGCTGGTAGACTATAAACCAAACTCCTCTTTCTATCTGGGCTTGCACTATGCCAGTGGTGCTCATGGTGCCAGCCAAAAGGATAACACCAAGGACGGAAAAGCCAAGAACTACTTCATAAGATATCACTACCGCAGACTTTCTCAAAGAACCTATAAAGGCATACTTGGAGTTAGAAGCCCATCCGGAGAATATGGTGCCATACACAGCCAAAGAACCAAAGGCAAAGACCAAAAGCAAGGCAATGTTTACATCGGATATTATGGGCTTTATCTCATAGCCAAAGAGTTTAAAGCCCGGGCCAAAGGGGATTACAGAGAACAAAAGCAAGGCTGGAGCCACAGCCATAACAACGGCCAAATAATACACGGGCTTATCCGCATTCTGGGGCACTATGGACTCTTTGGTAAGGAGCTTGATACCGTCAGCCAAAGGTTGCAACAGTCCAAAAGGACCTACAAGCTTTGGTCCCATACGGGCCTGAATGTGGCCTGCCAGCTTTCTTTCAAACCATGTAAGGTAGGCACCTATTCCAAGGAAAACACCAAGAACCACAAGTATTTTGATAAGGGTTATAAGTATTGAAAGCCAAAGCTCCATCTATAACCTCCTTACCTGTCTGTTTCTCCCACCACTGGGTCCAAACTACCAAGAAGGGCTATAGCATCAGCTATGGTTCCATCTTGTATAAGCTTGGGAAAGATGGAAAGGTTATACAATGCTCCAGACCTTATTCTTAACCTGTAGGGTTTAGAACCTCCCTTGGAGTATATGTAAAAGCCCAGCTCTCCCCTTGGGTTCTCACCACTGGCGTAGACCTCTCCCGGCGGTGCAGACTCTCCATGAACCACAATACGGAAGTTCTTCACCATGTCTTCAAGGTCCATAAAAACATCTTCCTTTGGAGCCATTACGGCGGGATGTTCCTTATTTATGTATGGTGCAGATTTTGGAAGCTTTTCAAGCTTTGCCACACATTGCTCTATGATCCTCAAGCTTTGCACCATCTCCTCCATACGCACCAAATATCTATCGTATACATCTCCCACCTCTCCTACTGGAATGTCAAACTCCACCTCATCGTAGGCAGCATAAGGTTCAAGCTTTCTGATATCGTAAGGCACTCCAGAGCCTCTTGCCACAGGGCCTGTAAGGCCGTAATTGAAAACATCCTCCCTACTTATAACTCCTATATCTTTGGTTCTTCTGAGCCATATACGGTTCCTTGTAAGAAGGTTGTGGTATTCCTTTAGCCTATTTGGAAAGTCTTTTATGAAGGCCTTTACCACATCAAGGGTTCCTTCCGCAAGGTCGTAATGCACTCCACCTATCCTAAGAAAGGCAGAGGTGAGCCTAAAACCGGCGTTCCCTTCTATTATGTCCATTATCTTCTCTCTTTCTCTAAAGGCATAAAGAAAGACGGTCAAGGCTCCAAGGTCCAAGGCGCCAGTGCCAAGCCAAAGAAGGTGGGAGTTTATCCTTTGTAGCTCTGCAAACATGGTTCTGATGTATCTGGCCTTCTCTGGCACCTCCACGCCAAGAAGTTTTTCAACGGCCGTTACATAAGAGAGTTCATTGCATATGGCCGAGATATAATCCATCCTGTCCGTATAAGGTAAAAACTGGAAGTAGTATATGTTCTCAGCTATCTTTTCCATTCCTCTGTGAAGCTGTCCAAGGATAACATCCGACTGGACTACTCTTTCCCCATCCAAGTCAAAGAGGAACCATATGGTTCCGTGGGTTCCCGGGTGCAAAGGTCCCCAGTTTAGCATAAGCTGTGCCTTCTTTTGAAGCCTTGATTTTTCTGTCCTTTCAAGGTCTTCAAGGGTTGCCACCCTTGTATGCATAACCTCATAGTCATGGCTTGGTGGATCTGTCCTTCCTGCGTATAGCTCGGTGAGAGAAGGAAGTTCTACCTCCGGAAAACCTTCAAGGGGAAAGTCTTTTCTCAAAGGATGGTAGGGATAGCCCTCCCACATAAACATCCTTCTTAGGTTTTCATGGCCCTCATACTCCACACCAAACATATCGTAGGCTTCCCTTTCGGCCCACTTTGCACAAGGCCAAAGCTTTTCAAGGGAAGGAAGCTTACCATCTTTTGCCCAAGTTTTAACAATTACCCTCTCGTTGGTATCTGGATTATAGAGTATGTATATGCCTTGGAACCTTTCCTTTTTCTCCGGGAAATCTACGCAGGTGTGGTCTATAAAGTGCCTGTAGCCTTCCTTTTCTTTTAGATGTTTAAGAAGGTCTATCAGCTTTTCCTGTTTTACATGCAGGTTTGTTGTATGCTTTGTAAATTCCACATCCACATCTTTGAACTCAAACTTTACTCTATCGGCGGTAGCTCTGTTCATCCAAGGCATAGCCTACCTCACACGTTTATTTCTCTGGGGATAAGTCCTTGACGCTCTATATCCTTCCTAAACTCCTCAAAGGCCTTGTCGTATTTTTTGACGCCTTTTTCTTTTATCTTCTTTTGTAGTTGGAGTATGCCATACAGAAGGCCCTGCGGGTGTGGTGGACAGCCGGGTATATAAACATCTACGGGTATTATCCTATCCATACCTTGAAGGGTTGAGTAGGTAGGGAAAGGACCTCCCGCAGAAGCACATCCACCCATGGTTATACACCACTTAGGGTCTGGCATCTGTTCCCACAGAAGCTTTAGCATTGGAGCCACCTTATTTACAACAGTGCCAGCCACTATAAGAAGGTCTGCCTGCCTTGGAGAGGCCCTAAAGATAACGCCAAGCCTGTCAAGGTCAAACCTTGAAGCAGCAGCATGCATCATCTCTATAGCACAACAGGCAAGACCAATGGTTAAAGGCCAAAGGGCATTACGCCTACCCCAGCTTAAAAGCTCATCTACTGTAGTTAAAACAAAGCCGTTGGAATTTAGCATAGCCATGTTAATACCTCCTTAAGGAAAATATATTCAGAACTGCCACCTTAAGGCTCCTTTCTTCCACTCATAAGCAAGCCCAAGGGTAAGTATAAAGATAAATATCAAGGCACCTACCAAACCATACAAACCAACTTCCCTAAAGACAACCGCCCAAGGAAAGAGGAAGGCAACCTCTATATCAAATAGTATTAGGGATATACCAAGTAGATAATAACCCTGCTTAAAAACGCCCCTCGCCTCTGGGTCATAGACAGGAACACCGCATTCATAAGGGTAGCCTTCCATCTTCTCCTTTGCCTTTGGACCAAAGAGGTCGTTAAGTAAGCTAAAGGCCAAACCTACAAGAAGAGCTATCAAGAAGAATATAAGCACACCCAAGTATTCCATGATTTAATTTTAGCATCTTTGAAAATTTAAGGTAAAAGTTTATGATTAAAATCAACAAAGCCAAACTACCCAAAAGGCCCAGCTCTGCATGAGAAAAGGCAAGGATAAGGTTAAGGGAGTAGCTCACAAAGGTTGGAGAAAACCCTAAGGATTGTCATATTCCAATCAATAGCCCCTACACCTAAAAAAAGCTAAAAGATTAAGCTACTGGATAAAGCCCTTCCACAAAGCCCTTCCAAACCTCCGGCATACGGTCAAGCTCTTCCTGAGCTATCCTCCTTACCACCTCTTCAATGGCTTTTATGTCTTTTTTGGTCCTTACGCTCACATCAAGCACCTGAGGCTCGTTTATGGGCTTTCCTATCTGAGAAACTATATAACAGTAGGATTCTTCCACCTCTTCTATCTCCTTTACCACCCTTTGTGCTATAAGGTTTGCCACCCTGTTGTATATCTTCCCTATGTGAGACACTGGATTTTTGCCCGCTGCTGCCTCAAGGCTCATAGGCCTGTAGGGAGTTATAAGGCCGTTGACCCTGTTGCCCCTTCCCACCTGCCCATCATCGCCCTGCTCTGCAGAGGTACCAGTCACAGTTATATAAACAGAGTTCTCCTCCTTACTGTCTGCGGTGTTTATAAAGACCTCCACCTCCTTACCCACCACACCTTCTACCCTTTCCTTTACCTTCTTTAGGATGGCTTCCTTCTTTTGGAAGTAATCCTCTATGTCTTTTATGTATTTGCCCACAAAGGCCAAGGCTATGGTAAGCCTATATCTGTCTTTTATACGCACACCCATAACCTTTATGTCCTCTCCTATCTCAGGATGCTCCTTTTTCATATCTGGGGAGTTTAAAAAGCTTTCCGCCTCAAAGACAGCCCTTTCAAGGCTATCAAGGGGAGCATAGCCCACACCAAAGGATGTATCATTAGCCAAAGGCACCTCACCCTTCTTTTGGAACCTTTCAAAAAGCTCCACAAGGTCCTTGCTACCCGGCTTTATCTTTGTATGTATCTTTACGTGCCTTTCCACATCAAGGTTTCTTATATTCTCTCTTAGCCACCTTTTGGCGCTTTCTACAGCAAGCTCATGGGCATCAAGCCTTTTACTGCCCTTTTCCAGTATGGCCCTACCCACCAGATATATCTCTATAGGCTCTATTACCTCACCACCACCAAACTCCGCCCTTGCCACGCCGCCCACAAGCAGGGCTTTATCCACATTATGGTGCATGATGGCACCATATTCGGATATATACCATTTGCATAGCTCTCTTGATAGATTTTCCGCAAGGTAATCACATATGGTATCTGGATGGCCTATGCCTTTTCGCTCCACAATCTCCGCATCCAATTCATAAACAGGTTTAAAGGTCATGGGAGTAATAACAATGTTAGCCACCGGCAACCTCCTGAGGATTTTGGGAAATTATACCACAAACTAAGCTTGACATAGCATATATACAATGGTAAATTTTAAAAGGGAAGATGGATGTTGAAAAGTTAGCAGAAAAACTAAAGGATTTGATAGTTGGCGAAATTAAAGAAGAATTAAAGGATTTTAAATTTTATGTCTCAAAGGAGCTTGAGGTAATAGGCGAGAAATTGTCTTCTTTGGAAGAGGAAATTAAAGAGGTAAAAAAATCCATAGAATATACGAATATAAGGATTGATAACGCAAATAATAGAGTAGATGATGTTAACAAAAGGATAGATGAGGTTAATGAAAAGATAGATAAAGTGAGGTCAGAATTAAAGACAGAAATTACACAATCTAAATCCGAAATAAAAATGGAAATAATACAAAATACTCAAAGGATTGATGAAGCTAATATGAGAATAGAGGAAGTTAATAAAAGGATTGACCAATCAAGGACAGAACTAAAGGCGGAGATAATGCAAATTACCCAAAGGATTGACAATCTAATATTTAAGTTGGTAGAAAGATTAACAGAAAAGGGAATAGAAACTATAAGACAAAGAAGAGTAAGAGGTATCTAAGGAACAAAACCTGAAATAATACAAAAAGGAGGAAAGAATGGATTTCAACTTTTCACAGCTGAGCGACCTTGTACAGAGGGCTCTCAAGGACATGGGCTTTGAAAAGCCCACACCAATACAAAAGGAAGCCATACCCTTGGCTTTGAAAGGCTACGATATTATGGGGCAAGCTGCCACAGGAACGGGCAAAACGGCAGCCTTTGGCATACCCATAGTGGAAGGAAGCAAAAAGGAAGAAGGGACCACAGCCCTTATAATGACGCCCACAAGGGAGCTGGCCCTTCAGGTAAAGGAACAGTTGCAACAGCTATCCAAGTACAAAGGCCTTAAGGTCTTTAGCTTTTATGGCGGTACGCCAGTGCAAAAGGACTTAGAACTACTTTGGAAAATCACACCAAACATAGTGGTTGGAACTCCGGGAAGGCTAAAAGACCTTATGATGAGAGGCCTTTTTAACTTTGATAACCTCAAATACTTTGTGCTGGATGAGGCTGACAGGATGCTTGATATGGGCTTTATAGAGGATATTGAGTGGATAATATCCCAGCTACCAAAGGAGAGACAAACCTTTCTCTTTTCCGCCACCATGCCAAGGGAAGTGGAAAGCCTTGCCAAAAGGCACCTAAGGAAGGACTACAAGTTTGTAAAGGTTATAACGGAAGAGCTAAAGCCAAAGATAGAAGAAAGGCTTATAAAGCTTAACTCTTCAAGGCAAAAGCTTTCCGAGCTTGAAAAGATACTAAGAGAGCATCTCCTTGAAAAGGTCATAGTCTTTGTAAAGACAAAGAAGGATGCAAGAGAGATAACAGAAGAGCTAAAAAGAAGGGGCTTTAATGTGGTCTCCTTGCACGGCGATATGACACAAAGACAGAGGGAAAACTCTTTGAGACTCTTTAAAGAAGGAAAGGTAAAAATAGTGGTGGCCACCGATGTGGCCTCAAGGGGCCTTGATATAAAGGGCGTGAGCCTTGTGATAAACTACCACATACCGGAGGACCCAGAGGTGTATATACACCGGATAGGAAGGACTGGTAGGATCGGCTCCTACGGCAAGGCCTATAGCTTAGTGACGCCAGAGGACAGCAGGGCCCTTATGAGGATAAAGAAGCTAAAGGAAAGCTATTCAGAAGCATAATATGGACCTTAAAGAAAGGGCTTTAAAAGTTAGGCTTTTGGTCCTTGATGTGGACGGTGTGCTTACCGATGGGAGGCTGTATTACACTTCAAGGGGGGAGGAGATAAAGGTCTTTAATGTAAAGGATGGCTTTGGTATAAAGATGGCGCAGATGGCTGGCATAAGGGTTGGAGTCATCTCTGGAAGGAAGAGCAAAGCCCTAAGGAAGAGGCTTGAGGAGCTTGGCATAGAAGAGGCCCACCTTGGCTTTAACGAAAAGCTTCCTGTTTTGGAAGATATGCTAAGGAGGCTTTCCATTGACCTTGAGCATGTGGCCTTTATTGGGGATGACTATGTGGACCTGCCCATCTTAAAAAGGGTGGGCTTTCCCATGGTAGTTTGCGATGCACCAGAGGAGATAAAGGCCCATGCCCTTTATACCACAAAGGCAAAGGGCGGAGAAGGAGCAGTAAGGGAGGCCATAGAGTTCCTTCTAAAGCTAAGAGGACAGTGGGAAGAGATAATAAGTAAATACCATGCTTAGGAGCCTTCTTATAAGCCTTATGATAATATTCGCTTCTTACATGCTAAGGGCCTATGTGGATAGCTTTGAACCCACTGGAGGAGAGGAGAAGATAGTAAATAGGCTGGAAGGTGTGACCATAAGGTCCTACGGCAAAGGTGGCATTGAATGGACCATAAAGGGCAGATCCTTGGAGGTGGTGGGGAAAGACGTGCTTTTGAAGGGAGCAGAGCTTATATCTGAAGAAGCCACCATAAGGGCTGGAGAGGTTTATATAGATAGGAATACTGGAAAGGGTGAGCTTTTGGGAGGCATTGAGCTAACATCAAAGGACCTTGTGGCAAAGAGCCAAAGGGCCTATATGGACCTAAGGGAAGGAAGGTTTTATGGTGATGGCAGGATAGAGCTAAGGGAAGGGGACAAAAAAGTGGAAGGCTATGGCTTTGAGATAAGGTTAAAGCCCATGAGGGTTATAATTAGTAAGGCGAGGGTAAACATAGAATGAGAAGGGTTCTATTTTTTCTTTTATTTATAGCTTCCTTTGCCTTTTCACAGCCCATAGCGGGTGAAGGAGACCAACTTACTTACGAAAAGGACAGGATAATCTATACGGGCAATGTGAGGCTTACAAGGGGCAACGCCCTCTTGACAGCCAACAAGGTAATCATATACCTTGATGAAAACAGAAAGGCAAAGCTTATGGAAGCGGAGGGGAATGTAAAGTATGTGGAGGGAAACAGAAGGGCCTTTGCAGATAGAATGACCTACGACCTGAGGGAAGAGGTTATAACCCTTAAGGGTAGGGCAAGGGTGGAAGAGGGTCCAAACTTTGTAGAGGCGGAGGAGATAGTTTACTATAAGAAGGAAGATAGGGCTGTGGCCATAAGCAAAGGTTCAAGGGTAAGGACCTTTTATGTGGAGGAAAAGGATGAAAAGGGCAGACCTAATAGAAAGCCTTAGAAAGGAGTTTAGGCTTAGCAGGGAAGAGGCAAAAAGGTTTGTAGATTGCTTTTTTGAAGAATTGGTAAATATGGTAATAGAAAATGGAAGAGTAGAGCTAAGAGGCTTTGGTGTTTTTAAGCTAAAAAGCCTTAGCGGTAGGTTTATAAAGAATCCAAAGACTGGCATTGAGATGTATGTGGAGGAAAGACATAGCATAAGCTTTAAGCCTTCAAGCCTGTTTAAGAAAAATGAGAAAGGTTGATGTGCTTATTGTAGGTGGTGGTCCTGCAGGTTCTACCTGCGCCTATGAGCTTTCAAAGAGGGGTCTTAGTGTAATCTTTGTGGATATAAAGAAGAAAATAGGCACGCCGGTGCAGTGTGCCGAGTTTGTTCCCATACAGCTATACCACCAGTTTAAAGACTTCTTTCCAAAAGAGGCCATAGCCCAAAGGGTGGAAAATATGGTGCATTTTACACCTTGGGGGGAGGTGATTAGTATGTGGTCGGAGGGCTTTGTTTTAAACAGGGAGGTCTTTGATTACCATATAGCCAAGCTTGCCACAGAAATGGGTGCGGAATGCTTACTTAGGACACAGTTCCTAAGCTTTGAGGATGGAAAGGTTTGGCTTGAGAACATAGACAAAAGGGAGAGGTTTTGCATAAAGGCCGATGTGGTGGTTGGTGCGGACGGACCAAGGTCCAAGGTGGCAAGGCTTACAGGAAAAGGTATGGAAAGCTTTCTTACCACGGCGCAAGCCACCATGCCCTTAAAAGAGCCAATAAAGGACCTTTTGATATACTTCAGAGATTACATACCCGGTGGCTACGGATGGGTCTTCCCAAAGGGAGAAGTAGCCAATGTGGGCGTTGGCATTGACCCTTCCTATCCTATCAACGTGATGGAGAGCTTAAGAAGGTTTATAAAGGAGGTATGTAAAGAGGGCATTGCGGAAGAAAGGATACTTAAAAGGACTGGTGGGTGGATACCGGCCGACGGCCTTTTGCCCTTGGTTAGGGGAAGGGTGGTCCTTGTAGGAGATGCGGGTGGCTTTTGCCATCCTATAACAGGTGCGGGCATAGCCAACGCAGTCCTATCTGGTAGTATGGCTGGTAAATACATAGCGGAAGGAAACCTTGAAGAATACCAAGAGGAGGCAGAAGACACCTTTGGAAGCGTGCTATGGAGAGCATCGGAAAAGAGGAAAAAACACATGAAAAGCTGGGACAATCTAAAAGAGATAATACCAAAGACATGGATAGCCTTTGAGGAGTATTGGCGTATAATTTAACCTTAGGAGGTGGAAGATGGACTTTTTAGGAAAAGAACAATCACCCTTAACCTTTGAGGAGTGGAACCAGCTTGAGAAGGCTATAATTGAGGTTGCAAAAAAGACGCTTGTGTGTAGAAGGTTTATGCCTGTGGTTGGCCCAATAGGTGTGGGCCATCAGGTGATATCTTATGATGTATACCTTGGTGTGGAGCCGGGTGTATGTGAAGTAAGGCCTGGGGAGGAAAGCGAACATTGTGAGCCTGTAAGGACCGGAAAGAGAAGGCATATAGTCCTTCCAACCATATACAAGCCCTTTAGCATAAGCTGGAGGGACTTAGAATACTACAGGCAGTTCAACCTTCCCATAGATACATCTCAAGCTTCTGCGGCAGCCTTTGCCACAGCGGTGGCGGAGGACACTCTCATAATCCATGGAAATCCAAAACTGGAGATAGAGGGCCTTTTGACAGTGGAAGGAAGGCAAACCATGTCCATGAGCGATTGGGATGTGCTTGGTAATGCCTTTAACGATATATCTCTTGGTATAGCCAAGCTTTCTGAAAAGGGCTTTTACGGAGACTACTACCTTATACTAAACCCAAAGGACTACTTTAAGCTAAACAGGGTATATCACAACACAGGCCTTTTGGAGATTGAACAGATAAGAAAGCTTGTAAAGGATATATACTACACGCCCATAATGCCAGAATCAAAGGCATTGCTTATATCGGCAGGACCACAGAATATGGACATAGTCATAGGCTTGGACTTTAGCCTTGCCTATGTGGAATCTACCAACATGGTGCATCACTTTAGGGTTATGGAGATAGTAGCACCAAGGATAAAAAGGCCTGGGGCCATACTGGTGATAGGAGAAAAGTGAAGGAAAAGTGGAAGGTAATAGAAAGGCTACTTTCTGAAGAGTATGATATTGAGGTCCAGGGGAGTTATGAGGGGTGGGGTGCGGGCTACGACCCTAAGTTTTTACCCCTTACAGAGATGTGGGCAAAGGGAGAGGTGGAGGATGTGCCAGAGGTAGTAAAAAGGCCTGCGGGGGTGGTCTTTCACATACAAGAGCTTTCAAAAAAATCGGAAGAGGAGGCCATAAACACCATAAGGCATGAGATTGAATACCTCTTTTCCACAGACCTTTACCTGTGGAGGCTTGGCCAGAGAGAGTTTTACAAGTTTGGCTTTACCCCCACCTCCTTCCTTGTGCTTTACTCTGTGCTTGAGTCCATAAAAACAGACTCAAGGATAATAAACGGCCATCCTCAAAGCTATTCAACAATCATAAAAAACTACGAAGATATTCTAAAGGAGATAGACACATACTATCCACACCATAATTTTTCCCTTAGCCTTTTGAAGTCATGGCTTGGAAAGGAGGCCATTCCCAAAGATACAGAAAGGACACTCTATGAATACTTAAACTCAAAAAACAGAGAGGCCTACGACATACTCATGGAAGACCTGCTTGGAAAGTATATAGCCCATATAGAAAAGGCGCAAGAGATAAACTACATAGACCTCCTTTTGGATGAGGCAAGAGGAAAGGTAAGAAAGGATGCCCACAAAGGAAGGATAATGACAGACCTCCTTAAAAAGCTTCCGGAGGCTCTGCAAGAGGTAATAACAGAATACAAGGATAAAAGGGCCATAGATATACCAGAAATTGAAAGAAAGGAGATTTTAAAGAGCCTAAGGAACATGCCCGACTGGATGAGGGACTACCTAAGGCAGATGTCTTACATAGATATGATAGAGAGGGATGTGGAGCTTATAAGGCACTTTTTACCAAAGACCTTGGAGGTAGATATAGAGCATAGGGGATTTCTTAGCTTTTTGATAAAGGGATGGGAGGAGCAAGGTAGTTCTGCCTCCAGCGGTTTGAGCCTTGGGGGAAGGTCTGGAGAAAAATCTCAAGAGGACAGACTGTATGAAAAAGCCTACGGAATGAACAAGGAGGAGTTTAAGGCCTACAGGAGGATGATCTCAAACATACTGCCCTATGTGGAGGCACTAAAGAGAAAGCTTAAAAAACTCATGCCAGAAGAGGAGGAAGGCTGGTCTGGAAAATACTTTTATGGAAGGAGGCTTAACAACAAGGCCCTTAGCGTGGAGGCTTCCATAGGAAGGGGGAGGATGTACATGAGAAGGGAAGAAAGCATAAGAAAGGAGATAGCCTTTAAGCTTCTCATAGATATATCCACATCCATGAAAAGGGAGGATAAAATACAAAAGGCCATAGAGGCACTTCTTTTGTTCTCCGAGGTAATAAGCACTTTAAAGATGCCCTTTTCCATAGATGTGTTTAGCGACAGAGTATTTAGATTAAAGGAGTTTCATGAGGATTATAAGGTAGTAAAGTGGAGGATTTTGGAGCTTTTTAACATGCTTGGTGGTGGAACAAACTTTGAAAAGGCTTTACTTTATGCACATGAAGATATTCAAGTATTTTGCGCCAAAAACCATATGAAAGGCTGTATGCTTGTCTTCTCCGATGGCGAGCCTACAAGGGGCCTAAGAGGCCAAGAGCTAAAAAGCCTAATAAACCAGATAAAATCCCTAACACCCATCATAGGCATAGGCGTTGGCTTGGAAAAAAATTATGTGGACTATTACTTTGAAAGCACTGGAATAAAGATAAAAGATGTATCCGAACTTACCTTGGCCTTTACAAGGATAATAGAAAATCAGGCAAGGAGGCTTCTGGCCTTTCAATAAGAAGGCTTATGTTCTCTTCCGGCTTTTCCACCAAAAAGCTGTATTGGGTTTGAGGGGGATATTTTTTTGCCTCATAAAAGAACTCATCCCCTTGGGACCTTTGGCCGAGGGCATAGTTTATAAGAGCCAAAAGTATATACTTCTCTTGACAGTCTTGTGCCAACATCAACCATTTGGTAGCCTCCAAGTATTTAAACTCTGTTATATACCTCATGCCTATGTAAAGTGGTTCACTGTTTTTTAAAAAGTCTTCCTTTTTAAGCCTTTTACCCTCTTTGTCCACTATCCTTATCCTAAACCTGACCCTCATCACCCAAACCCATCATGGAGTAAACATAAACATGTTTTTAAATTAAAGCACATGAGGACTTATTTCAAGGAAGAACTAAAGGAAAGGAATATAATATTGGCAAGGTCTGGAGAAACTCCAGAGAAGATAGAGATAGACCAAGATGAGATAAAGGTTTATGCTAAGGATGAGGTTTATCATATACCCGTAGAGTCTTTAAGAGGCAAGGCTATAATGGATAGGTTAAACTACAAGGGAGAACTCACACAGGAGATATATATTTAAAACATTAAACTGAGCTAAGGAGGTTTTTATGGATAAGTGGGAAGCTTTTCTCTTTGATGTGGCAGAAAAGGCCATAAACTACCAAAGGCTTTCAAAGGAAGAGGCTTTAAATATATTGAGATTGCCCGACGAGTATATAGCCCTCATGGTCTACTTAGCGCAGAAGGTAAAAAACCATTTCCATCCACCAGATAAGATAGAGTTCTGTTCCATAATAAACGCCAAAAGCGGTGCCTGTTCGGAGGACTGTAAATTCTGCGCCCAGTCTAAGTTTTATAAGACTCCCATAAACGTGTATAACCTTGTGCCAAAGGATGAGATAGTAGAAGGTGCTTACAGAGGTGTGGAGTTTGGAGCAAACCGATATTGTGTGGTCCTAAGCGGGAGGGCTGCCACAAAGGAAGAGGTAGAAAGAATATGCGAAGGTGTTAGTGAGATAAAGAAGGAAGGCCTTCCTATAAATGTGTGCGTTTCTGCCGGGACTCTTGATGAGGAGTCTTTAAGAAAGCTAAGAGAGGCTGGCGTAAAGCGTGTGAACCATAACCTTGAAGCATCAGAAAACTTCTTTCCAAAGATAGTTACCACTCACTCTTGGAGAGAAAGGTATGAGACAATAAAAAGGATAAAGGCTGTGGGCCTTTCCACCTGTTGTGGTGGCATATTCGGTATGGGAGAAAGCTATGAAGACAGGGTGGACCTTGCCCTAACTTACAGAGACCTTGAAGTGGACTCCATACCCCTTAACTTCCTTATGCCCATTGAAGGCACACCACTACAGAATGCACCCGGCATATCACCCATAGAGGCACTAAAGGTTATAGCCATGTTTAGGTTTACAAACCCAAAGGCGGAGCTAAGGCTGTGCGGTGGTAGAGAACAAAACCTCAGAGATTTTCACGGTATGGCTGTGCTTATGACCAACGCCATGATGGTAGGAGGATATCTCACCAGAGCAGGTAGGGATATAAAGAAGGATTACCAGCTTTTGAAAGACCTCAATTTTGAAAGGTTGGTTAGTGTGGAATAGGTGTGAAATTCCTTGTAGAAAAATTACGGGAAAAGCCATACTTAGGAATGGTATGTGAAATTCTCCCGTAGGGTGTGTAATTCCTGTGAAATTTGACCCCCTCAACCTGTGAAATTTGAAAACAAAAAATTATGGAAAAAGCTATACTTAGGTAAATCTACCCCCTTAAATTTGAGTCTGGTGTTATAAAATGCATATTCTTCTTCTATATATTTAGCTTCCTTAATAAAAAAAGAAAATATAGAAGAAGATAATAGGACCCCCAGAATTTCACACCCCTTTGGGAAATCCTTGAAAATCAAGCACTTGCGGAAAAAGAATTTCACATCCCATTTCAAAAGCTTGATATTCCTTGTTTTTGTGTATTGAGAGAAGCCTTGATAATCAAGCACTTCAGAAGAATTTCACAATTTCACACCCATAATCCTAAATACGGGTTTTTCCGAACTTTTTTGAAGTTGATGTGTGTAAAATTTTTATGGAAAACGCCATATTTAGAAATAGGGTGTGAAATTCTTCCACAAGGTGTGAAATTCTTTTATGATTTAAATCATATTTCAAGATGGCAATTTATTGCCTGCTTCAAATAATTATGAAAAACATATGCCAAGTGAAAATTAATCAAACCAGGTCTTACCACTTGTCTTTGAAAAAGATAAATGAGACAAATAAGGAAGGATGACTTTCTTACCCAGCTATTACAATGTGGGCGTCTTTTCCTTTATTCTAAACTGTAGCGCCTCTGCAATATGATGGCTTGCTATCTTTTCTTCGCCTTCAAGGTCTGCTATGGTCCTTGAGACCTTTAAGACCTTCATGTAGCCCCTACCGGTTAAATTCAATCTATCAAGGGCGCCTTTCAATAAGCTATGAGCTTCCTGCGTCATCACACAATACTTTTTCACCTCTTCGTTAGTCATGCGTGAGTTATACTTGGTTTTGCTGTTTTTGAACCTTTCCCTTTGAATATCCACAGCCCTTATAACCCTCTCCCTTATCTGCGCCGAAGTTTCTCCCGAGTTCATACTAAGAAGCTCCTCCTTTTCCACCGGGTTTACCCACACCCTTAGGTCTATCCTATCCATTATGGGCCCAGATATCTTGGATTGATAGGCCCTTAGTTGCACGGGGGTGCATGTGCAGGCCTTATATGGATTCCCGTAGTTTCCGCAGGCGCATGGGTTCATTGCCACTACAAGCAAAAACTCCGAAGGAAAGCTTATCCTTCCCCCAACCCTTGAAACAGTAACCCTCCCATCCTCTAAGGGCTGTCTTAAAGATTCTATTGCCTTTCTGCTAAACTCTGGGAACTCATCAAGGAAAAGAACACCCCTATGGGCTAAGGAGATCTCCCCCGGCTGTGGTATGGTGCCACCTCCCACAAGGGCGGACTCTGAGGCGTTGGTAAGTGGATTTCTAAAGGGCCTTCTGGTTATTATGGGAGTCTTCTCATCCAAAAGGCCTGCCACGCTGTATATGCGTGTTATCTCTATAGCCTCTTCAAAGGTCAAGGGTGGCATTATGGTTATGAGCCTTTTGGCAAGCATACTCTTGCCAGCTCCCGGAGGTCCAATTAGCATAACAGGATGAAAGCCAGCTGCCGATATCTCCATTGCCCTTTTTGCCTGATGCTGTCCATAGACCTCGCTAAAATCCACATCAAAGCTTTCAAAGTTTGAAAATATCTCTTGAAGGTCCACCCTTACTGGCTCTTTTTTTATATTACCCACTAAAAAATCCACCACATCTTTTAAAGATTCAAAGCCATAAACTTCCACACCTTCCACAATGCCAGCTTCCTTCGCGTTCCTCATTGGCACTATAAAACGCCTATAGCCCAGCTTTTTCAAGGATAAAACCACCGGCAAAACTCCCTTTACAGGGTTTATCTTCCCATCAAGGGAAAGCTCGCCCATGACAACATAATCCTCTGGAAAATCCAAGCCTGTAGAAAGCCTTATGATGCCAAGGGCCATGGGAAGGTCGTAGAAGGTGCCTTGCTTTTTAAGGTGAGAAGGAGAGAGGTTTACCGTTATCCTTTTTACAGGAAGCTGAAAGCCTGTGTTCTTTAGGGCTGACCTTACTCTGTCCTTTGCTTCGTTTATGGCCTTGTCTGGAAGGCCCACGATGGAAAACTGGGGAAGCCCGTTGGATATGTCTACCTCCACATCCACCTCAAACCCCTCTATCCCCAAAACCCCACCGCTTTTTATCCTACAGAACATAGGAAAATTATATCAATCAAAAACCCTTACAATCCTATAATAGGTATCCCTCTGGGCTGGCACAAAGCCCGCAGACCTTATGGCTTCCACCATATCCTCCACCTTTGGAATGCTTACCTTGTAAGAAGTGGAAGATATTACATTCTCCTCAATCATCACGCTTCCAAGGTCGTTGGCCCCAAAGTTAAGGCCTATGATGCCTATTTGCATGGTTTGGGTTACATGAGAGCTTTGAATGTTTTTGAAGTTATCCAGGTATAGCCTTGAGATGGCAAGCACCTTTAAGTAGTAGTTGGAAGAGGCCTCTTCTAAGTTGTCAAGCTGGGTTTTGCCCTTTTTGAAGGTCCAAGGTATGAAGGCGGTAAAGCCTCCCGTCTGGTCCTGTATCCTCCTTACCCTCTCTAAGTGTTCCACTATATGCCAAGGCTTTTCCACATGGCCAAACATCATGGTGGCTGTAGAAGTCATACCAAGCTCATGGGCCGTCCTGTGGACCATCTCCCACTCTTCAACGGTGCATTTACCGGGGCTTAAAAAGCTTCGTACCTCTTGGGAAAGGATTTCTGCACCACCGCCTGGAAGGGAGTCAAGGCCCGCCTCTTTTAACCTTTTTAACACCTCCCTTATGCTTAGCCTCTCTATCTTTGCAAGATAGACTATCTCCGGTGCAGAAAAAGAGTGTATTTGAACCTGTGGAAACCTCTCCTTTATGGAGCTTATAAGGTCCTCGTAGTAGCTAAGTGGTAGGTCTGGGTTTAGGCCGCCTTGCATGAGAAGGGTTGTCCCACCCCATTCTACAAGCTCCTCAACCTTTTTAAGTATGTCCTCCTTTGGAAGCACATAGCCTTCTGGAGAGCCTACCTTCCTTTGGAAAGCACAGAACTTGCACCCTGCCACGCATACATTGGTGTAGTTTACATTCCTATCTATGACAAAGGTGGCTATGTTTTCTGGGTGGTGCCTTTTTCTTACCTCATTGGCAAGGTATCCCAAAACTGTTATATCTTCCTCAAAAAGGCTAAGAGCTTCCTCCGGACTTAGCCTCTCTCCTTCCAAAACCTTTTCATAGACCTCCGCCTGCACCATGCCTACAAAATTTATCTCAAGCTCCAAACTTAGCAAGCCTAAGAGAGTGGGCAAGCATGAGGTTTATCAGCTTTTTGGCTGGAAATATGCCAAGCTCACCCTTTAAACACTCCCTTTCTGTAAACCTTTGAGATGTTCCACCAAGCACGTAGGGAGAGTGTAAAAGCACGGGCACAGGATGCCAAGAGTGTCCCTTTAAAACGGAAGGCGTAGAGTGGTCTCCCGTTATCACAAGCACATCGGGTTTTAGCTCCAGTATTTGTGAAAGGTTTTTATCAAACTCCTCTATAACCTTTACCTTTCCCTTGTAGTTTCCATCCTCTCCATAAGAATCTGTCTTCTTTATGTGAAGGAAGAAAAAGTCATAGTCCTTCCATACCTCTTTTAGAGCCTTTATCTCATCCTCTATGCTTTGTCCTTCAAAGCTTATAAGGTCCATGCCTACAAGGCTTGCAAGGCCTTTATACATAGGATATACCGCTATGGCGCAGGCTTTTAGTCCAAACCTCTCTTCAAAGCTTTCCATCTTTGGCTTTTGAGAAAAGCCCCTAAGGAGCATGTAGTTTGCCCTTTCCTCATCCTTTAATACCTCTTCAACCCTCTCTAAAAGCCTTCTTACCACCTTTGCCACCCTTTCGGAAGCTTCCGTCTCACCCCTTGGCTCTATAGGTTCCAGCCCTTCCTTCTGCGGGTCCGTATCTTTTATCCTGTCGCTACCCTCTGGAAGCTCTTCTGGAAATCTAAGGAGTATGGCAACCCTGTGTTCCATACCGGGCGCAAAAAAGACCTTAACCCCGTCTATCTCCTTTATCTTTTCGGATAGCTTTGATGTTATCCTCCTGTTTTCTTCTGTGGGTATCCTTCCGGCTCTTCTATCCTTTACTACAAGCCTTCCGTTTAATCTTTCCACCGTGGCGTAGTTGGCCCTTATGGCTATATCGGTGGACCTCACTTCCAATCCAAGGCCCAGAGCCTCAAGTATGCCCCTTCCTATCTGGTATTTCAATGGGTCATAGCCAAAGATACCAAGGTGTCCAGGCCCACTACCGGGAGTTATGCCATAATCTACAGGGATATGAAGGCCAAGGGCTGACCTTTTTGCCAAGCTATCAAGGTTTGGCGTGCTTGCAAGCTCAAGCTCCGTTTTCCCATCCTTTACAGGAAGGCCACCTATGCCATCAAGCACAATCAATAGTAGCTTTGTATTGTTCTTTTGGACCAAGGCCTCAAGCATAAAAGTTATTTTAGCACCTTATGGCCCTATCTGCCTTAGGAAAGGCGGTATTTCCTCCGTTTTTAGCCATCCACACTCTTCCAAGGCCCTTTCTACAGATTCCCTTGATAGCCTTGTCCTCTCCATTAAGAGCTTTACAAACTCTTCCCTTCTTCCCTTATAGTTCTCCACCTCTTCATGGCTTACCTCTGGGAACCTTGAGGCTATCCTATCCTTTACTATGTTCCAAGCTGCAAGGTTGGAGTAGAGGTTAAACTCCTTGTTTCTAACTGTTTCTTTCACCGTCAAAGATTTAAGGAATTCAATCCTTTCAGGCTTTATGGTTAAAATGGCTTCTGCCATAAGTGGGTCCACAGTGTAGAATATGCCAAAGAGCTTTCCGAGTATCCTCCTTTGAGTCCTTATCATCTGGTCCAGTAGGTCCTGCACTTCTGGCTCCACCTTATCGTATATGAGCTCAAAGTAGTTTAGCTCTTCCAGCTCAAGGCCTCCAATGTATCTTATAAAGTTGGCAAGCTCATGGTAGCTTGTTAGTTCTCCTTTTATCTCTTCCTTTACCGCCTCCTTTTGAGCCTCTCCATAGTCAAGGACCACATCTGTATGTATGGGTGGTATTATGTGGTAGGTTTCCGACTCCCATCCTGCCTTTCTAAGTATCTGTTCCGCCGCATCCATGGTAAGGTTATACTTCTGCATAAGGAGTTTCTTTAGGCCTTCCCTGTCTTTTCTGTATTTGTCCAATTCTTCATCTGGTATATCCACTTCTACATATACAAGCCTTTCCTTTCCGTTGTCCAGTAAGATCACATTCTTCCTACTCTTTATATGCCTCTTTATAAAGCTCCAATCCTCATCGGTCATTATAGGCTCTGGATGCCACTGCTTGGACATTTCCTCTTCAAGCTCAAGGTATGGCACGCTTTCATACCATGTGGCCTTGTTTAGCTTTGACTCTATTACCTCCTCGCTTTCTCCCAGCTTGTTTTTTACATACTCTATAAACTCTTTTCTTTTGAACTTAAACCTTTCTATCTCATCAAGGCTAAGCTCTGGGAAAAGAACTTTTAGCTTATACTTTATAAAATCCCAGTTGCCAAAGAGGTTTTGTGGGTCAAGGGCCTCATACC
Source organism: Hydrogenobacter subterraneus (assembly GCF_055390195.1). Lineage (NCBI taxonomy): Bacteria > Pseudomonadati > Aquificota > Aquificia > Aquificales > Aquificaceae > Hydrogenobacter > Hydrogenobacter subterraneus. Next base: position 1,578,084 of record NZ_AP042473.1, on the reverse strand, counting down.
CGTAGGGGTTTGTCCTCAAAAAGTCAAAGTAATAGCCTATAAACTTCCTCACCCTTGGGTCCGTTAGGGCCAAGGTTTTTATAAAATCTGGGTCGTAGAACTCTATTATGCTGAGAAGCCTTGCTATGTTTACTTTCTTGATGTTGTGAAGATGGCATAGCTCTATGGCATACTTTCTTGGTATATTTTCCACAGCGCAATACTCATTCAGCACATCCATCTCAGACCTCAAAAGGCTTCTAAAGAAAGAAAGCTTCTCCCTTCTTGATAGGTTTTCTTTGTTAAGTAGAACTTCTATCATCTTTCCCACCTCCTTACCCTTTAAAGATAGAACATTAAAAGAGTTGGACAATAAAACCTTCTTATATTGGCTATAATAATACACATCAGGAGGGAGCAATGGAGAGGTTTGTAGCCTTTGACATTGAAACCTTTTGTCCCATAGAAGAGCTTTCGCAGGAAGAGCTTTTGTATCTCATAGGTAGGAAGGACCTCCTTTCTAAGGATAGGCTTTACAGGGAGATTTCTACAAACCCCTACGTTTCTTATGTTATTTCCTTTGCTTTCTTTTTCATAGAATCAAACATTGCAGAAGTTTATTATGTGTGCGAGGAAGAAAAAGAAGAGATAAAAGATTATGCAATAAACCATAGAGTTATAAAGGTGTTTTATAAGCCAATAGTTATGAACTCCGGCCTTTTGGAAGCAGAAAGAATGCTTTTGGAATATTTTTGGGAGAAGTTTAGCACAATAGAAAGGTCTATAACCTTTCATGGTGAAAGCTTTGATATGGAGTTTATGAGGATAAGAACCATAATACATGGTCTAAAGCCAAAATCCTTTATGGATTATTTACGTTCAAAGTATACTTATAACATAGATTTAAAAGAATTTTTTAGATTTGCTAAAAATAACTATTCCCTAAGCTTCATATCAAGAAGGTTTAACCTTCCAGTAGATAAGGGGGATATGGATGGTTCAAAGGTTAGGGAAGCCTTTCTTAACAAAAGGTATAAGGATATAGCGGAATACAACCTAAGGGATGTTATCATTACAGGTTTGTTATACGAGAGGGTGAAAGACTATATACACTGGCATGGAGATGACTTTCCACAACTTAAGGAACGTATGTTAAACCTTTTGGAATCAAAAAATATGTTAGAACCTAAGGAATTTTTGAAATATGTTTTAGAAAAAGATATCCTTACATCGGCGGAGGCTTCAAAGCTTATAAATTTCTACTTGCTTAAACAAAATAAAGCTTCAAACCAGAGGCAAATGGACAAACCAAAAGAAAATACGGTTTCAGAAAAACAGATTGGTTTTCTTCGCGACTTGGCTCAAAAGGTAGATGTGGATATGGAGGAGGTATGCGACCAGCTTAGCTCTTATACCATAAGGCAGGTAATACAATCCTTGGAAGAAGAAGAGATAACATAGGCTTGTTTATCCTTCCTTATTGCCTATATTAAAAGTAGTATAAAAGACAGGAGGTTTTTTATGTCTTTAAGGCCCTTAAAGCTTAGGAACAAAACCATACCAATACCCATAATACAAGGGGGTATGGGTGTGGGTATATCTTGGGAAAGGTTGGCGGGTGCAGTGGCAAAAGAGGGAGCTGTGGGAGTGGTGTCAGCAGTAGGAACTGGTTATAGGTATCCAGAGCTTGTTAAAAGAGATAAGTTTGGAAGGCCCATAGGGTCTGTGTATGCTCATAGCAAGGAAGCTCTTACAAGGATAATTCAAGAGGCAAAGAGAATATCTGAAGGCAATGGCGCCATAGGCGTGAATATACTATGTGCCATAACGGATTATGGTAGGGTTGTGGCAGATGCAGTAGAAGCCGGTGCAGATGCCATAATATCTGGCGCTGGGCTTCCTTTGAGGCTTCCCGAATATGTGGGTGATGCGGACGTAGCTTTAATTCCCATCGTATCTTCCGCCAGAGCTTTGAACCTTATATGTAGAACATGGGAAAAGAAATATAAGAGGCTTCCAGATGCAGTTGTTTTGGAAGGGCCCAAGTCTGGAGGCCATCAAGGATTTAAGTATGAAGAGTGCTTTATGCCAGAATACCAGCTTGAAAACCTATTCCCTTCTGTGCTTGAAGAGGCAAAAAAGTGGGGAGATATACCTGTAATAGTGGCTGGTGGAGTTTGGAGCTATAAGGATATACTCTACTACATGGAAAGGGGAGCAAGTGGAGTCCAAATGGCTACGCGATTTATAGCAACTTATGAATGTGATGCACCACCCATTTACAAAGAGATATTACTAAATGTAGAGGAAGAGGATATAATACTCCTTAAATCTCCCGTCGGCTATCCTTTAAGGGTTGTAAGGACCCCCTTTATAGAAAGGCTTCTTGCAGGATATAACGGCTGGAATGGGTGCGTTTCTCACTGTATAACTCCTTGTAATAAGGGTGAAGAAGCCAAAAAGGTTGGCTTTTGTATAGCGGATAGGCTTGGAGCTGCATGGCTTGGAGATTACGAGGAGGGCATATTCATAAGTGGCGCAAACGGCCATCTTCTTAAAAAGCAAGGTATTATAAGCGTAAAAGAGCTGATTGAGATGCTAACCGGTAAAAGACCAGACCCCACATTGGAAGATTCTTATGCGTTAAAATAAACCTAAAGGAGGGGTAATATGTTTAGAGCCTTATGGACCTCAGCATCGGGTATGACAGCCCAGCAAACAAACCTTGATGTAATATCTCACAACATGGCAAACGTTAACACTGTGGGCTTTAAGAAGATGAGGGCAACCTTTCAGGACTTAGTCTATCAAACAATAAGGGACCCAGGAGCTCCCACATCACCAGCCACACGTAATCCCTCCGGCTTCCAAGTGGGTCTTGGAACCTATGTATCGGACACCTATGGGATTTTTACACAAGGGAACATTTTACAGACTGGCAATAACTTGGATGTGGCCATTCAAGGTGATGGCTTTTTTAAGGTGGTTATGCCAGACGGCACAATAGCCTATACAAGGAATGGACAGTTTAGGCTTGATGCGGACGGAAGGATAGTTAACCCAGATGGCTACCCACTGGACCCAGAGATAACCATACCCCCGGATGCTATAAGCGTAGGCATTGGTCCAGACGGAACCGTAACTGTTCTAAGACAGGGAGCTACCACAGTGGAAGAGGTGGGAAGGATTGAGCTTGCCAAGTTTGTAAACCCAGCAGGCCTTCGTAGGATTGGCAACAATCTTTTTATACAAACAGACGCTTCTGGAGAGCCTATTGTGGATAACCCTGGAAACCAGGGCTTGGGAACGCTTCTTCAAGGTTATTTAGAAGCCTCCAACGTGAATATAGTGGAGGAGATGGTAAACCTTATAATAGCCCAGAGGGCCTTTGAGTTTAACACAAAGGGCATAACTGCAGCGGATGAAATGCTTGGCCAGACTGCCAATCTAAGGAGATAGTATATAATTTAATGCATGGCTGAAGAAGTAAAAGAGGCAAGGGAGGAGAAAAAGGGAAAGTCAAAGCTAATCTTTATAGTTGCTTTTCTTTTAATACTTCTGGCTGGTGGTGGAGGTGTTTATTTTTTCCTTTTTGCAAAGAAGGATAAAAAAGAAGAAAAGGCACCATTACCATCTCATGTGGGTGTTATGATGGAAATTGGCACCTTTACTGTTAACCTTGCTGATAAGGATGTGGATGCTTATGCGAGGGTATCCATAACCTTGGAACTGTCCGATGAAAAGGTTCGTCAAGAGGTAGAAAAAAGGCTTCCCATAATAAAGGATGCCATCATTGATGTGATAAGCAGTAAAACCTCATCCTTTGTAAAGACGCCAGAGGGAAGAGAAAACCTTAGACTTGAGCTTATAAAGAGGATAAACACCATACTCTTTGAAGGTGGTGTTAGGAACATATACTTTACGGAGTTTGTAGTGCAGACCACATGACGGACTTCTTCCTTAGCCTTTTACGCGTTCTTGTGGCCCTTGGGATAGTAATAGTACTTATACTCATTACTTTGCCTTACCTTCTTCCACTTTTACAGAGGATAAGATGGACAAAGGAAGAAAAAGGTTCTGATATAAAGCTAAAAAGGCTAATTCCCATCGGTAGGAATATGTTCTTAATTGAGCTTGAGATAAAGGGCAAGCTCTTTGTTGTTGCCATGAGTGAGGGCGCAGTAGAGGTGATATACAAAGATGAAGCTGATAATACTTAGCCTTTTATTTATTAGCCTTTCCTTTTCACAGCAGATCATCCCAAACATAGACCTAAGGGTTGGCACAGGACAGCTTGATACCTCCATAAGGCTACTTATCCTCCTTACCATCCTTTCCCTTGCGCCCTCCATACTCATAATGACCACCTCCTTCATAAGAATAGTTATAGTCCTTTCCCTTCTTAGGCAGGCCATTGGCACTCCAACCGTGCCACCAAACCAGGTTATAGTTTCCCTTGCCCTTTTCCTTACCTTCTTTATTATGAAGCCAGTCTTTGACCAGATAAACCAGGAAGCTCTTCAACCTCTCTTAAAAAGACAGATAACGGACCAAGTGTTTTTTGAAAGGACCTCATCCATAATAAAGGATTTTATGGTTAAAAATACACGCAAAGAAAGCCTAAAGGTCTTCCTTGATGTGGCAAACCTCCCAAAGGAGGAAAGGGAAAGGATAAAAGGACCAGATGATATTCCCTTAAGCGTGGTAATACCAGCCTTTATGGTAAGCGAGATAACCACTGCCTTTCAGATAGTCTTCCTTTTATACCTTCCCTTTTTAATAATAGACCTTGTGGTAGCCTCCATACTCATATCCATAGGCATACTAATGATACCACCGCAGATAATCTCCCTGCCCTTTAAGATAATGCTCTTTGTGCTTGCCAACGGATGGGAATTGGTGGTATTATCTCTTGTAAGGAGCTACCAATGAGTCCAGATATGGTTATATCCCTTGGACAAAAGGCTCTTGAGATGGCCCTTATACTATCCGCGCCCGTCCTTCTTATTACCTTTTTGGTAGGCCTTGTTATAAGCATACTCCAATCGGCCACACAGATACAAGAGATGACCCTTAGCTACATACCCAAGATAGTGGCAGCATACATTACAATTCTGGTGCTTGGAGCATGGATGCTCAACAAACTGCTTGACTACACAAAGGAGTTAATAATAAACATACCCACCTGGTTCCGATGACCTTGGACATAAACGCCCTTCTTACCCTTTTCCTCGTTTATATGAGGGTTGCTACCTTCCTTATAATGGTTCCAGTCTTTGGAAAGGAGTTTATACCAAACACCTTTAAGCTTTTCCTTGCAACGGCCTTAGGCTTTGCCCTTTTTCTTTATTCTGACATAAAGCCCTTAGAGTTTCCAACCACAGCCCACTTTTTCTTAGCCTTGCTAAAAGAGTTTCTTTTTGGCTTTACTGCTGGCCTCATGCTTAGGCTACTTTTTGATGCCATGCAGATGGCCGGTGAGTTTATAAGCATAAACATGGGCCTTAGCTTGGCCACAATTTTTAACCCTCAACAGCCCCAAACTACGGTAATTTCCTTCTTCTTTTCCCTCCTTGCCACGCTTATCTTTTTATCCCTTGGCGGTACAGAGATCGTTCTGCTTGCTATGGTAAAAAGCTTTGAAAGAATGCCCCCCGGCGCCTTTAGTATTTATAGTATAAACTCTGAGTTCTTTCTAAACTTTTTTTATGAGAGCTTTCTTTTGGCCTTCAAAGTAGCCCTTCCAGTTATGGTTGTGATGCTACTTTTTAACTTAATACTTGCCTTAGTAAACAGGTTTATTCCACAGATAAACGTTTTTATTGTGGGCCTTCCTATACAGATATTTATAGGCCTTTGGGTGCTTATACTTTCCATGCCTGTTATACTTTGGGCCTTCTCTTCTCATACAAGGGAGTATATAATTAAATTCGTAGCCCTTCTTGGTGGTTAAATATGGCGCAAGAGAATAAAACAGAAAAGGCTACGCCTTATAGGCGTAGGAAGCTTAGGGAGGAAGGAAATGTAGCAAAAAGCCCAGAGCTTGCCTCTTCTATTACTGTCTTTTTATCCTCTATAGTCCTTTTCTTCACCGGTGCCTATCTCTTCTATGAAGTTGTCGGCCTTATACGCCTTATTATGGAAAACCCATATGTAGGATATTCTTCAATCTTTGGATTGTTGAGCCAAAGCCTTCCACGGTTGCTTCTTCCCTTTTTCCTAATAGCAGTGCTTGCGGTCATACTTGTTCATATAGGACAGTTTGGCTTTATTTTTACCTTAAAACCTCTACAGTTTAAGTGGGAAAGATTAAACCCCTTTGAAGGATTAAAAAGATTGTTCTCTTTAAACACCCTATTTGAGCTTGTAAAGAATACACTAAAGGTTTCCTTGTTTATCATAGTTTCCTACTTTCTTGTAAAAGGAGATATAGACCATCTGCTTACTGCGCCCTCCGAGGACGCCCTTAGCTTTATACTCTATCTACTTAAGCTCATCTTTAAGATAGTGATAACGCTAAGCATCTTTGCCATACTAATATCCGTCCTTGATTATGGATATAAGAGGTGGGACTATGAAAGAAGGATAAGGATGAGTAAGGAGGAGGTAAAGGAAGAGTACAAACAGCATGAGGGCAACCCACAGATAAAAGGTGCGATAAAAAGAAGGATGAGACAGCTTGCCCGTGGAAGGATGATGCAAGAGGTGCCAAAGGCGAGCGTGGTCATAACAAACCCAACCCACATAGCCATAGCCCTTAGGTATGACCCAGAAAGGGGTGATAAGGCTCCCAAGGTTTTGGCAAAGGGAAAGGGTATCGTGGCAGAAAGGATAATTGAGGTGGCTCAAGAGCATGGCGTTCCAATAATTAGAAAGGAAGAGTTGGCAAGGGCCATGTATCCTTTGGTTGAAGTTGGTGAAGAGATACCACCAAGGTTTTATAAGGCTGTGGCAGAGATAATAGCCTTTATAATGTTTAGGAAGAAGAGGGTGGCGGTATGAGTGAAATGGGTAAAGTTCTGTTGCTTATGGGCCTTATCCTTATAATCTTAGGCCTTCTGCTTACCTTTTTTGAAAAGTTACCCTTTGGGCTTGGAAGGCTTCCGGGAGACATACTTATAAAAAGGGATGGCTTTACCTTCTATTTCCCTATAGCCACTTCTTTGGTGTTAAGCATACTTTTTTCTTTACTTCTTATGCTTTTGGTAAATCTTTTGAAAAGATAAGTGGCGGAGCCGACGGGACTTGAACCCGCGCCCTCCGGCTTGACAGGCCGGCGTTCTGACCGGGCTGAACTACGGCTCCTACAGATTTATATTATATCACCTTTTTAGAAGAAGTGTAGCCAGTTTTTCTATTTCCAATGCTAAGTTAAAGTCCTTTTCTGTAATACCGCCAGTCTCGTGTGTTGTTAGCCTTATTTTGAGTTTTTTAAAGCTTACTTCCACATCTGGATGATGCCAATGAGCTTCCGCAAGGCTTGCTATTGCATTAAAAAGAAAAACAGTTTCTTTCCAGTTTTTTGTATTGTATTCCCTTATTAGGTAGTTATCTTGGTGTTTCCACTCGGGAAGGGCCTTTAGGCCCTCTTCTATCTCTTGCCTTGAATATACTCTCAATTCTCCATCGCCTGGCATTTAGGGCATACCCCGTATATATGCAGGGAGTAGTTATGCACCTTATAACCTTCCATATACTGTGGAGGATTCCAATCTATGCAAAACTCTATATCCTTTATGGCTCCGCATTGGGTACATATAAGGTGATGGTGGTCGCTCGTGTTGGCATCGTAGCGTACAGAACCACCCCAGTAGGCCACCTTTTTGACAAATCCAAGCTCTTCAAGAGTTTCCACCGTTCTGTATACGGTTGCAAGAGATACAAAGGGGTATTTCTTCTTTATCTCGTTGTATATATCCTCCACAGTAGGATGGTCATCCCTGCTAAGAAGCACCTCATACACCGCCACCCTTTGGGGCGTAATCTTTAGCCCCATATTCTTACAAGCCTCTATAAACTCCTTAATTTTTTCCTCTTTAAGCATAAGTATATAATATAAACCACATGCTAATAATTTTCAATATCATACTCTCTTTCCTTGCTTTGGCTAAGGATATGCAATTTCCTACTTGCAGGCTCATGGTGGCAGACACACAAGAGGAACGAGAAAAGGGCCTTATGGGGTATAGGTACCTTGTGGGTTATGATGGTATGGTTTTTGTTTATAAAGACAAAAGGATAAGGCATTTTTGGAACAAGAACACCTACCTTGAGCTTGATCTGTACTGGATTGAGGGTAATAAGCTTGTAGGAAGGTCCTATCTTCCACCGGTGGATAAGGCTGGAATAGTAATAGTTTCTTCTCCAAAGCCTGTGGATGCTGTTGTGGAGCTTATTAAGGACAGGAGGTGTGTTTATAAGGGTATATTGCTTTCACCTTAGCTTTAGCATTGCCAACGCCAGAATGCCAAGCAGAAGTGATATGATCCACATCCTTACAACTATCTTTGGTTCTGGAACTCCAGATAGTTCAAGGTGATGGTGAAAAGGTGCCATCTTAAACAGCCTTTTGCCTTTTGTGATCTTAAAGTATGCCACTTGAAGTATTACTGAAAGGGTTTCAAAGACAAAAATACCACCAGCTATAGGAAGTAAAAGCTCCGACTTGGAGACCAAGGCTATAACCCCAAGCCCAGCCCCCAAGGAAAGGGCCCCCACATCTCCCATAAAAAGCTGTGCAGGAAAGGCATTGAACCACAAAAAGCCCAGTCCAGCACCTACTATGGCAAAGCACAAGATGGTAAGGTCTCCTGCATAAGGCACATAGGGAATGTTAAGGTAGTTGGCTATGCCCATATGCCCCGTTGCGTAGGCAACTATACCAAGGCTTGCAGCTGTGGTCATAACAGGTCCAATAGCAAGGCCATCAAGCCCATCTGTTAGGTTTACGGCGTTTGATGTGGCCACTATAACAAACATGGCAAAGGGTATGTAAAGGATGCCAAGGTCAATCTGTAGGTTTTTAAACAGAGGGAAATAGAGCTTTGTATTAATATCACCGTGCATATATATAAAAAAGGCAGTTATGCCAGCTACAAACACTTGGGCTATGAATTTTTTCTTGGCTGATATACCTTTTTTGTTCCTTAGTTTTACCATATCATCCCAAAGGCCAATGAGGGCAAAGCCCAAAATACAAAAGGTTATTATCCAAAAATATAAAAGGTCAAGCCTCATAAGTAAAAGAGAGGAAAGTAGAACAGAAAGCACTATGATAAGGCCACCCATGGTGGGAACGTATCTTTTTACCAAATGCCCCTCTGGAGTATATTCTCTTATATAACCTTTAAAAAGCCTTTGTATGGCCTTCATCTTTTTCATAAAAAAGGGTGTAAGTATGAGCGTTATTGTGAAGGCTATAAGCACAGCCAAAAAGGACCTAAAGGTTATGTATTTAAACACATTGAAGACAAAGAAGTAATCTCTAAGGTAAAGGGCTAAATGGTATAGCATCTTAGCACCTGTTCCTGCTTAGGAGTCTGTCAAGTATTATGGCAACGGCGTTCCTAACAGAGAGATGGTTCCAGTCTCCAGCACCGTATATAGGCTCAAGGATGTAGTCAAAGGTGTTCATAAGGGATGGGGGAATACCATGGCCTGTTCCAAAAACTATCAAAAAGTCCCTTTCCCTTTTATTTATTTCTTCCGAAAGCCATTTGTAAGATACGGTGTTTGGGTAAGTTCTTGCATCTGTGCCAACAACCACCGGCTTTTTGCCCCTTGTTGCTATTATATCCTCAAGCACCTCTTCAAAGGTATAACATAGCTTTACAAGCTTTACCACCTCATTCCTTGTAGGGTTTGTCTTTTGACCCTCCTCTGAAAGCCAATAGTCTATCTGCTTTCTAATTATCATCCTTTGGCCATCCACTGGCTGTACTATATAGTAGGTGTTTATCTCATAGGCCCTTGCAGGCCTTGCAATATCATGAAGGTCCATGGTGGTAAAAGAGGTTATGATGCTCCTCCCTTCCTTATCCATGGCTGGGAAGTGAAGAAGAGCAATAAAAACATTATGGTTTATCATAAATTCCTTATTATAACCTAAAACTCAACTCTAACTGCCACTCCGTGCAGTTTTTTATGTGGAAACCTGTAAAACTCCACAAAGCTTGGCGTGGAACGTTTTATCCAGCTAAAGATTTTCCACAGGAGTTTATCCGTATATATGTGTTCAACGCCGTAGAAGATGACCCTTTCTCTTATTCCAACCTTTGAGAGTTCTTTATCAATATCCAAAACCTCCATATATCCATACCTTATCTCAACGAGCCTGAGACCTTCCGCTATACTTCCCTTTACAAAAGTCTCGGTACCAAAAGGCTCATCCCTTTTTATTAAGGAGAGAAATACATTATCTTTGTATAGAATGCCATGGTCAAACATTGTTTGTATAACGTAGGGAGGTATAGCCTTTAAATCCCTTATCAAAAATATGGCTGTGCCTTCTATCTTTGGCGATCTTTTATAAATTTCTTCATATTCAATAACAAAGTCTTTAAATGGTTTGAACTCCATGTTTTTGTAGAGTTTTCCTTGGCCTTTTATATAAAGCGTCATAACAGATAATGGCACAAAAGCAAAGAAGATAGACCAGTATGCGCCGTGAGGTATTTTTGTGCTACTTGATAACCAAAAAACTATATCTACAAGGAATAAGAATAGGGAAATAAAAAAGTGAATATAGGATCTTTTAAACAGGTAAATGATTATAAGGAAAAATCCAGTGATGCTCATGGTTGTTATAACAGCAAAGCCGTAAGCTGCAGCCATATTGTCTGAAGTTTTGAAGTTGAAATGCATAAATATAACACCCAACATTAAGGCCCAATTTACCGCTGGTATGTATATCTGTGTGCTTATCTCTGTGGATGTGTGTTTTACATTAAGAAGTGGAGCTATCCTTGTGTTTATAGCCTGAAATACAATGGAAAAGACACCGCTTATGAGGGCTTGGGAGGCTATGATGCCGGCTACTATTACGAGTAAAAGAAAAGGTATATAAAATCTATCTCCCAGTAATGCTTTTGCTGATGCAAAAAATATAGATTGTCCCTCTACAGTGGTGTTAAGTATGACAAAAGCCACCTGTCCAAGATAGTTTAAAGTTAACATAAAAAACACAAAGACCCATGCCCTTCTTATAGATACCCTTCCGAGATGCCCCATATCTGCGTATAGGGCCTCTCCTCCTGTAGCTGCCAAAATAACCTCGGATAGGGCTATAAAGCCTTTCAGCGGGTTTGATATTAAAAACTCAATGGCGTAGTGGGGACTAAGGGCTTTTATGACCTGTGGTGCTTGTAAAATATAGTAAAGTCCTATTATACCTATGGAAGTAAACCAAAGGACCATTATGGGTCCAAAGAAACTGCCTATCTTGCCCGTTCCCTTACTTTGAATGGAAAAGAGTGCTATTGTTATGATTATGGCTATGAGAATTACTTCCGATTGGGGCATGTTTTCAAATCCAGGGATAAGCCTTATACCCTCGGAAGAGCTTAGGATGGTTATGGCTGGTGTGATTACACCATCTCCCATAAGGAAGCTAAGGCCCAACACTATTAAAGCCCTATAAAGTTTTCTAAGTTTTTGGTTTTTTGTAAGAGACTTGGCTATTTCGCCCAAAACTACTATTCCACCCTCCCCTTTTATGCTTAGGTTCATGGCAAGCCATGCATATTGAACAGAAACCAGTATGATTAGCGTCCAAATTATGAGAGATGCTATGCCTACCATCTGGTCCTTTTCTGGTTTTGTGAGTAGCATAAGGACTGTTAGTGTATATATTGGGCTTGTTCCAATGTCGCCAAAGACTGCTCCAATAGCTCTTATGATATCCCTTATTTCTTTTAACATCCCTAAAGATATATTATATATTGGGCTTGTTCCAATGTCGCCAAAGACTGCTCCAATAGCTCTTATGATATCCCTTATTTCTTTTAACATCCCTAAAGATATATTATATATTGGGCTTGTTCCAATGTCGCCAAAGACTGCTCCAATAGCTCTTATGATATCCCTTATTTCTTTTAACATCCCTAAAGATATATTTTAAACATAGCCCAAAAGCTCTTTTAGCTTTTTGAAGGGGTCTTGGCTTTTCATAAGGCTTGTGCCAATGAGGAAGGCATCCACTCCAAGGTTTTCCAGCTTTAGGATCTGCTCCCTATTATCTATGCCACTTTCAGCGATCACAAACCTGGCGCCCATCTCCTTTATCTTTGGTGCAAGCCTTTCCGATAGGCTTACATCCACCCTTAAAGTATCAAGGTCTCTGTTGTTTATGCCTATTATGTAGGCTCCTGCCTTTAAGGCTCTTTCTGCCTCCTCAAGAGAAAAGACCTCCGCTATATGGGAGAGGCCAAGCTCCTTTGAATAATCAAGAAGATCCTTCAAAAGGCTATCCTCAAGGATTCTTACTATAAGCAAAACTATATCTCCGCCGTAGGCCTTTGCCTCAAGCACCTGCACTGGATGCAAAATAAAGTCCTTTCTGAGCAATGGAAGGCTCACTGCCCTTCTTACCTCAAGGAGGTCCTCCAATGAACCGTTAAAAAAGCTTCTATCTGTAAGGACAGAAATGGCAATGGCTCCAGCTTTCTCATAGACCTTTGCTTGGTCCACAGCGGACACATCCTTTATCTTGCCCTCCGATGGCGAGGCTCTTTTTACCTCTGCAATTATCCTTGTCCTACAGGAGGTTAAGGCCTTCTCAAAAGGGTAGTAGTCTTTTCTCTCCTTTATAAGGCCTTCAAGCTCTTTTATATACTCTAAAGATGTGTTTATCTCTTTCCTCTTCTGCTCAAGTATCCTTTCTAAAACTCCTATGGATAGACCCTCCTGTATTCCTTTCCTTCCTTCTTGTATATGGCTTCCACGCCAAAGCCTTCCCTTTTTAACTCTTCATAGATCTCCTTGGCCTTTCCAAAGCCATGCACAGCCAAAACCACTCCACACCTTGGGTCTATCTCATCGGGTATGGGTATAAGTTTAGCCTTTCCTTTAAGGTGCTTTTCTGCCCTTGTGCCTTCCGATATTGCCGTAAAGGTTATAAAGTGGTCTGGTTTTTTGCTGAAGGGGTTTATCTGCATGAGTATATGCCTTACGTGGAGCTTTACTCCAAGGGAGTGGAACTTTATCCAATACCAAAGGCTTGGCTCTATAGCCTGAGACCTCTTCCTTAGAACGGCTATAACCTTACCATCCTCTTTTTTAAGTTTGACAAGCTCGTTGCCCGTTTGCAAACACCAGCTCATAATGTCCCTTTCAAAGCCTGGGTCTGTGGATATAACGGTGAGGGTTTGCCCCTCTTGTAATTTTCTCATCTTCTCCGATGTTATAACCACAGGTAAAGGACACATAAGCCCAGTTAGGTCAAGGTGTTCTTCTTTAACCTCTTCCATCGTCTTCATGGCTTCACCTCACACCGCTATCACCTTAGCTTTGGACTTTTCTTCAAAGCCTTCTATGTATAAATTTATAAGCTTACTGGCTTTTTCAAGGTTTTTTAACAGCTCCTTATCGTAAAGCTCTAAGGGATTATTAAAGTAAAAGCTTACTTTGGCCTTCCCCTTTTCAAGTTCTATGGGTACATGGAAGCTATATGTGGATGGGTCTATCTCCTTAGAACTGTCCTCGTAAATTGGTACAATCCTTATCGCCTTTAGATTGAACTCTTCTTTTATAGACCTAAGATAATGTTCAAGGCTTGAACTTTCTTCAATCTTATCCAAAAGAGAGGCATACATTTTAATGCTTGATAGTTCTTTTTCTAACCTACCATAATCAGAAATCATTTTGTGGTATGCTTTTCGCAGGTTCTTTATATAGAACCTTTCTTTTCTAAGAGCTTCTATTAGATCTGGATGTATGGAAGCTATGTAAATACCTATAAGCAAGGGTAAAATTGTAAGCCCAACCTTACCATAGTGGTAAAGAGAAAAGATAATAGATAACCAAAGAAAGAGAGTACCTTGAAATATCTTCCTGCTTGTATTAAGGGATATAAATGGTAAAAAAGTCAAGAAGGATTCCTTTTGTCCAGATAAAAAGGCCAAAATTGGTATAAAAATTAGATCTCCATAACTTTTGAATATTTTTAACTTTCCAGGGTACAAGAAGTTATACATACTAACCAGCAGGTATATTACGGAAGGTATTATTATTAGGGCTTGCTTGGTGGGTGGTTTGCCAATAGAAATTGTAATAAAGTAGCTAAAGACCAGCACCCTAAGCACCAAGGAGATTAAAGCTATATCCCTCAGCACGGTAATATTTTACTCCACTTCAATTCTTTTTACCTTTTCTTTCTTTTCCCTTTTCTCTATTTTTCCTTCCAGCTTGCTCACTTCATAATCTACAAGCGTTTTGAGGATCTTCCAAAAGGAAAGCTCTATTGTATATAGATTCTTCATCACTTCCCTCCTTATCTCCTTTGGTGGAAGCAAAAGCTCAAAGACCTTAAAAACATCCTTCCTTAGCTCTTCTACTTGCTCCTCAAGGCTTTCTTGTTCCAGCTTTTCCTTTTTCCCCATGCTTTAAAATATATCTCACAGTCTTATCAGCTTCAAGAACTCTTCCACCGCCCTTTCCATACCCCAAAGGATAGCGTTGGATATGATAGAATGTCCCACGTTTAGCTCCTCTACCACATCCTTTAGCTCCTTTACCAAGAGGGGGGTATTTTTATATGTAAGGCCATGGCCTGCATAGACCCTTAAACCGAGAGACCTTGCCTTTAAACCTGCTTCTTTTAACCTTTCAAGCTCTCTTTTTGCCTCCTCTATAAGGTGGGCGTTGAAGAGGTTTGCATACCTGCCTGTGTGTAATTCTATGGCGTCTGCGCCTACTTCCTTGCTCGCATACACTTGACTTTCTTCCGCCTCTATAAATATAGAGACCTCTATGTTGGCCTCTTTAAAATCCTTAAGATACTCTTTTAAATAGTCCTTCATCTTTGCCACATCAAGGCCACCTTCTGTGGTGATCTCTTCCCTCCTTTCTGGCACCAGAGTTATCCTGTTCGGTCTTACCCTTAAGGCTATCTCTTTCATCTCCTTTGTTGGTGCCATTTCAAGGTTTATTGGCACATGGACAGACCTTTTTATTAATTCCAAGTCTTCTTCTTGAATGTGCCTTCTGTCTTCTCTGAGGTGAAGGGTTATCTGATGGGCTCCCGCTTGCTGGGCCAAAAGGGCTGCAAAAAGTGGGCTTGGTTCAAAGGTCCTCCTGGCCTGCCTTACGGTTGCCACATGGTCTATATTTACACCGAGCCTCATCAAGGTTTATATTATAACTATGCTGGAGATAAAGGAAAGGGACCCCTTAAGCAACCTGCTTTTGGAGGTGTTGGAAGACCCATCAAAAAAGGAGATGGTCTATTACCTTATGTGCTACCTACAACTTGTTAGAAGGGAGGATAGCTTTCATGTAGAGTTGAACAGGTTTCTTTCTTGTGCCTATAGGAACTTTCAAAAGGCAAGAAGTTATTGGAAGGACCTTTTGGTTGGCATGAACATATTTGTTATATCCGACTTATATGGCAACGTGTATATGGGCAAGGATATATACAAAGTGGAAGAAGGAGGGATATACCTTATAAGCCTTAGGCATGAATACCTGAATCAAATTGAAGATATAGGCCATAAAGCCCTAAAGCTATGGAATATACTTAGCAGGGCTATGATATACAGAAGGTATATGACTGCACAAGATGCAGTAGTAATATCCACGCTTATGTTTAACGAAGGCCTTTACCAAGAGGTGAAAAATTACTGTGAAGTATGCGTTGAAAGGTACACCTCTGAAGCTCCGTATTTTAGAGTTTTGGACAGGCTTTCCAGCCTTTATATTGAAAAATTAAACACAATTGCTGTTTTAAAAGAATTGGTGCGGGACCTTGAGGATCTGGGGAATGTTTTTTATAGCATAAACATACTAAAGCTTAGGAAAGATGTGGAAAATATGCTAAGAAGGGTTGAAAAAGGTCAAAGTATAGGTCCAATAAAGATTGAGTTTGTAAAGCATATGGACAGAGGGGAAAACTGGTTCGGTAGGATATTTGGTAGTCTTAAAAGATTTGCAAGTAAAATATTCAAAAGGAGGGATAATAACCTTTATTCCTTTGAGGAAGCCTTATGTTCAAAGAGTTTTCGGACCCAATACATCAGCTTATAAAAGCGGACCAATGTGAGACTAAGGTAATAAACAGCTTCCCAATACAAAGGCTAAGGTTTATAAAACAGCTGGGTATAACCTACCTTGTCTTTCCGTCCGCACAGCACAGTAGGTTTGAACACTCCCTTGGCACCATGGAACTGGCGGGGAGGCTTTTTAAAAGCCTTGACCTTAAGGATGAAAGACTTTATAGCCTTTTTAGGCTTGCAGGTCTTTTGCACGACGTAGGGCATACGCCCTTTTCTCACACTACAGAGGTCCTTCTTGGAGACAAAAGCCACGAAAACATAGGCGAAAGGGTTATCTTTGAGGAAGGTGTGGCGGACATTCTAAAGGATTGTGGATACACAGATGAAGAGATCAACATAATTGTGCGTATAGCCTTTAAGAAGGATAAGAGCTTTCCAAAGATAATAACGGGAGAGTTTGGTGCAGACAGGATGGATTATCTTAGGAGGGATGCCTACTTTTGTGGCACTTCCTATGGCTTTTTTGATTACAGCAGGCTCCTTGAGAACATACTTTTAATAGATGGTAAGAAGTGTGTTCATATTAGCGCCCTAAGGTCCTTGGAAAGCTTTATACTTGGCAGGTACTTTATGTACTCTCAGGTCTATTTCCATAAGGTTGTGCGCATACTAAACATACATCTAAAGGAGGTCATTGAAGACTTTTTTAAAGAGGGCCTTCTGGACCCAAGGGATTTTCACAGAAAAACGGACAATCATGTTATATCCCTTATGTTGGACAGGCATGAAGAAGAAAGGGTGAGGAGGATTCTGGGTAGAGAGCATTACAGGGAGGTGTTCTTTACCTCTTCAAAGGAGGTTTTTGAATATGTAAAAGACAGACTTTTGGAGAAGTATGAAGAGGACCTTTTGCGCTTTGACCACATAAGCAAAAAAGTTTTGGATGAGGACATACCCTTATGGGATGGGAGCAAGCTTAAAAGCCTTAGGGAAGTTTCACACCTCGTCTCTTCCCTAAGGGATATAGAATTTTACAGAATATACGCCCATCCTAAGCACAAGGATGATGTAAAAAGCTATGTTCGCAAAGTATATGGATAATTCCAGATTTATCACCCTTTTTCTGGTGCATCTTACTGCCCTTATAGGCATACTTTCCTTGTGGAATGTGGCTGAAAGCCTTTACTTTTTTATCTTTCTTCTTGTCTATCTTCTTGGCGTTTATATGGATTTTAAAGGTATTTATCCTATAAGAAGGCTATTCTTAACCCTCTTTGGCTTTATACTTAGCCTTTACTTTTTGTCCTTTTTGAGCCTTGAGGACCTATTAAAACCCTTTGCCCATGTGGTCCTTTTGCTTCTTTCCATAAAAAGCCTTGAGGAGAAAAAGCCAAGGGACCTATACCAAATACTTCTTCTTGGCCTTTTTGCCCTTTCCATATCAACGGCCTATAACCTAAGCCTTAGCTTCCTTTTGGTCTTTTTGCTCTATAGCTTTCTTGGCCTTACTTCCCTTGTTTTTTTAAACCTCTACAGAAAGGTTGGAGAAAAAAGGCTTGGATGGCTTAGCTACAGGAGCTTTTTCTTTGTAAGCCTTATTTTCTTTTTGTTTGTGCTTTTCCTTACTCCAGCCTTTTTCTTCTTTTTACCACGAAGCCAAGCTCCTCTTTTTGACCTTTTTTCCAGAGGTAGTGGTCTAAAAACGGGCTTGGCCGATAGCGTAAGCCTTGGAAAGGTAGGACAAATACAGGAGGACAACACGGTTGCTTTTAGAGTTTATGGGCTTCCACCAAGCTTAAAAGAGCCATACTGGAGGGCTGTAGTTTTTGATAGATATGAAAATCACACATGGCTTAAGGAAAAGGAGGTGCCACTGCCTCAACCTAGCGGTGTGGGAGAATATGTTTATACCTTAGTAATTGAGCCATCCTTTGACAATATCATACCAGCTCTTGATTATCCTTATAACATCCTTAAAGTGGAAGGCATAAGCGCCAATGCTTATATAACACCGGGAAACACTCTGTGCCTTGAGAGGGAGATAAACAGAACCATAAGGGTAAAGCTTAGTTCCTCAAGGGAGATGTATATAAAGGAAAGCCCAGAAAGGTACTTGGATGTGCCAAAGGATATAAGCCCAAACATAAAAAGGCTTGCAAGGGAGCTTGAAAAGGGTGTAAAGGATGATATGGAAAAGGTAAAAAGGGTTATAAATTACTTTTCCAAAGGCTATAGCTATACCTTAAAGCTTGAAAAGTATGAAGGAGACCCTCTTGACTACTTCCTTTTTGTGTCAAAAAAGGGCAACTGTGAATACTATGCAAGCGCAACCGCATTGCTTTTGAGAGTTATGGGGGTGCCAGCAAGGGTGGTGGGTGGCTATAAAGGAGCCTTATGGAACCAATACGGTGGCTATCATATAATTACCAACTCTATGGCCCATGTGTGGGTAGAGGCCTACGTTAACGGAGAATGGATAAGGGTGGATACCACACCACCCTACATACCCCCAGCCGTCAAAAGAATATCCACCCTTGCCCTCATAAGGGACTACATAGTTAGCTTTTGGTATTCCAATGTGGTGGGATATTCTTCCGAAAAGCAGATAAGGCTTTTTAAAAACATTGGGGAAGGTTTAAAGTCTGAATTAAAGCTGGAAAGCCTAAGGAAGAGGTTTTTGCAAGCCTTTTATCTTTTGGTATTCACAGCCGGTCTTTATTTGACTGTCCTTTTTGTCCTAAAACAGAGAAGAACGCCGGAGAACCTATACGGTAGGACAAAAGCCCTGCTTGTAAAAGAAGGCATAATAAAGGAGGATGCCCTCCCTGAAGAGATACTCTCCTCTTGCAAAGACAAAGAATACTACAAGTTGGTCAAGTTTATCCTTTCCATATACCAAAGGTACAAATACTCCCCCTACAAGGTCTATCCAGATGAGATAAGGGAAGGCTACAGGGCCTTAAGCAAGTTAAAAGATCTTATCCGTAGTTCTCGTCGCTCCTGATTTTTATAACTGTATGCACGTTTCCCCTTGGATTGAAATCTCCTATTACTTCCAAAAATCTGGGCTTTAAAAGCTCGTAGAGGGCTGAATATATCTCGTTTGTGGCCTGCTCGTGAGAGATATACCTGTTTCTAAACTTGTTTAGCCAAAGCTTTAGGGACCTTAGCTCCACTATCTTTTTGTCCGGTATGTATCTTATCTTTATGGTGGCATAGTCTGGATAGCCAGAGCGGGGACAAAGGCAGGAAAACTCTGGAAAGGTAATCTCAATCATATAGTTCCTTTCTGGTGTAGGATTGTCCCAAGCTTCCAGCTCCGCCTGCTCTATAGCAATCTCTCCATACTTCTTTTCCATAGGATTTATTTTAAGCCACCATTACACTCAAGCAAGGTATAAACTCCGTCAAACTCCTTGCCCTTTAGAAGAAGTTTGCAACTCGATAAATCTTTTAGATGGCTTTCCTTTGTTATGATTAGGCCTTTCGCCCGAAGGGGGTCTTCAAGCCTTTCTATGCATCTTTCTGAGTAATAAACCAAGGCTGAGTCTTCTGCCTTGTAAAAATAAACTGGCCCTTGATAGGCTTTGACTATGGGGTATGCCTTGGGTGTAAACCTGTTGGACTGGTAGAAGTATAAAAGGGGCAACAAAGAGATAAGCATAAGTAGGGAGAGGGAAACAGCGAGTCTCAAATAGCTTTTGCTTGCCACATGGGCCAGAAGGATGGCAAGGGGTGGGTAGGCAAAGAGTATGTAGTGGTGTAGCTTGTTGCTGGCAAGGCTAAAAAAGATAAGCACAAAGGAAAACCAAAGAAGTAGAGGGGTCCACTCCCTTTTAAAGCCTTTCAAAAGTCTTGGGTATAGGGGTAGGTACCAAAGGGTGCCTACGGCGAGGACAATAAGGTAATAATAAAAAGGTGCAGGATGGGTGGACCTCTGCCCTGTGTATCTCATAAAGTTCTCATATATGAAAAACCTATAGAAGTATTCGTAGCCATGATGGGCTATCATGAGGGCATACCAAGAGAAGCCAAAAACAAAGAAAAGGAATAAGCCTTTTGGGTTGAGAAATCTAAAATCCCTTTTCCAAAGGAGATAAACACCTACGCATAGGACCACACCTACAGGACCTTTTGTAAGAAAGGCAATGGACAAGGCAAGCCAGCCCAAAAGGAACCTTTCCTTTAAAAAGGCGTAAAGCCCAGCAAAGGTGAAAAAGGTATTTAGCATCTCTGGAACTACGGCCCTTGACTCTATCCAAAGATGGGGAAAGGTAAGAAGTATCAAAGAGGCTTTTATAGCTATGTCCTTTGAGTAAAGGTCTCTTGCCAAAAGGTATGTTAGGACTGTTAGGCCTATGGCCGAAAGGCCTGAAACAAGCCTTGCAGAAAATTCATTTAAACCGAAGAGAAAAGAACTTATAGAAACAAGCCAGTATAGCATTGGAGGCTTTTCAAACCTTGGCTGGCAGTTATACATGGGAAGGATAAAGTCTTTACTCTTTAACATATGCTGGACTGCGCTCATATTCCTCCCTTCATCAAGGGAAGTAAAGGACAATATCCAGTTGCCAAGGAGGAAGTAGAGGAAGGATAAGATTAAAAAACCAAATAGGCCACGAGAAAGCATAGCACTCCTATAAACCATCCTACAGGGTGTTTCAAAAATAGCCCGTGCTTTCACACAGACCACCGCCCCCGCCCCCTGAAGCGGGAACTTGCGCCCTTCTCGGGTCTCCCCACAAGCCCCGAAAGAGAATATCTTTCAGGACAGAGAGGTCCCTTAGGACCTTCTCAGGGGAGAGTGCAGTCAGCACCACTACCTTGAGAACTTGCCAGAGATTTAGGGTATTAAAACTTGTTCCTTCCAGAGGCTCAGATACCCTCCATGGCTCACTCTCAAGGCTTAAAGACTTTATTAATGCTTCTATTTCTTTCATATGCTTGACCTTCAAATAGGCATTTTTTACTTTCTCTTTTACATATTCTTTTAGCTCCTTTAATTCCTCTACGCTTAGCCTTTTTATAAGCTCCATATAATTCTTTGGCACCTTTTCTTTTAGACCTAAGCCTCTTCTTGCTATCACATAGGCACCTGCTATATCCTTGCTTACCATATATTGTGGTGCATACTTTAACATGCCTATGATGGATGTGTAGGCTGGATTTACTTCTATCACCTCTATGCTGTTCCTTTTTGCCAATAGCTTTATCCTTTCTAAAAGCTTCCTATAAGCAAAGTTATGCCTTATCTTTCTTGATAGCCTTCCAGAATAATCTCCCCTTTTCCCTTTGTTTTTTATCCTTAGCTTCTCTATCACTACAGCCTTTCCTTTCTCTTTGGCTAAGCTTATAACCTTATGTGCGTATATCCATGTGTAGTAGTCTCTCTTGTTGCTATTACCACTTGATAGCTCTGGCATAGGCACCTCACCATAGCTTGTAAGGTTTCCACACTCATCCGTTTCTACCCAAGCTATGTGGTTTGGATAGGCGTTTAGGTCTATGCCTATTACTCCATAATCCTTTGTAATCTCTATCTGTGGATATTCCTCTTCTGCGGTAAAGTAAGCATACACATTGCCGTCTCTTAGCTTTAGTTCTACAGAATAAGCCTTTCCAGAAAAGGCTATCTCTTTGATCTTCTCTATCCTATCCCCTGCACTTATTAAGGCATAAACATATTGCCTCTCTCCTGTGGTTATCCTCAAGTATGTCCCATTTTCCTTTACCTCTATCCTTGTGTTTTGATTGCCTTTACAATTTGCTTCTCCTATGGAGTATAGATTGCCTTTTCTCCTCTCTTGGAATTGGACTTTTAACCTTTGATAATCTTTCCCATTTATGTGTCTTTTCTGTAGTTTTCTAAAAATATCTCTTCCACCAAATATAACCTTTTTTAAGCTTTCTCCTTTTTCTTTTCTTACTTTCATAAAGGCTTGTGCTTTAACAATGGCTGAGTGTGAGTATCTGGCGTTAAGTCCAAACATACTTTGAATTAACTTTCTTAAAGTGTTTATATCCATGCCTTCCAGAAGTCTTTTGTAAGCATATCTCATGGCTGAAGACCATCTTCTCATGAGGTTTAGGACCTTTTCCTTGTCTTGATAGTTTGAGAATAAAAGCTTAGCGCTTATGGTTATCATCTTTTGGTATTTTAACATAACCGGTAGGTTAAGTGGATTTTTGGAACAGCCTCTATAGACCCTGCCATAGCCTATGAGAAGGGGGTATAAAAGAAGAAAGGCCTTAGCCAAGGTGGGGAGACTTCTATAAGACATAGGGCAATGCTCATGGCCATGGCAGAGTCTCCAGAAGGGAAGGATTTTAGATGTAGGTCCTCTAAGGCATAAACCTTTGGAAGGACAGCAGGAGGCCTTTTTGCCCTTATGGTATACTTTAGTGCTTTTACGATAATAGTTTGTAAAACCATTACAAAAAGATACTTTGGAAAGGCTTTTTCCAAAAAGATGAAAAACAATGCACCAACAAAGGCGACAAACCAGCCTTTTCCAAAAAGATGAAAGTATCTGTAAAAGAGGTCCAAAAAGGTACGTCTGTTATAGTTCATAAGATAGAAAAGCCTATGGTTAAAAGGAGTATTTCCTATGTCCACTTATAGACTATCTTACCCCTGCTTACCTCCTCTGGCACAAGCACCACCTTTTGGTCGCTCATAAAAGAGACAAAGCCTTCTATTAGCCCTGCAAAGAAGTAAATTACAGGAGAGTTCATAAGGTCGTTGCCCACTATGGCATCGGTAAATATGTCCTCTTCCGCTATCACCTTATCCCCTTCCATCCTTATTGATTTGGCAAAGCCAAGGTCCTCAAGTATGATGCAGGACCTTCTTAGGGCTTCTTCCTTTTGCAAAACTTCTGGAAAATGCCCTATTAGACTCTCTAAAAGTCTTGGCCCTGCTTGCTTTCCAGCATCGCGCATTACAGCCTTTGCTCCCTTGTCTCCTATAAGGTTCTTTACACCCTCCGCCATATTTACAATGGCAAGCAGTAGTATGTCTGCGTCAATCATGTTATTTACCCCCAGTTTATTATACTTGATGGCCTTTGGTAAAACTGATTAGTTTTTCTTATAAAAGCTATAAGCTTTTTTTAACCTACCACTTCATAGACCCTTCCCCTGAACTTGGCACCAAGGGATCTGGCAAGCTCCTCTGTTTTTTTCATATCCACCCCATCATAATCCACAGCTGTGGCCACAACCTCAAAACCTTCCTTAAGGGCCTCTTTTATAAAGTCTATAACCATTTCAAAGGCATTGACCTGTGCTGGCCTGCATACCCTATCATAAGTTTCCTTATCTGGCGCATTAAGGCTTACAGACCAAACATCCACTAATCCCTTTAGCTCTTTTAGCTTCTCCCTTGGTAAGAAGGTAAACATAAGGCCGTTAGTATCCACCCTTACCCTTCCACCCCTTTCCTTTACCCACTTGGCTATCTCTTTTAGGGCAGAAAACCTTAAAGTAGGCTCTCCATATCCACAAAAGACTATCTCCTCATATTTCTTTGGGTCTCCTATCTCCCTTATTACCTCTTCCACGCTTGGGTCCCTTGAGACCCAAACCCAGTAGCCCTTTACCATAAAGTTCCTTTCCCTTTCCCTTTGACAGAAGGCGCAGTGAAGGTTGCACTTATTGGTAAGGTTTATATAAAGCTTGTTGTTTATTACGTAGGTTATTGTCTCCTTTTTTCCGTTTATGAGGTTAAACAGAAGCTTGGCGTTTTCTGAAGTCATCCTCTCCACATCTTCAAAGGAGCTGTTGGGTATTAGCTGGGCCAAAACCTCTGCCGTATACCTTATGTATGGTGGTTTGTTGGGCTTTCCTCTCACAGGCTGGGGTGCCAAAAAGGGGGCGTCCGTCTCTATCAAAAGCCTATAGGTAGGCGTCTTTTTTACCACTTCCCTGAGGGCTTGGGCATTGGGGTATGTGATTATGCCAGAGTAGGATATATAAAAGCCAAGGTCCACGCACGCCTTCATAAACTCATAGGACCCTGTAAAGCAATGCATCACACCACCCACTTCATAGGCCTTTTCTTCCCTCAAGATCCTGATAGTTTCCTCTTCTGCATCCCTTGAGTGGACCACAATGGGAAGGCCAAGCTCCCTTGCTATGGCTATCTGTCTTCTAAAGACCTCTTCCTGCCTTTTCCTGTCTGAATACTCCTTATAAAAATCAAGGCCCATCTCGCCAAGGGCCTTAACCTTTGGATGCTTAGTTGCCAGCTCCTTTAGCCATTCAAAATCCTCTTCCCTTACCTTGTCCGCCTCGTGGGGATGGAAGCCTATGGCGCAAAAGACATGGTCCTTTTCTTCCGATAGCCTTATGGCATTCTTTATGGTCTTCCTATCATAGCCTACGGTAATAAGGCACTCTAAGCCCTCATCTTTTAGCGTCTCTTCCAAATCTTCCTTCTTCAAAAGGTCAAGGTGGCAATGGGTGTCTATCATGGAAATAGAAAGATATAAAAAAGCCGTGCTTTTTCAAGGCCTATTGTTTTTAGAAATATTTGAAGCAAGCGCCAGTTAAGAAGTTCTTTGTTTGCGTTTTAATCTCTCACCCTGCGCACGCAAAAATTATTTGAGACAAAAATACACGTTGTGTGAGAAATTGATTTTTGTAAGGGCACGGTACACCTGTCCTTCATTAAAATTCTTACTCACTCCCACATTTTAGATTTTTTTCTTTAGGGTGCGCTAATGCGTGCCACTACATTGTTTACCTCATCTATTTTTAAGTAAACAATTGATGGTGGCATGCCCCATTCTAGATAAATCTCTCACCCTGCGCATGTAAAACACGTCCCCTTTGAAGTTATTTGTTTACCACCCTTACCCTCAAAAAGTGCGTAGCGCAGGATATGCATGGGTCAAAGTTCCTTATCATGGGCTCTGCTATATCTTGAAGGTCCTCTTCCCTCATGTCCTCAAGGCCCTTTATGTGTTCCCACAGAGAAAGCTCCATAGCTGGAAGGTTTTGGGCTGTGGGCGGCACTATGTCAGCTTTTAAAATCCTTCCCTCCTCATCAAAGGCATAGCTGTGCCATAGCACACCCCTTGGTGCCTCAGAAACTCCAAAGCCCTCAGACCTCTTTGGCCTAAACTCCACAAGGCTTTTCTCTGGCCTTTTGTAGCCTTTGACAATATCAAGGGACCTCTCAAGGGAATGGATGATCTCCAGCATCCTAACAAGAAGGCTCTTGTAGGGGTTTTTCAATGGTGGCACAAGGCCAAGCTTTAAGGCCATCTCTTTTGCCAGCGAAGATAGCTTTTCAAAGGCGTTGTTAAAGCGTGCAAGGGGTCCAACCAAATAGACCCTGCCATCCCTTAGCTTAGCATGCTTGGCATTAGAATATGGCACCTCAAACTCTTCAAAAATCTCCTTAAAGGAAGATGGCCTTATCCTTTGACCCTCAAGGTATATATCACCCTTGAGTATGGGGTATTCCTCCTCCCAGAGGGAGACAAAGACTATATCTTTTAACTCAAAGTCCGGAAATTTAATGCCTTTTAGCCTTTCCATCACCCAAAGGCTCTTCTCTAAGGCAAGGCCTATAGGCTCAATAAGGTGGGATAGGTCCTCTGGAAGGTGGCTAAAGCCTCCTGCCACCACAGAAACAGGATGGGAAGTCCTACCACCAAGGCTTTGTATTATAAGGCTTCCAGCCCTCTTTATCTCCATACCAGCCATCACAATCTCTTTGTCCACCTTGGACATCTCAACCAAGGAAGGCACACCATAAAAGTCCGGAAGGTGTAAAAAGAAAACATGAAGGGCATGGCTCTGTATCCATTCACCAAAGTACATAAGCCTTCTTATTTTCTCTATTTCCTTTGGAACTTCAACGCCGAAGGCGTCCTCTATGGCTTGAACACCGCTCATCTGATAGGCCACTGGGCATATGCCACATATGCGCGCAGTAATATCCGGAATAAGATGGTAGGGTTTTCCCTTTAGTATGCCCTCTATGAACCTGGGTGGCTCGTATATGGAAAGCCTCAAGGCCTTTGGCTTCCCATCCTCAAGGTATACCTCAAGGGCACCCTCACCCTCTACCCTGGTAAGGGCAGAAAGCCTTAGCCTCATAGCCAGCTCCTTATGTTTTTATTAAAGCCGTTAAAAGACAACCTCAAAAGCTCCCTCAGATCCTCTTCTCCTACTCCAAGCCTCTCATAGGCTTCCTTTAGGGCCAAAAGGTTAGGGTTTTCTATGGGTCCATAACAGCCATAGCACCCCCTTCTAAAGCTAGGACATAAGGCACCACAGCCAGCCATGGTTATTGGCCCAAGGCATGGCCTTTGATAGGCCACCATCACGCAAGGATTTCCTTTCTTTTTGCACTCAAGGCACAAAGGATAAGAAGGTAGGTTTGCAGACCTGTTTTCAAGGAAGGCCATAAGGACCTCCCTGAGGTGTTCCTTGTTTATGGGACAGCCCCTTATCTCTAAATCCACCTTTACAAAGTCCGACAGAGGTCTTGACTGAGGGTTTACATCATACTTTTGAGAATAAACGGAAGAATAAAGGCTTAAAAAGTCTTCAAAGTTCCTCGCCGACTGGATGCCACCAGAGACGGCACAGGCCCCAATGGCTATCAAAAACCTAGAGCTTTCCCTTATCTTCCTTATCCTCTCTTCCTCCTCCGGTGTGGATACGGACCCCTCCACAAAGGCGAGGTCAAAAAAGTCCCATCGGTTTGCCGACTGCGCCTCAAGGAAATACTCTATGCTTACAATTTCGGAAAGCTTTAAAAATTCCTCCTCCAGTTCAAAGAAGGCAAGCTGACAGCCATCGCAGGAGGAGAACTTAAAGACGCCTACCCTCATACCTCCTTCCTTTCAAAGTATTCCTTTATCAAATCATACCTAAATATGGGCCCATCCTTGCAGACGAAGTAAGGCCCTATCATACAATGCCCGCATGTACCCACAGAACACTTCATATGCCTCTCAAGGGAAGCGTAAATTCTATTCTCCTCAATTCCCTTCTCTTTTAAAAGGCTTACGCAGGCCTTTACCATAGGGTCTGGACCGCATATAAAGACTAAAGAATCCCTTTCAATATCCAATTCCCTCAAAAGGTCTGTTATAATCCCTGTTTTTCCCTTCCATTGTGGATGGGAGGTGCCTATTATGGCCCTAAAGTCTGCCTTTGAGGACCACTCTTCATAAAGATACTTATACAGAAGGCTGTCGTAGTCCTTTGAACCATAAAGGTGTATTAGCCTTTTTATGGGCCTTTTCATGGCCTCTTCAAAGACCCACCGGGTTGCCGCAAGGCCAAGGCTACCAGAGAGGATAAGGAGTGTTTTCCCATAGGCCTCCTCCAAGCTCCACCTGTTCCCATAGGGCCCTCTCCAATAGAGAAGGTCTCCCTCCCTCAGGCTGTCTATATACCTTGTCACATCACCCACAGCCCTTACCGTATGGACCAGATAGCCTTCTCCCTTGCTTGCTATGGTTATGGGTGCCTCGCCCCTTCCAAAGGCATAGAGCATGTTATACTGCCCAAATTGTGCCTCCTCCTCTGTGGCAATATGAAAGCTATAAACACCCTCACATTCTTTTATCACTCTTATTATCCTTGAGGCCTTTAGCCTGTAAGGGTTTTCAACCATGGGCAAGCCTTTTTACCTCCTGTCTTATGTCTATGCCCGCAGGACACCATGTGATACACCTTCCACAGCCTACACAGCCAAAGCTATCAAACTGGTCCACCCAATAGGCAAACTTATGCATAAGCCACTGCCTATATCTGGAGTGGATGCTCTGCCTGAGGTTAAATCGGTGGACTGTGGCAAAGGAGGGAGAAAAGCATGAGTCCCAAAGCCTTATCCTCTCGCTACAATCCGATTCTAAGCTGTTTCTCTCCACTATATCAAAGCAAAAGCAAGTAGGACAAACTTGCGTACAGGAGGTGCAAGCAAGACATCTTTTCTCAATATGTTCCCAATGGGAGCTATCCATCTTACCATAAAGCCTTTGCGCCAGCCCTTCCCTATCAAAAAACTCCTCTATAGAATCCTTCAGGTCCTTTAACTTTCTTTCCTTCTCTTCAAAGTGTCTCTCTTCTGTCCTCTCCTTCTTCTCCAAAAGGCTAACCATCTTCTCACCCCTTTCTGAACCCACCTCCAAAAGGAAAGAATCTTCCAGCTCTGTGATAAGGAGGTCAAAGCCATCTTTTACCTCTGGGCCAGCGCCCATTGTGTTGCAAAAGCAGGTGGAAGCCCTATAGGTGCAGTTTACCGCCACTATGAAGGCCCTTTCTCTTAGGCTCTTGTAGTAAGGGTCTGGGTATTGGTTTTTCTCAAGAAAGACCCTGTCAAGGGTTTTTATGGCAGAAAGGTCGCAGGCCCTCACATCAAAAAAGCAGTACTTTTCTTCTACCCTCTCCATCTCGAAGCTTAAAGCCCCATCGGACCTTCTTACCTTCATAAGCCTTAGTTCCGGTGGATGCAAAAAGGCTTTTGGAGAGTTGGCAGGATGGGTGTAGGTAAAGTAGCCATTTGAAGCCTTCTCAACAGCATAAAGGGCAGGTCCTTCTACATTTTTGTAGCCCAAGGCAAGGCTTTCAAGGCCATCCCTCAAAGTTGGAGCAATAACCTTATAGCTTTCGCTAAGAAGATAAAAAAGCTCCCTTAGCCCCTCAAGACCTATTATGTAGCCTTTGCCTTTTCCTTTGCCTTCCACCTCAAGTATTCCTCTATAAATGGGTCTATGTCCCCATCCATCACGGCTGACACATTGCCTATCTCCAGGCCAGTCCTTAGGTCCTTTACAAGCTGGTAGGGCTGAAAAACATAGGACCTTATCTGGTAGCCCCAGCCTATGTCTGTCTTTTCTCCCTCAAGGGCCTTCTTCTTCTCTTCAAGCTTTTGAAGCTCAAGCTGGTATAGCTTAGCCTTTAGAAGTTCCAAGGCCTTTAGCCTGTTCTGTAGCTGGGACCTCTCCTGCTGGCATGTTACCACTATGCCCGTTGGCTTGTGCCTTATCCTTACCGCCGTGTCTGTTTTATTTACATACTGGCCTCCCGCACCGCTGGCCCTAAAGGTCTCCATCTCAATGTCCTCTTCCCTTATCTCTATGTTTATGCTCTCATCTATTTGTGGCATGACAGAAACGGAGGCAAAAGAGGTGTGCCTTCTTGCGTTGGCGTCAAAGGGTGAAATTCTTACAAGCCTGTGGACTCCATGCTCTCCCTTTAGATAGCCGTAAGCATACGGTCCCTTTATAAGAAGGGTGGCGCTCCTTATGCCTGCCACATCGTCGGGGTTAATATCCACCACCTCCACCTCATAGCCATGCCTTTCCGCCCACCTTTTGTACATCCTTAAAAGCATACTTGCCCAATCGCAGGCCTCCACACCGCCCGCACCTGCCTGTATGGTAAGGTAGGCGTTCTTTGAATCCATCTCCTCCGAAAGGAAAGCCTTTATCTCCAGGTCCCTAATGGGCTTTTCAAGCCTGTTTAACTCTTCCATTAGTATCTGTATTGTTTCAAGGTCCTCTTCAGGGGTTATCTCCATAAGGTCCTCTATGTCTTTAAGGCCCTTTTCTATCTCCTCCAATTCCTTTATATTCTCCTCCAGCCATCTCCTCCTTTGGGTTAGGCTTTTTGCCTTTTCTTGGTCATTCCAAAAATCTGCGGAAGCCATACTCTTGTCTATATTTTCTATCTCCTCCTTAAGCGCTTGCACATTAAAGGTAGTTTTCACATCTTCAAACTTTTCTTTAAGATGTTCTAACTTTTCCCTAACTTCCGTCAGCATAGAATTTAATATTAAGCTATGGTAAGAGAGATGCAACCGTCAGACTTGGAAGAGGTTCTAAGGATAAGCGAAGAGTGCTTTAACTCAGATGCATGGAGTAGGCAGGCCTTTGAAAAGGAGTTCAACCTTGATTATTCCTATAGGTTTGTTTTAGAGGAGGATGGTGAGGTAATAGGCTATGCGGTAGTGTGGCAGATATACGATGAGGCTACCATCATGTCCATAGCCATAAAAAAAGACAGATGGGGAAAGGGCTACGGCAAAAGGCTTATGAAGTTTCTCATAGAATACTTTAAAGGTAAAGTAAGCAGGTTTGTGCTTGATGTGAGAAGGTCCAACATAAGGGCCATAAGGCTATATCAGTCTATTGGCTTTAAAATAATATCCGAAAGGCGTGGTTATTATTCCGATGGTGAGGATGCCTTTCAGATGACTCTTGAATTGGAGGAGAATGGTGGAGATAAAGGGAAGGCCTTTGAAGCTGTTAATACCGGAGGATAAGATCCTCCAAAGGGTAAAGGAGTTGGCAAAGGAGATAGAGGACTATTTTGCAGGCCCCTTTTTTGTGGTAAGCCTTCTAAAGGGCGCCTTCATCTTTACGGCAGACCTGGTGAGAAGCTTTAGCATTCCTGTGCAGGTGGATTTTATATGGGTCTCCAGCTATGGCTCCTCTCAAGAAAGTCAAGGGCATGTAAAGGTTATAAAGGACCTGGACAGAGACATAGAGGGTCTAAAGGTTCTCTTGGTGGATGATATTTTGGACACAGGCTATACCCTTGAGGAGGTCTACAGGCTTCTCAAGCTAAAGGGTGCCAAGGAGGTAAAGACCTGCGTCCTTTTGGACAAAAAGGAAAGAAGAAAGGTGCCTTTTGAGGCGGACTTTGTGGGCTTTGAGGTACCAAACCTCTTCCTTGTGGGCTATGGCCTTGATTGGGATGAAGAGGGCAGGAATCTAAGGGGCATATACGCAGTGCTTTAGCCTACGTCCTCTATGCTTATGCCTACGGTACCAGCCCTAAGCATCTCCTCTATGGCCCTTTCCGAGTCTCCAGGGTTTACATCCACACCCTTTATACCATCAAGGAGGAGAAAGGCCTCATAGCCAAGGTTTATAGCGCCAAGCACAGTGTTTTTTACGCAATAATCGGTGGCCACACCACCCACAAAGACTCTCCTTATGCCCCTTTCCTTTAGAAGGCTGTCAAGAATGGTTCCTTGAAAGCCCGAGTAGGCGTCAAAGTCTTTACTTGTGCCTTTTGAGATGATAAAGCGGTTGTCCTGTGGTATAAAAAGGTCCTTGTGGAACATGGCCCCTTCCGTGTTTTGAACGCAGTGAGGTGGCCACACACCCCCTTGCTCTTTGAAGGATATGTGGTCCGGCGGATGCCAATCCCTTGTAAAGAATACGGGAAGCCCTAAGGAGTTAAAAAGCTTTGTGTATTGGTTAAGCCTTGGGATTATCTTGTCTCCCTCTGGCACAGGAAGGGCTCCCCCCGGCATAAAATCCTTTTGCATATCCACCACTATAAGCGCATCCTTTGGGCTAAGCTTTACTTTCATAGCAAAACCTCCACAGGTATTTCATCTTTTAATTTAATCTCCTCAAGGCTAACAGAACATCGGTAGGCCCTTGCCTCTAAGCCAAGCTTTACATACTTCAAAAGAGCTTCAGAAAACTTCGGGTCCACACGCCAGTTGGGAGAGAAGGCTTTGCAGTCTTCCCTTTGAACCACAAAGACTACGAGTGGTTCATATCCTTCCCTTGAAAGCTCAATAAGCTTTTCAATATGCCTCCTTCCCCTCTCCGTGGGCGCATCTGGAAAAAGGGCAATGCCATCCTCTACCAAGTTTACAGACTTTACCTCCACAGGCCTATGGCCTAAAAGAAGGTCAAACCTTTTGTCGCCAAAGGTAGGTTCAAAGGAGACTGGAACCTTTATATACTCTGCATAAAGCTTTGGAGCAATGTGAGAATCAATGCAAACAAGGTAATCTTTAAACTCTGCGAGGACTATTTCAAAGGGATGTTTGCCTTCTTTCCTTTTTGCCACATAAATTTTATTGCCTTCACATAGAAGTTCTTTTAACCTTCCCGTGTTCCTTATGTAGGCTGTGTAGTCTTTGCCTTCAAGCTCTATAAGGCCTACAAACCTGTTTAACCTCTTTTTGAACTTGGCTTCTTTTAGCTCTGGGAATCTCATTTTTTAGAAAGGCCCCACCGGGCGGTGGGGCAAAACAATTAGGGGAGGGAGGGGGAGGGAGTTTCTAACTTCCCCAACTTATCTAATTGAAAATTATATACAAAATTTTCTCATTGTCAAGTAGTATAAGCAGGGTGTTCCAAAATCCAACTAACTCTAATATTATAATGTTTGAAGCATGGATTTAGAATCTGTAAAGTCGGAGATAGGCAAGGTATTCAAGGGAAAGGATGAGATTATAACCTATTCGCTTGTGTGCCTTTTGTCTGGTGGGCATTTGCTTCTTGAGGATATACCTGGCGTTGGTAAAACCACCCTTGCCCTCTCAATGGCTAAGGTTCTTGGCCTTTCTTTTGCGCGAATACAATTCACCAGTGATCTTCTTCCTTCGGATATACTTGGTGTAAGCGTATATGACCAAGCAAAAAAGAGCTTTGTTTTCAAAAAAGGTCCTATTTTTAACAATCTTGTCTTAGCAGACGAGATAAACAGGTCAACGCCAAAGACCCAAAGCGCCCTTTTGGAAGCTATGGCAGAGGGGAAAGTATCCGTTGACGGTATAACTTATGAGCTACCCCAACCCTTTTTTATAATAGCTACTCAAAACCCTGTTGAACAGTATGGAACTTATCCTTTGCCAGAATCACAGTTAGACCGTTTTAGTATGAGGCTTAGCCTTGGATATCCAGACCCAGAAACAGAAATGCAAATCATAAGGGGAGAGAATCCCTTGGAAAGGGTTGAAAAGCTAAAACCAGTTGTTAAACCTCAAGATATTCTTACTACAATTGATGCCATAAAACGGTTTTATGTATCTCCGGAGGTAGCCAAACTTGTGGTTGCGATAGGGCAGGCCACAAGGCAACACCCTGGAATTGTTGTTGGCGTTTCTACAAGAGCTTTAATACATCTTGTAAACTGTGCAAAGGCGTTAGCTTACACAAAGGAAAGGGATTTTATCGTTCCAGAAGATGTTTTAGAGTTAGCACCCGTATGTTTATCTCATAGAATTATTACAAGGGATGGAGAATCTTCCATATCTCTTATAAGGCAGATAGTAGAGGATATTAGGTCTTCTTTAAAATCTTAATGATTTTTTCATTAATCAGGCATATAATTAAAAGAAATACCTTAGAAAGGAGGTGGCACAATGAAGAAAATAGCTATCGCATTGGCTGTGGCTTCTGGATTTGCTATGGCTCAAGAACAAAAACCTCTTGATCCTTGCGGTAGCCCCAAGGAATTCTATTCAAAGTACCTTTTGGACAAGTGCTACAAGGGATACTTTGATGCCATAATGGAAAGCAAAAAGGCAGCAGAAGAGGCCAACAAGAAGGTAAAGGACCTTGAAGGAAGGGTCCAAAAGCTTGAAGGTATAGCCAATGACCACGAAAGAAGGATAAAAGCACTTGAGGAAAGGCAAACGCCAGCTCCTAAGAAAGAAGAAGGCATTGGTCCTTACAAATGGCAATTGGAAGAGGTTGGCACAGTGCACTTTGACTTTGATAAGTTCAATATAAAGGCCTCCGAAGCCAAGAAGTTGGACGAGGTAGCCGAAAAGCTTAAAGGGGAAACAAGGGAAGTTTTGGTAGTTGGCTTTGCAGATACGAGGGGATCAAGCAAGTATAACTTCAACCTCTCCATGTGGAGAGCCCAAATGGTAGCCAGCTACTTGGCACAGAAGGGAGTGGATATAGGAAAGATAAAGATGGCTGCCTATGGTAAGGAAGTGGCAAAGCTTTTAGGCTCCAAGCATGCAGAACAAAGGGCAGTAAAGATCTATCTGGTTAAATAATCCCTTATCCTTCTGGCACCCTCTTGTAGGGTGCCCCCATCCTTAGCAAAGGATATCCTTATAAATTTATCTGTGTTGTTTTTACCAAAATCTATACCAGGTGTTACAGCAACCTTGGCCTCCCTTAAAAGCTTCATGGAAAGCTCATAGCCACTCATTCCATATTTGCTTACATCTATCCAGAGATAAAAGGCTCCTTCGGGATAAACATCTATTTTCCCTACACCATCAAGCTCTTTTATCAAAAGGTCCCTCCTTTTCTTGTATGTTTCTCTTACTTGTTCAAGATATTCATAGTCAAAGGCCTCAAGGGCTGCATACTGGCTTATTGTGGGTGCTGATATATAGAGGTTTTGGGATATTAACTCCGCTTTTCTTACAAGGTCCTCATCTGGCAGTATAAGCCAGCCAAGCCTAAAGCCCGGCATACAAAAGGCCTTTGAGAAACCATTTATTACTATGGCCCTTTGGCTAAATTCAAGGGCAGTTCTTTCTTTTCTATCGTATACAAGCCCATGATAGATCTCATCAGATATTAGGTATACGCCTTTTTCATCGCAAAACTGACAGAGAGCTTTTAAATTCTCTTCTTTATAAAGGTTCCCAGTAGGGTTGGATGGGCTGGAGATCTGTATAGCCTTAAAACCCTTTATGTCTATAAGATGGTCTGGAGTTATCTGGTAGTTTGTGCTGTGGTCCACATTGACCATTAGAGGTTCAATATCCAATATATGCGCAAAGTTCTTGTAGCAGGGATAAGAAGGGTCGGAAAGCACTATCTTATCTCCAAAATCCAACAGTAAGGCATAGGCTATTAAAAAGGCGGCAGAAGTGCCGGTTGTTATTATTATCCTTGAAGGAGATACCTCCACACCATAATAGTCATAATAATGCTTGGCTATCCTTTCCCTTAGCTCCCAAAGGCCAAGGCTTGGAGTATAGGAAAAGTTCCTATCTTTTATAATCCTTTCCAAAGCTTCAATAACCTTCGGTGATGGCTCAAGGTCTGGTTCGCCTATTTCCATATGTACCACATCTTTGATATTTTGGGCCTCTTTGAGTATATCCATAACAAGAAAAGGGCTTATCTTTTCAACCCTTCTCATCTCTTATATTCTCCAAAATGAACTTGGCTATTCCAATACCACCTGCTTCTGCGAGCTTTTTACTTAAGCCTTCAAGGAAGTTATCATAGTATAGCTTTGTATCAAAAGATTTATTTTGAAGCATTGGCTTAAAAGCCTCTTTGAGGACTTCCTTTAGAAGTATGGCTTCAAACTCTTTGGCTATATCTCTCTTGTCCCTTTTTACCAGTTCTGAGTATGTTAAACTTGGGTTTGAAAATAATACCTTATCCATTGTTAAAATTATAGCATGCTCCTTATTCTGATTATGCTTCTCCCAATAATTGCTTTTGGAGAGGTGGTCATAATATCTAACTTCCCATTAAGAAAAACCAACCTTGAAAAGGTTATAAACCTTGAAAACTATAAGGAGATGGTTGAGATAATAAGGAATGTGGAGGATGTAAAGGATGCATATCTTATGGAAGAAGAAAACAGAGTAACCATCTACATAGAAAGGTACCCAATCATAAAAAGGATACACATAAAAGGAAACATGGCAGTTGCAAAAGAAGAAATACTTTCTTACCTTGGCTTTTATGAGGGCATGCCTATCCGTGGACCAGAGTTTAATGAGATGGACTTACAAACAAGGATAAAAAGGTTATACATGGACAAGGGATTTTTGGATGCATCCGTTGGTGTTACTATGGAAGAAGATAAGGATGGTTATGTGGACCTTTACATAGGGATAGATGAAGGTCCAATTTATTTTACAGAAAGTGGAGTGTATAAAGGTTCAAGCTACGACCCATCCCTTTTGGACTCAAAGATAGGCTTGGTTAAGGGTAGGGTTTTTAAAGAAAGTTTATTTAAGGAGAGCATCTTCTCTCTTCAGGACTTTTATACAAAAGAAGGCTATTGGGACAGCTTTGCTTACTATGAAGGCATTGAAAAACTTAAGCTAAATAGGCCTTTTTACTCTGTGCTTGCTCCCAGGGATAAAACACTTGCCAGAAACCCGCTTAAGCTCCTCGGGTCCCTATCGGAAGGCATATCAAACCTTTTTAGCCATCCAATAGGAACATTAAAAGCTTTGATAGGTAGAGGTTATGTAGCCAGACCTGTATTTCAGATAATTGAAGGTAAAAGGTATAAGCTCAGCTTTGAGGGTACAAGCTTTTTTACACAACAAGACCTAACCGACATAAGCGAGCTTGAAAAGAAAGGCGTTGATCCTTTTTCTTTGGAAGAGGCAAAAGAAAACATAATTAAAGCCTATCATAGAAAGGGCTTTTTTGATGTGGAGGTTTATTATGAAGTTAAGGAGGGACAGATAAGCTTTAGGGTAAAAGAAGGGGAAAGGTATAAGGCCGTAGGTACGGTGCTTGATGGAGAGTTTTACGATGAAGATAGGTTAGAACAATTGTTAAAAATGGAGCTTGAACGCCTTATGGAAGAAGGCTATACATTAGCGGAAGGACGAATAAACAAAGAAGTTTTTAAGGAGGAAAAGAAGGTAAAAGTTAGCTTGGATATAAAACCTGGAAAAAGGCAAATACTTAAAGACTTTGTATATGACGGCCACAATCAAGAAATCAAAAAGATATTTTCAAGGCATGAAGAAAAACTTCCTGCCATATTCAACTCACAACTTGTGGAGTCTTTAAACTTGAATATACAAAATTATTTTCTTAAAAAGGGTTTTATGGAAGGCGATTTTGAAACACAGGTAAAATTGGAAGAGGATGACAAAAACATCTATTACACATACATATACACAGTAAATGAGGGGCCTGTTTATAAATTGGGAGAGACCATATACTATGGATACAAAAACACCACTTCCCGTGAGCTTTCTTATATGACTGAAAAGGCAGTAAATTACTCTGAAAGTTTAAACGATAAAACATTACATAACATGTTGAATAGTGGAATATTTACTGGTGTATATATAGATACTTTCGTTGATAAAAACAAAAAAACTGTACACAGGCTCATACAATTATCCGAAGACAAAAGAGGTATACTGGATTTTTCATTAGGATACAATACAGAAGAAAAAATTTCCTTAGAGGCATTCCTTGGTATGAAAAATATCTTTGGAATAGGGCTGTCCTCGGGTTTAAAATACAGAAAAACTGGTAAAAGAAAGCTTTATGATATAACACTTGAGGATAGGTTTATCTTTTCAAGTAGATACTGGTTTAAAGCCGACGCTTTCAAAAACTATGAAGAACATAAAAGCTACAATTTGGATTCTCGTGGTTTCAATCTACAGTTGGGCTATAGGATAACGGGCAATACATCCGTAGGACCAGTTTTTAGCCTTTTGAACAACCAGGTGAACGGGCAAAGCTTTTATATAAAAAAGTATGGTATTTTCTTAATAAGGGAGTTTAAAGATGACCTATTTTCTCCCAATAGGATTCATTACGATAGTTTAAACTTAAGCTTTGCAGAAGGCGATGCAAAATACACAAAGTTTGATCTATCCACCTTTTACCTAATACCATTAAAAAGGAACTTTAAGCTAAGCTTTAAGGTGGCTGGTGGTGTTGTAAGTCAAAAGGCACCTATATTTGAAAGGTTCTTCTTAGGCGGTCTTAGGGACCTTAGGGGCTATTCCTTTGAAGAGGTGGGACAACCTAATGGCGGAAGATACTACGCCTTTGGCAGGCTTGAGCTTATGTTTCCCATAAAAGGTTCCTTTGTTGGTGTGGTTTTTGGCGATGGTGGAAGTGTGGGAGATAAGTTAGAAGACCTTTCAAAAAGTATAAAGTCTGATTTTGGTGGTGGTGTTGGAATAAATACACCCATAGGTCCCGTTAGGCTGGATGTAGCCTTTCCCTTTGAAAGAGAGTGGTTTAAAAAGTATAAGATCTATCTATCCGTAGGCTACTACTACTAACGTCTATGTAAGCGTTTGTCTATCTCATGCTTGTAGCTGTCAATCTTTTCCTTTCTATAAATTGGATTGCTAAAATAAAGCATGCTTAGCGTGAAGGAAAGGACAACCAAAGCAAGGAGAGTTATAAGGGCTATATATTTCTTCATCTTTATAAAAGGGGGCCAAAGGCCCCGTGCTTGTTATTTCTTATGGTGTTTTTCAAGCCATTCGTAGTTGTATGGGTCCCAGTCTTCGGGCATGTGGGGTATCTTGTCAAAGTTGTGGGGAGGTGGTGGTGAAGGTATAAGCCATTCAAGGGAGGGTGATTGCCATGGATTATCTTCTGCCTTCTTGCCAAGCTTGGTGGAAAGGACGAGGTTGAGGATGGTTATGAGAACTCCAAAAGCAAGTATAAAGGCACCTATGGTTTGAAGCTCGTGGAGCTTTATCCAGCTATCAATAGCTGGATAGTCCGCATACCTTCTTGGCATACCTTCAAGGCCTACAATAAACTGTAAGAAGTAGAAGAGGTTAGAGCCTATCATTATAAGCACAAGTCCTATCTTTGCCCAAAGCTCGTTGTACATCCTGCCAGTTATCTTGGGATACCAGTAATGGAAACCTCCAAAGACAGCAAGAGTGAGAGCCATTCCAAGTACGTAGTGGAAGTGGGCTACAACAAAGTGGGAGTCATGCACAGCCATATCAAAGGCTGGAAGGCCCAATGGTATACCGGTAAGACCACCTATTAGGAACATAAAGATGGCGGAGAGGGTGTAGAGCATTGGTGCAGTAAGCCTAATGGAGCCTTTATAAAGGGTGAATATCCAGTTGAATATCTTTATACCAGTTGGCACACCTATAAGGACGGTTGTATAAGAGAAGATAATCCTTATCCAGTCTGGCACACCACTGGTAAACATGTGGTGTATCCAAACCATAAAGCCCAGTATGGCTATGCCCCATATGGCAAAGATCATGGATGTTCTTCCAAAGATCTCTCTCCTTGAGAAGGTGGCTACCATTTCAGAAATTAGACCAAAGGCTGGTAGGATCATAACATAAACAACTGGGTGAGAATAGAACCAGAAGAGGTTCTGATAGAGAAGTGGGTCTCCACCCCTTGTAGGGTCAAAGAAAGCAGTGTGGAAATACTTATCCATAAGAAGCATGGTGACTGCACCAGCAAGAGCTGGCACGCCAAGTATCTGTATTACGTTCATAGCCAAAAAGGCATGCAAAAAGAGGTTCATCTTCTTGAGGGTTATACCGGGCGCTCTCATGGTGAGGTTTGTCACCACCAAGTTTATGGCGCTTGCCAAGGAGGAGGCGCCAAGAAGGTGTATTATTAGAGCATAAAAGGCCACAGGACCAGCATTTTCATTGAGAGAAAAGGGTGGATAGCCTGTCCACATCATCCTTATATGGTTGCCGGGCAGTAGGGTTATAAGGGCAAGCACGCTTGCGGCGAAGAACAACCAGTAGCTAAGGGCGTTGAGCCTTGGAAAGGCCACATCCCTCGCACCTATCATAAGGGGCAAAAGGTAGTTTCCAAAAGAACCCCATATACCAACTGCCCACCAGAACTGCATCAAAACACCGTGAATGGTTAGAGCTTGATTGTAGGTATCTTCAGACATATATTGGAGACCGGGCTGGAACAGCTCCAACCTTATGGCAAGGGCGGAGAGACCTGCTATAAGGAAAAAGATGAGGCTTGTGATGCCGTACATTATGCCTATCTTTTTGTGGTCCGTGGTGAAGATCCACTCTTTTAGGCCTGCGCTAAAGTACGGCTTATAACCTACTGCTGCCATGGTGGCGCACC
Source organism: Hydrogenobacter subterraneus (assembly GCF_055390195.1). Taxonomy (NCBI): domain Bacteria; kingdom Pseudomonadati; phylum Aquificota; class Aquificia; order Aquificales; family Aquificaceae; genus Hydrogenobacter; species Hydrogenobacter subterraneus. Next base: position 1,538,327 of record NZ_AP042473.1, on the reverse strand, counting down.
TCCTTTAAAGGTTTTCTTTATTAGATTCTTGGCTTGTTTGCGTGCCTTGGTTTAACCACTTTTCAAACTCTTCCTTTGGCACAACCTTCAAAACTGCAGCCATCTTTGAATGCTGTGTTCCGCAGTATTCCCTACAGAAGACCCAATACTCTCCAGGCTTGTTTATCTGGAACCACATGTGGGTAATCCTACCAGGCACAGCATCCTCCATAGCCTTTGCCGGATGAACGTAGAAGGCATGTATAACATCTCTTGATGTGAGAAGGACCTTTATAGGTGTTTCTGCAGGAAGATAAGCTTTAAACATATCATTAACCTGCTCTGGCTTTAGGTAGGCGTTGTTCTCTGGGTTGACCACACTGTTAAAGAAGGAATATACCTTTTTGCCGTTTGGGTATTCAAACTCCCAACCCCACATAAAGGCAGTTACCTTAATCTCCATAGCATTTTCTGGAGCATTTCTTTGAACCCTATAAAAGGCAAAGCTTTGGGTGGCAAGGTATATGACCACTATGGTTGGTATTATGGTCCAAAGTATTTCAAGGGCTTTACTTTCATGCACATGTTGAGCCTTTTCATTAACACCCTTTTTGTAGCGATACTTAAACAAGAAGTAGGCACCTGGTATAAAGACCACAAGATAAATGATTACAGAGACAATGAGCCATATTTCATACATAGTCTGCCAATAGTTGGCAGGATAAGCTAAGATTTCCTTCATTGGTGCACCTCCTTTTTATGTCTGTTGTAAAAGTATGCAAGGGAAAGGGTTGAAAAGAGGCCAAAAATGCCAAGGCCTGCAAAGATTAAGGTTGGGTCTATCACATACCTGCTACGTGAATGGTCATACCTGTAGCAGGCAAGCACGGCAAGGTCCACAAGGTTGTTTATTGAAGGCTTTTCCCTTTGGGCGTCTATGAAGGCAAGGCTTACATCCTTCTCCTTTAAAAAGGGACCATAGAGGTATCTCATCACCTTACCATCTGGCGATATGAATATGGTTACGTTTGGATGGATAAAGATTTTGTCTTTGTCTATGTAGTAGAACTTGTACCCTACCGATTGGGTAAGATTCCTTATATCTTCCTTAGATAGCACACCCACAAGCCAGTTTTCTGGCATGTCCGTGGTGCCAAAGTTCCTTAGCATAAAGTTTTTCATCGTTTCAAGATTATCCCTCTCATCAAAGGACAGTATCACATACCTGTATTCCTTAGATAAGCTTTTTGACACCTTATAAAGGTTTTGCGCTGTTATGGGACATACAGTGTCGCAAGTATAGTATGCAAATAGGAGGGCTGTGGGCTTATTGGAGATAAACTCCTTTAAACTTACTTCACCCTTTAAGGTTTTCACCTTAGCGTTGGCTATCTCTTTCCCTATGTATAGGTCCTCTTGTATCTTTACCACGCTTACATCCTGCTCGCCATAATAGCTTGTATACCTGCCGTATTCATAAGGTTCTCTTGCCATGGCAAGGGCAAAAAGGGTAAGGGAAAGCATAAAAATCCTCATGCCAAGCTACCTATAAGGTAAGCACTGCTTGCCACAAGAAGCCACATAATATCTACAAAGTGCCAGTAAAGGGTTATAGCTCTTATATAAGTATGGCCCTTATGCTCGTTTGCCTTACCACTTAGCAAGAGAAATAGAGCCACAAGCATGGTTAGAAGGCCAACCACTATGTGTGAGGTGTGTATGCCAGTAAGCATATAAAAGCCTGTGCCATACATGTTGGAGCTAAGGGTAAAGCCTTCATGCCATAGATGGAGCCATTCCTTTATGTGTATAGCCATAAAGGCAAGACCCAAAACCATCGTAAGTAGTACAAAAAGGGCGGATGCGGCATTCTTACCTTTTTCAAAAAGTTTTTCTGCTATAGCTATGGTGGCGCTTGAAGCCCAAAGGATAAAGGTAAGTATGAGGGGTATGGTAAGGTTAATGCCCTTTGGAACCCACTGGTGCCATACTTCTGCGTGGGTTGCCCTTGCCATATAAAAACCTGCAAACATAGTGCCGAAGATTACCACCTCGGACACTATAAAGAACATCATGGCGGGCATACCAAGCCCTTCTTCGTGGCCTTTGGAGAAGAACTCGTTGATCCACCCGGCTATGCCGATCACGAAAAGGACAAGGCTTACACCCCCAAAGATAAGGGCAAGCATAGGCTTTTGCCACACCATTAGGGCTATAAAGGTTAAGGGGACAAGTAATACAGCCAGCCCTACGGGCAGAGGCCAGTAGCTATACTCATGCTCTCCTAAGTGATGGTGGTGCACCTCCTGTGCCATCCTTTGCCTCCTTTTACTCTAAGCTATTAAATTGCAATACTTAAATGATACATGTTTGACCTTTGGTGATCTATAAGTTATGGTAATAGGAATATAAGAATTTCTTATGAATTTTATTGCCTACTTGAGGACCACCTCCAATATATTTTCTCTGCCCTCTTTCCAGCTTAATTTCCTTTCTATTTTTACAACCACGTGTTTTACCTCTTGCCATGGAAGGTCTATATAGGTTGGTTCTCTGTAAACAAGTGCATTTTTTGCTTGATAAGATAGAACCCTTACAATCCTTGCACTTTCTCCAGTTGGTAGAAGAGCATCTATTATGATGTATAGCTTGGGATCCCCTTGGTCTGCTGTAGGAAGATTATGAGGAATTCCAACATTCACAACCTTTAGCCTTAGATTTGCACCCCTTTCTAGTTCAACAATAATATCTTCTGGTTTTGCCTTTCCCGTAGGGAAGCTGTGATCATGCCTGGGCTTTTTGGTGTGAAAGTACTCAAAGGGAAACTTCTGAACAATCCTTTTTTCTCCCAAGGAAGGCATGTGGCAGTCTTGACAAGACTTTTGAACCTTTGTAAGGTGCCACTCCTTGTAAGTCTCCTGATGACAGCCAGCACAGAAAAAGGCCTTTGTATAGTTAAGGTCTTGCCTTGAAGGGTGGGGTGGAGACCAAACCTTGTGAGGTCCATGCATGGCCTTTGTTTCCTCTTTGAAATGACAGGCTACGCAGGAAATGCCATCCTCCTTAAACTCCACCCTTAAAGCTGGTTTTACCCCAGGGTCTACTTGGTGTGGTGCATGGCAGGAAAGACACTTATTCTTTGTGTAGTTTTCACTTTCAAGCCTAAACTTCTCACTTTTCCAAGCTATGGCATGCCTGCTTTTCTCCCACTCCTTGAATATGTCGCTATGGCAGTCTGCGCAACGCTTTGCCTGAGGCCTCTCAAGCAGGTCCTTTTCTACAAAAACATTACCACAAGAGCTTACGAAAAGGAAAAGTAGAAAAAATACTACCATTTCCCCTCTCCAAGTTATATAATATTATTCCACAGGCCCGGTAGCTCAGTTGGTAGAGCACCCGGCTGAAAACCGGGGTGTCGGCGGTTCAAGTCCGCCCTGGGCCATTTTCAAAAGCTCAACCCTTACACGGTAATCTACAAGTATCTCAAGAGGTTCCCTGTTTAAATAAGGGTCCAAAAAGGGTATGGCGTAGGGCGAAGTAAGTAGCTTTCTTTCTTCCTCGTAGGATAACTCATCCACACCACCAAAGTAGGCTTTTGTCCCTCCCCTTTTCCTGCCTACGCTTTTTGTGGTGGATAGGCTAAAGCCAAGTTCTTTAAGGGCTTTCCTTACAGGCAAGGAAGAGGTATAAGAGACCCATACACCCTCCTTATGCATAAGCCTTTTTATCTCTTTTAAGAAGTCAAGGCTCCAAAGCTCTGGATTTCTGTAAGGTGAAAAGCCATCATGAAAAACCGCATGGGCTTCAAAGTCTTTTATCTTCTTTATACTTTCCCTTGCATCCCCAAGGTAAAGCTTAAAACTTACACCATCTTCCTCAAAGCTGGGAAGCTTTTCCAAAATATTTTTGTGGATGCTTCTAAACTCTTTTGGCATTGGTGGAATTTGAGCAGGCACTTCCTTCTCAAGGGATATTATTTCAATCTCTATAAGTGGGTTTATCTCTTTTAACTTTTTGATGGCTACAGCCACATTATAGCCAAGTCCAAAGCCAATATCTAAGATGTTTATCCTTTTGAGGCTTTGTACCTTCTCCAAAAGTCCAGAAGGGTTAAAAAACTTTTCAAGACATTCCCTTATGGCACCGGCAGATAGGCTATGGTATGGTTCTCCGTAGTGGGAATGTATAAGAGTAAAATCACCTTCCTGTGTTTTCATAATTCCAGACCCTTCAAGGGAAGGCTTTAACCAAGATTTTAGCTCTAAAACCATAGTGCCTAATCTCTCTTCGGGTATATATATGCCTTCTCTTGCTAAATAGACTTTTATAACCCTTTCAACCTTCATAATTCAATTATTTTAGACCTTGTAATATTTCCTTCTTAGTTCGTCTATTACATTTTTATCAACAATGCCTTCTGCTACGATCTTTCCATTTATAACAAGGGTTGGCACGCATCTAATTCCATAGTTTTCAGCCAATTTACAGCAACTCCCATCTATACATTCACTTGCTCTATGAACCTCTAAATTCACCAAGGGAAAGCTCTTTCTTATCATGTTTTCCATCTTGTCGCAGAGTTTGCAATCCGCCCTAAAAAGTTCCCATTTCATAGTTTTATCATCTCCCTGTTTATGTAATATAGCAACCTTAGAATTTTGTCAAGGGAATTGCGAGGCTGTTTATAAACTGACCTTGTGAAAACAAAAATATAATTAAAATAAAATTTAACTATACGCCGGGTGAGAAATTAAGCATGATAGAGCGCCTTACCAAGAGAACATGGCTGGGGAAACCTCCTTAATTCTCTTTACTGCAAGTTTGAGATAATTTTTATTTATATCAATCCCCACACCCTTTCTGTTTAACTTCTTGCAGGCTACCATGGTAGTTCCTGAACCAACAAAAGGGTCAAGGACAAGGTCTCCCTCATAGGAGAATAGCTTTATACACCTGAGCGGTAGTTCAAGAGGGAAAGGAGCCGGATGACCAAGAGCTTTCCTGTTCTCTCCTGGGAAAGTCCACATTCCGTTTGTCCACTCTATGAACTCTTCCCTGCTTATGGTGGTCTTTCCTCTGTCTCTTCTTTTCCAGTTTTCCTTATATAGCAAGACTACCATCTCTACTGGGGCTATAATGTATGGAGCGGATGCAGACAGCCAGCTACCCCAGGCAGTTCTCCTTGAGATGTTTTGCTCATTCCAGACTATTGTGCTCTGATATTTGAGTCCTACCTTCTTTGCCAGGCACACCACATCCGCATATACGCTCTGAATACCCCCCTTGTTTTTGTCAAGGGGTATGTTAAGACACACTCTTCCATCATCCGCAAGCAGTTGGTAAAACCTTTTAAGATACCTCTCAGTAAAGCGCAAATACTCCTCATATCCCATGCTATCGTCTATAGTCCCATACTCCATCCCCACATTGTAAGGAGGAGAGGTCACTATTAAATTCACTTTCCCCCTTAGCTCTTCCAGATCCACTTTCAAGAAGTCATTGAGCAGCAATCTTATCTGCCCATCATCGTAAAACAAGTTTTGCTTTTCTATAGCTTCGGTAGCATTCTCTTTTTCCTGCTCTCTTAAAAAACTCTCCAATGCTTTATTAAACAGGACATTTAAACTCATCCCTTTTTCTATAGAGAGCTCTTTGAGTCTCTCGTATAACGCTGTAAGAATTCTTACCTTTGTCTCCTTGAAGTCTTTTTTTCTCAGATATTTCATAGAAGAAATTATACCACTAAATTCTGGGGGCTACTTTACCCGCGGTTCCTTTAGTTATAATTAGGCTTCCGATGGATGCGGATGAAAAGGAAGTTAGAAGGAAAAGACAAAGAGAGGTATCCCTTGTAGGAGAAGCTATTGAGAAGCGTATAATGCAAATTCTTGCGCAGGACAACAAAATAAGGGAAGAGTGTATTATCGGGCATGGACCAGCTCAGGCAGTAAGAGCAGAAACCTTTGTTCTCAGGGACTTTGAAAGAGATGAGAGTGTAGAGCTTCCTCATTTAATACTTTCTGTCAAATACACAAGAGAGACGGGAGAAGAGGTTTATATGTATATGGATGCGGACATAGTTATATATCACAAACTCTCAAGAAGAATAGTTTGTGTTATTTCTTCTAAAAAGTCTTTCAGGGAAAGAGGGGCACAGTCCGCTTACTGGTCATTAAAGAAAACGGGACGGGATTTTAAGTATATAATTGTCACTCCAGATAGTGATTTTGAACTCTACAATCCAGACAACCCATACAAGCAGGCAAAGTGGAGGACGATTTTAGAGAACGAAATGGATGCTGTATTCGTAATAGATAAAGGACCACCTTTCAAGAGCAGGAATTTTTATGTGGGAAATGACCACCTGAAGAACTACATAAGGGAGCTTTTATTATCACAGACTTTCTGAATTTCTCACTCAGCGTATAATTAAAATAAAATTTAACTATGGTATGAAGGGTTTTGAATGGACGCCACATAGAATATTGCTAACCTCTTTCTTAGTAGTAATACTCATAGGTTCTGTTCTTATATATTTTTCCACCACAAGACCCATAAGCTACTTGGATGCCCTCTTTACCGCCACCTCTGCCACCACAGTAACGGGTCTTGTAGTGCTTGACACGGAAAAGGACCTAAACTTCTTCGGAAAGGTTGTGGTGTTGGCCCTTATTCAAATAGGTGGCCTTGGATATATGACCCTTACCACTTACTTCTTTATAGCCCTTAGGAAGAGGCTTGGTTTGAGAGATAGGCTTATGCTGGCAGAGTCTTTTAACTATCCCGGTATGCATGGGCTTGTAAGGTTTATAAAAAGGATTATACCCCTTGTTTTCTTTATTGAGTTTCTTGGCATGCTTGCCCTCTTCCCGCCCTTTCTGTTTAAACTGAGGGACCCAGCATGGGCCTTTTTTGCAAGCCTATTTCATTCCGTTTCGGCCTTCAACAACGCCGGCTTTTCCACCTTTTCTGATAACCTTATGGGTTTTAGGGGAAATGTATGGGTAAACTTGGTTATAAGCCTTTTGATAATCCTTGGTGGGTTGGGCTTTTATGTTATATACGAGCTAATACTCTACAAAAGGGGTGAGATAAGGAGGATTTCTACACATACAAAGCTTGTCTTTTTGTCTTCTTCCTTTCTTATTCTTATAGGCTTTATTTTCCTTCTTTTTGACCTGTAGCGCTTCAAAGATATGTCTTTGGGAGAAAAGGTGCTTGCAAGCTTCTTTCATAGCGTTTCTGCCAGAACGGCCGGCTTTAACACCATAGATATTGCAAAGCTTTCTGAGGCATCCCAGTTTTTGATAATAAACCTTATGTTTGTGGGAGCTTCTCCCGGTGGCACTGGTGGGGGCATAAAAACCATAACGGCTGTGGTGGTCTTTTTGGCTGTGCTTTCTTATATAAAGGGTAGGCAAGATGTGGTAGTCTTTGGAAGGAGGCTCATAGAAGTTCAAGTGCATAGGGCTATGGTTATACTTAGCTTGGCCTTTGCCTACAACACTATTGTGGCCATGCTTCTGGCGGAGATTGAAAACATAAAACTATTGCCCGCTCTCTTTGAGACGGTATCGGCCTTTGCTACTGTGGGGCTTTCTTTGGGCAATCCTAAGGGCCTTAGCCTCTCTGCAGACTTTTCTCCCTTGGGTAAAGGCCTTATAATTCTAAGCATGCTCATAGGAAGGGTGGGCCTGCTTGGCTTTATGCTTGCCCTTGTGGGTAAAGAAAAACCAACTCATGTAAAACTTCCTGAGGCGAGGCTTTTGATATGAAGAAGGTTTTTGGAGTTATTGGACTTGGAAGGTTCGGTTTTAACGTGGCAAAGACCTTGGCCGAAGGCGGTGCGGAGGTTATAGCCTGTGATGTGGATGAGGAGAAGGTAAAGGCCATAGCGGAGCTTGTATCTCAAGCCTTCATACTTGATGCCACCGATGAAAAGGCCCTAAAGGAGTCTGGCATAGCCAATGCGGATGTGGTGATAGTGAGCATAGGTGAGAACATAGAGGCGAGCATACTGGTGGTGGTCCAGCTTATGGAGCTTGGAGTAAAGGAGATTATAGCAAAGGCGGTAAATCCTCTTCATGGAAGGATATTGGAGAGGCTTGGTATAAGCAGGGTCATACATCCAGAAAGGGATATGGCCATAAGGCTTGCCCACTCTCTACTTGTAGGTGGCTTTATAGAGGAGATACCCATAGCAGAAAACTACAGCATCTTTGAGATGCTACCACCACAAAGGCTTCATAATAAAGCACTTAAGGACATTGACCTAAGGAGGAAGTACGATATCACCGTTCTGGCCATAAAGAGGGGTGAAAGGTTTATAGTAAACCCATCGGGTGATGAGGTAGTGCTTCCAAACGACATACTTGTAGTATTGGGCAACAGGGAGAGGATAGTATCCTTGTGATAATATTCTATGCTAATGCGTAAGCTTTTGCTTCTTCTTCTCTTTGTTCTTCTTGGTGCCTTTGTGCTTATCTTTGCCATAAACAAGGGGGGAGAAAAGTATGCGGTGGTGGAAGAAAAGGAGATAAAGAGGTTGGTCTATGGCTCTGGCTATGCCAGAAGCAAGGATTATGTGCTTTTGAAGGCCGAGGTCTCTGGCTATATAAAGGAGGTCCTTGTAGAGGAGGGGGATTATGTAAAGAGGGGGCAGGTGCTTGCCCTTATGGACAGTGGCCCACTGGAAGAAAGCATAAAAGAAGTCTCTGAAAGGTTAAGCCTTGCAAGAGAGAGGTCAAGGGAGGACTCTCCCTATCTTAAAAGCTTGGAAAAGGCCTTAGAATCTGCCAAAGTAAGCATGGAAAACTCCAAAAGTGCCTTTGAAAGAAGGGAAAGGCTCTTTTCACAGGGGCTAATACCAAGGGAAGCCTACGAACAGAGTAAAACCCAGTATGAGATAGCCAAAAGAGAGTATGAGAGGGCAAAGAATGCTTATGAAGATGCTATAAGGTCCATAAACACCGAAAAAAGAGTGCTTGAAGCGGACCTAAAAAGACTTTTGAAAGAAAAGGAAAAGTATGTTATAAGAAGTCCCATAGAGGGCTATGTTCTCAAAAAGTATGTAAGCAAGGGTGATTATATAAACCATATAAGCCAAGACAATAAGCTTTTCTCCATAGGTTCAAGGGATTGGGAGGTTTGGCTGGAGGTGGATGAAGAGTATGCGGGGCTTGTAAAGGAGGGGCAAAGGGTGGTCCTTAAGCTGGATGCCTACCCAGATAGGACCTTTGAGGGGAGGGTGGCAAAGATAATAAGGGAGGTAGACAGAAGCAGAAAGCTCATCACCGTAAAGGTCCTTGCAGGCCTTCCAAAGGAAACACCCTTTGGCGCCACAGTGGACGGCCAGATAGAGGTGGAAAACAAAAAGATGCTTCTAATTCCGGCAAGCGCCTACAGGGATGGCTATGTGCTTGTCTATGATGGCATAAGGAAGATAAGGGTGCCGGTAGAAGTTGGAGAGAGGTTTGGTGAGTATATTGAGGTAAAAAGTGGCCTACGGCCCGGTCAAAGGGTTGTCTTGCCATGAACTATATCCTCTTTGTGGCCTTTAAGATGCTTCTTGAGAGAAAAAGGCAAACCTTGGTCTCCATCTTGGGCGTTTCTGTGGGTGTTTGCGCCTTTATAGTGATGAGCTCCCTCATGCTTGGCTTTCAAAACTACTTTATACAGCAGGTCATAGACTTGGAGCCTCACATAAAGATAAAGCCAAGGGAAGAAGAGCAAGAGGTGGAAAAATACGCCATCCTTCTTGGTGCAAAGCCAAAGGAAAAGGACAGGATACTTGGCTGGCAGGAGATCATAAAGGAGCTGGAAGAAAACCCACAGGTGGTAGGCAGTGCGGAAAGGCTCATAAGCAGGGGGATTTTAAAGTATGGTATAAAGGACAAGCCCATAACGCTCATTGGCATAAACCCGCAGAGGGAGCCGAGGGCTTCTGTGATAGAGAGGTTCCTTGTCTATAAAAGACTTGATAAGCTTGAGACAAACAGGACTGGTGTGATAATTGGCAGTCTTGTGGCAAGGAGCCTTGGGATAAAAGAGCTTGGCAAAAAACTTGTGCTTGTGGCACCAAACGGGAAAAGCCTTTTGGTGAGCGTGGAGGACTTTTTTGACTCTGGCATAACCAACATAGATGATACAAGGGTGTATATAAACATAAAAACCCTTCAAAGCCTTTTGGAAAGACAGGGAGAAGTAAACGAGATAGTGCTTAAGATAAGGGATGTGGACAGTGCAGAAAGGCTTGCAAGAGAGCTAAAAGAGAAAATACCCTACGAGGTGGAAAGCTGGCAAAGGGCCTACAGGAACTTTTTAAGCATCTTCAAAATCCAAAACATCATAACCTACATGATAGTCTTTGCCATCTTGACCGTTTCGGCCTTTGGCATCTTTAACATAATCATGATGACAGTCCTTGAGAAGAAAAAGGATATTGCCATACTTATGGCCATGGGCTTTACAAGAAGGGACATACTTTTTATCTTTGTGGTGCAGGGCCTCATAATAGGATTGCTTGGTGCCATAATAGGCTCTTTTCTTGGCTTTGGATTGCAAGAATACCTTGAGTCTGTGAGGCTTGATGTGGAGGGTCTAATAAGGACCAAGGGCTTTGTGCTGGACAGAAGCCCAATCCTTTACCTATATGCCTTTGCCTTCTCCCTCTTCTTCTCCCTTTTGGCAAGCCTATATCCTTCCTACAGAGCAAGCAGGCTGAACCCTGTGGACATCTTTAGAAGCCAATGATTGAACTAAGGGGAGTAAAAAAAGTCATAGGACAAGAGGAGATACTAAAAGGCATTGACATTGAAATAAAAAAAGGTGAGTTTGTGGCCATCATAGGTGCGAGCGGTTCTGGAAAAAGCTCCATGCTATACATAATGGGACTTTTAGATAGGCCCACAGAGGGGGAGGTTTTCTTTGAGGAGGAAAGGATAGACTTCTCCGAGGAAGAAAAGATATCCAAAATAAGAAACCAAAAGCTGGGCTTTGTCTTTCAATTCCATTATCTTTTGCCAGAGTTTAGCCTTTTGGAGAATGTGATGATACCAGCCATAAGGCTTGGGATGAAAAGAGAGGAAGCAAGGGAGAGGGCCTATGAGCTTTTGAGGAGGCTTGGCCTTGGTGGAAAGGAGAATAGGAAGATATACCAAATATCGGGAGGTGAGATGCAAAGGGTTGCCATAGCAAGGGCACTTATAAACAAACCCTTGGTTATCCTTGCAGACGAGCCTACAGGAAACTTAGACAGCAAAAACACCCAAGCGGTCATGGACATATTCAAAGACATAAACTCTGAAGGCACCACCATAGTGATGGTGACCCATGAACTGGAACTTGCCAAACAGGCGCACAGGATTGTGGAGATGAGGGACGGAAGAATACTATAAGGGCTTTTTTTAAAATTATTTGAAGCATACCTTTTGCGTGCAAAAACTCTTTGAGACAAAAACACAAAAACTTACTTTATCATCTCTTAATCATCCGTGAACCTACTTTTTAGGTTCATAACCTTTTGGATAAGATATATCAAGGCTTAGAAGCCTTTTTGCGAAAAATTCTCAATTCCCAACTGGAGGTTCGCGGAAATTTTGCTCCACTTGAACCACTTGACAGATTCCTAAAATTGGTGTATTATCTATATTAGCTTTAGGTGGTAGGTGTTGGGTTTTATCTGAACTATGTGGGATGTAAAGCTTTAGGGATATCAGAGGGCTTAGTAGAGATATCGTCGTTTTATCTGAACTATGTGGGATGTAAAGGGTGATCGCAAGAATCCGACGATGCACCCATCCCCTCCCCAGGTTTTATCTGAACTATGTGGGATGTAAAGACGTAGCCATGCCCAGATCTCGTCAATCACTTCATGGTTTTATCTGAACTATGTGGGATGTAAAGCACAGTTTCCCCGCCCGTCTATGAAGAGATGCCCAACGTTTTATCTGAACTATGTGGGATGTAAAGTGTGGAACTTTGCTCCCCGCCCGTTTATTTCAAATCCTGTTTTATCTGAACTATGTGGGATGTAAAGAGTAGCTCTTGCTGTCCGCCTCTGCGAGGATCTCGTCGTTTTATCTGAACTATGTGGGATGTAAAGCATCTTTTGTATAGCATAGTCAAGGTAGAGAGTGGTTTGTTTTATCTGAACTATGTGGGATGTAAAGGTCAGTTCTTTTGTTTTCTCTTGCAGTACAGGAAAAGGTTTTATCTGAACTATGTGGGATGTAAAGCTTCTCCCAATCTGATCATAGCTCAACCTCCTTCTTTGTTTTATCTGAACTATGTGGGATGTAAAGTTGTTTTGCATAGCCGCACCTCCTTTAAGGTTTTTAGTGGTTTTATCTGAACTATGTGGGATGTAAAGCATGTAATAGTGGGCCGGTGGTTTTCCGTATAGCCGACGTTTTATCTGAACTATGTGGGATGTAAAGTCTTCCTTTACAACTATTTCCTGCCCTAAAGCCCTTAGTTTTATCTGAACTATGTGGGATGTAAAGTGGGATGTAAAGTAAGAAGCCTATTCAAAAAGCTTAACAGCTTCCTTTAAAACCATATCCACCTTCTCTTGGCTTGGCATCTCCACATATATCCTTATGAGTGGTTCTGTGCCAGAGGCTCTAAGGAGAAGCCAGCCATCATCCTCAAAGATGAGCTTTAGGCCATCAAGGGTATTTACCTTAAAAACCTTAAAGTCTCCAAGCTTCTCTGGTGGGTTCTTTATAAGTTCTTTTAGCCTTTCCTTTTTGTCCTCTTCCGCATGAAGGTCCACTCTCTTATAGTAGGCCTCTCCGTATTCTTTAAAGATTTCTTCTATTATTCCAGAGAGGGGCTTGTCCTTTAACATAATAAGCTCCAGAAGGTTCAAACCAGTAAAAAGTCCATCCCTTTCTGGAAGAAAATCCACAATGCCATATCCACCGCTCTCCTCACCACCAAAGAGGACCTTTTCTCTTATTATGACCTCGTTTATGTTCTTAAAGCCCACTGCCACCTCTTTTAGCTCCACGCCGAAGGCCTTGCATATCCTGTCAGCAAGGTAGGTGGTGGAGACTGTTTTTACCACCAGACCATCCCTTAGCCCTTTGTTCTTCAAGAGATGATAAAGCAAAAGCACATAGATGAGCTGTGAGTTTACAAAGTTCCCTTTTTCATCCACAAGGGCTATCCTGTCTCCATCTCCGTCGTTGGCTATGCCAAGGTCTGCACCAAGGGACCTAACTTTAAGGATTAGTGGTTGAAGATGCTTTTCTACAGGTTCTGGCGCATGGCCTCCAAAGAGGGGGTCCCTGTAGCTTCTTATGTTTATAACAGAGGTCTTTGTGCCGGTGAGTATATGAGAATAGGTGCCAAGGGCAGAGCCATACATGGCATCATGGACCAAAAGCATATCCCTTTGTGATAATAGCTCCATGTTTATCCTGTTTTTTACCTCCCTCATATACTCTCCCCAGATGTTTATATACTCTGGCTTAAAGTTCTCCGGCTTTATATCTTCTGAAATCTCTTTTTCTACCTCCGATATAAACTCTGGTGTGGCAGAGCCACCAAAATAGTCCTTTATCTTGTAGCCGTTATACTCCGGCGGATTGTGAGATGCGGTTATCATAACACCGTTATCAAAGCCCATATACCTTACGGCAAAGGAGATCATGGGAGTGGTGCAAGCTTTATTAGCAATATAACACTCAAAGCCAAGGGTTCTAAAAACCTTATAAACCTCAAGGGCAAAATGCTCCGACATAAATCGGTTATCATAGCCCACTATAACTTTATTCTTTCCTTTCCTTTGAAGCACCTTGGCATGGGCATAGGCAACCCTTCTTACGTTTTCAAAGGTAAAGCTTTCGCCTATTATGGCTCTCCAACCATCGGTGCCAAACTTTATCATTTTTGTCCTCCTTGAGGTATGTTTATTATGGGGGTCATCCTTGTATCATATGGGATTAGTATGATGGTGTTGTTGGGGCTTTTGGCATACTCTTGAATGTTCTCTATAAACTTCCAAGTAAGGTATTCTTTGGTTAAAGAGCCGGCTATTATTCTGTTTGCCTCCGCTATACCTTGCGCCTCCACCTTTTTCCTTTCGGCCTCCAGTCTTTCCTTTTCCAAAAGAAACTGCATCCTTTGGGCCTCTTCGTAAGCTTTGCGCTTTTCTTCTATTGCCCTTACCACGCTTTCTGGTAGCCTTATATCCCTTATTAGCACATCTTCAAGGATTAGATACCTTTTCATGAGCTGGTTTCCCACCTCCCTTTTTATCTTCTCTTGGAGCTTTGTCCTCTCCTGATAGACCACCGAGCTTTCCATCTCCGCTATGGCATCCCTAACAGAGGTTCTAACTATCTGTTTTATAAGCTTCTCTTCGTAATCTGGACCGTATTCTCTGAGGAGCTCGGGGGCCTTTTTCCCATCCACCCTATAAAGCACGGCCACATCCATGTTTACAGGCAAGCCGTCCTTTGAAAGGGAGCTTATGGGGTTGTTCTTTTCTCTTGTAAACTCCACAGCCCTTGTCCTTATCTCCACCTTTTCCACGCTTTGAACTATGGGTATTCTAAGGTGCAAGCCCTCCCACATGGGCGTGGGGTCTATCTTTCCCAAGGTCCTCTTCACACCCACAAAGCCAGAGGGTATTATAACAAAGGGATTGCCTATGAAGAACAGCAGAAGTATTAGTATGGGCAAAACCACGAGGTATGGCATAGACCTTAAGCCTTCTGTATTTACTTTTTTCATACTTTACCCCTCCATGCTTCTATTATACACACTGGCTAAAAATTCCTCGTCCGGGCTTTAAGGACTATTATAATTTTTTATGGTGCTGTAGATGATTTCACAAGAAGTTTTAAAAGAGGCTCTTAAAAAGAACAAGCTGAAAAGCGAGGTTTATGGAGACTTAGAATACCTTCGCTTTACCGACGACTTTAAGGATATACCAAGGGGTACTGTGCTTTTGAAGGATACCATCCTTTGGGGCTATCCTCACATAGGCAGGATATTCCAGCTTTCCACAGGCATAAGGGAGCAGTTTGAAGGGCCCTTTTGGGTGGAGGAAAAGGTAGATGGCTACAACGTTAGGGTCTTTATGCACAATGGAGAGGTCTATGCCCTTACAAGGGGTGGTTATGTATGCGCCTTTACCACTGATAGGGTAAAGGATTTTGTAAATCTGGAGGTCTTTGAAAAGTACCCAGACCTTGTTTTGTGTATGGAAGTGGCTGGCCCAGAAAACCCTTATGTGGAAGAAAGTCCGCCATACATCAAGGAAGACATAGCCTTTTTCCTTTTTGATATTATGCAAAAAAATCAAAAAAGCTTTCTACCTTATAGAGAAAAGCTAAGGATAATAGAGGAGTTTAACCTTCCAAGCGTGGAAAGGTATGGCTTATACACTCCAGAGCAGGTGGAAGACCTAAAAAATCTTCTCAAAAGGCTAAACGAAGAAAAGAGAGAAGGTGTTGTGCTAAAGGAAGACTCGGAAAGGGACAAGAGGGTAAAGTACATAACAAGCTACGCAAACCTTAACGATATAAGGATAACTTCCCTTAACATGCTTGGCCTTCCTGCAGATTACTATACCAACAGGCTCTTGAGGCTTGTGCTATTTTTGGAGGAGGAGGGCCTAAAAGGGGATGAAGAATTGCAAAAAGAACTTGGAAAAGCCTTTCTTGATGGGCTTTTTGAAGCTTGCAGGATGGCAAGGGAAGAGGGAAAGGTTTATAGAGTCTTTAGGTGTAGGTTTAGAAGTAGGGAAAAGGCTTTGGTATTCTTAGAGCAGATAAAACATGCATCCACACACATACAAGTGAATATGTTATCCCTTGAAAAGGAAGGAGATTTTTGGGTGCTTGAGTTTGAAAAGGTTTTCCTCAACATGACAGGCCTTTTGGGCTACCTTTTGAAAGGCGGATCGCTTATAGACTAAACCTCTACAGTAAGCTTTCAAGCATATGCCTAAAGCCCTTTGGGTCTATAAGTTTTATACCCACCTTATCAGCCCAATTTCTCAAACCCTCATCACCAGACACCAAAATGGCATCAAGCTCATAGGCAAGCAAAAGCACATCAAGGTCCTCTTTACTATCTATTATGCCAGCCCTTAGGGCTTCTCTATACTTCTCCCTTAGCTTGTTTATGAGCCTTCCCACATCTTCCTCGCTCATCCTTCCCGCTTCCTTTGTATGCTCTTCTGCAATCCTAAGCCCTTTGTTTATCCTGTATCGCACCTCTTCTATAAACTCATAAAGGAACTCTGCTGGCACCATCAGGTTAAACCTTCTGGGAGACCTTATCCTTACAGCAAGCTCAAACTTTGGCCTAAGGCTTCCAAGCTCTACCATCTTGTTAAACTCTTCATATACAGAGGTTGGCATATAGAACCTTGCTTTACTATGAAGTGCCAAAGATATGAAGTTTTCTATGGCTCCTATCTGGTCCTTTTCAAACTGGGTGTATATGTCTGGATTGGTAAAGATGCTTGTATCCAGCACAAAAATTTCTATGTCCTTTTCCATGATTTATATTTTATAACTAAAGAAAACGCCGGGTGAGAAATTAGACCTCAAGTTCACCCCTCCTATAATAGCTATATCCAATAGCATAAGCATATACATACACAAGCACACAAGTTAAAGTCCTCCACCCACTACCAGCATTAAAAAGCTTTATCTGACTTATAACACCTTCCACTACCTGCCTTTTTGCCCTCATCTCCCTACTACCACACACAATCACACCTTCACAACCCCTATAACCCCTATCTCCATACACCACACAACTCTCCACAAGCTTCCTAAACCATAAACTCCTTCTCTTCCTTTCCCTAAATGCCCTAACCTCATGCACACTTCCAAAGCTTATCCACACATCATAAACTCTTCCCCACCTATCACATAACACCATCATCAACATGCCATACCTGACCTCCTCAAACTCCACTACCTTCCCATTGTCTCTCCGAACTATCTTCCTTCTCCTCTTTGCCCACCATACCTTCCCTCTTACCCTCCTTATCTTCTGTGTCCTCGCCCTGTTTACATTGGCTATGTCCACTATGGTTCCATCTATTACAAGTTCTATCTTCTTACCATACAAAAGCCTTGCTAAAATCATAAGCCTCAGCTTGTGAAGCTTGTATTCTCTCAATATCCTGTATACTCTCTTGAGTCTGTATCTTCTGAAGATATGCCATGATTGTATGGATGGGTCAATAAGTAGTTTAGCTAAGGTGAGGACTTTTGTATTGGTTATGTAGGAGAGTATAAAGATGGCTGCTATATGGATGTCTGTGAGTTTAGGCTTTCTGCCTGCTTTAGCTTTTGGCACATTAAGGAATGGCAAGGCATTTTCAAGGTCTTTTAGGATTTGTTGGTAGATGCGTAGGTAAGGTGGTATAATTTCCATGATAAAAACCTCCGATGGTTTTTAGGGCTACTATTATAGTAGCCCTGCTGTCTTTTTATTGATATGGAAGGTTTAGCTTAAAGGGAATTTCTCACTCGGCGTATGATTTATATTTTATAACTAAAGAAAGAGCCAAAGATTGCAGAAGTCTTAAAAAAAGCTGGATTGCTTTAAGGTTTAAATTGACAAGGACTTTCTCAAGGTTTATGATTTTAACTATGAGAAGGGTATTCTTACTGCTTATAACACTGCTAAGCTTTTATAGTCTTTCCACAGCCAAGGAAGTGCCTTTTACACAGGAGGACAGAGACAAGCTCAGAAACATAGAAATAAAGGTTGAAAGGCTTGAAGTTAAAGTAGAAGAAGGTCAGAAAGCTTTGCAAGCGCAGATAGATGGACTTCAAAAACAGATTGATGGACTTCAAAGACAGGTGGATGGATTACAAAAACAGATAGACGAACTTAGGAGCGATTTTAGAACCTATATGAGTATAGTGATAGGAAGCATTATAGCCCTTGTGGGATTTATCATATGGGATAGAAGAACTGCCATATCTCCGGTGGTAAAAAAGACGAAAGAACTTGAGGACAGAGGTGATAAAATTGAAAAAGTTTTAAAAGATTTAGCAAAAGAAGACCCAAAGATTGCAGAAGCTTTAAAAAGGGCTGGGTTGTTATAGTTTGATTTGTTTGAATATGGGAAAATGGAGACTTTGGTAAATAAATCCATAAAAGGATTTTTGGGAAATATTTGAAACCTTTATTGCAACCATTTTGAGAATCTACGCACTTAGGTAATACTTGCTAAAAGCCTACAGGCTAAATCATTCCATCCTACACTTCCAAAAACCTATATTTATATCCTATGTATAGGGACCTAAACTCGCAGACGCAAAAGGATCTAAAGGAGTACTTTCAAAACCAAGACTACATGGTTATTGCCGTTCCAAAGGAGGACCTCATAAGAGTGTATGCCCTTAGGGCTACCAATACGGTGGAGACGGCAAGGAGGCTCCACTCCTTAGAAGGGGAAGAGTTAAAGCTTATGGCTTACAGCATACTATCCGCCTTGCTTTTGACTTCTTTGGTTAAGCATGCCACAAACCAAAAGGTGCTTTTCAAAATACAGAACGATAGTGGTGTGGTGGTGGCAGAAGCGGATGGTATGGGAAGGGTAAGGGGTTTTATGGAGGGCTATCCTTTGGAGGACTGGTCTTCTGGAACCCTTACGGTGGTAAAGGAGCTAAGGCTTGGCACACCCTATACAAGCATAGTGCCAGTGGTGGGAAGGAATGTAAAGGAGGCCCTTTCCTATTATTTTGAACAGTCGGAGCAAACAAGGACCTACATAGACATGTATGTAAAGACCGATGGCGAAAGGGTGCAAGAGGCCTTGGCCTACTTGGTGCAGGTTTTGGGTGGTGCAAGGGAGGAATCGGTCCGTAAGATAGAAGAGAACATAAAAAGCCTTAGCCTTGAGGGCCTAAGGCCCGAAGATATTGCCATGGCAATCCTAAGGGATATGGAGCCAAGGCTCATAGGCCTAAAGGAGGTAGAGTATTACTGCCCTTGTTCTGAAGAGATAGCAAGGTCAAGCCTTTTGCTTTTGAGTGAGGAGGAGTTGGAAGACATATTGAATGAGGGGCCCGCAGAGGTGGTGTGTAAATTCTGTAAAAAGATATACCGCTTTAGCAAGGAACAGCTTATGCTATAATTTTTTACTAAGTCCGCACCTTTCCCCGTTGGGTTGCCCTTAAATAGGGTTTGGGAAAGGGTGGCAAAACCCAAGGAGGTAAGTATGGCAGTAATATCTATGAGAGACCTTTTGGAAGCTGGTGTCCACTTTGGACACTCAAAGAGCAGGTGGAACCCCAAGATGGCTCCCTTCCTTTATGGGGTTCGCAACGGCATACACATAATAGACCTAAACAAGACGGTGGTCTACCTTGAGCAGGCTTACCACTTTGTGGCGGACAGCGTGGCTCAGGGTGCAGAGGTGCTTTTTGTAGGCACCAAAAAGCAGGCCAAGGATGTAATTAGGGAAGAGGCAGAAAGGGCTGGCGTGCCTTATGTAAATGAAAGGTGGGTTGGAGGACTCCTTACCAACTTTAGAACGGTGCGTAAAAGCATACTAAAGCTCCACACCCTTGAAAGGATGGAGGCCGAAGGCGTCTTTGATGTGCTTCCCAAAAAGGAGGTAAGGGCCCTTAGGAGAAAGATGGAAAGGTTGAAAAAGCTCTACGGTGGCATCGTAAATATGGAGAGGATTCCCAATATTCTCTGGGTGGTGGATACATTAAGAGAAAACATAGCAATCCAAGAAGCAAAGAAACTTGGCATTACGGTGGTAGCCATAGCCGACTCCAACTGCGACCCAGACCTTATAGACTATCCCATCCCAGGCAACGATGATGCCATAAAATCCATAAAGCTTTTGACTTCAAAGATTGCCGATGCCATACTGGAAGGTAAGCAAAGAAGAGAAAGCCTTGGAGAAGAAGCGGTAGAAGTGACAAGAAGAAAGGTTATAACCGTAGAAGAAGAAGAAAAGGCACTCTTTGAAAAGGCCATGGAGATGTCCGAAAAGTATGAATACATAGATAAAGGCGCAGAAGAGGAAGAATAAAGGAGGTAAAGTATGATAAGCGCAGAGCTTGTAAAAACCCTTAGAGAAATGACTGGTGCTGGAATGCTTGAGTGTAAAAAGGCTCTTGAGGAGGCTGGGGGTGATATAGAAAAGGCAAAGGAGATATTGAGAATAAGAGGTCTTGCCAAAGCGGACAAAAAAGCGGGAAGGGAAACAAAGGAAGGAATAATCTACACCTATGTATCCGAGGATAGGAAAAAGGGAGTAATCATAGAGCTAAACTGTGAGACGGACTTTGTGGCAAAGAACGAGCAGTTTGTGGAGCTTGCCCTAAAACTGGCAAAGCATATAGCGAGCCTTCCGGAAAACGCCAACAAGTCTGGCACTGGAGAGGATATAAAGGATCAAGCTTACTTTGAGGATACAAGCACCACTGTAGGAGACCTTATAAAGTCTGCCATAGCAAGGATAGGAGAAAATATACAGCTAAGAAGGTTTGTAAGGTTTGATACCGATGGTTATGTGCATGCCTACGTGCATGGCATTGGAAGGGTTGGCGTGCTAATAGATTACACCGCATCACAGATAAACGATAACGTGCTTAGAGTGGTGCAGGATGTGGCCCTTCAAATAGCCGCCATGAAGCCAGAGTTTGTTAGCATAGAAAGCGTAGACCCAGAGGTCCTTGAAAGGGAAAGGAGGATACTTACAGAACAGGCAAGGCAGGAAGGAAAGCCCGAGAACATAATAGAAAAGGTGGTGGAAGGAAGGCTCAAAAAGTTCTACCAAGAGAAGGTTCTGTTGGAGCAGGCCTTTATAAAAGATGAGAAAAAGACGGTAGGACAGTATATAAAGGAAAGCGCAACGGGTGTGGAGATAAAGAGGTTTGTAAGGTTTGAAGTGGGTGGTGCTTGATGGAGGCACCGGTCTATAAAAGGGTACTCTTAAAGCTATCTGGAGAGGCCTTTGCTGGAGACCAAGAATTTGGCATAGACCCAAAATTTCTTGAGTATATAAGCTATGAGATAAAAAGCCTTGTGGATGTGGGCGTGCAAACGGCTATAGTGATAGGTGGGGGTAATATATTCAGAGGTGTGGAGGGAATGGAGCTTGGTATAGACAGGGCTACCGGTGATTACATGGGCATGTTGGCAACCGTTATAAACGCCTTGGCCCTTCAGTCTGCCCTTGAAAGGCTTACCCAGATACCAACACGGGTGCTCTCGGCCATAGATATGAGGCAGGTGGCAGAGCCATACATAAGGAGAAGGGCCATAAGACACTTGGAAAAGGGTAGAGTAGTAATATTTGCCGCAGGCACCGGAAACCCCTTCTTTTCTACCGATACGGCAGGAGCCCTTAGGGCCATTGAGATAGGCGCAGACCTCTTTATAAAAGCCACAAAGGTGGATGGCATTTACACCGATGACCCAGTAAAGAATCCCAATGCAGAGTTCATTCAAGAGATATCCTACCTTCAAGCTATAAGCATGGGCCTTAAAGTTATGGACCACACGGCCATGACCCTTTGCAGGGAGAACAAGCTACCCATATTGGTGTTAAATATAAAAAAGCCCGGAAATCTTCTAAAGGCCGTAATGGGCGAAAAGGTCGGCTCTTTGGTAAGGTAATTGAGGAGGAGAAGCCATGATGGAGGAGATATTTAAAAGCACAGAAGAGGATATGAAAAAAGCTGTGAATTATTTTAAGGGTGAGATAGCAGGCCTGAGGACAGGTAGGGCAAGCACATCCCTCGTAGAAGAGCTAAAGGTGGAATATTATGGCTCAAAGGTTCCACTCAAACAGCTTGGCACCATAAGCGTAAGCGATGTGAACCAGATAACCATCCAGCTTTGGGACAGCAACGCCATAGCCAATGTGGAAAAGGCCATCATGGAAAACCTAAACCTCACACCACAAAGGCAGGGCAATGTGCTTAGGATAACCTTGCCACCACTAACCCAGGAAAGAAGAAAGGAGCTTACAAAGATGCTACACAAGATGGCAGAAGAGGCAAGGGTTGCCATAAGGAACATAAGGAGGGACGCAAAGGAGATGATAGAAGAGCTTGAGGGAGTTTCCGAAGACGAGGTAAAGAGAGCTTTGGAAAGATTGCAAAAGCTCACGGATAAATACATAGAAGAGATAAACCAGCTTGCTCAAGCCAAAGAAAAAGAGATAATGGGTAGCTAAAAGTTTTATATTATTTACCATGGACTTTCCCGAGCTTTTGGTTATACTGGCCGTTGCCTTCATATTTTTGGGCCCAGAAAGGATGGTGGAGGTTGCCACCAAGCTTGGGGAGTTTTTACGCAAAGTAAGGGAAACATGGGACGAATTAAGATACCAGCTATATGTGGAGAGTATAAACAAAAAAATAATGGAAGAGAGCAAGGATGTAGAGGTTTACCAAGAGCCTGAGGAGGTGCGAGAAGAAGATGCAACAGCAGGAACTTCCCAAGATGCCCCTGACGGAACATCTGAGGGAGCTAAGAAGCAGACTGATTAAGTCTATAATAGCCTTCCTTATAGGAACGGGCGTAGCCTTCTACTTTGCAAGCTACATTTTTGAAATTCTCAAAGAACCTGTTAAAAGGTCCTACCCAAAGGTGGAGCTTATAACTCTATCCCCCACGGAGCCGCTTTTTATACTCCTAAAAATATCCGTGGTCTTTGGCTTTATACTGTCTTCGCCCGTAATCCTATACCAGCTTTGGAGGTTTGTGGAACCTGCCCTATATCCCAACGAAAAAAGGCTCATAATCCCCCTTACCTTTTTTTCCATAATTCTTTTCCTTCTTGGGGGAGCCTTTTCCTACTTTCTGGCCCTTCCCATGGCCCTTAAATTTCTCTTAGGTATAGGCCTTTCACAGCTTCAAGCCACACCCTTTTTATCCGTTGACCTATACATTTCCTTCCTTCTTAAGATGATCATAGGCTTTGGCATAGCCTTTGAGCTTCCTGTTTTTATCTTTCTCCTACAGAGGGCGGGCATTGTGAGCGAGGAGCAATTAAAAGCCTTTAGAAAATACTTTATAGTGATTGCCTTTGTGGCTGGCGCCTTAATAGCCCCGGATGTGACCACCCAAATACTCATGGCAGTCCCCCTAATATTGCTTTATGAAATATCCTTGCTGGTTGGTAAGCTTGGCAGAAGAAAACAAAAGGAAAAGGCTATTGAGGTGGTCCAAGAATGAAAGTTCTTATCACTGGTGCCACAGGCTTTATAGGAAGGTATATAGTAAAGGAGCTTCTTTCGGAAGGCTATGAGGTGGGATGTCTTGTAAGGGATGTGGAGAAAACGATTAGACTTTTTGAAAATAAGGTAAGGGCCTACAAGGTGGATTTTGAAGACAGCGGGTCTCTTAAAAAAGCCTTTTCGGACTTTGGCCCAGACTTTCTCATACACCTTATAGGCATACTCTTGGAAGACAAAAGGCACGGACAGAGCTTTATGAGGGTGCATTACCTTTATGCCAAAAACCTATACCAGACCGCAAGGGAATACGGAAAGATAAAAAAGGTGGTGCATATGAGCTCCCTTGGAACCCATAAGGATGCCCCTTCCATGTACCACCGCACCAAATACATGGCGGAGGAAGAGCTAAAAAAGTCTGGACTGAATTACACCATAATTAGGCCTTCCATTGTGCTTGGGCCAGAGCAAAAGCTTTTTTACGATATGTGGCACATTACCACGTATATAAGGCTTGTGGCATTGCCCGGTGGCGGGTCATACCTTTTCCAGCCGGTGGATGTAAGGGATGTGGCCTGCGCCTTTGTTAAGACCCTTAGCCTAAAAGAAAGCGATGGAAAAACCTATGAGCTTTGCGGTAGCAAGAGGGTAAGCTTTAAAGGGCTACTGGAGGACATCTTTAGCGCATGGAAAAGAAAAGTTATACTCCTTCCTATGCCGAAGGCCCTTATGTACTTTGCAGGTCTACTGGTGGAAAGAATTATACAGCCACCACCCTTTAGCTCGGACCAGATGCTTATGATGTGGAGGGATAATGTGTGTGGCCTTGACCCAGAGGTGGAAAGCCAAGGCGTGCAAAAGTTATGTGGAAGGGAGCCAATTCCCTATGAAGAGTCTTTAAGGTGGAGTTTGGAAGAGTTTAGGAGGCGTATAAATGCCTGACCTTTCTGTGGAGCTTTTTGGTATAAGGTTCAAAAACCCCGTATGGGTGGCTTCTGGAACATTTGGCTATGGCTTGGAAGCTCTTGAGCTTTATGATGTATCAAAGCTTGGTGCTGTGGTTACAAAGGGCATATCCCTTAGGCCAAGGCAAGGAAACGCACCGGAGAGGATAGCTGAAACCCCCTGCGGTATGCTAAACTCCATAGGCCTTCAAAACCCAGGAGTGGAAGGCTTTTTAAAGAAGATATACCCGGAGATAAAAAAGATAGACACCAATTTTATAGCCAACGTCTTTGGAGAAGAGGAGGAGGAGTATGTAGAGGTTTGTCTTGCCCTTGAGGAGGCCGAAAAGGTAGTGGCTTATGAGCTAAATGTGTCTTGTCCCAACGTAAAAAAGGGTGGTATGCTCTTTGGCCATGACCCAGAGGTCCTAAGAAGGCTTATAGAAAGGGTAAAGTCAAAGGTGAAAAAGCCTGTGCTTGTAAAGCTATCACCCAACACGGGAGATGTAAAAAGCTTTGCCAAGGTATGCGTAGAGGCTGGCGCAGATGGCCTTGTGCTAATAAATACCTTGCTTGGCATGAAGATAGATGTAAATAGCCAAAGGCCTGAGCTTTCCACCCTTATGGGTGGACTATCTGGCCCTGCCATACTTCCCATAGCGGTAAGGATGGTCTGGGAGGTCTTCTCATACCTTGGCTCTTCCATCCCCATAATAGGCGTGGGAGGTATATACGATACGGATTCTGCCTTGCAACATATCCTTGCCGGAGCTGTATGCGTGCAGGTAGGAACGGCCAACTTCTTTGACCCTTACGCACCTTTGAGGATCATTGAAGGCATAGAAGAGTATATGCGCCAAAAGTCTGTGGAAAACTTTACCGACCTTGTTGGAAAGGCTCATCAGCTTGTTGTGAGGTAATGCTTTTGCGGTAAGTCTTATGAGAAATTCATCCTCTGTAGTGGCAGGTTTTAAACCTGCCAATTATAAAACATTGGGCGGATCCAAGACCCGCCCCTACATTGTTTGTCTCATTTATTTTTAGCAAAAAGGTATAATGGTATCTCCGTTGCTTAATTAATTTCTCACCACACGTATGCTGTAAAAGAATTTCCTAAAGGGAATTTTTGCTACGCCCAGGGTTGAGATTTTGTGCCTTAGACGTACATAAAGGCAGAGTATGAAGCTTTTAAGCCCATAGCATAAGTATTTCCCTTAGGCTCTCTCATACTGTTCTATCATTCTAAACCATAAGAAATACAAGGGCAATAAAGCATCCCAAAAACCTGTAAATAAGGAACCTACAAACATTACGGAAGGCATAAGTAAAAAGGGAATAACCAAAAAGTCTGCAAGTTTGTATCTAAAAACAAAAAAGTAGTATTTCCAGTATAGCCAAAGAATGGCCAAAAGGCCCAAAAGTCCCTTTTCTATAAACTCTGATATAAAAAGAACAGATTCATAACCTACGGCGGATTTTATGTGTAGCCCCTCCCTTTCCTCGGGTTTAAGGCCATGGCCTATCAAAAGTGGCACAATATTTGCTTCCTTTATATCCCTTTCTATTACCATAAGCCCTGCTCTTAAGTTGGCCCACCTTAGACTGGATATGGCATCCAAGGTTCTATTATCAAGCTTTTCTTGACCAGTAAGAACCTTATAAAAAGCTTGGAATCTTGCATCTTTTTTTACAAAGTTGTATGAAAAAACTGCTCCTAATGAGATGGAAAGCAAGGCTATTACTATCATATACCTAAGTTTTATAACACCTCTGAGTAAAAAGACGAGCAATAGGAGAGTTATAACAAGGCCAAGTATGGTGGACCTTCTGAGTGAAAAAAAGACCATTGATATAAACACAAAAAAGGCCAAAAGCCACCAAAGCCTTTTTGTTTTTAAGAACAAGGCTAAGGCAGAAAGGCTAAAAAGAGAATAAAAGGTGGCCACCTCAAAAACACCACCCCATATTGGAGCTACCGTGCCTTTATAATGGTATTTATAAAACACAACAGGTAGCAAAAGAAAGCCAATAAGGCTAATTATAAGGTTTAGCCTATAAAGGTATTTTTCATTAACTTTTACTTCATCTCCACCAAAATAAAGAAAAAGGAATACGCTTCTTTCAAAGGCTTTGTTTAAAAGGTGTGGTGCGTATATTAAAGTGGAAAGTAAGGTAGGGATTGCATGAACTAATAAGGGTAAAGAAAGCTCACCTTTTAGGCTTTTCTTTTTCCTCAGATAGGCTATGAATATATAAATTAGCCCAAGGATGAGCGCACCTTCAAAGACGCTTATTGACAAAAAGGATAGTATGGTGAGTAAAATTACAAAGAAATTCATGCCATTAAATTATAAACTTTATACGAACTTTAACACAGCTTCCTTCACCACTTCATAAGGAACTTCCAAACCTGTCCATATTCTAAAGCTTTCCATTCCTTGGTATAAGAGCATATCTAAGCCATCTTGGAAAGGACAACCTTTCTCTTTGGCCTTTTTCAAAAGGGGCGTTTCCTTATATATGATATCTATTACTACGTGGGTTGGCTTAAGTAGGTCATAATCAAAAAGGGGTGGATCGTCCTCTTTTAATCCTGAGGAGGTAGTATTGACTATAAGTTTAACCTCATCTATTACCCTCTCTGGCCTTTCCACCACCTTACAACCAAAGTTTTCACAAAGTTTGTAGGCTTTTTCTATGGTCCTGTTCCACAGAAAAACCTCTGACCCTTCACCTTTTAGGGCATAAAGGATGGCCCTTGAAGAACCCCCTGCTCCAAGGACCAAGGTTTTAATATCTTTCAACTGTAGCAATAGCTTCTTCACAGCCTTTAAAAAGCCTATCCAGTCCGTGTTGTAGGCATATACACCTTCTTGGGTAAACTTTAAGGTGTTGGCAGACCCTATAGCCTTTGCGTGGCCATCTACAAAGTCCGCAAGCTCAAGGGCCTTTTCTTTGTGGGGCAAGGTTATATTAACTCCTTTTACGCCAAGGGCCTTTAGGCCCTTAAAGGCTATTTCAAACTCTTCTGGCTTTACTTCAAAAGGCACATAAACGGCGTTTATTGAATGGTATTCAAAGGCCTTGTTTTGAAATACAGGAGAAAGGGAGTGTTTGATAGGATAGCCCACTACACCGTAGACTTCCGTTTTGCCATCAAGGTTCATCCTATCTGATACTTAGGTTGAAGTATTTCCACCTTTTTGACCCAGCTTAGATTGCCCTTGATTGCTACATCTACAACGTTTTTGACGCTTACATCCACTATAGGACAGTCTGTGCAACCACCTTCAAACTGAAGGTAAACCTCCCCTTCTTTTATATCTACCACTTTAAGGTTTCCGTGGTGCTCCTTTAGAGCGGGTCTAATTTTCTCAAGTATGGCTTCAACCTCTTTAAGTTCTCTTTCTTCCATAGCTAATCCTCCACCTTTCTATATAAATCTTGAATCTCCTGCCAAAGATTTCCCTGAGCTTCCTCATCCAAATCCATCAGCCTACAAAAACCCTTGAGAGTTAGCTTATCCACCACCACGTCTTCAATGTCCTCTTCTACAAGCTTTGAATAGCCGTACTTCATAAGCACTTCCTTTGCCTCCGGAATGCTTTGGAAAAGTTCTGTTAAGCTTATATCAAAGGTGATCCTTTCCTTCATGACTCTTTAACCTTTTTTACAAAAAGATGGTATTCGCCATCCTCTTCATACATACCCAAAAACTCCTGGCCAGTTGCCTTGCACCAAGCGGGTATATCTTCCACCACACCTGGGTCATCTGCTATAAGCTCAAGCACCTGCCCTATCTGCATAGTTTTTATCATCCTTGCCGTTTCTGCCACTGGCACTGGACAAAAGGTACCAACCACGTCATGCACCACGTCCGGCTTTATATCCTCAAGCTTCATGCCTTTCTCCTTTCTTGTTAAATATTTTAAGAGGTTCAATTAAATCCTCATTTATAGGTTCACCAAAAAGGCATATTTCTCTGCCTTCAAGGTTTATCAAAACCTCACATGGTTGGTTTTTTGAATACCTTGCTATAATATCGGCTATAAGCTTCAGTTCTTCTTCAGATGGTCTCCCCTTAATAAGTGCAAAAGTTCCCTTTCCATCCTTTCTGTATGCATAGCCGTATCTATTCCTAAAACCTTGGAGGAATCTTACTTCCCCCTCGTTCCTTGCTACTATTAGCTTGGCTCCGGAGGGTAAGCGAAGATGACGCCCTAAGGCAAAAAATACCAAATCATCCCTTGTTATAAAGCCTTCATTATGTAAAGCCTCTTTAAACCTATAGGCGTAGTTTTCATCCGTAAGATAACAGCACCCGCCTGCAGGCTGTTCGTATTCTAAGCCATACTTTTGTGCCAAGGCTATCTGTTTTTTCCTTCCTCTTCCCCTTATATCCAAGAGCTTGCTTCTGTCAACCCAACCAAGCCTTTCTGGAATGGTTTCTGGCAAAAGCTTGGCGGAGAGAGGTCTTAGGACGTAGCCTTCAAGCCCAGCCTCCTTTTCTATTAGCATTAGCCTTTCAAAGGTTTGGCTCATGGGCCTCTGGCCAAGCACTTCGCCAGTTATCAAAAATTGGTATCCTTCCCTTTCCATTATCTCCTTTGCCTTTTTAAACATAAATATCCTACAATCTACGCAAGGGTTTACGTTCTTTCCATAGCCATACTTGGGATTAAGGATAACATCAAAATACTCCTGGGATATATCCACTATCTCTATGGGAACTTGGAGCTGGGCTGCTGCTTTCAAGGCAGGATTCACATAGGGCGATCCGTCTTCTCGCTTCAGGCCAAGGCGCCTTTTGTGTTCTGTAATGCAAAAGCCTGTATAAAAGTGTATGGCCTTTACCTCAACGCCCTGGTCCTGAAGGAGGCGGACCGCTAAGGAGCTATCAAGCCCTCCTGAGAAAAGAGCAACAGCCCTTATCTTCATGTGGATAGGAACTCAAACTCCCTGCTTTCTTCCTCTTCCTCTTCGTAGCAGTCTGGTATGCGCATAGCTTCTTCCACTCTTCCTTGCTTGAGGAGATAGTCCTTTATGGCCACATGGAGCGTTTCAAGGCCAAGGTTGGTGCAGTGTATCTTTTGAGGGGGAAGGCCACCAAGCTCGTCAAAGATGTCCTTGTAGGTAAGGTTGAGGGCGTAGCTTATGGGCTTGCCCTTTATCATTTCGGTAAGCTGGGAGGAGACGGCAATGGCAGAGCCACAGCCAAAGGTCTTAAACCTCACATCCTCTATAACATCGTTTTCTGGGTTTATCTTAAGGGTAAATAGCATGGCATCTCCACAGGCTGGATTGCCACACTGCCCTATGGCGTTGGCGTCCTCAAGCACACCCACATTACGTGGGTTCAAAAAATGGTCCAAAACCTTTTCGCTATATTCAAACATCTTAGCACCTCCTAAAAGTGATAAGTATATTATGTTTGTCTTTGTGGTATTTGCTATGACCTTTATCAAAGATTTATCTTACAAAAACTTTTCCACTATATCTTTGAAAGTGTTGCTAAGCCTATGATCATCCTCAATCTCTAAATAATGTTTAACCTTTACCTTGCTTGTAAAAAGCCTTGAGTGTTCTACAGGCACCACATTATCTTTTGTACCATGGAAAACATATATCTCATAAGGCAGTTCTGTGGGAAAGTTTATCTCTCCATCATATATTATCTCGTAACCCCTTTCTCTTATATCCGCCGCAAACTCCCTGTTTATGACAACTTCAAGGCCAGTCTCACACTCTACAATCTTTAAGTCTTCTTTTCCCTCAAGCCAATTTTTGCAGTTTTCTTCACCTACTTCTTCTATGGTCAATTGCAAGGTAGAGTAGGAAGGAGCAAAGAGAAAAACCTTTTTAACCCTATGGGGTCTATAGAGCTTTGCGTAGTTTAGTATTACATATCCGCCGTGAGAGCTTCCGGAGAGCCACACCTCCTCAAACTTCTGAGAAAAGCCCTTTACAAGGGCGTCAAGCACTTCAAGTGTCCTTGTGGTAGTGGTAGTATGATAGTCCATGTCCATGGCAAAGAAGGAAAATCTACCTTGTAAGGACCTTTCCCTTAGGAGGGATACCTTACTTCCCATCACATTGCTTGCAAAGCCATGAAGGTGTATTAAAATAAGCTGAGGGTTGGCAGCCTCGTAGATGAACATAGGTGAAATTATATTGGATTTGGAATTGAGGAGGAAGCTTTTCCACCTTTTTGCCCTCTTGCTTTGGCTTCTGCCCATAAACTTCTTCCCAAAACCTTTGACTATACTTCTTTTTTTACTTGTTTTGTTTATAAACCTTCTAACTGTTATGGGCCTTTGGAAGGAAAGACTTCCCTTTTACTATAAGCTTGTTTATAAGCTTGAGAGGGAAAAGAACTATTCAAAGCCAAGCATACAGGCTCTATGGGCCAATCTGGGAATTTTTCTTAGCTTTCTTATCTTTGGAAAGGAAGCTTCTACGGTGGGTGTGGTAGTATTGGCGGTGGGGGATGCCTTTGCGGGTATGGTGGGTATAAGGTACGGAAAAAGAAGGATAGGAAATAAAAGCCTTGAAGGTGCTTTTGCCTTTTTCCTTTCCGTCTTTTTTGTCCTTTTTCCTTTTATAGGCTTGTGGCAGGCTTTTGTAGTTGCTCTGTTATCTTCTGTAGCAGAAATTTTGCCTTTAAAGCTTGATGATAACTTCACCATACCCTTAATAGCAAGCTTGGTTTATAAAATACTTATGCTATAATTCTAAGCTAAAGCTACCATGGAAACGGACCTTAGTACAACATCTTGGGGATTTGGGGCCTTGGCTTTCCCAAAATACCGCCTGCTGGGGAGTTGGGAAAGCTCAAAAAAAGGGCGGGATAAAAATACCCCAGCCCAAACTGTGCCCTTTCGGTGCAGTTTGGTAAAACAGGTCAAAGATGAGCTTGGGAAAGGTGCTTAGGCTTGAAAGGCTTATGAACAGAGATACTGGAAAGACCATAATAGTACCAATGGACCACGGAGTTAGCTCTGGTCCAATGGAAGGTATAGAAAACATACGCAAGGCTGTGGAAGATGTGGCAGAAGGTGGTGCCAATGCGGTGGTGCTTCACAAAGGCATGGTAAAGGCCGGACATAGGGGCAGGGGCAAAGACATAGGCCTAATAGTGCATCTTTCCGCATCCACCGATTGGGCTCCCACCAAGAACGATAAGGTGCTTGTTTGCACTGTGGAAGAGGCTATAAAGCTCGGCGCAGATGGCGTATCCATACATGTGAACATAGGCGCAGATATGGAGAGGGAGATGCTAAGAGACTTTGGCTATGTGGCCAAAGTTTGCGAAGAGTGGGGCATGCCCTTGCTTGCCATGGTCTACGGCAGGGGAAAGGATATGAACCAGTATGAACCGAAGGTGGTTGCCCATTGTGCAAGGCTTGGTGCAGAGCTGGGAGCGGACATAGTAAAGGTGCCTTATACGGGGGACCCTGAGAGCTTTTCAAAGGTGGTGGAAGGTTGTCCCATACCGGTGGTTATAGCTGGCGGTCCCAAGATGAAAACGGAGAGGGAAGTGCTTGAGATGGTTTATGGAGCCATAAAGGCTGGAGCAAAGGGCCTATCCATAGGAAGGAACATCTTCCAAGCAAAGGATAGGGTAAAGATGGTAAAGGCTCTTAGCCTTATAGTGCATGAGGGCAAAGGGGTAGAAGAGGCATTAAAAATACTTGAGTGAGGAGGCATAGATGGGGCTTTTGGAAGGTAAAAAAGCTCTTATAACGGGTGTGGCAAACGAAAGGAGCATAGCCTATGGTATAGCCAAAGCCTTTCGCAGAGAAGGTGCGGAGCTTGCCTTTACCTACGCCAACGAGAAGTTAAAAAAGAGGGTGGAAGAAATAGCTCAGGAGCTGGGTTCTAACCTTACCTTTGAGTGTGATGTTTCAAAGGATGAGCATATAAAAGGACTGCATGACTGGCTCTCTAATACTTGGGGAAGTCTTGACATAATAGTGCATTCTATTGCCTATGCGCCAAAGGAGGAGTTCAAGGGTGGCGTTATAGACACATCAAGGGAAGGCTTTAAGATAGCCATGGACATATCCGTTTATTCTCTCATAGCCCTTACAAGGGAGCTACTGCCCCTTATGGAAGGAAGGGAAGGCTCCATAATTACCCTATCTTACTATGGAGCGGAGAAGGTGGTGCCACATTACAACGTGATGGGTATAGCAAAGGCAGCCCTTGAAAGCACTGTAAGATATTTGGCCTACGATATAGCAAAGTATGGCCATAGGATAAACGCTATATCCGCCGGGCCTATAAAAACCCTTGCCGCCTACAGCATAACTGGCTTTCATCTCCTTATGGAGCATACCATGAAGGTAAACCCCTTTGGAAGGGCCATAACCATAGAAGAGGTAGGAGATACGGCAGTATTTTTGTGTAGCCCTTGGGCAAGGGCTATAACGGGAGAGGTCATCCATGTGGACAACGGCTACCATATTATGGGCGTATTTGGAAGGGAGGAGGAGATAAAGAAGGAAGTCTTTGGAGAAAACAAGGAATGAAAAGCTTTGAACTGTATGGCCTTAAGGAAGAGGAGTACAAAAGGATAGTAGATAGGCTTGGAAGGGAGCCAAACAGTGCAGAGCTTGGCATCCTTGGAGCCTTGTGGTCTGAGCATTGTTCTTATAAGTCTTCTAAGGTTCATCTTAGAAAATTCCCCACAAAGGCAAGCTGGGTGGTGCAAGGTCCCGGTGAGAATGCGGGCGTGGTAGAGCTGGACCAAAAGGTCTGGCTTGCCTTCAAAATAGAAAGCCACAACCATCCGTCCTACATAGAGCCTTTTCATGGTTCTGCCACTGGCGTGGGTGGAATAATAAGGGACATACTCTCCATGGGCGCAAGGCCCATAGCCCTTGTGGACTCTTTGAGGTTTGGCTTGCCCATTGACAAGAGGATAGTAAAGGGTGTGGTAAGAGGCATTTCCCACTATGGCAACTGTGTGGGCATTCCTACCGTAGCTGGAGAGACCTACTTTGAAGAGTGCTACAAAACCAACCCATTGGTAAATGCCTTTTGCCTTGGAGTTTTGCCCGCTGGAAAGATGCTAAGGGCAAGGGGAAAGGTGGGAGACCTTCTTTTCTTGCTTGGTTCTGCAACGGGTAGGGATGGCATACATGGGGCCGTTATGGCTTCTGGCGAGTTTGATGAAAGCTCTGAGGAAAAGCTTCCCAACGTGCAGGTGGGAGACCCATACTTTGGCAAAAAGCTCATAGAGGCACTTTTGCAGATAATTGACGAGGGCCTTATATCTGGCCTTCAGGACCTTGGCGCCGCAGGCCTTTCTGGTTCTGCTTCGGAGCTGGCAAGCAAGTCCAAGTGTGGTGTGGAGCTTTGGCTGGATAGGGTTCCGCTTAGAGAAGAAAACATGAAGCCTTTTGAAATACTCCTTTCCGAAAGCCAAGAGAGGATGTTGCTTGTTGTTCAAGAAGACAAGGTGGAAAGGCTAAAGGAGCTTGCCAAGTTTTACCATCTTGAAGGCGAAGTGGTAGGAAGGCTTACAGAGGATGGAGTCTTTAGAGCCTACTATAAGGATGAGCTTGTGGCAGAGCTTCCAGTTAGCTTAATAGTGGATGAGGCACCGGTTTATGAAAAGCCCTACAAAGAGCCAGAGTATATAAAGACCTTAAGGTCCTTTGACCAAAGGGAGCTTCCGGAGGTGGATATAAGAGAGTCTATTAAGAAGCTCCTTGCCTCTCCAAACATATGTTCAAAGGAATGGATATACAGCCAGTATGACCATCAGGTAGGCACAAACACGGTGCTAAAGCCCGGTGGAGACTGTGCCGTGCTAAGGGTCAAATGGGTTGTAAGGCCGGAATTAAAGAGCGACAAGCTAATAGCTATAACTTCGGAAGGCAATGGAAGGATGGTCTTTCTAAACCCCTATGAGGGGGGCAAGTATATAGTGGCCGAGGCCCTAAGGAACCTTGCCTGTGTAGGTGCTAAGCCCTTGGGCATTACAGACTGCCTTAACTTTGGAAACCCAGACAGGCCGGAGATAATGTGGCAGTTGGTAAAGGCCATAGAAGGCATGGCTGATGCCTGTGAGTTCTTTGGCGTGCCTGTGGTAAGCGGAAATGTGTCCTTGTATAACGAAACGGTAGAAAGAGGAGAGATAAGGAACATATATCCCACACCCATACTTGTGGCCGTGGGTGCCATAGATAAGGGCAAGTTTGTGGACCACAAGTTTAAGGAAGAAGGGGACTTGGTTTTTCTCGTAGGTGATATAAAAAGGGAGTATTCCCTTGGAGGCAGTGAATTTCTAAAAGTGGTTCATGGCAAAGTGGGTGGTGATGTGCCAGCTGTGGATCTGGAGAAGGAAAAGAGGCTTCATGAACTCCTTATAAAGCTTATTGAAGATGACATAATAAGGTCTGCTCATGATGTTTCTGTAGGTGGCCTTGCCATTGCACTACTTGAGTGCCTTTTTGGTAGCGGTCTCGGTATGGACCTAAACCTTTACATAGAAGACCGTCTTGACTTTTTCCTTTTCTCAGAAAACCCAAGCCTTGTGGTCTTAAGCGTGGAAAAGGAAAAGGCAGAAAGGCTAAAGGATGAGGTGGAGGCCTCTGGCCTTGACTGGATGCTACTTGGCAGGGTAAGGGAGGATGGCCTTTTTACCCTTACCAACAACGAGGAGTCTATTTTTGAAAACAGCGTAAAAGAGTTTGAGGAGATATGGCAAAAGGCCTTAGAAAACATGCTTTGATATATATAGCCGTTGCTACATTGGTTCTTTTTTTGGACCTTTTTACAAAAAGGATGGCAGAGGTTTATCTTGCAGAGAGGGACATAAGCCTTTTGCCCTTTTTGCACTTGGTTCTTATCTACAACAAAGGGGTTGCCTTTGGCCTTCTTTCTAATGCTCCCGATTTTTTAAGGATTCCTTTGCTTTTAATAACACCCCTTTTGGCTTTAGTTATTACCTTTCTTTACACCATAAGGTCAAAGAATACCTTTGTTAGCATACTTATGGGCATGGTGGGCGGTGGTGCTTTGGGAAACCTTTACGATAGGGCATTCTTGGGAAGGGTGAGGGACTTTATATACCTTTCTTACGGAGGCCTCTCCTGGCCAGCCTTTAACTTGGCCGATGCCAGCATAAGCATAGCCATAGTCCTTTTGCTTTTGAGAGGCTTTTTCCTACGTGATAAAAATAAATGAGACAAACTCTTTTTTAAACACCCTAAGGGCTTTTTGTTCTACTCAAAGCCAAAGCAGAAGGCACACCCCACGCAAGGGAAGAGATAAGCAAGAAGTTATGGAATAGAAAGCCAAGCTTTAGCCACTCCTTTAAACTTTCTCCGATAACTTTTAATGGCAAGCCAAAGGCAAGCTCATAAGTACCAAAGCCCATAAAGCTATGGATTGGAAGGACAGAGCTAAGTTCTCCACCCAAAAAGGCAAGGAAGCTTTTGTATAGGCTAATATGCTCAAGGTCAAGAAGGAGGAGAAGGCTTGCAAACTTGGTGGTGGTGGAAAGGAGGGATAGAGAAAAGATTAGGAGGACCAACTTAAAGCTTGTTTCATTTTTTATAAAAACTTTAAAGTCCTTTAACTTACCAAATGGCGGTATTATAAAGTAAAGCCAAGGGAGGGAAAGGGCAAAAATAAAAAGCATAAGAGAAGGCAAAAGCATTATAACCTTTAGGAAAGAAAGGCTAAGGAAAAGTAAAAAAAGCAGGCTAAAAAGGTCATAAAGCCTTCCTATAAAAAAGGTCCAAAGGGACAAGGACAGTTTTACATCTAACTGTTTTAGGTAATAAAACCAGCTTAGCTCTCCAGTCCTTGCGGGCAAAAGATTATTAAACATAATGTTGGCTGAGTTGATAAGAAAAAGGTGGGAAAAAGGAAGGTCTTTTATGAGTATTTTCCACCTCAACGTTCTAAAAAGCTGGCTAAGGCTATAAGAGAAGAAAGCTAAAATTAGGTTCAAAGGATTTATTTTTTGAAGGCTTTTTAAGAGGTCCTCAACTGGTATGAAATAAAAAAGAAGGGCAAGGAAAAGAAGGGTAAGGGCAAAAGGAAAAAGTTTTTTCAACCCTGTTCTGGCACGTCGTGTATAACTATCCTTTTGCCTGCAAACCTGGACAGTATTTCAACGGCCACCTCTACACCAGAACCTGCGCAGGAAGTAAAATGAGAGGAAAGGCCTGCAAGAGTACCAATTACAAAGAGATTTTTATCCACTTCATAATCCTTGTGCTTTATCATGACCCTACCAGGCTTTGGAGATTTGGGATTATCCATCACCTCTACTTGCAAACCCCTTATGTTAAAGTTATGAAAACCACCAGCAAGCACCACATAATCTGTTGTAAAGACCTTGCCAGAGGAGCTTTCCACTTCAAAAACATCACCCTTCTTTTCTACACGGACTACTTCCTCTTCAAGCATATCCACACCACCCCAACTCTTTATCTGTTCTTTTATCTTTTCTAAAAGCTCTGTGCCAGCCATTGGATCCAAGCCGGGCACATTTCTTAAAAAAGCCTTATTTAGGTCGGAATTGTTTAGGTCAAAGAGAAGGTACTTCCTATTCTCTGCCCATTGCCAACCTCTTCCTCTGGCAGATACCAAAGTCAAAGCACAAGAAAGACCACTTGCACCACCACCAACTATAATAACGTCATACTTCATGTTTAATTATTATAAGGCATACACGCCGGGTGAGAAATTAGACCTCAAGTTCACCCCTCCTATAATAGCTATATCCAATAGCATAAGCATATACATACACAAGCACACAAGTTAAAGTCCTCCACCCACTACCAGCATTAAAAAGCTTTATCTGACTTATAACACCTTCCACTACCTGCCTTTTTGCCCTCATCTCCCTACTACCACACACAATCACACCTTCACAACCCCTATAACCCCTATCTCCATACACCACACAACTCTCCACAAGCTTCCTAAACCATAAACTCCTTCTCTTCCTTTCCCTAAATGCCCTAACCTCATGCACACTTCCAAAGCTTATCCACACATCATAAACTCTTCCCCACCTATCACATAACACCATCATCAACATGCCATACCTGACCTCCTCAAACTCCACTACCTTCCCATTGTCTCTCCGAACTATCTTCCTTCTCCTCTTTGCCCACCATACCTTCCCTCTTACCCTCCTTATCTTCTGTGTCCTCGCCCTGTTTACATTGGCTATGTCCACTATGGTTCCATCTATTACAAGTTCTATCTTCTTACCATACAAAAGCCTTGCTAAAATCATAAGCCTCAGCTTGTGAAGCTTGTATTCTCTCAATATCCTGTATACTCTCTTGAGTCTGTATCTTCTGAAGATATGCCATGATTGTATGGATGGGTCAATAAGTAGTTTAGCTAAGGTGAGGACTTTTGTATTGGTTATGTAGGAGAGTATAAAGATGGCTGCTATATGGATGTCTGTGAGTTTAGGCTTTCTGCCTGCTTTAGCTTTTGGCACATTAAGGAATGGCAAGGCATTTTCAAGGTCTTTTAGGATTTGTTGGTAGATGCGTAGGTAAGGTGGTATAATTTCCATGGTAAAAACCTCCGATGGTTTTTAGGGCTACTATTATAGTAGCCCTGCTGTCTTTTTATTGATATGGAAGGTTTAGCTTAAAGGGAATTTCTCACTCGGCGTATGTTTAATTATTATAAGGCATACGGCCCACGGTTTTAATTTATCCCTCAGCGTGTGTTGTAGGATGTATAATCTTATTCATAGGAGGATGGAATGTTTGAAGGCTTTGAGGAGTTAACCGATAGAGACTTTTATGAAAAGGCTATGGCTGGAGAAAAGCCTGCTGTGGTGCTTCTTACAACGCCAGACAATCCCCAGAATGAAGTCTTTTATGGGGTTTTGTTAAAATACCAAAAGCTATACGGCGATAAGATAAACTTCTATTGGCTTGATGTGAGCAAGCATACAAGCGCAGAGGACCTGGGAGTTTTTAGCTTTCCAACCGTTCTTTACTTTAGGGACACAATGGAGTTGGAAAGGCACGATTATACTCCTTCCGAAGAGGATGTGGAAAGGGCCATAAGGAGATTGTTAAGACTATGAAATTGCTTTGGGCTCCTTGGAGAGGCCAATATGTGGAAAAGGTGGACCAGCAAAGCGGTTGTTTTCTTTGCGAAGCCATATCTCAACCAGAAGAAAAGTTAAGGGATTATTTAGTACTTCATAAGGGCAAAAGGGCCTTTGTCATATTTAACAAGTACCCTTATAACCCAGGTCATCTTATGGTATCACCCATAGACCATATAGGCGATTACCTCTTACTTGACAAGGAAACGGCCGAAGAAATCCACACACTTACCAAAGTATGCATACAGGTTATAAGGGAGGTTATGAAGGCACACGGTATAAACATAGGATATAACTTAGGAAGGGCTGCGGGCGCGGGCCTTGAAAGCCATATTCACCTTCATATTGTCCCACGATGGTTTGGAGATACAAACTTTATGAACACCCTGGCGGATGTAAAGGTAATATCTCAAAACCTATACGACCTGTATGACAGAATGAAGCCGGTTTTTGAGAAGTTCCTTCATGCTACTTGAAGTAAAGGACCTAAACCTTTGGTATGGAAGTAAGCATGTTTTGAAGGGTGTAAGCTTTGAACTTAAAGAGGGGGAGGTGTTGTGCTTGGTGGGGGAGTCTGGTTCTGGTAAAAGCTCCATATTACATGCCATACTGGGCTTGTTGCCAGAAGGGACAAGATTAACTGGGTCTATAAGGTTTAAAGGCAGGGAGCTTTTGGGTCTTTCACAGAAGGAATACAGAAAGATAAGGGGAAGGCACATATCCATAGTCTTTCAGGAGCCTTCAGCCTACCTTGACCCTCTGTTTAAAATAGGCACTCAAATAGAAGAGGCTTATAGAGCGCATTTTGATGAAGGCAATGCAAAAGAGGTGGCCTTACAGGCCCTAAGAAAGGCAGGAATTCAAGATGCGGAGAGGGTCTATAACAGCTACAGCCACCACCTTTCGGGAGGTTTAAGGCAGAGAGTATGCATTGCCATAGCTACCGTGTGTAATCCGGAGGTCATTTTGGCCGATGAGCCAACCACGGCCCTTGATGTATCTGTGCAGAGTAGAATACTAAAGCTCTTTAGAGATATGAAGGAGGAAGGTAAAAGTGTTATCCTTGTCACTCATGACTTTGGAGTGGTGGCGGAGGTGGCAGACAGGGTTATAGTGCTAAAGGATGGCACGATTGTGGAGGAAGGTGAAGTTTTAAATATTTTTGATAACCCACAACACCCTTACACCCAAGAGCTACTCAAGGCTATTTAGAAAAAAGATATTTCTCAAGCCCTGTAAGGATCTTCTCCGGAGAGACTTCATAAGTGCCTTTTTGCAACTGTTCCTTTATACTTTCCACCTTTTTCTCTATGTCTTCATAATCCACCTTTTGGGAGTTTTTAAGCTCCTCAGAAAGCTCTACCTTTACACCTTCATCCTCTTCCCTTCTTTGAACTTTACTTTTCTTCTTCTCCTCAACTTCTACTATATATCCTAAAATCCTTTGAAGCTCCACCCTATCAATCATGAGTATATTATCGGAGATTTTTAAAAGTTTTTCAATAATCTACCTTACCCACACTTCCTCTCCCAGATGTACCTTTAGCCTATCCTTTGCACTATCCGTAGGTAAAAAAAGCTCCATAAGGCCAAAGCTACCACAGATTAAAGCTGGCACAGCTTTTTCTGCTTCAAGGTAGTGGGACACCACCTTTAAAACATTGCCTCTAAAAACACTTTCTACATAAGGACCGCAAGGTATGTTGGTTATACAATTACCAAACCGGTCAAAGTATATAACCTTTCCCTTTATAAAACCCTCCTCCACCTTTGCCTCCTCCCAATCAAGGCTAAACCTATACTCTATGGGACTTCCCACCTCCTTGGGGTCTATACCTTTGCTAAGGTAGGCTGCCACCGGAGCAAAAATATCCCTTCCATGAAAGGTTTGGCTTATCTGTGGAAGGGTATACCTTTCAATCTTGTAAGCTTCTACCTTTTCTTCCATACTTTTGAGGGCCAAGTCAAAAAGGCCGTTGTATGGACCTACAAAGAGGTAATCCTTAGTCTTTACAACTATGGGAAGCCTTTCTGAACCAACTCCCGGGTCCACCACGCATAAAAAGATGGTTCCCTTTGGAAAGTAAGAGAAATGAGCTTTTAAGATAAGCGCTCCATGCAGTATATTGAAAGCTTCTACCTCGTGGCTTATATCCACTATCTTTGCATGGGGGTTAATGCTGAGGATAACACCTTTCATGGCCCCCACAAAGCCATCCCTTGTGCCAAAGTCTGTAAGAATTGCAATAAGAGAACTCATGCTTTATTATTTTATAAAGGAGGTGCTACCATGGAAAAGAACATGGCAACTTGGGACAGGGCTATTAGGATAGTGCTGGGGATAATATTCCTCTATCTTGCCATCACAAAAGGCGGTGCCTGGTGGATATTGGGCATTTTGGGCATAGTGTTTATAGGAACTTCTGCCATAGGCTTTTGTCCCCTTTATAAGGTGGTGGGAATAAAAACGGGTTGAAGGTTCTTGCCATTGATTATGGTAGGAGGCGCATAGGCTTAGCCCTTGGGGACACAAGTTTAAGAATAGCCGTACCTATTGGTAGTATTGAAAACAATGGGAGGGTTTTTGAAGAGGTCTCCAAGAGGATAAGAGAACAAGGTATATCCTTGGTCCTCTTGGGCTTGCCTTTAACACCTTCGGGAAAGGAGGGAGAAAGGGTAAGGGAGGTAAAAAACTTTCTTGAAGAATTAAAAAGCCATATACCAGAGGGAGTGGAGATAATATTATGGGATGAACGGTATACTACAAAAGAGGCATACAGTATAATGGAGGGCTTAAGCTGGAAAAAGAAAAAGGAGCTTAAGGATAGTATTTCCGCCTATGCTATACTTTTAGAGTACTTAGAAAGCCTATGAAGTACATCAAGTTTTTGCTTCCAATAATACTTTTGGTTTTGTTTGTTGTTTATTCCCTTTTGCCGGTTAGAGTGGATAAAAAAACTGTGGAAATAGCTTATGGAACTTCAACCTTTGAAATGGCTTTACTTTTATATAAAGAAGGCATATTAAGAAACCCTTTATCCTTCCTCTTCCTTCATAGTGTAGAAAAGAAAAAGCTGGAAGCGGGTGAGTATGAGTTTGATGGCCTTGTTTTCCCGTGGGATGTGTATGATAAAATAAGCAAAGGCCTAAAAAAGCTGTATAGGATAACCATACCCGAAGGGTCCGACCTGTATGATATTGCAAAAATCCTTGAAGAAAACCTTATATGCTCCTCTAAGGATTTCTTGAAATACGCTCTGTCTGAAGAGACTGCCAGAAAATATGGACTAAAAACCCCCACTATGGAAGGCTTTTTATTCCCAGATACATATTTTTTCTCAAAGAATACCCATCCCATGAAGGTTATTGACATTATGCACGTCAATTTTTTAAAGAAAACACAGGAATTAAGAAAAAAGTTACCAGAAAAGAACCTTACCCTTGAAGAATGGGTAACAATAGCCTCCATGATAGAAAAGGAAACGGCAAAGCCTGAGGAAAAACCTTTGGTATCCGCCGTAATATACAACCGAATAAAAAAAGGGATGAAACTCCAGATAGACCCAACCGTTATATATGCGTTAAAAAGAAGAGGCTTGTGGAAGGGTAAGCTCACCTTAGAACACTTAAGGATAGATGACCCTTATAATACTTACTACTACTTTGGACTTCCACCCTCCCCCATATGCAACCCTGGGCTTGAATCCTTAAAGTATGCTCTTGAACCAGCACCGGTGGACTATCTTTACTTTGTGGCCGATGGGTCTGGAGGGCATTATTTTAGTAAGAATTTTTCCGACCATAGTAGAAAAGTAAGGGAATATAGAAGCATAAGGAGCTTAAGGTGATGTATATATATATGGCGGGCTTTTCGGTGGAAAAACGCCTGCTTTTGGCAACAGCCAAGAATGTAAAGGAGGTTTTTGGCTTTGATGTAAGGTTTTCCCATATAGCCTTACCTCCCACTTTGGGCTACAACCCTGCGAGAAAGCAATACAAGGCTCAAGCACTTTTAGAATACCTTTCTAAGGTTTACTATCCTGACATGCTAAAATTGATAGCCCTTTTCCCTTTTGACCTTTATGAGGAGGGGCTTAACTTTGTTTTTGGGCTTGCCCAGCTTGGTGGAAGGTATGCCTTGGTTAGCACATACAGGCTTTTTGACAAGAGAGAAGAATTATACTTTAACAGGGTCTTTAAGGAGGTAAACCATGAACTTGGCCACACCTTTGGGCTTATGCATTGCAAAACTCCCGGTTGTGTTATGAACTTTTCCAACAGCCTTTGGGAAGTGGACGCCAAGAGTAGGTTTTTCTGTGGGAATTGTATTAAAATATTACCAAAACCTTAAGGAGGTTTATTATGGCAACCATAACTTACGAGGAGGCCTTACAACTTCTGAAAGAGCAAATAAAGGACTTTGAAGCCTCTGCAAAGATGGAAGAGGTGGGAGTTGTTTATTATGTAGGTGATGGTGTGGCAAGGGCTTACGGTCTTGATAATGTGATGGCAAACGAGCTTGTGGAGTTTGAAGGTGGAACCATGGGCCTTGCCTTTAACCTTGAAGAGGACAATGTGGGTATTATAATCCTTGGTAGCGAAAGCGGAATAAGAGAAGGCTCCATAGTAAGAAGAACTGGAAGAATATTGGACGCACCAGTGGGTGAAGGCCTCATAGGTAGGGTTATAGACCCCCTTGGAAACCCCCTTGATGGAAAGGGCCCCATAAAGTATGAATACAGGTCCCCTGTGGAAAAGATAGCGCCCGGCGTTGTAAAGAGGAAGTCTGTGCATGAACCATTACAAACGGGTATAAAGGCTATAGACGCCATGATCCCCATAGGTAGGGGTCAGCGTGAGCTTATAATAGGTGATAGGTCCACGGGAAGGACTACCATATGTATAGACACCATACTAAACCAAAAAGATACAGACGTTTATTGCATATACGTAGCAATAGGTCAAAAGAGGTCTACAATAGCAAGGATAATAGAGCTTCTTGAAAGACACGGTGCTATGGAATACACTTGCGTTGTGGTAGCTTCCGCCACAGACCCTGCATCCTTGCAATACCTTGCACCCTTTGTGGGATGCACCATAGGCGAATACTTCAGAGACAATGGCAAACATGCACTAATTATCTACGATGACCTTTCCAAGCATGCAGAAGCTTACAGACAGCTCTCCTTGCTTATGAGAAGGCCGCCGGGTAGAGAAGCTTACCCAGGGGACGTTTTCTACCTTCACTCCAGGCTATTGGAGCGTGCAGCAAAGCTAAACGATGAGCTTGGTGCTGGATCTCTTACAGCTCTACCTGTTATAGAAACAAAGGCTGGAGACGTGGCAGCTTACATTCCTACAAACGTTATATCTATCACAGATGGTCAGATATACCTTGAACCAGACCTATTTAACAAAGGCATAAGGCCCGCCATAAACGTAGGTCTTTCCGTTTCAAGGGTGGGTGGTGCAGCCCAGATAAAGGCTATGAAGCAAGTGGCTGGAACCCTAAGGCTTGACCTTGCCCAGTTTAGAGAGCTTGAGGCCTTTGTGCAGTTTGCCTCTGAGTTGGATAAGGCCACACAACAAACTATAAACAGAGGTCTAAGGCTTGTAGAACTTTTAAAGCAAGAGCCTTACAATCCTATACCAGTGGAAAAGCAAATAGTAGCCATATATGCGGGAACAAACGGATACCTTGATGACCTGCCCGTAGAATCTGTGAGGAAGTTTGAAAAGGAGCTTTACGCTTACCTTGATAGAGAAAGGCCCGATATTCTCAAAGAGATAAAGGAAAAGAAGGCTCTTGATGACCAGCTCAAAGCTAAGATTGACCAAGCTTTAAAAGACTTTAAGTCCAAGTTCATTCCTTGAGGGTTTATGTAGGTTGTAGTGGCTTCTTTTACAGAGATTGGGTGGGAGGGTTTTACCCTCCCCTTTTAAAAAGGGAGGATTATATAAGGTTCTACTCTCAGTACTTTGAAGTGGTGGAAATAAACTCCTCCTTTTATAACTTTCCCAACAGAGGCACGGTAAAAAGTATGCTTTCAAGGACCTCTACCTTGAAGTTTGCCTTTAAAGTTCATAGAATCTTTACCCATAACAGAAGCTATACGCAAGAGGATGTAAAAAAGTTCCTCCATGCCCTTGAACCAGTCCTTGAAGAGGATAGGTTTATAGCTTTGCTTTTCCAGTTTCCAGAGAGCTTTGGATATAAGGAAGAAAGCCTTGAGTATTTAAATAAACTTTCAAAGGATTTTAGTGGTTTGCCAAAGGTGGTAGAGGTAAGGAATAAAAGCTTCAAAAAGGCAGATTTTTACCAATTTTTAGAGGAACATGGCTTTTCTCTTGTAAACACCGATGCGCCAAAGGGTAGCAAGTTTTTGATAGGTCCATGGGTTGGTGTGGGTAGCATAAATTACCTTAGATTTCATGGAAGGGACCCAGACCACCTTTATGACTACCTTTATTCCTTGGAAGAGCTTAAAAAGCTAAAGGATAAAATTAAAAAGCTTGGGGACAGGGACACTTACGTATTTTTCAACAACACCGTAAAGGCAAAAGCGGTGCTTAACGCCTTACAGTTTAAACTTCTCTTTGGCATAAGGACAGAAATACCTAAAAGCTTGGAGAATTCTTTAAGAGAAAAGGAATGGGAGTGAGGTATGGTATGAGAAAGTTATTTCTTTTTTTGGGTCCTTATTTTTATGTTTCTTAGTCCTATGTATGCTTTATCCGCCAAAAAGCAGGAAGCTATAAGTA
The DNA here is from genome assembly GCF_055390195.1 of Hydrogenobacter subterraneus. NCBI lineage: Bacteria > Pseudomonadati > Aquificota > Aquificia > Aquificales > Aquificaceae > Hydrogenobacter > Hydrogenobacter subterraneus. The sequence continues at coordinate 1,493,343 of NZ_AP042473.1, read as the reverse complement.
GTAAAGAAAAGTTGTAGCGGTCGCCCATATAGAAAAGGAAGGAAAGGTTTCTGACCTTATAAAGGCACTCAGAGAGCTTGCAAGCACAGACCCAAAGTAGGCAGAGGTGCTAAGAAAGTTTAACCTGCTTTAAGTTTAGTAAGGTATTGTCAAATTTCTTTATAGGAATAAATTTAAATACATGAGAGAAATAAGCAGAGACGCAAGGGAGCTTTTGGAAAAGGCTCTAAAAGAGCATATGGCTGGGAACTTTAAGGAAGCCATAGAGCTTTATCAACAGTCCATAGAGATACAGCCCACAGCGGAGGCATATACATATATGGGTTGGGCTTACAGCATGCTTGGCGACCTTGAAACTGCAATAGACCTTTGTCTTAAGGCCATAGAGATAGACCCAGAATTTGGAAACCCTTATAACGACATAGGCTCTTACCTTATAGCTTTGGGAAGACCGGATGAAGCCATTCCTTGGCTAAAGAGGGCCATATCTGCCAAAAGGTATGAACCAAGGCACTATCCTCATATGAACTTGGCAAAGGTTTATCTAATGAAGGGTATGTTTAAGGATGCTTTGATTGAAGTAGAAAACGCCATAAGGTTGGCTCCAGATTATAAGCCAGCCCATATACTAAGACACCAGATATTGGCTATGTTAAACTAATAGAATGCCAAAAAGCTCTGGAGAGTTTACAGTAGCCTACAACAAGGAGGCAAAGGCCGAATACGATATTATAGAGACCTATGAGGCTGGCATAGTCCTTGAAGGCCCTGAGGTAAAGGCTTTGAGGAGCAAACAAACAGTTTCCTTTAAAGATAGCTTTGTAAGGATAGAAAATGGAGAAGCTTGGCTACATAACCTTTATATAGCTCCTTATAGGTATGCTACCATAAAGCCACCAGACCCTCTAAGGAAAAGAAAGCTTCTTCTTCACAAAAGGGAGATACTTAGGTTAATGGGAAAGGTAAAAGAAAAAGGTTATACCATAATACCCTTAAGGGTATATTTCAAAAACGGAAAGGCAAAGGTAGAAATAGCCTTGGCGAGGGGTAAAAAGGCTCATGACAGAAGGGAAGAAATAAGACAGAGAGACCTGGAAAGACAGCTAAGAAGGGAGTTAAAAGAAGGCAAGTTAAAACTATAACATTAAAGAATGTTATTTTTCTACAAGACCTAAGCTGTATATATTTCCGAGGTCTGCACAAGCCAAAGCATTGCCCATATTGCAAGCCTTTTCCAAAAGGACCACAGCCTTAGAATAATCACGCATTACACCATTACCATTAACATACATTAGGCCAAGCCTACCACAGGCAAAGGCATTTCCACCATCACAAGCCTTTCTGAGAAGCTCCACAGCCTTAGAATAATTCCTCTGATCACCCTTTGCCTCTATATACAGGTTCCCAAGGCTTGCGCAGGCCATAGGATTATCCATACTACAAGCCTTTTGAAGTAGGTCCATGGCTCTGGGTATATTCCTTTGATTGCCCTTCCCTTCTAAGTATATGTTTGCTAAATCAATGCATGCGTTTGTATTGCCAAGGTTGCAAGCCCTTTGATAAAACTCTATAACCTTTATGTATCTATTTTCTCTGCTTATTACCTCCGCTTGAATGGTGGCCAGCTTATAACATCCATTTGGGTCTCCAAAGTTGCACGCCTTTTGATAGTTTTCCAAAGCCTTTTGAAGGTCCTGGTTTATGTAGTAGCTAATTTCTCCAAGCTTATGGCATGCCATACTGTTTCCTAAGGTGCATGCCCTCTGATAAAGGAATTCTGACATAGCCAAAAGGTCTCCGTTTTTAACCAGACCATAATAATACATATCTCCAAGTTTATAGCAAGCTAAGGAATTTCCCATCCTACATGCCTTTTGATAATATTCCAAAGCTTCTTCATAGTCTTGCTTTACGTCCTTACCATAATAGTGCATGTCTCCAAGCTTATAACATGCCATACTGTTTCCCATATTACAAGCCTTCTCATATAGTTCTTTTATGTTTATGTTCTTTTCTATTGTTATTCCTTCTTGCGACAAGCCAGCGGATAAAACAGTTGTAGATGGTTGTTCCTCTTTGATTGTACTTACAGTAGAATGCTTTTGTTTTCTTTGCAAAGCCATAGATTTTTGGCCATGGTTTTTATGGCTTAAAACTCTCTTCCTATCCTTTTTTACAAACATCTTGCACTGGTTTCCGCCAGTATTAGCCAAGGCGCAAGCCTTTTTGTAAAAACTTATAGCCTTTGCATAGTCTTGTTTAATACCCTTTCCTTCTGCATACATGTTGCCAAGCTCCATACAACTCTTGGCATCGCCCCTTTCACAAGCTTGTTCAAGGCTTTTTATATCCTGAGCTTTTGCACCAAGGATGCCACTTACAACCCCCCCCAACCAGAACCCACTTTAAAAGGCCCTTATTAAGCATATTTGTCCTCCATAGTAGCCATTTGCCTTATAATTTTAACACTATGGCAGTTTAGAAGAGTAAAAGAATAAGATTCTATCAGGCATACTTCAAAACGAACCTACTCAAAAGGCTTATGGATGTAAAATAATAAGGATGAAAATTTTGGTGGTTAAGTTTGGTGGAACATCCGTTGGAAGCCTGGAAAGGATTGAAAACGCTGCCAAAAGGGTGCTTCAAAAGCTAAAAGAAGGCTACAGGGTAGTGGTAGTATCATCCGCCATGGCGGGTGAAACAGATAGGCTTATAAACCTTGCAAAACAGATAGACCCCTTACCACCAGAAAGAGAGTTGGACATGCTTATCTCCACAGGAGAACAGCAAGCTATTGCCCTATTTGCCATGACCCTTCAAAAGTTGGGCGTTCCAGCCATAAGCCTGTGTGGTTGGCAGGTGCCCATAATAACCGATGAAGTTCATACAAAGGCAAGGATAAGAAAGATAGGCGTGCAAAGGTTAAAAAACCTTTTGAATGAAGGCTATACGCCTGTGGTGGCTGGCTTTCAGGGTGTAACGGAAGATTGGGAGATAACCACCCTTGGAAGGGGAGGTTCGGACCTGTCCGCCGTAGCCTTGGCCTACGCCCTTGGTGCAGACTGTGAAATATACACGGACGTGGAAGGTGTTTTTACAGCAGACCCGAGGATAGTTCCAAACGCAAAGAAGATTCCTGTAATATCCTACGAGGAGATGCTTGAAATGGCTTCCCTTGGCGCCAAGGTGATGCAGGCAAGAAGCATAGAGTTTGCTATGAAATACAATGTAAGAATACATGTAAGAAGCTCCTTTAACGATAGTGAAGGGACTTGGATAGTTCCCGAGGAGGAAGTTATGGAGAAGAGCGTTGTAAGGGCTATAACCTTAGAGAGGAACGAATCAAGGATAACGGTAGTAAGGGTGCCAGACAGACCAGGCATAGCCTATAAGATCTTTAAGGCCTTGTGTGATGCCCATATAGTGGTGGATATGATAGTGCAGAACGTATCCCATCAAGGCTACACAGATATGTCCTTTACGGTAAACAAGGCAGACGCCCTAAGGGCGGAGGAGATAGTGAGAAGGGTTGCCAAAGAGATAGAGGCCCAGGAGGTGGTAAGGGATGACAAGATAGCCAAGGTCTCTGTGGTAGGCATAGGCATGAGAAGCTCCTATGGCACGGCGGCCAAGATGTTTGAAGTGCTATACAAGAACAACATAAACATAATGGCCATATCCACATCGGAGATAAAGATATCATGCCTTATAGAGGATAAGTATGGAGAGCTTGCCGTAAGGGAGCTTCACTCAGCCTTTATAGAAGAGGGAGAAGAGGTAAAAGTGATTAATGAGTCTTGATAAGGAGAGTGTTTTAAATATCCTTGAAGAATTTAAAAGGCTCAGTGTTCTTGTGGTGGGGGATGTGATCCTTGACAGGTATATCTTTGGAAAGGTGGAAAGGATTTCTCCAGAAGCGCCAGTGCCTATAGTGGAGGTTCAAAGGGAGGAGTTTAGGCTTGGCGGTGCGGGGAATGTGGCTCATAACCTTTCAAGCCTTGGAGTAAAAACCTACCTTCTTGGTGTGGTGGGTCAGGATTATGGAAGGCATATTATAAGGGGTCTTTTGAAGGAGGCGGGCGTTGGGGACCTAACGGTGGAGGACCCCCAAAGGCCTACCACGGAGAAGACCCGTATAGTGGCCCTGTCCCAACAGCTCCTTAGGGTGGACAGTGAAGACAGGAAGGCTGTGGGAGGTGAAGTGCTTAAAAGTATGCTTGAAAGGCTTGAATTGGATGTGGATGGAATAATAGTCTCCGATTATGCAAAGGGTGTGGTAAGCAAAAGCCTTATGGATAGGATAAGGGAAAAGAGGGTGTTTTTTGCCATTGACCCAAGGCCACAGAATAAGCATCTTTACATGGGCGCAAGCCTTATGACTCCCAACGAAAAAGAGGCTAAGGCTATGGTCTATGAGGAATCTCTTCAAAGCCTTGGCTGGAGGCTAAAGAGGGAGCTAAATCTAAACACCCTTGTAATAACCCTTGGGCCAAAGGGCATGGCCCTTTTTGACAAAGAATATAAGGTCTTTCCAGCGAGGGCAAAGCAGGTGTATGATGTTTCTGGTGCTGGTGATACGGTGGTGGCAGTGCTTACAGCCTGCGCCCTTACGGGCTTGGATTGGGACAGAGCTTGCGAGCTTGCCAACCTGTGCGCCGGCATTGTGGTAGGAAAGCTTGGCACTGCCGTAGTAAAACCTGAGGAGATTCTTCAAAGCCTTGAGGAAGGGTGCGGAGTTTGAAGACCTGGCGGTAGAGTATTTAAAAGGCCTTGGCTACAAAATACTCCACAGAAATTACCATTGCAGGTTTGGCGAAATAGACATTGTGGCCCAAAGTGGCAATACCTTGGTCTTTGTGGAAGTAAAGGGGGGAAGGAGCAAGGCCTTGGGAGACCCAGCGGAGAGGGTGGATAAAAGAAAGATGGAAAGGCTTTTAAGATGCATAGAAGAATACCTTTATAAGCATCCGGCGGAAAACTACAGGTTGGAGGTGGTAATAATAAGGGACAAGGAGGTGGAGCATATAAGGGATGTGGAGCTATTTTAGGGCTTTAAAAGCCTTTTTGAAACTTTCAAAAAGAGCTTTAGTATCAAAACAATTCCTTTCCTGGCACACTTGGGGAAAGCAGGGGCTACACTCCAAGGAAAGGCTTATCTGAAAGACCTTTTCTCCTATGGGCTTCCAAACTATTGGGTCTGTGGGACCATAGAAGATGAAGGTGGGAAGACCACAGTAGCTTGCAAGGTGAGAAATTCCGCTGTCATTTCCCACAAAAAGCCTTGCGCCCTTTAGTGCCTTGGCTATCTCAAGAGGGGAAAAGCTTTCAAAGTAGTTTTTAACATAATCCTTTAGCCATTGGTCCGCTTCACCTATAAAATACACCGTTTTAAAGCCCTGCCTTTTTAGAAAGTCTTCTACCATAAGGAAAAGCTCAAGGGGTGGGTTTTTCTTTGGGGACCCGCTGGAGGGATGAAGCACGGCGCAGTCTTGTAAAGGGCTTTTTTCAAAAGGCTCTATGGGCAAAATCTTAGAAAAATTACCAGATAGCTTAAGGCTTCTAAGGTAGTGTTCCACAACCCATACCCTTTTTTCTGGAAAGGGCTTTACATTACCATCATGTGCTATTATTATCCTTTCCTCAAACTCTCTTTCTGGCACTTCTGAGCTTACAAAATCCACCCAACCTATCTCCTTTGCTATGGAAAAGTAATCCGTATTTCCCACAGCCCATATGCTTTTACCGGACTTTTTTAAGACTTCAAGCATTGGGAAGGTTAGAAGTGTATCGCCAAGCCCGCCACGCCTATAAAACAGGAGCATTATAAAAAGTTTATACCTTAGGTTATAATTCTCTATAAGGAGGTAGTCCTGTGAAAAACACCCTTGACCTTAATCTCATGGAAGAATTTTCAAACCTTGAGTATTTTGTAGTAAAAGCTCCAGTGAACAGCCCAGAGTTTTGGAAGGAGTGGCAGGAAAAGTATTCCAGAGCCTTAATCTCAAGAATAGCTGTAAAAAAACTCCTAAAAACCAGAAGGCTTACATATGAGGAGATCAAAAGGTATAAGGCTCTGCTGGAGGTTTATGAGGACTTAGTCCTATACTTAGAAAGCTTAAAAAAGCTTGCCCTCAACTTAAGAGGTGTCTTTGAAGTCAATGAAAGCCCTGAGTTTGATGATGAAGATATAGACTTTGATTTTTAAAGGAGGTAGAAATGCCCTTTAGGAAAAAGACCCTAAGGGATGTGGATGTTAAGGGTAAAAGGGTGCTTGTAAGGGTAGATTTTAACGTGCCAATGGATGAACTTGGAAACATTGAGGATGACACGAGGATAAGGGCAAGCCTTCCAACCATTGAATACCTTTTGGATGCAAAGGCAAAGATCATCCTTATGTCCCACCTTGGAAGGCCAAAGGGGAAGGACGAAAGGTTTAGCCTTATGCCCGTGGCAAAAAGATTATCAAGATATCTAAACAGAGAGGTTAAAATGCTATCCGACTGCGTGGGGGAAGAGGTGGAAAAAGAAGTCTATAGCATGAAAGAAGGGGAGGTGGTCCTGTTGGAAAACTTAAGGTTCCATGAGGGGGAAAGCAAAGGAAGTGAAGAGTTTGCTAAGGCTTTGGCAAGGCTTGGTGAGGTTTATGTGAGCGATGCCTTTGGCACATGCCACAGAAAACATGCCTCCGTATACCTTGTGCCACAGATATTAAAACCTGCGGTTATGGGCTTTTTGCTTGAAAAGGAGATAAGCTATTTTGAAAGGGCCATGGTAAACCCACAAAGGCCAGTGGTGGCCATCATTGGTGGTGCCAAGGTCTCTTCCAAGCTGGGCATAATAAAGAACCTTCTCAAGAGGGTGGATAAGCTCTTTATAGGTGGTGCCATGGCCTTTACCTTTATAAAGGCATTAGGCTACAAAGTGGGAAGCTCCTTAGTGGAAGAAGACCTTCTTGATACGGCAAGGGATATACTGGAGATAGCCAAAAAGCTGGATGTAAGGCTCTATCTTCCTGTGGACTTTGTGATAGGAAAAGAAGTTTCTGACAACACACCCACAAAGGTGGTGCCTTGGCAGGAAATACCCGATGGGTGGATGGGCCTTGACATAGGGCCAGTCTCTGTAGCCCTTTTGAGGGAGATCATCTCAGACGCCCAAACCATAGTTTGGAACGGCCCCATGGGAGTTTTTGAGCTGGATAGGTTTAAGGACGGCACCTACGAGACGGCAAAGATGCTTGCTCAGTCTCCTGCTCTTACCATAGCGGGAGGCGGCGATACGGACCATGCCATCCACAGGGCTGGAGTCTATAACGCCATAGACTTTGTATCCACTGGCGGTGGTGCCTTTTTGGAGCTTCTTGAGGGCAACAGCCTACCATGTATAGAAGTGTTGGACGATGCATAACATAGAGCTTTTCTTGAGAGTGGCCAAGGAAGCAAGCCTTTTGGGAGGGCTTGTTTTAAAGGAGTTTTACAGGAGAGAAGACAACAAGGTTATGGAAAAGGGTGAAAAGGACGTATACAGCCTTGCGGATAAGCTCTCAGAAGAGAGGATAAGGGAGCATATACAAAAACACCTTCCAGACCATCTTGTGGTAGGTGAAGAAGAAGGTGGTTCAAGCGATGGAGACTACGTTTGGTATATAGACCCCCTTGACGGCACTAAAAACTACATAGCAGGCTTTCCCATCTTTGGCACTTCTGTGGGCCTTCTTTACAAAGGAAAGCCCCTTGTGGGAGCCGTTTATCTTCCTGCCTTTGATAGCCTCTACTGGGCTGCCGAAGGCCATGGTGCCTACAAAAACGGAAAGAGAATAAGTGTTAGGCAGAAGGAAAAACTAAAAGAATGTTATGTGGCCTACGGCTATCCTTCAAGGGCCAAAAGAGACCTAAATGCCTACTGGAACATATTCAAAGAGGTCTTTGATAAAGTAGGAGCCATGAGAAGGCCGGGTGCGGCCGCCGTAGACCTTTGCCTTTTGGCTGAGGGGGTCTTTGATGGGCTATTGGAGTTTGAACTGAACCCTTGGGATGTGGTGGCTGGGACGCTTATAACAAAAGAGGCGGGAGCAAAGGTCGCTCTTAGTAAAGGCTTTTCTTTAGGAACAGACGTATATGCGGGCAACGAGATTTGCTTTCCCTTTATAGAAAAGGTGATTAAATTAAACCTTGAGGAGTTTCATGAGCTTGTTTTTTGAATACAAGAAAGGGGGAATAGGGCTATGAAATTTCTTGTGCCAGTGGATTTTACCGAGATAACAAACCCGCTTTTGAGGATTGTTAAAGCCTTTGCTCAAGCCCACAGTGCGGAAGTGGACCTACTCCATGTGGTCTCCCCAGTTTTATACCTTCCCTATCCAGAAAGCTTTGGCATGGCTACCGTTGACATGAGCCTTTTAACAGAACTCCAAGAGAGGCAAAAGGAAAAGGCAAAGGAAAAACTTGAAGGCCTTGTGGAGTTTTTAAAGCCCTTGAAGGCAAGCCTTTATGTGGAGGTGGGCGACCCGGCGGAGGTAATTTTAGAAAAGGAAAGTGCCTATGACCTTATCTTTGTGGGAAGCCACAAAAAGGGCCTTGTGCAAAGGATACTCATAGGCTCCACCACAGAAAAGGTTGTAAAGTACTCTCACAAGCCTGTTTTTATACTAAAGGGTAGGGAGCCAGAAAAAATAAGCAATGTGCTTATAGGATATGATTTTTCTGAGTATGCCAACAAGGCCTTAAACTTTGCCCTAAGCCTTCTAAAGCCCTTTAATCCTCATGTCTTTTTAGTCCATGTGGAGGAGACTATAGAGCTTCCTTTGGTGGAAGGTGTAAAGGATGTTTTGAGTCAAAGGTATAGGGAAGAAAAGGAAAAGCACATGAAGGAGTTGGAAGGGAGGATAAGAAAAGAAGGCTTTGAGGCAGAGTCTTATATCCTTGAAGACAGATCTCCCGCCGATGGCATAAGGAGGTTTTTAAAAGAAAAGCCACATATGGACCTTGTGGTCCTTGGAAGCAGAGGCCTTTCGGGCCTAAAAAGGGTATTACTTGGAAGCACATCTTCCGAGCTTATGAGGAGTTTGGAAATGCCCATGCTTATACACAGGAGCATAGAATGAGGCACCTTTTTATAACATTGCTTTTTGGTATAGCCTTTTCTTACAACCCCTATATGGACTATATGCTATGCAGAGACCTACAGGAAAAGGAGCCATCAAAGGCTGAGAGCTATTGCCTTAGAGCCCTTGAAAAGACGCCCACGCCAACCCTCTATGTGGATGTGGTAAGGCTCGAGATAAGACTAAAAAAGCATGACAGAGCTTTAAAGATCGCCAACGAGTTCAAAAACAGATATCCCAATATGCCAGAACCCTACCTTTTGCTTCATAGTCTTTATATGTCCAAAAAGGAGGTAGAAAAGGCAATCAAGGTACTAGAAGAAGGCTACTCAAAGAACCCAGAATCTAAGGAGATTATGATATTTTTGGCGGAGGACTATTTAAAAAGAAAAGAGTTTGTGAAGGCAAAGGCTGTTTTGGAAAACCTTGCCAAACTTAGCCCAGACAACCCGCTGCCCTACTTTATGCTTGCACGCATAGCCCTTTCTGAAGGGAAACAACAAGAGGCCATAGAATACCTTGAAAAGTCCTTAAAGATAAACACAAGCTTTGAAGCCAGCTTTATAACCCTTGGTAGCCTTTATGAACAAAGTGGAGAATACTCCAAGGCAGAAAGCCTTTATAAGGATATTCTCAAAAGGGACCCAGACAACAGAAGCGCCCTTGAAAGGCTTGGCAACCTCTACCTTATAACCAACAGGTATGAGGAGGCAAAGGAAATATACAAAAGACTGGCAGACCTATACCCAGATGGAAACTACCTCTATCAATACAGCCTTGTGCTAATAAGGTCTGGAAACACCGCAGAGGCAAAGGAGATATTGGAAAGGCTATACAGGGAAAATCCAGATAACCCAGACATAGCTTTCACATATGCCACCCTTCTTGAGATGTTAAAAGAACAAGACAAGGCCCTTAATGTTTATCTAAGCTTACAAAAAAAGCTTGGTAATAACCCTAAGATCATTGAGAGGCTTGTAGGCATATACATAGACAAGAAGGAATACAAAAAGGCGGAGGAACTCCTAAAGATAGGCCTCTCTACAGAGCCCAACAGCTACATGCTAAACCTTCTTATGGGAAACCTTTTAAACGAAAAGGAAAACTACGATGAAGCACTAAAGTATATAAACAAGGCTATAGATATAAACCCAAAGGACTATAGGGGTTATTTCCTAAGGGCCATAATCTATGATAAGAGAGGGGAGATAATTTCTGCGGAAAAAGACCTAAGAAAGGCCCTTGAGCTAAACCCAGAGGATCCAGAGCTTTTAAACCATCTTGGTTATTCCTTGCTTCTGTGGTATGAGGGGACAAGGCTTGATGAGGCAGAGACATTGATAAAGAAGGCCTTGGAAAAGGATCCAGAAAATCCAGCCTTCATAGACAGTATGGCATGGGTGCTTTATTACAAAGGGGAGTATAAGATGGCTTATGAAATGCTTTTGAAAGCCCTTGAGAAGGAAAAGGAAGATCCAGTCCTATACGAACATGTGGGCGATGTACTTTCAAAGTTGGGACAGGTGGAGAAGGCTCAGGAGTATTACCAAAAAGCCTATAGGCTTCTCCTTGAAGGAAAAAGGGGCGAGCCCAACCAAAAGGAAAGGCTTAAGAATAAATTAAAAAGGTAGATGCTTTTTCGTTGGTTTTTTTGGAAATTTTTGAGACTTTCCTTCTTAATATGTTTTATTTTCACCTTCCTTTTTCTAGTCTTTCAGGTTATAAAGCTCGACCAGATACTATTCCGCCTACCACCCAATCAATCTTTTCCATTTCTATTGCTCTGGCTTTTTTATTACTTTTCCTATATGCTGCCGCTTTCACTTTTTATAGCCTTTTCTCTTAGCCTTTTTGAGTTCAAAGAAAGCAAAAAGCTGCATATAATTCAGTCCTTTGGCATAAAGGCAAGCCATCTTTACACAAAGAGTATAATGTATATGTTTCCAATTCTGCTTGCATTGGTAGTAAGCTCTTTCTTGGTAAATGAAGATCATATAGGCTATCTTAGGAGACAGCTAACGCTTAAATATTACACTCTTATGCTAACTTCAATACCACCCAAGAGCTTTCAAACCTTTGGACAGTTTACCCTTTATGTGGAGGGAAGGGATGGAAATAGGCTTGAAGGAATTTTCTTTAAGTTCCAAGAGGGTGTTGTCGTTGCCAAAAAGGCCTATGTAAAGGATGAGGAGATCATTTTTGAAAAAGGTTCTCTTCTTACCCAAAGGGAAGGCAAGACCTTTTCTACAGACTTTGAGAATTACAGCCTAAACCTTAAGATGGTTATGCCAAGGGAAGACATAAAAAAGAAATACACGGTGAGCATAGTTAACGCCCTTTCACCTTTACTTCTTTTGGCCATTGCCTACCTTTTGGTGCAAGTGCTTGAACATCACCATAGGTTTTACTATATGGTGGGTCTTATATCCATACTGTATGAGCTTATCCTCTTCCTGCTGAAACAGAGACTATAATAACGCCTCTAATTTTTAATCAAATTTTCATCTTCGGTTAGATAATCTATTATTTAACCAAAAACCTTAAGGAGGTAGAAACATGAAGAAGGTACTTTCTTTGCTACTTGCAGTAGCCTTCGCAGGTGTAGCAATGGCACAACCAGCCAAACCTGCTGAGCCTGCAAAGCCAGCCGAGCCAGCAAAGCAAGAGCAAAAGCAGGAGCAGAAGAAGGAAGAGAAGAAGGCTCACAAGAAAGCTCACAAGAAAACTCAAAAGAAAGAAGAAAAGAAAGAGCAAGCTCCTGCAGAGCAAAAGAAGTAAGCATCAATTGGGGGCTTTTGCCCCCTACCTTTTTAAAACACTCTTAAGCAAGTATCTATCACCTTCAATTCTCTCAAGCCTTGCAGAGGCGGAACCTATAACAAACTTAAGCTCCATCCTAACAGGCACATTAGTTTCTTCATCAATCCATAAATACCATAGCCCTTTTGGCTTTAAAAGACCTTTTGTCTCAATGTTTGGATAAACTTCTATCTTCCTTGCCTTGAATTCACCCAAAGGTGTTTCTACTACCTCTATGCCCTTTACACTGTAGGGCAAAAGGTATTCTTTGTCATCGTAGAACATCTTTACCGTGCCTTGGCTTGTCTTTGAGCTGTCCCTGTAGAGTATTAGGCTTGCGGTGTATGGGTCTACAAAGCCTCTATATTCATACTCCTTCTCTTCCTTTTTCTCTATCTCATCGCTTAACTTTACATACTTTATCTCTTTTACCTTTATCTTATGGTTAAAGATGTACTCCTGATACCTTTTGAACTCTCCTTCCTCTTGGTAATATACAAAATGCTTCGGCTTTAGGTCGGGCAATATTATAGTGGCTCCACCTCTGTTATAAACTCTCTTTACAAGCTTTCCTACGTTTATGGTCCTTACAAAGCTCTCCGTTTTGAGATGCTTATTCTCCTGCTTGTAAGTTATGCATGTTTCCGCCACTGGAAAGAAAAAGAGATAGGCTCTGTAGCATGCCTTTAGTTCTTGAGAAAAGGAAAAGGAAGAAAGGCTTAGAAGGACTGCAACTGTCTTAACTGCTCTATCCATGACCTGAACTCTTCTGCCATACTTGGATGGTTGTATTTTAGTGCTTTTTCTATTCCCTCTTGAAGGACCTCTATGGCCTTTTCATACTCTCCCAGCTCCTCATAGCACTTTGCCAGAACTCTATAGCCTGCACCCTCATCCTCTTTTAGGCTCATATACCTTTCCATATGTTTTATGGTGTTCTCGTAGTCTTTTAGTTTGTAGTATTCAAGGGCCAAGGAATAGTGGGCAAGTGGGTTATCTGGTGATTTTTCCAAAAGGCTTTTGAAGTATTCAAGCCTGTCCATTTTCTCTCCTCATCTTTTCATAAGCTGAGATTACATAGCCAAGGAAGTTGTTCTCTGGCTGTGCGCCCACAAACTCCACCAATCCGTTGTTTATAACTATCTTTGGCACACCTACCACTTGGAACCTTTCTGCCAAATCCATGTTTTCGTTGGCATCTACGATAATAGCTTTTATGTTATCGTTTGCCAGAGCAAAGTTCATGGCCGTTATGGCGGCGGAAGGACAATATCCACAGGAAGTGGTTACAAAGACCATTATCTCTATTGGTAGGTCTATGGACTTTAAAAGTTCTATGGTTTTTTCTGAAAGCTTTGGCTCCCTCTTGGAAACCTGCACTATGCCCTGCACAAGGGTAGTGAATTCAAGCCCGGCCGGTAGGCCTATATACCTTATGCCATAATCCTTATCACCCTCTATAACTATGGTAGGCACCCTTTCAATTTGGTATGCCTGGCTTATCTCCCTATCTACCAGTGGAGAGTATATGTTTAGTTTTATCTTTTCTTGTGCCACTTCTGCCAACTCTTTTAGAAGGTCCTCTGCAATCTGACAGCTTTCGCACCCTATGGCTTGAGAGAAGAGCTTTAGATTTACAGGATGCACAAGCTCTTTGGAGAAAATATCCCTTAGCTGGGCCCTTACTTCAAGGTTTAAAAGCATCTTTCACCTCCTTTAGAGTTTTATTATATTCTTAAAATTTACATCTTCCATATAAAAATTTGGTTGAGATAGATTATCAAAGGGAATTATAATCTTTCTTTAGTCATGGGGGCTAAAAAAGCCATCATCACAGGAGGAAGTAAGGGAATAGGAAGGGCTATGGTGGAGAGATTACTAAGGGATGGTTGGGAGGTTTGCACCTGCTCAAGAAAGGAAGAGGACCTAATAAAACTAAAGCATGAACTTGGTAATCCTGAGGGCCTTTATATAAAGGCTTGTGATGTAGGAGATAGAAGGTCTGCAAAGGAGTTTGTAGATTTCTGTGTGGAAAAATTGAAGAAAATAGGCCTTCTTGTTAACAACGCCAGCATCCTTGGAGAAAGGTTATCCATAGAGGACTATCCTGAAGAAGTGTGGGAGGAGGTTATAAGGGTGAATATAAACGGTGTCTTTTATATAACCAAGTATGCCCTTCCTTACATGTCTGAAGGTTCTGTGATAGTAAACATGTCCTCCGGTGCAGGAAAAAGGCCAGCTCCCTATTGGGGTGCCTATGCGGTTTCCAAGTTTGGTGTGGAGGGCTTTAGCCTCCTTTTGGCAGAGGAGTTAAAGGAAAAAGGCATTAGAGTCTATGCCCTAAACCCAGGTGCTACAAGGACCCAGATGAGGGCAAAGGCATACCCTCAAGAGGACCCAAATACACTAAAACCTCCAGAAAAGGTGGCGGAATTTATGCTAAAGCTCATAAGCTCAAAAACGCCAAGCGGTTCCTATGATTATAATATTAATTGTGATATCATATTTCAAAGATGCATAGATACATAAGCATAGGTCTTCTTTTTGGCGGAGCTCTCATTACTTTGCTTTCTTATATATTTAGGGACCAGCTCGTACTTGATAGGCCAACCTTTGCCTTTTGGGTAGCCCTAACACGGATAACCTCCTTTTCTCTCCTTCTATTTATGTCTATCTTGCTTATAGCCTTGGGCAAAAGGTTTATAAGCAAAAGGTTTTATTGGTTTGGTCTATTTCTTGTCCCAGCCTTGATCCCAAACCTTCACCATATACTATCCTTTGTCTTCTTTCCGGACTTTATAACTAAGAACACAAGGGACAAGGTTGCCTACCTCTTTTTAATATCAAGAGTTTTTGTGCTTTTAGCCTTCTTTATTCTGACCTTTCATCACAAAATCAACGGATGGCTATCTGCCAAAAGCTACGGCTTTGTATTAGCCCTCTCCATAACAGCCTCCTTCTATATAGTTCTCTTCTACAACACCCTTCCGCCCCTCTACATTGAAGGTATAGGACAACCCTTTTATAGGGATCTCTTTGACCTTATAACCATTGCCCTTTATGTATATTTTGCCTTCTATGTGATAAGGAACAGATTTCTTGGAGAGGAAAGCTCCTGGTATATCTTCACAGTTTTTGGCTTTCTATCCCTTTCTTCGCTTAGCTTAGCCCTCTATAAACATTTTTATGATTCTCTAATAGTGCTTGCTTCTTTGCATAGGCTTTTTGCCTATATACTGCTTCTTTATGTAATCCTCTACATCAACATCAGGAAAGAGGCTATTGACATTATGAACGAAGTGGCAGGTCTCTTCAGAGATATACTAAGAATAAAACCCACAAAGGAAGGAGACCTTTACCTTTTAAAGCTTGAACATAGCTTTAGATATTTGATAAAAGCCCTTTTCCTTATATGACTTGGAAAAGGGTAAGCCTGTTGCGGCAGTTTATGGTCCAGAAAGGGTAGAGGTGCCAGGGATTGACTTAAGCAGTATTAAAAAGCTGGTTAAAGACCTTGGAGGACAGTACTTTCATAGAGAAGCACATTATAACATTTATGAGAACTATCTTATCGTAAGCCTTCTAAAGGCTTATCCAGAAAGCCCATTGGCAAAGCTTCATGTGCTTAACACAGAAAGGACCATACTTGGATATCTACTAAACTGGATAAACTTTGACAAGCTTATAGAGGAGAAAACAAGGGAGCTTGATAGGTTATACCTTCTTTTGGAGACTTCCGAGTATGCTACACAGGCATACAACAACATAGACACCTTTTCAAAGCAGGTGCTTGAAAGGCTTGATTATATTCTCAACATGGATGGGAGTGTTTTTTATATGTGGAACAAGAACGCAGAACTTCCAGAAAGGATAGTATTTTCCAGCGGCTTCTTGGCGAACTTCCCAGACATAAAAACTTATGAGCTTTTAAAGGAGGTTATAGAAAGCTCAGAAATGTATGGGATGGATAGGGATTACATGTATTGTAAGTTTGAGGAGAATTTTTACTTTTACCAATCTGGTATGGTGGGGCTTAGAAGAGGAAGGAGCTTTGATAAGGAGGAACTGCTCTTTTTCAAAACAGTGGGCAACCAGCTCTTTCATGTGGTAAGGCTTATGAAGGTTATAGAGGACCTACAAAAGGCACAAGCAAGCATAAGGTTGCTAACTGAATACGACCCTCTTACCATGCTCTATAACCGAAAAAGCTTTGAAAAGATCTTTGAAAGGGAGATAGAAAGGACAAGCAGGTCTGGGGAGCCTTTATGTCTTCTATTTATGGATGTGGATAACCTTAGGGTTATAAACAACACTTATGGATACTTTGTTGGAGATTTGGCCCTCAAGCATGTTGCAGAGCTTATAAAAAGAAAAACAAGAAAGTTTGATATTGCTGGCAGATTGGGAGCTGACGAGTTTGGCATATTGCTTCCAAGAACAAACAAGATGACTGCAGAGTCCATTGCAGAAAGGCTAAGACAAGAAATTGCAGATACGCCACTTGTGGTTGGAAAGGATAAAATACATGTAAACATAAGCGTGGGTATAGTGTGTTATCCCTTTGATGCAGAGAAAAAAGAAGAGATCTTTTCCCTTGGTGAGGCTCTTATAGCTCTAATAAAGAGGGAGGGCAAGGGCAAGGTAAAGAAGGTGGAAGAGCCTATAAGTAAGATGCTTCCTGCCCTTAGAAAGGTTGAGAAGGAAATATTAGAGGCTTTTGAAAAGAGAGCTGTTGATGTACTTTTCCAAGAGATATTAAATGTACATACTAATACTGTGGAGGGTTTTGAGGCGCTTATGAGGTTATATGTGGATGGTGGCTTTTTGCCTGCGGGAGACTTTATACGTAGGGCGGAGGAGATGGGAGTAATACGTGAATTGGATAAAATAATGGTGGAAAAGATTTTTGAAGGCGCATCTAGATTTAAGAATAAGGATTTCTTCCTGTTTGTAAACCTCTCCCCGCAAAACCTTACGGAGGATTATATGAAATGGGTTGTAAGTATGGTGGAAAAGTATGGTATAAAGTCAAGCAGGTTGGTTTTTGAAATAACGGAAAGGGAAGCCATACAGGATATAGTGGAGGTCGGCAACTTTATAAAAGGTATGAAGGAGTTTGGTTTTAAGTTTGCCATTGATGACTTTGGCTCAGGCTATGCGAGCTTCATTTACCTTAAATACCTACAGGTGGACTTTCTTAAGATTGAAGGAGAGTTTATAAAAAGTGTAAAAGATTCTGTGATTGATAGAGGATTTGTGAAAAGTATAGCGGATATTGCCAAAGCACTGGGTATAAAAACCATAGCGGAGCATGTGGAGGATGAAGAAACTCTCAATATACTCCTTGAGCTTGGAGTGGATTATGCCCAAGGCTATTACATAGGCAGGCCCGCACCCATGGAAGAAAAGATTAAGGCCTACTTCTCCAAAGAAATAGGCCAATGAGTTGAAAGACTGAATTTAAAAAGAAGACCATCAAGGTTGTGTATATGGTAGCCTTATACCAAAAGTCCATGGGATAGACCCTTAGTAGCATGTCTTCATCTCTGAATCTCCAAGAGTATGGGTCAAAGAAAAGGTTATGAAAGGCAACAAAGAGCCACTCATAGTTTGTCAAAGAAACAAAAAACACAAAAAGGGCAAAAAGCTCCAAAAGCAAAGCTCCAAAGAAAAGCACCTTTCCCATCTCTTTTAAATTTTTCAAACTAAGGAAAAGCAAAAGCCAAGCTGGAAGTCCAATGTACAAAAAACCAAAGAAAAGGCTCAAAAGCCTTTTTACATCCTCCATGTGCTTTATCTCTCTATGGTTAAAAAGCCCAGAGTTTTTAAAGTCTTCCATACCCTTATCTGATAGCACAGACCTTAGCCCAAGCTTTGCTATGTTTAGCCTTTGTTCATAGGGCATGGGGTCTGGAGGGAGGTCTACCCTTGGGTAAAGAAAATCTATAAAAGCTCCAGTAAAGCTAAGCCTAACACAGAGTAAGGTTAAAAGCACAGGAAAGAGAAGTATAAGAAGGGCTTTTATGGGTTTCATATTTTGGCTGGTGCAATTGCGGTTCTCCTGTCCCACATCACAAGGCCTATGAGAATGCCCATACCGCTGAAGAGGATACCAAAGCCCCAGAGCATAAAGGTTTGAAGATTGTCAAAAGGCACCTCACGGGAGAATGAAAAGGCGGTTAAAAGTAAAACGGCTAAGAAAAATTTCTTCATATCTTAAATTATATGCCAAAGGGGCGGGTGGCTCTAAGCCACCCAATTAGGTCAATACCCTCTTGTGTTGGTAGGTCCCGCATGGCAGGCAATACAGGACTTTTGATTTCCAACCACTTTGACCAAGCCAAAGCTTTCCGCTATTCTTTGATGCTTGGCGTGTATGCTCTCCAAAGGTTTGAACTTTCTTACCTGTGGCACGTTTATACCTTGATGGCATTGGTAGCAGGTTAGCATGGCCTCTTTCCAAAGGCTTACAGCCTTCTCTTTGTTCTTCTCCTCAAGAGCCTTTGGAAGCTCGTTATAGAGGATGTTGTTCCTGTGTTTTACCACAGCTTTTAGGTCATCGCTCCATTGGGCCACCATGGGTCCTGCTAAAGCCATGTTCTTTCCGCAGGCAGAGATTCCAGTGGGGCTTTTGATAAGCCTTAGGGCCGCATCAAACTCACCCCTTTCTATATAGCCTCTTAGGGCCACAAAGGAGAAGAAGGTCTTGTAAGCTCCAGCCTTAAAGTTTAGCCTAACATCCGCCAAGTATCTTCCCGCTTGCATCACATGTTCCTTGTTGGCACCTCCCACCACCAGTATGTTTTTGCCATCTTTTTGGACAAGCTTTATAGTGGGCTTTTCAAAGCTAAGGCCAAGCTCTTTTACTATGCTGTTGTTCGTTCCAACCACTATAAGGTTTTGGTAGCTGAGGTCCTTTAGCCTTTGGTCGCTTACCAAAAGCTCGGGCATCCTTGACTGCTTTACATCCTCCGCATTAAAGCCTATATCTTCTGTCCACTGGCCAAGGTAGTAGGCTATCCTGCCCGCAAGGGCCACTACTTCTGGGTCCTCTTTTGAGCCATAAACTATGAGAGTGTTGGGTATGGTGGCATCCTTCACAAGGGCTGGCGTGCCAGTCCATACCTCACCGTATTTAACGTATGGGAAAAGCCTGTCTGCAAAGGGTGGGTCAATGACAGGCTGAGAGAAGGCTATGCCAGCTATGGCGCTTAAAAGCATAATCTTTCTCATCCTTCGCCTCCTTATTTTTTTATCGGGGTGAGGGGACTTGAACCCCTGACCTTCGGCTCCCGAAGCCGACGCTCTGCCACCTGAGCCACACCCCGTTAAGATAAAATTTTATCCATCAAAAACTTTTCTATCTTATCCCTCCATTTTTTGGCCACAAAAAGCACTTCCTCTTGGTCAAGGGTCTTTAACTCTCCCTTCTCTATCAATATTTTACCTTTGCATATGACCGTATCTATATCGGAGGACTTGGCAGAGTATACAAACTGGGCTATGGGATCATAAAGGGGCTGAAGGTGTGGCCTGTTTGTATCTACAAGGATAAGGTCCGCCTCGTAGCCCACCTCCACCTTGCCCGCCTTTATGCCTACGGCCCTAAAGCCCTCCTCCGTGGCTATTCTCAAAGCAGTTCTTGCATCCATGGCCTTTGCGTTAAGGCTTGATCCCTTTTGGAGCTTAACCATTACGCTTAGCTCTTCAAGCATGTCCAAGTTATCGTTGGAGGCAGGCCCGTCGGTGCCAAGGCATACATGAATGCCTCTTTTTACATAATCGCTTATGGGGGCTATGCCAGAGGCAAGCTTTAGGTTGCTCTCGGGACAGTGAAGCACCTTTGCACCGCTTTCCTTTATCATCTCCCTCTCTTCCTCTGTGGTCCAAACCACATGGGCCATAAGGAGCCTGTGGCTAAGCAATCCAAGGCTATGAAGGTGTTCCACTGGCCTTTTTCCAAACCTTTCAAGGGATGCCTCCACCTCTTGCTGTGTCTCCGCCGTGTGGGTGTGGATGTATACATCCTCTTCTAAGGCAAGCTCAAGGGATTTTTTGAGGGTCTGTGGTGAGCAGGTATAGACCGCATGGGGACAAAGCACAGGAAAGACAAGGTCGGAGTTTTTAAACTCCCTTATAAAAGCTTTTGCCCTCTGTAAATACTCCTCTGGGCTTTTTGCCACCTTTGTGGGAAAGTCCAAGATGCCAAAGCCAAGGCCAGCCCTTATGCCAGCCCTTTGGGCCACCTCCGCCACAGCTTCCTCAAAGAAATACATATCCATAAAGAGGGTTGTGCCAGACCTTATGGACTCCGCAATGCCTACGAGGGCTCCATCCCTTACAAACTCTGGAGATACAAACTCACCCTCCAAAACCCATATGACCTTTTGAAGCCAGTCCATAAGGGGAAGGTCTGCACCAAGGCCTCTTAGAAGGCTCATGGATATATGTGTGTGCATGTTGGCAAAGGAAGGGAAAACCACCCTACCATCGGCATGTATGGTTTGCCTTGACTCTTTTTGAATGTCTTCCCCTATCTCCACAATAAGGCCATCCTTTATGCCTATGTCTACAAGTCTTCTTCCCTCTGGCAATAGGGCTTTCTTAATCAACAGGTCCAGCATGGCTTATATTATATTCTTTGTGAAGGTAGATAAATTCTCCAAAATGCTCCAGCTTCAAAGGGTAGAGCTTGAAATAAACAGGGTAAATACAGCCATAAGAAGGCTTCAAAGCCAAATAGAAGAGGCCATAAGGAAGATTGAAAGCTTAAAGGAAGAGAGAGAAGGGATAGCAAGGAGGATTGAGGAGATAAAGAAAGAGATAAAAAAGCAAAGGGAACAGATAGAGGAGTGTAGGGAAAAAGCAAAGAGGGCGGAGGAGAGGCTAAGTCTTGTTAAAAAGGCCGAAGAATATAAGGCACTTTTGAGGGAAAAGGCGAAGAGAGAGGACTGTGTTATAAAGCTTTCAGAAAGCATAAAAAGGCTTGAAGAGGAGTTAAAGGCCCTTGAAGAAAAAAGGGAAGATAAAAGGTTTATAAAAGAGACTCAAGAGCTGGAGGAAGAACTTTCCGACCTAAGATACTCACAGCTTAGGCTAAACACAAGGCTTGAGGAATTACAAAAAGAACTTGAAGAGTTAAGGAGTAAAACGGAAGAGTCTATACTTGAAGAGTATGAAAGGCTAAAGAAAAAACACGGCCTGCCCATCATACTTCCCATAGATTCTCTTGGTGCCTGTACCAACTGTGGAACAAAGCTACCATCAGCTCTGTATTCAAGGCTTATAGCTGGCGATGTGGGAATTTGCCCATCCTGCGGAAGGCTTGTATACCATGAAGAACAAGTTTAAGAAAATCCTTATAGATTATGACCCATACCTGCTTTTTGCTTTGGCAACCCTTTGCCTTATAGGCCTTGTGGGCGTGTATAGCGCCACATACAAGGGAAGCCCTTCTCCCCTCTTTTTGAAGCAGAGCCTTTACATCTTAGCGGGCTGGTTTATCATCCTACTCCTTTCAAGGCTAAACTTTAGGATGGTCTTTGATATGGCCCCAGCCATATACTTTTTAAACCTCTTTCTTTTGGTGCTTGTGCCCATAGCTGGCAAGACGGTCTATGGTGCCAAAAGGTGGATTGACTTGGGACCGGTTAGCATCCAACCATCAGAGCTATTTAAGTTCTCCCTTTTGGCCTTTTCCCTATATACCTTGAGCCACACAAAAAGGCTTTTCAGCAAAGAGTCCCTCATTCTTATTTTGGCCTTTGCCATACCTTCCCTCTTTACCCTCAAACAGCCAGACCTTGGAACCACCATAACTTACGGAGTTATACTTATCACGCTACTTTTCCTCTATGGTGCAAAGCTAAGATACTTTATACTGTCGGGCCTTACCTTTATTTTACTTTCTCCCGTGCTTTGGCACTTTTTAAAAGACTATCAAAAGGAACGGATTCTTGCGGTTATTGACCCTTACCAAGATTACCATGGCAGTGGCTACCAGCTCATTCAATCTATGATAGCGGTAGGCTCTGGTGGCCTTTTGGGTAAAGGTTTTTTGCAAGGCACCCAATCCCACCTTCTCTTTTTACCAGAAAAGCACACAGATTTTATTTTTTCCGTAATAGCTGAGGAATGGGGCTTTCTTGGTAGCTTTTTAATAATTTCCATGCTTTTTTTAACCTTTTATAGGATCCTTCTTTATGCCTTAGATATTCCTCACAGAGTAGAAAGACTATACCTTGGCACCTTTGCAGGCCTTTGGCTCTTTCAAACTTCTGTAAACCTTCTTATGACTATGGGCTGGGCTCCTGTAGTGGGCATACCCCTTCCCTTTGTAAGCTATGGGGGAAGTAGCATTCTCACCTTTTCCACCCTTTTTGGCCTTGCCCTCTCCATCATAAGAGAGCACAGAAACAGGCCCATAAAGTTTGAAAATGCTTAAAGGCCTATACATACACATACCTTTCTGCTCTCACAAATGCCCTTACTGTGATTTTGTATCCTTTGTGGACCAAAGTGTGGACCACTGGGAGTATTTAGACCTTCTTTTGAAAGAGATAGAACTCTACAAGGACAATGACTTTGACCTCAGAACCATATACTTTGGGGGCGGGACTCCTTCCTTGATAGACCCAAGGCTATACCAAGGCTTTATGGAAAGACTTTCCAATCTTTTGGACCTCTCTAATGTGGAGGAGATAAGCCTTGAGGCAAACCCGGAAAACTACACATTGGAAGAATACAGATATTTAAGTTCCATAGGCTTCAACAGGATAAGCCTTGGAGCGCAGAGCTTAAGGGAAGAAGGACTAAAGGCCCTTGGAAGAATTCATTCTGTAAAAGACACGCTCAAGGCCCTTGAGAACATCCACAGAGCTGGCTTTGAGAACATAAACTTAGACCTCATCTTTGGCTATGAGGGCCAAAGCCTTGAGGACCTAAAAAAGGAGCTTGATATGTTAAAGGGCTTACCAATCACTCACCTTTCCTTTTACCTTCTTACACCCTACGAGGACACCCAGTTTGGAAACCTATACAGCAAAGGCCTTTTGAAGCTTCCCTCCGAAGACACCATAGGGGATATGTATGACCTTATCTGTGATAGCCTTGAGGCCATGGGCTTTTTGCATTATGAGATATCCAACTTTGCCCTTCCTGGCTATGAGTGCAAGCACAACCTTCTTTATTGGACCCATGAGGAGTTTTTGGGCCTTGGAGTCTCCGCATGGAGCTTTGTAAATCACACACGCTTTGGAAATACAAAGAACATAAAGCTATACGCTCAAAAGGTAAAAAGTGGAAAAAGGCCCGTAGAATACCAAGAGTTCCTAAAAGGCAAAGACCTTTTATACGATTACATCTTTGTTGCCCTTAGGACAAAAAGGGGTGTGGAAAAAGACCTTTTGTCTATTCCAGAAGAGCTTTTGGAGTTTTTTGAAGAGGAAGATGGAAGGTGGAGGCTAAACAGGAAGGGTATGCTGGTTATAAACGAGATACTTTTAAGGCTTAAAATAAACTTATGCTAAATAGGAGAGAGTTTTTAAAGTATGGTGGGTCTTTTGCTCTCCTTTCTCTTCTTCCCTCCTGTGCGGAAGCTACCACAAAAGGGCCTCTTTTAAACCTTCTTCCGGAACAAAAAGAGATAGAGATAGGAAGGTCCTATGTGCCTTACGCCATAGAAGAGTTTGATGGATTATACCCAGACAGGGAAGTTCAAAACTATGTAAAAGGTGTAGGCCTTATCCTTACAAAGGTGGCAGAAAGAAGACTGCCATATGAGTTCTATGTGGTAAACTCCTCTCAAGTCAACGCCTTTGCCCTTCCGGGTGGGCCGGTTATGATAACAAGAGGATTACTTCTTAGGTTAAACTCGGAAAGCGAGCTTGCCAACGTGCTTGCCCACGAGCTTGGTCACCTAAACGCAAGACACCATGCAAGGTTTTTAGAAAAGCAGTTTGGCCTTAGTCTTCTTTTGAACATAGGGGCCTTGCTCTTGGCAGACAAGCCTTACGGGCAGGTGCTTTTGCAGTTTGGACAGATAGGTGCGGGGCTTTTGAGCCTAAAGTTCAGCAGGGACCAGGAGAGGGAAGCGGACCAGTATGGCCTTCTCTATGCCTACAAGGCTGGCTATGACCCAATGGGCATGATAAGAGTTTTTGAGACCTTTAAGGCTATGGAAAAAAGAGAAAGAGCGCCCGAGTGGCTCTCCACCCACCCACTTCCAGAAACAAGGATGGCCGAGGTAAAAAGGATGATAGAGACTTTTAAGCCTACAGGCTACTTTATAACAGACACCCAAGACTTCCAAGTTGCAAAGGAAAAGCTTTTTAAGACAAAGCCTTCCTTTGATGAGTTTGACAAAGGAAAGGTTGCCTTTGCCAAAAAGGATTACAGTCAGGCAAGCAGACACTTCCAAAGGGCCATAGAGCTTTATCCAGAGAACTACACAGCAAGGGCCTATATGGCCTACATACTTGCCATGGAAGGAAGGACGGGGGAGGCCGAAAGGCATTCAAGTCTTGCACTAAGGACCATGCCCGATGTTTTCCTTACAAACTTTGTGCATGGCTATGTAAAGTTTGCCCAAAGGGAATATCAAGAGTCTTTAAGATATCTTCAAAAGGCAAACAGGCTCATACCGGACCATGCCTCCACCCACTACTACCTTGGAAGGAACTACGAAGCCCTTGGACAAAGAGAAAAGGCCATAGAACACTACAGGATAGCCCTTGAGCTATCTCAAGGCAAGGCGCCATGGGCGGAGGATGCAAAAGAAAGGCTAAGAAGGTTATAATTTTCTCATACGCCGAGTGAGAAATTAATTAGGAAGCTGGGATACCATCATACCTTCTTGCAAAAAATAAATGAGACAAGAAATGTAGAAGCACGGCATGCCGTGCGACTACTAATAAAAAATCCAAAAGTAGTGGCGGGTCTTGAACCCGCCTGATGTTTTATAATCTGGCAGGTTTAAAACCTGCCACTACAAAGGATGAATTTCTCACCCCACGTATAAGAAGGTTATAATTTTCTCATGGAAATTTTAATGGGCGTTGGAAAGGCTGGCCTAAAGTCTGGAGAAAAACCAGACATACTTGTAGTGCTTTTGCCACAAACATGTAGTGCTTCCTTTCTTTTTACAAAAAATCACTTTAAATCTGCCAGCGTGCTTTACTCCCAAAAGGTCTTTAATGGAAGGGTAAGAGCTATGGTGATAAACAGCGGGAACGCCAACTGTGGCGTTGGGAGGGAAGGGCTTTTGCATGCGGAACTTATGGCAAAGAGGGTGGCAGAAAAACTTGATGTGGAAGAGGATGAGGTGCTTGTCTTTTCCACAGGTGTGATAGGAAAGCCCTTACCCATAGATAGGGTACTTTCTGGTATAGATTCTGCCTGTGAAATCCTTGAACCCCTTGACCTAAAAAGGGCAAGCGAGGTAATATCAACCACGGATAGCTTTCCCAAGTATGACTTTGTTAAAAAAGGCAAGCTGGAGGTCTTTGGCTTTGCAAAAGGTGCTGGTATGATACATCCCAACATGGGAACTATGCTTGCCTTTGTCTTTACCAACGCAGACCTAAGGGAGGATATCTTGGAAAGGCTTCACAAGGACATAAACGATAGGACTTTTAACTCCATAAGCGTGGATGGATGTATGAGTACCAACGATAGCTTTGGCCTCATAAGCCTTGGGTTTGTAAAGGAGGACCTACAAAAGGTGAGCGATGCCATAGAGGAGGTCTCACTTAGCCTTGCCAAGAAGATAGTTCAAGATGGTGAAGGAGCCACAAGGGTCATAAAAGTGGTGGTAAAGAACGCATCACTACAGCTAAAGGCAAGGCTTATAGCCCAGGCGATAGCCACCTCAAACCTTGTAAAGACGGCAGTATTTGGAAAAGACCCCAACTGGGGAAGGATAGTGGCGGCGGCCGGTTCTACAGCCTTTCCTATAGACCAGTTTAAGCTAAAAGTTTATATAGGAAGCCACCTTGTATACGATGGAAAGGTGCATCCCAAGGCCGTAGGGAATGCCAAGAAGTATATGGAAGAATCTCAGGAGATTGAGATAACCCTTGACCTTATGGAAGGAAAGGAAAGCTGGACCTACTACTCTTCCGACCTTACCTACGACTATATAAAGATCAACGCAGAATATACCACTTAGGCTATATTTATAAACTATGATGAAAGCCATACCTTATATACTAACGGCTATCCTTTTGATTATGGTCTTATTCTTTGCCTTGGAACACAAGAAGGAGGATGAAGGCTTATCTTCTTACAGGCCACCGGTGGAGCAAAGCCTTCCAAACTTTACCTTTAAAACCCTTGATGGCAAGGAAATTAGCCTGAACGATTTTAGAGGAAAGGTCCTTCTTGTAAACTTCTGGGCCACCTGGTGTCCACCTTGTAGGGAAGAGATGCCCATCTTTGAAAAGGAATACAAAAGGTGTAAGGACAAAGGCTTTGAAATACTGGCTGTGAACATGGATAGCTCTGAAGGGTCTGTAGAGAAATTTTTGCGTGAGAACCCTGTATCCTTCATTATAGTAAGACCCACAGATAACCTTGAAAAGGAGCTAAAGCTTATGGGTTTTCCCACCTCTTACCTTTTGGACAAGGAAGGTAAGATATACCGTATAAGGTTGGGTGTTTATAGGGAGCTTGATAAGGACTTAAAGGAACTTTTGGGATGCTGATTGTGTTATAATTTAAGGCCGGAGGTTTAGGATGGCAAAGGTAAAGATGAAAACAAACAGGTCTGCAAAGAAGAGGTTTAAGATAACGGCTACTGGCAAGATAAAAAGATATAAAGCGGGCGGAGCCCACTACAATACTCATAAGTCAAAGGATAGGAAAAGAAGGTTAAGGAAGCCCACCCTTGTCCACCCCAGCTGGGAAGACAAGGTAAAGGGCATGTTAAAGGAATTCTAACCAAAGAGGTCTCTCCATAGACCTCTTGCCCACTCCTCATATCTCTTTGCCGTTGTCTCTTTCCTTTGGTTATCCTCCCTATGGGTGGGTATGAACCTCTTTGATACTGCATCATACCTAAAGGCCGTTTCCGTCATTATGGCCTCTCTATCGTTTACCATGGCGTAGCATATCATCTGCATATACTCTTCTTTGACCTCTTTGCCCTTTAACCTTGCGTTTATTATCTTTGCCACAAGCTTACCCTCTGAGTGTGCAGCATATCCACTTTTTGGAAGATAGCTCTGAGATGCATCACCTATAACGAAAACGTTTTTCACAGAAGTTTCAAAGGTAAGAGGATTTACCTCTACCCACTTTTGACCCTTCTTGAGAAGTCCAGCTTCTTGCAAAAGCCTGTTTGCCCTCATGGGCGGTATTACATTGGCAAGGTCATACTTAAAATCTCCATGCGATGTTTTTACAATCCTTTTATGCACATCTATATCTCTTACGTGAGCGGAAGTTACATAAGTTGCCACATCCTTATATAGGTCATAGTAGGCTGAAAGAAAGCCTTCTGAGTTTATAAGGGGTCTTTCGTTGGCGTCTATAAAGTATATATGTGCCTTTATCTTGTTTCTTTTTATCATGCTTGCCAATAGGGCTGCCCTTTCGTAAGGAGCGGGTGGACATCTGTAAGGTGGTGGTGGCACTGTTATGACTATATCTCCACCTTCAAAGTCCTCTATGAGCTTTTTAAGGTATATATGCTCCGACCCAGGCCTAAAGGCTGGAGGGTTATATACAAGGGAATCTCTGTAAAATGGATAATCTTCTATATCATAGTCTATACCCGGTGATAGCACAAGATAGTCATAGGATATATATCCAGATGAGGTCCTTACTACCTTTTTATCAAGCTCCACTCCAAGCACCTTATCGTTCAAAACCCTTATGCCATGTTTTACCTCAAGCACGTTGTAGGAAAAACACAGAGGCGTAAGCTCCATAAGGCCAGCCAAGAAGTGGTTTGACACGGGGCAGGACATGAAGAAGGGCCTTTCTTCAATGAGAACCACATCAAGGTTAGGATTTTCCTTCTTTAAATACTTGGCTACAGTGACACCTCCATAGCCACCACCTACTATAACTACTTGGGCCTTAAGCCTATTTTGTGCCTTTGAATATACAAAAAGAGGTGCAAATACCTACAAGGGCACCACCTACGATAAAACTCCTTCTACTAACACCTGATAACTGATTTGACATATTTATCCACCTCCATAACTATACATTTTTCCACAAGCTCTTTGGCCTTTGCAGTAGAGCCATACTGCTGTCTTAGGTCTGCCTTGTAGTTATCAAAGAACTGGTCAAACTGGTCCTTACCAAGAACTCCCACGGCATAAAATTGGCCATTCTCTTCTTGTAGCACTATGGAGGCCAAAGGAACCTCTGGGGGACCATCTAAGACCTTTGCACCTTCCTTTGGGTCGTATAAACCTAAGTGGGCACAACACTGGATTATACCGGCCTTTTTTGTGGTCTCAGATGGCTTGTCTGGTGGATAGTAGTTTATAAAAGAGTAGTCCTTTGTAGGATAACTCCACTGGTGGGCGCATATGGCAGAGTAGGCTACTATACTCTTTTTTGACCCCACGCCCCCTGGCCAGAGGTAGCCAAGCCCATCCTTTAGCTTTATCTCCACAGGCTTTATCTCCTGGTCCAGATTAAGAAGATAACAAGGAGTGGAAACAAAGGGATAGAAGAATATGTAATTGTTATGGGGCTTGAGGTCTTCTTCCTTTAGAGGAGACCCATCCTCTTTGACAAGGAGGGCCTTTTTGTAAGTTTTTAGCATTCCATCCTGTTGGCTTGCCAGCAAATTGGAGAAAATACTGGCATCCAGCATGGAAGCCACTGCCACGGTTCCACAAGTTTTTATAAAGTCTCTCCTATCCATTCCTATTCACCTCTCTGTGTTATATATGCAAATTCCATGCCACGCTTTGGAAGGCTTGTATACTTCACAGAGCATTGAGAAGGGTGTTTTGTGTTGCAACATGTGATGCAAAGGGGGCAAGGCCCCCTTAAGATTATGCGAACATGTCCTTATACATAGACCTTGCCCATTCATAGGTAGCCTTTGCCAAGGCTTCAGACCTTTCGTTTATCACCTTGGGCTTTGGAACTATCTTCTTTTCCTTTTCGTTGTAGTCGTAGGTTACGTTTATAACTATAGCCTCCTGGGGTGATCCGTTCACCATGGAGTAGCAGGTGTTGTCTGGAAGGGTAGGCTTGTATTCTTTGCCCGCTATCCTTGAGGCAATTATCTTTGCCACTATCTTACCTTGCGAGTTGCCCATATGTCCGCTCTTTGGATAAGGCACTCCACCTATAACATCTCCCACCAAAAAGACATTGGGGTCGGATTTTGCTTGGAAGGTTAGAGGGTCCTGGTCTGCCCAACCGGTGGGCTTGCCATCCTTGTCCTTGGCTATAAGGTCTGCCATCCAAACAAGCTCTCCCGCTTGGTGTGGTGGTACAAGGTTTGCATCGGCAAACTTAAATTCGCCTGCGGTTGTCTTTATTATCTTCTTTACGGGATCCACTTCCTTGATGGCCGCCTTTGGCACATACTCTACTATGCCAAGGTATACCTGCTCATAAGCAGCCCTAAAGCCTGGACCCTTTGGAGCTATGTCATCCTTGGGGTCAAGTATAACCACCCTTCCCTTTACCTTGTTTCTCTTAAAGACTTCTGCTATCATGCAAGCCCTCTCATAAGGCGCTGGTGGGCATCTGTAGGCTCCCGGAGGTACGGTGATTATAAAGTCTCCCTCTTCAAACTCATGAACCTTTCTCTTCAAGGCCAAGTGTTCAGAACCTGGTATGAATGCCGCTGGATAATGCACTCTGGTGTAGTTTATCATGTCCTTGTTGTCTCCAAACCAAGCCTTATAGTTGTACTTTATGCCGGGTGCAAGCACCAGGTAGTTGTATTCTATGTAGCCGTGGGGAGTATAGACCCTCTTTTTGTCCCTTTCTATGCCTATGACCACTGCGTTTATAAACTTGTAGCCATACTTGGAAGCTGGCTGGTTGTAGTCATGGGAAAGAAAATCCAAGCTCACAAGGTCTGCTAGCCACTCATTGGATATGGGGCAGGAGAAGAAGTTTGGCCTCTTCTCAATAAGGATAACCTCTATGTTTGGGTTTTCCTTCTTGAGGTACTTGGCTACTGTCAGCCCAGCCCATCCACCGCCGCATATTACAACCCTGTTGCCCTTAGGTGATGGAAGCATAGCCTCCATCTTTACCACTTTTTCTGCCGCTGCAAAGATGGGCTTTGAAGAAAGCCCTGCTGCCAAAGCCCCTACTCCTACAGACTTTAAAAGGTCCCGCCTTGTAATCATGCTATACCTCCCTATAAAGCGTTGTTAAAATCATACTTCTTAAGGAATGAGCTTGTCAATAAGAAAATCTTTGAGGAACCATTAATTAGGCTTATTTAAGCCTATCCTTATATGCTTATAATCAAAAGAGTCAAAAATTAACCAATTTTAAACCTTCTGCTTATATTTTATACTTTTACAAGCTTTGTTTGGAGGTAGGACATGCCAAGAAAGGGCGCAGATATTGTGATAGAGGTGTTAAAAGAAGAAGGCGTGGAGGTGATCTTTGGGCACCCCGGCGGTGCTATAATGGAGGTCTACGATGCCCTATACAGGGATGGTAGTATAAGGCATATATTGGCAAGGCATGAGCAGGGTGCTGGGCATATGGCAGAAGGCTATGCAAAGGCCACTGGTAAGGTTGGAGTGGCCATGTCCACCTCTGGACCCGGTGCTACAAACTTAGTGACAGCCATTGCGGACGCCTACATGGACTCTGTGCCTGTGGTCTTTATAACAGGACAGGTTCCTACACACCTTATAGGTAACGATGCCTTCCAAGAGGTAGATATAGTGGGCATTACAAGGCCCATAACCAAGCACAACTTTTTGGTCAAAAGGATAGAGGATTTGCCTTTAATAGTTCGTCAGGCCTTTTACATAGCTAAGACTGGAAGACCTGGGCCAGTTCTTGTGGATATACCAAAGGACATAACCCAAAAGCTAAGTGATGTGAAAATACCAACCATTGAAGAGGTAAAAGAGTCTCTACCGGGTTATAAGCCACACCTTGAGGGCAACCTACAGCAGATAAGGAGGGCCGTAAGGCTTATAATGGAGGCCAAGAGGCCTGTGCTTTATGTGGGCGGTGGTGCAGTACAGGCGGAGGCCCAAAGGGAGCTGGTGGAACTGGCGGAACTTATGAAGATACCGGTGACCACCACCAACATGGGGAAGGGTGCCTTTCCTGAACTTCATCCCTTGGCTTTGCATATGCTTGGTATGCATGGCACCTACTATGCCAACATGGCAGTTTATAACTGCGACCTTCTTATAGCCATAGGGGCCAGGTTTGACGACAGGGTTACAGGGAAGATAGAAGAGTTTGCCCCGCAGGCCAAGATCATCCACGTGGATATAGACCCAGCTTCCATCTCAAAGAACATCGTGGTGGATGTGCCCATAGTGGGAGATGTAAAGATAGTCTTGAGGAAGATTCTTGAGGAGCTAAAGAGGGAAGGTGCAAAAATACTATATCCAGAAGAAAGACAAAAATGGCTTGAACAGATAGAGGCATGGAAGAAGAAATATCCACTCACATACACAAGGTCCAACAAGGTTATAAAGCCACAATACGTTATAGAGCAGATATACGAAGCTACAAAAGGGCAAGCCATAATAGCTACAGGCGTAGGCCAGCATCAGATGTGGTCCGCCATGTTCTATAAGTACTCTTTCCCAAGGCAGTTTATAAACTCCGGTGGCCTTGGCACCATGGGCTTTGGCTTGCCGGCGGGCATAGGAGCCAAGATAGGAAGGCCAGACAGGGAGGTCTTTGTTATAGACGGCGATGGTTCCTTTATGATGACCATGCAGGAGCTTATTACGGCAGTGCAGTATAGGGTGCCTGTAAAGATAGCTATAATAAATAACGGTTATTTGGGAATGGTGCGCCAGTGGCAGGAGCTTTTCTACGAAAAGAGATATTCAGAGGTAGATTTAAGCATCCAGCCAGACTTTGTTAAGTTGGCAGAGGCCTGCGGAGCCGTAGGCTTTAGGGCAGAAAAGCCATCGGAGGTAAGGGAGATAATAGAAGAAGCCCTTAAGATTGACGATAGGCCCGTTCTTATGGACTTCCACGTGGATAGGGAAGAGAATGTATTTCCTATGGTGCCTGCAGGAAAGTCCTATAGGGAGATGATACTGGAGGATGGCAAAAAGTCTGTAGAAGCGGAGACCATGTACTTGGTTGGATAAAGGAGGTAGAAGATGGCAGACACCATCGGAAGCATGCAATTGGACGCCATAAAGGCACCCCTTTTTAGGGAGGTAAAAAAGGGTGAGGTGCGCAAGCACCTAATAACCCTAACTGTTAGAAATGAACTGGGTGTTCTGGCACGCATAGCAACCCTTATAGCGGGCAAAGGCTACAACATAGAGGGCCTTTCGGTGGGAGAGACCCATGAAAAGGGTATATCCCGCATGACCCTTGAGGTAATAGGCGATGATGTGGTCATAGACCAGGTGGTAAAACAGCTAAGAAAGCTCATAGACACCATAAAGGTGAAAGACCTAACGGACATACCCCATGTGGAAAGGGAGCTTGCCCTTATAAAGGTTCACACTGCCACCCCAAGGGCAAGGGACGAAGTATTAAGGCTTGTGGAGATCTTTAGGGCAAAGGTGGTGGATGTTTCACCGGAGACCTACACCATAGAAATAACTGGTACGGAGGATAAAATAAATGCCTTTGTGGAGCTTGTGAGGCCCTTTGGCATAAGGGAGATGGCAAGGACTGGAAAGGTGGCAATGAAAAGAGAAATCTCAAGCCAGGAGGAAGAATGATGGAAGTAAAGGCATTAAGCTTTCATGTGGAGAGTATAAAAGAACCTATAGGCCTTTTTGTCTTTGAGGACCAGTGGGAAAATTTAAGCTTTTTGGGTGGTTTAAAAGAACAGGTAGAAAAGATATTAAAGGCGGAGAACTTTAAAGGAAAAGAGGAGAGCCTTGCAAAGGTTAGTTTGATCGTGGATGGTGAGGTAAGGGTCTTTTATGTGGCAGGGCTTGGCAAAAGAGAAAAGGCGGGAGAAGACAGCTACAGAACGGCCTCAGCTCTTATAGCCAAAAGGGCAAAGAAAGATAAGGTAAAAAGCCTTTATATGTATGCGGGAGAGATAGACCATAGGCTAAGCAAGGCCATAACGGAGGGTGCCATCCTTGGAAGCTACAGATTTGATAAGTATAAAACCAAGAAAGAGGAAGAGGAGAATTCAAACCTTGAAAACCTTTATATCTACGGGGGAGACCAAGAGGGCATAAACTTAGGAAAGATTTTAGCGGAAGCCCAAAACTTCACCAGAGACTTGGTAAATGAGCCAGGGAATGTGATAAACCCCATAAGCCTTGCGGAAATAGCCCAAAAGGTGGCCCAAGATTATGGCCTTGAGTGTAAGGTATATGATGAAAAAGAAATTCAAGAGATGGGCATGCATGCCCTCTGGAGCGTGGGTAAAGGCTCTGCCACACCACCAAGGTTTGTGCATATGGTATACAAGCCAGAAGGGGAGCCAAAGGAAAGGATAGCCATAGTGGGTAAGGGCCTTACCTTTGATAGCGGTGGCCTCAACATAAAGACGGGAGATTATATGAGGACCATGAAGATGGATAAAGCTGGGGCATGCGCCGTCATAGGCATAATGAAGGCCATAGCCCAGCTAAAACCACAGGTGGAGGTGCATGGCATCTTTGGTGCGGCTGAGAACATGCCAAGCGGAACGGCCTACAGGCCAGACGATATTATAAGGGCCATGAACGGAAAGACCATAGAGATAGACAATACGGACGCAGAGGGAAGGGTAACCTTGGCGGATAGCCTCTCTTATGCATCCAATCTTGGTGTCTCAAAGATCATTGACATGGCCACATTGACCGGTGCTTGCATGGTGGCCCTTGGAGAATACACTGCGGGCCTCTTTACCAACGATGATGAGTTTGGAGATGAAATCCTTAGCCTTTCAAAGCTTACCGGTGAGAGGATGTGGAAGCTACCTATGGATGACAAGAGGCTAAGGGAGAAGATAAAGAAGGGTGAGGGTGATGTTTTGAACTCTGGGGGAAGGTACGGCGGAGCCATAACAGCGGCCATGTTTCTTGAAGAGTTTGTGGGAGAAGGTATAAAATGGGTTCATCTTGATATAGCGGGACCGGCGCATCTTAGGGAGGAGTTTTCCTATTATGCCAAGGGCGGAACGGGCTTTGGTGTAAGAACCTGTGTGGAGTATATACTAAGGCTTGGTGGTAAAGGATGAGAGTGGTAATAGTAGGAAACGGACCGGCAAGCGCCAGCGCCATAGAGGCCTTTAGAAAGGTGGATAAGGACTCAGACATCATAGTCCTCTCCGATGAGGAGTTTCCCACCTACGCACCCAACTGCATGGAGAATGTTATAAGAGGGGACATCTCCGAGGAGGCCCTCTTTTATAAGGGTGGCTTTAGCTTTTACGAAAAATACAAAGTAGATTTTAGGCCCAGAAAAGAAGTGGTAGGCATTGACAACAAGAGAAAGGTGGTTATGGTAAAGGGAGGAGAGGAGATAGCTTACGATAAGTGCCTTTTGGCAGCTGGAGCCTACGCCTTTGTGCCACCCATTCCCGGCGTGGAGCTGGGAGGAGTTACCACAGCCAAAAACCTCTACGATGCTAAAAGGATAAGGGAATGGGTGCTTTCGGGAAGGGTAAAGAGCGTGGTAATAGTGGGAGCGGGGCCCATAGGCATAGAGGATGCAGAAACCTTAAGACACATGGGCCTTGAGGTGCATGTGGTGGAGTTCTTTGATAGGGTGCTTCCAAGGATGTTGGATAAGTTTATGGCTGACAAGTATATGAAGCCCTTGGAAGAGGAAGGTATAAACTTCTACCTGAACCATCAGGTAGTAGCCATACATGGGGAGGACGGTTGGGTGGAGGCGGTGGAGATAAGGCCCAATGGGACGGATAAGAGCAAGTTTATAAGGGCGGACATGGTCATACTCTCCACTGGGGTAAGGCCAAGGACAAACCTCGTGGCAGATACAGACATAAAGCTACACATAAACGAGGCTACAGGAAGGGTTGTTGGAGGTATACTGGTAAACGAGTACCAGCAAACATCGGACCCTGATGTTTATGCGGCTGGGGATATATGCTCTGGCATAGACGCCTGGGGCAATCACAGATGGATAGCCCTCTTTCCACCAGCACAGCAGAGCGGTGCCATAGCGGGCTACAACATGGCGGGGCTAAAGGTCAAAAACCCAGGCCTTGTGGATTACAACGCAGTAAAGACAAGGTCTGCCACAGCTGGCAGTGGAGGAGTCTTTGAAGAGGCGGAAGAATCCTTTAGCTTTGAATGGAACGGTAAACTGGTAAAGGTCTTCTTAAAAGAGGGTTCGGTGTGTGGCTATCAATTTGTAGGCGTGGGAAAGGGAAGGACTTTAAACCCAAGGAATAGGTTTTTAAGGAATGAGAGGATAAAAAGCTGGGCGGAAAAAATTATTTTGGACAAGGGGCTTGGCCTTGAGGCAAGCGGTGTGCTATTCCATCACTTTATAAGGTTCAAAGAAAGGAAGATAGAAGGTTGGGTTGTAAGGGCTATAAAAGAGGGAATGCTTAGGTCTCTTGCCAACCCAGCCTTTGAGGTGTCTATATTTTAGGTTCGTAGACCTCTATCCTATTTCTGCCAAGTTCCTTTGCCTTGTATAGTGCCTCATCAGCCATTCTCATAAGGTCATCTATCTCTTCCACCTCTGGTACAAAGGGAGCAAGCCCTCCACTAAGGGTTGTTCTTACCTCCATTCCTCTGTACACTATAACACTATTCTGGAAGCACTGCCTTATCCTTTCTGCAACCACTCTACCCTGCTGAAGGTCTGTGTTTGGCATAAGAAGGGCAAACTCTTCACCACCTAGCCTGGCAGGCAGGTCTGACTTTCTTGAGTTCTTTCTAAGAACCTCCGTAAAATTCTTTAAAAGTAAGTCTCCAGCCTCATGGCCATAGGTGTCGTTTATCTTTTTAAAGTGGTCAAGGTCAATAAGGAGAAGGGTAAGGGGAGTTCTATACCTTTTTACACTCTCAAGTATAAGGCTGGCATGGTCAAAGAAAAACCTCCTGTTTGGGAGGCCTGTAAGAGGGTCATAGAAAGCCAGCTCTTCAAGCTCCTTTTGCTTTTCTTTTAACTCCTCAAAGGCGTGTTTTAGACTTACAGCCATGTTGTATATACTATGCTTGAGTTCCCAGACTTCATCCTTGGAACTTTCTTTAGAATTTTTAAGAAGGTCAATTACAGAAAAATCCCTTTTCTCTATGCTTGCGGTTATGTTCTTTAAAAAGATCACTCTGCTTGCCAAGCTTGAAGCTATCCTAAAGAGCATAAAGGCCAAGAAGGAGAAAACAAACAAAGAGTATAGAGCAAGCGCAAGGAATATTAGGTATGTTTCTTTATATATGCCAGATACATCTTTTATAAGCACTACCCTTCCTATAGGAAGGCCATTCATACCCGTAAGCGGAACCTCTACAAGAAGGCTTTTTTTAAGAAAACTACCATGAAGCATATAGCCCTTAACGTCAAGAGGCATGTAAAGAACTTTTGGGTTCGAAAACCTGTCAATAACCACATTATCTATAACAACCTTTTCCTTCATAAAACTGTCAATGGAGCCATCCAAAACATCCTTCAAAAGGTTTCTGTTGTAGTAGATTATCCAATCCACATCCACGGAGTTTTTCATTAGTTTTAGAATATCCTCAAGCTTAATGCCTACAAAATAGCACCCATCGGGATAAAGCCTATTCATGCCATAATAAGGACCGGAAGGTAGTATTCTATAATAAGGTTCCTCATCACAGGAATTATCACGTAATTTTTCTTTGTAATAATAATCACCTCTCACAGCAGAACTTTCATCAAGGAACCTTAGGTCTTCCTTCTCGTGGTTTACTATCTCCTTATAGTTCTTGTATATGAACTCATACGTTTCTCTAATCCTGCCCTCAATGAGCCGAGAGGATATAAAGTAAAGCAGGATGAAGGATATGATAAGGGTTAAAGACACAGAGAAAAGCAAGCTTAAGTATATCCTTTTTCTTATTGACATGTTTTTTCTACCAGTTTTTCACAAAGCCTAAGAGCGCTCAAAGATGGGCTTTCATCCGCTATGCCTTTCCAAGCTATATCGTAGGCTACGCCATGGTCTGGGGATGTCCTTATAAAGGGTAATCCGAGGGTAAGGTTTACACCCTCCTTGAAGGCAAGCAGCTTAAAGGGTATAAGTCCTTGGTCGTGGTACATACACAGATATAGGTCAAGGTCCTCCCTCAAAAAGGCGCTGTCTGGAGAAAGGGGGCCTTCCACCTTGTAGCCTTCCGCCTTAAGGGCTTCTACCGCCGGCGCTATCTCTTTTACATCCTCCTCCCCTATGGTTCCCATATCGCCCGCATGAGGGTTAAGGCCCAAAATGCCTATGGTTGGTTCCACATCAAAAAGCCTTTTAAACTCCCTTGATATGAGTTTTACCTTTTTTATTATCTCTTGGCTCTTTATCCTTTCTGGCACTTCTTTAAGGGGTATATGGGTGGTTAATGGCACTACCCTTATCCTTTCTGAATACATAAGCATGGCGTATTCCTTTACATTACAGGCTTGTGCCAAAAACTCCGTCTGGCCCTCGTAGGAAAAGCCTGCCAGCTTGGCCCAAAACTTGTTTATGGGCATGGTGAGAAGGCCATGGATATTCCCATAGACCGCATCCACCACGGCCCTTCCAAGATAGGCCACAGCCACCTTACCGGAGGTCAAAGAAGGCATGAGCCTGTCTGCCTCGCTTATGTTTAGGTCTGCTATGTATATCCCGGGTGTTTTCACCTCTTCTATGGTATATATGTCCACAAGGTCAAGGTCTATGCCCAGCTCTTTCTGGATAGCATCCATTATCTTTTTTTCTCCGTATATAACATAAGCCTTCTGTGGGTCAAAATGTCTGGATATTTTTAATATAAGCTCTGGTCCAACTCCCGCAGGGTCTCCTATGGTTATACCTATTTTAAGCATAGTTAAAATGATATAATAGAGTGAGTTATGAGAGTTAGAGTTCTTATACTTCCAAAGAAGGGACTTCTTGACCCAGAGGGTAGGGCTGTAAAGGAGATGCTACTGGATGAAGGCTTTCCTGTGAAGGAAGTAAAGGTGGGCAAGGTTGTGGAGCTGGAGCTGGAAAAGGAGACAGATATAAAAACCATGGTAGAAAAATACCTTATCAATCCTCTTGTGGAGGAATACATAGTAGAATGAGGTTTGCAGTTTGCGTTTTCCCGGGTTCTAACTGTGATTATGACACCTATTATGTGATAAGGGACCTTCTTGGACAGGAAGTAAGCTTTGTAGATTACACCACAAGAGACTTAAAAGGCTTTGACTGTGTGGTAATTCCCGGAGGTTTTTCCTTTGGAGACTATCTTAGGGCTGGTGTGCTTGCCAGTAAAACTTCTCTTGGCAAGGCCATAGTGGATTTTGCCCAAAAGGGTGGACTTGTGCTTGGCATATGCAACGGTTTTCAGATACTTACAGAGCTAGAGCTTCTGCCTGGAGCCTTATTGAGGAATGAAAATATGAGGTTTATATGCAAAGATGCGTACCTCAGGGTTGAAAACAAGGAATTAGCTTTTACGAAACGTTTTGAGGAGGGAGAAATTATAAGGATGCCAATAGCCCATGGGGAAGGAAGGTATTACTTGCCAGAGGAAGAGTTAAAGTTGATAGAGGAGAGGGGTCAAGTGGTGTTAAGATACTGTGATGAGGAGGGTAATATAACTTCTCAGGCTAATCCCAACGGGTCTGTAAACAATATAGCCGGTGTATGCAACAAAGAAGGCAACGTTTTTGGCCTTATGCCCCATCCAGAAAGAGCCTGTGAAGACCTTTTGGGCTATAGAGATGGGATAATCCTCTGGCATTCTCTACTTGCTTGAGAATATAATTAAATCATGAAGTTTTCAAACGAGGCTAAGGTTGGTTTTCTCGTGCTTTTATTCTCTCTTGGCTTTGCCTTCCTTATACTTACCTTTGGTGAAGTGCCGTTTTTTAGGCCGGCGGTAAAAACCTACAAGGTCTATTTTGATAACGTGGCAGGGCTAAGCGTAGGTGCCGAGGTGAGGGTGGCAGGTATAAAGAGCGGCAAGGTAAGGTCTATAAGCCTAAGGGATGGAAAGGTAGAAGTAGTTTTTGAGCTTGACAAAGACATTACCCTATACAAGGATGCCCAAGCAGAAATAGGCACTCTTGGACTTATGGGGGATAAGTATTTGAATGTTTATCCAGGAAGCCCACAGGCTGGTGTGTTGGAAGAGGGGGGAGTTATAACAAAAACCCTTGGCTATGCAGACACAGATAAGCTTATAAAGCAAATGACAAATGCCTTTGAAAATATGAAGCTTATGGTGGAAACTTTTCAACTAATCCTCTCCGAAAATAGAGAGGATATTAGAAAGGTTATACAAAACCTTGAGGCTCTTAGCTATAACCTTAACCTTATAGCCATGGAAAACAGAGAAGCCTTAAAAGGTGCCATAAGAAATATAAACCTGCTTGCTTATAACCTAAACAGAACCTTGCCACAAACCATAGAGAATATAGATAGGCTTGCCAAAACCCTTGACAGTATGGCCATGGAAAACAGGCAAGATATAAGGGAAACGGTTGAGAACCTAAAAAGTTTAAGTTATAGTTTGAAAAGCACGCTACCGGAGCTTACCACAAACCTTAACGAGCTTTCCAAAAACCTCAATCTCTTAGTTTCGGAAAACAAGCAAGATATAAGAACAACCGTTTCAAACCTTTCTGAGCTTACCACATCTTTGAAAGAAAGCTCCGAAAGACTAAACAACATTTTAGCTACCATAGAAAGGGGTGAGGGAACCCTTGGAAAGCTTGTAAAGGATGAAGAGCTATACAGGAATGTGGTTTCTGGTGTAAAGGTTTTTGGTAAGGCTGGGGAAGTGGCAGATAAGACTAACCTCAACATAGGATTTAGGGGTGAGCTTTACAGGGGTGGAGATTCCAAAGGTATACTAACCGTCAAGCTTCAACCGGATAATGAAAAATATTATTTACTTGAGATAGTGGGCGACTCAAGAGGTAGGGTTTATAAAGAGGAAGTGCTTCCAAATCAATGGGTAGTCAAAAAGGAATTCAAACCAGAATTTACTTTGCAGTATGCAAGAGTCTTTCCCTTCTTTGGTGGAACCAACTTGGTTTTGAGGGGTGGCCTAAAGGAATCCACCGGCGGTGTGGGTGCTGACCTTTTACTCTCGGAGAGGCTAATGATAACCTCGGACCTTTGGGATTTTGGCAGAAAGGATAGGCCTTATGATAAGGACTTAAAGCCAAACCTTCAAGTGGGTGTAAATTACAAAGTGGGAGGACCTTTGTATGTAAGGTTTGGTGGGGATGACCTTCTTAATTCAAAGCTGAGGGGTGTGTTTGGTGGCGTGGGCCTTATGTTTACAGATAACGACCTTAAATACTTACTTGGAGGCTTAAGGCTTCCATTGCCTTAGCCTTGATTTCTTACACAACATATATAAATTGAGTTAAATTTATTTAATAACCATGTACCAAGAGGCCATTTACAAGCTTTATAAGGTTAACATGGACTTGAAGGAGAGTGAAAGGCTTTTGCTCATTACGGACACGGAGAAGGACTACCTTGTGGACCTTATGGAAGACTTTGTGGATGTGGCGGGGGTTATAACAAAAGAAGTTAAACATCATATTTATCCTTCTTTGAAGGGTCATGGAAAGGAATTACCAGAGGAGGTTTGGAGGCTTACCTTTGGAGAAAGGGCAGTAGAAAAGTTAAGAGAAAAAGGCCTACTGGAGAAGGTACTTTTTAAAGAGGATTATCCAGAATCGGAAGTTTTTGAAATACTTACATCCTACGCAGAGGATGTTCCCAATGTAGTAGTTGCCTTTCCATACTACTCAACCACCCATACCTTTTTTAGGAAGGCTTTAACATCGGCCTTCGGCTGTAGATATGCCAGTATGCCCCTCTTTGAACCAGATATGTTCTTTGGCCCTATGGATGTGGATTGGAATTATGTGGCAAGCCTTAGCCAAGACGTGGCAGATATACTCTCGGAGGCAGAGTGGGTGCATATAAAAGCGGAAGGAACGGATATAGAATTTTCCATAAAAGACAGAAAAGCCATAGCGGACACAGGGCTTTTCCATCAAAAGGGTCAGTATGGAAACCTACCAGCGGGGGAGGCCTTTGTGGCACCCATTGAAACTTCTGCTTTTGGTAGGCTTACCATAACTTACGGTCCAGACAGAAAGCTTGAAAGGCCTATTACTTTAAAGTTTAAGGATGGAGCGGTGGAAGAGCTGGAGGGTTTTGAACCATACAGGAATTATCTTGAAGATATTTTTAAAAGACATGAAAATGCCCGTTTTATAGCGGAGTTTGGCGTTGGAACTAATCCAAAGGCAAAAAGGCCCGACAATGTGCTGGAAGCAGAAAAGATATTGGGTACAATACATATAGCCATAGGAGACAATCATTCCTTTGGTGGAACCAATAAGGTGCCTTTTCACACCGATTATGTAGTCTTTGAACCACAAGCAACTGTAGGAGGTAAGGGATGGCAAAAGAGGCTTTTGGAGAAAGGCAAGCTCAAGACCTAAAGCTGGAGTTGTTTAAAAAGGTTCATCTATTTGAGGACCTATCCAACGAAGAGCTAAAGGATGCTCTTAAATATATGCAGATTAGAACCTTTAAAAGGAACGAATACCTCTTCTTTGAAGAAGAGGCGGAGCCAGGCGTTTATATACTCATAGATGGGCTTATAAAACTTTTAAAAGAGACTCATGATGCAAGGATAGTTATAGTTAGACTTGTATACCCGGGGGATGTGTTTGGCTGGATAGAGTGGGGCAAAAAGGCACCAAAAAACACCTATACTGCAAAAGCCATGGTTGATAGCAAAACCTTGTATATATCCAACAAAGACTTTATAAACCTTGCCATAAAGCACCCGGCCATAGCCATAAAGATGACCTGTGAGGCCACTTCCACATTGCTTCATAGCTATGAGACACTCAAAAGCATAGCTGGCGGAAAGGTGGAGGAAAGGATAGCCAAAGTGCTTTTGGAGATAGCGGACAGGATTGGCAAAAAGTATGAGGACGTTATAGTCATAGATGCACCACTTACAAGGCTTGATATTGCAGAGATGACTGGCACAACGGTGGAGACTACCATAAGGGTTATGAGCAAGTGGAAAAAGCAAGGCATAATAAACGCAGAAAGGGGCTACATTGAGATAATAAAGAGAATAGAGCTTGAAAAACTTGCAGTATGAGCCGGGAGGGATTCGAACCCTCGACCCACGGATTAAAAGTCCGTTGCTCTACCAGACTGAGCTACCGGCTCTAAGCATTAGTATTATAAAGCTTTAAGGGTTTTTAGTCAAGCAGTTTTTCTTTGCCTTTGCCCTTAAGTATTCTTAGCTTAGACCTTTCTATTGCCAAGTCGCCATCGGGTACATCCTTTGTAATTACAGAACCGCCCGCTATAAAAGAGTAGCTACCTATCTTTATAGGGGCCACTATAAGAGAGTTGCTACCTATAAAGGCACCTTTTCCTACATAACTTTCATATTTTTTCTTCCCATCAAAGTTGGCAAAGACCACGCCCGCCCCCACATTTACCTCATCCTCAAGGGTGGCATCTCCTATGTAGGCCAGGTGTTTTGCCCTAACATTTTCACCAATGTATGACTTTTTGACCTCTACAAAGTTGCCTATGTGGCTTTTCTTACCTATAAGACTATTATCCCTTATGTGTGCAAAAGGTCCCACTATGGCACCAGACTTTATGTGAGAATTCCTAACCACAGAATAGGCATCTACTATGGCTCCATCTTCCACGGTGGAGTTCTCTATTATACTCCCTTTGCCAACTACCACACCTCTACCAAGCCTTGTATTACCCTTTAGCATCACATCTGGGTATATTTCCACGTCGCCCTCTAAAACCACCTCTGGACCTATCCAGAGGCTTTCCGGCTGGTGCAGGGTATTGCCCTTCTCAGCCCATTCTTGCAGTATTCTAAGCCTTATTACGTTTTCCGCTATAGCCAAGTCCCATCTTGTATTTACACCCAGTATCTCCGTTGGGTCCTCCGCCATAAAGCTTCTAACCTTATAGCCAGCTTGTGCCATAAGGCCAAAGACTTCCGTTAGATAGACTTCTCCCGTTTTTGGGCTTGGGCTAACCTTAAACAAGGTCTCAAGCAAATGTGGGCAGTAGAAAAGGTATACTCCTCCGTTTACCTCCCTTATTAGCTTTTCTTCAAAGGTGGCGTCTTTTTCTTCTACCACCTTTATCACATTCCCTTCTTGGTCCTTTACCACCCTTCCATAACCGGTAGGGTCTGGTAGCTGCGCAGAGAGCAAAAGGGCGCTCAATCTTATATTCTCATACTCTTCTACCATATGTAAATACCTTTGCATGTTGTGAATGGTTTGACTTTTTACAAGGGGTGAGTCTCCATTTATAACGAGAAGATAGCCATCATAATCTCTCCAAAAGTCTATGGCCGAAAGCACTGCATCACCCGTTCCCCCCTTTGGGTTTGATTGATAAAAATACTGGTAAGCCTCTCCAAAGTAAGCCTTTATCTCTTCCGCTTTATGTCCCACCACAAGGGCAATATCTGGAATGTTTAGGTCCTTTAGGACCTTTAGCACATACCAAAGCATGGGCTTTTCAAGAATGGTATGCATCACCTTGGGCTTTTCACTCTTAAAGCGCGTGCCAAGACCTGCAGAAAGTACAAGAGCTCTCATAAAAATATTTTATCCCTTGCCCGCATCCCTTGCTACGCCTCTTTTAGAACTCTGTATAAACTCCACAAGCCTTACCACCTCTGGGTATTTACCATATTCTTCAAGCACAAGCCTTATGGCCTCAGACCTTAGCATAGAACTTCTAAAGAGTGTCCTATAGACCCTTTTTAGCACCGTTATAACCTCTTTGCTAAAGCCCCTTCTTTCAAGGCCTATTGTGTTTATGCCATAAAGGTGGGCATGCTGGCCGGAGGCCCTGGTGTATGGTGGAATATCCAAGGAAACTCCCGACAAGCCTCCCACCATGGCGTAGGCTCCCACCCTTGCCCATTGATGCACAGCAGACAGTCCACCTATAAAGGCATATTCTCCCACCTCCACATGACCGCCCAAGGTGGCGCAGTTGGCCATTATCACACCCCTTCTTACCACACAGTCATGGGCCACATGGGCATAGGCCATAAGCATAACATCGTCTTCCACCACCGTTTTTAGCTTATCCAAGGCTGTGCCACGGTGGATGGTGACATACTCCCTTATTATCACCCTGTTGCCTACAATCACCTCGCTCTCTTCTCCAGCATACCTTAAATG
Source organism: Hydrogenobacter subterraneus (assembly GCF_055390195.1). Lineage (NCBI taxonomy): Bacteria > Pseudomonadati > Aquificota > Aquificia > Aquificales > Aquificaceae > Hydrogenobacter > Hydrogenobacter subterraneus. The sequence goes on along the minus strand of NZ_AP042473.1, from coordinate 1,448,927 downwards.
TTGTGGCTCCTCACCAATTATTGCCCCATCATATATTTTGCACTCCTCGCCTATGGAGACCTTTCCCCTTATGGAAACCTTTGCGCCTATCCTTGTGCCTTTACCTATCTTTACTTTTCCCTCTATTATGGTATAAGGGCCTATCTCCACATCCTCACCCAGTTCCACCTCACCTTTCAGCACAGCCGTTGGATGCACCTTTTTCATTCTATCCTCCCTTCAAAAGGTATTGCCTTAGCATCTCAAGGGCCCATTGGGTAGCCAAAAAACGGTTTTCATTCCTACCACCATTAAAAAGAAACCTTTTTACTATTACCTCTCTATCGGTGGCTAAGCCTATGTAGGTTAATCCCACGGGCTTGTCTACGGTGCCGCCCTCCGGGCCCGATATACCCGTTATGGCAAGGGAAATGTCCGCATCCGTCTCTTCAAGGGCTCCCACGGCCATCTGCCTGCAAACCTCCTCAGAGACCGCTCCATACCTTTTTATGGCTTCCTCTTCCACGCTCAAAAGCCTGGTCTTTAATTCGTTGGCATATACCACAAAACCGCCTACAAAGTAGGCAGAAGAACCTGGCACATTGACTATCCTCGCAGAAAGCAAACCCCCCGTACAGCTCTCCGCAGTGGCAAGCTTTAAGCCCCTCTCTTTCAAAAGCCTTCCTACCACCTCCTCCATCTCCTCCCTTCCTACGGCATAAACGTATTCACCATATTTTGCCAAAAATTCCTCCAGCTCCTCTTGGCTTTTTAAAATTACATCAACGCCACCTATCCACCTTATTTGCTTATAGCCTTCAAGCCCTTCAAGGCCTATGGTCCTTGCTATAAGGCCTTCTACCTTTAAATCCTCACACAAGCCAACCTTCATATTAGGACCTCATAGCGATGGTAAGGCCTTTGGGCGAAGGCTCCCACCCTGTAGCCTGGGTCAAAGGGCTGGAACTCTTCGTATTCTGAGGGTATGAATATAACACCCTCCGCTATGTTTTCCGTAGTATGAAGCTCAAAGCTTACTCCTCTTATCTCTATACTATGCCTTAGACCAAGCCTTTTGGCGGTATGTGGGTTTATGTATGCCCTTTGAAACCTTTCCATATCATGGGTCCATGGGTTCCAATGCCCTAAGTCTTCCACAAGTGTGCTGTCTGTATATAGGAAAAGGTCGCTTCTTGGTATTTCACCACCCATATCTTTTACAAGGGCTATGTCTTTTCCTTTAAGGTAAACCTCTCCTTCTTCTTTTAACCTTTGTGGGTCAAGGCCCATATCCTGTAAAAAGGCATCCACCTCCACCTTTTTAGAGAAAGCAGAAGAAAGCACCCCGTAAGGGTTATATACGCCCTCCTCTGGCTCAAGGGTCTTGGGAGAATATACAAGATAGCCAAAGCCATGCCTGTAGTTTATAAAGTCCCTTTCATAAAACATGGTGCTGGCAAAGAGAAGATGAGAGTAATGGGCTGTTATGTTAGGAAAGGCTTGAAAGCTAACCACAAACTTCTTTTCAAGTGCTTTTAAGTGTTCTTCTTTAAAATACCTAAAGAGGTTTCCAAAAACCACAAGGTTGTCAAACTCCTCCAGCCTTTCAAAAAACTCCTCAAGCCTTTTGGCTGGGAAGGGCATAAGATCACCCACAAAACCGTAGTTAATACCATACTTGTTTTTCAATCTGGCTATTAGCTCAACCACTTTCTTCTCGAAGGGAGAATTAAGAAGATGGGCACCTATCAAAACAAGAGAACCTCTGAGCAAAAACAGGCTTTTCTTTACAAACTCTATCCTCTCTTCCTTTTTCTCTGGGTCCAAAAGGGATTCTAAAAAGTCCATCATAAGGTCTGGCTTTAAAAGCCTTCTTTCTTTGGCCTTGGCGCATAGGGTCTCATACCTGCTGGAAAGGCAGAAAAGATAGGCGCCAGATTCTATGGCATCTACAAGCCAACGAGTTGCCATAACCTCCGAAAAGACAGGTTCTGCATCCACAGAAAGGATAAACTTTGAACCTTTCCATTGAGTAGGATGTAGGCTTGAAGGAACAAAATCCACCACTGGTGCATCAACGAACACATCCTCTGTTATATCCTTTGCAAGCAAATACTCTTCAATCCCTGCCTGCCTTCCAAGAAGAAAGGCCGTTTTCCCTTTTGAAAGCTTTTCTTTGAGTAGCTCTATGGCATGTGAAAGGTCTATGGATTTTAATTCCTCTCCATGTTTAAAAAAGATGCCTTTAAGCCTTATGGGATTTTTTGAAATCTCTTGTATGTAAGTGATACCCTTGGTGCAAAAGCTACCCACACCCCTTTTATCGGAAGGATGACCGTAAAGGTCTACTATTTTATTATCCCTTAGGTAAAGTATGTAGCCACAACCACAGCCACAGCCGGCACAAAAGCCTACTTTTTGAGCATCAAAATCCTTTGTAGTAAGCGGTAGCTTAGTAGGTTCAAGGCTCATAAGGAAAGAATTATACAACATAATGAAGCATCGTAGCTTTCCAGCTATGTATGTTAAAACCCATGCCCGTTGAAAGTAGTTTATTTGTTTGATACATGATAGATGTTTGACACAATATATATATCAAACCACTTGACATTTTCTACAAAAGGCATAATATCAAAAACATGGAGGATGTAGCCAAGATTATGGCGAGGGGGCTTATAGCACTGCCAAGCGATATAAGAAAGAAGCTTGGTTTAAAGGAAGGGGACCTTGTAAAGATTGAAGTAAAGGAAGACCATATTATAATAAAGAAAGAACAAAGGATTTATGACCTAAAGGGCGCACTTCAAGCACAAGAAAATCAAAACAAAAGCTTTGCACAGATATTGGCTGAAGAGTTTGAAAAACAAAGAGGGAGGAAATAAAATGGCTGAACTAAAAGCCACAGACCCTTACAACCTAAAGCTACCAGAACCAAAGATACTTCCCAAAAGCTATACGCAAGGCGTAGATACTCTCTCTTCCGAGGACTTTTTGAAGATATACATGGAAACTTTAAAATACCAAGACCCCTTTCAAACACAGGACTTTTCAAAAATGCTTGAAGACATGACAAGGTTAAACCAGATAAGATACATGAACGATATGAAAGCCTTTATAGAGGGCTTAAAGGGATGGTTTAATCAGATAACCTTGCTTTCAAGCCTTAGCCTTATAGGCAGAGAGTTTGTTTTTTCTGCGGATAGGCTGGATACTGTGAAGGGTGGACAATATTACCTTATATCCTCCGAAGAAATAAAGGGGGCAACCCTTAAGATTATGGATGGTGATGAAGTGGTAAAGGAAATAAACATAGACCTCAACAAAGGGCTAAATCCTATTGACATAGGAGATATTCCAAAGGGACAGTTTGATATAAAGCTTATTAAAAACGGCATTCCTGTGGAAGGTGTAAGCTTAGGCTACTTAGGCAGGGTAAAGTCGGTAAATATCTTAAATGGTGAGCTTCTTTTTGAGCTTGAAAATGGAGAGCTTATCTCTCCTTCAAAGTTAATATACGCAGGAGGGGTTTAAACATGATGAGAAGCTTTTTTAACGCAGTAACGGGGCTAAACGCCTACAGGACTTGGCTGGATATAACTGCGGATAACATGGCAAATGTAAATACCATAGGCTTTAAGGGGAGTAGGCCCATCTTTCAAGATATGGTCTCATCCGTTGTAACAGGAATAAATACGGTAACGAATACGATGAAATCCACAACTTACGGTGCGGGTGTAGTAGTTGATAGCACACAAAAGCTTTGGACCATAGGAAACTTTAAACAAACAGGAATAAATACAGACCTGGCTATTCAAGGAAGAGGGCTTTTTATAGTGAAAGACCCTATTTCTAACGCCTTTTACTACACAAGGGATGGCCAATTTAGGCTTAGCAGAGACGGCTTTATGGTTAACTCTGGTGGTCTTAAATTGCAAGGGTTTAAAGTGGATGAAAAGGGTAAAACTATTGGAACTGGCCTTGAAGATGTGCATGTGGTACCCCAACTTCCACCAAAGGCTACAGGGCAGATAAGATTTCTTGGACCCACAAACCTTAATGCAGATGCAGGTATTCCAGCGGTGGCTTTTGACCCCAACAATCCAGCAAGCTATAACTATAAATACACCGTGACCATATACGATAGCCTTGGCACACCCTATCAGGCCGATATATTCTTTAGGAAAACAGGTACGAATACATGGAATATATACATAAGGTCTGATATTGATCCAAATACTCCTGGATATGAACTTAGTGGTGATTGGACTAATGTGCAATTTGACCCTTCTGGTAGCCTTATTTATGATGGCACTGTGGTAACAAGGGAGCCTTCTCCAGATGGCAAAAGTTATTATTACTATCTTAATCCTAATCCCCCCTATTTAACTGTACCTGCCACAACGCCCAGCGGTGGTAGTTTCCCTATAGCTGGTGACTGGAGGATATACATGGGTGAATCTCTTCAATCTGCTACGGTGAACACGGGCGATCCTATTCCAAATTCATATGTAACTCAATACTCTGCAGACTTTACTGTTACGGCAGAGCAGAATGGTTATCAAAAAGGTGATCTTGTAGACGTTTATGTTCTTTCAGAAGACGGCGCAGTGGTGGGAGTCTATTCCAATGGAAAATCTCTTCCACTATATAGGGTTGCCGTGGCGGTCTTTTCTGACCCAGAGGAACTTATTAAAAAAGGTTCCAACCTTTACACTTCTATATCCACGCCTACCATAATGACCCCTGGCGGTGCAGAAAAGATAAGGTCTGGCATGCTTGAGATGTCCAACGTGGATATAGCTTCTGAGTTTATAAACTTAATATCTGCTCAGAGGGCCTATCAGGCTAATACAAGGGTAATAACATCTTCAAACACTGTGCTTGAGGATACTATAAACCTTGTTAGGTAATTTATAAGAGTGGGTTATGGGAGGGTATACGGGGGTGGGAGGGGGTTTAACTTTTTAGGGCTTCAAGAAGAAAAGCTATATCTTCTTCTTTATACCTTAGGCTTGCGGTTAGCCTTAGCCTTGCCTTTCCTTTTGGAACGGTGGGATACCTTATGGCTTGAATAAAAACACCCTTTTCCAAAAGTCTGTCCCTTATCTCAATGGCTTTCGCTTCTTCATAGACCATTATGGGCAGTATAGGGGTGCCATAAAAAGATATTTCAAAGCCTATTTCTTTTATCTGATTATAAAGCCTTTCGCTTAAGCTTTTGAGCCTTTCTATCCTCCATGGCTCCCTTTGGATTATCTCAAGGGCTTTTTTGGCCCCTGCGCAAACAGATGGTGGAAGAGAAGTAGAGAATATAAGGCTTCTTGCCTTGTTTATAAGGAACTTACACAGGCTTTCGGAGCCACATACAAAGGCTCCATAGGAGCCTAAGGCCTTTGAAAGGGTCCCCATGATTATGATGTAGTCTTTCCAATCTTCTTTAAAAAACTCCAGACCGCCCCCGCCAGAATCTCCCAAAACACCAGTGGCGTGAGCTTCATCCAAATAGAGCATACAATCATAAGCTTCAGAGAGCTTTTTCAAAGTAGGTATATGGGCTATATCACCGTCCATGCTAAAGACCGTATCACTTACAATCAAGCACCTTCTGTAGTTCTTCCTATGGCTTTTTAGCAACTCTTCAAGATGTTCATAATCTCTGTGTTTGTATACTAAGACGGTGGCCTTGGATATTCTACACCCATCTATAATGCTGGCATGGTTTAGCTGGTCGCTAAGGATAAGGTCCTTTTCATCTACCAAGGCTTGGATTGTGCCAAGGTTGGCAAGATAGCCAGAGCCAAAGAGAACACAGCAAGGCACTTTTTTAAAAGAAGCAAGGCTTTCTTCCAAATCCTTATGATGCTTTGTATATCCGGAAACTAAAGCAGAGGCACCAGAACCCAAGCCGTAATCCTTTAAAATCCTTATGGCCTCTTCTACCACTTGCGGATGGTCCCTTAGGGCTAAATAGTCGTTGGAGCAGAAATCTTTTAACCCTTCCCTTAGAAGTCTTTTTCTAAATAAGTTTGATGATTCAATTTCTTCTAACTCCTTTTGAAGCCAATCCATTTAACTTAATTTTATGCAAATTACATAGAAGATGAAGGCCGGGCTTCTCTTGCCCGACCCTTTCAATCTTTTACTTTTCAGGCTCACAGATGTATTCCATTTCCTGGGTGGAAGCAGGTTGAACCTTGGGCTTTTTTGCTACCTTTTTAACAGGTTTTGTAGGTGGTTTGCTTGTTTGCGTTGTAGAAGACTTTACTTCAGGCTTTTGGGTTGTGGCTTTCTTAACAGTGGATGTAGTCTTCTTTTTGACTACAGGTTTGCTTTCCGTTGGTGTTTTTGCCTTGGGCTTCCAATAACATCTTTGTTTTACCTCTGGGGCTATCTGCACTTGTCCGTCCTTTTCTATGACCTGCACACCACCACCAGTGGCTCCAGAAGAAGCACCACCGGATGCACCTACATTACCAGTACCACCCGTTCCGCCAGCACTGCCTGTTCCACCGGGCAAAGGCGTTGGAGTAAGCAATGCACCACCTAACCATGGAGCAACGCCACCAGACCCGCTGTCTTGGCCACCAGTATTGCCGCTTTGTCCTCCACTTGAAGGACCGCTCGGTTGATTACCGCCTCCTTCAGCATAAATCGGGCAATGCTCTGGCTTGGGAAGGCTTACTTCCACCATAGGTTGGTTTTGTACGCCCGGCACGCTCACAGTGTTTTTCACCTCACTTTGGGAGCAGTTATGTTGGCTTTTTAAACAGAACTCAAGGGGTGAGGCATGGTAATAAGCTTTTACATCAAAGTTCTGAAGGTTGCTTGAACTTGATAATGCATAATCCACTTCTACCTTTAAGGGTTGTCCATTGGTTTGGGATGCTATGCTGGATAGGTTGGCCGTTAGGCTACCGTTAGCCAAGCAATCATAGGTAAATATGGTGTTGTTTGCGCTGTCTTTTACATTTATTATAAGCTTGGAAAAGTCCGACAGGCTTGTGTTGGCTATCTCCACCTTTGTCCACAAGAAGGGCTTTGGACCAGAGCAATACTGCCAAGGTTGGAAGGTGAAGTTTTGCTTGCCTTCTTTGTCTTCACACCTTGAAGCCTTTCCCTGTGTAAGTGGCTTATTGGGGTCAAAGTTCCACATGGCAGGTGCATTATCTCCCAACACCCATATACATCCTTTATCATCTACGTTAACCGCATAATTCCAAGGATTGTTTGTCCACGAAGGATAAGAAGATGTTGGCGTGCAAGAAGCGCCAGCTGACCAATCCCAACAGTGTACTGCATTAGTTCCTTGAAAAAAATCTGGAAAATAGGTACGAGTCCCTATGGTTATTTCAGAACCAAAACCGTACGCAGAGTTCAAAGTAGATACTATTGTTGGTGGAGTAGTTATTACACCACTGCTAATATTTACACAGCTTTGTGTAGATCCATTTAGTCTTGCACATACATGTCTTGGTGTCATGCTATTGTCATAGTATAAAAAAGTGCTTATAAAACGATTTGCTGTTATATTTCTTGGTAAAACAGACCAACCCATACATGTACCTTTGATAGCTGTGTCAAAGCAAAAGGTTCGTAAAGTCATATTTACTGTTAATAAAATATTTATAGAATGAACTGGGTTCGTGCTGGTTGTAAGATATAGCTTGTTATTGTATATCTCTCCTGCAACAGCAGGACCCCACCACGGGTCATTGCCTGACCATGCTGGACCAGGTTTTGGGAAAGCACCTAATGGCAATTGAAAGCCTGTAAAATAGTTCCCAAGTCCAGAGCAGAAATTACTTGGATTATTGGCATCAAGACAGTAAAGCTTACCATCCATATCTATAATGTAAAGTTCGTTGCCAACCTTCCAAGGTCCTTTTACGTAAGCTTCGCCATTATAACCAGATGGTAAAGCTCCAAGCTTGAAAAAGCCACATTCTGCATCCGTAGCAAGGTCATAACAACCTAAGCCAAATTCCCAAGAGGTATTATTAACATTGGTAGGATTGTCCGGGGTAGTAACCACATAGTAAAGTTGAGTACCTTTAAGAAAGTACTCTTCAGGATGCATGTTAGTGGAGGAAGGCTTACCGCTTCCATCTCCTTTGGGAAGCTTTTTAGGGAAACCAGGACATAAGTTGCCCGTAGATGTATTAATACATCCAAAAGGCATAGCATTGGATATATTGGAACCAGGTAAGGAATGATTTCTAGTAACGTGATGATTTATATAGTAAATACGAAGCACACCACCGCTATCACGATATGGAATTACAATATAGCCATCACCAGAGCCTGATCCTGGATTAAAAGATGCGGGGCCAGATGTGGGAATAGTTGCACTCATATATCCATTGATAGGGGGTGCGTTTCCTGTCCATGTGGCCACCGTGTTTGTGGAGTTTAAGGTCCCGGTCCATCCCGTTGGACCCTGCAGAGAACCTGGCACTATGTTGTTTATTGGCCCTTCCGTTATGCTTATGTTATTCTGTGTGGTGTTTGTGTTGTTGGCATAGTATATAACCCAGTTTATAGTGTATGTGTTTCCGCTTTGGGAGATGTTTACAGGCTTTTTCTCAAGCACTGGGTAGGTAGGTAAATCCTTGCCTTCGGTTAGCTTTTTGATAAGCATTGGAATAAGAAGAAGTGGCAATACTATGGCAGGCCCAATGTTAACACCTCCACCACCTTCCTTTGGTGATTCTGGGACGGGATATGGACCCTGTTGGGCAAAAACAGGATAAAAAGCTAAGGAAAAACATAGGGCTAAAATAGTAAAAACCCTCATGATGAAAACCTCCTTTACCCTCTCCCCATGAATATTTTCATAGAGATTGAGGATAGTAAACTGTATTCAGCTAATAGGCTACGCTTCTTAATATAGGTTTAAATTTTTATTTTACAAGTCTATTTAGGTCCTCCTCTGTGGGTACTCCAGAATGCATGCTACCGTTCATGCCTATGAAGGTTGGCGTTCCATTTATGCCAAGCCTGTTCAGAAACTCAAGGTTGGATTGAATGGCCTTTTTGCCTTCTTCACACTGGTTTTGAGAGGTGTATCCTTCTGTGTATTCTTTAAAACCTTTTTTATCGCATACTAAGGCTACAGACTTGTCAAAGGCCTCTGGATGGATAGGAAGTGGGAAAAGGATTACTCTTACTTCCACCTTGTTCTTCTTTGCCCATTCCTCCACTATGGGGTTGCTTCTTTTACAGAAAGGACAGTCTGGGTCTGTTATAAAGTAGATGTATTTGTTCCCTTCTCCAAACTTTATGTTTACATGTTTTTCAAGCTCCTTTAGCTGGTCTGCAGATACCTTCATAAACTCCTGCTGTCTTTCTCTTGTTAGGTTCTTTTTGTCTTTTAGACTTATAAGGTTTCCTGCCAAAATGTACTTGCTTTGCCCGTCCATATAGAAAACAAGGGGCTGGGCGCCCACCTTTATCACCACTTCACAAAGGCCCTTTATATCCTGAAGCTGAGTTATGGATTCTACGGTAAAGTCCTGAGGTATAAGCTCTTTCACCTGCGCCTTCACTTGGTCCTTTGTGGGGCATTTGGCAGAACCTTGCCCGCAGGCGCTTAGGGTAAGCAAAGCTACCGATAAAACAGATATAAAGCTAAATCTTTTTAGCATAACATCCTCCTTTTTGAAAGCAATTATAAGACAAGTTATCCTTTTTTGCAAACCTTTAGTATTTCCTCCACAATCTCTTCAGGTTTAAGGCTTGCATCAAGGGTTAGGTGAGCCTGTGCGTACCTTTGGGACCTTTCTTCAAAAAGCTTCAACAATTCTTCTCTACTCCTTTTTAAAAGGGGCCTTGAGGGGTCCTTGCCACACCTTTCTATGAAGGTATCAAACTCCACCTTTAACCAAACTACCAGGCCTTTTGACTTCATGAGTTCCATGGCATAAGGATTGGCTCCAAGGCCCCCACCTGTGCTAATTACTATGTTTTCTTTCTGACTAAGGGCTTCAAGCACACTAACTTCAAGCCTTCTAAAGTAGTCTTCGCCCTTTTTCTCAAATATCTCTGGTATTGTCATAGCCTCAAGCCTTTGCACCTCTTCATCTACATCCACAAAGGACCAACCAAGCCTCAAGGAAAGCAACCTCCCAACAGTACTTTTACCACTACACATAAAACCTACAAGGAATATCCTTTTATAATTCATGTCTTATAAACAAAAGACTTAATATGACAAGAAGGGCACCTATTATAATCCCGTAGGAAAGGGTTTTAGGTTTTATCCTTTGGAGCAGGTTAAGATGCACGAGGATGGCATAGTATAGCCAAAGGAATAGCACATATACAAGCTTTGGGTCATTTATCCAGTGTTGTCCAAAAAAGCTTCTGCTCCAAAGGCTTCCAAAGATCAAAGTAAATGTGAAAAATATAAAGCTTAGGTTAATAAAAAGCCTTTCACCCCTTCTTAAAAGGTTAAGGGGCATGAAAAAACCGCTCAAACTTTTCTGTTTTAGCTTAGCCTCCACCATAAACTTTATTAAGGAAAAGAGTCCTCCCAAAAGGGCAAAGGCATAAGAGAAAAGGGCTGAGGTTATGTGCAAAGAATAGAGTGGGCTTTTGTATGGAGAAGGTTCTGCAGGGAGAGCCAAAAGGGTGGACAAAATACCCATCAAAGAAAAAAAGGCTAAAAACTTCTGAAGCTGTTCTTGCTTAAAGGATATAAGCAAGAGAAAAAAGAGCATACCATTTCCCAGCAAAGAATAAAAACCATAAGTGTCTGCAAAGGGGAAACTTCCAATATCCAATGCCATCTTTATAACGTAGGCCATGTAAAAAAACCAACCAAGGAAAAGGCTAAAAAGGGTGGGCCTTTTGAAGACAGAAAGGAAGTGATAAACTAAGGAGAATATGAAGGCTAAAAAGTAGAAAACTATACCAAGCCAAAGCAGGTACATGTAAGATAGTTTATCATGGTGGGCATTGATATAGTCAAAAACCAAAGGATAAAGGAAGCAGTAGAAAGGTTTGGTGAGAGGTTTTTGAAGAGAATCTATACAGAAGAGGAACTACGCTACTGTCAAAGCCAAAAGTCCTTTTATGAATGCCTTTCTGCTCGGTGGGCTTGCAAAGAAGCAGTGTTAAAGGCCTTTTATCAAGCCTATGGTGTGGTGTTAAAATTCTCTGAGATTGAGGTTTTGGGCGATAGGGGGAAGCCTGCAAGAGTGAGAATATTACGAAAGGGCTTTGAAAAGGTTAAGGTGTTGGTTTCCCTTTCTCATGAACGGGAATTCTCTGTGGCTGTGGCCTACCTTTTAAAGGAATAAAAGGGCCAAAAGTGGTTTAGTGGTCCATGTCCCTTGCCCAAGGGTAGTGAGTTTTCTATGGCGCCTTGTATGTACTCTTTTGCTTTTTTAACCGAATCAAGTAGGCTATAGCCCTTTGCCAGGTATGAGGTTATGGCAGAAGAAAAGGTGCAACCGGTACCGTGTGTATTCTTGGTATTGACCCACTTTCCTTTAAGGTATTCAAAACCCCTTCCATCGTAAAAAACATCTATTACCTCTTCATGCCTTAGATGTCCGCCCTTTAAAACCACCGCAGAACATCCAAGGGAGTATATCTTTTTACAAGCCCTTTCCATATCCTCAAGGCCTTTTATCTCAAAACCGCACAGTTCTTCCGCCTCTGGTATGTTGGGTGTAATAACAAGGGCAAGGGGAATAAGCTCTTTTATAAGAGTCTCTTTTGAAGATTCTTTTAATAGTGGGTCTCCCGATTTTGCCCTCATCACTGGGTCAAGCACAAACTTTTCCAGCTTGAATTCCCTTATGGCTTTGGCCACCACCCTTATTATCTCCTCGTTGGAGAGCATACCGGTTTTACAAGCATCCACACCAATATCCTCTGCCACAACCCTTATCTGGTCGTAGACCATCTGAGGAGGCAAGTCCAACACCTCATAAACACCTACCGTATTTTGCACCGTTATGGAGGTTATGGCGCTCATGCCATAAACGCCAAGGGCTGTAAAGGTTTTTAGGTCCGCTTGGATGCCAGCACCCCCACCGCTATCCGACCCAGCTATGGTTAAAGCCCTTGGTGTCATCAGAAGAACACACCCAATACAAAGTGTAGCTTGCTCCTTGATGTATCTCCTGGCACTTTTTTGGTCTTAAAGGCCCAGTCCAGCTTTATGGGTGCAAAGGGTGTTATAAACCTTATGCCCACACCAAAGCCCCCTCTTAAGTTCTGCGTTTTTAGCTCATTCCAGTTGTCAAATCCAAGACCAGTATCGTAGAACACGGCTCCATAGAGTATGTTTTTGTAAAGTGGATAGTTTGCTTCTATGGAGAATATGGCTTCTCTTTTTGCTCCAACAGGGTCGTTGGTGTTGGGATCAAGGGGTCCTGCATAGCCATACTTGTATCCTCTTACAGTGAAGTCTCCACCCACAAAAAACCTCTCATCAAGAGGCACCCTTTTACCACCATAAGGCTCAACCATTCCAAACACACCTTTTACCGAAAGTATCAAACCAGTATCAAGCCATCTATCTTTAAAGAAGTGCTGGTGAGAAAGGATTAATTTGTTAAACTTTTCGTTGCCGCCCAGCACAGGCACAGCCACCGAGTAGTTTATCTCTGTAAGGGACCCTTGAGAGGGGAAGAGGTAGTTATCCCTTGTATCCCTTGTTATGCTAAATAGGAACTTCCTTGATTGCCTTGTGCCTGCCTCTTGCTGTATTAAAGGTGAGGCATTGGAAGATATATTTTTGTAGTTTACCTTTTGAAGGCTTACACCTGCACCTACCCTCCAAAACTCTGCAAATTCCCTCGAAAATATTAGGTCAATACCTGTCCTTTCTACTGTATAAGTGGTGTACTCTATCCTTTTATCGTAAAGGGAACCTGTAAGGTCAATTGGTTTGTTAAGGAACCACCTTTTTGTATAGGAGAGTGAATTGTCCTTGTACTTGTTTCCATATGATATGGATATTCCTGCTATGTCTCCAGTGCCAAGGAAATTACCCTTACGCAAAGACACAAAACCCGAAATGCCAGTGACCTGGTTGTATCCTAGGCCTACAGAGAACTGTCCAGTGAACCTTTCCCTTACCTTTGCCACAAAGTCCCAGTTTTTGCCCTCTGAAGGGAAGGGGTCTATGGATACATCCTCATAATAGCCAAGGTTAAAGATCCTTGTCTTTGACCTTTCTATCTCCTTTAAGTTTGCCAGCTCACCCTCTTGGAACCTCAGCTCCCTTCTTATCACATAATCCCTTGATTCATAGTTGCCCTGCACTTCAATCCTGTTTACATAAACTGGCTCGCCCTCTTGAATCCTTAAGCTAAGGCTTACGCTTTTCTTTTCTGGGTTCACATCCTCCCTTTCTTCCACGGAAACACCCAAAAAGCCCATCTCCGAATACCTTTTCCTTATGTTATCTTTAAGCCTATCAATGACTTCTCTTCTGTAATAGCCTCCTCTGTTCTTTTTGAGAATATCACCCACCAGCTCTTTGTAAGCAAAGAGAGTGTTGCCCTCTATGTTTAGGTCTTTTAACTTATACCTTGGTCCTTCTTCTATCTTTATGCTTATCTCATACCTGTTTCCTTCTCTTTTGACAGAGTAGTCTACCTTGGCTTCAAAAAAGCCCTCAGAACGGTAAAAGTCCCTTATCTTTTTTACATCCTCTTTTAAAACCTCTTCGCTAAAAGGCGGTTTTAGCCTAAAGGCAAGAAGGCTTACTGGCTTTGTTTCCATAAGCCCAAGCAGTTTGCCCCTGCTAAAACTTTTATTCCCCTCAAACCTTATGCTCTTTACATATTCGGGTTCACCCTCCTTTATTGTATAAACGATTTTGGAGGCCCCCTTTTTGGGCACAAGACCGTATTCTACTTCCACTTTGGGATACCCCTCTTTGGCATAAGCTTCTATTATTTTTCTCTTTATGTACTCCATTTCCTCACGGGTAAGCACCCTACCCAGCTTAAGCCTCTTTTGTATCTCAAGCTTTTCTTCTATGGCTGGAGAGGAAGTATATCCCTTTGTAATCTCCTCTATGTCTATCTTACCAACCTCTGTTTCTATACCTATCTTCTTCTCAAGGTTCTCCGATTTTATCTTTTTGTTGCCTTGAAATTCAATTTTGTATATAACAGGCAGGTCCTTTACCTTGTATATTAGGACTACTTGGTCCCCTTGCCTTTCTTCATAAACTGCCACCTCATCAAAAAAACCACTTCTATACATACGCCTTATACTTTCCCTTACAAGGTCTGGACTGTAAAAGCTTCCGCTTTTTATGTTTATAAGGCCAAGGATAACATCCTCAGGCACGTATTGAGAACCTTCAATCCTTATCTCCTTTATAACCTGCGCCAAAGAAAGGCTAACAAACAATAAAAGAATGGCAAAAGTTCTACACAATAAGCACATCCTTTTTACCCTCCTCTATATTACCGCATACAAAAGAAGAATCTACAGCCTTTAAAACCTTTTCTACATCTTCTTTACTTACCACCACCATAAAACCTACACCCATATTAAAGGTTTTATACATCTCATCCCTTGGCACATTTCCAAGCTCCCTAATCCAGTCAAATATGGGATTTGATGGTATTCGGTTGGCTTCCACTATAGCCTTGCAGTTCTCTGGAAGTATCCTTATTAGATTTCCCGGTATGCCACCACCGGTTATATGTGCCATACCTTTTATCATAACACCGGCTTTTTTAAGATTGTTTATCTCTCTTGAGTATATCTTAGTTGGTTCCAAAAGCACCTCCCATATTCTTTTATCCGTTCCCTCGAACCTATCATGATAGCTTATGCCTTTGCTTTCCAGTATTTTTCTTACTAAGCTGTAGCCATTGCTATGAAAACCGCTTGAAGGAAAGCCTATTATAATATCCCCCGGCTTTATGTCCTTACCCGTTATAAGCTCTTCCCTTTCACACACACCCACACAAAAGCCCGCAAGGTCGTAAGTGCCTTCTGGATAAAAGTCTGGCATCTCCGCCGTTTCTCCACCCACTAAGGCCACATCCGCCATCTTGCAACCTTCCACTATGCCATCCATAACTCTTTTTAAAACCTCAAGGTCTATCTTCCCCACCGCTATGTAATCAAGGAAGGCTATGGGCTTTGCTCCAGTGGTAAGAAGGTCGTTGACGTTCATGGCCACAAGGTCTATACCTACCGTGTGATGCACCTTTACCTCTTGGGCTATTTTGAGCTTTGTCCCAACTCCGTCCGTTGTCATCATAATGACAGGATTTTTATAGCCTTCTAAGCTTATCCCACTGGCAAAGCTTCCAAAAAGAAGGGCTTGCCTTGGCAAAGACTGGACCTTTTCCTTTATATAATCCACAAAGGCCTCAGCCCTTTCTATGCTTACTCCTGCCTTCTCATAAGTCCATTCACCCATTTAAGTAAAACTCCTCTATAACTGTGTATATTGGTCCAACAGAAGTTAAAGAACTTTTTATAAGGGCTATCCTATCCACAAGGTCCTCTCCAAAGCTTGTGTTTTCATATTGGCGTAAAAGGTTTTTCAAGGCCTTTTTATCATACTCTTTTATCCTGCATATGGTTACATGTGGTTGGAAGGGCTTGCCTTCATCCCTTATGCCTATCTGCCTGTTTGCCCTCACTATGGACCTTGCCATATCTATAAGCTGTCTGTAGCCATCCGCCACACCTATCCAAAGCACCCTTGCCCTATCAACGTTTGGAAATACACCAAGCCCCCTATACTTTACCTTTACAGGTTTTAGTCCTTTGGCGGTTTCCTGAAGGCTTTTTAAAAGGTCTATCAACTTTTCTTGCTCCACCTCCCCTATAAACTGGAAGGTCATGTGAAAGTTCTGTGGCTCAACCCACTTACCCCTTATAAAGCCTTCCGACTGGGCCTGTATCTTTTCCACAGCCTCTTGTATTCTCTTTGTTGTAAAAAAGCCCACAAAAACCCTTACCATTACCAGCACCTAAAAGGTCCTGTATCAAGATGCACAAAGCCAGAGCTTGGATAGTAGCCCACTCCTCCAGCCCTAAGGCCAATAGCCAAATCCCTGAGGGCTTGCAGAGGCATACCTTCTATCCTTATATCTATCGCCCTTCCGAGTGTGTGATAGCTATTTTGGGCTACGCCCTTTTTCTTTCTATGTAGATAGGCGTTGGTAGAAGGCGACCTATAACCGGATATGACTATGATCTCCTCTTTGCCCGATAGCTGGGTTATTAGATAAAGAAGGTCAAGGAGCCTTGTGTCTATGGGTGCTATCTGACCGCTCCTGTAGTCTCTCAAAATATAGTTTATCTCCTCAAGGGAGCTGTTTATATAGTTGCCGTCCATCCAGTAGGCTACTTTAAGCCTTTCCCCTGTGTTTAACGAATATAAATTTAGCCACCTTGCCCCCTCTCTTGCATTTATCCTCTCGGGTAGGAAGGCATAAGAAAAGGAGCCAAAGGCCAATCCTCCCAAGTATGCCACAGACCTTATAAAGTCTCTCCTTGTCATCACCTACCTCCAGAAGAGAAAAGAACCTGAGACAAAATTGTATCATATCCGTAGAGGTCTTCTCTAAAATGAAGCTTTCCATCCCTTCCAAAGGCCGTAAAGTAAAGAATGTATATGGGCATAGCTTCTTTTAGCTTAAGGTTTATGGTCTGTCCTTGTTCTATTAAAGCCTTTAACCTTTCCTGCGTCCATCCTTGGCCTAATAGATAAAGGGCAAGGTATTCTGCCTTCTCCACCCTTATACAGCCAGAGCTAAAGGTCCTTTTTGTATGTTTAAAGAGGTGTTTATCGGGTGTATCATGAAGGAACACTTGGAAAGGGTTGGGAAAGTTGAACTTTATGCGCCCAAGGGCGTTTTTTGGCCCTGCCTCTTGCACAAGCCTAAAGGGAAAGTTATTTTCATCGTAAAGCCTCCAATCTATCTGTAGAGGGTCCACCTCTTCTCCCATATAAAAGACCTTAAAGCCCTTTTTAATGAGGTATCTTGGGTCCTTTTTTACCTTTGGAAGTATATCTTTTACCGATATGCTTGTAGGTACATACCATTTGGGGTTTATGGTTATGCTTTCAATTTTGCTAAAAAGCATGGGAGTTGGCCTAAAATCCTCCCTGTAGTCTCTTCCCACTATAACCTTTGAATAAAAAATGACCCTGTCTTCTTCCATTATGTATAGTTCAAAGGATGGTATGTTTACTATTAGCACTCTTTTAAAGGGCTGGTATATCCATCGGTGTTTTTCAAGGTTTAGGAGAACCTGTTTTAATCTATCTGCTGGGCTTATGTTTAACTCTTGGATAGTTTTTTTATCAATGATGCCTGTTTCTGGTAGTCCATGCCTTTTTTGAAAGCTTTTTATTGCCTCAATAAGCTCTTGGTCAAAAACATCAGAATTTTTGTATTCTTTAAGGTCTCCCAAAAGGAAAAGCCTAAACCTTATCTCGTCAAGGCATTGGTCCCTATCTCCAAGCTTCAAATTCCTTTTGAGTTTTATAGGCTTCCACTCAAAATGGGACAAGCCTTCTAAGTATTTAGCCTGTTCTACAAGGAACCAATACTCACCACTTTTTGGGGAAAGTTCTATCAATAGGTCCCTTATTCTGCCCTCTTTTAAAAGACTGGCCAATATGTTTATCACTTGGTCTGGCTTTTTGGGAAGGTTCCAGCCCTTATAAAGCTTGGAAGGGTCTGCGCTACCATAATAAAGCTTATAGGCTATGTCTATAAGTTCATCTGTTAAGGCAAGTTCTGGGTCAAGGCTTTTACTTTCTCTGGGCCTTATGCCGTGGTGTATAACCTCTTTGAAGATCTCTTGAAGTGTGTAAAAGTTATCTGTTTTTTCGCTGTTGCAAAGCCACAGGCATTCAAAGTTTATTAGCTTGTATAGCTGATAGACCTTTTGGGGGTGTGATAACCTGTTCCAGTTTTCTTTTATCTTTTTTTCAAAGCTATTGGAATACGCAATGGAAAAAAAAGACAAAGAGGTATAAAAAGAAAGGGACCGCCATAGGCGGTCATAATTATATCACATGGGCTTTCCTTCTATTACGTCTCCGCCTTCTCCTGTTTTTCCTGTGCCTTGATAGAGGTGGCTTCCCACCTTTCCTGCTACCTCAAGCACCTTTTCTGTCATGCTTCTTACCTCGTTAATATCTTGGGAGCTTGCAAAGACCTTCTTGGCTTCTTCTATGGTTTTTTCCGCCTCGGAGATTACATCAGAAGGTAGCTTATCCCTGCTTTCCTTTAGCACCTTTTCAAGGTTATAAACATGTTGGTCAAGCTGGTTTTTGGCTTCTATAAGTTCTTTTTTCCTTTTGTCCTCTTCCTCGTGCATCTGGGCCTCTTTTATCATCCTTTCTATTTCCTCTTGCGTTAGTCCAGAGGAAGCCTGCACCCTTATGGATTGTTCCTTACCCGTGCCAAGGTCCTTGGCGGTTACATGCAGTATGCCATCCACGTCTATGTCAAAGCATACCTCTATCTTTGGAACGCCCCTTGGAGCTGGTGGTATGCCCGTAAGATAGAACTTACCAAGAGATTTGTTATCCTTTGCCAATGGGCGTTCACCCTGAAGCACGTGAATTTCTACCTCTGTCTGATAGTCGCTGGCAGTGGTAAAGATTTCACATTTCTTGTAAGGTATGGGTGTGTTCCTTGGTATAAGCACGGTCATAACACCGCCATAGGTTTCCACACCAAGGGAGAGGGGTGTTACATCTACAAGGAGTATTTCCTTTACCTCTCCAGAAAGCACGCCCGCCTGTATGGCAGCACCAACCGCCACCACCTCATCGGGGTTTACACCCTTATGAGGCTCCTTTCCAAAGAACTCTTTTATCCTTTGTTGGACCAAGGGTATCCTTGTGGAACCGCCCACAAGCACCACTTCATCAATGTCCTGAGGCCTGAGTTTGGCGTCCTCAAGGGCCCTCTTGACTATTTCCATAGTCCTATCCACAAGGTCCTTTATCATCTCCTCAAGCCTTGCCCTTGTAAGCTTCTTCTGGAGGTGTAGGG
This sequence comes from Hydrogenobacter subterraneus, assembly GCF_055390195.1. NCBI lineage: Bacteria > Pseudomonadati > Aquificota > Aquificia > Aquificales > Aquificaceae > Hydrogenobacter > Hydrogenobacter subterraneus. Next base: position 1,429,935 of record NZ_AP042473.1, on the reverse strand, counting down.
GTTGGTTGGTGGATGGGTCTATGGTTATAAAGGGAAGGTTTATCTCCGTTTCCAGCTTAAAGGAGAGTTCCTTCTTTGCCTGTTCGCTGGCTTCCTTTAGCCTTTGAAGGGCTGTCCTATCCTTCCTTAGGTCCACACCTGTTTCCTTTTTAAACTCTTCAATGAGCCATTCCATTATCCTCTCATCTATGTTGGCACCACCAAGGTGGGTGTCTCCCGCCGTAGCCTTTACCTCTATAACTCCTTCTCCGCCTTCCAGTATGGAGACGTCAAAGGTACCACCTCCAAAGTCATAGACCAGTATTTTTACATCGCTCTTTTTGTCAAGGCCGTATGCCAAGGCTGCTGCCGTTGGCTCGTTTAGGATTCTTAGGACTTCAAGGCCTGCAATCTTACCCGCATCCTTTGTGGCCTGCCTTTGCCTCTCATTAAAGTAAGCTGGCACAGTGATTACGGCCTTTGTTATCTTTTCTCCAAGGTAGGCCTCTGCCGCCTCCTTTAGCTTTTTGAGGATTTGGGCGCCCACCTCCTCGGGCCTGACCTTTCTGCCTAAGTTTGGAATTTCAAAGCTTGCATCTCCCTTCTCATCTGGAACCACCTTGTAGGAGACCCTTTTGGCTTCATCCAAAACCTCTTCATACTTTCTTCCTATAAACCTTTTGGATTCATACACCGTGTTTTCTGGGTCAAGTATGGCACGCCTCTTGGCGGGTTCTCCTACCAAAACCTCCTTTTCCTTTGTCCAAGATACTACAGAGGGTGTAAGCCTTGAACCCTCTTGATTGGCTATGACTACAGGCTCATCACCTATCATAACTGCCACCACAGAGTTGGTCGTTCCAAGGTCTATACCTATAATCTTCTCTGCCATAGGCCACCTCCTTTGCCTTAGTTTGTGAAAAAATATAAAACTTTAGTAAAGTTTTGTCAAGTTTTTTATATAAGGTTTTTAAAAATCTTAATAGGATATTGCTTCTTTGGCCTACATAGAGTAACACGTTGTCCGAGAAATATACCTTTGAACATTTGGTATGTTTAGGGTCTGTAAATTTAATCTATATGGACCCTTTACGGGTACCCATTTGGCAAGAGCGAGCCCTGCACCTGCATTAACAGGTTGCAAGCCCTAGGCTTTAATTTCTCACTGAGTCTTTTAATGATATGATAGATCTCATAGAAAAATAAGAAAATAAACACATATTTACTTAAAAAATCTTAGGAGGTAAGCCGTGCTTATAAAAATTCAAGAGCTGCCCAAGGTGGCCAACGAGCTGTTTAATGCCTTACATGAAGATGAGGTGCAGATAATAAATGAGCTTTATATTGCTTGTGAAAAAAAGCATTTAGAAGAAGTGGATAAACTTATGGATCTTCTCCTTTACGACATAGAGGATCACTTTTCTACAGAAGAGGAGCTTATGAGAGAGGCAGAGTTTTTTGCCTATCCAATGCACAAAGCGGAGCATGATAGTATGAGAAAGGATATAGAGGAGCTGTATAATAAGTGGAAGTCTTCAAGGGATTGTGTTGAAATTGTAAGGTTTCTAAAAGAAAAATTTGTACCTTGGCTTGTACTTCACATATCAAGGTGGGATTCCACTACAGCTATGCACATAGGTGATTGAAATTTGCTGAAAACAAATAAGGCAAAAATCTTTTTGCGTTGTGCGCTGTGTAAAAGTGTTATGTTAAAAATTTAAAGGTTAGACTTCCAACCTTTAATCGAGCAACTGTAAGGACCTAGTAAATGCCTTTGTAGGGGCTGCCTTTTCACGCCTTATATCATTTTGGGTAGGTTACGAGTCTATTCCTACAAAGGGTAAACTTCCCATATTGCATAGCTTATAATAATATTGATATACGCCGGGTGAGAAATTAGACCTCAGGTTCACCCCTCCTATAATAGCTATATCCAATAGCATAAGCATATACATACACAAGCACACAAGTTAAAGTCCTCCACCCACTACCAGCATTAAAAAGCTTTATCTGACTTATAACACCTTCCACTACCTGCCTTTTTGCCCTCATCTCCCTACTACCACACACAATCACACCTTCACAACCCCTATAACCCCTATCTCCATACACCACACAACTCTCCACAAGCTTCCTAAACCATAAACTCCTTCTCTTCCTTTCCCTAAATGCCCTAACCTCATGCACACTTCCAAAGCTTATCCACACATCATAAACTCTTCCCCACCTATCACATAACACCATCATCAACATGCCATACCTGACCTCCTCAAACTCCACTACCTTCCCATTGTCTCTCCGAACTATCTTCCTTCTCCTCTTTGCCCACCATACCTTCCCTCTTACCCTCCTTATCTTCTGTGTCCTCGCCCTGTTTACATTGGCTATGTCCACTATGGTTCCATCTATTACAAGTTCTATCTTCTTACCATACAAAAGCCTTGCTAAAATCATAAGCCTCAGCTTGTGAAGCTTGTATTCTCTCAATATCCTGTATACTCTCTTGAGTCTGTATCTTCTGAAGATATGCCATGATTGTATGGATGGGTCAATAAGTAGTTTAGCTAAGGTGAGGACTTTTGTATTGGTTATGTAGGAGAGTATAAAGATGGCTGCTATATGGATGTCTGTGAGTTTAGGCTTTCTGCCTGCTTTAGCTTTTGGCACATTAAGGAATGGCAAGGCATTTTCAAGGTCTTTTAGGATTTGTTGGTAGATGCGTAGGTAAGGTGGTATAATTTCCATGGTAAAAACCTCCGATGGTTTTTAGAGCTACTATTATAGTAGCCCTGCTGTCTTTTTATTGATATGGAAGGTTTAGCTTAAAGGGAATTTCTCACTCGGCGTATAGCTTATAATAATATTGATATTTTTACTCCCCATCTGGAGGGGTGGCCGAGTGGACGAAGGCGGGTGATTTGAAATCACCAGTGGGTTCACAGCCCACCGGGGGTTCGAATCCCTCCCCCTCCGATAATCTTAGAAATTTTCTGTAATTTTACAAAAAAAAGTTCCACCCCCACCCTATGCAAATCCTTGAGAGACAATCAAAAGAGATGTGGAACACAAAACAAAAAACTTGCCTCAGAAGTTTTTTACAAAAAAAGTTCCACTTTTGGGATAAGTTTATCCCAAACCTGCTGGTTTTTCATGTGTTATGTGTCATTTGTCAAAAGAAAGGATATTTGTCAGAGTCAGTGTTGGTTCTGTATTTTTGAGCAAGTTTGAAAATCTTTAAGCTATATTCATAATTGATATCGCATGCGTTTCTCCACTGACGACAGCCGTTCTTAGTTTTCCACACACAGACATCCTTCCGTCTACAAGTTCTATAGCCGTCTTCCCACTTGCAAGAGTTTGCTTTGGCAAGTTCTCTCGTAACAAGATCACCACCATTGTAGCGTTGATACATTTCAAAAAGTTTACGACACCGTGTCCGGTCATACTCATAGCGGTTGATATAAGCTTGAGCTTTAGCATGGTTTGGGATGGATTTGATCTCGGGGATGCCAACTTTTGCAAGTCTGTTTTTCCACCAATCCCAAGTAATCTGTGCAAAGCCTTCCGAGCCTATGCCGTCACTTGACAAAATTGAGTGACGGCAAAGGCTTTCTTTTTCGGCCTGTCCAATTGAGTACCAATAAGGAAAGTCAAGCCCGAAGAAAAGGTAATGAGCTTTTCTTATTTCTTGGGCAAGGACAAGGCAACGCTGGTTAGCCTCCGCTTGCGTATGCATAGATAAAAATGCAATAAAGAGCAATAACAAGAAGAGTTTTTGCATTGAATGCCTCCTCCTCCCAATTCACAGATGGAAAGGCAAGTTTTCTTGTAATATGCGCATGAAGAAAACCGACGCTGACAAGCAAGATTTTTACGGAGAGCAATTGTAAAGGAGTAGGCAAAATTTCATAAAGCTTGAAGGCGTAGATAAAGAGAAGAATTGAGGCAATCAAAAGGTCAAAGGTAATTCTTTTCAGAGCCTGCAACATTTTACACCTCCTATAAGCCAAAAATGCCTATAATGATACCCAGCCCGAGACCTACTCCGAGCCATTTAGCTTTTTCAAAGGGGTTAAGGCTATGTTTTGATTTTTCTTCCTCATATGCGGTTTTGTAAAGCTGAGCTTGGTTTTTGATCAATTCAACCTGTTCTCTTAGAAGTTCGTTCTGCTTTTTGAGGAGTTCATTTTGCTTTCTCAGATTTTCAGTGAGGGTTTCATATTCAGCTATTTCTTTTTCAAGAACTCTTTTCTGTTCAAGCTCAACGGCTATGCGTTTGGCTTGCTCAACTGGAAAGCATACTTCACCTGCAAATGTCACCTGGCAGAGCAAAAAGAGAAAGCTAACGAATACTTGCTTCATAGCCGAGCTCCCTGAACTTTTTCACAATTTCTTCATTTGTTGTGGGGGCTTTTATTTCCATCCGTTGCTTTTTTAGGGTAACAATGCGTTTCTCTCTTAAAACTCGTTCTTTCTGCAAAGCTTCTATTTGCGTTTGTAGGGCTGAAATTTCTTGCTCTTTCTGCTTGATGAGTTTTTGATATTGCTTTGCACTTTCACTAAGGAGTTTGTTTTCTTTGTGGAGAGAAAAAACCTTAAAAGTAAGGAATGCTAGTAAAACTACAATGATAAAGAAAAACAGAGATTGGTATTTACTCATTTAATTCCCTCCAACTCTTTGACCTCCCTTGCATTTCTCTAAGATGCTCGGGAAGTTTTTCCTCTGGATAAGTGCCTTTATAAATTTTGTCCAGATACCACCACCAGTAATCCGGCCTTTCTTTTTCTCTGTAGGCGGGTGGTCCATACTTTTTGAGCTTTTTTATGAGTTCCCTATCAAGAGCTTTCACTCTCTCATCCTCGCTAAGTCCCAGGCGTTCTATTGAATCCCTTATATCAGTCAGCATCCAGTAGTTGTGGTGAGAATAGGCGTCGGGCAATTCGGGAGGATACTCAAGGACAGACTCATAATCTTCTATCAAAGTATCTGGATTATCGCTGAACCAAAGGTTTCTGCTACTCTCTTTATCCATGCTTCAACCTCCTCTCTATAAAAAGAATTTATAGACATGTTGTCGTCTGAGCAAACTACTTTGAGATCTCCTTTATAAAATATGTAAGATGTGGATTTGCCTCTTCTTTCTACATAAACCCTGTCGGGGTTCCTTATTAGTTCGTAGGCTTTCTTTTTGTACTTATCAGACGTTTGAGCTCCTACCTCAGCACCGTGCTTCTGAAAGTGCCTTTCTACATATTTGCCGAGAAAATTTCTTATGTCTTTTTCTTTAGGCTCAGCGGGAGGTCTTGCCCACTCTGAACCAAGGTGCGCTTTTATTCTGTTAGTGAGCTCCTCTTTCGTAAAGCTTCTGTACTCCTGCTCTAACTCTGCCTGCAGAGGTGTGTTTGGAACTCCGGGTGGAGTTTGAACCATAACGGGTAGTTCCACAGTCTCTTCGTGCGCTACGATGCGACAGCGACAAAATGGATGTGCCGGAGGCCATTTGTTTGGAATGCTATCAGTAGGGCCAGTCCAGGGTTTGTTTAGGATGGGTTTTAAATCCTTAATTATGGTGGGATCTTCCGATGCTTCTATCATATCCAGAATTCTTATGCTGTCTTCTGTTTTAAAAACTCTGCCGTCAAGGCTTCTACAGACAGGGCACGTAAGCCTGTCTCCAACGGCATCCCACCGATAGTATTTGACCTGCGCTCTTTGGAAAGCTCTCAAGCGAGCTGAGTTCCGTAGGTAATTCACAGATGTGTCTATTATCTGACGAGCTTTCCATTCTGTTTGCGGTTTGATATACTCTTTGAACTGCTCCAGAAACTCCTTTATGCCTTTCTGGCCTCTCCCTATCGGGTTGCCCTGCTCTAAGTAGTACCTGTTCATCCAGTTCAAAACTCTAAGCCTTATTTCCCTGTCTCCCTGAAAGAACTTACCGAGATAAAAGTCGTGTAGTTTTAGAGCGTAGTTGATTGTCCTTAGATCTTGTGTTCTGAAATCAAAAAAGTCATCTTGTATGATGTTGAGAGGTAGTTGAGCCTGCGTTTTTCTGTATATGTCCTCAAGCTCTTTTAAGAGCCTGCCCTTTACCTCATTAGGAAGTCTTACCTTCTCTTCAAGCTTTAGAAGGAGCATACGGGAAAGGTCGTTGAAGGATATGAAAAACTTACCAATTCTGAAAACATCTGTAAGTGCTTCTTCAAGCTTTTGATTCACGCTTGGAAGAATCAGTTTTAATAATCTCTCTATGTATTCATTACCCTCTCTATCCCAATTGCCTTCCATCACAGCACATCTCCTAGCAGGTTTCTGGCTTCATCAAGAGATATAATGCCTGCCTGTAGAAGCTGGATAACCCACTCAACTTTCATTTTTCTTGCCTCTTCCTCTTCCCTAGCTTTAAAATTCGGCGGATCTGTAAAACTAACGTTAACATCCTCTACATCGTATCCCTTGAGGGCAAGATGCAGTTTGTATACATACTCCAAAAATCTTTCCACAAGTCTATGATAGTTTTTGATCTGACTTGCAAAAATATAAAGGCTAACCGTTGCCCAGGTTTCTGTGTAGCCTTCCGAAAAGCCCAGTAGTGCCGGTTGGCTTTTGGCGCTCTCTATAGTCCACTTTTCCAGAGTAGAGAGGAGATCCTTTATTCCGCTGAGCTGTGCAGATATGTCTTTAAACTCTACTTCTGTGCCTTCAAAGTGTAGAAGTATGCCTTTGTGTATGTTTTCCTGCACATATTTTGCCATCTGCTCTAAAAACTTCAAACTTCTTTCTCTGTATTCGGTTTCTGTCTCTGAGGGAGCCTTTGGGAGCGAGGGAAACTGAATGTCAAGAAAACCAAGCAGTCCCATCTTTTGCGCGAGGTTTTTCAGTTCTTGAATAAGCTGGTCAGTAGTATCCATCAGCTGCAGAGAGGCAAGCATGGGGGGTATGGCATATGGGCTTGAATCAATGGTCAAAATAGGCAAATAAAGGTATGTTTTAGGGTTCAGCTTGATGAGTTCTGTGCCTACCATCTGATATGGTATGACTAAAATTTTTTAGCAACTCTTGACAAAATGCAGTCAAATGATTACTTTAATTGTATGAAATCATATGAAGTGATGGAGATTTTAAGAATATCCCGGAGTACTTTAAGAAGACTCAGGAAGGAGGGAAAAATAAAAGCAACTCGTTTGCCAAATGGCAGATATGAATATGACGAAGATAGTGTTTACAAGTACCTTTTAGAAACTACAGGAAAGTCCCCGTACAGAAAAACTATCATTTATGCGAGAGTTTCCACTCCAAAACAGAAACAGGATTTAATTAACCAGATAGAGCTTGCCAAGAGTTTTTGTATTACAAGAGGCTGGAAAATAGATGGAGTTTATAAGGACATAGCTTCAGCTCTTAATTTTGATGCAAGAAAAGACTTCCAAACTCTCTTAAACGAGGTTCTCAGTTATCGCATAGAGAGAGTGGTGATAACCTACAGGGACAGACTTACGAGAACAGGGTTTAATTTCTTTGAAAACCTCTTTTCAAGATTTGGAACCCAGATAGTGGTGATAAATGACTATACGAGCGAGAAGAAAGATGTTGAAGAAATAATTGAAGAAATCATCACTCTGCTACATTCATTTTCCATGAAATATTATTCAAACAGAAGAAAACTCAGAAAGGCGGTAGAAGATGTTCTCAGGTAAAAGAGTTCTTACCATAAGAATAGGGGGAAAAGAAAGAAAAAGAAAAGTAAGAACTCTACTTTTAGACCTTGCTCACTTTAGAAACATACTTATAATTCTTGTCAGAAAATATTATACGCTTTATAAAGAACATTTACTAAACCAGTCTATTCTTTATGGCCTTGTTGCAAAAAACTATACAGGTAAATACAAAGAAGAGTTTGAAAAGGTCTTAAAAAATATAGAAAGTAATCCTGAATTAGCAGACCTACTTATAAAACTTAAAAATCAAAAAGAGAAAGTAGATAATCCTTGCTACATCCAATACATCATCCGTCAGACTATAAAAGACTTTAAAAGCTTTTTTAAATCTCTTGAAAGCTTTAAAACCAATCCTGAAAAGTTCAAAGAAATGCCAAAACCACCTAAAGCTAAAAAACTTAAATACCTTATGAACTTTTCTGTAGAAGGAAATGTTAACACTTTTAAGCAAGAAGGAGATAAAATAATAATCAGGCTCAAAAACAATAAGTATCTTAAAGTTAAATTACCTAAAGATTTCCCTTATAAAATTTCTTCAGTAAGAATAAAACTCTTTGGCGACGACCTCTATGTAGATGTTGTTTATGAGTATCCTTTAAAAGTAGAACAGCCAGAAGGAGAATACAGAGCAGGAATAGATATAGGATTAAATGAACTCCTTTCTGTCGTGAGTGAAAATCCAGAGTTAAAAAGTTTTATAGTATCAGGAAAAGAAATAAAAGCTTTCAATCAGTGGTTTAACAAAGAAATGTCAAAACTTAGAGCTGAAATAGATAACTTAAGAAACTCTATCAAGAAAGGTTTTATTGAAAACGAAGTTGCTACTAAGAAGATTCATGAATTAGAATTAAAGATGAAATCTTTATCTTCCTACAGAAAGAGGTGGCTTGATAACAACTTTCACAAAATAGCAAGGAAACTGGTTGATTTACTCCGTGAAACAGGACATAAAACCATCTACATAGGAAAAAATGCAATTGAAAGTAAAAACGGCATAGACTTAGGAAAGAAAACTAATCAAGAGTTTGTATCTATTCCTTTTAGAAGGTTAATAGAGTTAATAGAGTACAAAGCTTATGAGTATGGAATGGAAGTTATAGAGGTTGATGAGAGTTATACATCTAAAACATCACCGTTAGCTAATATATTTGAAGTAAAAGAGACAAAAAATAAAGAAATATGTCAAGGAAAAAGAGATGGAAATATATTTAAAGATAAAGTTTTAAATAAAGTATTTCACGCAGACTTAGTAGGAGCTGTGAATATTATTAGAGTAGGAGCCAAGCTCCTGAGACTTAGATTTTACGAAAATCTTAAAACTTTCTTTATAAAGCTTTGCAATCCTGTAAGACTTAAATTGATTGATTTGTTTTACAAAGTATCTCCTGAGTCCTTACGGATAGGGAGTAGTAGGCAGGGAACATCATTCCCTGCAGGGTGGATGGAAAAACCAGGTTATTTGAATACGTTTGAAACTTAAAACCTGGTTTTTCTATACCTCCACTCGTCTGCTTCCTGGTCGTATTCAAAATACACATACTGCGGATGAACTCTCACAATCTTTTGAACTCCATCAAGCTTTTCTGAAACAACGATTTCGCAGGAAATTGCTCCATAGAGTATGATCTGGCTAAAAAGAGCATTGCACAAGGCATCTATGTTTTGCCGTGCAGCGAAACTCCTAATCTCAGCTATAGCTTCTTGATTCTCCGGGACAACCTCAACAGTGTGCCCCGTGTTAGCAAGGTTAATAGTAAGAGAATGTACCTGCGAGAGTATGGGATGGTTAAAAACCGCCTTCTCAATTTGCCCTAATGCTTCTCTGGGAAATCTGGGGTTTATGAGCCTTGACCTTACATCCTGGCTCTTTGGCAGATACACAGAAACAGGCTCTACGCTTTGTCTTTTGCTCTTGAGGTCTTCCTTTCTAAAAGTCTTTCCCAACCAGTCTTTTATACCCATGCTCTACTCCACCGGCTTGCAATACTCCACTGACTTGCAAAATAAATCGGTAAAATTTCCTTTACATCTTCTGAGGATGCAGCTTTTACTGCAAGAGCCAAAGCCCAAAAGCGATCTGCGTGGCTGTCCTGAGTGCTTCCTTCGTAGCGTATATTTCCTGCATCTGTCACAGTTCTTCTAATGCTATGAAGGTCTCATATGGGTTGAAGAGGGTCAAAGGTATCTCAGTTTCACTTCTCCAAAAGGCATTGCAGAAACAAAAGACAGGTCTGGGTGGCTTTCTTCAAAAGAAGAGCCAGATATTTCAAAGCTCCTGCAAAAGCTATTTCACAAGGAGGGCGGGAAATGATAGTAGAGCTTGAAATTAAAGACCTTGTGATTCCTCAGGGTCTGCTTCCCAGGGTTTTGACGGGGACGGTGGAAGAAAAGGTGCAAGAGTACACGGAAATGCTTGAAGAAGGTGTGGAGTTTGACCCAATCCTGGTGTGGGAAAGAGAAGATGGATATTGGGTAGTTGACGGAGTGCACAGGATAGAGGCACACAAAAGAGCTGGGAGGGAGGTTATAAAAGCAAAGCTCGTAAAGTGTGAAAATGAGCTTGACTTCAGGGTCAAAGCTATACAGGCAAACCTAAAGCACGGCTTGGCTCTGGCAAAAGGAGAAAAACCACTGCTGGCCCAGATGCTCTATGAGCAAGGACTAAGCGAGGAGGAGATAAGGAAGATATTTGGAATAAGCGAAAGAACGCTCTATTTATGGCTCGCTCCGGTTAAGGAAAGGGAAAGGCAGGAAAAGATAAGAAAGGCGATAGAGCTGAGAGAAAAAGGATGGAAGGTAGAGGATATAGCAAAGGAGTTGGGGATACCAAAGCGCACGGTCTACGACTATATTTCCAGACATTCAAATGATTTTCCAAAAACTGCAAAAATTGCAATTTTTGGAAAAAACCCAGACCCCACCTCTCAGTCTCCCTCAGCCCCACCTCCCTTCTCATCCCAATTGGCGGGCTCCCAGCCCGCCTTTTCTGCAGAAGACTGGGAGCAAGTCATCAGTAGGATTACGCCCGATCAAATCCGCGAGGCTCAGGAAGTACTTGAGGAAGAGGTAGGGAGAAAACCCGGACCCGGAAGACCCAAAAAAGAGCCTTTGCCACTGGATAGAAGGCAGCTGGAAGTGTTAAAGGACAGAATGTTAGAGATATTATACGACATTGCCCGCGGGTGGGGTTGGGAAGATGCGGAAAATGTACTCAAGCAGGTCACCAAAGAGTTTTACGAGACAAAGGAAAGCTCTGTGAGGTAAAAAGATGGATAAAAGGACGGAGGCTAAAAAACTATACCTGCAGGGATTTTCCATCCGGCAGATAGCAAAAATCCTGCAGGTATCGCATACCACCGTATTGCGGTGGCTTTCCTCCACTCCAACAAAAGAGCCGTGGGTCGTGCAAGTGTACAGACAAATGTCAGAGGATGTTCGGAATCGTCTCAGGAACCTTCTTAGTATCAGCACATATGAGAAAGGGAAAACAAGAGTGCTAAGCTATGCGCAGATTTATAAGCTTCTTGAGATAGAGCTGAGATGTCTGGGAATAGATAGCCTGCACAAGTTTTATCGCTTTATTGACTACTTTGTGCAGAAAGAGTACGGCTCAAAGGAACGACTGGAGGTGCTAAGAAGAGGCAAAAAAGAAACTGCAAAGTTTAAAACGAGCAAGGGTAAAGTAAAGAGAACGCCGGGAGTTATAGAGATAGACGCTACAGGCTACACATTTAGAGGGAAGCTCTATGTTTTGCTCCTTGCCCGTGAGGTCTATTCGGGATACTTCTTTGACCCGTACCTTGTTGAGGCAAAAGACAACGGCATCAAATACTACAACACAATCACCAGCTACGATATAGCCAAGTATCTTATCAGCATCTTTGAAGAGTTTGGACTGCCAGACGCTATAAAGACTGACAACGAGAAAGCCCTCACATCTGAGCTGATAACAAACGCTCTTAAAGAGCTGAACGTAAACATAATCAGGACAAAACCCTACTCTCCAAACCAGAAGCTCATAGAAAGAGCCATAAGAGATCTAAAAGACCTCATGATTCTTATGCGCGAGTTTACCGAGCTACACAGCCCTTTGTTTCAAGAGATACCGTCCTCGCGCTCATAGAGCATGGGTTTAGCTATGAAGCTCTCTCGGATATGGACTACTCAGAGCTCCTCTTCTGGGCTAAAGCCCTCTCGGAGTACTATCAAAAACTCAAGGAAGATACCTGAGCCTCTCTTTCAGAAGCCTTTTGAGCTTTTTCCTTTCTCTCCTTCTCTCCAGATAACTCTTCACAAAAGGCTTGACCATCACATATCCCAGCCATACGAGGAAAACCAAAGGCATCAGCACCAGCGCAAGACCACCCAGCAAGTAGCCCACCAGGACGCTCAGGATCAAAACAAGCATTTAATAGGAATATAAAACATGGATTTTAAAGTAGCAATAGCCCTACAACTTATAGACAACTTCACCCGGCAGATATCGCAGATCAGGCAGGCAACCGAGGAGTTTGAAAAGCAGATAAACAAAACCCAGAGTAAACTCCAAAAACTCCAAGAGACGCTCAAAAAAACCTTTGACCCCAAAAATCTCTGGCAGGCGTCAGAGAGAATGGAAGACTTTTCAGCAAAAATAGCCCAGGCTACCGCCATACCAGTCAGCGCAATTACAAAAGCACTCAGTGCCTTTACAGAGCTTGAACACGCAAGAACACAGATGGAAGTTGCCTTTATGACCAGCACAGGACTCCCGAAAGAACTTAAAGAGATAAACAAACAAGTTGAAGAATTGGGTATAAAGCTCCCTGGCTCCGCAACAAATTTTTACAGGGTAGCCACCGCTCTCAAATCCCTCGGCATGTCAGCAGAAGACATAGCCAAAGGTGCTCTAAAAGGCGCATCTTACGCGTGGGTGCTTTTCAAAGATGAAGTCAGCCCAGAACAAGCAGCGGAATACATGCAACAGTTTGCCAACGCTTTCAAAATCCCAGCAAACCAGTTTGTGGAGTTTATAGACCAGCTACAAAGAGTTAAGTTTTCGTCCGGCCTTACCCTCTCAGAAATCGCATACTCTACAAAATACTTCAGCGCCGAACTAAACCAGCTTGGCTTTACTGGAATACAGGCATTTAAATTTATGGGAGCATGGCTTGGCACACTTAAACAGGCAGGGCTGCAAGGCGAGACCGCAGGCACATCCATACGCTCCGTGCTTCAAAGAATACCAGAACTTCAGAAACATCTTGAAAAACTCAACAAACAAGGAATAAACCTGCAGATAAACGCCAGGGATTTTGTAGATGAAAAAGGAGTCTTCAAGCTGGAGGAGTTCCTGATAACACTTAGGGGGAGGCTCTCAGAGCTACAAGACCCTATCCAGCGGATGCAGGCAATGCGGGAACTTTTTGACATGGAAGGTATGCGTGCAATAGCCCCCCTTATGGCAAGAACTAAAGAAGAAGCCCTGTCTTATATTGAGGCCATCAAAGAAACACTCTCTCCAGAAGAGTATCAGAGACTCAGAGAACAGATAGAACGCGGAGGTTTTAGCGGACTGGAAGATATGGCAAAGAGAATGCAACAGCAGGCAAGCCTTCAAGCAAGAATAGACAGAATGCTTGGCACTATGGCAAACACATGGGAGAGCTTTCAGGGAACACTCACCCAGCTTGCAGCAGTAATCGGAGAGCTGGTAGCTCCTTCTCTTAAGAAACTCGTGGACACCCTGAACAACTTCATTGGAAAGGTTATAGACTTCATACAATCTCACCAAACTCTTGCAAAAGTCCTTGCCTACACAGTAGGTAGCTTTATTACCTTCCTGGTTGTACTAGGAACCCTCGGGCTCATATTAGCCTCCGTCATTAAACTCTTTTCCTTCGCCTTCTCTCCGTTCGTATGGCTCGTCAGGATCAATCTTGTTAGAAGCTTCACAGCCGCACTAATCCAGAATAGTGTAGCGTTGCTTAGATGGGCATGGACTGGAACAGCGTCGACAGGGTGGCTCAAAGCTCTGGACTTCTTTCTCCTAAAAGCAAAACTCAGAGTGCTTGAGCTAATTTTTGCTTTTAGAGCCTTACTCGTAGCGTTCCTAACAAACCCTATAGGCCTTATCATAACAGGCATCCTTGCTCTTGTGGGAGCAGGCTATTTGCTATATAGGAACTGGGACAAAGTAAGCAAAGCGTTAACATCCGCCTTTAACTGGCTAATCATGGTTTTAAACAAACTTGTAGAGTACGTGCATAAGATCAATCTTTTTGATGCAGGACAGAAGATCATAAGAACTCTGTGGGAAGGAATGAAGTCTATGGCTAACAAGCCAGTAGAAGCTATAAAAGAAATAGCTCAAAGAATAAGAAACTTCCTGCCCTTCTCTCCCGCAAAGGAGGGACCACTCAGGGATCTACACCGCATTAAGCTTGTAGAAACCATAGCCCAAGCACTGAAACCCGCCCCACTCGCGCTTGCAGTAAAAAACACACTCCGGCAGGCTTTTATGACTGATCCTATACCCACGCGCTCACCAGTTTCCATAGTTATAAACATAAATGGTATAAATGTAAGCGGAGACGTTTCACCTGCTCAGACAAAACGGATAGCCGCCACCCTTGAACGCGAAATCAGGACAGTGCTTGAACGCATAGCCAACGAGCGTTTCAGAAGACAATATTAATGCAGAATTTTACAAAAAAAAGTTCCATTTTTGTTACAAAAAAAGTTCCACCCAGAAATTAAGAACATGCTTAAATTATTATAAGCCTTGATTATCAAGCGTCCCAGAAAGTCCCAAAAAGTCCCTCTATGTCCCGGAATTCAAAAAAGGTGTCCCATTTTTTTGTCAAATTATACCACTAAGGCAAGCAATTCTTCAAACTCTTCTGTAAAAACTCCAAGAGCTTTAGCCTTCTGTTCACATTCATTTCTAAGCTCTTCAACCATTTCTAAAAGCTCTTCACCCAAGGACCTATAAAAGCCATCCTTGTCCTTGTAGTCATCTACCATTTGAAAAAGAAGGCCCACCTTTAGGCCCAAGTCTTCAAGGCTTTTCAAAAGGTCATATCTTTTTGCTACTATTCCACCAGCAATAAAACAAAAAGAGAAGAGTTCTGCCGTTTTTTTAAGACTTATTTCATTCTGGTCTGATAGCCTTCTTATGTCCAAAACTTGCCCTCCCACCATACCTAAAAAGCCAGCCTTTTTTGCCAAAAGGCTTATTAAAGAAAGGAGTTGACTACCTTCTAATGACCTAAAATTTTCTTCATTTGCCAAAACCTCAAAGGCATAGGTAAGGAGGGCATCGCCAGCCAATATGGCCATATCCTCACCAAAGACCACATGGCAGGAGGGTTTGCCCCTTCTAAAACTATCATTATCAAGAGCAGGAAGGTCATCATGGATAAGAGAATAGTTATGCACCATTTCAACCGCACAGCCTACAGTAATAGCATCCTCCATATGGCCACCAAGTGCATTACAAACGGCGCACAAAAAGAGAGGTCTTATGCGCTTGCCCTCTTGAAAGAGGTAGTAGGACATAGCTTCATAAAGGATTTGTGGTTCAAAGGGCTTTAGAAGTTCTCTCAGCCTTGCCTCTACCAAGTTTTTCCAAAGCTCAATTTTATTCATCATTCCACCTTATTGGTATCAATTATTTCCACCTTATAAAGCTTTTCTTTGCCAGAATGAATTTCCTTTACTGTGTACTCTACCACCCTTTTTTGGCCTTCGTACTCAAAGACTGCACTACACATATATTCTTTTTCTGACTTTTTTGTGGGCTTGCTCACATCTTTTAGCTCCAGTTTTTTAACTATGGGTTCTATTTCGCTTTCAAAGGCTTTTTCTGTATTCTTCTGTCCGCTCAAGGCTGAAAGCATGGATATAAAGAAATGGCTAAGAGCTTTTTCCGGATTGTTTTCTACATATATCTGTATAGCCAGCCCTTCTTTTACCTCTTTTAACGTATAGTCAGAAGAGCATGGATTGTTCCATGGCAAAAATTGACAACCAGCCGTAAAAATAAAAAATAGAGATAATGACCATGGCTTATAAACCTTCATTAAATTCCTCCTCCCATATGGGCACATCTGTATACACTACAATGCCAAGCTCTTTGCAAAGCTCCAAAGCCTTCGGCTCCACCATAGGTGATATTATTACCTTTTTATAAGCCTTTTTTCCTTCTTTTTTCTCAAAAAACTTTACCTTTCTGTCAAAGAGCAAAACATCACCAACACTTACAGAAGATTTAATTTCTGCCACTATGAGCTTGCCATTTTCTATGATAAGGTTCAGTTCTACAACCTTTCCCGGTCTTTCATCAAAAACCTCTCCCTCATAATCTATAGCCTCATACCTTTCCACTTTAACAGGAAGGTATTCTTCCATAAGGCCTTTTACCGCATTTCTAAAGGACCTTTCCGTTTTCAAGCCCCATCTTGCTCCCAAGGCGTCTATCTGCACATCCTGCCTTTTCCTCAAAGATATAAGCTCTTGTGTGAGAAGTTCAAGCTTCTTTGAATGTTCCTCAAGCCTTTTCTCTTGTTCATCAAGCCTTCTTATGGCCTCCTGCCATCTTCTTTCACCTTCCTCTCTTAAGATTTTTATCTCCTCAAGGAGTATGTTAAACCTGTCCTCTGTTTTTTCCTTCTCTGCAAAGTAGGGTTTTAGAAAGGTTATAAATTGGGCTCTAAAGCTTTCATCCTTCTCAAGTATTTTGGGTAAGGTTTTAAAAAGGGCCTTCTTAAAGCTTTCGCTACTTTTAGCCTTTTTTTCTGGCTTTTTCATAACTAATAAAATTTTAGCATTTTTGCGCTGGATGAGAAATTAAAGCCGTGGGCTTCCTGCAAGTTGATTTTTAATGTAGATGCGGGTTCAAAAGCCCGCTTTTGAGTATTTAGACGGTCAATGACTTACGGGCGATTTCAGCAAGCACCGGGCAGGGTGTTTCAAAAATAGCCTGTGCCTTTACACAGACTACCACCCCAGTTCCCTACAACGGGAACTTACGCCCATATAGGATTTCCCGTAAGCTCCGAAAGAGAATACCTTCCATAAGCACACCTCATAGCTGAGGACCATATTCTCATGAGGTTTAAGACCTTTTCCTTGTCTTGATAGCCTGAGAATAAAAGCTTGGCATTTATTGTTATCATCTTTTGGTATTTTAAAATAATTGTTAGGTAAAGTGGATTTTTTACACATTCTCCTCAACGGGGCTTGATTTTTGGATACTTCTATGCTATAATTAAAGTGCATTATCTGAACTGCGTGGGGGAGTTATCAAGTTTAAGGAGGATAAAAAGGTGAAGACATTAAATCAAGAGAGGGGTCTGTTTGCCTTAAATGAAGTAAGCAAAATAAAAAGCGACAGGGGCAAAGCAAAGAAATACAAAAGCTATGCTAAAAAACTTCCTGCTCTCATAGCCACCAATGGGCTTATAGCCACTCTTGCCTTTTTGAAATCAAAGAGTGATGCCAAAGATGTTTACGATTCTGTAGTTAGATGGTTGAAACAGCAAGAATATATAGAAAGTGAGGAAAATGGATTAGAAGAATTACTAAAAGTAGATTATCACAAGCTTCGTTTGGCAACTATGGAGGCTTTGGCTTTTGCCAGTTGGCTAAAAAGGATAGTGGAGATTGAGATAGAAGAGGATGAAAATGAATAGGCATAGCAAAAGTAGGA
The DNA here is from genome assembly GCF_055390195.1 of Hydrogenobacter subterraneus. Lineage (NCBI taxonomy): Bacteria > Pseudomonadati > Aquificota > Aquificia > Aquificales > Aquificaceae > Hydrogenobacter > Hydrogenobacter subterraneus. Next base: position 1,412,546 of record NZ_AP042473.1, on the reverse strand, counting down.
GGGAAAGAAAGCATAAGATTAAGGGAAGTATTCGCTTTGGAAGTTGTAATGAGATCTTTCTCAGATATGAAGCTCCTGACGATCTCGTAGATAAAGATGAAGAGAATGTAAAGAATAAGTTCTTTGATAATGCAATGAAACACCTTATAAGTAAGGGAGTAGATAGCTTGCCTTTACTGCTTAACAAGTATATTCCAATTCCTGATAATGCTGTGGAAGTTATCACAATAGAAGAGAAAAATGGTAATCCTAAGGAAAGCAGGAAAGACTTCCTTTCACTTAAAAAAGGTAAAATTATAGAGGAAGGAGTAAAGAGGTTATTCTATAATTCCTTATTGAAGCATTTTAGGTATTCAGATCTAACAAAATCTACTATAAAAAACAGACTTGATGAAATTTTAAATACTTCAGAAAGCTCTGGATATGTAAAGGTCTTTGACAAAACTCTAAAAACTATATCTCCACTTGTCTGTGGGCTTGGGGCAACTCATATATTTGAGACTTCTATAACATTACACCACATATGGGGAGTTCCTTACATTCCGGGTAGTAGTCTAAAGGGTGTGTGTAGGCAGGTGGCCTTTTGGAAGCTTGTTGAAGAAAGAAAGTTATCAAAGGATGATTTGGAAGAGTTCCAAAAGAAATTTTATGGTGATTTAATCACCGATGATAAAGAAATTCTAAAATACCAGCTTTTGTTTGGAACGCAGGGCTTTAAAGGACTTTTGCTTTTCTTAGATGCCTATCCTGAAATACAAGATGGAAGTATAAAAGAACTATTTAAGCTTGACATTATGAATCCGCATTATAGCGAATACTATGGAGAGAAAAGGGATATTCCGGGAGATTGGGAAAATCCTGTGCCGGTGTTTTTCCTTACGGTAAAAGAAGAGGTGTCTTTTAGGTTTGTGGTTCTCTTTGACAAAAGCAGGTGGGAGGTGATAAAAGAAAAAGGAATACCTGCAAAAGAAGGAAAGAGAAGGCAATTAGCTAATGAGGAAATAGAAGGGGTTGAAGAGTATATGAAAAGTGAGAAGTTTTATGAGGATATTATAGGGCAAGCTCTTGAGTTCTATGGAGTTGGTTCAAAAACAAGGCTTGGCTATGGATTGTTTGAGAGGTAAAGTCTATGGAGTTTAGGGTAAATATGGACACTACGAAAATACTTGTGGCCATATGGGGTAATTTCTCTGCTTGGAAGGATGCAAACTATAGGTATAAGAATAAAATCTATACTTCAAGCACTACTTTACCTTTATTGCTTGATACAATAAAACCAAACTATACTTACATAATCTTGGCTGACACTTTGATGGATAAATACGATAACATTTTTACCTATCAAGAGGGTTTGGCAAGGATAAAGAACGAGGCAGGGGCTTTCATTAAAGAAAAAATAAGAAGCTATCCTACTAAACTAAAGGAAGATAACATAAATATTTTGATTTTGCCGGCTGTGGGCACTTTTTCAAGGTCAAGGTTTGTGGGAAATCCTAATAATTTCTATGCCTTGGTTTATTTTGAACTTGCAAGGAATATTCTAAGGAATTTGGGGTCTAAACTGGCATTTATAAGCGAAAATAATAAGCCTTGTTTAGAACTTTACCTTGATATAACTCATGGCTTGAACTTTATGACCATGATGACTTACAGGGCGGTAAAGGATATTTTGCAGATAATTGCCTATTTTTGTAATGTAAGACTAATAGTTTTGAATAGTGATCCTTTGGTGGGTAGTGGAAATATTGACTTGAATATCAACGAGATTGAGAAAATAAACGTAATACCAGCTTTTAACTTTTATAGGTATAGTGATACTATGCTTCTTATTCCAAGTCCAAGCGGGCATGAAGGTGTAAACGCTCTTACAAAAAGGATGGATAGGCTTTATGCCTTTTGCAGTGCCTTTCTACATGGCTTGCCTGTTTATATGTATTGTTTTTATGAGAAGCCTAAGGAAGATGAGATAGAAAACATAGTTAAGCTGTTTTATGACCATATAGAGGTAAATGTCAATGGAACTTTTGAGGTTATTCAAGGGTTGAACTTTGGCGAAAGTTTTATATCACTTCTTCAGGGCTTTTTGCTGTCAAACCTTTTAATGGTTAATGCCAAGGATGATGGTGTGGTGAAAATGGATGATATAGAGAGAATAAAGGGTATCTTTAAACATTCAAGGACAATCCTACAAAGGCTTGAAAGGGAGCTTGGAAAAATAAAGAGGGTGCGGATAGGCTCCGAGTTTAAGGACTATGGATTTTATGCAGAGGCCAATTATTCTCCTAATGATAACTTTGATGGGAGAAACTTTTTTGCTCACTGTGGCTTTGTGCATAATCTAATTGAGTTGAAAAGGGAAGGAAATACCATATTTATTAAACCAAAGCAAAGATTTATAGAGGAAATACATGAGGCTCTTTTGGAGAGCCTACCATCTGGAGGGTAGCTATGGCACAGGGTAATTATTCTGTGGATTATGTTTTGAAGTTAAAGGCATTGATGCATGATCCTATACATAAGATATGGCTTTTTTCTGAGGAAAATAAAAGGAAAGTTGTTTTAGAACATGGGAGTGAAATAAGTAAAGATCTTAGACAGTTCCACGAGAAAGTAGCGGAAGATCTTTTTAGATTCCTTATAAGTGATAGTATAAAAGATAGTGAAGGGGAAATTGCATATGCAGATCATATAAGTTCTGCTCTGTCAAGGATAGTTGTAAAAGACGCACCTATGGTTAATTTTGAAGAGTCTCGTTTTATTGATCCTTTTACTGCGGAATCAAGCAAAACTGAAGCTCCTGAGGATCATAAAGAAGTAGTAGAAGTTTTTAAAAATCTTGGGAAGCTAAACTTTCCTGACCAGCAAGAAAGGGCAAAGTTTTTCTTTCTTTTCCTTTGGAGATTTTTGCCAGATATCTTTCCTTGGATAGAAAAACATCCTGCAGACTCAAGGGCTCCTAACCATTCCATATACGACCACCTTGTGCAATGCTCTTGTATTGCCACATGTCTTGACAAGGGAGATAAACCAGCCTTTTTGCTCTTTACCATTAGTCCTGTGCAATCCTTTATTGCCATAGCCAGAAAAACTTCCGACCTTTGGGCTGGGAGTTATTTAATTTCTTATCTGATCTATAAGGCTATTGAAGTAATCATGGATGAGCTTGGACCAGACCATATTATCTTTCCTAATTTAAGAGGGCAACCATTGGTGGATTTATGGCTTTATGAAAAGCATTTTAAAGACTATGAAAATCACTTTAAAGATTTAAACATAAACAAAATCGGGGCTTTTGATTTTGAAAAGTGGAAAGATAGTCTTAAAACCGATAAGCTTCTTATTGCCAACTTTCCTAATAGATTCTTGGCTATAGTGCCTGATGGTAGGGCAAAAGATATAGCTAAGGAATGTCAAGAAGCGATAGGAAAGGCAATTGATGAGCTTTTGGAAAAAGTAGAAAGTTTAAATGATAATAAGGTAAAAGAGGAAGTTAAAAAAGTAAAGGATGTTATAAAGGAACACATTACTAAATATCTAAAAATTTATTGGGTGGTTTTGCCTTTTTATGAAGGTAATGATCATAAAGATGTTAATTCCATTTTTGAGGATTACAAAAATTTAGTGGGTGAAAATGATTTATACAATTTAGTTAAAACAGTTGTAGAAAATCTTCCTGATGGATACAAAAACGTCGGAAATGCCTATTCTCTCCTTGTAGATCTAACGGAGAGGTTTTTGGCAAGCAGGAAGGCAATAAGAGATTTTGAAGTGATTAAAATAGAGAAAGAAAAAATAGAGCGGTGCCATCTTTGTGGTAAGTATGAGGCGCTTGATATAGAATGGAGAAATATTGGTAGGAAATATGTAGGCGAAAGTGAAAGATTGTGTGGTATGTGCTTCTTTAAAAGGCTTTTGCCTGAGTTGATAGGAAATGAGTTTGGTCTTGAATTAAAATTTCCATCCACTTCTGAGATGGCAACGGTTAAGTATAAAGTAAAATTAGCAGAAGAAAAATTAGCGGAAGATTTGAAAAATGAAATCAAAAATTTCCTAACCAAAAATTTAAGAGAGCTAAACGGGCATAAACTAATAAAACCTACAGGTGTGCCAAGGTTAGAGTTAGAGAAAAATCCACTATACGACATTGATGGTCAATGGCTAATGGAATCATCTTACAGAAAAGAATACCTTAAAAAGGAATATGGGATAGATATTCCAGAGGAAGAGCTTGAGGAAATAAGGGAGTATTTAAAGAAAAAGGATATAAAGCCACCTACCTATTATGCCATTCTTTCTGTGGATGGTGATAATATGGGTAAGTGGCTAAAGGGGGAGAAATTGCCAGCGGTGGAGGAGTTAATTCATGAAAAGGTGAGAGATGAATTATTTAAGCGCTATGAAACTTTTAAAGCATTCTTTAAGGAAAACCATCCCATGTCTCCATCTTTTCACAATTTATTTTCCAGAAGGTTATCGGAGTTTGCTTTAGAAAAGGTAAGGAAAATAGTAGAAGGGAGGTATTATGGCAAGCTTATTTATGCTGGTGGGGATGATGTGTTAGCCTTTTTGCCGGTAGAGGATGCTTTGAAGTGTGCTTGTTATTTAAACAAAGCTTTTAAGAGTTTACTTGGAGAAAAGGCAAGTGTGAGCGCAGGGATTGTTTTTGTCCATCATAAATATCCACTATCTTTGGCTTTGAGAGAGGTAAGAGATGCACAAAAGAAGGCAAAACGGGATTGTGGCCGTTCGGCAGTATGCATAAAACACATATCTGGTTCTGGTCAAGTTAGAACCACTGGTTTTAAGTGGGAAGATAAGGGTTTCTTTGATGAGATTGTTAAAAAATACTCTGAGGAAGAACTTTCTTCTAAGTTTGCTTATGACCTTATGGATGTGGTGAGGATGCTACAAGGAAGAGAGAATGAAGTTAAGGATGAAGTGCTTTCTGTCTTGGAGAGGGAAGTTAAGAGGTTGTATAGGCGTAAAATTTCTAAGAGTGATGATTTTGAAAACAAGCTCTTGGAGACTATGAAAAAGTATAAAAATAACATACTTTGCTTTGCTGATATGCTGATAATTGCAAGGTTTGTAGCCAAGAAGGGGGCAGAAAGATGAAGGAGATTAGACTTAGCTGTGAGGTGATTACTCCTTTGTTTATGGGCGGAGCTAATATGGAGCCTGAGATAAGGACGCAGTCTATAAATGGGGTTATAAGGTGGTGGTTTAGGACTTTGGGAGGTAGTAAAGAAGAAGAAAAGAAACTTTTTGGATGGACTGGACAAGAATCCAAGAAGGGTGCGGTGAAATTTGTGGTTTGTAAAGAACCTTATAATTCAAGAGATATACAATCTTACCTAGATAGTTCAAAAAATGGTTTGAATTATCTGGCCTTTTCCTTGAAAAGACAAAATAGACGATGTTTGGATGTAGGTTATAAGTTTGACTTAAGAATTATTTTCTCTACTATTTTAGAAGAAAAAGAAAAGAAAAAATTTTTGGGAGCGCTTTGGTGTGCTTTTTATTTGGGTAATTTTGGAAGTAGGGCAAGAAGAGGTTTTGGGTCTATTATGGTAAAGGAAATTTCTGGTGATTTTGACAATGTTATTTCCTTTGTTCCAAAAGGTGATATAAAAGAATGGTTAAGGAGTAATTATGAAGAAATAAAAAGGCTATTCCCAAAAGCTAACAATATAGAGGTTTACTCCTTTGAAAAAAGAGATGCTAAAACAGTCCAAGATTGGGTAAGTGAGATTCAACTTCGAAAAGGAATAGATAAACGGAAAATTCAAAAAGATAAGGGTAGTAAATGCTTTGTAGATGATTTTAACCAACAAGATTTAGGAGATTGGGATGGGTTGCTTAATCTTATGGGCTACACTTTAATGGCTTACAGGAAATGTTTAGGAAAATATGAAGTTCAAGTAGGGAAATATAAAGTTCAAGATTGCTATTTTGCAAGGAATATAATACAAAGTCAAGGGAAACTACAAAATTTTACTGAAAAACCTATCATACAAAGAGCTATATTCGGTCTTCCTTTGAATTTTTACTTTTTATCCATAAAGCAGGGAAATAATAGGGGAACAGTTTTTCCTGTAAAAGGAGGAGAAAAACTTCGCCGAGCATCGCCTTTAATATATAAGGTGATTAAAAACGAAGAAAAGTTGGAGGGCTTAATCATTTTTGTAATGGATAAGTTCTTGCCAGATGATGTTGATTTAGAACTAAATGGTGTAAAATTACAAAAGCCTGATTATACTCTTATTAAAGATTACCTACAAAGCTTGCAAGATAAAAAGATTATCGGGAGGCTTATCTGATGTTGAAATTCACTATTAAGCCTATTGATGTGGTGTTTTTTGGAAGTGGTAAGCCTTTTAACTTGGGGGGATTGGGAGAGAGTATATTTCCACCATTTCCAAACTCCTTTGCCAGTGCAATTTTTGCAAAGATTTATGAGGCGAAAGGGATAACTAACGGAGTATTTAAAGCTGTCTATGGTCCTTTCTTGGAAAAGGATGATAAATATTACTTTCCTGCGCCTTGTGATATAGTCAAGGAAAAGGGAGGCAGTAGGATAAAAGTTTATAAGCCAAGGGAGAGCTCTAATCTTATAAAAGTGGAAAATACAGACCTTGAAAATAAGATAAAGCTTATGCCTTGGATAAAGCCAGAGTGCCAAGAGGATTACGAACCTTTTAATGGTTTTATAAGCCTTGAAGGGCTTAAAAAGTGGTATTATGGAGAGAAAATAAATGCTTCTGATTTGCTTTCTGAAGACAGGATTTTTTATATAGAAGATAGAATTTCCATACGCATGGATGATAGCACTGGCACGGTAAAGGGAGAAGATGGGCTTTATAGGGTAAGGTTTGTAAGGCTTAAAGAAGAGTTTAGATTTGTCTTTTGGGTGGAACTAAACAACCAAACGCTTACGGAAGATGAAGCACTAAAAATTTTCAAACAACATCCAAAGGTCCTAAAGATCGGTGGAGAGGCAAGAACTGCCACTTATGAAGTGGAAAATCATAACTTTAAAGATTTATTTGAAGATTTTCATTCCAGTAATCAAGGCGAAAGCTGTAAAATCCTTTTCCTAACGCCGGGAGTTTTTGAGGAAGGAAAGCCAATACTTAACAATTTTGAAAATTTAGAATATGCTTGTATATCTGGATACACTCTTCTATCTATTAGGTCAAAGCATAATTACAAGAATAAAGTTATCCGTGCCATAAAGCCGGGAAGTGTGCTTATGATAAAGGCTAGGAATTTATCTACACCTATAGATTTTTATAAGCCTACGGATGATTTTATAGGTTCAAACCTTGTTTTAGTTAAAAAGGGAGGTGTTAGTCATGTATAAGGACCGTGCGCTTTTGACCTACTACACTTTAACTCCTTTGCATATGGGTTCGGGTAGTAGTGTGCATTATGTGGATTTGCCTATCCAAAGGGAGAGGCATACTTCCTTTCCTATAATGGCTGGTAGTGGCATAAAGGGGGTTTTTAGGAATTTGGCGGAAAGGGAATGCAATAAGAAATGCAATGAGAAAAAATGGAGTAAGGAAGATGTAGATAAGATATTTGGCCATGAGGAGGCGAGCGAGGGTGCTTCTATGGTTGCTTTTACAGATGCCAAAATTCTTTTATATCCTGTGCGTAGCTTAAGGGGGACTTTTGCTTGGATTACTTGTCCTTTGGTGCTAAAGAGGTTCAAGGAGGAGCTAGAAAGCTTGGGTGAAATAAAAAACACAAGCTGGGAAGTGCCAAACCTTGATCCTAATAAAGATAATAAAGCCTTGGTAAGTAATAACTCATCCTTAATAATTGATGATAAATCTATCGGACTTGAGGAGTTTGTGCTTGAGTGTGAAAAGAGTGAAAATGTGGATAAAATAGCTGAAGTTATAAAGAATTATCTACCACAAACAAGCACGGTAAATGAGTTACCGTTATCTAAAAGGTTAGTGGTAGTTGATGATAATATCTTTACAGACTTTGTAAACTATGCAGTGGAGATTAGGACAAGGATTAGGATAGACCAAGGGACTGGAACGGTGGAAAGGGGTGCGCTCTTTACTGTAGAGTTTGTGCCATCGGAGGCAATTTTTTATAGCTTTGTGTTTTTTATAGAAAGAAAGGAGGGTGATAGCTCAGACGCAAGGACAAAGTTTGAAAAGCTTTTTAGCTCTGAGGATAAAGATAAAGCAAACAAAAATAAAGTTGAAAACAAAAAAGTAAAGGAGTTGGTGCTTCAATTTGGTGGAGATGAAACTATAGGGGCCGGTTTTACAAAGGTTAGATATAATGAACTTGTGTGTGAACGCGGAGAGCATAAAGCTACCACTGGGGGTATTCCTTAAAATTATTTGAAGCATACTTCCCGCGTGCAAAAACTCTTTGAGACAAAAACACAAAAATATACTTTATCATCTCTTAATCATCCGCGAACCTACCTTTTGGGTGCATAGCATTCTGGATAAGATGTATCAAGGCTTAGAAGCCTATTTGCGAAAAATTCTCAATGCACAACTGGAGGTTCGCTGCAAATTTACTTCACTTGAACCACTTGACAAAATTCTAAAATTGGTGTATTATCTATATTAGATTTAGGTGGTAGGTGTTGGGTTTTATCTGAACTATGTGGGATGTAAAGTTAGAGGCAGGGTCAGGAAAAAGGCTCTTAAAAGCTCGTTTTATCTGAACTATGTGGGATGTAAAGTTCAATGCTGATGAGATAGCTCACATGGTAGAAAAAGTTTTATCTGAACTATGTGGGATGTAAAGCTGTGTATGCAGTCAGATTGGGGCAAACCGCAGTGCGTTTTATCTGAACTATGTGGGATGTAAAGTGAGAAAACTCTCGCCGCATCTGAAGCTATCGTGAGAGTTTTATCTGAACTATGTGGGATGTAAAGCCGTATCAGAGCACGCGGTGTGGTCGTTCCAGCCCGGTTTTATCTGAACTATGTGGGATGTAAAGGGTATTGGGCTAAATTATGTGTAATGGGTAAGAAGAAGTTTTATCTGAACTATGTGGGATGTAAAGATCCACGAGCGCACGTTTCTTGATCCACCAGACCGCATGTTTTATCTGAACTATGTGGGATGTAAAGTGCTGGGCTTCTTGGGTCTGGGTGGTTGTTTGCGTTTGTTTTATCTGAACTATGTGGGATGTAAAGCTCGTGGATAAGGTATGTAAATTTCCCTGCTGAGCGGGTTTTATCTGAACTATGTGGGATGTAAAGAGATATAAATACGCTCTTGTTGATGGGTAATACTTCATGTTTTATCTGAACTATGTGGGATGTAAAGCCAGCCAGCCACCATAGGCTAGGCGATTTCTAAACTAGTTTTATCTGAACTATGTGGGATGTAAAGTGGCCTGTTGCCACATCTCTAAATCTTCACAGGTCAGAGGTTTTATCTGAACTATGTGGGATGTAAAGATAAACCTCTCATCCACAGCTTCACTTGGAAACTTTACAGGTTTTATCTGAACTATGTGGGATGTAAAGAAGCAACAACAAACTTTACTTAAACATGGACGTTGGAGTTTTATCTGAACTATGTGGGATGTAAAGTCTTTAAAAAACATGTCAAAAGTTATAATGGCTTTGGTTTTATCTGAACTATGTGGGCTGTAAATATCAAAAGATCACAGCAGTTAGGAAGTAGTCTGAGATAAGAATAAGCATGGAAGAGGTCACCACGCTGTTGGTGGTTGCCCTTCCCACTCCTTCTGTGCCACCTTGCGTATAAAAGCCAAAATAACAGCTAACAGAAGAGATGATAAAGCCAAAAAATATAGCCTTATAAAGACCGCCTATAAAGTCGTATAGTTCCACAATATCCTTCATCTTCTCCCAAAAGAGGTGATCATTTACTCCAAAGAGCTTTACCGCTACAAACCAACCGCCAAAGATACCGGATAGGTCCGCTATTACCGTAAGCATGGGAACGCCCACCACGCCGGCGAAGAGCCTTGGTGATACAAGGTAGCTCCTTGGATTTATGCCCATAACTTCAAGAGCGTCTATCTGTTCCGTTATCCTCATGGTGCCTATGTTAGCAGTCATAGCAGAGCCTACTCTTGCCACCACCATAAGAGAGGTCAAAACAGGCCCCAGCTCTCTACCCATGGAAAGGGCCACCACCGCACCTATTAAAAACTCCGCATTAAACCTATGAAAGGTGCTGTATGTTTGTAAGGCTATAACGCCACCGGAGAAAAAGGAGGTGATCACCACCACAGGTATGGTCTCTGAAGCAAGGTAGGAGAGCTGTTTTATAAAGTGCCTTGCCTTTGGTGGGCTTTTGAATATATAAAAGAGCCCCCATAGGGTCAAAAGTGTGGCCTTTCCCACCTCCTCAAAAAGCTTTAACATGCTCCATATACCTCTTAAACCTCTCCTTTACCTCTTCCATAAAATCACCGCCAAGCTTTTCAAGGAGAGCGTCCGCAAGCACTATGGCAAGCATAGCTTCACCAACCACAGAGGCCGCTGGAACTGCCACCACATCGCTCCTTTCTTTGCCAGCTCTTACACCTTCCCTTGTGCTTATATCCACGCTTCTCAAAGGCTTGGTAAGGGTTGGTATGGGCTTCATGGCACACCTTACCACTATGGGCATGCCGTTGGTTATGCCACCCTCCGTTCCACCAAGGTTATTGCTGTATCTAAAATATCCTTTCTCTTCGGACCAGCCTATTTCATCATGCACCTCAGATCCAAACCTTCTGGCGCTCTCAAAGCCCAGGCCTATTTCCACACCCTTTATGGCCTGTATGCTCATCATGGCTTGGGCTATTTTGCCATCTATGCGCTTGTCCCACTGGATATGGCTTCCAAGGCCTGGTGGCACACCCACAGCAAAGACCTCAAAAACACCCCCAAGGCTTTCTCCCCTTTCCTTTGCCTCATCTATAAGCTTTGTAAATTCTTCATCCTTTGAAGGGTCTGGAAATCTTACTTGCGAATTTTCTGCCAATTCATGCCTTTTTAAAAGGTCTTCTTCTTTTATCTCTGGCTTTAAGGCCCCTATGCTTATCACATAGCTACCTATCCTTATGCCAAACTCCTCAAGAAATCTTTTGCATACAGCTCCCACAGCTACCCTTGCAGCCGTTTCCCTTGCGGATGCTCTTTCAAGTATGTTTCTAAGGTCCCTTTGGTTGTATTTTATTCCACCTGCAAGGTCTGCATGGCCGGGCCTTGGCCTGCTAAAAGGAACAACGTTTTCTGGCACCTCACCCTCATAGGCCATCTTATCGGACCAGTTTTCCCAATCTTTGTTCCATATAACCATAGAAATGGGGCTTCCCAGTGTTTTCCCAAATCGTAAGCCAGATAGGAACTCCACTCTGTCGCTTTCTATCTTCATCCTTCCCCCTCTTCCGTAGCCTCTTTGCCTCCTTTGAAGCTCCTTGTTTATATACTCAGAGGAAAGCTCAAGGTTGGCAGGTATGCCTTCTAAAATACAAAGGAGAGCCTTCCCATGAGACTCTCCTGCGGTTAAAAACCTTATTGGCATTATTGTCTTATGCTTACTGCTTTTACTACCTTACCAGCCTTAAGGCACTTGGTACACACATAAACCCTTTTCACCCTTCCATCTTCAAGCACTACCCTTACCCTTTGAAGGTTTGGTTTAAAGGTCCTTGTATTCCTTTCTGCGGAAAAGGTCACGCTCTTTCCAAACCTTGTTGTTTTTCCACAAACATAACACTTTGCCATTTTAGACCTCCTTTTAAGAGTATAAAATTATACCACTTTGAGAAGCGCAAGATTCACTATTCTATCACCTTCTTTAACACAGCCTTTAAAGATAAAAGTGGATTAAGCAAACTCATAGAATACTCTTCCACTTCCTTCAGTATTTTCAATTTCTCCTCTTGAGTGGCCACCGATTCTATTTCAAAGGCCTTTTGATGGAAATTGCAATGAAGCCTTTCTATGGTTTCCAAAAGGCTGGCAATCTCCAACGGATATTGGTCCTTGTTGGGCCATACCTCAGAATAGAGAAGCTTACCAAAGGCGCATTCGGTACATTCCTTGTGAGGAAAGGCCTTACCAACCCTTATACTCTTTTTTAACCTATCCACATAGTTTATGTGCTGGGCTATAATTAGCTCTATTCTCTCAAGTAGAGTTCTAAGCTCTTGAAGGCTATGGTCCATGCTCCTTTTCTCCAGAGGTTTAAGTAATGCTTATAATTATATAAGAAAAGCTTATAAAGCTTATAACCTGATGATACCCTTACCGCTGGAAAATGGTAGGGCTTTTGTTATATTTTATCCTTATGAAGGTAGAAAAAGTTGCACACCTGGCAAGGATAAGGTTAACAGAGGAAGAGAAGGAGCATTTTGAAAAGCAACTTCAAAGCATACTGTCCTTTGTGGAACAGCTCCAGGAGGTAAACACAGAAGGTATAGAACCTTACACGCCTTACTTTGAAGAGACACCCATGAGAGAGGACGAGGCTGTAAAAGATTTTGATCCACAGCTTGTACTAAGGCAGGCACCAGAGAGCGAGGGAGGATTTTTTGTAGTGCCAAGGGTAGTAGAATATTAAAAGGAGATAGACATGGTAGAAGAGACACAAAAAGAAACTCTTGAAAAAAGAAAGGCTCTTGAAAACGCCCTTACCAGTATAGAAAGGCGTTTTGGTAAGGGTTCCATAATGCCCTTGAAAAATGCAGAAAAGGTCAAGGTGGATGTAATACCCACTGGTTCTCTTGCCCTTGATATAGCCACCGGTATAGGAGGTATTCCAAAGGGTAGGGTTATTGAAATATTTGGTCCGGAGTCTTCCGGGAAGACCACTTTGGCCCTTCACATAATAGCGGAAGCGCAAAGGAGGGGAGGTATTGCGGTCTTTATAGACGCAGAACACGCCTTGGACCCTAAATACGCCGAAAAGATAGGCGTGGATACGGAAAACCTTTACATATCACAGCCAGACTATGGAGAACAAGCCTTGGAGATAGCTGAAAGCCTTGTAGCAAGCAATGCGGTGGATGTGATAGTGATAGATTCGGTGGCTGCTCTGGTGCCAAAGGATGAGTTGGAAGGTGAGATAGGAGAGGCTCATGTGGGTAAACAGGCAAGGCTAATGTCCCAAGCTCTTAGAAAGCTAAAGGGTTTGGCTCATAAGGCCAACACAGCCATAATCTTTATAAACCAGCTAAGAGAAAAGATTGGAGTTATGTTTGGAAACCCAGAGACCACACCGGGTGGAAGGGCCCTTAAGTTCTTTGCGGATATGAGGCTGGATGTGAGGCGCATAGGTGAGGTAAAGGACGGAGGAGAAAAAACGGGCAACAGAGTAAGGGTTAAGGTGGTAAAGAACAAATTGGCTCCACCCTTCCAAGAGGCTGAGTTTGATGTGCTTTATGGAGAAGGCATATGCAAGCTCTGCGACCTTATAGATGTGGCCAGTGAGCTAAAGGTTATTAACAAAAGCGGTGCATGGTATAGCTATGGAGATATAAGGCTTGGACAGGGTAAAGAACAGGCAAAGAAGTTTTTAATGGAAAACCCAGAAATAGCTCAAGAGATAGAAAACAAAGTGAGAGAGGTAGCTGGCCTTGCTCCAGCTGATACTTAAAAAGGCCATAGAGCTTGGAGCTTCTGACATACATCTAAAGACTGGAAGTCTGCCGGTAATAAGAGTAAAGAAGAAGCTAAGAAGACTTGAGGATTTTCCTGTCTTGGATGAAAAGATTATGGAGCTTATTGTTAGAGAGGTTCTTGAGAAAAATAGAAAGAAAATGGCCGAGTTTGAAGAGCTTGGAGAGGTGGATACTTCTTATTCCTTGCCCGGTGTAGCCCGTTTTCGTGTAAATGTATATAAACAGAGAACAAGCGTAGGCCTTGCCTTCCGTGTGATACCTTTCAATGTGCCAGCCTTTGAAAGCCTTAACCTTCCAGAGGTCATGAAGAGGATAATCCATGAATATACAAAGGGCCTTATACTGGTGACCGGTCCCACAGGCTCTGGCAAATCCACAACTCTGGCAGCTCTTATAGATATCATAAATGAAACAAGAGAAGACGTAATCATTACCATAGAGGATCCTATAGAGTACCTTTTTAGAGACAAAAAGTCCTTCATAGTCCAACGTGAGGTAGGTATAGATACCTCATCCTTTGCAAGGGGCTTAAGAGCTGCTTTAAGGGAGGACCCAGACGTTATAATGGTAGGTGAGATAAGAGACCCAGAAACAGCACTTATAGCCCTTCAGGCGGCGGAAACTGGACACTTGGTTATGTCCACCCTTCATACCCTTGACGCAAAGGAGACCATAAACAGGCTCATAGGCATGTTTAACCTTGAGGTAAGAGAGCAGATTAGAATTCAACTGGCCGAAACCCTTGTAGCCATATTCTCCCAAAGATTACTTCCGAAGGCGGATGGAACAGGCGTTATACCTGCCGTAGAGGTGCTTATAAACACAGCCTCCATAAAAGAGGCCATTGTAGACCCATCAAAGTTTGATGAGATACCCAACCTACTTGAAAAGGGAAGACCTGTTTATGGAACTCAGCTTTTTGACCAACACTTGGAAGACCTTTATAGAAAGGGCCTAATAGACTACAACACAGCCCTTAGGTATGCCAGTAGGCCAACGGACTTGGAATTAAAGCTAAAAGGTGTAGCCTCTGGAGGAAGAGGGTTCTTCTGATGAAGATAGCAATAGATGGTCCTGCTGGAAGTGGTAAAAGCACGATAGCAAAAGAAGTTTCAAAGAGATTAAACCTTCCCTATCTTAATACCGGGCTAATATACAGGGCCTTTGCATATGTGTGCATGGTGGAAGGGCTAAAGGAGGGTGAGGTTTTTAAGGTCTTTGAGATGCCAGTTGAAGTTAGGTTGGATGTGGCAAGAACTGTGGTAGTGTATAAGGGAGAAGATATAAGCCACAAGCTTGGCTCGGAAGATGTTGGTAAATGGGCATCCCAAATAGCAAGTTTGCCGGGCTTTAGAGAAAAGATAAACCAATTCTTTAGGTCTCTTGTGGGAAATGGACAAGTTGTGGCGGAAGGGAGAGATGCGGGAAGCCACATATTCCCTGAGGCAGACCTGAAGGTTTTCCTTACGGCCTCACCGGAAGAGAGGGCAAGAAGAAGGTATATACAACTAAAAGAGGAAGGGATAGAGGTTAGCTTTGAGGAGGTGCTAAAGGCCATAATAGAGAGGGATGAGAGGGACAAAAACAGGCCCCTTTACCCATTTAGGCCCGCCGAGGATGCCATAATAATAGATACAACAGGGCTAAGCCCGGAGGAGGTTGTGGAAAAGATTTTAAGCTTGGTGGAGGAGAAGGTATAATTTTCTTATGAAAGACTTTTGGTATTGGGCTCAAAAGTATGATAAAAAGCTTATAACCACGGCCTTAGAATCTGGTGCAAAGGTCATATGGCTTTCTGACCCTTCAAAGGTTCAAGAGGTCAAATCCCTCGGCAGGGTAATGGTGGCTTCCAAAGATGGTGGAGACCTCATTGAGGGAAGGGATTTTGCCTATGTGCTGATAGAGGGCAAAGAGGATGAAGAGAGGGCGGCCAAGTTCCCACCACAGGTAAAGGTTATTGTAGAAACTACAGACTGGACCATCATACCCCTTGAAAACCTAATAGCCCAAAGGGAAGAACTTTACGCAGTGGTAAAGAACGAAGAGGAGGCAAGGCTTGCCATAAAGGTGCTTGAAAAGGGTGTAAAGGGCATAGTGCTAAAGACGGAGGATATGAACACCATAAAGAGGGTTGGCAAGGTGCTGGAGGAAGAAGAGGAAAGGCTTCCCCTTGTGGTGGTAAAGATAACAAAGATTTTGCCTTTGGGCCTTGGAGACAGAGTTTGTGTAGATACTACTTCTCTGCTTAACCGTGGAGAGGGTATGCTTGTAGGGAATTCATCCGGTGGTATGTTCCTTGTGCATGCCGAAACGGAAGAAAATCCTTATGTGGCCTCAAGGCCCTTCAGAGTTAATGCGGGCGCTGTGCATATGTACATAAGGGTGCCGGGAAACAGGACCAAATACTTGTGTGAACTCTCAGCTGGAGACCCTGTAATGGTATATGACTACAAAGGAAGGGGAAGGCTTGTTTATGTGGGAAGGGCAAAGGTGGAAAGAAGGCCCATGCTTTTGGTGGAAGGAAAGTATGAAAATAAAAAGGTAAGTGCCATACTACAGAACGCAGAGACCATAAGGCTAACAAGGCCCGATGGAACCCCCATATCGGTGGCCGAATTAAAGGAAGGTGATGAGGTCTTGGGCTATATAGAGGAGGCTGGAAGACACTTTGGCATGAAAGTAGAAGAGACCATAACAGAAAAGTGAGGCTTGAAGAACTTTTAAAAGGATGTAAGGGCATTAGCGCCAATTCAAAGGAAGTATATCCAGGCTACCTTTTTGTAGCCATAAGAGGAACTCAGTCAGATGGTCATAGTTTTGTAAAAGAGGCCCTTGAAAGGGGCGCCATTGGAGTGCTTGTAGAAAAAGATGTGGGCGTAGAGGACCCACGCATAATAAGGGTGGAAAATACAAAAAAGGCCCTTGGGGAGCTTTCCAGCCTTTTCTACGGTGAGCCATCAAAGGCTCTCAAAGTCATAGGTATAACGGGCACCAACGGGAAGACCACAAGCACACACATTGTAGAGTCCATACTAAACACGGCGGGCATAAAAACAGGCCTCATAGGCACCATATACTACAGGCTTGGAGAAAAAATATATGAATACGAAGGAAGGACAACGCCGGACCCAATAAAGTGGCACTCAACCCTGATGGAGATGAAAAAGGAAGGGGCAAAAGCTGTGGTCTGCGAGGTCTCTTCCCATGCCCTGGACCAAAAAAGGGTGTGGGGAACGGTTTTTCACACGGTGGCCTTTACAAACCTAAGCCAAGACCACCTTGACTACCACCAAACCATGGAAAACTACTTTTTGGCAAAGGCAATGCTCTTTACCGAGTATGAATACCAGCATGCCATCATAAACGCCGACGACCCTTGGGGCGGAAGGCTCGTAAGCATGGCAAAAAATGTAAAAACCTACGGGAAAGAAGGGGATTTAAAGATATTGGACTTTTCCACAGGCCTTGAAGGCTCAAGGCTGAAGGTTGAGTATGAAGGAAAGGAATACACCTTTTATTCCAACTTAAGGGGGGGCTTTCAAGCCTACAATCTCTCCCTTGGCATACTTTTGGGCTTTCTTTGGGACCTTTCTCCAGAGGTTATACAAGAAGGCATAAAAGAAGTGCATGTGCCAGGAAGGTTTGAAACCTATAAGGGCAAGGGTTTTATGGTGGTGGTAGATTACGCCCACACGCCCGATGCGTTAGAAAAAGTGCTAAGAACGGCCAAGGCTTTGACAAAAAACAGGCTCATTGTTGTCTTTGGCGCGGGTGGAAACAGAGACAGAACAAAAAGGCCCCTTATGGGAAAGGTAGCAGAAATGCTGGCAGACCTTGTAATTCTCACTTCCGACAACCCAAGGTTTGAAGAGCCTATGACCATCATAGAGGACATCTTGGCGGGTATAGAGGATAAGAGTAAGGTGCTTGTGGAAGAAGACAGAAGGAAAGCCATAGAGCTTGCCATAGGCTTGGCAAGGGAGGGTGATGTGGTTGTAGTGGCCGGAAAAGGACATGAAGACTATCAGGAGATAAAAGGTGTAAAATATCCTTTTAAAGATTCTCAAGTGGTCAAGGAGGCCCTCGGTGTGCGACTTTGAAAGTCTACATTACACGCTAAAGGATGAGCTTTTGAACCTTTATAAAGAGGCGGACACACCAAGGCCAAGGGTCAAGATAACAAGCCTAAAAAGCGGTAAGCTCTGCGGCCTTGCCAACCTTGCCAAAATAATCCTTTACTTTGAAAGGGAAGGCTATGTGGTGGTGTTGAACAAGGATGATAATTATACCGAGTGGGAGATACAGATAGAGCCTGGCATACTTGACCTGCTTTTCGGGTATGGGTGAGCTTGAACTAAAGAAGCTTGGGAAGGAGGAAGCTAAAAAAGTAGCACAGGCCATTGAGATTGCCTTAGAAAGCATTGAAGATAAAGCTAAGGATGTGGCCCTACAGAAAAAGCTGGAGCTAAAGGAAGAACTTACAAAGGAGCTTATAACAAAGGCAGAGTTTTATGGTGAGATTGGCATTCTTAGACAGGAAATACAGAATGTAAGGCAAGAGGTGCAAAACGTGAAATTAGAGATTGAAAAAGAGATACTCAAGCTTGACAGGAAGTTTACCATTATGTTTTTAATGCTTCTTTTTACCATACTTTTGCTAAACAAGGATGCCTTAGAATTCTTAGCAAAGCTTTTTGGCCTTGTTAAGTGATAAAGGTGGGATAAAATTTTAACCATGAAGCTTTTTATGATAGGGTTGGGGAGGATGGGGCTTGGTATGTCAAGGAGGCTATCCAAAAAGGGGCATGAGGTTTTTGGCTACGATGTGAGCGTGGAGGCAAGGGAGAGGGCAAAGGAATACATAAGGGTTCTTGAGGGGCTTGAAGAGCTAAAGGAACAAGGGGAGAAGGTCCTCTGGCTTATGGTTCCTCATGGAGTTGTGGATGAAGCCATAAATAGCCTTAGGCCTTATTTGAAGGAAGGGGACATACTCGTAGACGGTGGGAACAGCCACTATAGAGACTCTCAGAGGAGGGCAAAGGAGTTAAAAGAAATAGGCGTTTATTTTCTTGATGTGGGTGTGAGCGGGGGAGTGTATGGAGAGGAGCTTGGCTACTGTTTAATGGTTGGTGGTGAAAGAGAGGCCTTTGAAAAGGTTGAGCCTATCTTAAGGGACCTTTCCTTTGAAGGTATGGGCTATGCCTACCTTGGGCCATGGGGTGCTGGACACTTTGCCAAGATGGTTCATAACGGTATAGAGTATGCTATGATGCAGGCCATAGGCGAGGGCTTTGAGCTTCTAAAGGAGAGCGGTTTTAACTATGATTTGAAGGAGGTGGCGCGCATATATAACGCGGGCAGTGTGATACGTAGCTGGCTTATGGAGCTAACTCAGAAGGTCTTTGAGGACTTTGGAGACCTTGAAGGTCTGGAGGCCTATGTAGAAGACACAGGGGAAGGCCGTTGGACGGTGGAAGAGGCCATCAAAAGGGCTGTGCCAGTGCCTACCATAGCGGAGGCCCTCTTTGCCCGCTTTAGGTCAAGACAGAAAAACTCCTTTAGAGACAGGCTCTTGGCGGGCCTCAGATACGAGTTTGGAAGGCATCAAGTAAGAAGAAAAGATGGATAAAAGCTTTTCCCTTTTTATACTGGGTGGCACGGGAGACCTGGCAAAGAAAAAGCTTTTCCCATCCCTTTCAAGGCTATACTCTAAGGGCTACCTTAAGGGCCTTGATAAGGTATATTCCTTGGCAAGGAGCAAAAGGGAAGACTGGGAGAAGATAGTCTGCCAGCTTGACAGAGGCCTTGGAAAGCTTTGCAACTTCATACCCTTTGATGCAAAAGACTGGAACTCCTACCTTGAGCTTGGAAAGGTCATAAAAGAGCTAAAGGGTCAAGAGCTTATATTCTTCCTATCCATTAGCCCTTACCTTTTTGAGGATGCCATAAGAAACTTAGGGAGGCTTTTGAGGGACTTTACCAATCCAAGGAAGATAGTCATAGAAAAGCCCTTTGGCTTTGACCTAAAATCTGCCCAAAGGCTAAACGACCTTCTTTACAGATACTTCATAGAGGATGAGATATACCGCATAGACCACTTTTTGGGGAAGGACACCATTCAAAACATCTTTTCCCTTAGGTTTTCCAACACCATCTTTGAAGGTATATGGAACAAAAACTTTATAGACCATGTGCAGATAGTGGCCCTTGAAAAGGTGGGCGTGGAAGGGAGGGAAGAGTTTTATGATAAGGTGGGCGCCATAAGGGACATGCTACAAAACCATATGCTTCAAATGCTTGCCTTTACGGCCATGGAACCACCTGCCCTAATGGAAGAGAGGTTCATAAGGGATGAGAAGGTAAAGGTCCTAAAGAACACAAGGATAGAACGCCTCCTTAGGGGAAGGTATGAGGGCTACACTTTGGAGGTGGGCAACGAAAACTCAAAGACGGAGACCTTTGTGTGCGCCAAGGTGCTTGTGGAAAACTTCAGATGGCAAGGGGTTCCCTTTTACCTTATGACGGGAAAGGCCCTAAAGGAAAAGCTAACTCAGATAGTTATAGTCTTCAAGGAAATACCTCAGGGCCTCACCAGGCTTTTGAACTGCAAGCCTCAGCAAAACAAGATCATCTTTCAAATGGCTCCAGAGAGCAAGCTAACAATAGCCTTTGACCTTAGGCCGCCTACGGGAAAGCTTCTGTCTTGCCCTGTGGAAAGCCTTATGGAGTATAAGTTTCCCACCGAGTTTGAGGAGGCCTATGAGGTGCTTTTGCTTGATATAGTGGAGGGTGATAGGTCCCTCTTTATAAGAGGTGATGAGGTAGAGGCCCTATGGGAGATAGTCCAGCCATACCTTGACCAAGAAGATGATCCCTTTATCTATCCCAAAGGTGTAATGGTGCCTCAGCCTGCGGTAGAGTTTATAAAGGAGGAAGGTAAAGAATGGTTTTTATAGGCATATAAGCTAAGTTTATAAATTCTATAAGTTTGGCTTATAAAGGCATAACAAAGTTGAAAGTTAAATTAGCAAGAAAGGGACATAATTTAATAATCACAGGAGGTTTGACTATGGAAATAGGTGGTAGCTTTTACGATAGGAAGGCCTATAGTACCTGTTATATGTGCGCCTGTAGATGTGGAATAGAAGTCTATGTAAGAAACAACAAGGTAGCCTACATAAAAGGAAACGATGCACACCCAACCAACAAAGGAGTCCTATGCGCCAAAGGTTCCTCCGGAATAATGAAAGAGTATAGCCCTGCCAGGTTAAGAAAGCCACTCTTGAGAGTTGGGCCAAGAGGCTCTGGACAGTTCAAGGAGATAGAATGGGAAGAGGCCCTTCAGATAGCCACCCAGTGGCTTGAGGAAGCTCGCAAAAAGGGACCTTACAAGATAGCCTTTTTCACAGGAAGGGACCAAATGCAACAGATAAACAGCTGGTTTGCATCCCAGCTTGGCACGATAAACTGGGCGGCGCACGGTGGCTTTTGCTCCGTTAATATTGCAGCGTCGGGCCTTTATTCCATCGGCGGTTCCTTCTGGGAGTTTGGAGAGGCGGACTTTGAAAACACCAAGTATTTTATGCTAATAGGCGTAGCCGAAGACCACTCTTCCAATCCCTTCAAGCTTGGCATTCAAGAGATGAAAAGGAAGGGTGGAAAGTTTGTGGTGGTAAATCCCGTAAGGTGGGGCTACGGAGCTGTGGCGGATGAGTGGGTGCCAATAAAACCTGGCACAGACGGCGCCTTCTTTATGGGTATAATGCATGTGCTATTCAAATACAACTTGGTAAACTGGGACTTTTTAAGAGAATATACCAACGCACCTTGGCTTGTAATTCAGGCTCCCGGCACTCCAAAGGATGGACTCTTTTATAGGAACCAAGAAGGCAAGCCCATGGTCTTTGACAAAAAGTCCCAGTCCTTTAAGCCTGCAGACAGGGTAGTGCCAGAGGACTTAGACCCTGCCTTTATAGGTGAATTTACCACGCCAGAGGGCTACAGAGTAAGACCAGCCTTTGACATCTTTGCAGAGAGGCTTGTAAAAGACTATAGCCCAGAAAAAGTAGAGAAGATAACGGGCATACCCGCCAAGGATATAGAAAGGATAGCCAAGGAGATGGGCACCATAGCCCTATACCACCCCATAGAGCTTCCTATAGAGTGGGTGGATGTTTGGGGAAGAAAACACAAAAAGGTTATAGGAAGGCCCGTATCCTTCCATGTTATGAGAGGAGTGGCATCCCACACCAACGGCTTTCAGACGGCCAGGGCTATCTTCCTCCTTATGATGATGCTGGGAGTGGTGGATGTGCCAGGAGGCTTTTTAAACAAGCCACCCTATCCCAAGCACATTGAGGACCTACCAAAGCCTTATAAGATCACAAGGCCCGATGAGATAAAGTATGGAGAGGTTTACCCAGGCCCACACCTTGGATACCCACAAAGCCCAGATGACCTTTTGGTGGACGAGAAGGGCAACCCAGTTAGAATAGACCATGCTTATAGCTGGTGGTTCCCACTTACAGCCCACGGCTGTATTCAAAACGTTATCCCTGCTGCATATGAAAGAAATCCTTACGGTATAGAAGTCTTGATGATATACATGGCAAACATGGCTTGGAACTCTTCCCAAAATATTCCTTACATTATAGAAGCCTTAACCGCCACAGACCCAGCTGGCAACTACATAATTCCAAAAATAATAACCATAGACGCCTTTTACAGCGAGCAAGTGGCTTATTCCGACTTGGTTCTTCCAGATGCCACATACCTTGAGCAATGGTTTGCCCTTTCTTTGCTTGACAGGCCACCCTCTGCAGTGGATGGTCCTGTGGATGCCTTGAGACATCCTATCATAAACCCGCAAGAAAACGGCTACGACGTGAGAGGTTGGGGAGATGTAATGGTAGAGCTTGGCTCAAGGCTTAAGCTTCCCGGCTTTGTAAACCCAGATGGTTCAAGGAAGTATAAGGACTTTAAGGACTTTCTTATAAACTGGCAGATAAGGCCGGGAGTGGGAGCCTTGGCAGGATGGCGTGGCAAAAACGGAGACAAGCACTTTGTAGGAGAACCAAACCCCAACCAGCTTGAAATGTACATAAAGAATAAGGGCTTTTTCTACTACAAGCTCCCGGAAAACATGAGATATTACAGGCATGTTAACAAAGACTACCAAGAATGGGCAGTAAGCGTAGGCTTTATGAAAAAGGTGGCGCCCATAATCTTTAACTTCTACCTTGAGACCTTGCAGACCTTTAGGCTTGCCGGCCAAGGCCTATGGGAGGGCAAAAACCAACCACCCAACGACCCCATATTGAGGGAAAGGCTTATAAAGTACTTTGACCCTCTACCCTTCTGGTATCCACCCTTTGAGGAAGAGGTTTCCGGAAAGGACTACCCCCTTTATGCCTTTACACAAAGGCCCCAATGGATGTACCACTCTTGGGACTCACAAAACGCATGGCTAAGACAAATATCTTCAAGGAACTACCTTTACATGAACCCAAAAACGGCGGAAAAGCTTGGCATAAAGCACCTAGACTGGGTTTGGGTAGAGTCAAGGATAGGAAAGGTAAAATGCCAGGTCTTTTTGACAGAAACCACAGAACCCAACTCCGTATGGACATGGAACGCCATAGGCAAGATGAAAGGCACTTGGGGTCTAAAGCCACAAGCAGAAGAAGGACACGAAGGATTTCTGCTAAACCATGTAATACCCCACTCAATAAAGATAGGAGGGAGGGAAATCTTTTATGGAGACCCCATTACAGGACACTTTGCGTGGTTTGACACTAAGGTGAAGGTTTATAAAGCTCAAGACCAAACGCCAGAAACCGCACCCCAGTTTGAGGTAAAACCTCTACCTTATATAGAAGAAAGGTGGGTGCCCGTCCTGAGGTATAAGCCGTGAAGGTAGTAGAAAAGAAAAAATACACCCTTGAGGACTACGAGCGCCTGCCAGAAGGAAGTCCATACCAACTGATAGAAGGAGAACTTGTCATGAGCCCAGCGCCAGGTTATGAGCATCAAGAAACAGAGAAGAGATTTTTTATCAAGCTATACGAGCTTGTGGAAAAGACAAAAAAAGGCAAAGTTTTTATAGCTCCTTTTGATGTCTACCTTGACCAAGAGAACGCCTATCAGCCTGATATAGTGGTGTTGCTTGAAGGTTCAAAAGCAAAGATAAGCCAAAAAGGTATAGAAGGAGCACCTGACATTGTTGTGGAAATACTCTCACCTTCAACAGCCTATTATGACCTGACGGAGAAAAAAGAAGTTTATGAGCGCTCAGGCGTTAAAGAATACTGGATTGTAGACCCAAAAAGAAAGACCTTTGAGGTTTACGCCAACTCCCAAGAAGGCTTTAAGCTCATATCCAAAGCAAAAGAAAAGGGCTCTGTAAAGTCTGAACTTCTGGGTATAGATTTAGACCTGAAAGAAGTATTTGGTGAGGTGTAAGCGATGCCTTTGACTAAGCTTTCTGAGTTGGTAAAGGATGTGGACATTTACATATCTCAGCACGCTCTTTACATAAACAAGCTGGAAAGAGCTATAAAGGAAGGCAAACCCTTTGAGCACAAGGACTGCCATAGCTGTAATTTTGGCAAAAGGTGGGATGAGTTGGTAGCTCCAGTAAAGGGGGAACTTCCAGAAGATGTAATGGCTGTATTGGAAGAGATAGAGAGTATTCACTGTGAATTTCATGAGATTAGCATGCAAATAGATTTAGAAAACAGGAAGGAAACTGATGCGGAAAACCTTAAGAGAATGAAAGAATTGTCAACTAAACTTTTTCAAAAACTTTTATCTCTAAAACAGCTAATTAATAAGGAGGCTTAGGCATGGCACAGTTTGCTTTGGTGATAGACTTAAACACTTGCGTTGGATGTCATGCGTGTGCTACCAACTGCAAAGAGTGGAACACGCAGGCTTCCTTTGGTCCCCTTTCGGACTTTGACCCTTATGGAAAAGAACCGCATGGTGTTTGGTATAACCGGATAATGACCTACGAGGTAGGTGAGTTTCCCAACACACAGGTGTTTCACCTTCCCAAGTCCTGTCTTCACTGCCAAGATGCCCCCTGCGTGCCCGTATGCCCCACTGGAGCCAGCTACAAGAGGGAACAGGACGGCATTGTATTGGTAAACTATGACGATTGCATAGGCTGTAAGCTATGCTCTTGGTCCTGCCCATACGGCTGTAGGGAGTTTGACGAAGCTGACAAGGTGATGAAAAAATGCACCCTTTGCATAGATAGGATTTACGATGAATCCCTGCCACCAGAACACAGAAAGCCTGCTTGCGTACTAACCTGCCCAGCAAGGGCAAGGTTCTTTGGAGATATAGAAGACCCCAACAGTGAAGTATATAAGGTCATAAAAGAAAGGAACGGCTTTGTCCTCTTCCCAGACATGGGCACAAACCCCGGAAACCACTACTTGCCAAGGACAGAGACAAAGATACACGTGGACGAACACCTTCTAAAGCACGACAACCCGCTCTTTTTGGAGGTTTTAAGAAGACATCACGTGGGTACATAAGCTTCATAAGTTATAAAGGCCTCCGGCGGAATGCTGGGGCCTCTTGCTATCACCAAAAGACTTGCCTATAATGATGTAGCCTTGCAGAAAAAGCTGGAGTTAAAAGAAGAGCTAAGGAAAGAACTTATAAAGTAGTTGTAAATATTTGAAGCAAAAGCTAAGTGGGCTATCCTTAGTTAGTGTGCCTAATTTTACATCCTTGGCAAAAAATAAATGAGACAATACGCCGGGTGAGAAATTCGCCCTTTGTAGGGGCAGGTTTTAAACCTGCCAGATTATAAAACATTGGGCGGGTCAAAGACCAGTAGGTTTTTTATTAGTAGTTGCACAGATGCCGTGCTTCTAAATTTCTTGTCTCATTTATTTTTTTTTAACAAAAAGGTATAATGGCATCACCTTTGCCTAATTAATTTCTCACCCAACGTATTACTTGGTGTTTTAATGGTTATAATAAAACTCATGGAATACAAGCCTCAAGATATAGAAGCCAAGTGGCAAAGGACTTGGGAAGAGCAAGGGCTTTTCAAAGCAAAGGAAGAGGGAAAAAAGATTTATGTTCTTGAGATGTTCCCTTATCCCTCTGGCCGTATTCATATGGGCCACGTGAGGAACTACACCATAGGCGATGCCATAGCCAGGTTTTTGAGGTTTAAGGGTTATTCAGTTCTACATCCCATGGGCTGGGATGCCTTTGGCCTTCCGGGAGAAAACGCTGCCATAAAACAGGGAGTGCATCCTGCAGACTGGACCTATGAAAACATAGCCTATATGAAAAAACAGCTAAAAAGCCTTGGCTTCTCTTATGATTGGGACAGGGAGATAGCCACATGCGACCCAGAATACTACAAGTGGAACCAGTGGATCTTTTTAAAATTCCTTGAGCATGGCCTTGCCTACAGGAAGTCTGCGGAGGTAAATTGGTGCCCCAACGATGAGACGGTGCTTGCCAACGAGCAGGTAATAGATGGAAGATGTTGGAGGTGTGGAACTCCCATAGTAAGAAAAGAGGTGCCTTCTTGGTATTTAAAGATTACCGCCTACGCGGAAAGACTTTTGGAGGACCTAAAGGAGCTGGAAGGTAAGTGGCCCGAAAGGGTAATAGCCCAGCAGAAAAACTGGATAGGAAGGTCGGAAGGTGCCCTTCTTAAGTTCTTTGTGGAAGACACAGCCATAGAGGTCTTTACCACAAGGCCAGATACAGTCTTTGGTGCCACCTTTGTGGTCCTGGCTCCAGAGCATCCTTTAACACTCAAACTGGCAAAAAGCCCGGAGGTGAAGGCCTTTGTAGAAAGAATGAAGCAAAAGTCCACAAGGGAGAGAGGGATAGAGGAAGAGAAGGAAGGAGTCTTTTTAGGAGTTTATGCCACAAACCCGGCCACCGGAGAGAAGATACCCGTATGGACTGCCAACTATGTGCTTTATGAGTATGGTACCGGCGCCATTATGTGCGTGCCAGCCCATGACCAGAGGGACTACGAGTTTGCCATAAAGTATGGCCTTCCCATAAAACAGGTTATAAAGCCCTACCAGGGAGAGGCACCAAAGGACAGGGCCTATGAGGACCCGGGCATTCTCATAAACTCAGCCCATTTCAGCGGTATGGACTCCACAGAGGCAAAAAGAGCTATTACCCAGTGGCTAAAAGAGAAAGGCTTGGGAGACTTTAAGATAACCTACAGGCTAAGGGATTGGAACATATCAAGACAAAGATATTGGGGCACACCCATTCCAGTGGTCTACTGCGACCAGTGTGGCATTGTGCCTGTGCCAGAGGACCAGCTTCCTGTGATGCTTCCCTATAAGGTGGAGATAACGGGCCATGGAAACCCATTGGAAAAGGTGCCCGAGTTTGTCCATACCACATGCCCCAAGTGTGGAGGACCGGCAAAAAGAGAAACGGACACAATGGACACCTTCTTTGACTCCAGCTGGTACTTTTTGAGGTTCTGCGACCCAAAAAACGCACAAAGACCCTTTGACCCAGAAAGGGTGGAGTTTTGGATGCCCGTGGACCTCTACATAGGCGGTATAGAGCATGCGGTCCTGCACCTTCTTTATGCTCGCTTTTTCCAAAAGTTCCTCTACGACCTTGGACTTGTAAAGGACAAGGAGCCCTTTTTGAGGCTTATAACCCAAGGCATGGTCCTCAAAAGATGGGTAAGCATAGAAAGGTTTTTGAAATACTTGGAAGAAAAATACGGCGTGGAAAACCTTGAGGAAAGAGAGCTTGAAGAGCTTGTGGAGCTAATAAAAAGGGATATGAAAGGGTAAAAAAGGAGCCGGGAGGGCCGGGGTTTAAAAATAGAAAGTGCTAAAGCCCAATTATAATTACGCTAACGCTTACCTTACTTTGATTATTTGCGTTGTTGGCATCTTGGCCTATTATTTCCACGGTGTACCCAGTGAGTAGTAATTGAAGTCCGCTTGGCTGAATGGTAGCTGTGGTAGACTGTCCACAATTTAAGGTAGTCTGAACAAAGCTAACAGTTATATCTGACGTAAGAAGACCTGTAGGATCTTTTACTTGGTAGCTTAGATTAACAGGATTATTAAAGCCCTGGCTACACTGTAAGCTTACAGTGACATTGGCAGGAGAATAAATTCCTAAAACTTTAAGCAACGTTACAGATGTAGGGTTAGCCATTAAATTAAAGCTACCACTACTGGTGGAAGTATTAAAGCTTGCGGAGCATGTTTTTGAGGAAGTCATATTTACTGTGCATTGTGAGTTCGTACCACAATATAGACAATCTCCTGCCCATCCTGCAAAGGTAGAACCACTATCTGGTGTGGCTATAAGAACCACAGATGTATTTGTGTTAAACTGTGCAGAGCAAGTGTTTCCACAATTTATTCCGGGAGGATTGCTAACAACAGCACCAGAGCCGGTGCCTGCTTTAATAACGGTAAGTGTGGCTGTTTGACTTCCACCACCAGAACCTCCGCCGCTGCCAGAAGCCTGTACATTCAAATTAAAAGAAACCCTATGAGTTATATTACCAGAAGTAGCTTTAAGAGTTGCTTGATAAAAACCAGGTTGGGTGTTAGGGTCTGCAAAAATCGTGATCACATACAGATATACTCCACCCAACAACTTACTTGGGTCTGGTAGAAAAATTTTACTTGTAATTAAGACTACACCAGGAGGAACACCATCCAGGCTAAGATTGACTTCTCCAGAAAAGCCAAACAAAGGCTCTGCCTGTAAGCTTAAATAAGCTTGACTCCCTCTAACTATGGTTATATCCTTTTGTAGCAGTGCAATTTTAAAATCTGGGCTTGGAGAGCCTCCACCGCCACCACAAGAACCTATAAAAAATCCTAGTAATATTAGTATTAAGGTGAAGAGTTTAACTTTCTTCATCCTAGTACCTCCTTCATATGGTGGGGTGCCATTGGGCACCCAAAAACATAGCATTTACTAACGGCTACCGAGTAAGCCACCCAGTAAGCCACCAAGAAGACCACCACTTAGAAGGCTGTTTAATAGACCAACTACGGTGTTAAGCAAACCACCGAGCAATCCACCAAGAAGGTTGTTGTTCATAGGTTGGACATTAACTTGGCTTCCAGAAGTACCCTGCACTGTTCCCACAGGCACCAATAAGGTAGAGTTTGGCAAGGTTAAAGTATTATCGGATATACCCAGCCCTTGAAGAAGGGAAGTTTTTGTCACACCTAGAAGAATCCTATCAGCAGTGCCAAGGAGTGTGCTTATTAAACCTCCTTGTTGTCCATTGCATATAACTGCACTTTGTTCTGGATGATAGAACAAACTCTCCAGTACATCTCCTACTACTCCTGAGTTGGTGGGGTATCCAAGCAAACTACATGTCAAGTTGTCTAAAATCTGTACCGTATTATGGATAATTCCAACTTGAGGGCTACACTGTATTAGTCTATTACCTACTAGTATATATAGCACGTCTTTAACTGGATTTGCTACATTAACTACCAAACCACCAGTCAAATTATTGAGAATGCCAGGTACTAATTGACAGAACAGGCTTGTTGTAGTATTATCAACAGTATTGACAAGGCTCAAGAGCAAACCTTGATTAGAACTACCAGTGCTTCCACCACCAGAACCTCCGCCGCTGCCACCGGTTCCACCACCAGTGCCGCCACCCACACTACCGCTGCCACCAGCACTTATATCTGCACCTGCGCTAAATGAACCGCCTCCACCACCGCAGGAACTCAAAAAGGCTCCCAAGACTAAGGCAAAAACAGCTATGAAGAGCTTAAGGCTAAAAGCCTTTCTCATGGTTCTACCTCCCATAGTTAGTTTAATTGCCTTTATATTAGCAACTGGTTTTGGCGCACAAGTCCCAGGGTGACTATTTACAACAGCCTGAATAGAGTATGATTTTCCGTGGACCTTCTGAATACCAATAAGGCTTCTTTTAAAAGCGGATCCACGGAACGATACATGAGATCTTGTACGATTTTTAGAATGTATGCTTTTACATGTTTTAGGAGTGTAGTTTGATTGAAATCATATTACATGCCTATTGACAATTTATTAAAAATGTATTAATATAAAGGCAATTAAACATACATTCCTGTCCTTTTCACACAATCATAGCAGGGTATTCTTCCTTCCTCAGAGAAAATACCAACACATAAAGGCTTAAAAATATGGCTGTGAGCTGAAAGGCCCAGAAGCTAAGGAGTTTAAGGTAAGCAAAGTATGGGTTAAATAGTATTAAAAGACTTGATAAATTGTCCAAAAAGGAAAAAAGAAAGACAGAAAAGCCTAAGATTATAGCCTTTTTCTTTTTAACGCCTGCAAAGGGTAAAAGGTGAGCAAGGATAAGGGAAAAAAGGGCCATGGTCAAAAGGTGTGGATAAAAAACCTTAAAAACACCTTGAAAGGTCTTTGGTTTTATAAAAAGGGAAGGATTTCCAAGGTAGTAATCCTTTATGCCCTCTATACCAAAGCCCATTTTGGAAAAGAAGTTTAAAAAGTTGGAAAGGAGAAAGAGAAGAAAAAATAGGGAAAATAAAAAGGTAAAATACCTTAAGGCCTTTGTTTTGGGTGGCCTGGCATCTTTAAGGACAAGACAGTAGAGATTGTAAAGGATTACAAAAAGTAAAAGCAATTGATAAACTATAAAGCTAAAAAGCTTTAACCACAAAAGAATTGGCCATTCAAGGAAGAATATAAGAAGGTCTGCACCTATGTAAAAAAGGGCAAAAAGGTTGGAAGAGAGAATTATAAAAAGCTTGAAGTTTTGATTTTGTCCAAAGAGGTTAAAGATGGAAAGGAGTGTGAGTAGCATAAGGCCGTGTAAGAAGAGGTTTATATGTATATCCTCCGATATTTGGGCTATGGATATTTTTTGAGGGAACTCTGGGTCCATAAAGTAGTACTTAAAGAGACTCTCATAGGAAAGGCCATACTTGCCATAAAAGCTTATCCAAGAGGCAATCCAAAAAAGAAGGGAAAAAATCAAAAAGGCAAGCACTGCATAGTAGAGGGCTTTGTTCCTCTTTATATCGGCGGAGATAAAGAACCTCACCTTTGGCCTCCGAAAAGCACCTGCCACATGGCTAAAACCTTCCTCGTGTTATCCGTTATGGCCCGTGCGGTAAGGGTGGCTCCTGTCATGTTGGGAATGTCCCTTTTTAGCCTTATGGGGTCCTTGTTTAGCTGCTTTCCTGCAAAGAGCTTGAGCCACCTTTCTTCTGGCATATACTCAAGAGGCTCATTAAAGGCCAAAACCTCTATCACATCAATCTTTCCCTCTGGTGTGATGGTGTATAGGACCACCTCAGGATGGGTCCTTACTATATGTGTATCCACATAGGCGTAGGCTATTAAAGTTCCTCCTCTTTTGACTATATACCAAGATACAAGCCTTGAATTTAACTTTACTCCAGATAGCTTTTCTATGGCAGATTGCTGTTCTGGTGTGAGGATTATGTTCTTTACTTCCACTTGGCTGTTTGGATATATCTCCCTAAGGGCCTTCTCGGGCCTATTAAAATCTCTTGCCGATATATCCGTTCCAAAAGAGAACAGAAAAACAAAAAAACTCAAAAAGAGGCACCACCTACACACTCTCATCATATTTTACTCCAAAAACAGAACATGTCATATCTACTAAAAATATTACTTAGTAGTTTTCTTACATAAGGCCCTCCCGCAGAGAGAGGGCACCAACAGAAGAAAGAGCCTTCAGAACATAAAGCCAAGCGTAAGCCTGTACTCATTCTCATCCTTTTTTGGAGAGCTGTAGTTGAGCCTTGCATAATCCGCTTTTATGGCAACCAAGGGATGAGGTTTGTAGGAAAGACCCACGTTGTACACCCTTAGCTTGTGTCCGTCGGGCTTTGAGTAGCCAGCAGGCACTTTACTGTGGGTGTCAAAGTCTTCATATATACCAAAAAGGTAAAGTTCTTGATTTTCTGGACCAAAGAGTCTAAATAGGTCATAGGCTACCTGTACATAAAAGCCCTTTTGTTCTTCTGGTACTATGTTATTTCCACCAATTGAACCCCCAAAAAGGTCCTGTGACATTTTTAAAGCATCATCCACTTTTACCAAAGCCCCCACAAGCCTTACATCCCACCCTGCATACTGCCACCATAGGTGTGGAGAAAGTATGGCAACAGAACCTACCTTTGTACCCCTTCTTAGATTAAGCTTTGAATCACTACCCCCCTTTGATTGAACATCCGCAAGGACAAAGGAACCACCCAAAATAACGTTGTACGGTAGCTTTAAATCTACTCTACCTGTAAAGCCAAGCCTATCCGCCACAGCCCTTGCACCCCTTTGCCTAACAGTTTTAAGAGGTTCCTTTGCATCATAATCTCCGCCACCCTTCAACATAAGGCCATTAATTAGATAGAACCTATAGTTTGCTGGACCTACCTGCCCATATACTCCAAGGCCCATCTCCTCCCATGTGGACATCATAATGCGCCTTTCAAAATAAGGTCTGTCTGCACTAGGAAATGTGGGTGGCTCATGAACTTCGTTTATAATACCCACTGGCATAAGCAAAAGGCCGCCCCTTACACCAAACTCTGGCCTAAATTGATAATCTAAATAGGCAAGTTCAGCCTTAAAGTATCCTCCTCCCGTACCTTGAGAACCAGAAGTAGAAGCATGTTCCAATTCAAGCTCTGAGTTGAACTTTAACTTTTCATCAAAGGCATAGCCCAGATAGATTATAAGCCTTTGCATATCCGCTATATTTTTTGCACCACCTCGTGCATTCACATCGTTATGCAAAAAAGTAAGCTCACCATAACCACCTATGGATACACCCCTTGGGGTAAAGTGCACCTTGGAGGCTGCAGGACCGAATCCATAATAGGATTTTATTTCAAGCTGCGGCATAGCAATCTCAAGCCTTAGTTTCCTTATCTCCTCCTTTATTGCTTCCGCTTCTCGTTTTGTTTCCTCTGCTTTCTTCTGCTCTTCCTTTAGCTTTTGCACTTCTTGCTGGAGCATTCTTATCTGATCTTCCAGCTGCTTAATTCGGTCTTCCGCTGGTTGGGCAAAAACGGCGCTAGAAAAAAGGGCAGTAGCTAAGAGAAACTTCTTCATGCTCTACCTCCTTATACAAAAATTGAGATTTGATAGCATAAAGTTTAAATAAATTGAAATCCACTGTCAATATGATTAGCCTCATATTATCTCTTTGCCTCCACAAGTCTTTTTATTTCTTTCTCCAAAGAACAAACACCGTGAGAGTGGCAAAAGATGCACCTTTCTTTGGCATAGCTTTTGGCAAGCTTTACCATGTTGTGGCCCACAAGCCCTGTAAAGATTATTATCCAATCGGCGCAGGCAAGGACGCTGTCTATGTTTTGTTGCGTTTCTTGATTGATAAACCTTATGTCTAAGCCATAGCGTTTGGAAAGCTCTTTTATCCTACCTTTCATCCTATCATGCCCACCAAGGACTAATAGCTTCATAGCACGCCCTCCTAATTGATATTGAGTATAAATTTTATCAAAGGATGAGAAGGCATAAAATGATTTTTCTCATGCTTTACTTAAAAGATTTTTAGTATGTTTGTCTACCAGGTCTAGCTATTATGTAAAGGAAATGATTAAAAAACAGTAACACACGTTGTATGCAAAGCAGGTACACCATTCATAACAGGACAAGCCCAGCAAGATAAAAATGCGGATACACTAAAAGGTGGTAAAAAATTGCTACAGTTTTTAAAAGATATGTGAAGCAAAAGCTGGGTTATGCAGTTTAAATCAAAAGGCAGGCGAAGGGTAAAAGGCTATTCTTTACCTTTTCTGCATAATCCTTTAACTTTATCTTGCTAATTGGATGCACAATGTCTGGATTTAGTTCCAACAGTGGAAAGAGGAAAAAGTCCCTTTCTGTAAGGTATATATGTGGGATATGTAAAAAGCTTAACATGATTATGTGGTTCTCATAGAGTAGTATGTCAAGGTCTATCTCCCTTGGTCCCCATCTCTCCCTTGGTTTTCTTCCTGCCTTTTCTTCAATTTCTTTTAGAACCTCTAAAAGTCCTATGGGTTCAAGATCTGTATAAAATTCCAAAACACCGTTTAAAAACTCCGGCTGGTCTATCTTCCCCCATGGCTGGCTTATGTATAGGGTGGATACCTTCTTGATTGAACCATATTCTTTTAAAAACTCAAAGGCTTTTAATATATACTCAAGCCTATCCCCCCAATTGCTGCCAAAGGCTATATAACATACAGGCATAAGAAAAGGTTAATACATTCCACCGTTTACGTGTATAATCTCTCCAGTTATATAGCTGGCATAGTCCGAGCAAAGGAAAAGCACAGCGCCAGCCACATCCTCGGGCTTTCCAAACCTTCCCAAGGGTATGCTTTTAAGATAGTTCTGTTTTAGTTCTTCACTTAGCACCGCCGTCATGTCCGTTTCTATAAAGCCCGGTGCTATGGCGTTTACCGTTATGTTTCTGCTTGCCAGTTCTTTGGCAAGGCTTTTGGTAAAACCAATAAGGGCAGACTTGGTAGAAGAGTAGTTCACTTGACCCACATTGCCGGTAAAGCCCACCACAGAGGATATGTTTATTATCCTGCCCCAACGGTTTTTTAGCATGGCCTTTATTGCCAAAGAAGTTATCAAAAAGGTGCCTGTCAGATTTACCCTTATTACCTCTTCCCAGTCTTCAAGGGACATCCTCAAGAAGAGCTTATCCCTTGTTATGCCTGCGTTATTTATGAGTATATCCACACCACCCCAGGCATTTTCTATCTTTGCGTAGGCCTCTCTTATAGATTCTTCCTTGCCCATATCCATAGCCACTCCGAGGGCTTCTACCCCAAAGCTATCAGATAGGCTTTTTGCCACATCCTCCGCCTTTGAGCTGTCTCTTCCTGTTATAACCACTTTGGCACCAGCCTTGGCAAGAAATTCGGCTATGGCTTTACCTATACCACGTGTAGAACCAGTAATTAAGGCCCTTTTGCCCGACAAGTCTATGCAAAGCATGGTAAGATTTTAACATAGCATGAGGCTTTTCTTCGGTGGAAGCTTTGACCCTGTGCATGTGGGCCATTTACTTGTAGCAAGGGATGTAAAAGAGGCTTTGGGCTTTGAAAAGGTTATATTTTTACCAGCCTTTCAGGCACCCTTAAAAGAACCTCACCTTGCAAGCCCACAGGATAGATTAACCATGTTAAAGCTTGCTATCAAAGGCCTTGAGGATTTTGAAGTTAGCACCATGGAAATAAAAAGAGGTGGTATTTCTTATACGGTGGATACAGCAGAAGAAATATACAAAAACTTTGGAGAAAGGCCCTTTTTCTTGGTGGGTGCGGATAGCTTTCTAAGCCTACATCTTTGGAAAGAACCTATCAAACTTCTTTCTTTGGCTCGTTTTGTGGTGGTAGATAGGGATGGAAAGGGAAAAAAGGTAAAGGATTATGTAAAGGAAAACTTTTCAAGTTTAAAGGAAGGGACGGATTTTTTCCTTTTGTCTATTAGGAGAATAGATGTGTCTTCAACGGAGATAAGGGAAAGGGTAAAGGAGGGCAAAAGTATAAAATGGATGGTTCCCCAAGAGGTAGAAGACTACATCCTTGAAAAGGGTCTATATAAAGCCTAAGCTATCTTCTCCAAGGGCTTAAAATCTGCCTCTTTCACACTCCAGCACTCCTTAAATATGGCGTAGGGGCATTTTCTCCTACAGTATTCATGGTCAAGCTTTTTAAAGAGTTCTACGATAGATTGACCCTTAGAATCAAAGATGTTATCCGGGTCTATATGCTTGTCTATATCCAACCTTTCCAGCAATGGATATATGGTGCATCCTATATTGGCAAGGGCTGGCTCTATGCCCATGGCCTTGATCCTGTCAAGAAGCCTTATAAGAACAAGACTTCCGGAAGCATCCATATAGTTAACCGCCTCAAGGTCAAGCAAGACAAACCTTAAGGTCTTTTTGCGTTCTTCTACCTTTTCAAGTATATATTCATACACATACTCCGCATTGCCAAAGTAGAGGGACATGTTGGGCCTTATGTAGAGTATTTGGGGACATTCTGGTAATTTTTCCCTTTCTGCGTTTACAAAGGTGGAGGACTTGGGGTTCCTTGTAAGCACCACTATCCTTGGATACATGGTCTTATAGACAAAGCTTCCAAAGGCTATGAGGGTTCCAAGGGTTATGGCTACCCAAAGGTCCATAAAGAAAACGGTTATAAAGGTAATACCCGCCACTATGCCGTCCGTTGGGTTTATCCTATATAGCCTTATTATCTCCTGTGGTCTTATGAGGTTTATTACGGCCGATAACACTATGGCCGATAGGGTGGCCTTGGGAAGATAGTAAAAGAGGGGTGCAAGGAAGAGCAAAGTAAGGCCTATCACAAGGCAGGTTATCACGCTGGCTATGGGTGTTTTGGCTCCAAGCTGATAGTTCAAGGCGGACCTTGAGAAAGAACCCCCCACAGGAAAGCCTTTAAAAAGACCGGCCACTATGTTGGCAAGCCCTTGGCCTATAAGCTCTTGGTTTGGGTCCCATCTGTCTCCAGCTTTTATGGCAAGCTGTTTGGCAATGGCTACTGCCTCCATAAGTCCAAAGGCTGAAATGATAATGGCACCTACCCATAGTTGAGATATGCTTCTATAATCTGCAGAAGGAATTTCCAAAGAGGGAAGGCCGCTTGGCACTTCACCAACCAAAGAAACGCCAAAATTTTGAAGGTTAAAGAAGTATGAGATCAAGGATGTGGCTATCACCGCCAACAAAGCACCGGGAACCAAAGGACTTATCTTTCTTGAAAGCCATATTATTACATAAGCTAAAACACCTATGATAAATGTATATGGGTTCGTTTGAGATAGTTTGCTAATTATATCTGAGACAACTTCGTATATGTGGGTGCTTTGAGTGATCTTAAAGCCCAAAAGGTGGCCAAACTGGCTTAAAGCTATCACAAGAGCGCCTGCACTTGTAAATCCAACTATAACGCTGGTAGATATAAGTTCCACCACAAAGGCAAGTTTGAGAAGGCCTACTACAAGCCTTATAAAGCCCACCATAAGTGCCAACACACCTGCAAGAGCTATCCATTTATCACTTCCAGGCTCTGCAAGCCCATACAGGGCAGAGCTAGTAAGTAGTGCAGTCATTGCAACGGGGCCTGTGGCCAAAAACCTGGAACTTCCAAAAAGAGCTGCCACTATAACAGGCAAAAAGGAGGCATAAAGGCCATGTATGGGGGGCATGCCAGCAAGTAAGGCATAGGCCATAGACTGAGGCACAAGCACTGCAGCAACTGTAAGACCGGCTATAAGGTCCCTAACAAACTTATCCTTATCGTAGGATTTTAACCATGGTAAAAAGGGTGCAAGGTCAAGGGTGATGTTTACTTTCATAGCTCCAACCTCTTCACTTTGAATTTTTCGTATTGCACTTGCTTCAAAGCCTGCAAGAGGTCCATGCCTTGTGAGTAAAAGTCCAAGGCCCTTTCAAAGTCCGATTTTCCCTCCACTTTAAACAGCCTATCCTCCAAAAGCGTTCTCAAGCTTTTTACTATCCTCTCCCTATCTATGCCAAAGCTGTATTCAAAAAGGTAGGCAAGTTCCAAAAGTGTGTATACAGACAAAAAAACCTTGCCCTTTTTCCTTTCCACTTCCCTAAGGTACCTCTCCAGCTTTTCTGCTCTTTCTCCTTTAGTCAAAAAATCTATAAGGTCCTGCGTGTCTATGGCATCCATTGGGGTGGAACCTCCACATTATCCCTTACCTGGCCGTTGCCAAAGATGATAAACTTCTGGATGGTCAATTCTTCAAGGGCCATGGGACCCCTTGCATGTATCTTATCGGTAGAAATACCCATCTCAGCTCCAAGGCCAAACTCATTACCGTCTGTAAAGCGCGTTGAAGCATTTACATAAACCGCCGCCGAATCCACCTCCTTTATAAACCTCATGGCCTTTGTGTAGTTTTCTGTGATTATGGCATCGGAGTGCTTTGACCCATATTTTTCTATAAACTCTATGGCCTCATCAAGGCTTCCCACCGTTTTTACCGCCAGGATTAGGTCCAAAAACTCTTCATAGTAGTCCTCTTCTGTGGCTGGCACAGCCTTTACATGGGAAAGTTCTGGCATGGATTTTATTATCTGTAAGCTCTCTTCATCGCACCTTAGCTCCACGCCAGCCTTTCCAAGGATGTCTGCCATTTTTGGCCAAAAGGTATTAAGGAGGCTTCTATGAATTACTAAGTTTTCCACCGCATTACAGACAGAGGGCCTTTGCACTTTGGCGTTATAAACTATGTGATATGCCTTTGTAAGGTCCGCCTCCTCATCCACGTATATATTGCAAACCCCTTTATAGTGCTTTATAACTGGCACTCTTGCGTTCTCCGCCACAGCCCTTATTAGGCTTTCCCCACCTCTTGGAATGGCCACATCCACTTTTCCTTCCATCTTAAGTATGTCCCAAACTATCTCCCTCTCTGGCCTGTCTATAAACTGCACCGCCTCTTCTGGAAAGCCCGTTTCTCTACAAGCTCTATGTATTATTTCCACGAGGGCCCTGTTGGAGTTTATAGCTTCCTTGCCACCCCTCAAAAGCACCGCATTGGAGGATTTCATACACAGGGAAGCCGCCTCTATGGTTACGTTAGGCCTTGCCTCATAGATTATGAAGATGAGGCCAAGGGGAACTCTCATCCTTCCCACTTGAAGGCCGTTGGGAAGGGTCCACATGCGCGTGATCTCACCCACCGGGTCGGGCAAAGATGCCACATCCTTTAGCACCTTTATCATACCATCTATGCGCTTATCATTGAGAAGGAGCCTGTCTATGAGGGCTGAGGATAAGCCTTGGGATTTACCATATTCTATGTCTTTTGCATTTTCTTCCTTTATAAAGTCTCTATTGGCATCTAAAAGTTCGGCAGCTTTAAGGAGTGTTTTGTTCTTTATCTCCGTATTCAAAGATATAAGTTTTCTAAGCGTTGACCTTGCACGTTCTACCTTTTCTTCCGCATAGCTCTTGAGGTCCACCATAGTAAGGTAATATTTTATAACAACTTCTCATAAAGGCTTTTAAGGTCTCTAAGACTTTCTTCAAAGCTTACCTTTTCTCCTACCTTCTGCACAAAAAACTTGTTTATCTCTTCTTTATGTCTTATTACCTTATCCACCATAGGATTGCTTCCTGGAGTGTAAAGCCCAAGGTTTACCATATCCTCCATAGACTCATAAACACTAAAAAGCTCTCTCAAGTACATGGCCATTTTCATATGTTCTTGGCTTACTATCTGTGGCATGAGCCTGCTAAGGCTTCTTATGGGGTCTATGGCTGGGAAAATCCCTGCGTTGGCCCTTTTCCGGGAAAGGATGATATGGCCGTCAAGCACGGCCATAAGGGAATCTGCCACAGGGTCCAAACTAATATCATCACCTTCCACAAGCACGCTGAATATGCCGGTTATGCTACCATTGCCAAAGTTTCCACAGCTCTCTACCACTTTGGAAAGAAGGTAAAAAACCGACGGCGTGTATGCCTTCATGGTTGGTGGCTCGCCCGCAGATAGGCCTACCTCCCTCTGAGCCATAGCAAGCCTGGTGATAGAATCCATAACAAGGAGTACATCCATACCTTTTTCGGCCAAATACTTGGCGTGGACCAAGGCGCTTATGGCACCTTTTACCTTTAGAATGGGCGTCTGGTCTGAGGTGGTGGCTATCACTATGCTTTTCCTTCTTCCCTCCTCTCCAAGCACATCCTCTAAAAACTCCTTTACCTCCCTTCCCCTTTCACCTATAAGGGCAAGCACCACCGCATCCGCTTTGCTGTTCCTTACAATCATGCCCAAAAGGGTGCTTTTGCCCACACCAGCACCAGCAAATATGCCCACCTTTTGACCCTTACCAAGCGTAAAGAGGCCGTTAATAGGTCTTATACCACAATCAAAAACATCTTTTATTCTTTCCCTTTGTAGTGGATTTATATCTTCTAAAAGTATGGGCCTTTTTTCTCCCTTTAGCTCTGCACCACTAAGTAAACTCCTACCAAAGGGGTCAATAACCTCACCCAGTAGGCCTACCCCACATACCGTAGATACATGTTCCTTTTTTATCCATACCCTATCGCCAGCTCTTACTCCCCATATATGGCTAAAGGGCATAATAATGCATCGGTCTTCATTAAATCCTATAATTTCGCCTTCTATAGGATAGTTCCTCTGATTGTAGATTATCACATGGTCTCCAATGGCGCCATCTGTGTTATAAGCTTCAAGATAAACTCCACTTGCCTTGTAAACCTTATGATAGACCCTGAAGACCCCTCTCATCCCTCATATCCTCTATAATATCTTGCAATAAATCCTCATACCTTCTTTCTATCCACAACTTTTGAGTCTCTATTATAAATTCCCCTTCATTAAGCTCTTCTCTTACCATTGGATTTATAGAAAAGAAGCCTTCGGCTCTTTCTTTTAACTTTTCCAAATAAGGGTTTATTCTTTGAAAATCCGTAGGATTGAGGTAAAGGTTTATTTCCCCTTTTAAATCTATGCCCGATTCAAAAACCTTTGACAAGGCACGCACAAGAGCTTCTTCCTTTGGTAAAACATCTGCAAGTAAAAGTCTTTTCAATATGTTAATTGCAAAATTTATAGCTTCATTTTTTGCGTTTTCCTTTTCCTTTGAAAGCATTTCCAACATATTGTTTAAAATATTTTCCATAAAATTATCAAGCCTTTCTTTATCTTCAAGCTTTTTAAGGAGATTGCTTTTCTCTTCTATAAGTTTTCTTCTTTCTTCTTCTAAGGAACTTATTGCCAAATTCAACCTATATATCTCTTCACTTAGCTTTTCTATTTCTGCTTTGTAATTTGACTCTACGTCTTCGCATGGATTTATTTCCTTTTCAACCTCTTTTTTAGGATGTTTTTCTTCTTCCACCGAGTCTATATAGTTAGGATGATATAAAAGTTTAAATTCTTCTTTATACATATGCTTCTCCGCCAGATATGTCTATCACTCCTTGCTCCGCCAAACTCTTTATAACCTTTACCACCTGCTTTTGTGCCTTTTCTACCTCCGAAGCCTTTACTGGTCCAAGAGCTTCCATATCCTCCCTCATAATATCTGCAGCCTTCTTTGACATATTGGAGAAAAACTTTTCTTTTATATCTTCTGGTGCACCCTTGAGAGCTACTATAAGCGTGCTTTT
Source organism: Hydrogenobacter subterraneus (assembly GCF_055390195.1). Lineage (NCBI taxonomy): Bacteria > Pseudomonadati > Aquificota > Aquificia > Aquificales > Aquificaceae > Hydrogenobacter > Hydrogenobacter subterraneus. The sequence goes on along the minus strand of NZ_AP042473.1, from coordinate 1,371,689 downwards.
ATCTACAGCCTTCAGTATTTCCACTATGGCCCTGTTATCCAGCTTCCTTATGTCTTCAAAGGTAAACATCTTTTCTTTTATCTTTTCCGACAGATAAGGGTCTTCTTCATCAAGCTTAGAAAGTATCTTATTGGTTGTATCCTTATCCAGTATATTTAAAAGTTCTGCTGCAAGGCTTATTCCCTCCATCTTTTGCATTATACCGCTCACACCCATACTCCTTATCTCTTCAGCCAAAACCTCTATAAGTTCTCCAAAGAACTCTGGGGATATGTTCTCAAGAGTTGCAAGCCTTTTTACCACTTCTACAGATAGGCTATCTGGTAGCTGTTTTAATATCTCTGCAGACTTGGCAGGGCTAAGTTGAGAAAGTACCACTGCTATGGTTTGAGGATGTTCATTTCTTAGAATACTTGCCAATACTTTACTGTCTACTTTTTCAAGCTCTTGAAAGCTCTTTATAAGGTTTGAACTGCTAAGAAATTCATATATTTTGGCAAACTTATCCGGGGGTAGAACCTTTCTGGCAAATTCAAGAAGCTTATCCATATCCGGGCTTAGGAAGGTGGTTGCCTTGTATTCCTCTATGAACTCCTTTGCTATCTCCTCTATATCTTTGAGTGTTATACCTTCAAGGCTTGTGGCATGCATTATTATCTCTTGTATCTCATCATCGGAAAGCTCTTTCATAATTTCCACAGCCACCTGTGGTGGCATGGCCATAAGAAGTATGGCTGCCTTTTGAGCTTTTGTAAGCTTACTCCTAACCTCTGGCATGGATATAAAATTATAAACTTGTGAGTACAAAAATTCTAACTTACCACAACGTAGGAAAACCTCCTAAGGGAGCAAAGTTAAAAACACTTTTTGTTGGTAGAGAACAGTTAAAAAGACAGGTAAAGCTTCTTAAGTTTATGGGCTTTAACTTTCTCAGCTTAGGGGACCTATTATTAAACAAGAATACTAAAAAAGGAGTTTTGCTTACCTTTGACGATGCCTATCTGGATTTTTGGGAGAATGCCCTTCCTACCTTTATGGAGCTAAAGGTCAGATGTGTGATCTTTGTGCCTGTGGCTCTTGTGGGAAGCTACAATCAGTGGGACCATGAACGCATAAGAGTCAAAAAGCCTATAATGAACTGGGGACAGATAAAAGAGCTTCATAGCCTTGGCTTTGAGATAGGCTCTCATAGTCTTACACACCCCTACCTTTCAAAGATAGACCCACAAAAGGCATGGGAGGAGATATACACTTCAAAAGTTATTCTTGAAGACAAGCTTGGAACAGAGATAAGGGCCTTCTGTTATCCCTACGGAGACTACAACCAACGAATAAAGGACATGGTCCAAAGGGCTGGCTATAGCATAGCCTTTACCACAAGGCATGGAAGCTTTGAAGAGAGTGAAAACCTCTTTGAGGTAAGACGTATAACCATCTTTGGCAACGACTTTCTTCCAAAGTTTTTGTATAAGGTTCTACTATGAAGATAGCATGGCTAAACGGCAATCCAAACCCCAACTTTGGCGGCACAGAGCTTCACACCATACAGATGGTAAAGGAACTTTCAAAGGAAGGCATTGATGTGGTACTTATCTGTGCAAAAGGCTCTTACGTGGACAAACACACAGAGGGCATAAAAAAGTACCACCTTTCTTTTCCAAACAGCCTTGCTCTCCTTAGCACCATAAGGCTTGCCAAGTTGCTAATAAAGGAAAAGCCAAAGCTTATTATAGCCAACAACGGAAAAGAGTATGTGAACGCCCTCTTGGCGGGCAAAATGGCTGGAATAAAGGTAATCTTTTTCAGACACATGGAAAGGATGAAGGAGTGGATGGTAAGGAAGTTTGTCTTTCCCTATGTGGATAGGTTTTTTGCGGTAAGCGAGCGTGTGAAAGAAAACCTTATAAAGGAAGGCGTAAAGCCAGAAAGGATAAAAGTAATTTACAACCTTATAGAAGAGGCACGTTTTGGCTACGCAGAAAAGGAAGAAGGCAAGATAAACTTTCTCTTTGTGGGCAAAGTGGATAGGGGAAAGGGCATTTTTGACTTCCTTGAAGCCTTTTATAAGTTGTCATTGGAAAGAAAAGACATAGAAGCTTACGTGGTGGGCGATGGGAAGGCCATGGGTGAGGTGAAAAGCTTTATAGAAAAGTATGGCCTCAAAGACAAAGTCCATCTTGTGGGTTATACGCCAAGGGTGGAGGACTACTATAAGATGGCCCATGTCTGTGTAATACCCTCAAGGAACACAGAGGCCATGCCAAGGGTGGTTATAGAAGCCCTGGCTTGTGGATGTGCCTTGGTAGTCTCGGATGTGGGAGGTATTAAGGAAGCTGTAGAAGAGGATAAAAACGGCTATGTCTTTAAGGTAGGTGATGTGGAAGACCTCAAAGAAAAGATGAAGAAGGCCACAGAAAGGTGGAAGGACTTTTCCATGCATTCATACAACTTGTACAAAAGAAAATTTTCAAGGGACGTGGTTTTAAAAAGCTTCATAAAAGAGCTTGAAGAGCTTACACATTGAAGCGGAAATACACAATATCCCCATCCTTTATCTCATAGTCCTTTCCCTCAAGCCTTACCAAGCCAAGCTCCTTTGCCTTGCTAAGGGACCCAACCTTTATGTAATCCTCATAGTTTATCACCTCTGCAGCTATAAAGCCTCTTTCAAAGTCAGAGTGTATTTTGCCTGCGGCCTGTGGAGCCTTTGTGCCTTTCTTTACCGTCCAAGCCCTTGTCTCTTTCTCTCCAGCGGTGAAAAAGGTGATAAGGTCCAAAAGCTTGTATGCTTCTCTTATTAGCCTGTTTAGCCCCGGTTCTTCAAGACCATAGGATTTTAAAAGCTCCTCCTTTTCTTCTGGTTCAAGGCCTATAAGTTCTTCTTCCAGCTTGGCGCATATTAGCACGGCGGGAGACCCCTCTTCCTTGGCATACTCAAAGACCCTCTTGCTAAACTCATTCCCTTCTGGCAAATCCTTCTCGCTCACGTTTGCCACATACATCAAGGGTTTGGCCGTAAGCAGGAAAAGGTTCCTTTTTGCATAGTCCAAGACCTCTGGATCCAAGTTCTTTGCATGCCTCCTTATAGGCTCCATCTTTTCAAGTATGGACCTTATTGACTCAAGCATATTTAGCTCTTCCTTTGCCTTCTTGTCTCCAATCCTTGCCATCTTCTCCACCTTCTCCATCCTTTTTTCTACTGTTTCTAAGTCCTTGGCTATTAGCTCAAGGTCTATTATCTGGGCATCTCTTATAGGGTCTACCGAACCTTCCACATGCACCACCTCTGGGTTTTCAAAGCACCTTAGCACCATGGCTATGGCGTCCACTTCCCTTATGTGAGCCAAAAACTGGTTTCCAAGGCCTTCACCCTTGCTGGCGTTGCGCACAAGACCTGCAATATCCACAAACTCTATAAAGGTAGGCACCACCCTTTTTGACCTTTCAAGCCTTGCTATCTCATAGAGCCTTTTGTCTGGCACCTCCACAGTGCCTACGTTTGGCTCTATGGTGCAAAAGGGGTAGTTGGCTGCGGCAGCCTTTGCCGCCTGTATTAGGGCATTAAAAAGGGTAGACTTTCCTACGTTTGGTAGTCCTACAATCCCTACGCTAAGCATAAGTTTAAGATTTTATCAGTTCTCCCATCTTAAAGATGGGCAAATATAAGGCTATGAGTATTAAACCTACCACTCCACCTATAAACACAATAAGCATAGGCTCTATAAGCTTTATCATACCTTCCACGGCCTTGTCAAACTCGTCTTCGTAAAATCTGGCTATTGTGTCAAGCATCTCATCCAGTCTACCTGTATCCTCGCCAACTCTAACCATAGCAATTATAAGCTTTGGGAACATGCCAGTTTTTTCAAGAGCCTTGTGCATTGGAGCTCCTTCAATAACATCCTTTTTGGCAGCCTCCAAAGCTTCTCTTATCCTTACATTACCAGCAACTTGACCAGCTATCTCAAAAGCTCTTTCAAGAACAACACCACTGGAAAAGAGAGTGGCCATTGTCCTTGCAAACCTGGCCATGGTGCTTTTGACCACCAAATCCCCCATCTTGGGAGCCCTTAGCATAAAAGAATGGACTGCCCTTCTAAACTGGTAAACATTTTTCATAAGGAACCTAAAAAGGAAAGAAAAGCCTATGATAAAAGCTAAAATTGGCAATAAACTTGACCTTAGAGCGTTGGATGCTGCTATTAACATCTGTGTAGGTAGTGGTAGCTCACCGCCAAGGGAGTTGTATATTTCTGCAAAGGTAGGCACAAGGAAGTATAGGATGCCTGTAACTATGACCGTGGCTATTATCACTACAAAGGTGGGATAAAAGGATGCACTTTTTATCTTGTTTTTTATAGAAGCCATCTTTTCATAGTAATCAGCTGCTCTTATAAGGGCAATGTCAAGATTACCAGTCTCCTCACCCACCTTAACAAGGTTTACTATGAATTCTGTGAACACAGAAGGAAACTCTGCCATAGAATTGGATATGGGTTTTCCTTCACTAACCATTATTGCCACCTTCTTGCTTGCTTCAGCAAGCCTCTTATTTGGCAGCTGTTCTGACAGTATGTTTAAAGCATCTATAAGGTTGAGTCCAGCATTTATCATCGTTCCCAATTGTCTACAAAATATGGAAAGGTCTCTGTCGCTAACCCTTGATCCAAAAGGCAAAGATAGTTTAAAAGCACCTCTTCCCTCTTTTTTTCTTCCTCAAGGTTTATTACCTGTATTATGGTTAGACCCTTTTGTTGTAAATCTGTTATCAAAGCTTCTTGACTCGGATATTCTCCCTCACTTTCCACAAAAGACCCCATCTCATCAAAGGCCTTATACCTATACTTTGGCATCTTTTAGCCTCCCCTTCTAATCATATTTTCAAGCTCTTTCACATCCGGAGAGTATTTATAGGCATCTTCCAAGGTTATAAGCCCAGATTTGTAAAGTGAATAAAGAGACTGGTTCATCGTTTGCATACCCGTTTGCGCCTGTCCGCTTTGCATAATAGCGTATATTTGCTGAAGCTTATTCTCTCTTATAAGATTTCTTATAGCAGTGTTGGGTATCATAAGTTCATAAGCAAGAACCCTTCCACCACCTATCTTTGGAATGAGCCTTTGGGATATAACACCTTGAAGGACAAAAGAAAGCTGGACTATAACCTGTGCTTGTTGTTGTGGCGGGAAAACATCCACTATCCTTGTTATGGTGGATACAGCCGTGTTTGTATGAAGCGTTCCAAAAACTAAGTGACCTGTTTCTGCTGCCCTCAAAGCTATCTCAATGGTTTCCAAGTCCCTCATCTCTCCAACCAATATAACGTCCGGGTCCTCTCTAAGGGCAGCCCGCAGGGCATCTGCAAAGCTATGCACATCTTCCCCAATCTCCCTCTGGTTAACTATGCTCTTTTTGTGATGAAAGACATACTCTATGGGGTCTTCTATGGTTATTATGTGGTGTGGGAAGTTTTGGTTTATGTAATCTATAAGAGAAGCAAGCGTTGTACTTTTACCAGAACCCGTTGGACCTGTAACCAGAACAAGGCCCATACTTTTATGGCAAAGCTCTAAAACTTTTTCCGTAAGGCCCAACTCTTTCACACTCATTATCTTGTTTGGCAGTCTTCTAAAGGCAGCCGCTACAGAACCCCTTTGCATAAAAACGTTCGCCCTAAACCTGCCTATATCCTTTACACCAAAGGAAAAGTCTACTTGACCCTTTTCCTCAAGGGTTTTTCTGTGTTTTTCAGACATCACAGAATAAGCAATTCGTTGGGTCATCTCTGGAGTCAATATGGGATATTCCATAAGCGGAGTTATCTTACCATCAATACGCAATGCTGGCCTTGCACCGGCCGTTATGTGAATATCAGAAGCATTAGCCCTAAGGGCCTTTTGAAGTATATCTATAAGCCTTATTTCAGTAGTGGCATTAGCCGGTGTCATATCACCCTCCTCAGTTATCTTTAATTATAAATTTCACTTCTTTTTAGGTAGCAGTGAAAAAACAAGGAAATTGCCCTCTTTTTTAACAGGAGACTCAAGCTGACCCACATCGGATAACTCTTCTATTATCCTATTCACCAGTTTATCGCCCAGCTCGGGATGGAGGTGTTCTCTTCCTCTAAAGCGTATCCTGACTCTGACCTTGTCCCCATCCATAAGAAACTCTCTCATATGTTTAAGCTTCACCTTAAGGTCGTGTTCGTCAATCCTTAGGGAGAGCATCATATCTTTCACTTCAATAGCATGTTCCCTTTGCTTTTTCTTTGCCTCCTTTTCCTTCTTTTTTAGCTCATACAAGAACTTTCCATAATCCAGTATTTTGCACACAGGCGGGTTTGCGTTGGGGGCTATCTCTACTAAGTCCAGCCCCTTCTCACTGGCTATCCTTAAGGCTTCTTGCAAAGGAACTATGCCTATCTGCTTGCCATTCTCGTCTATAAGCCTTACCTCTTTTGCTCTTATCTGTCTGTTTACCCTATACTCCTGCAAAGGCACCTCCTTTTAGTTTTTTGAAAAGTAAATAAAAGGAAAAAAGAAAATTTATAAAAAGTAAAAGGGTAGAAAGCATAGAAACCCTTCTAAAAACCACCCTTTTGGGGTCCCTGTAGTCAATAAGGTCTATATTTCCAAGCTCTTTTTTGTATTTTTTCAGCCAGTATGATACTCCCACGTTCAAGCCAAGACCCAGCATGAGAAGTAGTGTATATATTCTCTCATCTCCTAAAATAAGATAAAACATAAGCAACAAAAAAGCAACCTTATAAAACCTCCACAGTATTGTCCCATAGAACCTACCCGCAAGGTTTTTGTTTTCTTCCACCCTTAGCAGGGAAGGAGCAACTATAAAGACTATGGAAAAAAGTAGGCCTACATATAGTGAGAGCAAAACTTCAGGACGCATAGTGTAAATTCTTGTAAACCCCTACCAGCCCAATTTCTAGACTAAAAACTTTAATACTCATAGTCCTGTCTTTAATTATACTATTATTCTGTGAAAGCTTGGATAGAAAAAATAAGCCTAGAGGGGTTCAAGTCCTATGGAAAGGATAGGGTAGAAATACCACTAGGACAGGGCTTTATAGGCATTGTGGGACCCAATGGATCGGGTAAATCCAATATAGGAGATGCCATATCCTTTGCCCTTGGCATAGCAACAGCAAAAACCTTGAGGGCCAAGAACCTTTCATATCTTATCTACAACAGAAACTCTGATAGGGCGGATTATGCCTACGTGGAGGTACATTTTAAAAACTACGGCCTTTTCCCCTTGCAAGAGGAGGATATAGTCATATCAAGAAAGGTTTATCAAGATGGAAGGACAGTTTTTCGGATAAACGGTGCGGTGGTGAGGGAGAGGGACCTTATGGACTTTTTGTCAAAGGCTGGCATATACGAAAACGCATACAATGTGGTGCTTCAGGGGGATATTGTAAGGTTTTTGAAGATGACGCCCGTGGAAAGGAGGAAGCTTATTGAAGAGATTGCAGGCATTGAAGAGTATGAGGAGAAAAAGCAAAAGGCTCTGGCAGACCTTGGGGAGGTTGAATTAAAGATAAGGGAGCTAAAGCTTTTGATGGATGAAATGGAAGTGCAGATGGAAAAGCTAAAGGAGGAACTAAAAAGGCTAAGGCTTTACAAGGAGCTGGAGGAAGCAAAGAGAAGCTTAGAAATAAAGCTTAATTTAAAAACTGCTTACGAATTTAAAAGGTCCATTGATAACATAAAGGTTCAGATTGAATCAAAGGAAGAAGAGCTAAAGGATTTAAGGCAAAGGATAACAGGCTATGAAGAGAGGCTAAAGACTCTTGAAGAAGGATTAAAAAAGCTAAATGAGGACCTTTTCCCCTTTAGGGAAAGGGTGGGAAGGATTTCACAATCCATGGAAAACATAGACCAAACAATCCAAACTTATAGAAAAAGGTTGGAAAACCTTGAAAAGGAAATATATTCCACACAGGAGCAGATAAAGTTTTTGGAAGTTCAAAAAGAACTTCTTTTAAAAGACGAAGAGGACCTTAAAAAATTAATAGACCAAGAGGAAGTAGAGCTAATATCCTTGGAAGAATCTGCCAATTTACTGTGGAGGAGCATAAAAGAAAAGGAAGATAGATTAAAAGTGTCCCTTGAAGAAATGGAAAAAACTGAGGAAAAGCTAAAGGAGTTAAGTTCTATTTTGGAAAAAAATAAAAAAGAGCTATCCACATTGGAGCTAAGGATAAGAGAGATTGATATAAAAAAGGAAAGGATAAGGGAGGATATGGAAAGGCTAAAAGAGGAGGAAGAAAAGCTCAAAGCGGATATGGCAGAGGCCATAATGAAAAGGGAAAACTATCAAAAGATGTTAAAAGAAGAAGAAAAATCACTAAAACACAAAAAGGAAGAGTATCAAAAGGTAGAAGAAAGGTTAAGAAAGATAAGACAAGAAAGGGAAGAGGTGCTAAAAGAGATGTCTATGATAAGGGGGAGGCTTCAAAGCCTACCACCAGAGGACCTTCCCTTTGAAGATATAAAAGGAGTATATGGGAGGGTGGCAAGCCTTGTAAGAATAAAAGACTTGGAATACTTAAAGGCTGTGGAAACGGCGGGGGGTGGAAGACTATCCTATGTGGTGGTTGAGAACGAAGATGTGGCAAAGGAGTGCATAAACAGGTTAAAGGAGCTGAGGTGGGGAAGGTTGAACTTTATACCTTTGAATAGGATAAGGGATACAAAAATACCCTCCTATCCACCAAGGATGAAGGGTGTTATAGACTTTGTGGTAAACTTGCTTGACTACGACCCAAGGTTTGAAAAGGCCGTAAAGTTTGTCTTTGGAGACACCCTTTTGGTGGATAGCTTTGAAACTGCCAAGGCCTTAGGTGTTGGCACATACAGGATGGTGACCCTTGAGGGTGAACTTTTTGAAAAAAGCGGTGTGATAAGCGGTGGCTATGGCGAGGAAAGGGGTGAACTGGGTAGGGGTTTTTACCTTGAAGAGTTGGAAAGACTAAACCAAATACATGAAAAGCTAAGGGTAGAGGAAGAAAGAGAAGAAAAGCTTTTAAAGGCTTTGAGGGACGAGCTTGTGGAAAAGGAAGGAGTAATGGCCATACTCCGAAGGAGGCTTGAAGAGATAGAAGAAAAAGACAAGTCAAGCTTTGAAAGGATAAGGGCCATAGAAGAAAAGCTTAAAAAGGCGGAGGATTACATAAGCACCTTAGAAGAGGAAAGAGAAAAGGCAAAAGAAAGGATAAAAGAGCTAAGGGAGGAAACCCAATACTTGGAAGAGAAGATGGAAAACCTAAGCCTAAAAAGACAGTCCTTTTTGGTCCACTACAAAGAATCTGGTGTTGAGGACCTAAGGGTGCAGTATGAAAAGCTTCGCCAAAAGATGGAAAAACTAAAAGAATCCATACATGGTAAACAGATAAAACTTAAAGAGGTGGAGCTTGAAAAGGAAAATATACAAAAGGAAATAGGTAGAAAGCTTGCCTTTATAGACAGCGCCCAAAAGGAGATGGAAGACCTAAAGGCACAGATTGAAAGCTTACTACAAAAAAGGGAAGACCTTGAAAAGGAGCTACAAAACATAAACCTACAGGCCTATGAACTATACAGGCAAAAGGATAGACTGGAAGAAGAACAAAGAAGTGTTCAGTCGGAGCTTGGAAAGCTAAAATTCCACGAGGAAAACCTTAAAGAGGAGCTTCACAGGCTAAGCATAGAAAGGACAAGAATGGAAGAGAGGTATGCAGAAAACATTGAAAGATTAAAGGAGCTTGGCTATGAAGGGGAGGTGATGGAGGTAAAGGAGGGAATGAACAGGCTAAAAGAGGAGTTGTCCAAAGTTTTAAGAGAATTATCTTCTTTGGGCAGTGTAAATTTCAAAGCAGAGGAAGAATATAAGGAATACGAAGAGAGGTACAAAGACTACCAAGAAAGGTACAAAAGGTTAAAGGAAGAAAAGGAATCTATAAAGGAACTAATAGAAGAAGTAGAAAGTAAAAAGCTAAAAGCCTTTATGGAAACCTTTCAGGCCATAAACAAGAACTTAAAGAATATCTTCTCTCAGCTATCTCCAGGTGGTAAGGCATACATGCTTCTTGAAAAAGAAGAAGACCCTTTTTCTGGTGGCGTTAGTCTTGTGGTAAAGCCAAGGGGTAAGGAGGTGCAATACCTTGAGGCCATTTCTGGTGGAGAAAAGACGCTTGCAGCACTCTCTCTTATATTTGCCATACAAGACTACAGACCTTCACCTTTTTATTACTTTGATGAGGTAGATGCCCACCTTGATGAGGCCAACGCCAGAAGGGTGGGAGAGCTTATAAAAGAAAGGTCAAAAAAGGCCCAGTTTATCGTGGTAACACTTAGAGAAGTTTTGGCAAGCTTTGCGGATAAGGTTATAGGTGTAAGTGGAAGGGGAGGGCTCTCCAAGGTCTTTGCCTTAGAAAACCCTTCAATTGCGTTTACTGATTAAATATGGCTTCCAGCTTCTCCCTTTTCTTCACAGGCTTTAGATAAGGCTTGTCATCCTTTACCCTTATCTCTACAAGCTCTACATCCGCAAGGCTACCTTTTAGTAGCTCTTCTGCCAAGAGGTCTTCCACATGGTGTTGCAATGCCCTCTTTAAGCTTCTTGCTCCATACTCGGGCTTGTACTCCTTTTCAATTATCCAATCCACAAAGCTCTTGTGAAGTTTAACTTTTACGTTCCATTCTTTGAGGCTTTCATTGATTTGGTTAAGCTGCAAGTCCAGTATTTTAACCACATCTTCCTTCTCAAGAGGTCTATAGACTATGATCTCATCAAGCCTGTTGAGAAACTCTGGGCTAAAGGTCCTTTTTACCTGGTCCATAACGTTTTTCTTCATCTGTTCGTAATCTATCATGCCAAACTTCTTCTCAAAGCCCATCTGACTGCCATGGGTTATGAGCCTTGCTCCAAGGTTGGAGGTCATGATGATTATGGTGTTGGAGAAGTCCACCGTTCTGCCCATGGCGTCTGTAAGCCTTCCATCGTCAAAGATCTGTAGGAAGATGTTAAACACATCGGGGTGAGCCTTTTCTATCTCGTCAAAGAGTAGCACAGAGTAAGGTCTTCTACGCACCTTTTCTGTTAGCTGACCGCCTTCCTCATAGCCCACATAGCCTGGAGGAGCGCCCACAAGCCTTGATACGGTGTGCTTTTCCATGTATTCGGACATATCAAACCTTATAAGGGCATCTTCCGAACCAAAAAGGTACTCTGCCAAAGCCTTTGCCGTTTCTGTCTTTCCTACACCGGTAGGACCAAGGAAGAGGAAAACTCCTATGGGCCTATGCTTGCCCTTAAGCCCAACCCTTGACCTTCTTATGGCTCTGGCTATGGACCTTATAGCATCCTCTTGACCTACTACCCTCTTGTGAAGCTCTTCTTCTATATGGAGGAGCTTTTCCATATCGCTTTCGTGTATCCTCTTTACCGGTATACCAGTCCATCTTGCCACCACCTCTGCCACATCCTCTTCTGTAACCTTTGGCCTGTTGGCGGACATCTCCTGCTTCCATTTTGCCTTTAGGTTTTCAAGCTTTGCCCTTAGCCTTAGCTCCTCATCCCTTAACCTTGCTGCCTTCTCATAGTCTTGCTCGTTGGCTGCCTCTTCCTTCTTCTCCTCTATTTCCTTTATCTTTTCCTCAAGCTCCTTTAGTTCTGGCGGTAGCTGGTAAGCCCTAAGCTTTACCAATGAGCCGGCCTCGTCTATCACGTCTATGGCCTTGTCTGGTAGATTTCTCTCCGTTATATACCTTTCGGAGAGGATTACGGCCTTCTCTATGGCCTCTGGTGTGTATTCTACGTTGTGGAACTCTTCAAACTTAGCCTTTAGTCCGTAGAGTATCCTTATGGTGTCCTCTTGAGAAGGCTGTTCTACTATTATGGGTTGGAACCTTCTCTCAAGGGCGCCATCCTTCTCTATGTACTTCCTGTATTCATCAAGGGTGGTGGCACCTATCACCTGTATTTCACCCCTTGCCAATGCTGGCTTTAGCATATTGCTTGCGTCAATGGAGCCTTCCGCAGAGCCAGCACCTACAAGAGTGTGTATTTCATCTATGAAGAGTATTACGTTGGGAGCCTTCTCAAGCTCTTTGAGAATGTTTTTGAGCCTTTCTTCAAACTGTCCCCTATACTTGGTACCTGCCACAAGGGCTGCAAGGTCAAGAGCTACCACCCTTTTATTCAGAAGCGGGTCTGGCACCTGCCTGTTGGCTATCCTTTGGGCCAAGCCTTCCACTATGGCCGTTTTGCCCACGCCTGGGTCTCCCAAAAGCACTGGGTTGTTCTTCCTGCGCCTTACAAGTATCTGTATAACCCTCTCTATTTCCTTGTCCCTTCCTATTACAGGGTCAAGCTTCCCTTCCCTTGCCATCTGGGTCAGGTCTCTGGAGAACCTATCAAGGTTGGGCGTTGGTGCATACTTTGTGGTCTCTTGCGGTGGAAGCTCACCCAGTATTTGTAGCACTTCCCTTCTTACAGAATATTCATCAAGGCCAAAGCCCCTTAGTATCCTTCCACCAAGGCCAGTCTTTTCCCTTACCACACCTATGAGAAGATGTTCCGGTCCTACAAACTGATGGTGGAGTATGCGGGCCTCTTCTACGGCAAACTCCAGCACCCTTTTGGCATCTGGAGCAAAGAGTATCTCACCCGAGTGGCTTCCACGGGTTATCTGTCCCATTATGGCTTTGCGCACCTTTTCTGGAGTGAGTCCAAAGCGGGAGAGTATTAGGGAGGGTAGGTCATCCTCCCTTATCAAGGATAGCAATATATGCTCACTGCCAAGATAAGTATGCCCAAGCTCTATAGCTTCCTCCCTTGCTTGGAGGATAATTTGCCTTGCCTTCTCAGTAAACTTCTCAAACATCTCTCACACCTCTCTTATTAGATAAAGATAACAAAGCTATAAACTTTTGCAATAAGGATTATACTATTTAAATCATGTATATCCCCTTTGCCAGAAAGTATAGGCCAAGGACCTTTTCTGAGGTGGTAGGGCAAGAGGTGCCAGTCCGAGTTCTCAAAAACGCCATAAGACTGGGAAAACTCTCGCATGCCTATCTTTTTGCTGGTCCAAGGGGGACGGGGAAGACCACACTGGCACGCATACTTACAAAGGCCGTAAACTGTCTTCAACCAAAGGAGGGAGAGCCTTGCGGAGTTTGTGAAAACTGTGTGGCCATAGACAAAGGCTCCTTCCCAGACCTTATAGAGATAGACGCAGCCTCCAACAGGGGCATAGATGATATTAGGTCCATAAGGGACGCGGTCTCTTATGCACCCATAAAGGGCAAATACAAGGTCTATATACTTGACGAAGCCCATATGCTCACAAAGGAGGCCTTTAACGCCCTTTTGAAGACCTTGGAAGAGCCACCACCCAGAACCATCTTTATCCTTTGCACCACCGAATACGAAAAGATCATACCCACCATCCTTTCAAGATGCCAAAGGCTCATCTTCTCCAAGCTAAGAGAAGACCAGATTGTGGAAAACCTAAAGAGGATATGCCAAAAGGAAGGCCTTGAGTGTGAAGAAAAGGCCCTATACATGTTGGCAAAGCTAAGCGACGGTGGAATGAGGGATGCGGTATCTCTTTTGGACCAGGTTAGCACCTACGGTGAGGGAAAGGTAAAGGTGGAGCTGGTGGAGGAGTTTTTGGGTATAGTCTCCCAGGAGAGGGTAAGGGAGTTTCTCCTTTTACTTTTGGATTCTAAGGTGGATGAGGCCCTTGACTTTGTGAGGGACCTTAGCCAAAAGGGCTTTAACCTTGTGAGGTTCTGCGACCTTCTGGAGGAGGAAATAAGGTCCCTTCTACTTTATAGGAGCCTAAAGGACCCAGAAAAGGTAATGAGAGTGGAAGACTTTCACAAAAGCCTTCAGACTGTGCCGCTCAATGCCCTACTATACCTTGAAAAGGTGGTAAACACCATAAGGATAGATGCAAGAAGTAGGGACATCCTTAGAGCCTTTGAGCTTGCCATCATAAAGACACAGATAATAAAGGACATTTTGCCCATAAGCCAGCTATTAAAGTATGGATTGCAGGTAAAGGTGGAGGAAAAGCCAGAGGATAAAGCGGAGGAAGAAAAAAAGACGCAAGAGGACCCAAAGATAAACCCTCTTGAGGCCTTTGAAGGTAAGGTGGATAGCCTTACCTTTGAGATATTAAAGAGGTCAAGGTATGAGATAAAGGAAGACAGGGTGGTCTTTTATGTGGAGGAGGGAACCCTTACTCAAGAGGAGATAAACAAACTAAAGGCCATAAATCCAAAGGCGGATTTTGTGATAGAAAAAATAGAAAAGGAGAATGCTTCGTTGCCACCCTTTGTGGAAAGGGTAAAGGATATGTTTGGTGCAAAGATAATAAGCCATGAGCAAAGAGATAAGGGCAAGGGTGCTTCTGGTAAGGGTTCCTAAGAGGTATATAGGCCTTTTTACAGCCCTAATGGACGGTGCAGGAAGGAAGGCCATAGTGAGGACAAAGGAGAAAAGCTCCGATGAGGTCTACCTTATTGCCACGCCAGACACCTTTGAAGACCTATACCCCATCCTTGAAAATATAAAAAGGCACATTCCACTTGAGATAGTGGGAGAGGTAAGCCATATAGATGTGGGATAAAAAGAGGGCCTACAGGTTCATCTTCCTTATGGGCCTTGTGAGCCTTCTTTCCGATTTTACCTACGAAGGTGCCAAGGGCATAATAGGGCCTTACCTTGCCTACCTTGGAGCCAGCGCCTTTGCGGTAAGCCTAATATCTGGAGCTTCCGAGCTTATAGGCTATTGGATAAGGCTTTTCTCCGGTGTGCTTTCCGATAGGCTAAGGAGCTATTGGGCTTTAACCATGCTGGGCTACGCCCTTAACCTTTTCTCTGTGCCTTTGCTTGGCTTGGTAAAAAGCTGGCAACTTGCTGGCCTCTTGGTCTTCTTTGAGAGGTTTGGGAAGGGCATAAGGACGCCCTCAAGGGATGTGCTTCTTTCAAAGGCTACTTCTTTGGTGGGGCATGGTAAGGGCTTTGGCCTCCATGAGTTTCTTGACCAGATTGGTGCCGTGCTTGGGCCTTTGTTTGTGGCCTTGGTGCTTCTTTTGGGCCTTGGCTATAGGTCCGCCTTTCTCTTCCTCCTTATCCCTGCCATCCTTGCCATACTTTTGCTATTTTTTGCAAAAAGGATATACTCGGACAAGATAAACCTTGAAAAGTCTTCCTATGAGCCTGCCAAGTTTTCCAAAGCCTTTTATCTTTACCTTTTGTCCTCCTGCCTTATCTCCCTTTCCTTTTTACCCTTTCCCTTAATAGGCTTTCATCTTTACCAGCATGCCTTTGACGGATGGAAGGTCTCCCTCCTTTTTGCCCTTGCCATGGCCTTAGACGCTCTTTCTGCCCTCTTTTTTGGTGTGCTATATGACAAAAGGGGCTTTTTGGCGCTTGCAGTTGGCCTCTCCTTTGGACTCTTTTCTCCCATTCTTCTTTTCCTCTTTGATAAGGTGCTTTTCGCCATAGCCCTTTGGGGCATAAGCCTTGGAGTGCAAGAGTCTATCATGAGGTCTGCCGTTGCCAAGCTTTCCTCTGAGGCAAGCAGAGGGAGGGCCTACGGCATCTTTCACTTCTTTATAGGCCTTTCGGCCTTCCTTGGTGGCGCCCTAATGGGCCTCCTCTATGAGCTTTCACCAATGGCCCTTGTCATATACTCCCTATCTTTGCATATTTTAGCCCTATTTATCCTTTTGAAGATAAGGCCATGAGGAAAGAAGATTTAAAGGTGGTGCTTGAAATAATGAAGGATGAGTATGAAAAGTGGCATGCGCCCATTGTAAAGCTCATCGCCCAAAAGAGGAAGGACCCATTGAGCGCCCTGCTCTGCGCCCTGCTTTCCACAAGGACAAGGGATGAGACTACAGCAGAGGTCTGTAAGAGATTTTTAGAGAGGGTAAAAAGTCCACAGGACCTTCTGCAGATGGACCTCAAAGAGCTTGAAAGGCTCATATACCCCGTGGGCTTTTATCGGAATAAGGCAAGGCAGTTAAAGGAGCTTGCAAGACAGCTTATAGAAGACTTTGGTGGAAGGGTTCCGGACACTTTGGAAGACCTTTTGAAGCTAAAGGGTGTGGGCAGGAAGGTGGCAAACATAGTGCTTTCTGAAGGCTTTGGAAAACCAGCCATTGCAGTGGATACCCATGTGCACCGAATAAGCAACCTATGGGGCCTTGTGAAGACAAAGACTCCAGAGGAAACAGAAAAAGCTCTTATGGAAATCCTACCAGTGGAATATTGGCGAGATTTTAACCGATTGGTGGTGGCCCTTGGCCAAACCATATGCAAGCCAGTAAAGCCAAAATGTGGTGAATGTCCTGTGAGAAGCTGGTGCGATTATGGCTTAAAATTTTAAGCCCATGGAAAGGGAGATATCCGAGCTTATTGAGATAGGAAGAGAGCTTCATTCAAGGGGCTGGCTACCCGCCAGTGGTGGAAACCTATCCGCAAGGCTTGAAGATGGACTTATCCTAATTACCGCCTCTGGAAGCCACAAGGGACACCTCACAAGGGAGGACTTTGTGTTTGTGGACCTTGAGGGAAACTTGGTAAAAGGCTCAAAAAGGCCTTCGGCGGAAACACTTTTGCACACCTTGGTTTATAAACTCTTTCCTTCCGCCATGTGTGTTTTGCACGTGCATTCCATAAACTCTACGCTCATATCAAGGCTTTCTAAAGGGGATATAAGGCTGGAAAACTACGAGCTTTTGAAGGCCTTTGAAGGTATAAAAACCCATCAAACGAGCCTAATGGTGCCAGTCTTTGAAAACTCCCAAGACATGAAAGGCCTATCCGAGATGATAAGGGAGAGGTTGGAAAAGGAAGAAAAGGTTTATGGTTTTCTTTTGAAATCTCATGGCCTTTACACATGGGGCAAAAGCATAAGGGAAGCCTACATAAGGCTTGAAGCCTTTGAGTTTTTGTTTGAGTGTGAGTTAAAAATGCTGTTAAAATAGAATACAGGCCTAAGGAGGGGCATGCGCAAGCCTGCGACCTTTCAAAGTATTAGGATGTATAATATGAATTCAAGTTATGTAAAAATGGAAAGCAAAGAAAAACTCTTTTATGACGCATTAAAGAACATCTTCGTAGGAGAAAAGATAGAAGGCCAAGGTGGTTATGTCAATTTAATGAGGATAAAGTCCAAGTATTATGAAAAGCTGGAGAAGGCGTTAAAACAAGATATAGAAAAAGCTACAGAAAAGAAACCATCCTTTAGAGAAGAGCTTTATGATAAGCTTTACACCTTTTTCAAAAGGTATTTTAATCCAGCTGGATGTATTCTTTTTAGTGAAACGCCT
Source organism: Hydrogenobacter subterraneus (assembly GCF_055390195.1). Taxonomy (NCBI): domain Bacteria; kingdom Pseudomonadati; phylum Aquificota; class Aquificia; order Aquificales; family Aquificaceae; genus Hydrogenobacter; species Hydrogenobacter subterraneus. The sequence continues at coordinate 1,354,332 of NZ_AP042473.1, read as the reverse complement.
TACCATTATAGTGTTTATGAAAGGATTTATACAGATGATAGAGATATGATCCTTTTTTATAAAACAAAAGACCTCTATTACATAAAGACAGATAGGCTTTATAGAGAGCTAAGCATAGAAGTGGATGGTGTAAAGTTTAAGTTTGATGTTAGCCGCTTAGAATACAAAAAGAGTAATGAGAAAAGAAAGCTTATCTATGAGTTTGACAAAATAGAGGATGATACGATTGTTTTAAAAGTTCTATACTCTGAAAGAGGCAAAGAAACAGATGAAGAAAACATCGTAAAGAAGATTAAAAAGCATGGATACAATATAAAAGAGGAAGCTTTAGAGAAGGCTATAAGGACTTTTGAAAAGCAAAGTGAAGTGGACTACTTTTTACACAAAAATCCGAGAGAGTTTTTAAAAGAACAGTTAAAGCTTTGGCTACATAACTATATTTATGAAGGTGGAAAGGAATGGAGCATAGACAGAATAAACCAGCTTATGACTATCAAAAATATTGCGGAGAAAGTTATAGATTTGGTAGCACAGTTTGAAGAAGAGCTTTTAAAAGTTTGGAAAAAGCCAAAGTTCGTAAGAAAATCAAACTATGTAATAACTCTTGATAGGATCGCCAGTAAAGAAGGTGGAATAAAGATAATAGAAGAACTTTTAAATCACACTAATATAGAAGAGCAGATAAAAGAGTGGAAAGAACTTGGAATAGTGGATGAAAGCTTTAGAAGTGAAGAGGTTTTAAAAGATGGCTCTTTAAATCCAAAGCATAAGTTTTTACCAATTGATACAAAATACTTTAAGGATTTGGAGCTTGATATATTGAGCTTGTTTGATAACCTTGATAATGAACTTGATGGATGGCTTATAAAGAGTGAAAACTGGCAGGCTTTGAATACCATTTTGCCAAAGTTTAAGGAAAAGGTGCAGACTATTTACATTGATCCACCCTTTAACAAGGAGCAGGAAGCAGACTACTTTTACAGTGTAAAGTATAAGGATTCTACTTGGGCTACCATGCTTGAAAATAGGTTAAGGCTTGCAAAGGAGTTTTTGAAAGATACAGGAAGCATTTTTGTAAGGTGCGATTACAATGGAAACTGGATTGTAAGGCCTTTGATGGATGAGATTTTTGGAAAGGAGAATTTTAGAAATGAGATAATAATCAATAGAAAAAGGCAACCTATAGGAACACCTAATAAATTTGAAGTAGAAAGTGAATTCCTTTTTCTTTTTGGAAAAACAAGTAAAGCTTTTAAGAAAGATATATACAAAAAAAGGTCTTTAATCAATATGAAATGGACAAGTTTTCTAAAGCAAGAAGAACGAAAACCAGCTGAAAGGAAGTTTTTCGGAAAAGTTTTGTATCCTCCTCCAGGGCAACATTTTGCTTTAGTTCAAGAGAAGGTAGATAAGTTGTTAAAAGAACACTATTTGAGATTGGTGTGTAAGGAATGTGGTGCTATATACTACTGGGATGAAGAAAATTCCTTAGATAAATTTATAGAAAAAATATTTGCTTCAAAGAACAGTGAAAAATTCAAGTATTTTGATATAACAATTGATGATAAAGTTTTTGGTATAACTGAATTAGATAGGTGTTTAAATTGCAATCATGATTCATGGAAAGTTGAATACCTCACATCCGAAGAAACAAAAATAGGTGATAATTGGAAAGATATTCCTTCATATGAAGATACTTGGGGCTTTAGAACAGAGAACTCTGAAATACTTCTTAAGCGGGTCATAGAATCTACATCTAATGAAGGCGATTTAGTTATGGACTTCTTCCTTGGCAGTGGCACAACTATAGCTGTAGCACATAAGCTTAAAAGAAAATGGATAGGAATAGAGATGGGAGAACACTTTTATAGTGTTATATTACCAAGAATGAAAAAAGTTTTGGCTTATGATAAATCAGGAATTTCTAAAGAAAAGGATGTTAAAGAAAAATACAATGAGAATAATGCGGGTGGATTTTTTAAATACTATGAACTTGAACAGTATGAAGATGTTTTATCCAATCTAATTTATGAAGATACGGAACCTTTAGAAAGTGAGAGTATATATACACAGAAGATATTTTTAAAAGACGAAAAGATGTTAAGAGCTATAGAAATAGATGGTGGTAATGTAAAGGTAGACTTTTCCAAACTTTATCCAGATATAGACCTTGCGGAAACTTTATCAAATCTTAAAGGTAAATGGATAAAAAAACTGAATTCTACGGAAGTGGAGTTTGAGAATGGAGAAAAATTTGATTTTAAAAATATGGATTTTAAGCTAATTAAGTCGTTAATATGGTGGATATAAAATGTGGAATACCTTTTCATTTTGGATAAGGAAGAATCTTAAGGATGCTTATTCAGGCTTAATTGCACAGGACATAGATTTTGTATATATTGACTGTAATAAAAGGTATTTGTTTTTTATAGAAGAAAAAAACAGCAGAAAAGCCAGAGTAGGGCCTGCTCAGAAAATAATATTTAAAATGTTTGATGACCTACTTTCTTCAATAAATAGTTATAGATTTTTAGGCACAGCCATATTAACAATTTTAGATGAACAAATCACCATTGAGGATGTTAAAAAGAATATAGATGCTGCTTTGAAAGACAAAGAAAGATATGCTATAGATACTTCACTATTGGAAAAACTTTGGGATTGTCAGGGAAAGCCTCCTTGTAATAAAACAGAACAGGAGAGAAGCGGATATAGAGGTTCTATATTGAGAAAGCTTTTTGAAAAGCATAAGCTTTTTTCCGTTCAAAACCATAGGTATATAGAGAATATTAATTGGATTTTTTTAAACTACTGTGAAGGATATTTTATATTTATAGAGGAACAAGTTAACGGGAAATTAAAACTATCGCAAACAAGGAAAGAGTTCATAAAGATTATTGATAGCTTGTTTGAATTGGCAAGTAATTATAATACAAGTGCAAAAAATCCTAAAAGTAATAAGCTTTATAGATACTTAGGTTTTTATAGGTTAGGCTTTTCTAATACTAATCCAGACAATTCTAAGTATATTCTGTTGAATAACTGCTTTGTTAATAAACATCAACTTATAGATTTACTTAACCTTGATAGCTGTAAAATTGAAAAATACCGTATTCCTGTAGAGGAGTGGATAGAAGAATGGGGATAGTAGTGTTGAAAGATATAACGGAAGGCTTGAATACTATGGATTTTATCTTTGACTTTAAGAGTTTTTCTAAGGAAAAAACTTTATACAACTACCAGCAAGAAGCTTTAAAAAACTGTGCCAAAGTTTTATGGAAATATTACAAAGAATACAACGGTAATAAAGAAAAGCTTGCAAGTCTTTATGAACATAAGATAGATTTAGAGGTAAAGAAGAAAGTGGCAAGTTTTTATCAAGAGTATGGTATTCCTATAGAAGATGGCAAAGTAGCATTCAAACATGTTGCCAATAGAATGAGCTTTTGGATGGCCACTGGAAGTGGAAAAACACTGATGATAGTAAAGCTCATAGAAATGCTTAAGTTTTTGATGGATAATGACACAATTCCTAAGAAAGATATTCTATTTTTGACACCAAGAGAAGACCTGATAGAGCAGTTTAAAAGGCATGTGGAAGAGTTTAATAGGTATCAAGATACAAAGATATTGCTTTATGATTTGAAAGAATTCGGAGAGCAGAAGGCTAAAGGAGAGATGCTATATCCACATGAGATAAGAGTTTTTTACTATAGGAGCGACCTTTTATCCGATGAACAAAAGGAAAAGATATTGGACTTTAGGAATTATGAAAACGATGGGAACTGGTATATTATCTTGGATGAAGCACACAAAGGAGACAAAGAAGACAGCAAAAGACAGCATATATACAACATAATGGCAAGGAATGGCTTTCTCTTTAACTTTTCTGCTACTTTTACGGACTCAATAGATTACATTACCTGTGTTTATAACTTTAATCTGGCTGAGTTTGTAAAAAATGGATATGGAAAACATGTGTATGTATCAAAACAGGATTTAAAAGCCTTAGGAAAGAGAGAAGATTTCAATCCAAGTAAAAAGCAATTGATAATTTTGAAGCTTCTTATTCTACTTGCCTATCTCAAAAAGGTAAAACAAAAAGTAAAAGATTACTACCATCATCCACTTATGGTGGTCCTTGTAAATTCTGTAAATACTGAGGACTCTGATTTAGAGCTTTTCTTCAAAGAGCTTAGGAAGGTTGCTATAGGAGAGGTGGATGAAAAGCTTTTTGAAAAAGCAAAAGAAGAATTGAAAGGATTACTGGTGAAGTGTGAGTTTAGTGAAGAAGAGATTGCTCTGGATGGCATAGAGGATATAACACTAAAGGATGTTCTTGAGCAGGTATTCAACAGCCCTTCTTTTGGTGAAATAGAGTATGGGGTGGTGCCAGAAAACAGGCAAGAGATAGTGTTTAAGCTAAAGACAAGTGATAGGTATTTTGCGCTTATAAAGGTTGGAGATATTAGCAACTGGATAAAGGAAAAACTTGAAGGATATGAAAGGATAGAAGAATGGGAGGAAGGAAAGAGCTATTTTAGAGATTTAGAAAACTCTCCCGATATTAACATACTCATGGGTTCAAGAGCTTTTTATGAAGGATGGGACAGCAACAGGCCAAATATTATACTTTTCATAAACATAGGAACAGGCACCAATGCCAAAAAGTTTGTTCTCCAATCTGTAGGAAGGGGTGTAAGGATAGAGCCTGTAAAGGATGTGCGAAGAAGGATAGAGTATTTGTATGCAAATGGTATGATAGATGATACCACTTATCAAGCTATAAAGCCATATGTTAAGGCTTTGGAGACACTCTTTGTCTTTGGAACTAAGGGAAGCAATCTGCGGACCATATCTGCTACACTAAAAGGAGAAAGGCAGGATAACATACTAACAGATGTAAAGCTAAACCCTGAAATAGAGAATAAGCTTTTGCTTGTGCCTGAGTATAAGGATGGTGGTAAGGATTTGAAGGAGATAACAGAATACAAGGTGGCAAAAGAGGATTTAAAGCTTATAAAGGAATACCTTAAGATCAAAGATACAATATTGCTTGCCATGTATGACTTTTTGACACCTGTGCATCTAAGACTTATAAGAGAAGCGGTGGAAAATGGTAAGGTGAAAATGGATGATGGAATGCTTGCTGTTGAAAATGCTTTGTATCACTTTAAAAAGCTAAAAGAGTATGTGGAGAAATAAGAACTCGTGGTTTAAGAAAGGAATATGTTTACAGCAAGAAAATTCTTAAGGAGGGATATAAAAGGTGTGTTAAAAGATTAATAACTCTACAGGCTTTGCTTTGTCCTACGCCTTTCTTGCTCTTCTTCCTGCTGGCTTTGTTCCTTTGCCTTTTTGAGGAAGTTCTTGTGGGCATACAATAGGGTCATGGTAAAGCTAAGGTGGGGAGCTTCTAAAATGATTTCCGTGTTTCCATCCACAAACTTGGCCCATGTATCTCCCACAAAGGTTATGCGGGAACCCACCAGTTTATACTTCTCTCTTAGTAGCTTGTAGTAATAGTTAAACTCGGGAATATGTTGCCCAGACCCACTTTTGGAAAAGGTCATCAGTACGGCCATGAGCTTACCATCCTTGTCAAAAATGAGCCTGCAGGACTGTAGGTATTTCATATCCACCTGTTTGGGGTCCACATCGTACATATCGCCCAGAGTGTATTTGTTTATGCCGGCATGCCTTAGCTTATACCTTGCCTTGGCATCTTGAACGGTAGCCTTTCCTATCTCAAGGCCTAAGGGTGCTGGGTCGGCCCAAGCGTAGAGGGCAAAGGTCAATAAGACAAGTAAAAGCTTCCTCATCCTACCTCCCTAAGCTTTTTAATGATTATACTATAACCTGCCATGGCTCAAAAGGATAAAGAAAGGTGGGAAGAAAGATATAAAAAGGGTTGGAGGTCAAGCCTGCATAAGACCCTTCTTGATTTTTATCACTTGGCTAAGGTTGGGAGAGCTTTGGAGCTTGCCTGTGGAACTGGGGAGAATGCCCTTTTTCTGGCAAGTAAGGGCTTTTTGGTTGATGCCATAGACATATCCTGCACGGCCATAGAGATGGCAAAGCAAGAGGCTGAGGCAAGGGGGCTAAAGGTAAATTTTATCTGTGCAGATTTGGATGATTATGAGCTTTTGGAGAATACCTACGACCTTGTAGTAAACTTCTATTACCTGAACCGAAGCTTGTGTCCCAAAATAATCAAGGCTTTAAAAACAGGTGGTTTGCTTATCTTTGAGACATACAACTACAAACATCTTTGCGTAAGGGAAGATTTTAACCCTGAGTATTTACTGAAAGAGGGTGAGCTTTTGGAGCTTTTCAAAGGGCTTGAGGTTATATACTACAGGGAGGAGTTTAATATATCCACCCTTGTGGGAAGAAAGGTTTATAATACCTTACATGAGCCTGATTGTGGTTTTTGATGAAAGTGGCAAGGCCTTAGAGGTGATTAAGGATTATAACAGCATAAAAGAGAGGCTTGCTTCCATAGGTGTGCGCTTTGAAAGGTGGGAAACAGACAGGGAGCTTCCTTGGTCTGCCACGCAGGAAGAGGTCCTACAGGCTTACAAGGAAGAGGTGGAGAGGGTTGTAAAGGAGTTTGACTTTAAATCCATAGATGTGGTAAGCCTTACTCCAGACCATCCCAAGAGGGAAGAGCTTAGAAATATGTTCCTTTCCGAACATACCCATTCGGACTTTGAGGTGAGGTTCTTTGTGGACGGCAGCGGCACCTTTTACCTACATCCCGATGATAAGGTTTATGTGGTTTTGTGTGAGAAGGGAGATTTTATAAGTGTGCCAGCCAACACAAAGCATTGGTTTGATATGGGCACAAGACCCTTCTTTAAGGCCATTAGGTTCTTTTCCATTCCAGAGGGCTGGGTGGCCCAGTTTACAGGATCGGACATCTCCAAAAGGATACCAAGCCACGATGAGATAGTAGAGCAGTATCTATGAAGCCGGAGCTTCCAAGGCTTTATGCCATCACCGATAGCAAAAGGTATGCAGACTTCCTTGAAAGGCTTGAAAAGGTCCTAAAAAAGGGCATAAGGATGGTGCAACTAAGAGAAAAGCAGATTTCTGGCCTTAAATATTACATGCTTGCCCTTAAAGTTAGGGAGATGACAAAGGATTATGGGGCCTTGCTTTTCATAAACGATAGGGTGGATATAGCTTTGGCTGTGGGTGCCGATGGTGTGCATCTTCCGGAGAAGGGCTTTCCACCAAGCGTGGTAAAGAGGATGGCTCCGGGGCTTTTGGTGGGATACTCTGCCCATAGCTTGGAGGATGCCCTTTACGCCCAAAGGGAAGGTGCAGACTTTATAACCCTTAGCCCTATCTTTAAAACTCAGAGCCATCCGGAGAGGGAGCCCATAGGCCTTACGGTGCTAAAGGAGGTATCTCAGCGCCTTTCTATACCAGTTTATGCCCTTGGAGGTATAACATGGGACAGAATAAAGCTTTGTTATAAGAATGGAGCCTATGGGATAGCTGGCATAGGCCTATTTTTTGAACATGTTGATAGTGATTGGGGGAGCAACGGGTAGCGGGAAGTCGGAGGTCTGCTGTCTTTTGGCAAAAAGGGTGGGGGGAGAGGTCATAAGCGCAGACTCCATGTGTGTCTATAGGGGCATGGATATAGGCACGGCAAAGCCCTTGGATTGTATGAGGGAGGTAAGGCACCACCTTGTTGATATTGTGGACCCTGGGGAGGTCTTTGATGCAAAGCTCTTTGAAGAGCTTTCTTTAAAGGCCATAAGGGAAATAGAAGAGAGAAAAGCCTTGCCCATTGTGTGCGGTGGGACCTATCTGTACATTCAGGCCCTTTTGTATGGCATGGCGGAGACTCCTCTTCCCGACTGGAAGCTAAGGGAGAGGCTATACCACATAGCCCAAAGGAAGGGAAGCCCTTACCTTTATCAGAAGCTTTTGGCCATTGACCCTTTGTATGCCAAAAAGGTCTCTCCCAACGATACAAGGAGGATAGTGAGGGCTTTGGAGGTCTTTATAAACTCCGGAAGGCCCTTCTCATCCTTTCACAAATGGGATAGGCCAAGGTTTGATTATATGGGCTTTTATCTTAGCTGGAGCTGGGAGGCCTTGAGTAAAAGGATAGAAGAAAGGGCCTATAGAATGTTGGAGGCTGGGCTTTTAAAGGAGATAGAAGGTCTTTTAAAGAAGGGCTTTGAGAGTTTTTTGACATCGCCGCAGGCCATAGGCTACAAGGAGTTTATACCTTACTTTAAAGGTGAAAAAAGCCTTGAGGAGTGCCTTGAGGAGATGATAAAGAACACAAAGGAGTATGCCAAGAGGCAGATAAGATGGTTCAGAAGGCAGGGCTGGATAGAAATATCCATGGAAAGGCTTGGAAAGGAGGGAGCGGTGGAGGAGATCCTTTCACACCTCCGTTCCACCCAGAACCATGGACCTTATCCTTAAGGTAGGCTGGGCATCGCTTACCGGCACACCCTGCCCATCCTTTCCGCATGTGCCTATACTCCAGCCAAGGTCTGAGCCAACGGCATCCACATCCATAAGGGCCTTTGGCCCGTTGCCTATGAGGGTGGCAGACCTTATGGGATAGGTGATCTTTCCGTTCTCTATCATATAGCCTTCTATGATCTCAAAGACAAAGTCTCCCGTCACCGTATTTACCTCACCACCGCCCATCTTCAAAACAAGCACTCCCTTCTTTGTATCCCCTATTATGTCCTCCGGGTTGTCCTTACCGGGAGCTATAAAGGTGTTGGTCATCCTAACTATTGGCACATGGGCATAGCTCTGCCTCCTGCCGTTTCCGGTAGATTCTTTGCCCTCCCTCATGGCCGTCAGCCTATCGTACATATAGCCCACAAGATAGCCGTTCTCAATAAGCACAGTCCTTTGGGCCGGGACACCCTCATCGTCTACGGTAAAGGAACCAAGGTGGTTTTCAAGGGTGGCATCGTCCAAAACGGTTATAAGCTCGCTGGCAACCTTTTGCCCAATTTTCCCCCTGTAGACAGATAGCCCCTTTTGCACAAGGTCTGCCTCAAAGCCATGGCCTACGGCCTCATGTATCATAGTGCCACCCGCTTGACCAGCCAAAACCACGGTAAAGTTGCCCGCAGGAGCAGGCTTGGCGCTTAGCATCAAAATAGCTCTCTCTGTGGCCTTTTTTGCCACATCTTCAGGCTTTATCCTTTCAAAGATTTCAAAGCCACCCTTAATTCCTATTGATTCATAGCCCCTTTGCATTATGCCATCTTGGCTTGCCACCACGTCCGTGAAAAAGACCACCCTCTTTTGAAGGTCCTCGGCCATCTCACCAAGGCTGTTGATGACAAGTATGTCCCTTGTCCTGTCTGTTAGGACCACCATCACCTGTTTTACCTTGTCCCCATAGCTTCTGGCCGTCTCGTTTGCCCTAAGGAGGAACTCTGCCCTGTAGTCTATTCCCTTTTCATCCGGGTCTATCTTTAAATCTGTCCATCCGCGAATGCGCCTTTGGCCCACCTTAACAGGCCCATGACCTTGCCCTCTTGCCAATGTGCGCACTATCTCCATAAGGTTTTCAAAGGTAGGCTCGGTGGTATATCCGTAGTAGGTTTTACCATCTTTTATTAGCCTTATGCCCACGCCTTCATCTATGCCCCACTGGACCTTGTCTATCTTGTTGTCCTCAAGCTGTATCCTACAAGCGCGAACCCTCTCATAAAAGATCTCTCCATACTCCCCACCTTGGGATAAAAGGTTTGAAAGAAGATAGCCAGCCTTCTCCTTTAACATTTCCTTTACCATTTTGAACCTCCAAAGATTCTTTAAATATATGCTAAAATCTTATACCATGGGTGTGAAGATAGATATAAACAGCATACAGAGGGATATGTTTATTGAGCATAACGGAGTTCCTCACAGGGTTTTGGACTACGAGCATGTAAAGCCGGGAAAGGGTCAAGCTTTTGTGAGGGTAAAGGCAAAGAATATGCAAACGGGGAACGTGATTGAGATTACCTACAAGTCCTCCGACGCCATTGAACTGGCGGACTTTGAGCAGGTTTTTGCAGAGTATTCTTACAACGATGGAGATTATTATTACTTTGTGAGCCAAACCACCTATGAAATGATACCAGTTTCCTCAGAGAACATAAAAGAGGAAACCAAGTTTTTAAAAGAGGGTATGACGGTGGTGGTCTTCCTTTACAAGGGACAGCCCATAGGCATAGAACTTCCAAAGCAGGTGGAGCTTGCAGTGGTGGAAACGGAACCAGCCTTTAAGGGAGATACGGCCGCAGGCGGTTCAAAGCCTGCCAAGCTTGAAACGGGCGCGGTAATACAAGTGCCTTTCTTTGTAAAGGAAGGGGACATAGTAAAGGTGGATACGCGCACGGGCGCCTACATAGAAGTGGTAAAGAGAGCCTAATGGATAAGGAGTTTATAAAGGAAGTTATAAACTTAGTAAAGGGAAGCGATATAAAGCAGATAACCATAGAGGCCGAGGGCTTTAAGTTCTTTATAGAGACCCATCAGAAGGAAATATCTCAAAGGATAGAAGCCCCCGTGCAGGTGCGATATCAGGAGATAATGCCCCCATCGGAGGAAGTGCCAAAGGAAAATCTCCACGTTATAAAAAGCCCATTGGTAGGCACCTTTTACAGGTCGCCCTCTCCCGGAGCTCCACCCTTTGTAGAGGTGGGAGATATGGTCTCTCCCGGTCAGGTGCTTTGTATAATTGAGGCACTCAAGGTGATGAACGAGATAGAGAGCGATGTGAGAGGCAAGGTGGTAAAAATTTTGGCGGAGAACGGCGAGACAGTAGAGTATGGACAGCCACTCTTTTTGATAGATACCAACGTGTAAAGATGGAAGAGAAAAGGGTAATCCTTAAACTTTCGGACTTAGAACACACATATGTGGCCCAAACCTCCCATGGTGAGCTTCTGGTGGGAGAAGAAGGCTATAGGCCCATGGAGCTGGTCCTTGTGGCCCTTGCGGGCTGTTCTGGCGTAGATATATCTCACATACTAAAAAAGAAAAGGCAAGAGGTAAAAGACATTCAGATTGAGGTGGTCGGTAGAAGGAGGGATGAGCATCCAAGGGTCTATGAAAGGATAAGCATAAGGTATAAGGTTTATGGCAAAGACCTAAAGGAAAAGGCTGTGGAAGACGCCATAAGGCTTTCTGTAAATAAATATTGCAGTGTTTATGCCATGCTTTCTAAGGCTTGTGATATAGATGTGGGCTTTGAGGTGATAAATGAGGCTTGAAGGTTTTTGGAAGGAGAATAAAAAGGCGTTGCTTTCTTATATGATGGTGGGCTACCCCGATTATGAGGCTTCCCTTGAGGCCTTTAGAGTACTCTTAAAGGAAGGCACAGATATACTGGAGATAGGCTTTCCCTTTCGGACCCTGTGGCGGACGGCCCAACCATCCAATATGCCCACGAGATAGCCCTACGGAACGGCATAAAATCAGACCATGTTTTTGAACTCTCTTCCACTCTAAGAAAGGAATTTCCAGAAAGGCCCTTCCTCCTTATGACCTACTACAACCCCATCTTTAAGATGGGCCATGAGAACTTTTGCAAAAGGGCAAAAGATGCTGGCATAGATGGCTTTATTGTGCCAGACTTGCCACCAGAAGAAGGAAGAGAGTTAAAAGAGGTTTGCTCAAGCCTTGGGCTTTCCTTGGTTTTCCTTGCCTCTCCCACAAGCACAGAAAAAAGGCTAAGGCTAATATGTGAAAACTCAGACCATATGGTCTACTTTGTATCCCTTACAGGCACAACGGGAGCAAGGGAGAGCCTGCCCTTAGAGAGGCTAAGGGAGAAGCTAAAGCTTTACAGGTCTATATGTCAAAAGCCAGTGGTGGTGGGCTTTGGCATATCAAAGGCGGAGCAGGCAAGAGAGATAGCCAAGCTTGCGGACGGCGTGGTGGTAGGGAGCCACTTTGTAAAGCTTTCTGGAGAAAAGAGCTTTGAGGAGTTAAGAAGGAGCGTGAGAGAAATAAAGCAAGCCTTGGTGGAGTAAAATATTAATCCTATGTTCTTCTGGAAAAAGTCCAAGGAAGAAAAGCTGGCCGAAGAAGGAGACAAGGGGGCCATACTGGCCCTCATAGAGAAGGGCAAAAAGGAAAAGGCCATTGAGATTTTGGAGAGGTTCAAAGAAAACAAAGAGCTAAGAGGCCTTCTTTTCAAGCTTTATATGGAAGAGGGCAAATACTACTATGCCTATCAGCTCATAGAACACTACGACCCAGACCTAGCCAGCGCAAAGGAAAAGGCCCTTATATACGAGAAGGTTGGAGAGCTTGAAAAGTCTGCCAAGGAATATGCCAAGCTTGGAGATTGGGAAAGCCTTAAAAAGGCCGGAATGCTCTTGTGGCAAGCAAAAAAGCCCCAAGAGGCCCTTGAGTATTTAAACAGGTCCCTTTCTTTGGCGCCAGCCCTCAAAAGACAAGAGGTAGAAGAAGTTATAAATAAAATAAAAGAAGAGCTTGGCCTTTTGCCAAAAGAGGGCCTTTTGGAAAGGCTACGCAAGGGACTAAAGAAGACAAAGGAGGCCATAGAGTTTGGAATAATCTTTGCGGGAAGGAAGATAGATGAGGAGTTCTTTGAGGAGCTGGAAGAAAAGCTAATAAGGGCGGATGTGGGAAGCAAAACCACCTTGTATATAGTGGAAGAGCTAAGGAAAGAGGCAATAAGGAAGAATTTAAAGACCTCCGACCAGCTTTTGGATTCTTTTAAAAGGCTACTTTTGGAACAGATAGGAAAGTGCCAAGCAAGCTTAAAAGAGCCTCATGAGGGCCAAAGTGTATACCTCTTTTTGGGAGTAAACGGCTCTGGCAAGACCACCACCATAGGAAAACTGGCCTACAGGTTTGTAAAAGAGGGCAAAAAGGTGCTTCTTGTGGCGGGGGATACCTTTAGGTCTGCCGCCATAGAGCAGTTGGAGGTTTGGGCCCAAAGGAGCGGAGCCCATATAGTAAAAAAGCATGAGGGCGCAGACCCGGCTTCTGTTGTGTATGAGGCCATGCAAAAGGCAAAGGATGAAGGCTATGATGTTATCCTCATAGATACGGCGGGAAGGCTTCATACCAAAGAGCCACTCATAAGGGAGCTCCGAAAGGTAAGGGATGTGATCAAAAAGTTCTTTCCCGAAGAGCCTACAGAAACCCTTCTGGTGCTTGACGCCACAATAGGACAAAACTCCATACAGCAGGCAAAGGTCTTTAAGGAGGCGGTGGATATAAGCGGAGTGGTGCTTACAAAGCTTGATGGTTCTGCAAAGGGCGGTGCGGTAGTACCTATATGTAAGGAGCTTGGCATTCCTATAAAGCTTATAGGTGTAGGCGAAGGTATAGAGGACCTCCAGCCCTTTGATGCCCAAGCCTTTGTAGAAGAGCTTATCTCTTAGGAGGAGAGCATGATTCCAGAAGAGTTTATAAAGGTGCCGGAGGTGCCTTCAGGGGCTTTTGAAATTCCTGTTATGCCCCTTAGGGACCTGGTGGTCTTCCCTTCCATGGTTATCCCACTTTTTGTAGGCAGGAGCTTTTCCATAAGGGCCATAGAAGAGGCCCTAAAGGGCAACAGACTAATATTCCTTGTGCTTCAAAAGGACAAGAATATAGAAGTGCCTACAAAGGAGGACCTACATACCGTAGGCACTATAGCCCACATTATAAGGTCCGCACCCATAGAAGAAAACAGATTAAAGCTTTTGGTTCAAGGCATAAAGAGGGCCAAGCTTGTAGATTATAGGCAAAATGAGGACTTTTTCACAGCCGTGGTTGAGCCTGTGGAAGAGGAGGAGGTTGACCCAGAAAGCCTTTCCAAGGAGATAAGGGCCTATATTAGGTCTGTAAAGGAACAGCTTGACATAGCAGTATCTCTTGGCAAGCAGATAATCCCGGACCTTTTGATGCTAATAAAGGACCTGGAGGACCCAGGGAAAATAGCAGACCTCACAGCCTCCATTTTGGAAATAAAAGCCACAGAGGCCCAAAAGGTTTTGGAAACCTTTGACCCAATAGAAAGGCTAAAGCTTGTGCATCAGCTACTCCAAAGCGAGGTGGGACTATTAGAAGTGCAAAGTAAGATAAGGGGCGTAGCCCGGGAAAAGATAGAAAAGGAACAAAGAGAATACTTTTTAAGACAACAGCTAAAAGCCATACTGGAAGAGTTGGGAGAGGGAGACGAAAGAAGGGCAGAGATAGAAGAGTACAGGAAGAAGCTAAGCAAGCTAAAAATTTCAAAGGATTCAAAGGAGGAGATAGAAAAGCAGATAAGGAGACTGGAAAAGCTTCACCCTGAGTCTGCAGAGGCGGGAGTGCTTAGGACTTGGCTTGAGTGGGTCCTTGAACTACCTTGGAACAAAAGCACAAAGGACCGGTATGACCTGGATAAGGCAAGGGAGGTCTTGGACAGAGACCACTACAACTTAGAAAAGGTAAAGGACAGGATAATAGAATACTTGGCGGTAAAGAAGCTAACAAAGGGCAAAAGCCATATGGTACAGATACTCTGCTTTGTTGGACCTCCTGGCGTTGGAAAAACATCCCTTGGCAGGTCTATAGCCGAATCCCTTGGGAGGAAGTTTGTAAGAATATCCCTTGGCGGTATTAGAGACGAGGCGGAGATAAGAGGCCATAGGAGGACCTATGTGGGTGCCATGCCCGGCAGGATAATACAGGCCATAAAGCAAGTAGGCACAAAGAACCCACTCATAGTGCTGGATGAGATAGATAAGCTATCTCTTTCCTTCCAAGGGGACCCAGCGGCGGCCCTCCTTGAAGTGCTTGACCCAGAACAAAATAAAAGCTTTGTGGACCTCTATATTGGCCTTCCCTTTGACCTTTCGGACGTGTTCTTTATATGCACGGCTAACAGGGTGGATACCATACCAAGGCCCTTGCTTGACAGGATGGAAGTTATATACCTCTCTGGCTACTCGGAAGAAGAAAAGGTCTTTATAGCCAAAAACCATCTCCTTCCCAAGCTTTTGCCAGAGCATGGCTTTAAGGATGGACAGGTGCTTTTTAGCGATGATGCCCTCCTTGAGGTAATAAGGGGCTATACAAGAGAGTCTGGCGTGAGAAACCTCCAAAGGCAACTAAGCACCATCTTAAGAAAGCTGGCATTAAAGCGTCTTAAGGGAGAATCTCCACCCTTTGAGGTAAAGGCTCAAGACATAAAAACCTTCCTTGGCGTATCCAAAAGGCATGTAATATCGGAAGAAAAACCCATGGTTGGCATAGCGGTGGGCCTTGCCTGGACAGAGGTGGGTGGAGAGATAATGATAATAGAGGCCACCAAGTTTAAGGGCAAAGGCCATCTTATACTCACCGGTTCCCTTGGAGATGTGATGAAAGAGTCTGCGCAGGCTGCCCTGTCCTACATAAAGTCAAAGGCAGAGGACTATGGCATAGACCCGGAGGTCTTTTCCCAGGTGGATGTGCATATACACGTGCCTGAGGGAGCGGTGCCAAAGGATGGACCTTCTGCAGGTATTACCATTGCGGTAGCCTTGCTTTCCCTCTTTACTGGAAGAGAGGTTAGAACGGATATAGCTATGACAGGAGAGGTCACCTTAAGGGGTAGGGTCCTCCCCGTGGGTGGTTTAAAGGAGAAAATACTGGCGGCCAAGAGGGCGGGCATATACGAGGTTATACTGCCATCTAAGAACAAGGAGGAGGTTATGGAGGACTTACCTTCCTATGTGCGAGAAAAGATGAAGCTTCATTTTGTTGACCATCTTGAAGAAGTTTTTGGTATAATTTTTAACAAAACTTAAGGAGGTGAAAGGTTTTGGCGATAGTGGAAGTTTATGAAAACGAACCCTTTGAGAAGGCTTTTAAGAGGTTCAAAAGGATAGTAGAAAAGGAAGGTATATTAACAGAGGTAAAAAGAAGGCAGTTTTACGAAAAGCCCAGCGAGAAGAAGAAGAGAAAGGAAAGGCAGGCAAGGAAAAGGATAATTAAAGCCCTTAAGAAGAGGAGCCTTCTGTAGGCTCTCCCGTTTTATAAAGTTTTAGAGTTTTTCTTTGTTCTTCCAATATAAATTTTCTGATATGTTCTTCTTCTTTTTTCCCTAAGGTATCAAACTTAACACCTAAGCATGTCCTTTCTGGAGTACTCCTTACGTTTCTTACTGTACCTATCACCTTTATAGGCAGAGATTTAAGCTCAAAATATATATATACCTTGTTTTCAACCTTGGCATCTATTAATTTAGACAAACAAACTCTAACACCGCTTGTACTAATATCTTCTATAGTGCCATCCATAGTATCCTCAGGCTCTTCCACAAAAGTTGGTGCTATATTGTCGGAATATATATAAACCTTTGCAGGAATACTTACTTTCCATCTTAAACTTTCTCTTAGCTGTATTTTAGAAAGACTGTCTGTGTGAGGTACTACTAACACAATCTTGCTACCATCTCTATAAACTCTTTGTACTTCTGCTTGAAAATAATATCTTCCGTCATCCTCTCTCAAGAAAGAGAATTTAACCTTATCACCAGGTTTTGGAAGTTTTATGTGTGTATCAAGAATAGCTATATGAAGCTCCAACTCGCTCTTGTCCCAAACTGCAGAATTATACGTTATACCTTCAAAAGATAAAAAGCCTGTTTGATAAAGTTCTATATCCCTTGTATTACTAAGAGGTAAAAACCAAGGAAGACTATCAAACTTTAGTTTTTTCCTTATCTGGGGTATCATTTCTATTACAGAAATATCTTCTTTTACCAGTTTATTTATACATTTTTCAAAAACAGCCTTGCTTTGAAGTATCTTGATCGGTTCCTTGCTAAAACTTGCGCACTTCCATAACAATGTTATTTCAGAATCAATTAAGCCAAGGGATTTACCAACAGAAGAAAATTCCCTTTTAAGACTGGCCTTTGCCTTGTATTTTGATATCATATAAGGAAATACGATCAAAAGACCAATAGCAAGTGAAAAACCAATGACAACAAAGAGTATATCAGATATACTTGGAGATTCAAACATATACCTTGTAGCTTCTTTAAATGTCTCAAACCCTCCCTGGTAGTTCATATTATTACCTTCAAAAGTTATTTTCTATATACCTTTCTGCCTCTATGGCCGCAATGCAACCCTCTCCAACGGCTACGGCTACTTGACCAGTGGCCCCACTCCTACAATCACCAGCAGCAAAAACACCTTCCATGGATGTCCTCATCCTTTCGTCGGTGATTATATATCCTTTATCGTCAAGGTCCACCACTCCTTTAAGGAACCCTGTATTAGGCTCAAGGCCTATGAATATAAAGACCCCTTCCACGGGAAGCTCCGAAAGGCTACCATCCTTTGTATCTCTAAGCAGTAAGCTCTCCACAAAGTCCTTTCCTCTTATCTCTTCCACCACCTTATTGGGAACAAAGGTTATCTTAGGGTTGGAGAAAACCTTTTCTTGAAGGTGTTTTTGGGCCCTCAGCTGGTCCCTTCTATGGACCAAGTATACCTTACTTGCAAACCTTGTCAAAAATAGGCTCTCTTGAGTGGCAGAATCGCCACCACCAATTACGGCTATGGGAACACCCTCAAAGAGGGCGCCATCGCATGTAGCACAGTAAGAGACTCCACGGTTTAAAAACTCTTCTTCACCAGGCACACCAAGCCTTCTTGGATTGGAACCAACGGTAAGTATTACCGTTTTACTCCTAACAAGCTCACCGGTCCTCAAATGTATAAATATTTCCTTGCCCTTTTTCTCTATTTTTGAAACTTCTTTCCTAAGTATTTTGAGACCAAAACGCTCAGCTTGCTCTTTGAATTTCTGTGTAAGCTCCTTACCGCTTATTCCTTCGGGAAAGCCTGGGTAGTTTTCCACAAGGTCTGTGATGGCTATCTGCCCTCCCAAGGTGCCCTTTTCAAAAAGTAAGGTATTTAATTTAGCCCTTGCGCAATAAAGCCCCGCGGTTAAACCCGCAGGACCACCACCAACTATGATCGTATCGTAAAGTATATCCTCTGATAGTTCCATGTTTAAAGGTGGCTGTTTATCATCTGTCTAAGGGCCTCTTTTGGCTGGACGCCTATACGCGTATCCACCACTTCACCGTTTTTGAAGAGCATTATGGTAGGTATGGCCCTTATGCCATATCTCATGGCTATGTTTGGGTTTTCGTCTGTGTTTAGCTTTCCAAACTTTACCTTATCTCCCATTTCCATAGCAAGCTCTTCTATTATGGGTGCTATTATCCTACAAGGTCCGCACCAAGGTGCCCAAAAATCCACAACCACTGGCACATTGGAGTTTATAACCTCCGCCTGCCAGTTTGCTTCTGTAAGCACTATAACGCTACCTGCCATTTTACACCTCCTTACTAAGGATTTTGTAAATTTCTATTGCCCTTTCGTCTTTGATGTAGTAGCACACTATGGAACCATCCCTCTTACACCCCAATATGCCTTTGTTCCTTAGAATGCTTAGGTGTTGAGATACGTTCGGTTGAGAAGTGTGAAGGAGGTCGCTAAGGTTTTTGACGCACTGCTTGCCCTCAATTAATACCGATATGATCCTTAGCCTAATAGGATGGGCAAGGGCTTTTAAAAACTCTGCCCATTCTTCCAACCTCTCCTCGCTTATAATATCCACCTGCATCTTATCACCTCTCTCGCCTATATTATATCATGCTAATATGGATAAATTACAACTTTATAGAAAAAGGTCAAAACAGCTTTACTATGCCTTTGTGCTTTCTCTTACCATAACCTTTTTGGCATGCCTTCCATTGTATTTTTATTTTAAGTTGCCGGTCCATCCGGACCTTCCCCGTTCTATGTTCTTTTTCTTATCGGTTATGGGCCTTGCCATCTTACCTATTGGCTTGCTTATTAAAAAGAGGGTCTTCCCAGTAGATTCTTCCAAGGACCCATACTGGAGCTACACGACCACTCGCAGATACTTTTGGCTATTCCTTTTATCTTTGGTGCCTTTCGCCTTTTCCTTTATTGTCTTTATAGTCTTTGCTTTGATTGAGGTGCTTCTGCTTGGATATGTGCTTAGCCTTTGTGGTTTAATATTAGTAAGACCAAAAGAGGAGGATGTGAGATGAACAGAGAAGAGATCATTCAAAAACTCTTACAGGAAAACAAGGAATTTAAGTATCACTATGAAAAGCACCATGAGCTTGATGCCAAGATTGATAAATTGGAAAAGCATCACCCAATGACCCATGAATTGGAAATGGAAATAGAGGCACTAAAAAAGGAAAGGCTTTATCATAGGGATATGATGGAGGCTATAATAAGCCAATATATGAAGGCGCACACATGAAGAGCCATACGGCCTATCTTACCTTTCAAACCAAGAATAGAAGGGAACTTATAAGGATAACGGAGGAGGTCAAAAGGATAGTGGAGGAGTCTGGCATAAGAGAAGGATTATGCCTTGTATCCTCTATGCACCTTACCGCCTCTGTGATAATCCAGGATGATGAGGAGGGATTGCACCAGGATATATGGGAATGGCTTGAAAGGTTGGCACCCTTTAGAGAGGACTACAAACACCACAGGACGGGAGAAGACAACGGGGATGCTCACCTTAAGAACCTTCTTACCCATCTTCAGGTGGTGGTTCCTGTCACCAGCGGCAAGCTGGACCTGGGGCCATGGCAGGAGATATTCTATGCGGAGTTTGACGGCCAAAGGAGGAAGAGGGTGGTGGTTAAAGTGATAGGGCTTTAAAGGCCTCCTCTCTTTCTTTGCACTTTTCACAGCGCCCGCAAGGGCTTATCTTACCTTTTGACCTTTTTGGGTTTATGCAGGAAAGGGTCCTTTCTAAAGGCACATCCTTTGAAAACTTGGCTATGACCTGGTGCTTTTCCATACCCATAAAAGGTGTTAAGATTTCAATCCCTGTAAGCCTTTGCAAGCTTCTCATATAGTCTAAGTTGTTATCATAAAAAGGGTAAATACCTAAGCTACCTATGGCTATGCTTTTTATACCTTTTAAAAGGGCGTAGTTGCTTGCAGGTGTTATAAGGTTTAGGTTTCTTAAGGGTATAAGAAGGTCCTTACTATGGCTTCTACTTTTCACCTTTTCCGGGTTTGTGTAAAAGAGAATCCTTATTGGCATGAGGTTTTTATAGGTCCTTTTGGCATACTGCCAAAGCCTTTTGGCATTTTCCAGCTCAACAGGTTCCCAAGGATAGCCAGCCCTCATATAAACCGGATAGACAAGCCAGCCTTTTTTTAGATAAAGGTACAAAAGGCATGTGCTTTCCACCCCTCCACTAAAGAGGACTACAATTTTATGTGCATTCTCCCGATACATGTCTTCCACTGTCAAGGTTTATTATCTCCCCTGTCATGCTTTCCACCTCAAGGAGATAGTGGGTAAGCTTTATTACATCCTCCACAGATACAGGCCTTTTGAGTGGTGTTTTGTTTATGTACTCTTGCCACTTTTCTTGGGAAAAATCTGGTGGCTTTACAGTTGGTCCAAGGGCTATGGCGTTTACCAAGATATGGGGTGCCAGCTCCTTTGCCATCACTTTTACTGCCGTGTGGAGGGCGCCCTTTGCCACAAAGTATGCTGAATAATTCCTATAAGGTGTGGTGTTGGTAGCCCAATCTCCAAAGGCTATTATCCTACCTTTAATATCTCCTGTGTTTTTTAGCATCACAGGGTAAAGCTCCTTACAAAAGACCAAAAAGGCTTGGGCTATGGGTTTGAAGTGCTTATCTATATCTTCTTCCTTTAAGCTATCAAGGGGTGTGGCCTCATAGGGGCTTGCCAAGTGCAAAAAGGCATCCACTCCACCAAGCCTCTCAGAAAGCTCCCTTATTGCTCTTTCACAATCCTGCCAAAGGCTAAGGTCAGCCCTTACTCCAAAAACCCTTGGCCCAAACTCTTTTGAGAGGCTTTTATAAATATCTTCGGAAGTTTTATAAACAACTCCTACAGTCCAACCCTTTTCTAAGAGGCTTTTGGCTACTTTATGTCCAATCCGCCTTATGCCCGTTATTATGGCTCTTTTCATCAGGTATTAATTATAGGCTTCTGCCTATGAGCCGATGGGATATTAATCAAGGTTTGTTAAAATAAACTCAGGGAGGGTGGCATGCGCAAGCTTGCGACCTTTTTAGTAATGGGGTTTTTTAATAAGCGCATGTTCGGAGAGGGCTGGGCTGGAAGTCCTTTGTAAGCTGGGTAGTGCAGAAGCTTGCTATAGTCTTGGAGTTATGTATTCGGAGGGTAAGGGGGTGCCACAGGATTATAAGAAGGCTGTGGAGTTTTATGAGAAAGCTTGTAATAAAAATATGGGCGAAGCCTGTTTAAACCTTGGAGTTATGTATGCAAGGGGACAGGGTGTTTTGGAGGATCGCAAAAAAGCCATGGAGCTTTTTGAAAGGGCTTGCCAGATGGACATAGGCTTGGCATGTAGAAACCTTGGGCTTATGTATGCAGAAGGCAAGGGAGTGCCAAAGGACTATAAGAAGGCGAGCGAGCTTTATCAAAAGGCATGTGATAAGGGCGAAGCCATGGCTTGTATAAACCTTGGTGCAATGTATCAGGAAGGTAAGGGGGTTTTGAGGAACACAAGCAAGGCTATTGAGCTTTTTCAAAAGGCCTGTCAGATGGAAAGTGGCTTTGGGTGTTTATTGGTTGGTTATATGTATGCCGAGGGTATAGGGCTACCAAAGGATATGGAGAAGGCTAAGGAGTTTTATAGAAAGGCGTTGGAGCTGTCCAAAAGTTCTTGCGATAATGGTGATGAGTATGGGTGTTTTGTGCTTGGTTTTATGCATGAGGAGGGCTTGAGTGTTTCCAAAAACTACTTTAGGGCGGTGGAGTTTTATCAAAAGGCATGTGATCTGGGGAATGGTAGCGCATGTAGAAAGCTTGCTTGGATGCATGCAAGAGGCTTAGGCACAAAGGCGGATAGTTCAAAGGCCTATGAGTATCTAAAAAAGGCTTGCGACCTTGGAGAGGAAGAAGCATGCAAGATGAAATTTTAATAAGGAGGTGTAAGCCATGAGGGTGTTTGGGGTTTTTGCCTTGTTTGGTCTTTTGTTTTTGGGTGGGGTCTCCTATGCCAAGGACCCATTTCCGCCAAAGCCATCAAAGGTGCCGGGCCAAATTAGGTGCAATACCAGATGTATTAACGATATGTGCTGGCGCACCTATGATGATGGAAGGAGTGTAAAGTTTAGAGCCAGACCAAAGTGGGACCCATTCCAACAGCGATGGGTCTTTGACCCAGGACCTTGTTAAGGAGGGCAAGCCATGATAGTTTTTACAAGCCTTTTAGCAATAATTGATAAGGTAATTATAATTCCTTTAGCGGTGGTTTATGGTTTATGTATGGCGGTTTTGTCGATTTGTAAAGCGATTACAAGCCTTTTACTAATAGTTTATAGCTTTTTACTAATGGTTTATGGCTTGTATATGGGTTATAAGGGTTGGGAGGCATTTAGTCGTACGTCCAAGTTAGACCTAAGCTATGCACAACAAACTCTTGAACTTTTGCGGGCACAGGGTGATAACACTCTTATTTCCCTTCTCCTAATATGGCTTTCTTTATTTACATTATGGATAGTAACGCATTATAGGTAATATCCTTTGCCTTCAAGAAAGATTAAGAATATAAGGGCGGGGCTTGTCCCTGCCCGATTGTGTATTGGCGTGCCACCACAAAGGCATTTTAGATTTTTAACAGGTAGTATGAGAAGTTTATCTTCTGGGGGCATGCCACTATCAATTTTTACTAAAAATAAACTTAGACAATTAAACGTAGGGGCACGCTGATGCGTGCCATAAAAAATATAAAAAGAAAGGGCACAGTGCACCGTGCCCCTACAAAAGGGAATTTCTCACCCAGCGTGTATTTTTGCAAAAAATAAATGAGACAAGCAATGTAGGGACACGCTGACGCGTGCTATAAAAAAAGTCCAAAAGGATGAATTTCTATTAAGGCGCTGAAATGTTATAATTTTAGTCATACCTTTGAAAAAGGAGGTTTGAGAATGAACCTTTATGAGTATGAGGCTTACGAGAAGATATTTAAAAAGTATGGTATTCCTACGCCAAGGTTTATGTTTGATAACCATCTTAGTGATGAGATAGTCAACTTTATCAATCAACTTGGGGAATGTGTAATAAAGTCCCAAGTGCTTGTGGGAAAAAGGGGAAAGGCTGGCGCTGTAAAGCTGTGTAAAAGCCCAGAGGAAGCCATAGAGACCTTTAACGCACTGCTTAATTACCCTGTTTATGGCGAGATGCCCGTGGGCCTTTTGGTTACAGAAAAGGCAAACATACTAAAGGAGCTATATGCCTCCATAACCTACTCTACAGAGGTAAGGGCGCCTGTTTTGACCTTGAGCCTTGAAGGTGGAATGGACATAGAGGAGGTCCCACCAGAAAAGGTAAAAAGCTGGGTAATAGACCCAATAAAAGGCCTATACCCCCACATGGTAAGGAACTACCTCCTTGAGCTTGGCTTTCCAAAAGAATACATGGGAGTCTTAAGGGAGCTATCAGAAGTTATAGCCAATATGTGGAGGGCCTTTTGGGAGGCAGAAGCCAGACTCTTGGAGATAAACCCACTTGCCATATGCGATGTGGGAGGAAAGCAAAAGGTTCTGGCCCTTGACGCAGTGGTAACCATAGACGATGATGCAAGCATACCACCAGCCAAGATATACGGCGTAAGGACAGCCATGAAGAGGCCACCCACAGAAAGGGAGATAGAAGCCTCTCTCATAGATAGGGATGACCACAGAGGAAAGGCTGGCTCCTATGTGGAGGTGGATGGTGATATTGCCATGATGACCTTTGGCGGTGGGGGTTCAACGGTTACCATAGAGACCACCTACGCCATCGGCCTAAGGCCTGCCAACTTTACCGACATAGGAGGAAATCCACCGGCGGAAAAAATGTATAAGATAACACGCATAATTCTCTCAAAGCCCGGCCTTAGGGGAGTTTTGGTATGCGGTGGAACGGCCAACAACACAAGGATTGATGTAACCTTGGGTGAAGGCGTGGCAAATGCCATAAGGGACCTCTACAAGGAAGGAAAGCTAAATCCCAATTGGATATGGGTGGTGCGTAGAAATGGGCCAGAGGCCGAAAAGGGCCTTAGGATGCTATATGAGGCCATGAAAGAATGCGGTGTAAAGGCGGAGATATACGACTCTTCCCTGCCCTTGACAGAGGCGCCAATAAGGCTAAAGGAACTCCTTGACAGGTGTGAAGCACTTCAAAGGGAATCTCAAGAGGATAGACACCTAACAGAAGAACAAGCAAAGGATATGGGGCTTTAAGCCCCTTTTTTTATTTTTGGTGGAGCGGAGGGGATTTGAACCCCCGACCTCCTACACGCCAAGCAGGAAACATACGCTTCTGAAAACATTACGCTTCAAAGAAAAGCTAAGTGTATCAAGGATTTGACGCTTTTCTTATCTACTCCTAATTCCACTCAAAATGGCTAAAATTTACCTTCATCTTCGGTAGTATTTCGGCAAGTTAGACTGATGCACTAATAAGGTTTAGAGATGGAGCAAGACTTTTTAGACCTTTTGAAGACTGCTGAAGACTATGGTTTAAGTCCTTTTTGGCTTTTGAGACTGCGTGGTTTGCCTACATTTAAGTATCTTCAAGAGAAAGGACGGGCGAAACACAGGCCTGAGCTTTTACCGTCTATAACTCAAGCCTTTCAAGGCTATGCGGTCAAGCTTCCTTACTGCTACTATATCAAGCGGTTTATAAAACTTGGAAGGCTTGACCTTATTCAAAACTATCCTGAGCTAAGGCGCAATTACTATCGTTGCCTTTGGAAAGAGAGGAAAAAGGAAGAGAACAGGCTCAAGGAGTTAAACATAAGCACTTTCCAGAACATGTTTATGAACTACAAAGGTAGGAAAACAACAATCAACCTTGAAGATGCGATAGCTTTCTTCAGAAACCCTGCGTGGATAGGAGATAGAAGGCGTTTGTATGCACCTTACATTCTTGCTCTAAGGCGGTATGGTTTGACCCCCACAGAAGTAAGGACGCTTAGCCTTGAAGAGATAAAACAAAGAGCCTGCTATACTTACTTGAAAACCGTAGCGGAAGACCCAGAAAAGTTTATCAGAGCCTTGTTTTACCTTAACTATCCTACAATCGTTCAGGAAGGATATACAAAGCTTACATATAGGGGCTTAAGGTGGTGGGCTATCAGGATAGGTTTTGAGCAAAGGAAGAGGGCAGGTCTAACCTTTGAAGAGTTCAAGAAGGACTTCTTAGAGCTTGTATACTTGCACATCAACTACAGGAACATAGATAGAGAAGTATGTCCTTCAGTCAGTCAGGAACTTTTCAGAAAAAGGAGAGAGCTTGATGTTGACCTACCGTCCGCCCTGTTGCTTGTGAGTGCGTGGGATTATGGTTGGCGCAATATTCTTTACCTTAAAGGCTACGAATTAAACGGCCCTCTCTACTATATCTTACGCTCCAAGAAGGTAAGCTCCAAAGACATAGACCTTGCCCTTGTTGAAAGCACTACTCTGGAAGACTACCTTAAAAAGCTCAGGTCTCTTATCCACAACTTTGAAGACTTTGTCTATAATAGCTTCCACTACTGGCTTGTCAGGTATGTCCACAAGCACCTTCCTTCCGCAAAGTTAAAGTTTGACCACTGGAATGTGTGTATAAACGGCGTATGGTTTGACTTCTCAAACCCCGTAGAGTTTAAAAGACAGTTGGTAAAGTTCTTTACCAACTCCTAAAACTCTCAACCTACCTCCTCAAGCTCCTTCTCTGTTAGCACTACCGCATTTACCATCATGCAAAAATTGTTCCAAAATTGAACTCCAATTTTGGAAATACTCAGGAGTTGGTAAAGTTCTTTACCAACCGACTAACAAAAGGCATCATTCCAAAGGACTTGAGTAAAGCTTTTCCTTGAGTGCATGCACGCTAAGGATAGCCATGGTAAGGACAGGATAGCGTCCGAGCTTGAGAAGGAGCGGTGGCTCTTTCTTAACCGTCAAAAGAGCAAAAGGTTTGGCACGGACAAGCTCAAACCTATCATCTTTTATTGGATACACCGCATCCCACACTTGCATGGTTTCAATGGTGGTTGCAAGGATGCGCAAGTATTCAGGATTGGAAAGCTTAAGCCTTGCTATGTCTCCTCCCCCCATCACTTCAAGCACAAGCCTGTCTTCTTCTATCCACAAGCTTATCTCTTCATCCCCTTGAGACCATGAGACCTTCTCAGGCTTTCCACTAAAAAGCGCCTTTTCTATTTCCCACTTGAGAAAAACAAGCTCCGCAAGGCTTAGCACCTTTCTCTCTTCTTCTCTCTGCACTATAACAAACCTTGTAAACCTGTCCTTCTCCTTTTTGTAAAGGTTAGAAAGCGTTAGGCTTTTCAGAACAAGCCTAAAGTTTTCTTCTTTCTGTTGCCCTGCGTGGTAAAGACTTCTTAGCACAAAATCGTAAAGCATGATAAGTTCTTTAAAGGTTAGTGTTTGCAAGAAGTTCATTCAGCTCCTCCTTTACCTTTGTGAGCTTCCTAAGAAGGCAATAAAGCCTTGCGGTTTGTCTTAACTTCTCAGGCTCCTTTCCGTAGGCAAGCCTGTGCTGGATTAGGTTCTCATCACTCACTCTTAGCTCATAACTCCTTCTTCCTCGCACCACATAGGAAGTGGTAAACTCAAGTTTTAGTGCTCTCTCAAAAAGCTCCTGCCTTACGCCTAAGTCCTTGAGAGACATCTCAAGCTCCTTTCTTAAACGCTCTATAGTGCTTTCAAGACACATGGCTAATAGCTTTGTAGAAAAGCAAGGCATCTTCCACTCTTGCAAAAGGCACCGCTCTTTCTTGAGTGAAAACCACCGCAGGCACGGATAGGTTGGAAACAGGATAGGGGTTGAAGTGTTTGTAGGTATAGGCGTCAAGGTTTTTTAGAGAACCAGAGTTGAGAATTATGCGTGGGGTTAAGCCTTCTCTCATGTCCTTTGGATAGAAAACGGTAGCAACAGTAGGCGCATGTGTATGCCCCAGTGCTATCACATCTGCGTATGGATACAAAAGATGGAGTTGTCTTATGCCCGCATGGGTTGGGTTTATTATGGAGTTGAACCTGCTTTTGTGGACTATAGCTATGTTGTAAGTCTTTTTTCCAATTTTTAGCTCAACCACAAGCCTGTTAAGCCCCATAGGCACTTTAACGGTGGAGAGAAAGTCAAGCGAAGAGAACTCTTCATGATTTCCTATCACAAAAGCAAGAAGCTTGTCCTTTAAGAACATCAAGAGCTTCTTGGCAATGGCTCTTTGTTTTGCAGGAGAAAGGATTTGTGAGCTTGCACCTTCTAAGGCAAGCTTAGGCACAGGCACATCAAAGTTGTCTATCAGGTCTCCGTTTATCACCACATATACACCTTCCTGAGAGAAAAGCTCCTTCACAATACCTTCAAGCCTTTCATAGTCTGAATGCACAGAGCCTACATGAAGGTCGGACAGGAAGACAATGCACACAGGCTTGTCAAACTCATGCTCTACCACATCGGAGAGTAAGACAGGCTCTTCAAAGCCTTCTATGGTCTCTTTAAGCTCCTTAAGCTCCTGCACAAGCTTTAACAAAAGCTTTTGGTTGCTACTCTTTCTCTTTCTCATGTTTTTCCTCCTCCAATGACTTATAGTGCATTAGACGGACGCACGCAAAATAACCGCCATTCACATCAAGCACATTGCCTAAGGCTTTAGGGCTTTCACAAGAGTAAGCCTTTTTATACGGTGAGACAAGAAGGACATTTTCTCTGTCTACCCACATGAGACCTATAACTTCTCCTACTACACAAGCCTTTAAAGTGTTTTCTTCCATCTTATACCCCTTTGCCTGCAATATCCTTTCTGCATCCTTCCAATTCCTTTCCACTTCTTCAAGCCTTTTGTCCACATGATAGCCACGCACATGATAGCCGCCCGGGAGTTTTATTAGCACAAGGTAGCCTTTCTCTACTGGTAGGACATTGTCAGGCCTGCATGGAACTTCCTGTAGCTTATCACGAAGCTTGTACTCAACAAGGGGCGCTATGCGGGGGTCGGCAAAGTTAAAGATGTTGCAATCGCCCAGCGCTATTAGTGGTGGCACTGCTAAAGCTATAAAGACCTTCTCCAAAGTTTTTAGAACCTTAGCCTTCTCCATGTTTAACACCTCCTATCTCTTATTAGTGCAAGTGGAAAGGTCGGTTTTTGTCCGCTATATTTAGCTTTGAAACTCAGTTAGTTAAACTCCAATGTCTTGCATGTTTTTCCTCCTCTGCCGCCCCGAAGGGGCGGTTCTGTACCCCTCCAAAACTAAGGATTAGAAACTAAGCATCGTGGGGTAGAGAACCGCCCCTTACGGGTGGAATACTCGGTAGGAGGAAAAGCCATGCAAGACCAAACCTTGCAACAAACCTTAACAGACGAGGACAGGGCACGCGCCCATGCCTATGTCCGCCAAACCTTGCATTATCTCAAATGCACAGACAGTCTTCTCAAGGAAAGGCTCAGGTGGTTCCTACAGGAGTATCAGGAAATAGCCCCGCAGGTAGTGGCAAAAGCAAAAAGCGTCCAAATTACCGCCTACTCCTTTAACGCCTTCTCTCAGCCCTTTGAGCTACACACAAAGGTAAAAAGCTCCGACGGAAAACGCTACTACTCAGTCCGAATTGCCTACTACCCCATCTCTCAAGAACTGGTCTTCTCTTGCACCTGCCCTGCCCATCAAAGAGGCATATGCAAGCATGCGGTGGCTCTTGCTCAAGCCTTTGTCAGGTCATCTCAGTAGGAGGAAAAGCCATGCGAAACGAAACACTATCCACACAGAGGATGTACATCCGTGCCCATCTCCGCCTTCTCTCGTTTCATCGCAAATACGCAACCATACTCTTCAAGAGATGGTTCAAGTGGTACCTGCGAAGGTGTAGGAGAGAAGCTCCACAGGTAGTGGAAAGAGCGAGAAGTATCCGTGTTGTCCGCTACCGCTATGAAATCCACGATGAACTAAAGCTCCACGCATTGGTAAAAGACCCCGACGGTAAACGCTACAATGTCCAAATTAACTACTCACCCGGGCTCCAATCAGCGTCCGCAATTTGCACCTGCTCAAACTCATGTGCTGATTGCGAGCATAAGGTAGCTCTTGCCCAAGCTTTTATCAGGTCTGGTAGGCCGCCAAAACCAGAACTGCCCTGAGCCTTAAGCAATCTCTCCAGGCCCCTTTGGGGCCTCTACCTTATTTGGTTAAAGTGGAACTACTGAGTTTAGCTACTTTCTTTTTTCTTAATTCCTTCCGCTATGAAATAAATTTCTTTACAAGGCTCAAAGCTCCACTTCTTTTACTTCCTTTGCTCTTTCGCTTTTTACCTCGCCAACTTGTTCAAGCACTTCCCACTTTACCTTTGGAAGAGCATTAAGGTAGTCTTCAGGAAAGTTGAAAGCCTGTAGTGGTAAAACTACCGCAGGCAAGACTTTGTCTCCTACACGGACACGGACTATCTCCTGAGAAGTAAGCTTGTGTTCAGAAAGTATGCTAAGGATTGCTTGCTTAGGTAGTTTTAGTCTTTCCGCCATCTCCTCCACCGCCATGCTTGCATTTATTACCACCACTCCTTGCTCCTTGTCCACTATAACTCTGAAGAAGTTAGAAAGGTTTACCGCTTTATCCTTCATAATCCTGTCCTGAAGTAGTGCAAAGTAGCTCTCTTCCTTTTCCTGCCCCTCTCTTTTGAGCTCTTTTGATACTACCGCCATGTCTCCTTCTCTAAGAACGGAAAGCAAGAAGTTGTCTTGAGCAAAGGCTTGTGCAAGTGGTGTGTGCTCAAAGGCAAGAGCGGAAACCATGTTGATGTATACTTCTTTATCCCACCTGAGCAAAGAAGGATTGGTTTTGAGAAACTCATACAAAAGCAATGCGGAAAGCATGTTATGAGACATATCTCTTCTCCACCTTACTCTACGCATAGGAACGGAAGGTGTTTTAAGCTCCAAAGGAAAGTAAGGCACTGTCCAACCTTTCCTGTCAGGCACAGGCTCATAGTCCGCAATCTTTCCCACATCATGCACAAGACCTGTAAGAAAGCTTGCAAGAAGGTATTGCTCTCTTAGCACGGCGGTCTCTATTGAGTTTATGGTATTGTTCTGCCCGTAGCTTACAACACTGTCTATCTTCTCCTTTGCCTTCAAAAAGCAAGCTATGGCGGTCTCTACTGAATGCCAAAAAAGACCACCTTCTTGTGATGAGTGGTGGTTTTCAGAAGCAGGTAGTTTATGGGTAAGTTGGTAAAGGAGCCTAACCGCAGGCTCAAAAAGTTTGCACACCTTCTGCCCACACTCTTTCTCAATCCTTTCAAGAGCCCTCTCAACCATCTTCAAGCCCCAAAAGCTTCCATCAAGTTAAGCCCATTTTCTGTAATGTCGGGCGGGTCATAGAAAAGAGTGAGCTCTCTTTTACTTTCCTTTGCCCTAAGCACAGGCACTATGCCTCTAAACCACCTGTCCCCTATTTTGGCATAGAAGTTTAGCGGTCTTAGCCCCGTTAAATACTCCTTCCTAATCTCTGGCACAAGGCTTTCAGCCCTGCTTAGCTCAAAAGGAATAAGTAGGTTTGTTATGGAAAACTCCCACATTCTCCTGTCCTCCCCCCACACTAAAGGTGAGATGTCTTGCACAAACTTGCCCGCATCGTCCCCTGTCTGTAGCAAGAAAATCTTTACATGAGTGTTGTCAAGGTATATCTTGAGCAAGCTCTCTCCTACTCTATGCACCACATCGGAAAAGCTTTGATGCGCTACTATCAGAGTTAAACCTGCCCCTGCGGACTTGTTAAACAGGTCTTCTATCCCCGGAAACACACAGTTGGCAAACTCATCTATAACTACAAAGAACTTCTTTTCAAGCTTGCCTTCACGCAGTAGCACATCTCCTATAACCGAGTTAAGCTCCGATATGAGCATCTTAGCAACCGCACTTGAAAGAACTGCGCTCTTTTGATAGGAAAGGGCAACATAGACTATCCTACCTTCACGAACCGCATCCGCAAGGTAAAAGGTAGGTCTGTAGGAGTTAAGGAAAGGTGCATGGTCTCCAAAGGCAAAGCGTCCTATGGCTACTTGAGTGCCTCTTATCAGGTATAGCGCTTTCTGTGGCGATTGTATAAGCATATCGTGTAAAGCCTTGAGCCTTTCCCTGCTCTCTTCATTCTTAGTGTTTTGAATAACCCATTCTCTTGCACTATCCTTTGTAAGAGCAATATACATGTCTCTGAAGTTGAACCTTTTGCCAAGACCCATAAGAGAACCCACAAGGGCGTCCACAATGTCCTCTTTCACATCTTCCCAAAACTGTTCTCCACCCCCTTTTGAAAGCTTAAAGGCATTGAGAATTCTTGAAACTATCTCCGACTGAGAGCCAAAGATAAGCGGATTGGTGCTTGAGCTTGTAGCAGGAAACTCTCCTGCGGATATGGTAGAGCGCAAGGAAGAGAAGAAAGGAGAGAAGAAGATAAAATCCTCTTGCCTTCCACAGGACAAAGTAGTGTCAAAAGCAATGCGGAAAAGGTCAACATCAGGCTTCATGTCTATAAGCAAAAGACCATAACCTTTCTTGATGATTTGTCTAAGGAGCAGTCTCAATAACACGGTTTTACCACTCCTTGTAGCACCAAGAATAGACCAGTGTCCTTTGCCTACTTCATAAGGCACTGTAATAGGAGAGAATTGAGCTATGTTGCCTCTTCTAAAGAAACCGCCTATGCCTATGAAAAGGCTATCTTCCTTTGCCCACCTGTCTATAAGCTTTGCACTAAGCATCATCTTTCTGTCTCCTCCATATAAGGCTTTAGTGCAAGGAAAAGAAACCTTACGCTAAGGACTATGAGCGCACAGAAAAGGCTCACAGGCACTACCGATAGGTTCTTAGAAAGAAGGAGTGTGTAA
Source organism: Hydrogenobacter subterraneus (assembly GCF_055390195.1). Lineage (NCBI taxonomy): Bacteria > Pseudomonadati > Aquificota > Aquificia > Aquificales > Aquificaceae > Hydrogenobacter > Hydrogenobacter subterraneus. The sequence continues at coordinate 1,322,394 of NZ_AP042473.1, read as the reverse complement.
AGGACAAAAAGAAGGAAGGATAAGGCATAAGCAAAAGTGTGAAGTCCTCCATGCACAAGAGATTTTGGATAGTAAAGGTAAAGGAGCTTGGTGCTAACAAGGGCGCATAAAAACAAAGAGAATGGCACGAGCATAATCAGATATTCCTTTAAGAAGTAGCCAAAGGTTCCCATAAGCAGGAAGAAGATGGTTAAAAGGGCGTTGCGGACTATGGGGCTCATTCCTCTTCCTCCATAAAAACTGGTTCTTCCTTGCCTTGATAGAATAGGAAAACAAGGTAAAGCTCATAAACCAAAACAGGTAGAAAGGCTAAGAGTGGAAGGAAGGGGCTAAAGCTTATACCCGCAAGCTTACACGACCAGTAGGTTGTGGCACAGGCAAAAAGATAACTACTGAAGGCTCTCTCTATCCTTTTTCCTACACCTCTTGGAAGCGTCATAACACCACCTCCAGAAAGAGCTTGATTGAATAGGCAAACAGGAAGGTCAAAAAGAAAAGCTCAAGATAACTCGTAAGAGAAAAGCCTCGCACTATGGCAATAGCCTGATTGTAGCCATAGTAGACAAAAAAAGCCGCAAGAACAACGGTAAGGAACTGAAGGAGACGCAGGTTAAACATGGAAGTAATAAAGTAGAGCAAGGTAAGAGCAAGGCACGCCACAGAAAACCAAAGAGAAGAAGTGTGGTAGATAAGATAAAGCACAAGAGCCATAAGACCTGACCAGATGTAGAGCTTCAAGACCTGCCCTCCATAAGGTCTATGAGCACTTCTTCAATAAGCACATCTATTTCTCTAACACTTCTTGACATGGCTACCTGCGTAATTTCATGGACAAGGGCATCCTCGTTCTCTACCACAAGGTTTAGCCTTTCAAGGGCTTTTCTGAGCTTTCTATGGACAAGCTTTCTAAGAACTTCTTCAGGAAGATGTCCATAAACCGCAATGTAGTCTATCCTGCTAACAAAAGCTTGTCCAAGCTCAGGAGGTAAAGCACTTGCTATGATGTTTCTTAGCTCTTGGTCGCTCCTGCCTTTTAGCCACTCCGCCCTGTCGCTTGCAAGGTTGGAAGTAAGCACAAACACACACCTTGACACATCCACCCACTCATCAAAGGAAATGTCTTTTAGCTTACCTTCATCAAAACCCTGCAAAAAGTGTTGCCACAGCCTTACATCCGCCTTCTCTATCTCATCAAGCAAAATAACACCACTACCTTTTAGCTTGGTTTTAACACCTTGCGTAAGGTCTCCACCTTTATCAGAGCCTACATACCCCTTAGGGCTTCCAAAGAGAGAAGATGAAGTATGCACATCCGCATACTGGTTCATAGGTAGGAAAAGGAGCCTTCCTTCAAAGAAAAGCTCCGCTATCTGCTTTGCGGTCTCCGTTTTACCTGTCCCTGCGGTTCCAAGAAAGAGAAAAACAAGGGGCTTGCGCTCTCTCAATCTCGTTCCATAGTATAAAGACTTCAAACCTTTTATCACCTTCTCAATTGCCTGCTCCTGTCCAAGCACACGCTCTTTCAAAAGCTCCAGTCTTCTTAGAAACTCCTCTTCAGGAAGTTCACGGATAAGTGGTTTGTCTTCAGGTTTGTGCTTCTTGACCACAGAACCTTTCCTATAAACCACTCTCTTTGTTAATTCGGTAAGCTCCTCAAAGGAAGATACAGGCTCTTCAGGTAAAGTTGGTTTTGTAGGTTCTACAGGCTCTTCCTTTGGCTTGTCTTCCTTAACCACCACAGGCTTTGTAGACCTTAGCCTTCTTTGCTCTTCAAGCTCCTTTAGCCTTGAGACACGGACAAACAAAAGGAAGGAAGATACCACAAGGGCGATAAACCATGTCAAAGGTGCTTCAAGGACGGTGAGAAAGACAGGCAAGGCTTTGAGTAAGATAAAGGCTCCCACGGCTCCTGCGATGATAAGGATAAGAGTTTTGTTATTCATGGCCTTCCTCAAAAGATAGGTTTTAAAGGCTCCTGTGAAGGTCTTTTGGGCTCTTCCTGTGGTTGGACGATGATAGGCGCAGGGCGGTTAAGATACTGAGAAATCTTCCTCTGCTCCGCTATAGCTTTTGCGGACAGAAACATAAAAACCGTTCCTGAGATTAGCACAAACACGGAAAGGACAAGAGTTATGGCATCTACTCTTGCATACCTAAAAACATCTCTCACAAACTCCTTCATCCTTTGCACCTCCTTAGTTCCACAGGCACTCTAAAGACTTCTCCTTTCTTGAGAGTTAGGACATAAGCGCTTCTTGTGTGCAAGGCACTTATCGCCAAGGTTATAGGCGGTGTTTTTCCTTCATCAACGCCTTCAACGATAAGGTCTCCTCCAAGCACCCATAAAGTTTGGACGGAGTTTAGCTCAACCCTTGCGCCATTAACAGAGACCACATCACCATCAATCTTACCCCAGTCTTGGACTAACAAGATATTCTCCACATCTTCGCAAAGTATTAAAGGAGCCTTTCTGTCAGGAACAGGCAAACCCTCTGCGGTTGTAGTGGAGCTTGCAGACAGACTGCGCAAAGCTAAAAAGCCAAGCACAAGGCTTACAACTGCCACCAAAGCTACCTTCTTACTTTCCTTTAGCTCCCGCATTTTCATTTTTGTCCTCCAAAAGTTTTTCTTTTACAGGAGAAGGTTTTCCAGCGTACTTGTCGTAAAGCTTCTTCTCTACAAAGACTTGAGAGGGCACTTCAGGAGTAGATAATCCAAAGCCTACCTTCAAAGAAAGACGGTTAAGGAAGGCAAGATTGCCCAGTCGTTTCTCTGAAAGGAACCGGTCAACAGGATGAGAGCCAGTTATAAGCACTTGCACCTCGTGATAGCCTTTGGATACCGCTACCTTTCCTGATACAATACCGTCCCCTGTCCTTCCTAAACCTATGAGGGCTTTGTCCACATAAATAAAGACAGGAAAGTTTACTAAGGATGCGTATCCTTCTTCTATTGTGCCTTCCCACACATTCCACCCCATCTCTCGTAGCTCTTTGTAGGTTGGAATAGCCTTTGCACCTTCCACTATCACATTTAGCGTAGTGTCTTCTGGAGCGTAGACATAAAAGACAAGCCCCGCTATTTGATTTGACGAGCTTACCACCGCTTGTGGCACCTTAGGAAAGCGTCGCAGGTCTACAGGAGGAGACTGAGCCCATATCTCCACAGGCACAAAGTTATCGGGCGTTCCTGTGTAGGTTCCTGAGAAGGCTATCCACCCGGGCACAAGCTCAATAGTTTGCTGAGCTTGAGATATCCTTACTTCTGTTTGCGGTTGAGATATTTTGACTTCCGTTTGCGGTTGCTGTGGCTCTACCTGCATTTGACTTTGCACCTGCATAGGAGCCTGCTGTTTTTTCATGGTAAGGAAGCCTAAGACGGAAGCTCCTGCCGCACCTACCAAAAGCAAACCTAAGAACAAGCCCTTCTTCTTCATTTTTTACACCTCCTAACTCCTATTAGTGCATTTCCTTTCCAACTGTCTTAGAAAAGGAAAGACTTCATGCACCTTCTTGCGGTATCTCTCAAGCTTTAACCTAAGATGTAGATAATTCATGAGCATCCTTACCTGCTTACTGCTATAACTCTGCAAAGGAAACTCAGGCACATCGCCGTAAACACCTTGAAGAAGAAAGTTAACCGCCCTTAACTGCCTTTCAGTTGCAGAGCCCTTGCGCAAAAACCTGAGATAGTGGTATATCCTTCTCTTGGAAAGTGAAAGCTCTTGCGCTATCTCTTCCACACTCTTACCCGCCAACATAAGCTCTTCCACCTTCTTTAAAGTCTGCTTAGTTCCGTATCTCATGGCATTTATAAATAGTGCAAGGAAGGTGAAGTAAAAACTTGCACAAGAGATAGACCTTGAAGGAAAGTGCGATTAAATGATTTGATTAACCTCTAACCGCCAAAACCGTCAAAAAGGTAAAGGTGCAGTTGGACTTGAGTGTATCACACTCAACTACCGAAAAATCTCACATGGGAAAAATCGGTGAAATGAGAATTTTTCTCAATAAATAAAGCAGTTGGTAAAGAACTTTACCAACTACATAGAAGCCCGCCCGAGCCTGTTTTCTTTGGTTGGTAAAGACCTTTACCAACTCACCAAATCCTTATCTCAAGCCCATTTCCTTCAATTTAATGTGTGTGAGTGTGTGAGTGTGCGAGTGCGTGAGTGTGTGAGTGAAAGCGCTATAAAATTAGACCGCAGAGCCAGAATGAATTGCTTTGGTGAACTATGAAGGCTATATTTATATTAACTTTTAGGACGAGAGGAGATTTAGGTATGGGTATTGTAAAAGAAGAGAGCGTTTTTGATAGGGACAAAGCCAAGGAGGTTATTCAGTATATACTCTATCTCACAGGAAAAGCTCCAGCCAACTTTGGTAAAACTAAGCTCCATAAAATTCTATGGTTTTATGAGGGTCTTATGACGCTTGCTAAAGGAAGGAGGTCTATAGGTGGAAGGTTTGTAAAAAATAGATTTGGGCCTACACTAAAGGAGCTTGATGAGATAATTGAAGAGCTTGAGAAAAATGGGGTGCTAAAAACTAAAAAGGCAGTCAAGCGTGGTTTTAGTGAGTGGATATTTAGAGTTTCTCCTCCTGAGCTAAAACACTTAACAAAAGAAGAGATAGAGCTTATCAGTTTTCTTGTATACAAGTTTGGAAATTTGAGAGCAAAAGATTTGAGTAGATACACTCACACGCCTGCCTTTGAGATGAAGAAGGAATACGAAGAACTTAATCCACTAATGATACTTCATTACTTTGTTAGGAAGCCTACAGATAAAGAAGTAGAAGGTATGCGGAAATTTATTGAGCTTACTGAAAAAGGAGAGTATGAAAAAATAGTTGATGAGATAAAGACAGAGTTAAACCTGAAGTAGATGCACTGGAATGGCAGAATTTATGAATCGCATATCATCAGAGAGCTTGTGGAAACTTACGCTAATTATCTTACAAACATTCATAACATAGACAGCCTTTCCGCTTACAAGTTTATAGATGAGATTGTTATGACGCTCATAGATTACATAATAAGCAACCCACACGGGGGCAAGGCAGTATCCGCAGGAGCCTCCCAGAGATACATCGCAGTAATAAAACTTCCTAAAGCCATGAACCTATCTCCACTGTTTAAGGAAATTCAATTTGAGTGGACTGTGGACCAAAAAAATAAAACCATCGTCCTTGAATGGTTTAGGCTTGTTAGTTGGTAATAATGTTTTGGCGTAATTCTAAGGCCTGGTTGGTTGGTAAAGAACTTTACCAACTCCATAGTAGAATACTCTTCACAGCTTCTTACAAAAGGCTTTTAGCTCTTCAAAGCTTATGGGCTCTCCAAAAACTTTCACAAGCTCAAGTTTGTAGCCGTAAAGCTCTAACTCCTTTCTTGTCTCTTCAAACTCCTCTAAGGACACAGACACAAAAAATCTCCCCGCAAGCAAACGGGGGGCTCCATTAATTAGAAGGAAATACCTAAGCCCCATAAGGTTTTTGTTCTCGCAAGCATAAAACTTGTAGCAAGTGGGGTCTTCTGCATCCTTTACCGCTACAACCCTAATCCGCATCATGGTAGGCGTTCCTTTGTCTAATAGTGCAAGCGTCATGGCAACCACTCCTTTATTTAGTAGTGCAAGCGGTAAGCTTATGTTTGGAATAGCATGAGCCACGCAAGGAAAAACCTTACTCTCTCTTTGGGGTCTTTGATGGAGTAAAAAAACTCTTTAAAGCTTTCCCAGTCTATCAAGCCTAATTCTTCAAGCCTTTTTGCGTATTCTTCAGGAGAAAAGCTCTTGTGCAAAGTAAAGTCTTCAACTTCAGGTTTAGTGCTTACAGGTTTTTCTTGTCTGTTTGGGCTTCCTGCCTTTCTGCCTACACGGAGGAAATACTCTCCAAGCGGGTCTTCTTCTACCTGCAAAGCTTCCTTGACTTCTTTAAGTGTTATCTTCCTTTTCTCCTTCTCTGTCCGCAGGTCAGACTTGTCAAGTAGTTTTACATGCCGAGCGGTAAAAAATTACCGCTTTCGGTAAAAAATTACCGCTTGTGCACAGAAGATGATTACAGGTTTTCCGCCATGTCCACACGAAGTGATTACATGTCCACACGAAGTGATTACATGTCCATCTTCGCAAATCATTGATAGACAAGGCTTTGCGCTTTCAAGCGTGCCCCTATAGAGATTATTATTTTTTTAGAGACTTTATTTTTATAGAGGGAATACATCTTCTTACTTCGTAAGAAGATATTTTGCTTCGCTACGCTTCGCAAAATAATTACCTCCTCTAAGAAAGTTTCTAAAAACAGTAAAAGACAAAAAAGCACTATGGTGCAATCCACAGATAAAAGCTAAACGCAGTCTAATGCTTGAAGCACCACCTAATGTTTAAAACGCCTTACGGCGCTAAATACTCAGGGGGCGCAGGCGTGGTTGGTAAAGTTCTTTACCAACTGACTTTTAGAAATTTCCGCCAACCTTCCAAAATTCCCAAAAACGAGCCTTGATTTTCAACGCTTTGAAGGGGGTCAAAACGCAAATCCGCACCTTCCCCACGCCCCCCTTTTCTATGTTCATAGGAACAAATGGTTTGAGTAATGATTTGATTGTTTGTGCTTGTGATTGTGATTTGATTGGTTGGTTGTATGATTGAATGCCTGCGTGATTGTGCATAGTGGTTTGATTGCTAAGTTGGTTAAAAAACTCTTTATCAAGGTTGGTTGGAGTGTCTTATCCTACATCTCAAAATGTAGGATAAGAAATCTTTTTACTTAGCCAATTTATCAAGGTTGGTTGGCGGGGGTAAGCCTTTCCTACATACCTTCCATTCATACCTTTCATACTTCCTTCCAAATAGGTATGAATGAGAAAGTTATTGATATACAATCACTTGCAGACCTTTCATACTTTTCATACCTAAAAAATCTTTTTTTAGGAAAAAATAAACCTGTCCGCCCCCCCTATATATACTCCTGTATACCTTCTATATAAGTGTGAAAAATAGGTATGAAAGGTATGAAGGTATGCAAGCGCCTGTCTCTCAATGCTTTCCTTGTTCATACCTATCTATCCCACAAGTATGAAAGTATGGTATGAAACGGTATGAAACCCCCAACGCCCTACCTTACTTTCTTGAGAGTATTGGATACTAATAAGTGTGAAAAACAGGTATGAATTGGTATGAAAGTATGCATCTTATTGTCTCTCAATGCCTTCCTTGTTCATACCTATCCATCCACAAGTATGAAAGGTAGGTATGAAAAGGTGTGAAACAAGTATGTATGAATTGGTAGGTGGTGAAGCTTACTTGTTGGACTAAGAGCTGTGCTATATCGTAGATAAGTCAAACCCTATTCCAAGCTTTCTTTGGGCTCTTCAATGACCGCCTTAGAAATTCTCAAAAAGGTAGGTCAAAATCGTTCGCCATCTCTGCCAAGTCATCCACAAGTAGCCTTGCTATTGCTTTCACTTCTTCCTCTGTAGCGCTAATATGGAGTGTGTACTCTTCTCTAAGCCCGTCAAAGTTCAATGCAATGATGATAGAGTTCTCGTCCTTTGGCACAATCTCAAGCTCATATCCTCCTCTACTTTCTATCTCTTCCTTTGTTTCCACTGGCAGGTTGTGATAAAGCCTTTCTACTTCGTTCTTGAAGCTCTTCAATGTCTTCGTAAGGTCTTTATCCTGCTTGTTTTCCTGTTCTTGCTTTGCACTGTCAAAGTCAAAGGCCTCTTCTAAAAGCTTGTTTACCACACGAAGGTTAATATAGTAATGATAAGCTTGCCCTGCAGGCCCGTAAAGCCTTCCGTAAAGGTTCTTTCCAAACTTCCTTATTGCTCCTTGTTTACTAAGGAAGTTCCGAAAATCCCTTACGTCTATGTCTCTTTCTCTACAAAAGCTCCTAAAAGCTTCCGTTGTAATCATCAACCATCCGTCTTCAATGCGTCCTTTATAGCGGTCTGCTGGCATTGGTTCATCCACTGCGCCATTCTGTGTTCTCACCTCCCTCTTGCGCTCAAAATCACGGATATTAGCATTGACCCATGCCATAAGCTCGTTCAACCAACCAATCTCCCGCTTTCCAATCTTCTCTTCCACTTCTTCCTTGACGCCCTCAAAATACCTATCCAAGGCTTCCGTGTTTACTTCAAAGCCAAACTGTCTTAAGAGTACAGCAGTAGCATATAAGCTTTGCCCTATGGTCTCCAAACCGCCTATGAGCTTGTGCCTGTTTTCTCTCCATGCATGGTCAAAAGCTTCTCTTATCTCCGCCTCGTTGAGCCCACTCAAAAACCTTATCCACTCAAGCCCTACATGTCCTATATGCTCAAGCGCTTCAATCATCTCACCAAAATCCACTCCCCAATCCTGCTTGTCTTCTACTGCAATCTCCAAAGCCCGTCTATAGGCTCCAAGCTTCACCCTTTTGGTTTGTAGGTTCTGCTCTAAGGAGTGTTCGCCCGTAAGGAAAAGCACGCCCCTTAGGTTTGCTTGCTCTACCTCAAGTGTTGCTTTAGCTCTCCGTTTGCCCCGCCCACTGTGAAACATGTAAATTAGATGTGTGAAAAGGTTTTCGTCCTTCCTTAGCTCGTCCTCGTCAAACAGGATTGGTAGGTCTTTTATGGAGCTCAAAGTCCTTTCTAATGCGTTCACGGTAGCAAACAGTGTAATAGGTAGCTTGTTATCGTAAAACAGATTACAAGCCAGTTTGCATGCGGTAGTCTTACCCGTTCCTGTTTTACCTGAAACATAGACCACATAATTAGGCATGCCTGCAAGATACAACACAGGTGCGCTGAAGCTTGCGAGAAATAGCACATTCAACAGCCCTGAGCTTGCTAAGACATTCTTGACAAAATTCCATTGAGCTTGAGCATCTCCTAAGGTCGTAAAGCGCTCCGCTTCTGTGATGTAGTAGTAGCCGTCTTCTCTTAGGCTTGGATGCCTAAACCCCTGAGCGTCCCAACCAAGCCACTTGTAAAGCTTTAGTTTCTTTTGCGGTGTTTGATAGGACAACCACTCCATGTAGCCTGAAGGTTTCACCACTATTATGCCCGTATGTGCCTTGATGGTCTCAAGGTATTTGCTATCGTTGACAATGGAAGCTAAAAACTCCTCCCCATCGTGCAAGAAAAGGTTATAAGCTTCCCCGTCTCCTTTTATCGTAGCCACAAGCTCCACATAAGGACCTAAAGGTTTAGGGTCTTTACCTTCCTTGAGCTCATAGACAAGTCCGTCATTGCCTACACCGTAATACCTGCCCGTCCTCTTTATCACTATCACATGCCCTGCAATGGGTTCAAATATGTAGATATCCTGCCTTAAGAATGCTAAGACCTTGTCTATCTCATCTCGGTATTCAGGATGCTCTTTTAGGATGCTTTCAAGCTTGTGGATGAAAGAGCCAAGCCCCCGCACTTCTTGACCGCTTTCAAGCCTTACCTTCGCCCTGTTTATCATGTAGTCCGTGAGACTTTCTTGGTATTGCTCACCATAAATTACTTGCAAAGCAAACTTGATTTCCTTGTCTCCGTAGCCCAGTTGCAAGAGCCCCGTTAAGAATGCTGTGTCTATATCCTCATAGCCGTTTAACAAGCCTGCTCTGTAAAGCTGTCCTACCGCCTCCGCAATCTCTTGAAGGTATTTAAGGTCTCCTGCCTGTGGTTTTGGAGCCTTGAAGGTGTTATAAAGCCTTTCCTCTTTGGTAGGTGCAAACTTCCGTAAGACCTCTAAAAGCTCAGGTGGTGCTTTTTGTGGTTCTGTGTGATAGTCCTTGATGAATTCATAGGTGCCTATCTCCCCCTGTTTGTTTGGTAGAGTGGTAGGCTCTAAGTTCACAAGCCCGCCATCGCTTTTGATATCAAAGCCCTTTAGTTGGGTTGTCTTTATGCTTGGCTCGTATCGGAAGAAGAAGTGATAGCCCCCGCTTTTGGTTTTTGCATATAAGGTAAGCTTTTTTAGGTCTTCTACTTTTAGCCCCGTCCTTTGTTCAAAGTCCTCTACCTTGTCCACATCAAGCACAAAGACCCCGCTCTTTTGACCGCATACAAGAGCTATACCACAGGTAAGCCAGTTCCTTTTGCCTTTTTTCTCCACCTTTTTAGCCCGCCCGTAGTGGTCTGCCTCGTCCTTAGAAAGTTCTTTAACCCTCGTGTAGCCATACCATAGCTCTTTTAGCTCTTCCTTGCTCTTTACTTCTACCTCCGGCCAACCTTTGACCCCTGGAACCGCCTTTAAGCCTTGTCCATCGTCTTTAAGCACAAGCGGTATGGTTATCCACCTGTAGTCCTCATAGTAGTGCTCCGCCACTTTGTGCCACTCAATGCCCGCTATCCGTTCTGCAACCCTGAGCCAAAGCTCTTGTTCCTGCTTGTCAAGACTACCGTTTGATGCTATAATAATGTTGTCTCTTGGTTTCATCTTTTTTTTACCTCCTTTTTAAAGCCTTTCTTTTTAGTTTTTAGTGCAAGCGCCAAAGCCAATATGTGTTTGCAAATGCGGTTGCGTGCGCTTTTGCAAGTGCAAGAGAAAGTCAAGTAGTCTGCGTTAGAGTTCCACCTTATGCTTGCTTTGTGCATTCCTACTCTTCCTTCCAGAGCGTGCGGTTGGAGTTTCAAAGCCCTTATCTTTGGCAAGCCCTTAGGCAAACCTATGAGTTCCTTATAGTCTCGTAAAAACCTCCCTAAGTCTTGCATGTTCTCCTCCTCCTTTAGATAGTGCAAGAGAGAGTGCCTGCGGTCTCTCCTTTTTCCTTTCACAACTCTTCTCAAGAAGCGCTCCAAACCTTCTTCTTTGGTCTTGCCAGTGCTCTTCTATCTTCTTTTGCTCTTCTTGAGTGATTAGCTCTATGCCAAGCTTTTGTTGAAGGTCAAGGAGCTCTTTTAGTTTGCGCTCTCTAAACTTGAGAGAAAGCATGCCCATCCAACGACTAAAGCGCCTGCCCCTGTGTGTAAAAGGAAGCCTGTTCTGTGGCTCCTGAGCTTCTTCTTTAAAACTCTTGACAAACTGAAAGAGCTCTTTTAAGCCTTTGCCTTCAAGCTCTTTCTTTAGCTTCTTTTCTGAAATGACTGTGCAACACCAACACCCTGAGCGCCCCCCACAAAGAGAAAGCTTCTTAGCGGGCACATCTTCAAAGCCCAAAGCGTAAGGACACTCTCCGTTGGAGTAAAAATCTCTGTAAAACCTTGCAAGCTCTGTGTGTCCGTTTTCAAGCAAAAACTCCCAAACCTGCTCCGTGCTCCAGTCAAGAATAGGCGCATACTTGCCGTCCATGTAGAAAAGCTCTTGGTGTTTTGCTCTGTGAAGGCTCTCTTCCTGCCTTATGCCCACAACTTCAATGACCTTTCCTACGCTTTTTAGCTTTTCTCTGAACTTCTTTGCGCTCTCAATCTTGAAGCGTTGGCACCACCTGAACCTATCTCTTGGAAAGCCGTAGCCTTTACCAAGAATGCCTGTCCAGAAGGTTTCTTCTGATTGCACATCCACCACCTGTAGGTTTTTGTGTCTTTGCCGTAAAAACTCCGCCTGTTTTTTCAAAAAGCTTCTAAGCTCATGAAACTCCGCCCCACCAAAGTTTATGTGCAAAGCCACAACAGGCTTATCAGGAAGAGCCTGACACACAAGTTCCACACAAGCGGTGCTATCTTTGCCCCCGCTCCAACCAATAAGGATAAGGTCAAAGTCTTTTAGGTCTTGTTTGATTTTTTCTATGCGATGCATACCTCTTCCTCCACTGACAAGCGCCTTTCCGTGTCTTCCAAAAACTCTCCCCTGCTCCTTAGGATGTTCAAAAGCTCACTTTGAAGCTCGTCCTTTCCTTCATCTCCTCTTTTTGCTTTGATGTAAAACTCCAAAAGCGTGCAAAAACCAAGAGTAGCAAGCTCTTTACAAGCTTCTTCATAGTTTCCTTGCACTACTAAAGCCTGTAGCTGTTCTCTCTTTCTTGGGGCACCACCAAACCGTGAGAAACAGAGCCTTCTTGTCTGAAGCTTTGCTACCAAAAGACAAACATCCGTCCAAAGCCATCCAAGCCTATTCCTAATGTCTTGGGTTTCAGGAGATGTCCACCAACACTCTTCCAAAGCAGAAAGCACCAACACCTCTACAACCGCAGGAGTAAGTCCATTCCTTAGGAGCGGAGCGTATGCGCTTACAAACTTGCGAAGCTTAAGGTTTTTCTTGACAGAGCGAAAGCTATGTTTGACAGGTGTCTTCCCCTTCCCGCTTACGAGCTCTCGTTTCAGCATAAGGTTAAGTATATATCTATTCTGAGATATGTCAACTTATTGAGCTTACTGAGATATGTCAACTTAATGAGATATATCAGCTATTTTGAGATATGCCAATTTTTATGCATTTTGGGATTAAAATACTTATAGCTATGGCGGCTGAGAAAAAACCATTTGAAGAGATGAGCATAGGAGAACGCATCCGCTATCTGCGGGAAGAGATTTTGGGAATTGATAAAGCTACGATGGCAAGAGAAATAGGTATGGGCTGGTCTGCCTTACACTACATAGAACAGGAAAAGGTAAAGGTTACTAAACAAGCTATTAACAGGATAGTCAAAGCCTACAGTGTCAATCCTGAATGGCTCCTTACAGGGCGTGGTGAGATTTTCATCGTAGAAGACCTACCAGAAAAGAGAAATATCTTTACATACATACGCTGGATACTTAAAAATGTTCCTGTTATCTTGAGAAAGAACCGTATAAGAATTACTTCTGAAGACTTGAAGGAAGAGCTTTATCTTGCCGTACATGACCACTTTTTTCAAAAGTTCTTCAACAAAGAAATGAGCAAGGAAGAAGTAGAGGAGTTTATTATAAACTGGGCGAAAAAGAGGGGGCGGTGGGTATTATAATATAAAGTAGAAAGTAGTATGGTTGAAGGAGGGTAAAACCATGAAACAAAATGTAAAGCAAGCGTTGAGTAGGAGAATTCTTCGCTCCAGCCTGTGGACTTCTTCCCCAAAATTCTACCTGCACTTCTTCCTTCCTGCCATCTTACTCACTCTCGTAGGAAATATTGCGGTCTCTTTGGAAAACTCCTATCTTCTTACCTTTAGCGCTCTTTCTCTTTCGTCCATCTCTTTCTATCACTTCTTCAAGTTCGTAAGGTTAGCTCTTCCTTGAGTGCTCCTTCCAGGCCTCCTTGCTTGCACTAATAGTAAGTAGAAACCTTTAAGGAGGCCTGGCATGGAGAAGAGGCTTTTGACCGTTAGAGATGTGGCTCAGATGCTAAGCACTACAGAGAAAGCGGTTTATACTCTTGTCCAGAGAAGGCGCATTCCATACAGGAAGTTTGGTAAGCGCTTGGTTTTTCTCAGAGAAGACCTTGAAGAGTTTTTGAGGAGCTTGCCTAAGGAGGAGCCTTTTAGGTCTTAATGGCTAAAGGCGAAGGTTATCTTAGGCAAAGGGGCAAGGTTTGGTATTTTGAGTTTACCTACAGAGGTAGGCGCTACTACCATCGCATAGGAGCGGTTTCCAAGAGCGTTGCAAAGGAGATAGCAAGCCAGATAAGGGCTAAGATAATCAGGGGAGAATACATACCAGAGAGTAAGGACGACCTGCTTTTTGAGGAGATAGCAAGGTTTTATGAAAAGCTCTACCTTAGCACTTCTAAGGCAAAAGAGAAAACCAAGAAGGAGCAAATGAGGAAGCTCAAAATACTTCTTGCCTTTTTTGGTAAGCGTCCTATCAAGAACATAACCACAAGCCTGATAGAAGACTACAAGAACAAAAGACTATCTGAAGGCACTACGCCTTTGATGGTGGAGAGAGAGCTTCATCTTCTGAGGAGCGTGTTTAAAAAGGCACAGGAGTTTGGATTGTGTGAGCACATACCTAAGATACCTTTCTTTGGAGTGAAAGAAAGGCAGGTAGTGAGATACCTTACGGAAGAGCAAGCACAAAAGCTTATATCCGCCTGCCCTGATTACTTTAGACCTGCGGTTATATTTGCCCTCTATACAGGTCTGAGAGCAAGTGAGATATTCTCTCTGAAATGGGAGCAGGTAGATTTGGAAAACAAAGTCATAAGGCTTGAGCACACACAGACAAAAACCAAAGAATACTACACTGTCCACCTTACAGAACAACTTGTAGAGCTACTCAAAAGCCTGCCCAAGCACAAGCACGGTTATGTGTTTACCAACCACAAAGGAGAGCCTTACTCTACACAAGGCTATAAAAGAGCTTTTAAAACTGCTTGCAAGAAGGCAGGTATTGAAAACTTTCGCTTCCACGACCTTAGGCATACCTTTGCATCTTGGATAGCCATGAAGAGCAAAGACCTATACCTTGTCAAAGAGCTCCTTCACCACAAAGACCTAAGAAGCACTCAAAGGTATGCCCACCTGACGGAAGACTACAAAAAACAAGTTTTAGAGAGCTTACCAAATTTCGGCATTACTACGGAAGAGAAAAAAGAGAAGTAAAGAAAACCAAGTGGAGCGGAGGGGATTTGAACCCCCGACCTCCTACACGCCAAGCAGGCGCTCTCCCACTGAGCTACCGCCCCTACGGTAATTAATATTTTAATGCATTTTTTGCTTTGTGTCAAAGGCTTTTTTATAGATCTCCAGCCTAAGCCTTAGGGCTTTTCTCTTCTTTTCCCTCTCTTCTTTGAATACTTTAATAGCCTCCTTTTTAAGAGCTGTGTATAGGTCCAGCATGGCCATGTTTTACCTCCAAAAGCTCACATTCCATATTAAAAGGTTTGGAGTTTATCACCCTAACCTTTACTATGCTTCCAAGGAGGCTTTCATCTCCTTTTAGGCTTGCCCACCTGTTTGTCCTCGTCCTTCCAATGAGCCTTCCTTCTTCGTAGCTTTCAATAAGCACCTCCTGCTCTGTCCCTTCGTAGGACTTGGCTATCTCACCAAGTATTTTCTTTTGAAGCTCTAAGAGCCTTGTCATCCTTTGAGCTTTTATCTCATCTGGCACTTGCCCTTCCATGGAGTAGGCTGGTGTGTCTGGCCTTGGAGAGTATTTAAAGGAAAAGACCTGTTCAAACCTAACCTTTTCCAAAACATCAAGCGTATCCTCAAAGTCCTCTTCCGTTTCTGTAGGAAAGCCCACTATTATGTCTGTGGAGAAGGTTATACCCTTTACATAGTGCCTTAACATGTCTATCTTCTCAAGGTATTCTTCCTTTGTATAACCCCTGTCCATAAGCCTTAGTATCCTTGTAGAACCGGATTGCACAGGAAGGTGGATATGCTCGCACACTTGAGGGATTTCTCCCATAGCCTTTGCAATGTTTTCTGTTAGGTCCCTTGGATGTCCTGTGGTGAACCTTATCCTTTCCACTCCCGGCACTTCTGCCACCCTGTAAAGAAGTTCTTCAAAGGGTATGCCAAGGTCTTGGCCCCATGCGGTCACGTTTTGGCCAAGAAGATGTATCTCCTTTACGCCATCTTCTACAAGGAACTTTACCTCAGAAAGGATACTTTCCAAGCTTCTTGACCTCTGCCTCCCTCTTGTCTTTGGCACCACGCAATAGGTGCAGTTCTTATCACAACCTTTCATAACGGTCACATAAGCACAAAACTGGTTATCTCTTACAGTAGGATATTCCCAAAGCTTATCCTCATCCTCCGGTGGGTTTTCCAAAATGGCTATTGCCTTGTAGCCAGCTTGAGCCTGATGGATAAGCTCTGGAAGCTGGTGCATGTTAAAGCTGGAAAACATTATGTCTACCATAGGAGCCTTTTGAATAAGCTCCTCTCCCATCCTTTGGGCAAGGCACCCACATACACCAATAAGGGCGTTGGGGTTTCTTTCTTTTATCTTTTTATATTCACCCAAATGAGAATAGACCTTTTGGTCTGGCTTTTCTCTAATGGTGCATGTGTTTATAAGGATTAGGTCAGCTTCTTCCCAGCTTTTGGCAGGCTCATAGCCCATGCTTTGGAGTATGCCCCTAAGCCTTTCCGAGTCGTTAAAGTTCATCTGGCATCCAAAGGTCTTTATGTAGTACTTCATAGTGATAAAATTTATCACATGGAAGAGAGAAAACCAGAGGTAGTGGAAGAGAGCATATGGGTGGCAGGAGAAGCTATAAAGAAGGCTCCAAAGCTTTATGGTGTGCCAACGGGCGTGGAAGGTTTGGATGACCTGTTTTTTACTTCAGACATCCAAGATGGAAAGCCTGTAAGAAAAAGCCTTGGTGGCATTCCAGCCTACTCGGTGGTAAACATAACGGGCGTCTCCGATACGGGCAAAAGTCTAATGGTGGAACAGTACGCCATAAAGCAGGCAAGCAGGGGTGAGGCGGTAGCTTTTATAACGGTGGAGGCACCAGCCCACTTTGTGGTGACGGGCCTTAGAGAAAGGGCAAAGGCCATGGGCATAGAGTTTGAAAATGTAGAGAACAACATAATCCTTATAGATGCGGCAAGCCACGGAAGGCTAAGGGACAATATACCAGACCTTTTGGCCACCCTTGCCCACGTTATAAAGACCTATAAGGTAAGGCACACCATCATAGACTCTGTAACCGGCCTTTATGAGGCAAGAGAGATGCAGGCAAGGGTGGTAGTCAGACAGCTTTTTAACTTTATGAAAAAGTGGTATCAGACTGCCCTCTTTGTATCTCAAAAGAGAAGCGGGCATGAGGAGCTAACGGCGGAAGCGGCAGGTGGCTATGCCATAAGCCACATAGTGGATTGTTCTATGGTGCTTTCTAAGGACCTTATCCTTACGCCCACTCAATCAAAGCTTTACAAAAAGCCCATAGGTGAGATAGTTAGGCTTTTTAGGATAGATGGTTGTAGGCTTTGCGGGCATGACACAAGAACGCATTTTATGGAGATAACAGAGCTTGGCCTTGTTAAAATTGGACCACCCCTTTCTGCATAAAGGAGGATAGAATGGACTACCATGTGAAGGACCTAAGCCTTGCCGAACTTGGGAAAAACAGGATAGAATGGGCCCAGAGGGACATGCCAGTCCTCACAAGCATAAGAGAAAGGTTTTCAAAGGAAAAGCCCTTTAAAGGCATACGCATATCCGCCTGTTTGCATGTGACCACGGAGACGGCAAACCTTGTTATTACCCTAAAGGAAGGTGGTGCAGAGGTCTATCTTACCGCTTCTAACCCCCTTTCCACACAGGACGATGTGGCCTCCGCCCTTGTAAAGTACTTTAATATTCCAGTCTTTGCCATAAAAGGGGAAGACACGGAAACCTATTACATGCATCTGAGAGAGGTAATAAGAAGAGAGCCGCACATAGTCATAGACGATGGCGCAGACCTCATATCCACCTTACATAAGGAATTTCCTACCTTGGCTGAGAAGGTCCTGGGTGGTATGGAGGAGACCACCACGGGAGTTATAAGGCTTAGAGCCATGGCGGACCAAGGAGTTTTAAAGTTCCCTATAATTGCGGTCAACGACGCCTACACAAAGCATATGTTTGACAACCGGTATGGCACAGGCCAATCCACCATAGATGCCATCATGAGGGCAACCAACAGGCTCATAGCGGGCTCTTACTTTGTGGTGGCTGGCTATGGCTGGTGTGGGAAGGGTGTGGCCCAGAGGGCAAGGGGTATGGGTGCCACCGTTATAGTATGCGAGGTGGACCCCATAAAGGCCCTTGAGGCAAAGATGGACGGCTTTTTGGTAATGCCCATGATAGAGGCTTGCAAGCTTGGAGACTTCTTTGTGACTGTGACAGGAAACACATCGGTTATAAGAAGGGAACACTTTGAGGCAATGAAGGATGGAGCCATCATATCCAACTCAGGACACTTTAACGTGGAGATAGATATAGAAGCTTTGGAAGAGCTAAGCGTTAGCAAAAGGGAAATAAGGCCCTTTGTGGAAGAATACACCTTAAGGGATGGCAAAAAGATATACCTATTGGCTCAGGGAAGGCTTGTAAACTTGGCCGCCGCCGAAGGCCACCCTGCTTCCGTCATGGATATGAGCTTTGCAAACCAAGCCCTCTCTGCAGAATACATACTCAAAAACCACCAAAGCTTGGAAAAGAGGGTGTATAAGGTGCCAGATGAGATAGACAGAGAGGTGGCAAGCTTAAAGCTAAAAAGCATGGGAGTAGAGATAGATGAGCTAACACCAGAGCAGATAAAATACCTTACCTCTTGGGAGTTTGGCACATAATGTTAAGCTTTGAGGACCTTTTGAAAAAGAAGGAAAGTTTATGCGTAGTGTGGCTTGGTTATGTAGGTCTTCCATTGGCAGTAGCCTTTGCCAAACATTTTAGAGTTATAGGCTTTGATAAAAATACCAAAAGGGTGCAAGAGCTAAAAGAGGGTATAGACAGAACTGGACAGGTACCAAAAGAGGAGTTAAAGGAAGTAGATATTAAATTTACCAGCGACGAGAAAGATATAGGAGAGGCAAGGTTTATAGTGATCGCGGTTCCTACACCGGTTGATAAACTAAAGGACCCAGACCTTTCCTTTCTTAAGCTGGCTTCTGCCACCGTTGGAAGGAATATGAAAAGGGGGTCTGTGGTTGTGTATGAATCTACCGTATATCCGGGTGCTACAGAAGAGGTGTGCGTACCCATACTGGAAAAGGAAAGTGGGCTTGTTTGGAAAAAAGATTTCTTCGTAGGCTACTCACCAGAAAGGATAAACCCCGGAGACAAGGAGCATACTTTGGAAAAGATAGTAAAGGTGGTGGCTGGAGATACTCCAGAAACCTTAGAACTTTTGGCTTCTGTGTATGGTAAGATTATAAGCGTAGGAATTTACAAAGCCAAGGATATTAGAACTGCCGAGGCTGCCAAGGTAATAGAGAATATACAAAGGGATATAAACATAGCTTTGATGAATGAGCTTGCCATGCTTTTTGAAAAGCTTGGCCTTGATACAAAGAGCGTTTTGGAAGCTGCATCCACCAAATGGAACTTCTTAAGGTTTGAACCCGGGCTTGTGGGTGGCCACTGCATTCCAGTAGACCCTTACTATTTAGCTCACAAGGCCCAACAGGTAGGCTATATACCAAGGCTTATACTTGCAGGAATGGGAATAAACGAGGAAGTGCCTTCCTTTATTGCCAAGCAAACCATAAAAATGCTAACTAAGGCTGGTAAGATGAAGGTAGGGGCAAAGGCCATAATCTTTGGTTTGGCTTTTAAAGAAAACGTGCCAGATATAAGGAACAGCAAGGTTTATGACCTATACAGAGAGCTAAAAGATTTTGGCTTGGATGTGTACATATACGACCCTCTTGTAGACCCGGAAGAAGCTTATGAAGAATACGGCCTTGAGGTTCTCAAGAACCCAAGGGAAAAGGCTCCCTACCATGTAGCCATTTTGGCAGTCAAACACAAGGTGTTTTTGGAAAAGCCTGTGGAATGGTATAAAGAACTCATCACGGAACCATGTGTTTTTATAGATGTAAAGGGCGTTTATCCAATGGAAGGCAAATGCCTATATTGGAGGCTTTAGATTATCTAAACCTTGCCAGTATGGCAAAAAAGGACCAAAGGTCTTTTGGAACGGTTATCCTTGGTAAAAGATAAGGATCATCACCTTGTTTTATCGTTCTTTTTTCTGTGGTAAAGGCAGAGAGGAAGCTTTTGGAAACTTCTTCCTTAAAAACTTTGTCGTAATCTCCAAAAGGATATGCAGAATGATAGATTTTTCCTCCGATTAACTCTTCAAGTTCCTTCTTAGCCTCTTCTATTTCCTTCTTTACCCTTTTTAACCTTTCCTCCTCGCTTTCAAAATCAAGAAATCGCTCAAAATGCTTAAAAAGCTCCTCTTTAAGGTCCTTTTTCCATTCTTTCCTTTCAAAAAAGGACCTTGGCAGGGAATTTATAAAGTCTTTTACCTCTTTCCTTAGCTTTCCTACTCTTATAGATAGAGAACCCTTCATGGGAAATATTGGAAAGCCAAGCTTTGGTTCTTCTCCATAAGCATGCATAAGGGACCAATGACCTTTACCATCATAAAAGCCCAATAAATCCTCAGAGTAAAAATCCTTGGTATGGTGCTTAGAATGCCAGCCTATATCAAAAACGTCTTGCATGGCTCTTAGCTCTTCTTGAGTTAAGAAATCTTGGCTTATTCCATCCTTTAAAAACTCCAAGTTTGCCTCGTGCATACTTTTGGGACCATAGAGTTCTCTAAGGGATGCCTTACCATTCCAGTAGTCTTCTAAGCTTTTTCTTTTGTAATCTTCTCTTATTATCCTTGAGGAAGCAACAAAGATCGTTGCCCTAAGTCCATGCTTTTTGAGAAGAGGATAGGCATATATGTAGTTGTCCGCATATCCATCGTCAAAGGTTATTGCTACAGTTCTTTTTGGAATATCCTTTCCAGAATTTAGAATTTCTATGACTTCATCCAAGGAAATTACACGGAAAAACCTTTTTAAAATGCCCAATTCTACGTCAAAGGTTTTCCACCAAAGGTCAAAGGAAGGGTATTTTATTACCTTATGATAAAGGAGGACTATCATTTTATAAGCTCCTCAAAAAGTTCTAAGTATTTTTTGGCTGTGGATTGAATGGAGAATTTTTGAGCTGTTTGAATAGCTTTCTCTGATATATTGTTATAATCTTCTTCCGATAGATGGAGTGCTATCTTCATTTTTTCCAACATGGCTTGGAAATTACCCACCGGCACTGTAAATCCATTTACACCATCTACTAAAAAGCTTCCAACTCCGCCCGCAAGGGTGGATATTACTACAAGGCCACAGGCCATGGCCTGAAGAAGAGCGTTAGGAAGTCCTTCAAGGAAGGAGGAAAGGACAAAAAAATCCGATGCATTGAGCAAGTCTTACACATCCTCTCTAAATCCAAGGCCCAAAACACCCTTTTCTGGTATTGACTTGTCCTGAGTATCCAGCCCTACCAAAAGCAAAAAGCAATCCTTACAATCAAGCTTTAAAAAGGTCTCTATTAGCTTGTCTTGGCCCTTGACCGGTGGGTTCCAATTGGCCACATTTATAAACACCTTTGAGTTTAGAGGTATGCCAAGCTCTTGTCTTTTGGCAGTCCTCACTGCCCTATTTTTCCTAAACCTATCTGTATCTATACCACTTGGTATAACCCTTAACTTCTCCGGAGGAAAGCCCGCATTGAGCATTACCTCTGCTACCTTTTCCGATACGGCCACAAGCCTATCAACCCTGCCATACTTAAACCGAAGGGAGAGGGGGTTTGGCAATCTTGCAGACCTTTTTACTGCCACAAGCTTGGGCCTTTTGGTAAGAAAGGGATATACCAAGCTAACAAAGTCCAGGGCATGGGGAGAGTTGGCAATCACTATATTAAAGGATCCATCTTTTATTATCTTCCAGAGCCTATAATAGTTCATAGGGTTTAGCCGGTTGTACTTATTATGGTGTTCAAAAAAGTGAAAACTTATTTTGTAAGGTGATAGTTTTTGCACCATTTGGGTGTATTCAAAGGACAAGGCAAGGTGGAAATCCACATGGTTGGATAGCTCACGGGCAAGAAGGAAAACCTGTTCTTTTGTTCCACCCCAACCTATGCCATCTACCACAGAAAGTAAGCGCATTCTAATATAATAACAAGGTATAGAGAAGGGAGGTAAGCTATGGAACAAAGTCTTCAAGAGCTTAGAACTCTACTCAAAAGAATAGAACTAATCATAGCCCAGCATATAAACTATGTGGATAGGTTAAAAAAGAGCTTGAGGAGTGGCGAGGCCTTTCCTCACAAGAAATGTACCGAATGCGCCTTTGGTAAGCTTCTCTATTCTGAGGTATGGCCCAACAAGGACCAATATACGTTGGAGATTGCCAACCTTTTGGAAAACATAGAAAGGCTTCATTGCGATTTTCACCAAAAGGCCTTTGAGATAGAATCGGTGGCCACTCAAGAGGAGAAATTGAAAATATTAAAGGAAGTGGAAGAGTATTCCATGAGTTTGCTTAATCCTCTCTTATCCCTGAGGGGTAAGTTAAAAAGGCTATTCAACGAAGGTTAAACAGTGTGTTTCAAAAGGGCCGAACCGTAGGTAGAGTGGCCTTTTGATATTCCCCTCAAAAGATTCTTGACATTTTATAATATCGGACTAAAATTAATTTATGTAAAAACACTTAAAAGGAGGTGAGAGCCATGAGAAGAGGACTTATGCTATGGAGCCCGTTTGCAGAAATTGAACGCATAAGGAGAGAGTTTGATAGGCTTATGGAAGAGCTAATGCCAAGGGAAGAAGGTGAAAGGGTATTTGCCCCTGTGGTGGATGTATATGAGACAGACCAAGAGCTTGTTGTAAAGGCAGAACTTCCCGGCGTTAAGAAGGAGAATGTGGAAGTTACCATCAGAGACAACGCACTACATATAAGGGGAGAAAAGAAAGAAGAAAAGGAAGAGAAAACAGAAACCTACCACAGGGTTGAAAGGGTATACGGAAAGTTTGAAAGGGTTATACCTCTTCCTACCGATGTAAAGGTGGAAGCTGCAAAGGCAGAGTTTAAGGATGGCGTTTTGGAAATAAGGATACCAAAGGCTGAAAGCTCCAAAGAAAAGAAGATTGAAATAAGCTAAGACTCTCTTATGGGCAACCTCTCTATGGTTGCCCCAAGCTCTTTTAACTTTTTTTCAAGCCTTTCGTAGCCTCTGTCTAAGTGGTATATATCCCTTACCAAGGTATTCCCCTCTGCTACAAGCCCAGCCAAAACAAGGCTTGCGGAAGCTCTAAGGTCTGTGGAATAAACCTCTGCTCCATAAAGCCTTTCCACTCCCCTTACTATGGCAATCCTGTCTTTTACATGTATGTCTGCGCCCATCCTCTGAAGCTCTGCCACATGTTGAAATCGGTTTTCAAAGATATTCTCCCTTATTTCAGATACACCATCGGCAAGACAGCACAGGACCATAAATTGGGCCTGCATATCTGTAGGAAAGCCGGGGTATTCCATGGTAGATATGCTAAGTGGTTTTATATCTTTGCCACCCTTTACCCTCACTCTATCAAGGCTTAGGATTTCAAGGTCTGCGCCAGCTTCTCTTAACTTTTCCATAACGCTTCCAAGGTGTTCAACCCTTATGTCTTCAAGTACAATATCCCCACCTGTTATAAAGCCTGCCACCATGAGGGTCCCAGCCTCTATCCTGTCTGGTATAACTCTATGACTAAAGCCTCTAAGGTATGGATTTCCCCTTATAATGGCAGTTCTGTCTTCTATCTCTATCTCCGCTCCCATCTTTCTCAATACCTCTACAAGGTCCATAACTTCTGGTTCAAGGGCTATGTTCCTTAAAATACTTCTCTTTTCAAGCCTACTTAGGAAAAGAAGTGCGTTCTCAGTGCCAGTGACCGTTATTACCTCAAAGGTGTACTCTACTGGTTTTATTTCTTTTAACTCAAGGTGTATATAGCCATGCTTGATTTCTATATGGGCTCCTGCCCTTTCAAAGACTTTAAGATGTTGGTCTATGGACCTTACTCCTATGGAGCATCCTCCAGGCATAGAAACGACAGCTTTTCCAAACCTTGCCAAAAGTGGACCCATGACAAGCACGGAAGCCCTCATACGCCTTACCATTTCATCTGGAGCTTCATAACTCCTAAGGTATTTTGCGTTTAAACTTACCCTTCCTTCCTTGAACTCTGCTTCCACTCCCAAGTTCTGCAAAAGCTCAAGAGTTGTCCTTGTATCAAGTAAATCTGGAACGTTTTCTATTTGGCAAGTTTGGTCTGTGAGTATGCTTGCCATAAGTATGGGAAGGGATGCGTTCTTTGACCCAGAGACTCTTACTTTGCCCCTTAAGGGCCTTCCACCCTCAACCAAAAAGGCCTCAGAAGTATATAATATGGTGTTTTTCATCTTTGTTTATTATTATCTTTACCACATCGCCCTTCTTGGAGTAAAAAATCTCAACTCCATCATCCTCTTCTTTGTGTACTGCAGGCTCTTCCGAATATATAACCACAATCCTTTTTTCCTCTTCCACTACCAAAGGAAGATCTCTCATATCCTTACTACTACACAGGTAAGTGCCTCTTTTACTCCCTCCAAGGAGGGTATTTTGTTTATAACAAGCCTACCAAGCTCATCTTGATTCCTTAGTTCTGCAAAGACTATTATGTCGTAGGGTCCTGTTACCACATCCGCTGTCTTTATACCCTCAAAGGTTGAAAGGGCAAGCATAATGGATGGTATCTCCCTTGGGTCAGCCTTTATGAGTATGTAAGCCTTTATAGAGTACTCGCTTTCAAGCTCCATTAGCTCTGTTATGGACATAGGATAGTTTTCGCCCTGTGTTTGCATCTTCTACCTCCTGCAGGAATATTTTAACCAACTTTTCGGCCAAGGATGGGTCTTTTCTTATCTCTTCTATGGCTTTATGGATTAATCTTTTCAACATAGGGTTGTTGTCTTGCATGAAGCTCCAACTTTCCTTAATTCTTATTATTATGTCTTCCACTTCCAGCACCTGTAGCCATTTCATAAACTTTCCCACCTCATCCCAAACTATTATCTCACCCTTTTCCTTTTCCTTTAGTCTTTCCTTTAGGTTCTTTTCTGCCACATCCTGAAGGTCGTCAATATCATAAAGAAATACTTCATCAATTTGACTTATGGCAGGGTCTACATTCCTTGGTACAGAAATATCTATGAAGAATATGGGCTTGTAGCCCCTTTTCTTTATGGCTTTTTTTACCATTTGATAGTCTATGATGTACTTTTTACTTCCCGTAGAAACTATAACTATATCAAACTCATGAAGGTAGTCCGCAAGTTCTTCAAACCTAAGCACATTTCCTTCCAGCTCCTTAGCAAGCTCCACAGCCCTCTCATAAGTTCTATTGGTTATAAAGAGATGAGCTTTTAGCTTTTTTAAGTACTTGGCAGAAAGCTCTGCCATTTCACCCGCACCTACCAAAAGCACCTTTACATTGGCGAGATTACCGAATATCCTTTTGGCAAGTTCCACTGCCACATAGCTTACAGATATGGCATTCCTCCCTATACCCGTCTCCGTCCTAACCCTCTTGGCTGTCCTCAGAGCCTTTTCATAAAGTCTGTTTAATACCTTTCCTGTACAGCCAAGCTCTTTTGCTATTCGGTAAGCTTCCTTAAATTGGCTTACTATCTGAGTTTCTCCCACCACCATAGATTCCAAACCGCTTGCCACCCTAAAAACATGGGCAACAGCCTTATCTCCCTCCAAAAAGAAGGAATTTTTTCTAATTTTTACATCTGCACCCTTTAGTCTTATAAGTTCAAGGACAAGCTTATCTATGGCTTCATAATTCTCTGCAACGCCGTAGACCTCCACCCTATTGCATGTGGATAAGAGCATAAGCTCCTTAATACCATCTATGGTTTTTAAAGGTGGAAGAAGATAGTATGCATCATCTCTACTACAGGCGAGAAGCTCTCTATCTTCTACTGGGGCAGTTTTAAAATTTACGCCCCATGCAAATATGCGATTCATCATGTATAAATATATTACTCCACCATAGGCCAGAAGTATAATTTATCTTTATGCCAGAATTTCAGAGCGTAAGAGGCTTTCATGACCTTTTTGGAGAAGAGCTTAAAAGGTTTAGGTATGTTTCAAACCTCATAAGAGAAAAGCTAAGGCTTTATAACTTTGAGGAGATAATACTTCCTGTGGTGGAATACCTTGAGGTCTTTCAAAGGAGCATAGGTGAAGCCACAGATATAGTGCAAAAGGAGATGTTTGCCTTTCAGGACAGAAAAGGCAGATGGCTTGCCTTAAGGCCCGAAGGCACCGCAGGTGCAGTAAGAGCCTATGTGCAAAACAGGCTGTATGCTCTAAAGCCTTACGTAAAGCTCTTTTATGAAGGTCCCATGTTCCGTTATGAGCGCCCACAGGCTGGTAGATACAGACAGTTTCACCAAATCGGTGCAGAGGTCTTTGGTTCCTTGGACCCCCATGTGGATGCGGAAATAATCCAGCTTGTTTATGAGATTTTGTCGGAGTTAAAGGTGGAAGTTATCATAGAGATAAACTCCATAGGTTGTAAGGTTTGCAGGCCAGCATACAGGGAGGCTTTAATAAACTACCTTAACACGGTTGAGGGTGGTCTCTGTGAAGTTTGTCTTGATAGAAAGGATAGGAACCCCCTTAGGGTGCTTGATTGTAAGGTCCCCACCTGTAAGGAGGCGGTTAAAGAAGCTCCAAAGATGGTAGATTTTCTTTGTGAGGAATGTTCTCAGCATTATTCAAAGCTAAAGGAATATTTAACAGTTCTTTCCATACCATATAGAGAAAATCCAAACTTGGTAAGAGGTCTGGACTATTACACAAAAACTGTATTTGAAGCAGTTTCTACAGAACTTGATATAACTGTCATAGCAGGTGGAAGGTATGATTACCTTGTAGAGGAGTTTGGAGGACCACCCACGCCTGCCATAGGCTTTGCTGTGGGTGTAGAAAGGCTTTCTATGCTTGTAAAAGACCTTCCATTGGAGGAACCTCTATACGTGGTTGTGCCTTTTGGTGATGTTATGGACTATGCCCTTATGGTGGCCAAAAGCCTCAGGTCAGAAGGGAAGAGGGTAGAGGTTTCTTACAGAAAGGGAGGCCTCAAAAAACAGCTTGAGTTTGCCCATAAGATAGGCGCCCAGTATGCGGTTATAGTGGGTGAGGAGGAAAAGGCAGGAGGCTTTTACACACTAAAGAATATGGAAACGGGAGAGCAGGTAAGGGTGGAACTTAGCCCTATCTTTTAGCAAAGCTAAGGAAAACCGTATAGCCTTTTTTTATCCTTACATTCAAGCTAAAACCATATCTTTTAACCACTTCTTTTGTTAATTCAAAGCCCAAACCCATGCCGGAGTTTTCCACATGGCTTACATCATTTCTTATTATCAAAGCACCAACCTTAGGACATATTTTGATATGCACCATGCTTTTTGAGTGTTTTATTGCATTGCTAATCAAGTTATAAAGCACATCATCAAGGTCTGCCCTGTTCATAAAAACCTGCATGTCCTTTAAGTGAAGTATTAACCTCTTTCTTTTAAGCTCCTCATCAAAGTAAGATAAACTTTCCAATATAAGCTCTTTTACATTGAGGAAATCCTTCTCCAGTTTTATGTTTTCTCTTGCCAAGTTGGTGAATATACTAAAATCCCTTTGAGCTTTTAATACACTTTTTTCTATCCTTTGTATATTTCTATCCTCTGGGTATGATTTTTTTAGCAAAGCGATCAGAACCTTTTGAGTGGATATGAAGTTTCCCAATCGGTGAGTTAAGGCAAGCATTAGTCTTTTTATCCATTCTTCCTTCTCTTTAAGCCTTTTTATATAACCTTCTACCACCGTTTGATATAAGAAAACAAGGGCCAAAACCAAGAAAAACTCCACTATAAGAAGCCTTTTCATAAGCTGGTTTATCCTCTCGTTAAGATATTCCTTTTTAATGCCTACCTTTACACTTTTAAAGGGGTCTAAGGGGTTATCAAAGACATAAACTCTATATAGTTCTTCTGGAAATGGGTTTATTACCACCCTTTCATCGCCTTTATACTCCTTGTTGTGTAGATAGATGGTAAAACTTTGATAGGCAAGTCTATATATATGCTCTTCCTCTATCTTTTTTACCTCAAGGAATACGGTAAGGTTTATAAGGCTTAGGCCCAAAACCAACAAAAGGAATAGGGAAATATAAAGCCAAAGCTTTTCAAGGTTCAACTCTGTATCCCCAGCCCTTCTTTGATGTTATAAAGCCTTCCGGCAGGACCTTTCTCAAGTTCTTTATGTGGGTTCTAACCACCTCATCACCCACCACCTCATCACCCCAAACGTAGTTAAGTAGCTCTTGTGTAGGTACATACCTTCCCCTGTTTTCCACCAAGTACTTTAACAAAAGCCAATCCTTTTTAGCAAGGTTTACTTCTCTGCCATCCACACAAACCCGACCTGCCTCAAGGTCTATCTCCACTCTGCCAAGGCGTAGCTTTTCCTGCCTTACCACCCTTCTGTGTAAGGCTTTTATCCTTAGGAGCAGTTCCTTTGGTTCAAAGGGCTTTGTAAGATAGTCGTCCGCACCAAGAGAAAAGCACCTTTCCTTATCCTCAAGCCTTCCCTTTGCCGTAAGTATAAGCACGGGCGTATTGTTCCCCCTTTTTCTTAGCTCCTTTAAAAGATCTTCTCCACTCACATGTGGCATCATAAGGTCCAACACTATCACATCATAACAAGACACTTCAAGCAAATCAAAAAACTCCCTACTGTCCTCTATCCAATCCACCACAAGCCCTTCCGAGTTTAAATATTCCTTTAAAGACTCCCCCAAAAGCTTGTCATCTTCTACCAACAGAACCTTCACAAGTTTAAATTATAAGTTCAATCGCATCCCTTATATGCCCTACTGGAAAGATTTCTGCCCCATCTATCTCCACCACTGCACCCTTTGGCACTATGGCCTTTTTATAGCCAAAGCGTAGCCCTTCTTTTATTCTTTCCTCCGCGAAATGCACAGACCTTACCTCACCAGATAGACCAAGCTCCCCAAAGACTATAAAATCACCCACAGGCTTATCCTTTACAGAGCTAACTACTGCCAAGGCTACTGCAAGGTCTATGGCTGGCTCTTCCACCCTTACCCCGCCCACTATATTTACAAACACATCCCTATCCCTTGTAAATACCTTTGCCTCCTTTTCAAGCACGGCAAGTATTAAAGATAGCCTGTTTGGGTCAAAGCCTTGAGTTCTTCTCTGTGGAGTGGTATAGAGTGCGTGAATGGTAAGCGCCTGAACCTCAAGAAGAACGGGCCTGCTTCCTTCTGTGTGTGGGAAGATAACGCTACCGGGAGAACCAACCCTTTCCTGAAGGAAGAAGGCGGAAGGCTCCAAAACTTCCTCAAGCCCATAACTGGACATTTTAAAGACTGCCACATTACCGCTTGCACCAAATCGGTTTTTTACCACCTTTACCACCCTGTAGAAGTTAAACCTTTCTCCTTCAAAGTAAAGCACCGTATCCACAAGGTGTTCAAGCACCTTTGGACCAGCCAATAGGCCTTCTTTGTTTACCTGACCAACAATAAACAAAGGAATACCCAAGGACTTACAAGCTTCCGCCAGCCTAAAGGCACACTCCCTTACCTGCGCCACAGAACCCGGAGAAGACTCAAGGCTTGAACTATACATGGTCTGTATAGAATCAACCACAAGCAGAGAAGGCTCTTCTACTTTGATTGTCTCCAAAAGGTTTTCAAGGTTTGTCTCTGGAAAGGTCAAAAGCTTGTCTGAACCCACGCTTAGCCTTTTGGCCCTTATGGCGATCTGGGAGGGTGATTCTTCGCCGGAGACATATAAAACCCTTCCATATCTTTTTGAAAATCTATCTGAAAGCTGTAAAAGTAAGGTAGACTTGCCTATGCCAGGCTCTCCAGCCAAAAGGACCACCTGGCCCTTTACAATGCCACCACCAAGGGCCTCATCAAGATTTGAAAAGCCTGTGGTTAATCTGGTTGGTAGGTCTTCCACCCAGCTGAGGACGGGCTGAGGTGGTTTGTATGGAGTGGCTAAGCTTGAAGTCTTGGGCAGGTTCTTCTCTTCTACCATACTGTTCCAAGCACCACAAGAAGGGCACTTTCCCATCCACTTAGGGCTTGAATATCCACACTCTTGACAAACAAAGTAGCTTTTTTCTTTTTTCATTCTATGGTCGTGCTTCTTTCATAAGCTTTGCTGTTTTTGTAGCCATACAAGGCATAGACCACCATGCCTATGGCGTTCCAAACTACAAACCTTATCCATGTCTCTTTTGGAAGTCCAGCCATGATAAATAGCAAGAATATTAAATTAATAGGAAGGAGAAGCTTGGCAAGAGGCACCTTAAAAGTGGCCGTAGATTCATCGCTTATCCTTAAAAGTATAACTCCAACACCTACCATAAAATAGGCAAAGAGAGTTCCTATATTTACCAACTCCGCCAGAGTTTTTAAAGGTACAAAGCCAGCCAAAAGGGATATGACTATACCACCCACAAGGGTGGCCATATATGGTGTTTTAAAGGTAGGATGGACTGCCGATAGTTTGTCTGGTAAAAGGCCATCCCTAGAAAGTGCAAAGATAATGCGTGTAAAGCCCAAACCCATAACTATAAGCACGCTTGTAATCGTGATTACTGCTCCTGTGGTTATTATGTTTGCCACCCACTTTTCTCCCACCTTATACATGGCATAGGCCAGTGGATACTCCACATTAAGCTCTTTATAATTTACCATGCCCACAAGCACAAAGGCCACAGACATATAAAATAGCGTGCTTATAATCAAAGAACCTATAAGGCCTATTGGCACATTCCTTGTAGGATTTTTTGTCTCCTCTGCCACCGTAGAAACAGCGTCAAAGCCCAAATAGGCAAAAACTATGAGAGAAGCAGCATGCCAAACACCTTGCCAGCCGTAAGGAAGAAAATCCTTAAGTATGTTTTCCATGTTTATGTGTTTTATGCCAAAGATGATAAACAAGGAAAGGACCGTTAGTTTAATTAGAACAATGAATGTATTCACTCTTGCGCTTTCCTTTATTCCTAAGGTCAAAAGTCCAAAGACCAAAAGAACAACAAGAAAGGCAAAAAGGTCCATATAGGTCCCCTTGGAAGGGTCAAAGGCACCTGAAAGAGCTTTTGGAAGCTCAAGGCCAAAGTTTTGGTGCAAAAAGGTGCGCACATATCCAGACCAACCCGTAGCTACAGCAGCTACCGCAATACCATACTCAACCAGAAGGTTCCACCCTACCAACCAAGCCATTATTTCTCCAACGGTAGCATAGGTATAGCTATAGGCACTTCCAGATATGGGATAGGCAGAGCTTAGCTCGGCATAAACCAAAGCGCTTATACCTATGGCAACGGCGCACAAAAGAAAGGAAAATACGATGGCAGGCCCAGCATAAAGGGCGGAAGCCTGACCAGCTATGACGAATATACCCGCACCTATAATGGCACCTATGCCCAAGAAGATAAGGTCAAAAACCCCAAGTTTTCTTGGAAACCTCCCTTCATCTACTACGTAGCATTTTTTTCTCAATACTTCTTTAAACATAACATCTTAAATTATAGTTCAACGATATACGATGAAAAATCTGCTTGTCTAAAATTAGCAACCTCAGAACTTTATTTTGCACCTTCTCCTTTGTTTTGAGCTATCAAACTCCAGATAAGATAAGCCACAGGTTCTGGTACTATTACGGTTTTCCTATTAGAGCTTTGGCTAAGTATTTCATGAAGTTCCGTTCTTATAACAGCATTGCCTGTGAGTTCAAAAAGCACATCTATGGAATCTTCCAAAGCTCTAAGCATATCCCTTGCATCCCTAAAATAGGCTATGCCTCTTTCCTTAGCCAGCTTAACGCTTTCAAGCTCTTCTCTTGGCTCTGCTACCGCTATGATTTTGACATTTTCAGAGTTTACACTCAGTAAAGCTTGCAAAAACTGGCTTCCTACCTTTCCGAGACCGGCTATGGCAACGTTTATACGCCTCAATGTTAAACCTCCTTGTAGTCTTGTAAATATATTGTATAATTTATCCTTAGCCGGAGTGGCGGAACTGGCAGACGCAGGGGATTCAAAATCCCCCGCCCGCAAGGGCGTGCGGGTTCGACTCCCGCCTCCGGCACCAAAGATGAAAAGAGTTATAGTTTTACTTTCTGGTGGAATGGATAGCGCCACCCTCTTGTGGCTGTGCAAAAGGGAGTTTGAAGAGGTCTATGCTCTCTCTTTTGACTATGGTCAGAGGCATAAGGTAGAGTTAAAATACGCCAAGGAACTGGCAAGGCTTGCTGGTGTCAAAGAACACATTATAGTAGAAGTACCACACTACAGACTTATAAAAGGCTCGGCCCTCTTGGAAGGTGGCCCACAAGTGCCGGAGGGGCCTTATGGTGAAGAAGTTCCCCCCACCAACGTACCCATGAGAAACCTCGTATTTCTTGCCATTGCAGGCTCCTTTGCAGACAGCTATGAGATTAACCATATAGCCATAGGAGTGCATGCCCTTGACACTCCCTATCCAGACTGTAGGGTGGAGTTTATAACCGCCATGGAATCCGCCATAAACTCTGCCTCAGCCTATGTGGCAAGGACAAAAAGAAGGATAAGCCTGTATGCTCCCTTTTTGGGAATGAGCAAAACGGATATTGCAAGACTTGGAAAAGAACTTGGAGTACCTTTTGAAAAGACCTACTCTTGTTATATGGGAACGGAGCCTCCCTGTGGTGTATGCGCCACATGCTTACAAAGGCAAGAGGCACTAAGAAGTATTGGCCTTATGTGATCCTAAGGAGTATCTCTTCCACCTTCTTTATTGGGTTTTCTGCCCTTAATACACTCCTCCCCATTACAAGGATATCTGCACCAGCCTCAAGGGCCTCTTCAATGCTTACCACTCTTTTTTGATCTTCCGTAGGCTCTCCCTCCAGCCTTATGCCCGGCACCACTATGAGAAAGCTTCCCTGTACCCTTTCCCTTATCATCTTAGCCTCAAGCCCGGAGCATACCACACCATCCATACCCAGCTCCACACCATTTTTTACAAGGTTTATCACATACTCCTCCCTTCCTAAGCATACCCCCATCTCTTTTAGGTCCTCTTCTTGAAGGCTTGTAAGTAAGCTAACACCAAGGAGCTTTAACTTTCCCTTTGAGCTTACCGCTTGACTTAGTGCTTCTTTTCCGGAACTTAAATGCACAGTAAGATAATCCGCTCCCAGGTCCTTTGCAGAGAGAACACCCTCTTTTACCGTGTTTGGTATGTCGTGAAGCTTTAGGTCCAGAAAAAGCTCAAAGCCGTTTTCTTTTACCTTGTCCGTTATTGCCCTATGATGGCTTATAAATAGTCTGTAGCCCACCTTGAAGATTAAAGGATAACCTCTTAAAGATTTGACAAGCTCTATTGCTTGCAAAAAGTTTGTGTCAAGGGCTACGCAAAGCTTAGCCATACACCCTCCTTCTGAAGTTTTCAAGGATTTTAAGGCCTACCTTTTGACTTTTTTCTGGGTGGAACTGCACTGCAAAGATGTTTTCATATTCTATGGAAGATACAAAGTCTATGCCATAGTCGGTCGTGGTAAGGATAATGTCTTTTTTCTTTGGTACCACATGGTAAGAATGGACAAAATAAACGTATTCTCCATCCTTTATACCTTCAAGCAAAGAAGATGGCTTTTTCTTCCAAAGTTGGTTCCAACCTATGTGTGGCACCTTAACGCTTGTGGGAAGAAGCACCACCTCACCTTCTACCACACCAAAGCCTTTAGCTTCTCCAAACTCATAGCTTTTTTCAAAAAGAAGTTGCAAACCAAGGCATATACCAAAATAAGGCTTTCCCCTTTCAATATGCCTTATTATCTCTCCATAAAGTCCCATCCTCCTTAGGTTTTCAACCGCATCCTTGAAAGCTCCCACACCGGGCAAAGCTATAGCATTGGCC
This sequence comes from Hydrogenobacter subterraneus, assembly GCF_055390195.1. Classification (NCBI taxonomy): domain Bacteria; kingdom Pseudomonadati; phylum Aquificota; class Aquificia; order Aquificales; family Aquificaceae; genus Hydrogenobacter; species Hydrogenobacter subterraneus. Next base: position 1,289,015 of record NZ_AP042473.1, on the reverse strand, counting down.
TTTTTTACATCTTCTGGGTCTGAACTAACCTTAACCCTAAAGCCTACCTTTTCAAGAGCCTTTGAAACACTCCTTAAGTTCCCCATTCCATAATCTACTATAAGGATATCCAAGGTCTATCCTCCAAGGATGGCAGATATTTCGGCCAGCTTGCCAGTGGTTATCAAAAAGCCAAGCAAGATAAGAAGAAAGCCACCAACTATTTCCACCAATCCAAAGAACTTGCTAAACTTGCGCACAAAGCCGAGGAAGGCAGAAAGAAGACCACCGGCTATCAAAAAGGGTATGCCAAGTCCAAGGGAGTAGGCAAAGAGCAAGGTGGCACCCTGAAGGGCAGTTTCTTGCTGACTTGCATAAAGGAGTATGGACCCAAGCACAGGACCTATACAAGGACTCCAACCAAAGGCAAAGAACATACCCATGAAAAGGGCCCCTATACCCGCTATATTTCCTTTCACTTCCTTCCTCATCTGCCTGTATAGAATCTCATGCAAGCCAAAGAGGTAGAGGAAGGCAACCATTAATATTATGCCAAGGATGTCAAAAAGAAGTTTTTGAGAAATAACACCAAAGAAAAATAGAGCTATAAAGAGAGAAGCAATTCCCAAAAGCTCCTTTAAAAAGTTTTGCCTCAACATAAGGCCAGCAAAGTGTAGGCCAAAAAAGACAACCAAACTACCACCCACTTTGGCTATATAAATTTGATATTCTCTGAGTAATCCGCCAATTCCTGTGGCGGTGGCCCCCATAAGTGTAAAGATTATGGAAAAGCCTATTACAAAGAGAAGGGAAGCACTAAAAACCTTCCAATTAAAACTTCCACCTTCCTTGGCTTCTTGCGCCCCCACACCGGATATGTATGAAAGATAACCAGGTATTATAGGCAAAACACACGGAGAAAGAAAGGAAAGGATACCCGCACTAAAGGCTATCAAAAGCGATATTTCACCCATTGCGTACCTCCATGTGATTAATATATTACTTCAAAACGCCAGGTAAGGAATTTATCCCTGTTCGTCCCATTTTATTGTTCAATTAATTTTTTACCTCACCTTTTGTTTTAATATTATTCCTATGAAAGTTAAGGAATTCCTAAAGGAGAACAACCTTAGCATAGGCGACAACTTTTACTTGCTATTAAATAAGCTTGGGCTTGAAAAAGAAGAATACATAAGGGCTTTGGAGACAAGGATTGGAGAATCTGCCAAGATGTCCAAGTCAAAGGGCAACACGGTGGACCCAGAAGAAGCCATAAATAGGTATGGTGCGGACACCATAAGGCTTTACATACTCTTTGCAGGCCCTGTAGAAAAGGATTTTGAATGGACAGAGGAAGGAGTCCAAGGAGCCTTTAGATTTCTAAAAAGGCTGTGGAACTTTTTTCATAACCACCTTGATAAGATAAAAGACATCTCTTACACAAGGGAAGACTTTTTGGACCTATCGGGCAAGCCAAAAGAGATAAGACACAAGACCCACCAAACTTTAAAGAAATATCTTGCAAGCATGGAGGACCTTTCCTTCAATACGGCCATAGCCGGTATAATGGAGCTTCTAAATAGCCTCCAAGATTTTGAAGTCTCTTCCACCACAGATTGCAAGGTTTTAAAAGAATCCATTGAGATAATCCTCTTTATGCTATACCCCATCACACCCCACCTGTGCGAAGAACTATGGCAAAGGCTTGGCTATGAAAGGCTTATGCCCTATTATCCTTTCCCTATGCCAGATGAAAAGGCCCTTGCCCTTGAAGAGATAGACCTACCGGTGCAGGTAAACGGAAAGTTAAGGGCAGTCATAAGAGTGCCGGTGGATGCGGAAGAAAGCATAGTAAAGGAAATAGCCCTAAGGGACCAAAGGGTAAGCCAGTGGATAAACGGCAAAGAGTTAAAGAAGGTCATATATATCAAAAACAAGCTTCTTAACCTGGTGGTTTAAGATGGAGAACCTTATAAACTTGCTGATATTTTTTGCAAAGCTTTTGCTTGTGATGTTCTTAGTAGGTGCCCCCCTCCTTCTTATAATCATCTTTATAGCGGATAAAGTATATAAGAAGATTGAATCAAGGTATGAGGAGCTGAGGGAAAAAAGAATAAGGGAGCTTGAAGAGAAGGAGAAGGAAGAAAAAGGATGATTTTTATCATACTATTTCCCCCTTGACACTCCTTAAGCTCATGCTAATTTTTTAATAACCTACTTTTAAGGAGGTAAGGCATGCCAATGGAAGTTTTGCCAGGCCCATCTGGATACATACCAACCCCTGCAGCCTTTGAGGGTGTGGAACTACCACCACCGGGAAAGGCCTTGCTTTATGGAAAGATAGTGGATGAAGAAGTAGCCATGAGAGAGGCCGCAAAGGCTATGCTCACAAGGAGAAATCCTACCATATTCCCTGGTCCACTGGTTCTCTGGGGTTGGAACGCCAGCGCCATGGAAAAGGCAAAGGCAGTGCTTGAGCTGGCCATGGAGATACCAAACTGTAGGATCATACCCATGCCAGACTACAGGCCCAAATATCCCAAGATAGACCCGGAGGCTGAGATAAACCCCAACCATCCAAACCTTACCATTCTTCACAATAAGATAGAAGCCTGTATTTTTGTAGGCGTGCATTGCCACTACGCCAACCTATCCCTTAGGATGATAAGGGCTGGAACAAATTGCTTTACCATAGCCCTTTGTGCAGAGATGGGCCATGAAGATGCTATGGTATCTCTGAGGGATGTGCATGCCGACGAGATAAGAAGATTTAAAGACGTACTTATACAAGTTAGGGAAGAGCTTGGAATAAAGTGGGAGCCAAAGCTTCCACCGGAGAACCCATCCCTACCCAAAGAAGAATATCAAACTCTGTCAGTCCTTGACTATGGTGAGTATTCTTATCTTTTGATCCCCAGAAGGGGAGAACAAGTTACAGAAAGCGAATAAAAGCGGAGGTAATGCCATGCCAGAACAAAAGGTTGTAGATGCAGATTATCTTCTTTTAGAGGCACCAAGGGAAAGAAAGTTTATAACTGGTGCCCAAGCAATGGCAGAGGCCGTAAAGCGTGCCAATGTAGATATAGCCATAGCCTACCCCATCACGCCCCAGTCTGAAGTTATGCACCTTGTGGGAGACCTATGGGCGCAGGGCTATCTTAAGGACTACTATAGGGCAGAGGAAGAATACGGCGCCATGTCCGCCATAGCTGGAGCCGTTAGGGGTGGTGCAAGGGCCTTTTCTGCCACATCTGGTCCAGGTCTTTTGAGAGGTCTTGAAGCCATAGTTTCTTGGCCAGGCCATAGAATACCTGCAGTTCTTGGTGTACTCACCAGAGTTGTAAATGCTCCCCTTTCCATACAGCCGGATAATGTGGAGATCGCATACCTCTTGCATTCTGGTATTGTGGTCTTGCATGCCGAAAACCAGCAGGATGTTTTTGATTTTACCCTTGCAAGCTTTGTAATATCGGAAAAGGTTGATGTTTATATCCCTATAGCAGTATGCACAGAGGGATTCTTTGTTACCCACGCCAAAGGCTATGTAAATATGACACCAGAGGATATGAAGCTTCCACCAAGGGACCCATACAAAGCACCCGTTCCGCCTACCGACTGTGAAATACCACCCGCAAGGATACAAAGGGATGCCCCAGTGCAAAAGTCCAACTTTATGAGCTACCTTATACACGCCGTATGGCAACAAGAGGTTTGGGCTTCCAACATAAGGGCTATGAAATACATATACAAGTACCTTGGAGGGCCCATAGAGGTGGTAAATCCAGACGCAGAGGTCTTTGTGGTAGCCTCTGGCTGTGCGGCAGCCCAAGGAAGGGAGGCCGTAAGGTATGCCCAGATGGAAGGGCTAAACGTTGGCCTTGTAAAGGTAAAGTCCATAAGACCCTTCCCAGAGAAGGAGATAAGGCAGGTCCTTTCCAAGGCAAAGGCGGTGATAATACCCGAGCATAACATAGTAGGTTGGCTTGCCAAGGAAGTAAAGGCAAGCATACCAGACAACGATAAGGTTATAGGTGGCCCAAGGGTCTACGGTGGCATGACCTTGCCCGTAGAACTTATCATGGAAAAGATATACCAAGTTCTTGGTATAAAGAAGGAAAGAAAGGTCGTTGTATAAAAACTTTAAGGAGGTGTAAAGATGGGCTTGGAATATGTAAGGATTTCACCAGGCTTTGAGAAATATATGCCCAAGGACTATGTGGACTTGGTCCAGTATGGGCAGTTTGGCAAGCAGATAGATGTTCAACAGCTCGGCCAGTTCAAAGAGCTTGTGGAAGAGCATCCCATGTGTGCCGGATGTTTTATGGCATACTTCATAAGGGTCTTCTACGCAGCCCTTCCCAATCCAGAAGACACCATAGTGATAGGAACTGCAGGGTGCGCAAGGCTTGCCCTTTCTCAGGCAGCTGTGCCTTTCATATATGGAAACTACGGAGATACAAACGCTGTAGCCTCTGGCCTAAAGAGGGCTTTGAGCATCAGGTTCCCAGACAAGGTAAAGGATGTGGTGGTTATAGCTGGAGACGGTGGCCTTATAGACATAGGCTTTGGTATGACCATGCATTCTTGGTTTAGAAGAGAGAAATTCACCACCATAATGGTGGATAACGAGGTTTATGGAAACACTGGAGGCCAAGAGAGCGGTATGTCCCCCAAGGGCGTTCAGCTCAAGATGGCTCCGAAGGGTAAGCAGTTTGATAAGATAAACGCAGTGGAGCTTGCCAAGACGGCTGGTTGTGTGTATGTGGCAAAGCTTGCACCCACAAACCCCAAAAGGATAGCCAAAACAATAAGGAGAGCCATCCTTGCCGCAAGGCATTTTGGCCCCACCTTTATACACGCCTACACTTCTTGCAACATAGAATACTCCATACCTACAGAAAAGGTGCTTGAAGATGCCAGAAAGAGGGAAAAGCAAGACTTCGCATTCTATGAGTGGATGACGGACGAGGTAAAGGAATTCTTTGAAGAGCTTGAGAGGAAGCAAGAGGAGGTAAAGGCATGAGCATGAAAAGGTATAACATCAGAATAGCTGGTGTTGGTGGGCAGGGGGTGGTGACCTCCGCCCACATCCTTGGTAATGCCATGTCCGCCGCAGGCAAGTATGCCACCCTTGTGCCTTTCTTCGGTTCCGAAAAGAGGATGGCTCCTGTGGAAGCTTATGTGAGGGTTTCAGACCAACCCATATACGAAGTGGGTGAGGTGGTCTATCCAAACGTGATAATGATATACCATCCCCAAGTTATAACCCATGGAAAGTCTTACACCATGCCCTTCTACTCTGGCCTTAAGGAAAATGGTATTGTCATAATCAACACGGAAGTGGATATAATCCCACCAGAAGACTGGGCAGTTCTAAAAGAGCTAAACACAAGGGTGTATATGTTCCCAGCTACAAAGGTGGCCCTTGAGATAGCCGGCACAGAGCTTGCCACAAACATGGCCATGATAGGCCTCTTCTTTGGAATAACCAGGTTGGTAGGCTTTGAACACATAGAGCAGGCAGTAAGAGAGAGGTTCTTAGGTAATACCTTTGTGGCCTCCGGTGGTACCACAGCCCTTGACAGTGCCATAGAAAAGAAGTTCAAGAAGAAGATGGAACTCCTTGAGAAGAACATGCAGGTTATAAGAGAGGCCTTTAAGATAGCGGAGGAAAGGGGCTGGGTAGAAGAGGAAGCTTTAACAAGCTAAAATATTTTTAGGAGGCAAGGCGGATATGTACTATGTGGCTGATGTGAAGGAGTCTGATTGTGCAAAGTATAACTGTAAGCAGTGTGTGCTTTTCTGCCCAGAGCCGAATACCCTTATGTATCATGATTCAAAGCATGTGGCATGGGTAAACTACTCAAGGTGTAAGGGCTGTGCCATATGCGTCTATGTTTGCTCTGACCTTCTAAAGAGGAACTGCATACAGATGGTTATGATGACGCCGGGAGAGTAAAGGGAGGTATTTGGATGAACTTGGAGGAAAAGTTTAGGCTCCTATCGGAAGAAGTGATGAAAAACATGGCCAATCCAGACTTGGACCTGGAGCTATGCTTCCCAGATGAGATGGAGGAAGGCTGTGAGGTAAGGAAGTATCCTTACCTACGGGTGAGGTATGTGGTGGAAGGCCATGATGTATACGAGAAGGAGATAGACATAGACCCTGAGTATTGGGAAAAGGATGTAAAGGACCTTGCAAGCTTTGTATCTTTTCAAATCCAGCAATTCATGGAGGAGATAGACTCGGTAGAATACGGAGGTGAGTAATGCTACCCGCCCTTGTAATTACGGGCTTTTTGGGAAGTGGTAAGACTACCCTTTTGATAAACTCTGCCAGGGAGTATTTTAGGGATAAGAAGGTAGCTATTATAGTAAATGAGCTTGGAGAGGTAGGAGTAGACGGGAAAGTATTAAAAAACGCCTATTCGGAAGTTCTGGAATTGCCAGAGGGTTGTATATGTTGTACTCTGCACGCGGAGTTTGAAAAAGCCATTGGGGAGATAAAAGAAAAGTACAATCCAGAGCTTTTACTTGTGGAAACCTCTGGCGGAGCGGTGCCTTTCCCTGTAATGCTTAGTCTACAAGCCTTGGGCTGTTCTGTGGATGGTGTTATATGCCTTGTGGACTGCGCCAATTTTGAAAAATACAAAGAAGACAACACTGCCAAATACCAAATAGGAAGCTCTAATGTGATCGTCTTAAACAAAATTGACTTGGTGGATGAAGACAAAATAAAGAAGGTTGAAGAAGAAGTAAGGGAAATATGGCAATTATACAGGCCTGTGAACGCCTTTACCGGCGAGCCTTACTATACAAAGGTAAGGATATACAGAACGCAGTATGGAAAGTTGCCACAGGAAGTCTTTGAAGGGCTTTATACGATCCCAGAGCTAAAGGACCTTCCCCACCATCACAACCATAACTACAAACAAAGGGTAATAAACCTTATAGAACCACTTGATTACGATGAGCTTGAGAAGAGGCTTAAAAGCCTACCGGAAAACATAATAAGGGCAAAGGGTATTGTTAGGCTAAAGCATTATCCCAAGCCTGTTGTAATAAATTATGCCTTTGGCTACTTAGACTATCCCATAGAAATATCGGACTACGACGGGCCCTCCTTTTTAGTCTTGATTGAAGGAGGATAAGTATGGGCCTTGACCTACTTTTACAGAATATATTGAACCCACCAGTGCTTATGTTTTTGCTTGGATTGGGTTCTGTGCTTTTGAGGACCGAGCTTGAGGTGCCACAGCCTTTGCCTAAGCTTTTCTCTCTATACCTTCTAATAGCCATAGGCCTTCATGGAGGTTATGAGCTTTCAAAGAGTGGTATAACCCTTGATGTCCTTAAGGTGCTTTTTCTTGCCTTATTTATGGCGATTATAGTTCCCATATATGCCTTCTTTATCCTTAGGCTTAAGCTTGATGTATACAATGCGGTAGCCATTGCTGCCACCTATGGTTCAATAAGCGCAGTTACCTTTATAACAGCTGGTTCTTTTCTAAACAGCTTGGGGCAAAATTATGGTGGTTATATGGTGGCTGCCATGACCCTTATGGAGTCGCCCGCCATAGTGATAGGCCTTATCCTTTTGACCCTTTTTGCCAAAAGGAACAACAACTCTCATATAGAATGGAAGGAGGTGTTTAGGGAATCCTTCCTTAATCCATCTGTCTACATACTCATGGGAACTCTCCTTATAGGCTTTATAACTGGAGAAAAGGGTTGGAAGGCTATGGACCCACTTTTTGGAGTGCTTTTTAAAGGCATGCTTGCCTTCTTTCTCTTAGACATGGGTATAGTGGCAGGTCGCAGGATAGGAGAAATAAAAAAGGTGGGGGTATTCCTTGTGGCCTTCGGCATCCTTCTCCCTATTTTTAATGCCCTTTTGGGTATATTCCTTGCCAAGCTTTTTGGGCTTTCTAAGGGTGATGCCTTTATGTTTTCCATACTTTGCGCCAGCGCTTCCTATATAGCCGTTCCTGCGGCCATGAGGCTTTCTGTGCCGGAGGCAAACCCAAGCCTTTATGTAACCATGTCCTTAGCAATTACTTTCCCCTTTAACATCTCCGTAGGAATACCACTATACTACTTTTTTATAAACTGGCTATGGGGGTAATAAGATGGAGCCTATGAAAAAGGTAGAGGTGGTTGTGGATAGCGTACATCTTAATAAGGTGCTTGAGGTTATGGAAAAACATGGTGTATCTGGCTATACGGTTATAAGGGACGTTTTGGGTAAGGGTGAAAGGGGTATGATGGCGGGGGACGAGCTTACAGATGTGTTTAGAAATAGTTATGTTTTTACTGTATGTTCGGAAGAAACTGCGAAAAAGATCGCAGAAAGCTTAAGGCCTATTCTTAGTAGGGTGGGTGGAATTTGTATAATTTCAGACGTGCTTTGGCTTACTCACTAAATATAAGGGAAACTTATAATCTCTATCATAATTATTAATGGCACTTAATATATAAGGTGCTTATAATATGTGGATAATCTTAGACAGGAGGTGATTAAAATGGCAACTATAACACCCGACAAAACCCTTGATGCCTCTGGACTCAATTGTCCTTTGCCTGTCTTGAAAACAAAGAAGGCCATTGAGGAACTGCAATCTGGGCAAATTCTGGAAGTTATAACCACAGACCCAGGTGCAAAGGCAGACATACCCGCCTTTTGCAACAGGACAGGCCACCAGCTTTTGGAAACAGTAGAGGAAGGAGGAAAGATCATCTTTTATATTAGGAAAAAATAGGGAGGGATAAAAAATGGCTACAGAAAGACTTGCCATAATAGCCACAAAAGGAACACTTGATATGGCCTATCCGCCGCTTATACTTGCTTCTACCGCCGCTTCTCTCGGCATAGAAACGGCTGTGTTCTTTACCTTTTATGGTCTAAACATAATCCACAAAAAGAAGATGCACGAGCTCAAGATAGCACCCATCGGAAACCCTGCCATGCCTATGGCCTTCCCACCCTCTATGCAAAACCAGGTAACTAATCTCATATCTTCCATCCTGCCAGGTCCTCCACAAATACTGGGAATCATCCCCGGGATGACAGACCTTATGAGCTTTATGATGAAAAAGACCATAAAGGAGCATGGGGTTGCAAGCATACCAGAACTTTTAGAAGCTTGCAAAGAGGCCGATGTAAAGCTTATACCATGCCAGATGACCATGGAGCTTTTTGGATATAAGTATGAGGACCTCATAGATGGTCTTGAGCCACCCGCAGGTGCAGCCACCTTTATAAACTATGTAATTGAGGCAGACAAACCTATGATAATCTTTGTTTAAGGAGGATAGATATGGCCTATGAAAAGGTGCTATTTTATATCCTAACCGTGCCTTTCTTTGAAAGAGCCGAGCCAACCACCGGCGAGCTTATCAACCCACAGGCTGGAGCCCCCTTCTTTTTGGCCACAGCCGCTACCACAATGGACTATGAGGTGGAAATGGTTATAACCTCTGAGGCTGGCTTTCTCCTTATGAGAGACAACGCAAAAAAGGTAAAGGTAAGGCCCGGCGTGGAACAGACGGTTTATGACTTTATAAAGATGGCAAAGGATGCTGGCGTAAAGATATACCTGTGTGTGCCTTCTTTGGACCTCACAGAAATATACAAAAAGGAAGATGTGAATCCTGAACTCTGCGATGGCATAATAGGTGGTGCTGCCTTCCTTGATAAATTGATGAGTGGCGAGTATGCGGTCATCACTCTTTAACCCTTTTTTTGTCTATCCTGTTATAAGTATATGCTTAAATTTGCATAAGAAAAATTTAATTGACTTTGGTCAAGTTTGTAATACTTTAATTAAAAGAACTCAAAAGGAGGTTTAGAAATGGATGGACATCCTTATGGATACAACCTCCCCATATCGGAGAAGACCAAGGCTGTGCCTTGGGAAGAAAAGGTCCGTATAGTAGAAGAGGTAAAATCGGACTTTCGCTTTAAGGAATACATCTTTGGCTGTCTTAACTGCGGTGTTTGCACCGCTTCCTGCCCTTCCAACAGGTTCTTTGACTACTCTCCCAGAGAGATAGTGCAAAGATTTCTGGAAGAGGATGTGGAAGTCCTCTATGACATGATGCATGAGTATATATGGGCCTGTTCTCAGTGTTTTACCTGTTGGATAAGGTGTCCTTTTGTTAACAACCCGGGTGGCCTTGTGGCCATAATGAGGGAAGTGGCCGTTAGAAATGCCTTTGAAGCCACAAAGGACCTCCTCAAACCCTACGGAAGGGTTCTCCTTAAGGTTATGACCACAGGAAACCAGCTTTCTGCGGACATGCTCCAGCCCGACTTCTTTCCAGACTGGGGTCCCAAGATGGCGGACAACATGGAAAACCTAAGGGCCAAAAGGCTTGCCATACCCTTTGATGTAGGAAAATCTGTGAAAACCGCTTGGGAAGTATCTCTGGAAACTGCCATAGAGATGTATACCATCTGGAGAGAGACGGGCATCTTTGAAATGCTTGAAAAGCTTGACCCCAACCTCTACAACGTCATAATGGATATAGTGGAAGAAAATGAAGAAAGGTATGAGGAACTCTATGAGGAAGAGGAGTAAGCTAACAAAAGGGGCTAATACCCCAAAAAACTTTAAGGAGGTGTAATCATGGCACACGGGCATGGTTTTGGACATAACAGCCCAGGAGGGCTTTTGAGGTATCCAGAAAAGCCGCCTTTCCCGCTCAAGGAGTATAACGCTCACTACGACCACATCTTTGAAATGATGGAAGAGCTTGAGGCAAAGGGCGAAATTCTCATACATAGAATCACCGAGGAACATCAACCTGTAGAGGTCTACACAAGAACTGGAAGGATAAAGCTTATACCCACCAACAAGCTTTGGCACCACAAGTCTTGTGGTCAGTGTGGAAACATACCAGGATACCCAGCTTCTATCTTTTGGTTTATGAACAAGTTTGGCCTTGACTATCTCAATGAACCACATCAAACCTCTTGTACCGCATGGAACTATCACGGCTCTGGCACATCCAACCCTGTAGCCCTTGCAGCAGTTTGGCTCAGGAATATGCACCAAGCTTGGAAGACAGGCTACTATCCTCTAATCCACTGTGGAACCTCTTTTGGTTCTTATAAGGAGACAAGGGAACAGCTCATTATGAACAAGGAACTAAGGGATGCGGTAAAGCCCATCCTCAAAAAGCTCGGAAGGCTTACAGAGGATGGAAGGATAGTAATACCACAAGAGATAGTTCACTACTCCGAGTGGGTCCATGCTATGAGGTATAGGATCGCCGAACTCTATCAAAAGGAAGGAAAGCCCAAGGGCATAGATGTTTCCAACGTAAGGGTTGCTATACACAACGCTTGCCACACATACAAGATGATAGCTGACGACTATCCTTATGACCCAGAGGTCTTTAACGGCCAAAGGCCTGCCGCTTCCACCGCTGTAGTCAAGGCTCTTGGCGCCCAAGTGGTGGATTACTCCACCTGGTATGACTGCTGTGGCTTTGGCTTTAGACACATACTAACAGAAAGGGAATTTACCAGGTCTTTTGCCATACAAAGGAAGCTAAAGGTTATAGCCGAAGAAGTAAAGGCAGACCTTATAGTTACTCACGACACTGGTTGCACCACCACCTTTGAAAAGAACCAGTGGATAGGAAAGGCTCATGGTATGTACCATCCTGTAGCCGTTATGTCCGATGTTATGTTTGCAGCTTTGGCATGTGGCGCCCATCCCTTCAAAGTGGTCCAGCTCTACTGGAACTGCTCCAACTATGAGCCACTCCTTGAGAAGATGGGTATTACCAACTGGAGAGAGCTAAGGAAAGAATGGGAAGACACGGTCAAGTACATAGCTGAGCTTGAAAAGGCGGGCAAATACGACGAGCTTATGGAGTTCTTCAAGGAGTATGACCTTTATGAGCCTTACAGCAGAACGTCCACAGGAAAGCCAAGGGCTTCTGCAACGGCCAATATGCCTCTGTTTAAGTCCTAAGCTTTCGTGGGGGCTTTGCCCCCTTAAATCCTATAAGGAGGTTAAAAATGGCTAAAAGTGTGTTGGTAATCGGAGGTGGTCCTGCTGGACTTTCAGCAGCAAGGGCTTTGGGAAGGCTTGGTGTTCCCACCATACTGGTGGAAAAGGATGGCCAGCTTGGTGGAAACCCCATCAAAAACCACTACCACACCCTCATTCCAAGGAAGCTAAAGCCCTCTCAAGTGATAGGCCCCTACATAAAGGAGGTGGAGAGCAACCCCAACATTAAAGTGCTTCTTAATACGGAGCTTACCGCTTGTGAGGGTGAGGCAGGTTCCTTTAAAGTGACCCTTTCCAACGGAGAAAAGCATGAGGTAGGTGCTATCATAGTGGCCACAGGCTTTGAACACTTTGACCCAAGAAGGAAGGGAGAGCTTGGCTATGGCCTCTATCCCGACGTTATAACAAACCTTGAGCTTGAAAGGATGTTCTCTCAAGAAGGAAGGCTATACAGACCTTCCAACGGGCAGTTGCCCAAGAGGGTTGCTTTTGTCTTCTGCGTTGGTTCCAGGGACAGACAGCTTGGAGTTACCAACGTACACTGCTGTAGGTATGGTTGCGCCCTCTCTGGCCTTCAAGGAATGGAGATAAGAGAACATTATCCAGATGTGGATGTTTTCTGCTACTACATGGATGTAAGAACCTACGGCACATGGGAATATCCCTTCTACTGGGCGCCACAGGAGAAGTACGGCGTTAGGTATGTAAGGGGTAGGATAGCGGAAATAACCTACAGCCCTGCCGATGGTAGGCTAAGGGTAAAGCATGAAGATACCATAGTGCAAAGGCCTTCTGAAGTTCCTATGGACCTTGTGGTGCTTGTGCTTGGTATGGAGCCATCCCCAGGAACAAAGAAGGTGGCCAAAATCCTTGGCCTTGCCCAGGACCCAGACAGCCAATTCCTCATACCTTCCGATGAATCTGGTTCCAACATCATATCCAACAAGCCCGGCATATTCATAGCTGGAGCCTGTAAGGGACCCATAGACATAGAGTCTTCCTTCTCCGAAGGCGAAGCCGCAGCCGCAGAAGCTGCAGCCTTTATAGGCGCAAAGGTGACCGTATGAAGAAGCCAGTTATACTTGATGACTTTCTTGTAAGGGACTATCTGATAAAGATACTGGGAGAAGGCGAGGAGTTTGTGCAAGAGTTTTATAAAGACCTCCTCGCCAAGTCCCTCCTATTTCAACAGGCTTTTAGCAAAGAAAAACTTGCCTCTCTTACCCAAGAGGATTTGGACCTCATACTTGAAAAGATCTTTGCAGCAAGGAGAAGAAGACAAAAGATTTTGGAAGAGACAGGAGTGGACAGGCTAAAAAGAGCCATAAGCGACCTGCTTTATGGAAAGGCTAAAAGCTGGGAAGAAAGGGTGGAGAGGTTTGTAAAGGAGATAAGGGGCGTAGATAGAAAGATGGCAAGGGATATAGCCAGTGAAATACTCCACTTTACCTTTCCAGAGGAGTATGTGCTTTGGACCAGTTGGATATGGGACCCGGAAAGCGAAAGCGGTGCCATCGTCTTTTTAAAGGAAGAGCCTCCCAAAAAGAGCCTATACGGAGAGACCTACGAGGAGTTTGAACCCATTTACAAACAGATTCAGGAGAAGCTACTTGACTTTGGTATAAAGGTAAAGGGCTATCTTTTTGTGGATATATTCCTTGCCATGATATACGCCACCTATGTGGACTATATGACCTTATCCACCATGCATAGCGCCAAGGGCTTTTTCCCGCCTGCGGGTGTTATGGCAAGAAGGCTCCTTGGCGTTATTAGAAAGGAAGACCTTTTGGAGGTATAAACCATGGCAATACACGAAAGAAGCCTTGTAGAGCCAGAGAGAATCCTAAGAAAAGAGAGGCTTGTAATTGATGGTGTGGATGTATCTGGGGACTGGAACCTTATCATACTCCCCAGGGTTATAAGCGACTATGACCTTGACTTTGCCAAGGAGATCATAAACTCTCCCGACGGCAAGACCATAAACCAATGCTACCAATGTTCTTACTGTACAGCCTCATGCCCAGTCCATAACTACTGGGATGAAAGGTACAATCCAAGGCACTTTATCTACCTTGCCAGGCTTGGCCTCATAGATGAGCTTCAAAAAAGAGCGGATGTAATGTGGAGGTGCGTCTCTTGCCACAAATGCACCCACAGATGCCCAAAGGGTGTTTTGGTGGAAGAGGTGCTAAAGGTTATCCTAAGGACTATGGCCAAGAAGGGTCTAATAGAGGAATATCCTTCCAAGAAGTTTGACAAGTTCTTTACCGAGTCTGTGCTTGAGTATGGAAGGATAGAGGATGGTGAGCTTCTCTTTGGATGGATAGAAAAGCAAGGCTACAAGGTCTTCAAAGACCCCATACTCAAAAAGCCTGTGCCTTTTATAGGAGAAACACCCGAGTGGCTAAAACAGCTTACCCTAAAACCAATAAAGTCTATGAACATAGACTTCCTAATACTAAACGCCAAGCACATGCTCTTCCACCCCAGAACCAAAAACTGGAGCAAGTTCAAACAGGTTTTGCGTAAAGTTATGCAAGAAGAAGGAGCATTACATTAAGGAGGTTAAGAAATGGGTGTGATAGGAAAAAGAGTGGCATACTACCCAGGCTGTTCCCTTGAGGGTGCAGCAAGGGCTTATGATGTTTCCACCAGAATAGTGGCTAAGGAGCTTGGCCTTGAGCTTGACTACCTTGAGGACTACAACTGCTGTGGTGCCATGGAGTCCAAAAATGTGACCTTTATGGGCACCATGCTATTAAACGCCAGAAATATGTCCCTGGCAAGGAAGCAAGGACACAACGTAATAGTGGCACCCTGTAATGGATGTTCCTTTTCCCTACAGAGGGCCGAATACTTCTTGGAAACAGACAGGGCTGTTTATGAAAAGGTGAATGCCCTCCTTAGAGAAGGTGGTGTGGACCCCTTAGACCAAATACCCCATACCTACCATATCCTTGAGTGGTTCTACCATGAGGCAGGGCCTCAAAAGGTCAAGGAAAAGACCAGAAAGCCCTTAAGAGGCCTAAAGGTGGCCAACTACTATGGATGCCTATACACAAGGCCACACTTCTACGCTAGAACCTACGCTCACGCGGGTGGTCAAGACGAAGAGGCAAGGCCAAGAAGAAGGGAAACGGCGGACGATGATGAACATCCTTACTACATGAACGCCCTCCTTGAGGCAGCTGGAGCAACCAGCGTAGAGTTTGAACCTATGCATACCCAATGCTGTGGTGGTCCACACTCCCTATCGGATGAGATGGTATCCGAGAAGTTTGTTATGATGATACTACAGACTGCCAAAAGGAACGGCGCGGATATTATAGCTACCGAATGTCCTCTTTGCCATGCCTCCCTTGAAATGTACAGGCATAGGCTAATGATGAAAGGTGTACCCGATGTGGATGTGCCCGCAGCCTACTTTACACAACTTCTTGGGCTAGCCTTTGGCTACAGTGCCAACGATGTTAAGTTAAAGGACAACCTTTCTGATCCTCTGCCAGCTCTCAAAAGATTAGGATTGGCATAGGAGGACGGCATGGGATTGGTGCAGGAGCCCCAAAGTGCCAATGAATGGGAATACAACGGATGTATAATTCCCCTTGACCTATACTATGAAATAGAAACCCAAACTTGGCTCAAGGTAAATGAGGATGGAACGGTGGTTATGGGTCTTACAGATGTAGGTCAGGTTAGGGCTGGGAGGCTCCTGCACGCAAGGATAAAGGACAAGGGTAAGGTTATAAAAAAGGGAAAGCCTGTGGCATCTTTGGAAAGTGGTAAGTGGGCAGGTCCTATAAATGCCCTTGTGGAAGGCGAAGTGCTTGAAAGGAACGAAAAGGTCTTAGAACAGCCCGATATAATAAACTATGACCCTTATGGCGAAGGCTGGATAGTTAAGATGAAGCCCTTTGACTTAGAAAGGGACCTAAAGGACTTGCTCTACGGCAAAGATGCCATAGAGGAGATGAGAAAGTATATTGATGAGTGGGATATAATCTGTATGAGGTGTACATGATGGCGGCAAAGGACAAGCATGTAATATTGCTTGTTTCTCAATGGTGTGCCACATGTCCAGATGCAGATGCCTTATGGAGAAAATTGCAAGCAGAATACGGCTTTAAGTATGAGGTTTTGGACGTGGCACAGCCAGAGGGTAGGATGTGGGCAAAGAAGCTAATTGTTAGAGCGGTACCTTCCACCATAATAGACGGGAAGCTTGCTTTCGTTGGCGTGCCAGAGGAATCCGAAGCCAGGAGGGCGATAGAGTCGTGAAGGTTATCATCCTTATGACCAGCGGACCAAGGACGCCTTGGCGTTGTGCCTCACCCTTCTACATTGCTGCCCTTATGGCTGCCAACGAGGCTGAGGTGGAGATGTTCTTTAACATGGATGGAACAAGACTCCTCAAAAAAGGTGTAGCAGAAAGAATAATCCCGGGCGAGCCTAACTGCCTTTCACCCAACGGTAAAAAGTTAAAAACGGTTTATGATTTTATGAAGGATGCTAAGCAAGCTGGAGTTAAATTTTACTCCTGCAAACAAGCCATAGATTCCTTGGGCTACAAGCCTGAGGACTTAATACCAGAATTGGATGGTGTTTATCCAGCCAGTGAGTTTGCCCTTAGGGCTATGGAGGCTGATAAGGTGCTAACTTTTTAAATTTCTATAAAGGAGGGTAAAACATGGCAACAGTCAATGGGTGCAACATACCCGAAGACCTTTTATACGATGTGGACCCAGAAGCCAACGCCTTTACCTGGGCAAAGGACAACGGCGATGGCACCTACACAGTAGGGCTTACCTCTGTAGCAGCCGCCATGGCTGGTAGGCTTGTGGCATACACACCCAAAAAGCCCGGAAAGGTCATAGAAAGGCGCAAGAGCATAGCTACCATAGAAAGCGGTAAGTGGGTTGGACCAGTGCCTACACCTCTAACCGGAGAAATAGTGGAAATAAACGAGGCTCTGAAGGGAAATCCTGCACTTGTAAACGATGACCCTTACGGCGCTGGATGGATAGCCAAGATAAAGCCTACAAACCCAGAAGAAGTAAACAATCTTCTAAAGGGCCAAGCTGCCGTTGATGCTCTTACCAAGGTAATAAACGAAAAGGGCATAAAATGCGGATAATAGACCTAAGGGGTGGTTTGTCCCACCCCTCCTTAGAAGATATTGAGCTTGATAAGGAGCTTCTTGAGGAGCTAAAGGAAGGCTTTGAGATAAGGTTAAAGAACTTTGGCAAAGATATACACTTTCATAGTCCGGGCTTTAAGCACTATGAAGTGGATGATTTTTCCATAAAAAGTGGTCCGAAGTTTGTGGATATATCCATAACCGGTAAAAATTGCGAGCTTATGTGCGACCATTGCGCTTCCAAAATCCTCTGGCATATGATACCAGCTACAACGCCAGAAGAGCTTTGGAAGGTGGCCAATGAGTTAAAGGCCAAGGGAATAGATGGTGTTTTAATATCCGGGGGTTCCAATAAGGATGGTGTGGTGGAACTATACCCCTTTTTGGATGTAATGAGAAGGATAAAGGAAGAGCTTGGTATGTTTGTTAGCTGTCATGTGGGCCTTGTGGACAAAAGGCTCTCTGAAGGCCTAAAAGAAGCAAAGGTGGATGCAGTGCTTTTGGATATAATAGGCGATGACCAGACCATTGCAGAAGTTTATAAACTGCCTCACAAAAGCACAAAGGATTATGAAGAATCTCTTAGACTTTTAAAAGAAGTAGGACACAATATAGTCCCCCATGTGATAATAGGACTTTATTACGGGCAGATAAGGGGTGAGTACAACGCCATAGATATGATAGCCCAGTTTGACCCTTCCGCCTTGGTTATGGTGGTGGTTATGCCCTACTACGGAAAGGCACGCTTCCAGCTTTTACCCCCACCAAAGCCAGAGGATAGTGCAAGGGTTATCTTGCATGCAAGGAAATCCTTACCTAAAAGGCCTGTGGTTATAGGGTGTGCAAGACCTGCAGGTCCAGAGAGGATAAGGTTTGACCTTTATTCTCTGTATGCGGGTGTAAACGGCATAACTTTCCCGGCGGAAGGCATTTTTACCCACGCCAAAAGCCTTGGTCTAAACCCAATAATCTCACCCAACTGTTGTTCAACCGTATTTTTGCATTAAATGTTATTGCTCTACAAGCTCAACCCTTCTATTTTTTGCCCTTCCTTCTTCTGTTGAGTTTGGAGCCACTGGTGCAAGCGGACCTACTCCAAAGGCTTTTAACCTGTCTTGTCTAATTCCGTATATTTCCACCAGTTCTTTCACTACTGCCTCTGCCCTTTTCTTAGAAAGCTCCATGTTATATTCTAACTTTCCTACATTATCAGTATGCCCAACCACATAGACTTTTATTTCGGGATGTTCTTTTAGAAATCTGGCTATTTCCTCAATGGTTGGTTTGGACTCTGGTTTTATTTCCGCTTTGTTAAAGTCAAAATAAATTCCATAGATGGCAACTTTTCCTTCACTTTTTATTGTCTTATATATATCTTCAGCCCTAATTAAACCTTTCTCCATTTCCTTTTTTTCAACTATTCCTAAAAAGACTTTGGGACCATCAAAGCTTGGTAAAATGCCTAAAGCCAAAACTATATTTTTACTTTTGTTTCTTGCAGATAAGTAAAAGAAGTTTTTCTCGTCATCTGCTGTAGCGTATACATTCCAAAAGTAAGGATAAAGGAATCTTCTTAATCCTGCAATTTCCCTTCCTCTTGCTGAATAAATAACCTCAAATCCAGCTTTTTTAAGCGCTTCTTCATAATTCTTGAATACTTCAAGAGGTGATCTGTTTTGTGGGCACTGATATTGGATCTTAGTGATCTTACCTTCTAATTTTTCCTTTTTTGCAAGTTGCATATCTCTATCGGAAGAACCTTTTATAGGTCCAAGGAGTATTTCAAACTCATCAAATTCTTTCTGTTCGTAATGATAAATAAAAGAGCCAGGATATCTTGAAATAATTGGGTGATCTTTGCTTCCAGGAACATCTTGTTGTGAAAAGGCAGGCGTAATACATATAAGCAAAAGCATGAGTTGTAAAATAATATTAATCTTTGACATTTTACCGCCTCCTATACAATTCTATAGTACCATCCTGCAAAATAATTAATAGGTATGTCCAATCTTTTGTTAAAATTGCTGGTGGATAAATATGGCGAAATCCTGCGGAAATTGTATGCAACATCTTTCCTTCATCTGTTCCTATTCTCTGAAGGATTCTTTTATTATGGATATCCCAAATGAAAAGCGTAGCCCATCCGTTGATGCGTTCTTTACCATATAAGACTGCAGCATACCTCCCATCAGGAGAAATGCCCGCAAGACTTTGGAAGTAGAAGCTGGATCCAGCTGGTAAGATATATTCATCTAAAAGTGAAAAGTTGTAAGGATCAATTACAAAAAAATCCACGAGCACTCGCTATATAAAGTAACCTACCATCTAATGAAAAGGCTACGCCATAGATAACACTGTTAGGAGAACCACCTATACGCCTTAGCATTTTTATATTTGGTTGTCTAATAGAACCATCTGATAGACTGTAAAGACAAAGTGTATCTCTACCACTAACAACGAAGAACTCATCTGAAATTGCAGCTGCCCTAATAAAGGGCGATTTTATATTGCAAGAAGTTGATTTGAGATCAACTTTTGCTAACTCCTTTAAACTTTGCATTTCATACACAATAAAGGAGCTTTCATCTAAACTTTTTATAAACATAAAACGATCATTTAAAGACCAACCAATGGGTGATTGTCCTTGAATTTTTGCTATTGGTATAAAGTTTCCATCTTTTATTTTAAACAGTAGAAGAAACTTATCCTTTGTTTCAAGTACCCAGAAACCTCCATTAGGTGATGCTCTTAGGTTAATATCCTCTGTAGGTATACGTGCCCATGACTCTTGGCCATAGAATTTTTCAAGGTCTAATTGAACATTCTTTTCATCCCCATTAGGATAGTGGATTATTAAGCCAGATTTTACAACAACTGGTTGGTTGATAAAGTGCTCGCGAGCAAGTGGATAACCGATTTCCATTGCTTGCCTCATTAGCATGGGCATACCGCGAGCTACTGCAGATAAGAAGGGTTTTACTGTCTTTTCAATAAGTGGTAATTTAGAATGCCATTTGTCCAATTCTTTTGCAATTTCTCTTGTATTCTCTTCTATTTTAGGAATTCCCCTTTTTTCTGCACTCTTGCGAAATTTTTCCCATTGTTTATCAAACCACTCAGCACGAAGTCGCTTTTCCTCCTCTGTAGGTGGGCGAGTTTGCTCCCAAAAATAAATTACCTCCCCTTTGGGAAGCAAAAAAGCCTTGTTAGCATGACCGTTCTTAATCTTGATATCTCCTATTTTTGAAAACAGGTCATTACCATGCGATTGTTCTGTTAGTATTATCAATAAAAGGCATATAAATATCATTTCTATCTCCTTAGTCTTTGCGTACAGATATTGTTAATACACTTTATTTCAAACTGTCCTCCAATGCCAGAGCAGAAATCTGGACATTGTTTGGAAGTATCAATGAAATTTCTATTACCAAAAGCACATTTTCCTGTTTCTTTATCTACACCACAAACGCAATCCGTATCATGTTGGCAGAATTTTTTTTGAAATTTCAGGTTGTATATTTGGATGTAATTGAGAAAAATCAGATACTTCTGCATTGCAGGCATTTACATCTTTATCAGTAAATAGGGGTAAACCACCCTCCATACCAAAATTAACCAAGGTAATTGAACGACTTTTATCTCCAATTGTTTCTTTGTTTAGCACCAAATATGTGGGTATTTCGGAAGAAAGCCAAAGATCTCTGGTAATTTTTGCCCCTTGAAGCATACCTCCCATCCTAAACTTAAAAACTTCAATATTCTTTCCAGAATTTAGCCTTAGATTTTCCTTGCCAATAAATTTCCAAATTGTTAAATCAACTTCATATTCTTGTTCTATGCTTTTCTTATCAAACAGTTCAGGCACGTCTTCATAATAAGGAGGAGGTTGGCTCATGCATATGGTTGGAGACCTATTGATTTTTGCCAGATAATAGCTATTTTTGTTATACTTTTCAAATAATTGTGCGAATATAGACTTTTCAAAAGGCGCAGATTCTTTGTTATCCATTTCAATTCCAATATATTCCTTTCCTTTTATTGTTAAAGGAATAAGTTTGACTAAGATTTTGCCGATTTTTTCTTCTTCCACATTGTCGTAATATCTTACTCCATAACCTTCAACTCTATACTCAGCCCATGCTCCTTTTTTAAAACCTGTGCCTTTTATCTTATATACATGTTCATTAGCCAATGTGCTGGATATTATTAAGAAGTAAATATAAAGTTGAAAAACCTTTTTGAAGTACATTTTGTTCTTCCCCCTATTTAGTGTGAATATAGATCGTTATATGATAATAGTCAAGTTTCTTAGTTCTTATACATTGACTTTGATTTATTGCCTAATGCATGTACTTGGATTAAACTTAATCTCTATGAAGGTATTTGACTTAGAGACGGCAAGGGACTTAATAACTCTTATAAAGCCCATAGTGGAGGATATAAACCTAAAAAGGGAGGAGCTACGCGATTGTCTTGTAAGGCTTGAAGAGGAAGAGGACCCTTTGGAGAAGATGTATTTAGAAAGCCATATAAAGGACTTGGATGCAGATATAAGAAGGCTATTTCAAAAGATAGAAGCCCTTGGTGGTGTTATTAAGGGTGTGGACCCCATACTGGTAGATTTCCTCTCCTTCCACAAGAACAGATATATATGGCTATGTTGGAAGGAAGATGAGGACACCATTATGTACTGGCATGAGTTGGACGAGGGCTTTGTAGGTAGGAAGCCTATAGACCTGCTTTATGAGTGAAAATCCATATATATCCTTGAGGGCGTAGCTCCCTTTTGCCCTTGATACTTTCCCCTGTAGGGCTTTTCCGCCTTTCTGTCAAGCTTGGCAAGGACTATTTGGCATATGCGCACGCCTTTATAAATCCTTATTGGACAGCTGTTGGCATTGTAAAGCTCAAGGGTTATCTGCCCCTCAAAGCCCGCATCCACCCATCCTGCGTTTTCTATAAAAAGGCCAAGCCTTCCAAGGGAGGACCTACCTTCCACAAAGGCTGTTATGTCTTCCGGAAGTTTTATATACTCTTCTGTGGTGGCAAGCATAAAGGCTTTTGGGGGAATAAGCAAACCCTCCTCTGGTATGCTTATCCTTTCCACGGGTATATGGGAGCTCTTTATATCTATACACTCCGACCTATAAAAAAGCACCTCACCGCTTAGGGTTAAATCTATGGAAGAGGCCTGCACGTTTTCTTCCTTGTACGGCTCTATAACCAACCTTCCAGACCTTACAAGCTCCTTTATGCTCCTGTCGCTCAATATCATGGCTTTGTGTGGGGGTGGAGGGACTCGAACCCTCACGGCTCATCGCCGGCGGATTTTAAGTCCGCTGCGTCTGCCAGTTCCGCCACACCCCCAACTATAGAATTATTATATCCTACACTCTTTATATGTGTTTAATTGGGGCATGGATAAGGGCCTTCCTTACCTAATATAAAATCAATTGACTGAAAGCTTAAGGTTTTGACTTCTTACCCAACTATTGATGATGTTATAATATAAGTCATCTTTCTATAGGAATAAGGATTATACCAAGGTCATTGACAAGTTCTCCTTTATCCTTCAGCTCAAGTTTTGTATGAATCGTCTTACCATCTATGTCTATCCTTATCTTGTATGTTCCCGGTCTCAGACCCTCTAAGTAGAACTCTCCAGCTTTGCCCGTTTGAGCTTTTATCTCCTTTTCTTGTCTTTTTTCGTACAATGTGATACAATTTTTCTTACTTTTTGGCATTTCTTGTAAGTTCTCTATTGTAAACTCATAAAATTCCAAGGGTTTTTTCTCTCCAGTGTCCAAGTAATATGCTATGAAATATCCAGAGTATCTGTAAACTCTTTGTACAGAGAAGTCCAAACAGAAGCCGCTTTTGAACCAAGGAGAAACGGCAATCTCTTTTTTGGGAATATTGTACTCAAGGGAGATTTCTTTGTCGTTTACCGTTATGATGTTATCGTAGTAAGAGCTCATCTCTGGCAGGAAGATAAAACCTTTTCTATTGGTCTTGCCTATGGGTTGACCATTCAAGCTTACTGTTACATTTTCCACATCACCAACCCTAAGAAGGCCAAAGCTGTCCACTACAGGTCTGGTTATTCCTAGAGTACCATCCACGTAGGCAATAGCTCCAGAGTAGGTAACCCTTGACCTCTCATAGCAATCTCTGAAATATCCCTCAGCCTCAACAACCCCGTACCTCGACCTATACTGAATATATGGGTTTATAGCATCACCAGATGACGTTCTTTCTAAGCTCATCCTGTAGCCATAACCTTCACCGATGGGGGGTATTTTGGAAAGCTGGAAGAGCTGAGACCGTGAGCTTAATATGTTCCTATACATTGAAAACACTGTATAGTCCACCTTAGGATAAAGATTCACTCCTACAAAGAAGCTGTATGTATTATCCTTTCCAAAGTTCTTTGTAAAGTTTAAGAAGAAGTTTAGCACCCCTCCAAAAGTCTTGTTGTACATTAAGCTAAGAAAGTTTTTCTCTTCGTCCATGAACCTGCTGTGAACCACATCTACGTTCAAGCTGCCAAGCGTAGGCAAAAAGTAGCTGAATCCCACCGAAAAGCTTCCTCTTAGAGCTTTTGTTTGGTAGTAATTACCAGCGTAGTTTTCGGATGCATAAAGCCCAGTAGCTCTAAAACCTAAATTCTGTTGGGTGTAGCTGTAAGAGGACATAAGAGCATAGCCCTTTTGACCCCTTAAGTAGCTATTTGAAGCCAAAAGACTTAAAACTCCATAGTGCTTTAGCAATATTCTTATTTCACCACGCCGGGTGAGAAATTAGACCTCAAGTTCACCCCTCCTATAATAGCTATACCCAATAGTATAAGCATATACATACACAAGCACACAAGTTAAAGTCCTCCAACCACTACCAGCATTAAAAAGCTTTATCTGACTTATAACACCCTCCACCATCTGCTTTTTTGCCCTCATATCCTTACTACCACACACAATCACACATTTATAGCTCCTATCACCATACACCACATAATTCTCCACAAGCCCCCTAAACCATAAACTCCTTCTCTTCCTCTCCCTAAATGCCCTAACCTCATGCATGCTTCCAAAAGTTATCCATACATCATAAACTCTCCCCCACCTATCACATAACACTATCATCAACATACCATATCTTATTTCCTCAAACTCCACCACTTGCCCATTATCTCTCCGAACTATCTTCCTCCTCTTTGCCCACCATACCTTCCCCTTTATTCTCCTTATCTTCTATGTCCTTGCCCTGTTTACATTGGTTATGTCCACTATGGTTCCATCTATTACAAGTTCTATCTTCTTACCATACAAAAGCTTTGCCAAAATCGTAAGCTTGAACTTAAAAAGCTGGTATTCTCTCAATACCCTGTATATTCTCTTCTTTATTGAAGGGAATTTCTTACCCTGCGTATAGGTTATAATATTCTGTGGTTTATTATGAGCTACTGGCGAGGTATAATCCATAAGTATAAGGATTTTCTGCCAATAACCGAAAGGACACCTATAATAACTCTCTGCGAGGGTAATACGCCCCTCATACACGCAGAAAACCTTGCAAAGGCTATAGGTTTTAAAGGGGAAATATTCTTAAAATACGAGGGCCTTAACCCTACGGGTTCTTTCAAGGACAGGGGGATGACTGTGGCCATTTCAAAGGCCGTGGAAGCTGGCAAAAAGGCTGTTATATGTGCTTCCACTGGAAACACCTCTGCTTCTGCTGCCGCCTATGCTGCAAAGGCAGGGCTAAAGGCTTATGTTCTGCTTCCAAAAGGAGCTGTTGCCCTTGGTAAGCTTTCCCAAGCGGTGATCTATGGAGCCAAGGTTATAGCCATTCAAGGAAACTTTGATGATGCTTTATACATAGTTAGAAAGATAGGGGAAGTTTTGCCCGTGGAGATTGTAAACTCTGTAAACCCTTATAGGATTGAAGGACAAAAGACGGGAGCTTTTGAAGTGTGCGATGCCCTTGGAAGGGCGCCCGATTATCATTTCATACCAGTAGGAAATGCGGGCAATATAACGGCCTACTGGAAAGGCTATAAGGAGTATTACCAAGTTGGTAAGATAAACAACCTTCCAAGGATGATGGGATGGCAAGCAGAAGGTTCGGCTCCCATTGTAAAGGGCTATCCTATAAAAAACCCTCAAACCATAGCCACCGCCATAAGAATAGGGAATCCATACAGCTGGCAATCTGCATTACAGGCTATGCATGAGTCTAAAGGCCTTATAGATGCGGTTAGTGATGAGGAAATTTTATATGCCTATAAGCTTATAGCCTCAACGGAGGGTATATTCTGTGAGCCAGCTTCTGCTGCTTCTGTGGCGGGACTTATAAAGCTTACGCGTGAAGGCTACTTTAAGGGTGGAGAGTTGGTGGTATGCACCCTTACAGGAAACGGTTTAAAGGACCCCGACACGGCCATAAAGGTGTGCCAAGAGCCTATTACTCTACCACCAGAGGTGGATAAGGTAATAGAAGTTATAGAGGTATGAAAGTAAAAAAACTAACAAAAAGAGCTTTGGAAGAGGCGGCAGACCTCCTCTTGGAAGGTGGTATTGTCTGCTTTCCCACCGATACAATATATGGCCTTCTTGCTATTGCCACAGATAAGGATGCGGTAGAGAGGCTTTTTTCCATAAGGAGGCCTTCCAATAGGCCCTTTTTAATACTTATACCAGGCTTGGAATGGGTAGAAGAGTTTGGCCTTCTGGCAAGCAAGGCACACCTTCTGCTTATGGAGAGGTTTAATGCTACCTTCATTTTTTACAAAAAGAACTCTATTCCACTCTTTTTAACAAGGGGTAGGAAAAGCCTTGCCCTTAGGCTACCTCCTTATGATAGCCATGTGTTTGAGCTTTTGAGTTTGGTGAATGCACCCCTTGTGGCGCCCAGTGCCAATCCGGAGGGAGAAAAGCCAGCTTCTAATATAAAGGAAGCTATGGAGTATTTCGGAGATAAGATAGACCTTTATGTGGATGGTGGCACCTTAAAGGCCAAACCTTCCACCATAGTAAGGGCCTTGTATCCAAAGGGCCTTAGGCTTGTAAGGGAGGGTAATATACCCTTTGACAAAATCCTTAGCTTTTATAAGGCTATAATCACTTCTTCTTCTTTGATTGCAGCCTTTCCTTTAGAGTCTTCCTCTTTGGACCCTTTTGGTCTGCCTTTCCTTCCACTCCACTAAACACTGCCATACTCAAAAGCCTTTCCTTTTCTTGTTCTTCCTTTTTTATTTCCTCTTGAACTTCTTCCTCAGACTTTATCTGCATATGTATGAGGTCAGATATAGTCCTTTCTCTAAACCTGTTTAGCATATCTTCAAATATGTAAAAGGCCTCCTTTTTATACTCCACAAGGGGGTCTTTTGAAGCATAACCACGCAGGTAGATGCTTTCCCTTAACCTGTCCATCGTATGCAAATGTTCTCTCCATAGGTGGTCAAGGTTGGAAAGCATAAGCACCTTTAGAAGTTCCGTAAAAACTTCCTTTCCTAACTGCTCTTTTTTCTCTTCTATGATACCAAGGACCTTCTCCGATAAAAGGTTTATCAAATCTTCTTTATCCCTTGCCTGGGGTATTTCCACATCTCTGCCTGTTAATTCCCTAAGATAATCTTTGAGTGGTTCAAGGTCCCACAGCTCTGGCTCTTCTTCCTTTATAAGTTCTTCTACCTTTTGGGCCATTAGGTCATACACAAATTCCCTTAGGTATTCTTCAAGGCCTTTGGATTCAAGAATATCCCTTCTCATGGAATACACGGTGAGCCTTTGAGTATTCATAACCATATCGTATTCAAGAAGCCTCTTTCTTATCTGGAAGTTTTGGGCCTCTACTCTCTTCTGGGCGTTTTCTATGGCCTTTGTAACCATCCTACTTTCTATAGGCTCTCCCGGTGGTATCTTTAACATATCCATAAGCTTTTTGACCCTGTCCCCACCAAAGATCCTCATAAGGTCATCTTCCAAAGATAATACAAAACGGGACTCTCCCGGGTCTCCTTGCCTGCCTGCCCTACCCCTCAATTGGTTGTCTATCCTTCTTGATTCATGCCTTTCTGTGCCTATTACCAAAAGACCGCCCAATTCTACCACCTTCTTCTTTTCTTCCTCCGTTATCTTATATGCCTTTTCCAATGCTTCTTTCCATTCTTCCTCTGTGGCTTCTTCTATTGGTTTCCCCTTTGACCTAAGTATCTCCTTGGCAAGATATTCTGGGTTTCCTCCCAAGAGTATGTCTGTTCCCCTTCCTGCCATGTTGGTGGATATGGTGACCGCCCCAAGCCTTCCCGCTTGGGCTATGATTTCCGCCTCCCTTTCATGATGTTTGGCGTTCAATACGTTGTGTGGTATTTTCTCCTTTTGTAAAAGCTTTGACAGATGTTCAGAATCCTCTATGGATACCGTTCCCAC
Source organism: Hydrogenobacter subterraneus (assembly GCF_055390195.1). Classification (NCBI taxonomy): domain Bacteria; kingdom Pseudomonadati; phylum Aquificota; class Aquificia; order Aquificales; family Aquificaceae; genus Hydrogenobacter; species Hydrogenobacter subterraneus. The sequence continues at coordinate 1,261,446 of NZ_AP042473.1, read as the reverse complement.
CAGTATGGGTCTTCCCTTTGCATGCTCTTGCTTTATAAGTTCCAGCACTGCTTGCCATTTTTCTTCCTTTGTCTTATAAACCAGGTCTGGGTGGTCCTTCCTCCTCATGGGCCTGTGGGTTGGCACCACAACCACCTCAAGACCATATATTTCCTTAAATTCAAGGGCCTCCGTTTCCGCCGTCCCCGTCATGCCAGAGAGTTTTTTGTATAGCTTAAAGTAGTTTTGGAAGGTTATACTGGCCAAGGTTTGGTTTTCCCTTTGGATCGGCACTCCTTCCTTTACCTCTATGGCTTGATGAAGCCCATCGCTCCATCTTCTACCGGGCAGGACTCTACCGGTAAATTCATCCACTATCAGCACTTCACCATCCCTTACTATGTAATGCACATCCCTTTTAAATAGGGTGTGGGCCCTAAGGGCTTGGTTTATGGCATGCAAAAGGTCAATATGCCTTATATCGTAAAGGTTTTCTATACCCAGGAGTTCTTCTACTTTTCTTATGCCTTTCTCTGTAAGCTGTACCGTTCTGTTCTTCTCATCAACGGTAAAGTCTTCCTCTATTTTTAACTTTCTTACCACCTCATCCGCTTTGTAATAGACCGATGTATCCATCTCAGCAGGACCAGAGATTATTAGGGGGGTTCTTGCCTCATCAATGAGTATGGAGTCTACCTCGTCCACTATGGCAAAATTATGGCCCTTTACCTGCACTATCTCCTCAAGGGAAAAGGCCATATTATCCCTTAGATAATCAAAGCCAAACTCGTTGTTTGTCCCGTAGGTTATATGGCATTCATAAGCTTCTCTTCTTGTGCAAGGTGTTAGCTTTGTATAAAAGGCCTTTTTGGCTTGTACGTTTATAAGGTCCGAAGGTAGGGTTTCTTCAAAATATCCCTTAGGCCATACTCTTAGGTCCTCTTCTATGGCCTTTTCCGCAAGATTGGGGTCCGCCCACTCCACCTTGTAGGATGAATAGTCAGAGTTTATAACACCTACCTCCAAGCCAAGGAAGAGATAAAGGGCGCCCATCCATTGGGCATCCCTCCTTGCCAAATAATCGTTTACCGTTACCACATGCACACCTTCATCGGTCATGGCGTTTACCGCAGTGGCAGAAGTAGCCACCAAGGTTTTACCTTCTCCCGTTTTCATCTCCGCAATCTTTCCCTCGTGCAAAACAAGGCCACCTATAAGCTGGACGTCAAAGAACCTAAGCCCAAGAGTCCTTTTGCCGGCCTCCCTCACAAGGGCAAAAACAAGCTCCACCTCTTCTGTTATTTTCCCTTCAATTATCTTCTGCTTTAACTCTTCATTTTGTAATATCTTTTGATGAAGGTCAAAGGCCATCTGCCTTAGTTCAAGGTTTGAAAGCTTATCAAACTCTGCCTCTCTTTGTGTTATCCTTTGAACAACTTTGCGAAGTCTTTTTACCTCTCTATCGCTCTTGGTCCCAAGAAGCTTTTTAATGAGCCATTCTATCATAGTTATAAAATTATAGACCACACAATACGCTGGGTGAGAAATTCGCCCTTTGTAGTGGCAGGTTTTAAACCTACACCCCCTGCCTTATACCGTGCCTCTACATTGCTTGTCTCATTTATTTTTAGCAAAAAAATTACTTTATTATCTTCTTAGACCTTGATAGGGCTTCTTCTATCTCTTCCTTTGAAACCTTACCCTTTATTTCAATGGCTGGCTTGTTATCTACCAGTTTAACTTGTATGAACTCCACCTTTTGTTTTGTGCTTTCCGTCATACAATCGCAGCGGCCCGTCTTACAGTTTTCCACAATTTCTTCCACCTGTGCAATGGATACACTCTCTTCCACTACTTGAACTATAACCCCATCTTCCTTTTCTCTAACCTCTGAAATCTCTGCCAGTCTTTTGCCTTCTGACATATTAACCTCCTATAAAAAAAATTTTTTATGTAGATAAGCTACAAAGCGTACAGAGCCTCTTCCATGATGAAAATCATTCGTGCTTTATTCACAACAGGACTTTTTCCTTCTCCACCTTTTCCACCAAAGGTAGGAAGGGATTAATACAAGCAAAAGAAGAATTAAGTACTCCATAGCAGGCTACCAAGCCTATAGGCCAAAAAGCCCAAAAACCAACCTATCAGAAAGCTATAAGCTAAGAATAGTAAGGCAAAGCCTTTTCCTACCTCTCTCCACATGGTTGCCACTGTACCAAGACATGAGGTATAAAGGAGCAGAAAGACCATAAAAGCGAGGGCGGAGGCTGGAGATAGGCTTTTTGCTACTATACTTCTTAGACTTTGTGAATCTTCCTCCTTTACTTCAAAGGCTGTAGGCACAGGTTTAAATATGTTTAAAAGGGCTTCTTTGAAAGCATTCCCTAAGGCATATACTTGTTCCCTTAGGGCTTTGGATAATTCAAACTCCTCCTTTGTTTCTTGTGGAGCTTCGGCCGTGTATATAGTAGCCATGGAGCTTAAAACTATTTCTCTGGCGAGGAAGGCGGGTATAAGGGATGTGGACATCCTCCAATCGTCAAGGCCAAGGGGGGCAAAGATGGGTGATATGGTCTTCCCAATGTATCCTGCTATACTTTCCGAAGGGTTTTTGACTCCTGGAGGTAAATTAAGCAACAGCCAAATAACCACAGAAGCTGCGAATATAAGTGTTCCAGCCCTATAGAGGAAATCTTTAACATAAACCCATACCACCCTAAATAGAAGTCTTAGAGTTGGCAGTCTGTATGGTGGAAGCTCCATGACAAAGTGGTATAGGCCTCCTTTAAAAACTGTCTTCCTTAAGAAAAGGGCCGTTATCAAGGCAACCAAAATGCCAAGAAGGTATAGAGAGAAGATAATAAGGGCAGGGTTTTTGAAAAATAGCACTGCAAAGAAGGAAAAAACCACCAGCCTGGCGGGACAGCTCATAAAGGGTATCATGGCTATTACCAGAAGCTTGTCCCTTTTGGTTTCAAGAGTTCTGGTGGCTACTATGGCAGGTACATTACATCCAAAGCCCAAAAGCAGTGGCACAAGGCTTTTACCATGAAGTCCAAGCCTATGCATAAACCTATCCATCAAAAAGGCTATGCGGGGCAAATATCCAGAGAACTCAAGAAGGGATAGCATAAAGTATATAACTGCAATAAGGGGAACAAAGGTAAGCACAAAGCCCACGCCACCAATTAGGGCTTCTGATACAACCCTTTTTATAAGCTCTCCGGCTCCTAAGTAGGTAAGCACCTGAGAGACAAACGGTGCAATGAATCCGTTTATAAAGCCTTCTATCCAATCCATAAAAGGACTTGAGAAGTCAAAGGATATTTTGAAAACCAAGAACATTATAAGAAGGAAAAGAGGCACACCCAAAAAGGGATGAAGAAGCACCTTGTCAATGGAATCTGTTATATCCCTTGAGGTAAATAGCCTTCTATGGACTACCTCTTTGTATAAGCCGTGGGCCATTGCATACCTTTCATCCTTTATAACTTCATACACATCTTTGCCAAAGATTTTCTTTATGCTTTCTCTATATTCTTTAAACCTTTCATCCTCAAGAAGCTTTCTTATAAGATCTGCCTTTGTTTCATCTTCTCTTTCTCTGACCTTTTCCAAAAAGTCTTCCAATTCTTTACTATACTTAAGTGGCTTAGGCTTTTCTTTTGAGTTGACCACCTCCACTATGTTGGGCAATATTGCCTTTACGCCTTCACCGGTTCTACCGTTGGTCCTTAGCACTCTAACACCGAGTATTTCAGAGAGCCATTTATCTTTGACATCAATTCCCAACTTTTGAGCCTCATCGCTCATGTTCAAAACAAGCACCATGGGTAGTTCGTGTTCCAATAGCTCCACTGTAAGCAAGAGGTCCCTTTCCATATTGGGCGTTTCTATGATATTGAGTATCAAGTCTGGTTTTTCATTCCGTAGGTAGTTATAGGCTACCCACTCATCATCGGAAATGGGTTCAAGGGTGTATATACCGGGAAGGTCCACAAGGTTTATTTCATAATCCCAAAAGATAACTTTTCCTTCTCTTTTCTCTACCGTAACTCCGGGCCAATTACCTACTTTTAGGCTTGTACCAGCAAGATGGTTTAAAATGCTTGTCTTCCCTACATTTGGATTGCCCACAAGGGCCACTCTTATACTTTTCATTGAACCTCAATATTTTTGGCCAACTCCTTGCTTATGACTATTCTTGAGTTATCTACCTTCAAAAGAAGATTCCTTCCCAATTTTTGAAGAAGGGCCACTCTCCTACCCTTTCTTAGGCCCATGGCTTGAATTTTCTCTAAAATATCCTCTTTTCCAGAAAAGGATAAAATCATAACTTCCTGTCCAGGCTTTACCTCTTCAAGCTTCATACCATACCTCCATGAATTCTGGTATTAATATACAATCCCAAAATTTTTTGTCAAGTTTTTCAGAAGGGATATCAAAAATCCACTATGGACCTCGCGTAAGCTGGACCAAAAGCTCTTTTTGTATGAATATATAGTTTAGTTTTTGGCTATATAGGCGATATTTAAATTTATGGAGATAAGAAGGATAGAGGGTGTGCTTTTTCAGCATGCTACAGAGCAGTTTCAAACCATTAAGGCACAAAAGGCTGGCGAGGCCCTAAGGATAAGGGTTCTATCTGTGGTTCCCGATGTGCTTTTGGACCTTTCCTTGGGTAGCACTATAAGGGCAAAAGTTAGTCATTGGGAAGGCTCCATAATTGGACTTACCCTACCCAACGGTGTTGAAATAAGGGCAGAAAACAAATCTTCCATACCACTTATGGTAGGTGATACGGTGGACCTTATGGTAGAAAGCACAAACCCTTTCGTATTTAGAGTAGTGGGCCTTTACAGAAAGGGACAAGGGGAAGAACTTTTAAAGCTTATTTTTGAAAAGGAAGACAACCTCTTGGTATCTATAAATATGGAGAATTTCAAAGAAAGCGTAGAAAACTCCGGCATCTTTTATGAGAGGAAGCTTTTTGACCTATTTTTGGGAAAAATAAAGGTGGAAGACCTAATGAAGGATAGGAAGGCACAGATTACAGGGCAGGTATTATTGCTGGCAAAAGATTTATCGGATATGTTGGGTATAGATTTTGAAGTAAGTTTGGAAAGTATTAAAAATCTTTTGCATATTTTTAAAGAAAAGATACAAAATTACGAAAAAATTATTGAAGCCTTTAAGGTTTTGAGCTTTGAAAATATGAGTCATGAGGAATATTTGGAGTTTATAAAAGACTTAAGAAATTATAACTCCTTTATTTTAGCCCTTGATAGAGGAGATAAGGCAATTATTCTAAAAGAGCTTTACAGGCTTATCAAGTCTGGCAAACTTACAGAATATAAAAGTGTGATTGAAGCTCTTGAAAGCTTGCAAAATTTGGAAGAACCTGTGGTAAAGGAGTTTTTAAAGGCAATGGAAGGAGGGTCTGATAAGGATATTAAAAGGGCTTATAGCGCCTTGGAAAACTATTTAAAGGAAGGTCAAAGGTGGATAGAATTCTATAATACAAAGTTGCCTCAATTGGAAAACCTTCTTTATAGGCTTGAGTTCCTAAATAGTCTTCAATGGACAATGTTAAAGGATGGCAAAGCTTTTTACCTACCTATCTACTATGAGGGTGGCAAAGGTGGTATTATGTTTAAAGCGGATAAGGATTATACTGTGTTTTTTAAATTGAACTACAATGTGGGCTTTTTGGCAGGACTTTTGAAAAGACCAAAAAAACACCAAAGCTTGGATATTAGATTTCTTACCAATATGGCTTTTTTGGCAGAGAAGTTAAGGGAAGGGAAGAATAGACTTCAAGAGATGCTTTTAGAAGATGGTATAGAGCTAAAAAGCTATCTTGTGGAAGTGGTGGAAGAGGCACAAGTTTTAGAAAGGGTAAAGGATAGCTTTTCACAGGAAGGCTTTCTTTTGATTGTGTAGCCATGGAGGAGAAGAAAAAGGCCATAGCTTTAAGGTATGACCAGGAGAAGGACAAGGCGCCCGTGGTGGTGGCCAAGGGTGTAGGTGAGGTTGCGGAAAGGATAATAGAGACTGCAAAAAAGCATGGTGTTCCTGTGCTTGAAGATAAGGCTCTTCTTTCTGCCATGTTAAACCTGGAGGTTTATGAGGAGATACCACCAGACCTATACAGGGCTGTGGCAAAGGTGCTTGTCTTTGTAGGAGCAATCAAAAAATCAAGCTAAGTTCATGTAGGCCCTTCGGGCGAGGATGATCTGATACTTTAAGAGGCTGGAAAGGCTATGAAGTTCCTTTGCTACCTTTATAAGATTACGGTGTTCACCCTTGTTATATGATTCTTCAACCATTTTTAATATAAGCTTTATCCTATAAAGGGGGTCCCTTTCTTCTTCTGCTATCCCACGCAAGAATATGGGACATGCCTCTTCTATGGCTGGGAGTATAAGGCCCATCCAGGATAGGGCTTCAAGTACGAGGTTGAAGGTATATTCTCTGCTGTACTCCTCCAAAAATTCTTCTTGGGACCCTATTAACTCCTCTATAAGGTCAAGCAGTTCTATGTTGTGGTAAAGTACATCAAAAGCCGTGTTCACACTTACCTTAACCTTCTGTGATCCAGATAAAAGAAGAAGGTTTACAAGCTTCTCTTGGAGGGATAGAAGCTCTTCAATCCTTTCTAATATCTCCCTCATAGTATATACTTGGAGAGCTCTTCGTCCTTTATTATACCTTCAAGCTTAGCCCTTACAAACCTTGCATCTATTATGATCCTTTGACCAAAAAGCTCCGGTGCATTAAAGGATATATCCTCAAGGAGTTTTTCCATAACCGTATGTAGTCTTCTGGCACCTATATTTTCTGTCCGGTTATTGGCCTCTTCCGCAACGCGGGCAATCTCTTCAAGGGCATCATCTGTAAATTCAATGTCCACACCTTCCGTTTTTAAAAGTTCTATGTATTGGACCGTTAGGGCGTTTTTTGGTTCCTTTAATATCCTTACAAAGTCTTCCCTTGTTAGGGGGCTTAGTTCCACCCTTATAGGAAACCTGCCCTGAAGCTCGGGCATGAGGTCGGAGGGCTTGGATATATGAAAGGCGCCAGCCGCAATAAAGAGTATATGGTCAGTCCTTACAGGACCATACTTTGTTTTTACCACAGTTCCCTCCACTATTGGCAAAAGGTCCCTTTGCACACCCTCTCTTGATACACCAGGGCCAGCACCTGGAGTTTTTACAGCTATTTTATCTATCTCATCTATAAAGATGATCCCAAAGTTCTCGGCCCTATATATGGCCTCACGGGCCACTTCCTCCTGGTCTATTAACTTCTCTGCCTCCTCTGCCTCCAAAACCTGCATGGCTTCTTTTACCCTAAGCTTTCTCCTTCTCCTGCCTCCACCAAGCCCTCCAAGCATATTCCTTAGCTGTTCTTCAAGCTCCTCAAGGCCCGGAGGGCCAGCAATGCCTATCAGTGGTATAGCCTTTTCTTGAACATCCACCTCTACTATCTTATCGTCCAGCTCTCCCCTTCTTAGCTTTTCTCTCATCTCCTCCCTTTTGCCCGCATCTTGCATACCCCTCATACCAAAGCTAAGCTGTTGTGGGACAAGGTAATCCAATAGCCTCTCTTCTGCCAACCTCTTTGCCCTTTCTCTAACCTCCTGCATCTTCTCCTGTTTTACCATCTGGTAGGAAACTTCCACCAACTCCCTTACCATGGACTCCACATCCCTTCCCACATAACCTATCTCCGTATATTTGGTAGCCTCCACCTTTACAAAGGGCGCCTTAATAAGCTGGGCGATCCTCCTTGCTATCTCCGTCTTTCCAACCCCAGTGGGTCCTATCATAAGAAGGTTTTTGGGAGCTACTTCATCCCTTATATGCTCGGGCAATCTCTGCCTTCTCCAACGGTTCCTAAGGGCTATGGCTACAGCCTTTTTGGCTTGCTCCTGCCCCACAATATACTTATCAAGCTCTTCTACTATCCTTTTTGGTGTTAATTCTTCCAGTAGGTCAGAAAGAGATTTCGTCATCGTCTATCTTCTCCCATTCCATGGTTTCTATATCTATGCTTTTAACAAGGTCATCAAGGAACTTGTTTAGGTCCTCTGGGAAGGCCTCATGGGTAAAGTTGAAGGGGAATACCCTCTTTAACACATCCAAGGGTGGGCTACCTATGCCAAGGGCTGGTTCAATAACCTTAGGGATGCGCCTTGAGGCCTCAAGGCATGCCAGCCTATAGGCTTCCGAAAGGGCCAGCTCTATATCGGAGAACCTTGCCACCTCATCCCCATATTCATAAAGCACTATATCATAAGCATTCTTCTTAAACTCTTCCCAGTCAAGCACCTCTGTTATATACTCCCTTCCTTCCCACTCCTTTGTTTTGACGCACGCCCTATCCCTAAGTTTGAAGGACAAAACATATGAATCTACCAAATATCTATCCGCATACACATCCGGGAAAAAGAAAAATTCCATAGTGTTTATAATATAGCACCAATGCGTATAATTTCCAGATCGGAGGAAGAAACCTTAAAGCTTGGAGAGGCCATAGGCAGGCTTATAAAGGGTGGGGAGGTAATATGCCTTGTGGGAGACCTTGGCGCCGGGAAAACCACCCTTGTAAAGGGCATTGCAAAGGGTATGGGAATTCTTGAAGGTTATCAAGTAAGAAGCCCTACTTTTACTCTTGTGAATGAATACCCCACAAAAAAGGGACCTTTGATACATGTGGACCTATACAGGGCAAAAGACATAGACCTTTCAGAATTTTTAGGAAAGGGCCTTTTGGTAATAGAATGGGCCGAGGGCTTAGAAATCTGCCATTGTACCATAAAGATTGATTTCTGTGAAGAGGGAAGGGTATTAGAGTTTTTTGGATGTGATTTTATATATCAAATTGATAGCTAAAGTATACGGCCACGCCTTTTTGTTTGGCGTATTCTCTTACAGGAGGAAGTCCACCAAGCTGTTCCCTTGTCTTCTTATGCTCTTCTACAAGCCTGCTAAGGTTTTCTTCTGTAAGTTTTTGTGCTTCTGCCAGTTCTTTTATTTTTTCATCTGTGTGCCTTTGTGCTTCTGCAAGCTCTTTTATCTTTTCTGTTAGCTCTCTCACCTTTTCCTCTGTCTGCTTTTGCGCCTCTACAAGCTCTTTTATTTTCTCGTCTGTCCGTCTTTGAGCCTCTGTAAGTTCTCTTATTCTTTCCTCCGTCTGTCTTTGAGCTTCTGTAAGCTCTTTTATTTTCTCATCCGTTCTTTTTTGAGCTTCAGCAAGCTCTCTTACCCTTTCCTCTGTCTGCTTTTGCGCCTCTGCAAGCTCTTTTATTCTTTCATCCGTTCGTTTTTGGGCTTCTATAAGCTCTTGCACAGCCTTTGTAAGTGCCTTTATCTCTTCCCTTAGCTCAATAAAGTCTTTTCTTGTTACCACCTCCCCAATAGCCTTTTCAATCTCTCTAAAAAGCTTTATAAAGATGCCCCTTGTGCTGGGGTCCAGCTTTTCAAGGTCCTCCAATATTTCTGCGCTAATTATCATAAGAATTTAGTATATAACTTCCATAGGCTAAGGCAAGGACTTTCAAAGAACTTCTCTATGGCACAGCCTATTGAGGTATTTAAGCTCAAACCTTCCAGAGTTATAGCTTAAAAGTGTAAAGCCTGTGTTGTCCATGTGGATGTTCCAGAGGTTTTCAAGACCCAAGCCCATGGCAAGGCATACCATGGCATGAAGCGTTCCACCATGTGCAACCACCAAAATATTTTTGTATGGCCCTTTTACTATATCCTCCAAAAAGCTTTCTACCCTTTTTCTAAAATCTTCCATATTTTCCTGCGTTGGCAGGGGGTTTTTAACAGGGTTTGAAAGCCAAGCCCTAAAGAGATGTCCTTCTTCTTCCACAAGGTCCAAAAACCTCTTTCCTTCATAGCTTCCAAAGGACATCTCTCTTATGCGTTCATCTACGATCACCTCAAGGCCCAAAAGGTCCGCAATGGTAAGGGCTGTCTTATAAGCCCTCCTCTGTGGAGAGGAGTATATCACCTCTATCTCTTTGTCCAAAAACTCTTGTGCGGAAAGCCTTGCTTGAACAAAGCCAAGAGGAGTGAGGTCGCTATCAAGCCTTCCTTGAAATATGCCCTTCTCGTTATACTCACTTTGGGCATGACGCAAAAGGTATATCTTCTTATTCATCCAATTTTATTTTAACAACTGTGCCTATGCTTCCCTCCACATATCTTTCTAAGTGTATATAGTTTTCTGTCAAAAGCCTACCCTTTTCAATTACCGTAGCCCTAAGCTCTTTTCCAAGGTTCTTCTTATAAAACTCCTCTCTTTTTCTCTTATCCAAATCCTTTAGCATATCCACCCTTTCCTCCTTTATCTTTGATGGCACTTTCTTTTCCATCTTACTTGCCTTTGTAAAAGGCCTATCTGAATAGGGGAATATATGCATGTAGGCTATAGGAAGCTCCTCCAGTAGCTTATAAGTTTGCATAAAGTCTTCCTCATCTTCCGATGGAAAACCAACTATTATGTCCGTGCCTATGGCAGAAAGGGGCCTCCTATGCACTATATCTTCCACAAGGTTTATGTAGTCTTTTGCTCTATATTCTCTTCTCATAAGCTCCAATATACGGTCCGAACCGCTTTGAAGGGAAAGATGAAAATGGGGTAACACCTTTTCCTCCCATGTTATAAGGTCAAAAAGCTTTTGCTCTATCTCTGCAGGATACAGAGAAGAAAGCCTTACCAACTGTATGCCCTCTATCTTTATTATTTCTCTAAGAAGTTCATAAAGGCTTGTGCCTATGTCCCAGCCATACTGGGTAAGCTGTGTGCCGGTAAGCACCACCTCTTGAAAACCCCTTTGGGCCAAAAGCTTTATCTCCTCAAGGACCTTTTCTACAGGCACGCTCCTTACCTTGCCCCTTGCGTAGGGTATAACACAAAAGGTGCAAAACCTATTACAACCCTCTTGCACCTTTACAAAGGGCCTTGCCTTCTCAAAGTAGGTGATAAGGTCAAAGCTTTCAACTCTTGACTGTCGGAAAAGGTTTTCCAAAAAGACCCTCTCACCCTTACCCTGCAAAAACTCTTCCACAATTTCCAAAATTCTGTGCTTGTGAGAGTTTCCAACTACCAAATCCACATCTTCCATACTGGCAAGGGCTTGCGGATTAACCTGTGCATAGCAACCGGTAGCCACCACAAGGGCCTTTGGGTTTTTTCTCTTTAACCTATGGATGGCTTGACGGGAAGACCTGTCAGCCTCTGCAGTAACGGTGCATGTATTTACTATGTATACATCCGCAATATCCTTATAATCCACTATCTCATAGCCTTTTAGCCTAAAGGCGTTTGCCATAAGCTCCGTATCAAAATAGTTGCTCCTACACCCAAGGGTGAAAAAAGAAACCTTCATGGAAATATTAATATAGGCTTATAATGGCTTATAATGAGGCTTTTTGTCTCCGGTGGTGGGACTGGTGGGCATTTCTTCCCAGCTCTTGCTTTGATAGAGTGCTTGCTTGAAAAGAGCTTAAACTCTGTTTTTGTTGGTTCGGAAAGGGGTATAGAGTACAAACTAAAGGATAAAATACCTACAGAAAGCCTTTTTGTCCCAGCCCATCCCTTTATGGGAAGAAGTGTAAAGGATAAGCTTTTGGCTATTTTAAAGAGTTTTAAGGGGGCTTATAGGGTTGCAAAGTTAATAAACAGTAAAGATATAGGAATAGCCTTTGGGGGCTATGCAAGTTTGCCTTTGGGCCTTGCTTCTCTTATGAGGGGTGCTTCTCTGTATGTGCATGAGCAGAATTCCATACCCAGTCAAAGCAACAGGCTACTTTCAAGGTTTGCAAAGAAGGTATTTATAACCTTTGAATACTCAAAAAACTTCTTCCCTCCTCACAAAACCATAAAAACTGGGCTTCCGGTAAGAAAAAGCCTTATAAAAGGTATAGCTTTAAGCAGAGAGGAGGCTTTAAGAAGACTTGGCCTTGAAGATGAGCCTACCCTTTTGGTGATGGGTGGAAGTCAGGGTGCAAGCTTTTTAAATGAGCTGGCAAAGGATATATTTGCAAAGACTGGATGGCAGGGTATACACATATCGGGAGAGAAGGACTATCAAGCCTTAAAAGATTTTTACAAAGAAAGAGGTCTAAAGGTGCTTCTTTTTAGCTTTAGCCATGATATGCACCTTATATACAGGGCAAGCACCATAGCTTTGAGTAGAAGCGGAGCCAGTTCAATCACAGAGCTTTCCCTCTATGGAATCCCTTCCCTCTTTATACCCTTTCCACATGCCATACACAACCACCAGTTTTATAACGCAAAAGAGATAGAAGAATTGGGAGGTGGTATTACCATAAGGCAGGAAGAAGCCCATATGGATAAGGTTCTTACCTCTTTACAAAAACTCATGGAAAATCACTCTTACTATTCAAAAAACATATCCTTATTTGCCAATCCTCTTGCCTGTGAAGAAATAATAAAGTATCTTTTATCTAAAAATTAGGAGGTGGAGCCATGGAAGTAAGAAAAGCAGTTTTACCAGTGGCAGGGTGGGGTACAAGGTTTTTGCCTGCCACAAAGGCCATGCCAAAGGAAATGTTCCCAATAATAGACAAGCCAGTTATCCAATTTATAGTGGAAGAATGCCTTGATGCTGGCATTGAAAACATCATTTTTGTCACTGGTAGGCACAAAAGACCAATTGAACACCACTTTGACATAAATACAGACCTTGAAAAACATTTAGAAAGCTGTGGAAAGACAGAACTTTTAAAGAATATAATGGAAATAAGCAGGCTTATAAACCCTATTTATATAAGACAAAAGGAACAGCTCGGTTTGGGTCATGCAGTGCTTGTGGCAGAACCAGTAGTTGGTTATGAACCCTTTATTGTGTGCTTGGGAGATGTTATTCTCAAAGATGAGGAGAACGTGCTTAGTAGAATGATGGAAGTATATAAAAGGTTTGGAAAGAGTGTTATAGCGGTTTTTGAAGTGGAAGAAAAGGATGTTTCCAAATATGGCATAATCAATGGAAGATATATTGAAAAGGATATTTACATAATTGACGACCTCGTGGAAAAGCCAAAGGTGGAGGAAGCACCTTCAAGGCTTGCCATAGTGGGTAGGTACCTTTTTACGCCAAGAATATTTGAAAAGTTAAAGATAACACCACCAGGAAAGGGTGGTGAAATACAGCTTACAGATGCCATAAAATTACTCCTTGAAGAAGAAGCTGTGTACGCCATAAAGATAGATTCAAAGGTCTATGATACGGGAACCCCAATGGGTTATATACAAACCATACTTGACTTTGCTCTACAAAGGGAGGACTTAAGGGATGGTCTCATTAAATACATAAAAAGTCTTAGCATAGAAACTTCTGAAGTATAATTTATTCCATTATGCTTAGGCTATCCATAGTGCTTGCCATACTATTTACTTATATAGTTATGATATGGGGAGGAGTTGTAAGGTCAACAGATTCAGGCCTTGCCTGTCCAGACTGGCCTCTCTGCTATGGAAACTTCCAACCTCCAAAGGAAACAGCAGCCAAGCTGGAGATGGGCCACAGAACGGTAAGCGGTCTTGCGGGCATATTTGTCTTCCTTACCTTCTTCCTTGTATGGTTCAAACACAAAACTTCCCCAAGGTCTGCCAAGATAACCTCTCTTATAGCTCTCATATTCACCTTCTCAGCAGCCCTTACGGGTATGAAGATGATAAAAATGGAAACACCGCACTTGAAATATCTATCTCACATGCTCTTGGAGTCCTTCCATATATATGAATCCATGATCATATTGGGTGCCTTGGTCCTAACTTATAGGTTTTTGTGGAAAGGGGAAGGCGAAGGCGGTGTGCCTTGGTGGGCTTATCTTTTTGCCCTAACTACTATGATAACAGGTGTGCTGGTGAGGTATACTGGCTCTGGTGAGGCCTGCGGCCATGAGTGGCCCCTTTGCAATGGCAAGCTCATACCAGACTTTAACAATTGGCAGGTAGCACTCCAGTTTGCTCATAGGAATATAGCCTACGTAACATGGCTTTCCTTCCTCTTGGCCATGGTGTCCAACTTTAACAGGACTACTTTGACCGCCTTCATCTTTATAAACATCCAATTTGTCTTCGCCATATCCATGGTGCTAACAGGATTCTTTTTACCTTTAGTCTTCCTTGACACTGCCATGGGATTTTTCCTCTTTGCATGGCTCACTTACAACTTGCAAATAAAATCTCATGAGGCAAGGTTGAAACCTGCATGGTAAATAAAGCTTTGGCATACAGCAATATATTGAGGGACTATTTAGTTCTTACAAAGCCAGGTATAGTACTTCTTGTTTTGATAACCACACTTACGGGTATGTACTTTGCACAGAGAGGTTTTCCAGACCCATGGCTTGTCTTTTGGACACTCCTTGGCACCGGTTTAGCTTCTGCGGGTTCTGCAGTTCTAAACCACTTTTTTGACAAAGACATAGACGCTCTTATGAACAGAACCAAAAGCAGGCCCTTACCAAGTGGTAGCATAAACCCAAGAAACGCCTTTATATTTGGCTTAGTTTTGGTCCTGCTTTCTATTGTAATCCTTTCTCTAAAGGTTAATCTGCTTACTACCTTTTTTGTTTTTTTGGCCTCCTTCTTTTATGTGGTAGTATATACCCTTGCTCTAAAGAGAAAAAGCCCCCTTGCTACGGAGATAGGTGGCATATCTGGCTCCTTGCCACCAGTAATAGGCTACGCTGCCGTTAGAGGAGAAGTGGGCTTTGAGGCTCTAATACTCTTCCTCATAATGTTCATGTGGCAGCCTCCACACTTTTGGGTGCTTGCCATAAAGTATGCTGAGGATTACAAACGTGCCGGCATACCAACCCTTCCTGTAGCAAAGGGCATAAAGCACACAAAAATGAAAACGCTCATTTACACAGCAAGCCTTTTGCCCCTTAGCCTTCTCCCATCCATATACGGCATTGCAGGCCATATATACTTTGTTTCTGCATTAATACTTAGTTCCCTCTATCTTATACTCACCTTCAAGTTTGTCTTTTCCAAAAAGCCCAACGGTATGTTCCTCTTTTTCTACTCCGTGCTATACATAGCCTTGCTTTTTTCTGTGATGGTCTTTGATATGAGGAGGTAAAATGGAAAAAAGGTGGCTTTTGCTCTCTACGGTTTCCCTCGGACTTGGAGGCTTTCTTGCTCTTGTGGCAGCCATAGCCCGAACACCTGCCATATACAAGCTTGTTCCCCCAGGCTACTTTTACCACTCCATAATAGGCCATGTGGACCTTGCCATAGTGGGCTTTTTCCTCACCTTTACCCTACTGCTTTGGCAGATAAGCTTTAAAAAAGAGCTAAAAGTTCCCTTTTATCTTTCCCTTGGTGGCATTGTGCTTATAGCCTTAGTTTCCTTGCTTGGTGTGGGACAAGGCGTTTCCAACAATTATCTACCTACAATTGACCACCCTATATTTTGGCTTGGCGCCCTTCTTTTCTTTTCCGGCTTTTGGCTTGGTGCCTTCAGCCTTCTAAAAAGTGCAGAAAGAGGCCTTTTTTTGGAGGAGCCAAAGGAACACCTCGCTTCTGTGGCTGTTATCCTTTCTGTTCTCATGTTCTTTGCCCTCCTCACCTCCATACCAAAGGCTGGCTCAAGGGAAGAGCTTTACCTCTTCTATGAAAGGCTCTATTGGGCGCCAGGGCATATTCACCAGTTTATAAACGGCACCATGCTACTCTATGCGTGGTATTTTCTCCTTGAAAAACAGGGAATAAATGTGCAGATTGGAAGACTAAAATACCTTAGTTTTCTTTTTCTTTCCTTTAGCTTTATGTATGTGCTTTTGCCCATCATCTTTGGCAACCCTGTATCAGAAGGTGCAAGAAGGTTTACAGATATGGGCTATGCCATAGGCCTTGGCCTCCCCATATTCTTCCATCTTTTCAACATTCTCAAAAACTCAAAGCTTGACCTCAAAAACCTTCCCTCCACAGCACTCCTCATATCCGTAATCCTCTATCTTCTTGGCGTCTTTATAGCCTATGCCGGAGTCCTCCCCTCCTTGGTCTCTTACGCCCTTAACCCGCAGGGAGAATACATAGGCATGAGGTCAAACCTCAGCATACCAGCCCACTACCATGGAGTCATTACAAGTCAAACCCTTGCCTTTATGGCCGTAGCCTACAGCCTCTTTTTGTCCTATGGATATGTTAAAAAGCTAAGCAAAATAGCCTTGCCACAGGTTTATCTCTACGGCGTTGGCATGGTCCTCTTTGTCCTTGGGCTATTTTTTGCAGGCCTAAAAGGCGCTCCGCGCAAAACCTACGGCACTGGCTTTACCCAAGACCCCATGGTGATCTTTTACCTGTCTCTGATGGGCGTAGGCACCCTTTTGGCCGTTGCGGGCGGTGTGATTTTTGTATTGTATGCTCTAAGGGTAGTCCTTAAGGGAGGTCAATCTCAAGAAAGCTCTTAACTACCCTATGGGTAGAGGGCTCTTTGCTGTCATACCTGTCAAGCTTTATGGTGTTCATGCCCGCATCCCTTGCCGCATTTAATTCCTCTTCCACATCGGACAAAAAGAGAAATTCCTTTGGCTCTAAGCCCACCTCCTTTGCTATCCTTTCATAAGACTCTTTTCCCTTTTTGCTCCCTATGGTGGTGTCAAAAAAGCCATCAAAAAGGCCTGTGAGGTCTCCATAATCCGTGTGTCCAAAAAAGAGTTTTTGAGCTTTTACAGAGCCAGAGGAGAATATGTAGAGTTTATAGCCATTCTTTTTCCACTCTTTTAACCTTTTGTATGCATCCTCATATATATGCCCCCTTAACTCTCCAGATAGAAAGCCCTCCTCCCATATGTGCCCTTGAAGCTCTTTAAGCAAAGGCTCCTTTAGGTCCCTGTCTATCCAATCCTCAAAGACCTTTACCGCTTCTTCAAGGTCAATCCTTTTCCCCAGCCTTTCTTCCAGCCTTTTTATGATAGAGCTTACCCTTTCCTCCTGCCAATGCTTTGAAATAAAGTCTCTTAACCTTTGCTTAGAGTATGGGAACATAACATCTTTTACATAAGAGAGGGAAGAGGTGGTGCCTTCTATGTCTATGAGCAGGGCTTTTATCTTTGATTCCATGGCTTTTTATTATATTGCATAATTGGGACTATGGCATATCTTTAATATGAATGAAAAAGCATTCAGGAGGATGGCATGTGCCTTTCGGTGCCTTCAAGGGTGGTTGAAATAAAAGAGAACAACACGGCGGTGGTGGAGGTTTTTGGGGCAAGAAGGCTTGTCTCCCTTGACCTTTTGCAAGAGGATATAAAGGTGGGCGATTGGGTGCTTGTGCATGTGGGCTTTGCCATACAAAAGCTGGACCCAGACTATGCCCTTGAAAGCCTAAGGCTTTTTGAAGAGCTATTGGAGGAAGAAAATGAGCCTTAACACGGTCCTTAGGGAAGCGGAGGGCATAAAAAGACTACAGAAGGCCATAAAGAAAACGGTGGAAGAGATAGGAAGGCCTATAAGGGTAATGGAGTTCTGCGGGGGCCACACGCATACCATAGTAAAATACGGAATAGACCAGCTTTTGGAAGACTATGTCATCTTTGTTCACGGCCCTGGCTGTCCCGTGTGCGTCCTTCCCATAAGCAGGGTAGACTTGGCCATTGAACTGGCAAGGAAGGAGAATGTAATACTTTGCACCTATGGGGATGTGCTTAGAGTTCCTGGTTCTCAAAGGAAGAGCCTTATGGATATAAGGGCTGAAGGTTGGGATGTTAGGATGGTCTATTCCTGCCTTGATACTATTAGCCTTGCTCAAGAAAACCCACATAAAGAGGTGGTCTTTTTTGCCATAGGCTTTGAGACCACCACTCCACAGACGGCGGTGCTTATAAAGAGGGCAAAGGAGCTTGGCCTAAGGAACCTCTCTGTAGTATGCAACCATGTTATAACGCCGGCGGCCATACAACATATACTTAACGCACCAGAGCTAAGGGACTATGGAAAAGTGCATATAGACGCCTTTATAGGGCCGGGCCATGTGAGTGTAATAATAGGCACAAGGCCTTATGAATACTTTGCGGAGGAGTTTTTAAAACCAGTGGTTATATCGGGCTTTGAACCATTTGATGTTATGCAGTCCGTTTATATGATAGCAAGACAGATAAAGGAAAGGAAGGCCTTTGTGGAAAACCAATATAAAAGGGCTGTAAGCAGGGAAGGGAACATAAAGGCACAGAGGCTTGTGGCAGAGGTCTTTGAACTAAGGAAAGAGTTTGAATGGAGGGGCCTTGGCAAGGTTCCTTACAGCGCCCTCAAAATAAACTCCTTTTATGAGGACTTTGACGCGGAAAAGAGGTTTGAGGTAAGACTCCCAGAGGCAAAAGAGCATCCGGCCTGCATATGCGGTAAGGTTATAAGAGGGATAGCAAGACCTACAGACTGCAAACTCTTTGGAAGTGTTTGCACACCCTCCAACCCTCTTGGGTCCTGCATGGTTTCCTCAGAAGGTGCTTGCAACGCCTACTTTAAATACAGGGGGCTAAGATGAGAATCCTTTTGCTTTGTCATCGCTTCAACTCTTTGTCTCAGAGGTTCTACTGTGAACTGTCCGAAAAGGGCCATGAGGTATCGGTGGAGCTTGACGTTCATCCAGAACTAACCATAGAGGCAGTAGAGCTATACAAGCCAGATCTTATCATAGCACCCTTTTTAAAGAGGAAGATACCAAAAGAGGTTTGGGAGAAGCACTTGACCCTTGTTGTGCATCCAGGGCCACCGGGGGACAGGGGGCCAAACGCCTTGGATTGGGCCATACTCAAAGGTGAAAAGGAGTGGGGAGTTTGCATCCTTTCTGCGGTAGAGGACTACGATGCGGGTGATGTGTGGGCCTACAGGACCTTTCCCATGAGGAGGGCAAGGAAGGCAAGCCTATACAGGAGGGAAGCAACGGAAGGAGCCGTGGAGGCCCTTTGGGAGGCTTTGGAGAAGATAGAAAGGGGAGAAAAAAGGGGAAGGCCACAAGAGGGTGGCGTGTTTAACCCAAAGGTAGATATAAGCTTGAGGAGGATAGACTGGCATAGGGATTCTACGGAGGAAGTCTTAAGGAAGATATACGCAAGCGATAGCCAGCCCGGCGCCTTGGCCAACGTAGAAGGAGAGGAGTATTACCTTTTTAACGCTTACCCTGAAGGCTTTCTTAAGGGAGAACCCGGCAGGCTTATAGCAAGGAGGGACAATGCCGTATGCATAGGAACAAGGGATGGTGCCCTTTGGATAGGCCATATGAGAAGTAAAGAAAAGCATTCTATAAAGCTTCCTGCCATAAAGGTCCTTCCTCAAAGGATAGTAGAAAGACTAAGGGAAGAGGCTATAAAGCCTTGGGAGTCTGTGGATTTTCCCACATACAGGGAGATAGTCTACAGAGAAGAAAAGGGCGTGGCCTTTATAGAGTTTGAGTTTTACAACGGTGCCATGTCCACAGAGGATTGCGAGAGGCTTTTGGAGGTCATAAGGTATGCCAAGCTAAGGCCTGTGAAGGTTATAGTTTTGCTGGGTGGTGAAGACTTTTTCTCCAATGGCATGAACCTAAACACCATAGAGGCCTCGGACAGCCCTGCCGATGAGTCTTGGAGGAATATAAACGCCATAGATGACCTTTGCGAAGAAATCCTTACCACCCTTGACAAACTCATGGTGGCTGGCATAAGGGGGAATGCGGGTGCTGGCGGTGTTTTCTTAGCACTTACTTGCGACATGGTTTTTGCAAGGGAGGGTGTGGTCCTCAACCCTCATTACAAAAACATTGGAAACCTCTATGGTTCTGAATTTTGGACCTATACCTTGCCCAAAAGGGTAGGATGGGAAAGGGGAAGGGAGATAATGGAAAACAGGATGCCCATAAGTTCAAAAAGGGCCTTTGAACTTGGCCTTTTGGATGGTGTTTTTGGCAAAAGCCCGGAGGAGTTTTTAAACAAGCTAAGGGAGCTTGTTCTATCCTTTGTGAATTCAAAAGATTTTGAAAGCTTCATAAAAAGCAAAAGGGAAGAAAGGCTAAGAGACTGGTCCATAAAGCCCCTTAAGGCCTACAGAGAGGAAGAGCTTGAAAGGATGAGGCTAAACTTTTATGGTTTTGACCCAAGCTACCACATAGCACGATACTACTTTGTGCGAAGGCACCTACCCTTTAGAACACCACCTTACCTTGCCATACATAGAAGATTAAGCTTTCAAAGCCCTCCAAAGGTTTTCTGAAACCTCATCCACATAGTCCATAAGGGATTTATCAAGAAGGCCCTCGCTGTGTAAAAAGACCATACCACCAAGGGGGCCCATTATGGTGGTAAAGGCTGGATAAAAACTCTGATTTCTAAGCTCCCCTTTTTCTATGCCATTGCTCAAAAAGACCATAACCTCTGTTATAACGCTTGCTATGCAGGCAAAGCCCTCACAGCCTTCGCTAAAGACCTCCCTGTTTACCAAAAAGACCTTTAGAAAGTAGTTTATCAGCTCCGGCTCCTCAACGGCTATTTCAAAAAAGCTTTTTACAAAAAGCCTTATCTTTTCCCTATAATCCACATCCATCTCTTCTATCTTTCTAAGCCTTTCCCCCACCCAGTTGGAGACTGTTATCATTATTTCCTTTGCCAACGCCTCCTTAGACTCAAAGTAGTTGTATATATTCCCAACGCTCATGCCAACAGCCTGGGCTATGTGGGGTATGGTTGTGTTGTAGTAGCCTTTTTCTGCAAAGAGTTTACAAGCCGCCCTGATAATTTCAAGCCTTTTTTGCTCTTTTAATTCCTTCCTTTTTGTGCTCATAAAAGTAATTTTAATTTAAGAGAAAAGCCTCTGGTGATAAATCTATCCTTTGTCATTACAGCCTGCATGCACTCCTGGTGTAATAGACTAACACTATCACATTGAAGATTGGGGTTGGCTCCGGTCCTTCATAATTTGTTTAATTTATTTTAGACTTACGCAGGGTGAGAAATTAATTAAGCAAAGGTTATACTATCATATTTTCTTGCTAAAAATAAATGAGACAGTTTTGAACATAATGTAGGGGCACGCTAATGCGTGCCAAAAAGTCCAAAATGTAGGGGCAGGTCTTGGACCCGCCCGATGTTTTATAATTTGGCAGGTTTAAAACTGCCTATACAAAAAACGAATTTTTCACTCTACGTGTATAAAAGTAATTTTAATTTAAACGCCGGGTGAGAAATTAGACCTCAAGTTCACCCCTCCTACAATAGCTATATCCAATAGCATAAGCATATACATACACAAGCACACAAGTTAAAGTCCTCCACCCACTACCAGCATTAAAAAGCTTTATCTGACTTATAACACCTTCCACTACCTGCCTTTTTGCCCTCATATCTTTACTATCACACACAATAACACCTTCACAACCCCTATAACCCCTATCTCCATACACCACACAACTCTCCACAAGCTTCCTAAACCATAAACTCCTTCTCTTCCTTTCCCTAAATGCCCTAACCTCATGCACACTTCCAAAGCTTATCCACACATCATAAACTCTTCCCCACCTATCACATAACACCATCATCAACATGCCATACCTGACCTCCTCAAACTCCACTACCTTCCCATTGTCTCTCCGAACTATCTTCCTTCTCCTCTTTGCCCACCATACCTTCCCTCTTACCCTCCTTATCTTCTGTGTCCTCGCCCTGTTTACATTGGCTATGTCCACTATGGTTCCATCTATTACAAGTTCTATCTTCTTACCATACAAAAGCCTTGCTAAAATCATAAGCCTCAGCTTGTGAAGCTTGTATTCTCTCAATATCCTGTATACTCTCTTGAGTCTGTATCTTCTGAAGATATGCCATGATTGTATGGATGGGTCAATAAGTAGTTTAGCTAAGGTGAGGACTTTTGTATTGGTTATGTAGGAGAGTATAAAGATGGCTGCTATATGGATGTCTGTGAGTTTAGGCTTTCTGCCTGCTTTAGCTTTTGGCACATTAAGGAATGGCAAGGCATTTTCAAGGTCTTTTAGGATTTGTTGGTAGATGCGTAGGTAAGGTGGTATAATTTCCATGGTAAAAACCTCCGATGGTTTTTAGGGCTACTATTATAGTAGCCCTGCTGTCTTTTTATTGATATGGAAGGTTTAGCTTAAAGGGAATTTCTCACTCGGCGTGTGTATAAAAGTAATTTTAATTTAAGAAAAGAGTCTCCTGCAGTCCTCCACACCCTCTATGGATTGCAAGGCCTTTACAACTTTTAAAAACTCCTCGTAGTTTTCCACCTGTATGGTAAAATCCATCAAAGCCTCCCCAGAAGGTGAGCTTTTTGTCCTTGCCTCCGTTATGTTGGCACCCATCTTTGATATGGTGGAAGTCACTTCGGCCAATATGCCAACCCTGTCCTTTGCTATAATCCTTAGCTTTGTATAATGAAGCCCTTGAGCCTTGTTCCACTTTACCTTAACAATCTTTTCTGGAGACACCTTTTGTAAATAGGCTATGTTTGGACATTCCTTTGAGTGTATGATAAGGCCCTTTCCTTTGGAGATCACACCATACACCTCCTCTCCCGGCAAAGGATTACAGCATTCTGCAAGCCCATGAAGCACATTACCCAAGCCATCAATGTATATAACATCCTCTACCTTTTCTTGTGGCTTTTCCTTCTCTCTTTTTCTAAATAGTGCGTATATGCGTTCCTTTGATAACCTGCCACTACCCAAAAGAAGTAAAAGCTCTTCCTCATCCTTTGCCCTGCTTTCTTCAAGTAGCTTCTTTATAAAGCTTTCTCTTTCTATTCCCAGTTTTTGAAGGTATAGCTCAAGCCTTTCTCTACCAAGCTGTATATACCTTTCTCTTTCAAGTTCTTTCAGCACTGCCTTTATCCTGCTTTTTGCCTTGGAAGTTACTACAAAGTTGAGCCACTCTGCATTGGGCTTTTTATTTGGGTTTGTTATTATCTCTACCATATCGCCGTTTTGAAGCCTGTAGTTCAATGGGACTATCCTACCGTTTACCTTTGCACCCGCACAATGATTGCCTATATCCGTGTGTATGTGGTAGGCAAAGTCCACGGGCGTAGCACCTTTGGGAAGCACCACTAAGTCCCCCTTTGGAGTAAATACAAAGACCTCCTCAGAAAAAAGCTCCAGCTTTAAGTTTTCCAAAAGCTCTTCCGGATTTTTGCTTCCCTGCACGCTTTCCACCAAGCTTTTTAGCCAAGAATAAACGCTGTTATCCTTTACATTCTTACCTTCTTTGTATGCCCAATGGGCAGCAATACCCTTTTCCGCCCTTTCGTGCATCTCCCAAGTCCTTATCTGCACCTCCACCATCCTACCCTTTGGACCTATCACCGCCGTATGAAGAGACTGGTAAAGGTTTGGTTTAGGTAAGGATATATAATCGTCAAACTTTCCTGGCACAGGCTTAAAGATGCTATGCACCAAACCAAGCACAAGGTAGCACTCTTGAACTGTATTCACTATAACCCTTACCCCGAGAATATCATGCACATCTTCAAGCCTTATACCTTTGCGTAAGGTCTTTTGCCATATTCCATAAAGGTGCTTTGGCCTATAGGTTATGTGGGCCTCAATACCAGCTTTTTTCAGTTCTTCTTTCAGCTTTGGTATAAATAACCTTTTTAGGTAGTCCTCCAGGTCCTTCCTGCTTTTTCCTACAAAGTTTTTTACCTCTTCATACTCCTTTGGATATAAATACATAAAACAAAGGTCCTCAAGCTCCGTTTTTACTTTCCAAAGGCCAAGCCTGTTGGCTATAGGCACATATATTTCAAGTGTTTCCCTTGCTATCCTTACCTGTTTTTCCCTACTAAAACATTGAAGGGTTTTCATATTGTGAAGCCTGTCAGCAAGTTTTATAAAGATAACCCTTAGGTCCTTTGAAAAGGCAAGTATTAACTTTCTGTAGTTTTCCGCCTTTTGTGTTTGAATGTCTTTGAAGTGTATTTTACTAAGCTTTGTAACACCTTCTACCAGGTCTGCTACCTCTTTTCCAAACTTTTGTTTTATTTCCTCATAGGTAGTTTGTGTGTCTTCCAAAACATCATGCAACAGGCCAGCTATTATGGTGCTTTTATCCATACCAAGCTCTGCAAGCGTTATGGCTACCTCTATGGGATGTATCACATAAGGTTCTCCAGATTTTCTGTACTGTCCTGCATGCTTTTCTTCTATAAACTCAAGTGCCTTTCTTATAGATTCATCCTCACCTCCTACCGCCTTAAAAAGTCTCTCCTCTTGCTTTTTACTTAAAATAGTCTCCATAGTTTATAATATTAAGGATGTTAAGCAAATTAGCAAACCTTTTTGGTTTTATTCCTAACAATGTAGGTATTGACCTTGGCACTGCTAATACGGTTGTTTATGTGCAAGGCAAAGGCATAGTCCTTTATGAGCCTTCCATAGTAGCCATTGATGTGCGGAGTGGAAAAGTGCTTGCAGTTGGCAAAGAAGCAAAAAACATGCTTGGTAAAACCCCTGAAAGCATACAAACCAT
Organism: Hydrogenobacter subterraneus; assembly: GCF_055390195.1. Taxonomy (NCBI): domain Bacteria; kingdom Pseudomonadati; phylum Aquificota; class Aquificia; order Aquificales; family Aquificaceae; genus Hydrogenobacter; species Hydrogenobacter subterraneus. The sequence continues at coordinate 1,236,958 of NZ_AP042473.1, read as the reverse complement.
AAGACCTTTAAGAGATGGAGTGATTACAGACTTTGAAGCAACAAAAGTTATGCTTTCTTACTTTATAAACAGGGCTATAGGAGGTAGCATTTTCAAGGCAAAACCTCGTGTGGTTATAGGCGTGCCTTCTGGCGTCACCCAGGTGGAAAAAAGGGCTGTGATAGATGCTGCTAAGAGTGCTGGCGCAAGGGAGGTTTATCTTATAGCAGAACCTATGGCCGCAGCCATAGGCGCAGACCTTCCCATAGAAGAACCCATAGGCAATATGGTAGTGGATATTGGTGGAGGCACCACAGAAATAGCCGTTATATCCCTTGCAGGCATAGTGGTATCTAATTCCATAAGAATAGCTGGAGATGAAATGACAGAATCCATAATACAGCATGTTAAGAAGAAATACCACCTTTTGATAGGTGAACAGACGGCAGAAAAGGTGAAGATAGAGCTTGGAAGTGCCATATACGAAGATGAAGAAAGGGTGATGGAGATAAAGGGTAGGGATGTAACTGGATTGCCCAAGGTTATAAATATAAGCAACAAGGATGTAACAGAGGCCCTTGAAGATGTTATATCTTCCATAGTAAATGCCATAAAGACTACCTTAGAAAGAACCCCACCAGAGCTGGCTTCTGATATAGCTGAAAGAGGTATTACCTTAGCGGGCGGTGGCTCCCTACTTAGGAACCTCAATGTGAGGATAGAACAAGAGACAAACATAAAAACAAGATACTGCGAAGACCCTATAACGGCGGTGGCAAGAGGTGTAGGAAAGGTGCTTGACAACATAGAGCTTATAAGGAAAGTATCCATGGTATGAAAAGGTATGGTGTCCAAATCCTTGTGCTTTTTCTTAGTGTGCTTCTTTATTTTACTAATCTTTCAACCTTACCTTTTATAAACCAACTTTATAACTTTTTAAGGTCTGTTGTCCAACCCCTCTTTGAACTTAAGGGAAACATAGCGGAAAATACAAAAAATCTTATAGACACTTATATACTTCTTAAAAACGCCAACATAGAAAACCAAAAACTCAAAAAAGAGCTACAAGCATACTATCTTTACAAAGTACAGCTTTATGCCTGTGAAAAGGAACTTCAAGACCTCAGCAAGGCTATAAACTTACCCTTTGAGATTAAAAAAACTTCTTTGGTTTATGCCAATGTGATAGCCTACGACCCTTCGGGTAATGATACCTTTATACTTATAAACAAAGGGCAAGATGCGGGACTGTGGGAAGGCATGGTGGTATTTTATGAGGATAAGCTTGTTGGTATTGTGGATGAGGTGTATGGTGGCTCTTCTCGGGTTAGGACTGTTTTCTCCAAAGACTTTTCCATAAGCGCCACCTCCAAAGACAAGGCATACATATACAAGGGTGGCTATCCTTATGGCTCTTTGCTTCATGTGAATTTGGAGGACCCATTAAAGGTAGGTGATACAGTTTTTTTGAGGTCTCCATCAAAGAACCTCCCCCCCTTTATCATAGGTACAGTAGTCAGCATTTCCGAAGAAGGTAAAAGCTTTTTCAAAAAGGTAGAGGTCAAACCAGCGGTTGATGTAAGAAGAATTTCCATCTGCACCCTAATAAAGGAAAAGTTATGAGATTTTACCTTCTTGCCCTAATAATCGCCTTCTTCCAAAGTTCGGTGCTGTTGGCCCTTTTTCACAATCTCCTTACAGTGCCAAACCTGCTCTTAGCCTATCTTTTTGTAAACCTATTAAGGGAAGAGGACTACAATCTAAAAAAGCCTTTGATATCTGGCTTCTTTTTGGATGTATTTCAAGATTCTTTGGGTTTACATATTTCAGGTTATACCTTTTTTTCAATATGGCTAAGCTTTCTAAAAGCAAGGTTTGATTTTCCAAATAGGACATCCTTATTGTTGGCATACACAGTTCTTTCTCTGGTTGAAAAGCTATGGGTGGTCATACTTTTCAGATTAAGATATTATCTGGAAATAAATCCTTTACTTTTCCTTTTGAGCTATGTGATTGAGCTAAGTTTTATTATTTTTATATCAAGGGGATATTTTAACAAGGTCCATGAGTAGAAGGCGTTTTTTGTTTTTGGCTTTTGTTGGCTTGATTGCCTATTTAATAGTTATGGTGCGGCTTTTTTACCTTCAGATTATAAGGGGCAAATATTATAAGGAGCTTTCTCAAAAAAACTATGTTAGAAAAAGGATCATATATCCTCAAAGAGGGGATATTTTGGACAGAAAAGGCGAAAAGATAGCTCAAGATGTGCCAAAATACATGCTTTTCCTTGACCACCAAAAACTACAAGAAGAGGGGAATTTAAAAGAGGTATTAGAAAATCTAAAAAGTCTCTTTAACGTCCAATTGGACTATGAAAGTTTAAGGAAGAGAAGAAGCATAGAGCCTATCCTTCTAATGGAGCTAAAAACACAGGAAGAGATAGACAAGTTTTATAACTATAGCTATAAACTACCTGGAGTTTTTATAAACACCATACCATCACGTTTTTATCCTCAAGGTGAGATATGCGCCCATGTGGTTGGTTATGTGGGCTATCCTACAGAAAAACATCTCCAAAAATATGGAGATAGGATAAGCACTCAAAGCCTTGTGGGTATGTATGGCTTAGAAAGGGCCTTTGACCAAGACCTTTTGGGTAAAGTGGGCGCAGAGGAAGTTATGGTAAACGCCGTTGGCAAGGTAATAGGCAACATTGGCTATGTGGAGCCAGAAAAAGGAAATACCTTAGTTTTAAGCATAGATGTTAGAATTCAGAGGATAGCTTACGAGGTTTTTAGAGATTCGGGCCACAAGGCTGGTGCAGTCCTTGTCCTTGATTCAAGAACGGGCGAAGTTCTGGCCTTGCTTAGCTATCCATCTTTTGACCCAAATAAAATCTCCGACCTATGGCAAGCTTATTCAGGGGACAGTTTAAAACCCCTCTTTAACAGAGCCTTGTATGCCAAATATCCACCAGCCTCTGTTATAAAGCCTGCCCTTGGCGTGGCACTCCTTGAAAAGGGCGTATCTCCCAAAGAGGGAATTGTATGCCATGGAAGCTTTGAGCTTGGAAACAGAGATTTCTTCTGTTGGAACAGGTCTGGGCATGGATGGGTAAATCTGCACAAAGCCATAAAGGACTCCTGCGACGTTTATTTTTACTATTATGGATATTACAAGCTTGGTCCAAGGGAGATAGAAAGGGTTTTAAGAAGCTTTTCTTACGGAGAAGAAATACCCTTTGACCTGCCCCTTTCAAAGGGCTTTATACCCACTCCACAGTGGAAAAAGAGTAAGCTTAAAGAGCCTTGGTATGGTGGTGATACGGTCAATATGTCCATAGGACAGGGCTTTTTGAAGGCTACCCTTTTTGAACAAACCTTAATGATGATGGCCATTGTGAACGATGGTGTTATATATAAGCCCATCTTGGTAAGGGAAAAAAGGGATGCTAATGGGAATGTGATATGGAAGGCAAAAAGGAGTGTTTATAAGGTGGTGAGGGCAAAGCCAGAATACTTTGCTTTGGTGAGGGAAGCTCTTAGGGATGTGGTAAGAAGCGGTACTGCCACCTCTGCCTACTCAAGCATAGTGGATATAGCAGGAAAGACAGGAACGGCACAAATATCCGTGCATAGCGCAAGGCGGAAAAACTTACCCTACCATCTTAGAGACCATGCTTGGTTTGTAGGCTTTGCACCCTACAGGGACCCTGTTTTTGTTATTGGTGTGCTTGTGGAACATGGTGGCTCCGGCGGTTCTGCTGCGGCGCCTATAGCGAGGAGAATACTTGAAAGGATTTATATGGAAGGAATACATAAGGAGCTATAGCCATGAAAAGATTCCTTGTTTGGGGTCTTGGTGTGAGCGGAAGGTCTGCGGTGGAGCTTTTGAAGGCAAAGGGCTTTGAGGTCTATAGCGGTGATGATGCAAGGGGTGATGACTTTAGAGAGTATTTAGACCTTGTGGACACGGTAGTTTTATCTCCCGGCATCCCACCAAGGCATCCCTTATGGAAAGAGGTAGAAAAAAGAGGATTGGAGCTTATAGGAGAGCTGGAGCTTGCTTGGAAGTTCTTCAAAGGCGTAGCCTTGGCCATAACGGGCACCGATGGAAAATCCACCACCACAAGGCTTACCTACCTTATGCTAAGGGAGTATTACGCCAATGTGGAGGAGGGAGCCAATGCAGGAGTTCCCCTGTCTCAAATAGTTCTAAAAAAACCTTCTTGCATTGCAGTGCTTGAGGTTTCTTCCTTTCAAGGTAAAACCCTTAAAAGCTTTAGGCCTCATATAGGTGCCTTTTTGAACTTCTCCGAAGACCATCTTGACTGGCATGAAAGCCTTGAGGACTATCTGTGGAGCAAAAGAAATATCTTTATGAGACAAGAGGAAGAGGACTTTCTTTTACTAAACGGCCTTGATGAAAGGGTAAGGGCTACAGAGAACAAGGCTAAGAAGTTTTACCTTTTTAAGGAAGGTGCAGATGGCTACATAAAAGATGGAAGGGCTTACTTCCTTGGTGAGCCTCTCTTTGAGGTGGAAAGGTTAAAGATAAAAGGAAAGCACAACTATCAGAATGCCCTCTTTGCCAGCGCCATGGCAAGGCTCATGGGCGTGCCTTTGGAGATAATCCAAGAGGTTCTCTATAGCTTTAAGGGCCTTCCCTACAGGATGGAATACCTTGGAAGCTTTGGGGGTAGGGAGGTCTATAACGATTCTAAATCTACCACCGTAAACGCTTTGAGGTCTGCCCTTGAGAGCTTTGAGGATGGAAAGGTGGTGCTTATTGCGGGCGGAAGGGACAAGGGAGGAGACTTTGAAAGTATTAGGGACCTTGTAAAGAGAAAAACAAAGGCCTGTTTGCTTATAGGTGAGGCAAAAGAAAGAATAGCCAAGGCATGGAAGGGCTGTGAGGTCTATCTTCTCCAAAGCTTGGAGGAGGCCGTAAATAAAGCCTTTGAACTTTCAAGCCCGGGAGATATTATCCTCTTTTCTCCAGCCTGCGCCTCCTTTGATATGTTCAGAGATTACAAAGAAAGGGGGGAGAGGTTTAAGGCTATTGTTTTCAGCCTATCCTCTCCGCAATAGCCTTTGCAAAGTCAAAGGTGCTTAGCTCCTTTGCCTCAAGGCCCATTTTTCTAAAGCCGTTGGCTATGTCTGGAGTTCCAAGCCTGTCGCCTATGGCCCTTCTAACCGCTTGATAGATAAGCTCAGCCGGCTCTTTCCATCCAAGGTATTCAAGCATCATGGCGCCAGATAAGGTCAAGGATAGTGGGTTTGCCATGCCCTTGCCTGCTATATCGTAGGCCGTTCCGTGAGTGCTTTCAAAGAGGGCATAGCCATCGCCTATGTTTCCGCTTGGCACAAAGCCCGGTCCACCCACCAAAGCAGAGGCAAGGTCGGATATATAATCACCGTTAAGGTTTTGAGTAATTATCACATCGTAGGCCTCAGGCCTTAGGACCAACTGCATTAACATCTGGTCTGTTATAACCCTTACCATCAAAACCTGTCCTTCCTTTGGCTCACCCTCCGTTATAACCCTTCCTTCAAACTCTGGCTCCTTTGCCACCTCAAAGGCCCAGTTCATAAAGGCTCCTTCCGTGGCCTTCATTATGTTCCCTTTTCCTACCACAGCCACCACCTTCTTGTTGTTTTCCAAAGCCCACCTTAAGGCCTTCCTCACGTGCCTTTTTGTCTTGTATTCGCTCATAGGCTTTACCGTTATACCGCAATCCTCGGGAAGAGCATACTCAGAAACGCCCATCTCTTTTATAAAGAACTCCCTCACCTTTTGTGTGTTTTCTGCCCTTGGCATGTATTCTATGCTCATATAAACGTCGTCAGAGTTTTCCCTAAAGACTGCCACATTGACCCTTTCGGGGTTTGGTATGGGTGCAGGCTGTCCAAGCCAATAGACTGGCCTTATGGCAGAGTAAAAGTCCATAGATTGGCGAAGGATAGCGTTGAGAGACTTTCCACCCTTTCCTACGGGCGTGCCAAGGGGGCCTTTTATGGAGACTATGGCAGTCTTTAACACTTCAAGGGTCTCCTCTGGCATACGCTTGCCCGTTTTCTCCTCAGCCTTATCGCCCGCAAGGAGTTCAACCCAATATATTTTCCTCTTTCCTCCATAGGCTCTTTCTACAGCCGTGTTTACCACATGTATCATGGCGGGTGCGATCTCTGGGCCTATGCCATCCCCTTCAATGTAAGGGACTATGGGATTGTCCGGCACCTCAAGGCTCTTATCCTCTTTAAGTTTTATAAACTGACCTTCCTGTGGTATGTTTGCCTTTCCTTCCCAAAGATACACATTGTCCCACTTCATACCTGCACCTCTTGAGTTTTTTAAGGAAGAAAATTTTACCACAGAAATTATATGATTTATATCATGTTGAAATGATGTGAATTTTATGTTATATTATCAACTGGTGCGCCTCCTTCCCTCGTGTGCCTTCATAGCACACCTCTTGGGGCCTTGCCCCTTCCCTTCTTCCTACTCTATATAACACCTAAAAGGTCTAGCGTCCACAGTGCAATAGGCTTTGTAGCTGTCAGATCCCTCAATGTAAGCTACTATAACACCTTGGGACAAAAGGCCAGAATTACTGCAGACAGGAGTGGTCAATACACTTATTTTTACATTCCCACCGGCCACTTGATTGTTTTCTCTACAGTTTGGAAACCTTGAGTCTCCTATTGGATTGTTATAAGTCTCATCCTTTGCTTCTGAACTACAATAGGAAGCAATATCATTCATACAAGCCCTTGCCAAGGGAAGAGCATAAGAGGTAACCATAGCTTTTGTTCTGTAGCTTAGGTAGGAAGGAATAGCTATGGAGGCAAGCACTGCCAAAATGGCAATCACTACCAAAAGTTCTATAAGAGAAAAACCCCTTTTCATAACAAAAGCCCCCCCAAGAGGGGGCTGGGATGGTTATTGTCCTGATTCTACAGTGCATCTAACGCTTTGGTTTTGATAGAAACATCTTGCACGATAGTCCTTAACACCATCAAGACGTGCAACTACGCTTGGTGGATTGTTTGGATCGGCAACTGTAATTTGGCCATCATTAGTACATGCTACATTTTGAATTCCGCTAACCTGCGGGTTAGTACCAGAGCCATCAACTACTAGAGTAACATTTCCGCCAGCGGTATTTCTAGGAGTTTGTGTGCCACAGTTATTAAGGCGATTTCCATCTATTTGTGTGCTTGGATTTTCCATACACCAAGCTACCGCATCCATCAGACAAGCTCTTGCTATAGGTTCTGCATAAGAGCTTACCTTTGCCCTTCTTTGGTATGCAAGATACTGCGGTATGGCCAAGGATGCCAAGATGGCTATGATGGCTATGACTACAAGGAGCTCAATGAGGGTAAAACCCTTTGAGCTGTTGAGCCTTACGGCTTTGCTTGTGGCTTGGTAAAGGTTTCTCATGGCTAAACCCTCCTTTAGAGTATTTCCTCCCCTTTTAGAGGAGGATAGGTATATTTTTATCACTTTTTATACACATGTCAAGCATCTTCACGAAAACTTCACGCTTGAATAAACCAATATACCAACGCTAAAAGAAAGCATAGCCAAGCCCAAAAGCCTTCCAAAAGGTATTCCGCTGGATATGAGATAAAGGCCTATAAGGGGAAGGCTATAGGCGAGGATTACCCAGTTTTGGTCTTTTTGGTATCTTATTTCAAGGAGCCTGGCAATAGGGGGTGCTTCTTTTGTCTTTATAAAGGCGTAGTAATAGCCAACTATCAAAAATAAAGAAAGTATGAGCTGAAAGTAGGCTTGTGCCTTTGAAGAGGAAAATAGGTAGCCAAGCATTATACTAAAATCTGAAGAGTATATGGAGAGTTTTAGTATATAGAAAAGCAAAAGGTTATCCAAAAAGAGGGAGACCAAGGAAAGAGTAGGCAATGGAGGGCTTTTCTTCTTTTCCATTAGAATGACTTCGCAAATACCGGCTAGAGCATTTTTAAGCTCAAAAAACTGGTCTTCTTTGCATTCTATTGTAACCTGATCTGAATTCTCCGAAAGGCTTTTATAAAGTGGGGCGGGGCTCAAGCCCAAGTTGACAAAGTGCTCGGAAATCTTATCCACATTGCCCTCATTTACGCCCCTTATCAAAACCCTCATTATTGTGTTATCAAAGTAGGAGTAATAAATATCAATAGCTCTCTATCAGCTTGATTTATCCTCTCCTGTCCGAAGAGATATTTGAGAATTGGTACTCTTACTAGGCCTGGCACACCTTCATTAGTTTGACTATCTTGACTATCTATAACACCGCCCAACACCACAGTCTGGCCACTTTCCACTATTATCTTTGTTTTTACCTCCTTGGTATTTATAGCAGGTCCTTGTGGTGTTTGAATACCAACCGTATCTCTCCTCAATGTTAAATCTATTAAAATCCTTCCGTCTGGAGACACTATTGGAGTAACGTCAAGCTCCAAAACTACATCTTTAAACTGTACATTTTGAACGGCTGTAGCACCAGGTCCAGGTGATGCTGTCAAATATGGCACTTGTATACCTTGTTTTATAATAGCCTTCTGCCCGTTTATAGCAACAACCATGGGCTTTGCTATACTTTTTGCTTTGTTTATCCTTTCAAGGGCTGAAATTCTGAGATTAAGTGCATTCAATATGCCTTTTTGATAAGTAAAGACAAAAAGGCCACCAGGATTTGGAGAAAGTTGCGGTATCAAGATTGGTGAGCCTGCAACGTGTGGAGGTAGGCCCATATTAGCACTTACACCGCCCTCCCAAAATTGTGGTACTCTAGCTTGAGACAAGAGGGCATTCCAGTTTATACCGAGCTCCCTCAAAGTTTCTGAGGATATTTCTACAATACGAGCCTCTATGGATATTCTCACAGGCGTATCACTAATATATTCTTTAAAAATCTCTTTTATTCTTTGTATTACATCCGGATAATCTGTTATCATTACAGCGTTAAATTCCCTTATTACAGGCACAGGGCCGGCAAGCTTTTCTCTTACTTCTTCTCTGGTAGTCTTACCAGCAACTCCTGTTCTTACTTCATCCACTCTTTCCTTTTCTACCAAAGCTCCACCACTCAAAACTTGCCCAGCCTCGGACCTATAAGGCTCTATCATCTTGATAAACTCTTCCGGGCTTACATACTTAAGGTAAAAGATCTTTGTGACAGGCCTTCTTTCTGAAGGTGTGGTAGTTAAAAAGGGCTTTAGGATCTTTTCATACTCCTCCAATCTCTTGGGTGTATCCCTTATAACCAAGGCGTTAAAGTCGTAGGCTTTTGTTATGAGTGTGTCTTGAGATGTATGAGGTTTTATCCTTTTCTCTGCCTCATCCGAGTCTATAAACTTTAAATAAAAAACCTTGGTTTGTATTTCCTCCCTTGGTACTAAGGCTTGCGCCAATCTTCTATAATCCTTTAAAACAGGCTCAAGCTTTTTTATATTTGCTTCCTCATCTCTCACATATATGGTTTTTAGAGTTTTATCCCATACTATCTCCGCAGAGGGGCTTACCCTTGCCTTTAAAAAGTTTATAACCTCATTTACTTCTCTTTCATCCAGTCCAACCACGCTTACACTTATGCTTCCAGCTTTCGTGATACGATAAACCTTCTTATCTACCGGTACGGCTATAAGGTTATTTTCCTTCAAAATAATGTTAAAAGCTTCCCCAACAGGCACAGGCTTATATATGGCTACGCTTACCGTTTTCTGAAGGTCTTGTGAAATGGCGGGGTCAAAGACAAGGTTCATCTGAGAAACTTCTGATAAAGCCTTTAGCACCGTTTCCAGTTTTACATTTTCAAACTTCATCTCCCTTATAACCTGAGCATGGGAGAAGCTAATAAGTAGCACCAGTAAAAAGGCATAGATAAACCTTTTCATTTTTTTCCTCCTTCCTCTACCCTTTTTAGATAATCGGATGGTTTTTTATCCACTTTTATAGTCTTTACAGAACCTCCCTTATCTTCTATCACAAGATAGTTTTCTACCTTTCCCTTTTTTTCCACCACTATATAACCCACCACACCTTCAAGGTTCTGAAAGGCATTCTGCGCATAAGATAGGCTAACAAGTATAAGTGCTACAATATACCTTGTCATTGCCCTTCCTCCTTCATAATTAAGAATAGCACAACTTCTGCCCTTACTTTATTTGCACCTTCCGGCGTCAATGTTATGGAAGAAGGATAGGATATTACCCCTTCTTTTGCAAGCCTTTCTAAAAATTTTCTAACCGACCCATAGGGACCAGAAAGAGTGATCTTTAATTCGCTCCTTAAGAAGCTTACACCCTTTGGCTGTTGTTGTGCTTGCTTTTGTTGTTGTTGTGTTTTTTGTTGTTGAGCTTGTTGTTGCCCTTGCTGTTGCTGTTGAACTTCTTTTACTATTTTCTTATCACCTTCCTGTATAAGCTCGTAATTTACCTTTTGTGGGCTTGACACCTGAAGGTTAAGTATTACTACTCCGCTTTTAGTGGCTATGTTCCCTATATTTCTTATGATCTTTGCAGCATCCTTTTCTGTAGGTATTTCACCTACCATACTGGTAAGTTCTGCGTATTTTTGTGCATATTCCAGTTCCAATCTTTCCTTTTCTTTCTTTAAGTTATTCAAAATAGTGGGCTTCATACTGCCCTTTATAGTTTCTATTTCTTTTTCTACTCTATCCTTTTCCAATCTTAATCTGTTGGTTTCTTCTAAAGCTGGCGATATGAGAATAAACCATATATAAAAGATTAGTAAGATAGGTAAACCAAGCACCAAAAAATACTTCTGCCAGGGTGGTAGGTTCTTAAACTGCGCTTTTATGTTTTCCATGACCTATTTCCCCTCCTGAATAGGCTTCTCCATATAAAGCTTGGCATTGTAATACTCAAAACCGCTTGGCGTTGCCTTCCTTTCTACAGGGCTTATGGTAATCTTTTTGGACCTATCTCCCACAATTTTACCATAGGTGCTAATACTTTGATAATCAAAGGTATTTATATCCAGTTCAGACTTTACTGTTTGCGTATTTATATCCAGACTTTGCTTGTAAGTATTAACCCAAGATGTTTTTGGTAAAGATAGAGTATATAAATCAAGGCTGTTGTTAAACGGATTATAGTAAGATTTTAGCCCAACAATAATGTCTTTGCTTTTATCTATATCTTGTATTTGAGCTTTTAAACGTGCAATCTCTGTTTCCAAAGATTTTTTCTGTTCCAAAAATCTTTTTGATTGAGCTTGAAGCCTGCTTTTTTCTATGTTCAATTCTTCTAACTTCTTCCTTAAATCTTCTTTATCTTGGTTCAGTTTGAAATAGTATCCTGCAACGAGTATAACCACTACCCAAAGAAAGGCTCCAGCGTAATACAAAGAATTTACTTTTAAAAGGTCCTGCACTTTTAAGTTTTTTAAAGCTGTTAAGTCTATGCTTATACCTCTTTTCTTCTGTTCAGCCTTTAGTAGATTTATCTTAATCATTTCTCTAACCCCCTTATACAGAGGCTATATGGTATGAAGAAGCTGGATGGTATGCCTTCTAAATCAAGCAAGCCAAAAATAGGCACATTTTCCATTATACGTGTGGTAATGTCTTCGTATAGCAAAACAGGTCCGGCTATATAGAGGCTTGTTATGTCATTAATAACTACAAAGTTTACTATTCCAGAAATAAAAGATTCAAAGGTTTCTTCATTTTTATTCTCTAAGTATTCTGCAAGGCTCCATTGGTCTACATAATAACTTATGCTTGATGTGGAATAGTTAACCAGTATAGAATAGTCATAATCTACGTGTAAAATAGAAAAGGGCAAAGGAAGCTTATGATATAGGCCATAATTTATTATGGCTACCACTTCATAATCAAGAACTTTTAATTTTAATCCTGCAGATTCAATCAATTTTTTTACGTTTTCTACTGTTTCTTTGCGAGCAATTACCGCAATCACGCCTACTTTTTTAGGGTCTGGGAATGAATCAAGCACATAGTAGTCGTAATATGCCTCCTCTTTTAAAGCAAGAAGTTCCCTTTTTATTGTCCACTCTATGGAGTTTTGGAGATCCTTTTTGCTAAGAGCAGATGGATAAGTATAAAACTTCATAAGTCCTTCATTAACAGATAAGCATGCTATAACCTCTTGACCCTTTATGTTATACCTTTCTACCATATCTCTTAAGGCCTGCGCTTTATCATCCTTATAGGAAGCCTCTAAAGGTTCAAAAAGCAAGCTTTTATCTCTTTTTAGTCCCAATATCCTTATTTTACTATTTGTATAGTGTATGGCTATGCTACTTTTCTTTGCTGCATTTCCCAGAGAAAGGTGAGGAAGCTTAAACTGTGGTAGTTTAAGAGTTGGCACTTTCATATTACCCTCTCCTTTCTATTGATAGTTCGTACTAACATCGTATAACCCCCCTTTCCTTTAATTATAGCACTTCAATCTCAAACAGCTTTAACTTTCCAGATGCACCCCTTAGGAGCCTTACCTTAGATTTAGAAACCCCAAAATGTTGTGCTAATAGCTCTGCTATTCTGTTGTTTGCTTTCCCGTCCTCCGGTGCTTCCTTTACCGCCACTTCATAAAGACCTTTTTCTACTTCTTTCACATACTCCACCTTTGATTTTGGCTTGGCCCTTACTTTGATTATCATTCCTCAGGAACTTCCCTACTTGCCTCGTACTTTATGGTATAAACAGCCACAAAGCCGTCTATACCATGTTCTCTTAGAAAGCTTGTTTCTACATCAAGCACTCGGCCACCTTCCTCCTCAATGGTGGAGATTACCTCGTTGAGCTTTTCCGTTATTTCCTTATCGTTGCCTTCAAGGAACACAACCATGCACCTGTATGCCATATTAAAAGTATAAACCTTCTAAACTTTCCAAGCCCATATAAACCATAAATAGCCTTTCAAGGCCTATAGAACAGCCAGCACAGGGAGGAAAATCTTCATAAGCCTTAAGAAGCTCCTCATCCATAGGTAGGTCCCTTCCTCTTCTGTATTCATCCATCCTACGCCTTATCTCTTCCTTGTTTTCCTCTTCTGTCCAGCCGTTGGCTATCTCCACACCTTTTATATAAAGTTCAAACCTCTCTGCGTAGCCATCCCTTACTTTGGCATAAGCGCTTAGCCTTTTTGGAAAGTGTGTTATAAACTCTGGCTTTTCTTTTCCAAGATATCTTTCTACATCTATGTAAATTCTAAAAAATAGACTCTCCCAGTCTTCCTTGTCATCAAACTCGTAGCCGTAGGCGATAAGATTGTTCTTAAATATCTCTTCATCCTCGGAAAGTATAACTCCTGCATATTCTTCAAAGGCATGTTCAAGCCTTGTTGTAAGGTAGTCCTGTGAAATACCCAAAAAGGAAAGAAGTTCTCCTATTTCTTTTATTAGATAGTTGTAATCCACACCTACCTTGTACCACTCAAGCATGGTAAACTCTACCTTATGTAATCTTCCACACTCGTCGTTCCTAAAGACTTTGGCAATCTGGAAGATGTCTTTTTTGTACTTTGAAAGCATCTTTTTCATGGAAGGCTCTGGAGAAGTCTGAAGCCACATTTTCTTTTCTCTTCCACACTCTTTTACATTTACCTCTATAGGCTCTACGTTTAGGTCTATGTTTGGAAAGGGGAGGAGTATGGGGGTATAAACTTCAAGATAGCCTTTTTCTTTGAAAAAATTCCTGACCTTTTGAATAAAACTGGACCATTCTAACAGCATTTAAAGGATTATAACATGGGGAGAGCGACGGGAGTCGAACCCGCGACCCGTGGATCCACAGTCCACTGCTCTACCAGCTGAGCTACGCTCTCCTCCACAAGATTTTTATTATAATCCCTTTGGGCTATTTAGGCAAGTAAGCTTGAGGGTGTGTCAAAAATCCACCTTACCTACGGTTATGTTAAAATAACGAAGAGATGATAACCATAAGTGCTAAACTTTTATTCTCAAACTATCAAGACAAAGAGAAAGTCTTAAACCTCATGAGAAAATGGTCCTCAGCTATGCGATATGCCTATAAAAGGCTTTTGGAGGGAACGGAAATAAACACTTTAAGAAAGTTAATCCAAGGTGTATTTGGACTAAATTCTAGATATTCGTATTCAGCCATTGTTAAAGCTCAAGCTTTGATGAAAGTAAGAAAAGAAAAAGGACAAAGCTTAAAAAAGGTCATCTTTGGTGGAAGGGATATTTTTAGAAAACTGCAAAAAAGACATATAAATGGGAAAGACTACCAAAGACTAAAAACTCAGTTCCAAGAGAGAAGGAAGGGAAATCTATACTCCATAGGACAAAAACACTCAAAAGGAAATCAAAACACAAGGATAGAGGTAAGAGAGAATGGAACATATCTTAGAATAAACACAGGAGAAAGGCAGTATGTATATGCCTTGATAAGTGCAAGAGAGAATAGAAAAGATTAAAGAGATAGCCTTTTCTGGAAGAGCATATACGGTAGAGCTAAAGCTAAGAGATGGCAACATCTATGCCTACTTCACTATAGAGGAAGAATATCCAGAAGTAGAGATTACAAAGGATTATGGAGTAATAGGCATAGATTTAAACGCCTATCCAAACCACATAGCTTGGGCAGAGACGGATGAGTGTGGAAACCTTTTAAGCTATGGTGAGGTGCCTATGCCAGAGCTATCAAGTGGCAATGGCAATAAGAGAGACTATTACACATGGATATACGCACATAAGGTTATAAGCTTAGCCAAAGAGAAGGGAAAGGCAATAGTGATAGAGAAGCTAAGGATAAAAGACAAAGGGAAAAGGGGGGATTATTCGGGAAGGCTTTCAAGAAGGATAAGACATAACTTTGCTTATAGGAAATTGTTAGAAAGGATAAAGCTATTGGCTAAAAGGGACGGCATAGAGGTGATAGAAGTAAATCCAGCCTACACATCCATCATAGGCATGTTAAAGTATGCACCGCAATACATGGTAAGCAAGGATATGGCAAGTGCCTATGTGATAGCAAGGAGAGGCTTAGGACTAAAAGAAAAAGTGCCAAAGAATTATATGGAGCTTATAAGAAGGCTAAGTGTAGAAGGACTGATGGAACTGAAAGAGTATGTGAAAGAAAAGGTAAAGAATGCCTATTTGAAGGCTAAACACATAAAGGAGATAGAAGCTTTGATAAAGACTTTAAGCCTTGGGAGTGAGCCAAGGAGAGTATTCCAGCCTCTGGATGGAACAAGCGGGGATACTCTTAATCTCTGGCGAGTTCTCAAGGTAGTGGTGCTGACTGCACTCTCTCCTGAGAAGGTCTTAAGGGACCTCTCTGTCCTGAAGGAGAAACTCTTTCGGGGCTTGTGGGGAGACCCGAGAAGGGCGCAAGTTCCCGTTGCAGGGGACGGGGGCGTAGCCTACGAATATGTTAGTAGGCTATTTTGGGAACACCCTGAGTAAGCTTGGAGTTTGAGTTATCACTGAGCCTTTACAACTATTATACTTTTCCTTATGTTTGTTGATAGGGTAAAGATACATGTTAAAGCGGGAGATGGCGGAAATGGTGCCGTGGCCTTTTTAAGGGAAAAGTATAGGCCCTTTGGTGGTCCTGCTGGTGGAGATGGTGGAAAGGGTGGAGATGTTATTTTGGTGGCAACTACTCGTAAGCATACTCTTTACGATTTTAAATTTCAAGCCCACTTCAAGGCCCAAAGGGGGGAGCATGGAAAGGGAAAAAACCAGCATGGAAAGGATGGAGAGGACCTAATAATATACGTGCCGGTTGGCACTGTGGTTATAGATGCAGAAAGTGGAAAAGTGCTGTGCGACCTTGTGGAAGATGGTCAAAGGTGTGTGGTGGCAAGGGGTGGAAGAGGTGGAAGAGGCAATGCCCGTTTTGCCACGCCTACAAACCAAAGCCCAAGGTATGCGGAGAAGGGAGAAAAGGGAGAGGAAAGATGGCTTATCCTTGAGCTAAAGCTTATAGCGGATGTGGGCCTTATAGGCCTTCCCAATGCTGGCAAATCCACCCTTATATCCAAGCTAACCAAAGCAAGGCCAAAGATCGCAGACTATCCCTTTACCACCCTTTCTCCAGTGCTAGGTGTGATGGAAGTGGATGAAGAGACTCAAATTGTCCTCGCAGACATACCGGGACTTATAGAGGGTGCCAGTCAAGGCAAGGGCCTTGGCCATGAATTTTTAAGACACATAGAAAGGACAAAGCTCCTTTTACATCTTATAGATATATCCGATACAAGAGACCAAGACCCCATAAAGGCCTTTGAAATAGTAAACAAAGAGATGGAAAGCTACAGTCAAGACCTTATGAAAAAGCCACAGATAGTTGTTGGCACCAAGCTTGACGCCCTTTCTGACAGGTCCTATATTGAGGTTTTGGAAAAGGAGTTTGGTAAAAGAGGGTATACCTTTATAGCCATATCTGCCATTACTGGTGAAAACCTTGATAGGCTAAAATACCTTATAGTGGAAAAAGTAAAGGAGATAAAGGATGAAGCTTTTGGGAAGGTACAGCATATCCCTAAGCCCCCAACAGCCAGTGGAGATAGAGCCGGCTGAAGTGGAAGAGTCGGAGCAGTTTTTGGACTTTGCCGAAGAGCCAAGGGTGTATGAAGGCTATAGGCCCGAAGAAGGCCTTAACTTAGTCTTTGTGGACGGTGTGAGAAGGACAGAATGCCTTGCATACATAAAAGATGAAGAAACGGGTGAAAGCTCGGAAGGTGCTTTTGTATCCTTGGGTGCTGGCGCTCTAAGGGTAGAATATGGAAGGCTAAACCTTATAAAGGAATCACTTATTTTTAGTGAAGTAAAAAGAATTATGGCTTTTAAGGGTAGTTTTCTTCTTCAAAGCCTTTTAAACTTCAAAGCCTTCCCCGTAGACGGAGATATTTCTGTGGAAGTTAATAAATATATGAGAGATGAATTGGAGGCCCACATTGCCTTACAGGCTTATAAAAAGTTCCCTAAGGATCTAATAATTTGTGATGGAACTCTAAGCTATAAACTTAAAAATACGCCAGCCATAGGCTTTGTAAAAAGCATAAAAAGGCTTTACTTTGATAAAAAGTATCTAAACCTTTTGTATTCTCTTAAGCCTGGCCAAAGAAGCCCCATCATAAAAATCCACTACCAACAAAAACAAGAAGAGAAGGAAAAGGTGGATAAGCTTACTTGGTATGTAAAACTTTCCAACCATGAGGGCCTTCATGGCATTGCAAGGGTGGAGGTCTTTCCGAAGAAAGATTTTGAGGAAGTAAAAAGGCTTGCGGACCTATCCGCCGGTCTTTTGCCCCTTTTTGCCAGCACCTCCTTTCAAGATAGGAGGTCTCCACAGAACCTTCTGCCCATAGGAAGGCTTGAGAAGTTTTTAAGGTCCCACCTTGGCGCCTATGGCATAATAAGAAGGCAGATAGAAAGCTTTTTGTATGCTTGAGATTTTCCTTACTGTAGGCATAGCATACATATTTAAGAGGTTTGGTCTGTTTTCTTCCGAACATTCAAAGGTTTTGGTAAATTATGTGCTATACTTTGCTCTGCCCCAGCTTAGCTTTAAAACCGCTTATAACCTTGGCTTTTCAAAGGAAGTGGCTTTTGTTAGCCTTGGTGCTTGGATGGTAATAATCTCTTCCATAGCCTGTGCCTACCTGATAGGTAGGCTTATAAAGCTTGATAAACAAAACTTGAGGAGCCTTATGGTGGTTTCTGCCTTTGGCAATACTGCCTTTTTGGGTTATCCTTACACCTTTTCTTACTTTGGTAGTGAGGGCCTAAGGTATGCGGTCATATACGATAGCATGGGTTCCTTCCTTGCAGTTTCTTCTCTGGGCTTTCTCATAATAAAGGGAGGGCTAAACTTAAGGTCTGTGCTTTTCTTCCCACCCTTTTTGGGCCTTGTGTTTGGCTTTCTCTTGAGAGGCTTTAGCCTTCCCGAATATGTGTGGAAGTTTGTAGATTTTTCCGTAGCTTCCTTGTTGCCCGTGGTTCTTTTTTCCTTGGGCCTTTCCTTTGAGCTTTCTCACGCGGGCAAGGGTCTTAGGCTTTTGATTGTAGCCTTGGGTATAAAGATGTTCCTTTCTCCCCTTCTCGCCGTAGCTTTGTTTAAGCTCTTGCCCCTTAGCCCCTTGGCCTACAAGGTTTCTGTGCTTGAGTCTGCCATGCCCACCATGATAACGGCAAGCCTTCTGATGTTAAAGTATGGACTAAATCATAATTTGGCCTTTGCAAGTGCGGGTATTGGAATGCTACTTAGCTTTTTAAGCATACCACTATGGGTTTTTATTATTAAAGAGCTATAATATAAATCATAACTTTTTGAAAGGAGGCACGCATGGCAAAAGGTACTGTGGCTTACAAAATACTAAAAGACCACCTTGTTAGTGGAAGGCTTGTGCCTGGAGAGGAGATAGCCATAAAGATAGACCAAACCCTTACCCAAGATGCCACTGGAACCATGGCCTATTTGCAGTTTGAGGCCATGGGCGTAGATAGGGTAAAGACTGAGCTTTCCGTTAGTTATATAGACCATAACATGCTTCAAACGGACTTTAGAAATCCCGATGACCATAAATACCTTATGAGCATTGCCAAAAGGTATGGTATTTGGCTTTCCAAGCCCGGCAACGGCATATGCCATCAAGTTCATGTAGAAAGGTTTGCAAAGCCCGGAAAGACCCTCTTGGGTTCCGATTCTCACACTCCCACATCTGGTGGTGTGGGTATGATAGCCATAGGAGCTGGTGGTCTTGATGTGGCCGCCGCCATGGCCGGAGAGCCTTTCTACCTTAAGATGCCAAAGATAGTGGGTGTAAAGCTAACAGGTAAGCTTCCACCATGGGTGACTGCAAAGGACATAATCCTTGAGCTTTTAAGAAGGCTAACGGTAAAAGGTGGTGTAGGGAAGATATTTGAATACTTTGGAGAGGGTATAAAGGAGCTTTCTGTGCCAGAGAGGGCCACCATAACCAACATGGGCGCAGAGCTTGGAGCCACCACTTCTATCTTCCCTTCCGACGAGATAACAAGGGCCTATCTAAAAGCACAGGGAAGGGAAGAGGATTGGATAGAGCTACTTCCAGACCCGGATGCAGAATACGATGAGGTCATTGAAATAAACCTCTCTGAGCTTGAGCCTTTGATAGCCTGCCCCCACTCTCCAGACAACGTGGTGCCTGTGAGAGAAGTGGAAGGTATAAAGGTGGACCAAGTAGTCATAGGCTCTTGCACCAACTCTTCCTTTGTGGACCTAATACGTGCTGGCACATTGCTAAGAGGCAAAAAGGTGCATCCGGACGTGGTCTTTGCAGTAGCCCCTGGTTCAAAGCAAGCTTTGGAGCTTATAACACAAAACGGTGTTTTGCTTGACTTTTTGAAGGCTGGAGCCAGAATCCTTGAAAGCGCCTGTGGGCCTTGCATAGGTATGGGCTATGCACCACCAAGCGGTGGAGTGTCCATACGTAGCTTTAACAGGAACTTTGAAGGAAGGTCTGGAACGCCAGACGCCAAGGTTTATTTGGCTTCTCCAGAGGTATGTGTGGCTTGCGCCATAGCTGGAGAGATCATAGACCCAAGAAAGCTGGCAGAGAGAGAAGGAATAAAGTGGATAAAGGTGGAAATGCCAGAAAGGTTCCCTTACGGCGATGAAGCCTTTATACCACCACTACCGGAAGAAGAGGCAAAAGAGGTGGAAATATACAGGGGTCCTAACATAAAGCCCCTTCCCGAGTTTGACGAATTGCCAGAAAGCATTTCTGGAGAAGTTAGCCTAATAGTGGGCGATAACATCACCACAGACCACATTATGCCAGCGGGAGCCAAAATCCTACCCCTTAGGTCCAACATCTACGCCATAAGCGAGTATGTTTATCACTACGTAGACCCAGAGTTTGTCCCAAGGGCCAAAAAGATAAGGGATGAGAAGGCAAAGGCAAACATCATCATAGGTGGTGAAAACTATGGACAAGGTTCTTCAAGGGAGCATGCGGCCTTGGCTCCAAGGTTCCTGGGTGTGCGTGCGGTAATAGCCAAGTCCTTTGCCCGAATCCACCACGCCAACCTTGTAAACTTTGGCATAGTGCCACTTGAATTTGTGGATAAGGAAGACTACAACAAGTTCTCCTTGGGCGATGAGATAGAGATACCGGATATTATAGAAAGGCTAAAGGCTGGAAAGGAAATAGTGGTGATAAACAAAACCACAGGAGAAGAGGTAGTTTGCAAGTATAACCTTACTCCCAAGCAGATATCTGTCCTTTTGGCTGGTGGGCTTTTGAACTGGATAAAGAAGAAGCAAAAGGTGGAGGTATAAACTATGAAGATGCGCAAGGTGGTCTCTGTTATAGGTGCGGGTAATGTGGGGGAGCATACGGCAAGCCTTTTGGCCTTGAGGGGGCTTGTGGATGTGCGCATGTTTGACCTGCCAAAAAAGGATGGCGAAAAACTCATTGAGCCGGTAAAGGGCAAAGCCCTTGACATTCAGCAGATGCTTTCAGCCCTAAACATTGATGGAAAGGTGGAAGGCTATACGGTTAGCCCGGAGGGAGAAGGCTACGAGGCTCTAAAAGATAGCGATATAGTGGTTATAACGGCAGGTTTTCCAAGAAGGCCAGGCATGTCCAGAGAGGACCTTTTGGACAAAAACATTTCCATCCTTTCCCTTATAGCAAGCAAGATAAAGGAATATGCGCCAGAGGCTATAGTGATAGTGGTAACAAACCCTGTGGATCTTATGACCTATGCAGTCTATAGAATTTTGGGCTTTGAAAAGAACAGAGTTATGGGTATGGCTGGAGTTTTGGACTCAGCCCGTTTTAAGACCTTTATATCAAGGGAGATAAAGATATCACCCATGGATATACACGCCTATGTGATAGGTGGGCATGGTGATGAGATGGTCCCGCTCATATCCATTTCTAACGTGGGAGGCATACCTTTAAAGGATATGCTACCAAGAGAGAAGATACAGGAGCTTATAAAGAGGACCCAGTTTGGTGGTGGAGAGATAGTGGACCTTATGGGCACATCGGCCTACCATGCTCCGGCCGCTTCCATAGTGCAGATGGTAGAGGCCATAGTGACAGACAACAAAAGAATACTTCCATGCTCGGTTTATTTAGAAGGAGAGGTGGGACAATACTACGAGGCGGAGGGCCTTTGTGTGGGCGTGCCAGTAAAGCTTGGCAACTGCGGAGTGGAAGAGATAATTAAAATACCCATGATAGAAGAGGAGCGCCAGATGTGGAAGAGGTCTGTAGAGTCTGTAAGAAAAAACATAGCCCTTGTGGAGGAGCTTTTAAATGCGAGAAATACACTATGAACAGATAGTAGAGGCAGTAAAAAAGATAGCCATAAAGGCAAACTATGAAATTCCGGAGGATGTAGAACTTGCCTATCAGATTGCCTTAAAAAGAGAGGAGTCAGAACTGGGAAAGGAAGTCTTGCAACAGATCCTTTTAAACATAAGGGCAGCAAGGGAAGAGCAGATGGCCTACTGTCAGGATACGGGCGTGGCTGTAGTCTTTGTGGATATAGGCCAAGATGTGCATGTGGTAGGTGGTTCCTTAGAAGATGCCATAAACGAAGGTGTTAGAAGGGCATACACGGAGGGCTACCTTAGGGCTTCTATGGTCTATGACCCAGTCTTTGAGAGGAAGAACACAAAGGACAATACACCCGCCGTTATACACTACAGGGTTGTGCCGGGAGACAAGCTAAGGCTTATCTTTGCACCAAAGGGTGCTGGGTCAGAAAACACATCACGCCTTGCCATGCTAAAGCCTGCAGACGGCTGGGAAGGTGTAAAGAGATTTATACTTGAGACGGTAAAACTGGCAGGTCCCAATGCCTGCCCACCTTTCACGGTGGGTGTGGGCATAGGTGGAAACTTTGAATACTGCGCCCTTCTTGCCAAGAGGGCCCTCTTGAGGCCTGTGGGAGAAAGGAGTCAAGACCCAGTGGCAAGGAGGATAGAGGAGGAGCTAATAGAGGAGATAAACAAGATAGGTTGGGGTCCCATGGGCTTTGGAGGAACGGTGACCGCTGTGGATGTAAAGGTGGAGCTATACCCCTGCCACATAGCTTCCTTGCCTGTGGCCGTTAATATTCAGTGCCACGCCAGCAGGCATGCAGAGATAGAACTGTGAAGTATATACTCATATTGGCCTTCATAGGCTTGATAACCGTGGTCTTTTTGAGTGGGTTGGCTTTTAGGTGGATAAGAAGTAAGATCTTTTACAATTGAGGCTAAATTAATGTTGTCAAATTAACCCAATTATACTAAATTATTATCCAAGGAGAATTTACATGAGGGAAATCCTGCTAAAAACTGTAAAAAAGGTAACCCTTGAGATCGTATACGAAGTTGTTGATGAAAGAACAAAGGCCATCCTTGAAGAGATTAGAGAGATCAAAAAAAGACAAGAAGAGGATTTCAGGTTTTTAAATCAAAAGATGGATAATACAGCTACACAGCTTAATCAAAAAATAGACACTCAAATAGCACAGGTTAGGGAGGAGATAGGCCAGCTCAGGCAAGAGATAGGGCAATTAAGGCAGGAGATCTTTCAAGTAAACCAAAGGATAGACCAGCTTAACCAAAGGGTAGATACGATTATCCAATTGCTTATAGATTTAAGAAGGGGAGGTTAAGGATTGAGCTTTTTGGCTGTTGATTTAGAGGCTTTGATATAATATTTAAGTGAGAAAAATTTTATGGGGTATGTTCCATGAAAAAACTCATCTTAACTTCAGCCGTCCTTTTGCCTACCTTTAGCTTTGCCATCGGTGTGGAAGGCAGCATTGGAGTGTGGAACCAAGACCCAAGCGGCTACATAAGCTATAAAGGAGACCAGATTGACGTAGACAGCAACCTAAGGTATGGCAAAAAGACAAGGCCCATGGGCAGGCTAAAGATTGATATGCCTTCTATTCTGCCCAACATCTACCTTATGGCAACACCCAGCAGGTTTGAGGCAATAGGCCAAAAGGATGCAAGCTTTACCTTTGGTGGTAGAACTTATAATGCTAATGTGCCATTCTACTCCAAAACAAGGCTTGACCACTACGATATAGCCCTCTACTATGGAATACCCGGCCTAAAGAAGCTAACAAATGGAGTACTTTCTGCAGAACTTGGCATAAATGTAAGAATTATGACTAAAATTTTTTAGCAACTCTTGACAAAATGCAGTCAAATGATTACTTTAATTGTATGAAATCATATGAAGTGATGGAGATTTTAAGAATATCCCGGAGTACTTTAAGAAGACTCAGGAAGGAGGGAAAAATAAAAGCAACTCGTTTGCCAAATGGCAGATATGAATATGACGAAGATAGTGTTTACAAGTACCTTTTAGAAACTACAGGAAAGTCCCCGTACAGAAAAACTATCATTTATGCGAGAGTTTCCACTCCAAAACAGAAACAGGATTTAATTAACCAGATAGAGCTTGCCAAGAGTTTTTGTATTACAAGAGGCTGGAAAATAGATGGAGTTTATAAGGACATAGCTTCAGCTCTTAATTTTGATGCAAGAAAAGACTTCCAAACTCTCTTAAACGAGGTTCTCAGTTATCGCATAGAGAGAGTGGTGATAACCTACAGGGACAGACTTACGAGAACAGGGTTTAATTTCTTTGAAAACCTCTTTTCAAGATTTGGAACCCAGATAGTGGTGATAAATGACTATACGAGCGAAAAGAAAGATGTTGAAGAAATAATTGAAGAAATCATCACTCTGCTACATTCATTTTCCATGAAATATTATTCAAACAGAAGAAAACTCAGAAAGGCGGTAGAAGATGTTCTCAGGTAAAAGAGTTCTTACCATAAGAATAGGGGGAAAAGAAAGAAAAAGAAAAGTAAGAACTCTACTTTTAGACCTTGCTCACTTTAGAAACATACTTATAATTCTTGTCAGAAAATATTATACGCTTTATAAAGAACATTTACTAAACCAGTCTATTCTTTATGGCCTTGTTGCAAAAAACTATACAGGTAAATACAAAGAAGAGTTTGAAAAGGTCTTAAAAAATATAGAAAGTAATCCTGAATTAGCAGACCTACTTATAAAACTTAAAAATCAAAAAGAGAAAGTAGATAATCCTTGCTACATCCAATACATCATCCGTCAGACTATAAAAGACTTTAAAAGCTTTTTTAAATCTCTTGAAAGCTTTAAAACCAATCCTGAAAAGTTCAAAGAAATGCCAAAACCACCTAAAGCTAAAAAACTTAAATACCTTATGAACTTTTCTGTAGAAGGAAATGTTAACACTTTTAAGCAAGAAGGAGATAAAATAATAATCAGGCTCAAAAACAATAAGTATCTTAAAGTTAAATTACCTAAAGATTTCCCTTATAAAATTTCTTCAGTAAGAATAAAACTCTTTGGCGACGACCTCTATGTAGATGTTGTTTATGAGTATCCTTTAAAAGTAGAACAGCCAGAAGGAGAATACAGAGCAGGAATAGATATAGGATTAAATGAACTCCTTTCTGTCGTGAGTGAAAATCCAGAGTTAAAAAGTTTTATAGTATCAGGAAAAGAAATAAAAGCTTTCAATCAGTGGTTTAACAAAGAAATGTCAAAACTTAGAGCTGAAATAGATAACTTAAGAAACTCTATCAAGAAAGGTTTTATTGAAAACGAAGTTGCTACTAAGAAGATTCATGAATTAGAATTAAAGATGAAATCTTTATCTTCCTACAGAAAGAGGTGGCTTGATAACAACTTTCACAAAATAGCAAGGAAACTGGTTGATTTACTCCGTGAAACAGGACATAAAACCATCTACATAGGAAAAAATGCAATTGAAAGTAAAAACGGCATAGACTTAGGAAAGAAAACTAATCAAGAGTTTGTATCTATTCCTTTTAGAAGGTTAATAGAGTTAATAGAGTACAAAGCTTATGAGTATGGAATGGAAGTTATAGAGGTTGATGAGAGTTATACATCTAAAACATCACCGTTAGCTAATATATTTGAAGTAAAAGAGACAAAAAATAAAGAAATATGTCAAGGAAAAAGAGATGGAAATATATTTAAAGATAAAGTTTTAAATAAAGTATTTCACGCAGACTTAGTAGGAGCTGTGAATATTATTAGAGTAGGAGCCAAGCTCCTGAGACTTAGATTTTACGAAAATCTTAAAACTTTCTTTATAAAGCTTTGCAATCCTGTAAGACTTAAATTGATTGATTTGTTTTACAAAGTATCTCCTGAGTCCTTACGGATAGGGAGTAGTAGGCAGGGAACATCATTCCCTGCAGGGTGGATGGAAAAACCAGGTTATTTGAATACGTTTGAAACTTAAAACCTGGTTTTTCTATACCTGACCTAATCGGCAGGCTAAAGGTAAAGCCTGTTAAGCATGTCTTTTTGGCTGGTGGCTACAGGTATCAGGAGCTTAAGATAGATGTATCGGATGTAAAATCTAAGGTTAAGCTAAAAGGACCCTTTGTAGAAGCTGGCTTTGAGTTTTAAAACTTTTGGGCTGGGGAAAACCCAGCCCTTATTTTTTATTAGCCTTTAAACTGGCAGGTCTCTTCGTCAATGGTGGAGTATAGGGGCTTTACCCTTCCTTCCGGTGTGGTATCCTCAAAGTCCCTTGGGACTCCAAGCTCCTCAATGCAATGCACAAGGTCGTGGTAGAACTCGGCCACCTTTACAAGGCCTGTAATCTTTCCAACTTCGTTAAAGGCCTTTATCTTATCTGTGGCCTTTCCTTTACCTCTTTCCACTATGGCGCCAGCATGTCCAAAGGACACACCCTCAAGCTTTTCTTGGAACCTTCCGGCCACAAAGGCAGCCACTGGCTTGTTCCACCTTCCTTCCTTCCAAAGCCTCAAGATGGTCTCCGCAGCCTTCTCCTCGTAGGACCCGCCTACCTCACCTTGTATTATCACACCTTTTACCTTTGGGTCATCCGCTATGTTTTCCAGTGCATCCGCAAAGGTGGTGCAAGAGATCACGTCACCGCCCAAGGCAAGGGCCATATAAACGCCCCAACCCCTTCTTTTGAACATCTCCGCAGTGGTAGTTGTAAGACCGCCAGACTTGGAAAGGATTACAAGACCACCTTTTTCGTAAGCTATGGATGGGTTCTTTCCGCCTATGGCTCCTATCCTTGCTGGCACCCAAGGCATCATGCAACCAAGGGATGTGGGACCTACTATGATAACGCCCCTTTCCTTTGCGTAGTGGTAGAAATAAACTGTGTCCCTTATAGGCACATGCTCGGTGATTATGTATATGAGCTTTATACCCGCATCCACAAGCTCAATGACCGCATCTTTCACAGAGGCCGGAGGCACATACACTATTCCCGTGTTTATCTCTGGGTGCTTTTCAAGAGCCTCACTTACCGTGTTATACACTGGCTTTCCTGCCACTTCAGAACCGCCCTTACCGGGTGTTACACCAGCCACTATAAATCCCGGGTATAGAGCTTCCGACTCAGCCACAACTTGAGAAGCCTCCCTTCCAGTGATACCCATAACAAGTATCCTTGTCCTATCGTTAAGATATACGGTGCCCACATTCCAATTTTTCTCCATCTTGAACCTCCAAAGAAAAGATATGATTATTATATGATATTTTTAATCTTACTGCTTTTGCTTACCTCTCATGCCTTTTCTTTTTATCATTGCTTTTTTGATGCGGGAGAAAGGTACAAGGTTGACCCTGTGCTTCTCATAGCCATCGCCAAAAGCGAAAGTGGCTTTAACCCAAGGGCCATAAACACAAACAAAAACGGCACAAAGGACTACGGCATTATGCAGATAAACTCCTACTGGCTTGAAAGGTACAAAATACCAAAGGAGTGGATCTTTGAACCTTGCTACAACATACATTTTGGGGCCATGGTGTTAAGGAAATGCTTAGACCAAAGCCCAAACATAGCCGTGGCCGTAGATTGCTATAACAAAGGGAACAAGGCCAAGGGCTATGGTGCCTATGTGGAAAGGGTATTTAGAAATTACAAAAAGTATTACACTATGTTAAAATAAATAAGATGAAAAGGAACTTTGTGGACCTTTGGGACATAAGCCCAGAGGAAGGGTGGGAAATAATAAGATGGGCGAAGGCTATAAAAGAGGGTATAGATAAGGGGAAATACCTACAGGGCAAAAATTTAGCACTATACTTTACCAAGCCTTCTACAAGGACAAGAGTATCCTTCGAGGTAGCCATAAACCAGCTTGGAGGCCATGCCATCTTTTTACAGGAAGGAAACCTACAGGTGGCAAGAGGAGAGGACCTGAAGGACACTGCCAGAACCCTTTCAAGGTACTTGGACGGCATAATCATAAGGACAGATTCTCATAAAAAGCTGGAGGAATTTGCCAAGTATGCAGACATTCCTGTTATAAACGCCCTAACCGATATGTCCCATCCCTGCCAGATATTGAGCGATGTTTTTACCCTTTATGAGGCCTTTGGAGAAGATATAAAAAACATAAAAATAGCCTACGTGGGAGATGGAAACAACGTATGCAACACATGGCTTGTGGGTGCAGGCCTTTTTGGCCTAAACCTTTTTGTAGCCACACCCGAGGGTTATGAGCCAAGCAGTCTATACTATCAGGCGGGGGAAGACCTTTGTAAGATAACTGGCGGAAGCGTATACCTTACAACAAACCCCATTGAGGCAGTGAAAGAAGCCCATGTAGTGTATACAGATGTCTGGGTAAGCATGAACCAAGATAGGAATGAGGAAAAGATCCAAGCTTTAATGCCTTATCAGGTAAATTCCAGCCTACTTTCTCATGCAAGGCCAGAGGTAAAAGTCATGCATTGCCTTCCGGCCAAAAAGGGAGAGGAGATAACAGAGGAAGTTTTTGAAGCTTATGCGGACTTTATATTTACACAGGCCGAGAATAGACTACATGCCCAAAAGGCTTTGTTTAAATTTCTATTCTCTTAATGAACGTAGAGGACTTTAGCCTTAATATAGAGCTTTTTTATTTAATAAATCACACAAGACATCCTTTGCTTGATGAGTTTTTCAGATATTTTTATGTACTTGGAAAGGGCTACATACTTATTCCTATTGTCATTTATTTGGCTTTTTTAAAAAGAGAGAAATTAAAGCCCTTTATACTTGCCCTTGTTTTGGAAAGTGCCTTAGTGCATATTCTCAAGTTCGCCTTTAAGGCTCCAAGGCCTGCAAGCATGCTAAAGGATGTATATCTACTTGAACCTTTATATCATAAGTCCTTTCCGTCGGGTGATACTGCCATGGCCTTTCTCCTTGCCTGCTTTTTCTCTCAGGGAGCTTCAACCCCTATAAAAATACTTCTCTTTGTTTATGCCTTTTTAATAGCTTACGGGAGGATGTATTTGGGTGTGCATTTTCCCATGGATGTGCTTGTGGGAGCTATTATAGGTGTTTTAAGCTGTAAATTTTTTATAAGAAGGCAAATGTTTAAATTTTTTCACAAAAAGGAACAAAGCCCGTAAGGTATTAGTTAATAGATGACCTTTGTATTTTAGATGTATTACTCTTCCATATCAAGCTCGGCATCCACTTTGAAGAGGTTAGCGTTATGAAATGCTTCATACATAACAGCCTTGCTATAAGGATTGTTCTTGAGAATTTCTTTTATTTCGTCTATGCTCTTGCCCTCCTCTTTTAGCTTCTTTATATTCTCCCTTAAAAACTTTACATAACCAAGGGTAAAATCTACCGCAGACTTATCCATGGGTTCATTGTGTCCTCCCAAAAGAAGCTTTGCATCCATACTCTTTATCCTTTCAAGGGCTTTTATAAGGCCTTTTGAGCTTGCGCTCCTGTCTCCCATAAAGGGTATTCTATTTTGGTAAACAAGGTCTCCGGTAAAAAGCACTTTTTGAGATGGCATATAGACCACAAGGTCGTTGTCCGTGTGAGCAGGAGCCATAGAAAGGATTTCAAAGGTCTCTCCTCCAACCTTTAGCGTAAGCCTATCTTCCACAACCATATTTGGTGGAACCAAAACAACATTTTCAAAAAGCCCTTTAAACCTTTCCTTGTTTGCATTAAGAACCGTGTTAGCCTCTCCAGACTGATAGAATTCCAAAAGCCTTTTGTGGGCTATTATCTTTGCACCAAGCTCTTTGTAGGTCCTTGCACCATACCAGTGGTCCGGATGGTAATGTGTAATAATGGCATACTTTATAGGTGCCTTTTTTACCCTCATAAGGTTATCTACAAACTCCTTAGAAAGCTCTGGAGTAGACAGGGCATCTATAACAACCCATCCTTCCTTTGTAAGCACGGCAAAGGCGTTGGACATAAAGCCTCTGTTTTCCACAGAAGGCAGGGCATCCACACCCCTAACCATGTATATATTCCCATGCACCCGTTTTAACTTCATCTCGGGCGCCATGGCAAAGGCAAGGGTTAGAAAAATCAAAAGAACCTTTATCATTCTCATGGCTTTAAAGACCTCCCTTCAAGTTGTGCAAAGATGGGGCTATATAGTGCTATGGCTATGAGGAGTAGGACCACCATTATCTTCATATAGGCCTCAAGCCTTCTTATCTCAGCCCTTAACGCATCCTTCACTCTTTTTATCTCTTGCTTTTTCAACTCTCCTATATCCTGGATTACCCCCTCCAGAACTTTGGCAAACTCTCTTGCCTTTTCATTTCCAAGCTTCTTCTCAAGGAAGTTATAAAGCCTTAAAGCGGATTCTATCATGCTTTAAAAATTATACCTTTTGGGCTATAATTTCTATAACTCTCTATGAGACTGCTCTTTTTTGGCACGCCGGACTTTGCAGTTCCATCCCTTACTAAGATTGCAAAAGAGTTTAATGTGGTTGGCCTTGTGTGCCAGCCCGATAAGCCTTCTGGAAGAGGTCAAAGGCTAACACCACCCCCTACTAAAATGGTGGCAAAAGAGCTGGGTATAGAGGTATTTCAACCGGAGAAAAAGGCTCAAATAATACCAATTGTGGAAAGTTTAAAGCCCGATTGTATAGTGGTGGTGGCCTACGGCAAGATTTTGCCACCGGAGGTTATAAACTACCCAAGGTATGGCTGTATAAACCTTCATGCGAGCCTTTTGCCAGCTTACAGAGGCTCTGCGCCAATACATAGGGCTTTAATGGCAGGAGAGAAAAAAACAGGAAATACGGTGATGCTTATGGACGAGGGTATGGATACGGGTGCCATCCTTTCTCAAGAGGAGGAAGAAATTCTGGAAGAGGATAACTTAAAAACCCTTTCTGAGAGGCTTTCCCGAAGGGGTGCAGACCTTTTGGTAAGAACTTTAAAAGACTGGTTTAAAGGGAAAATAGAACACATTCCACAGGATCACAAAAGGGCTACTTACGCACCACCCATTCAAAAGGAAGAGTATAGGATATGCTGGAAGGCACAAGCGGAAAGTGTAAAAGATAGGATAAGAGGCCTATACCCAGATTGCCATACCTTTACAGAAAAGGGAGAAAGGGTAAAGGTTTTGAAAGTTAAAGTGGTTCAAGGTGAGGGAAGTCCGGGAGAGGTTTTGGATAGAAAAAGGCTTATAGTGGCTTGTGGAGAGGGTGCGGTAGAAATTTTAGAGCTTATATCTCCAAAGGGAAAGCTTATGAGCGGAGAGGAGTTTATGAGAGGGTATAAGGTTGAAAGGTTTTATTAGCTCCACAGCTTTCCAAAGACTTCCAAAGGCATGTTAGGCTCAGGGTTTATGTCATCTGGAACAGTTATACCTCTTTTGAACCTCTCCATGCCCGCATAGGCTATCATCTGGGCGTTATCGGTAGAGAGCTTGGGATGTGGAATGTAAAGCTCAAACCCAAGCCTTTGTGAAAGCTCGGAAAATCTTTTCCTTAGCTCCGAGTTTGCAGAAACTCCACCTACTATTACAAGCCTTTTTATACCAGTTTTTTCCATAGCAAGAAGGGCCTTCCTTTCTAAGACATCCATCACCGCCTTTTGAAAAGAGGCAGAAAGATCTTCCTTTGAGTAGCTTCCCTCTTCTATTATCCTCCTTACTGCAGTTTTTAGACCACTAAAGGACATATTCAAACTATCATCCTCTATCATAGGCCTTGGAAGGCTATACACAGGCCTTCCTTCTTTGGCCAGTTTGTCTATTATTGGGCCTCCGGGATAGCCAAGTCCCATAAGCTTGGCAGTCTTATCATAGCTTTCTCCTACCGCATCATCAAGAGTTCCACCGAGGAAGGTGTATTTCCCAAAGTCCTCCACAAGGTAGAGGTCCGTATGTCCTCCGGAGACTATGAAGGCAAGGAAGGGATATTCTACAGGCCTTTCAAGAAAAACGGAATATATATGACCTTCCAGATGATGCACTGGCACCAAGGGCTTTTTAAGGTAGTAGGCCAGGGCCTTGGCAAAGCTCACACCTACCACAAGGGAGAGTATCAAACCAGGTGTTAAAGTAAAAGATATAAAATCTATCTTTTTTACGTCAAAGCCTGTGTCCTTTAAAAGTTTGTCAAATAGAGGTAAGAGGTTCCTTGTATGCTCCCTTGCAGAAAGCTCTGGAACCACGCCACCGTAAGGAAAATGCACCTTAGCTTGAGATAGGATAATATCTCCTATTACTCCTTTTTCATCCGAGTATATACAAAGGGCCGTTTCATCACAAGAAGTTTCAACCGCCAGTGTGTGCATAGTCTCTACCGGTTTTTATTATCTCCATGGCCTTACGAAGCTGAGGGTCAAGGGATGGTTCAAGAACAAGGCCAGTAGCACCATGAAGCTTTTTCTGCCTTATGAACTCTTGCAATTTTTCTTCCTCTTGTTCACTCATCTTTACTTCCACATCTGGTTGTATGCCTTTCTTGTCTATAAGTCTTCCGAGGGGCGTGTAATAATGGGCTATGGTTAGCTTTATAGCAGAACCATCTTCAAGAGGGATTATATTTTGAACAGAAGCCTTACCAAAGGTCTTTTCTCCTACAAGTATGGCCCTCTTATGGTCCTGGAGGGCGCCAGCTACTATCTCGGATGCGCTGGCAGAACCCTTGTTTACCAAAACTACTAAAGGCATATTTTCTGGCATAAGGGGCTTCCTTCTTGAGAAATATTTATTTACCTCTCCCTTCTTGGTTTTTGTATACACTATCAACTTGCCTTCCTTTATGAACAGTTCTGAAACATTTATAGCTTCCGTAAGGAGACCTCCTGGGTCATTTCTTAAGTCCAAAATTATGCCCTTTACACCTTGAGCTGTTAAGCTCTTAATAGCTTTCTCCATTTCTCTTCCCACACCATCTGTAAACTGAGAAAGCCTTATATAACCAACATCCCCAATTTTCGTCCATTTAACACTTTCAACCTTTATTATGGCGCGTTCTAATTCAACTTTGAGTGGTTTATCCAAGCCCTTTCTTACAATTGTAAGAGTTACCTTTGTGCCAGGCTTCCCTCTTATCTTTCTTACAACATCCATAAGGGTCATGTTGGAAGTATCTTCTCCATCTATTTCTACTATTATGTCTCCAGCTCTAATACCAGCTCTAAAAGCCGGTGTGCCTTCTATGGGCGATATAACTATAGGTCTTCCTTTCTCCATACCTATTTCTATTCCCACGCCACCAAACTCTCCTTCAGTTTCTTGTCTAAACTCTTTATATTGTTCCGGCGTAAAGAAGGCAGAAAAAGGATCAAGGGACCTCATCATACCATTTAAGGCCCCATATATAAGGTCCTTTGTGCTTACATCACTTACATAGTTCTCCTTAACAGTCTTAAAAACGTCGGTAAAGAGCCTAAAATACTTATAATCATCCTCAGGCCTATTGGCTTGAGATGCACCAGCATTTCCAAGAAGAAAACCAGCTACAAATGTAGCAATCAAAAGGCTCAGGAGCTTAAAGCTTCTCATGGTTTCTTGTCCTCCGTTTTAATAAATATAGCCTTTACATCGCGGAGATAAAAACCAGCTTCACCAACATTGGACTTAGCCTTACAATAAGTGTTTGAAGAAAGACTATATTCTTTTGAGCTGCCATTTTTAAGTTGAACTTTTATCTTTAATTGGTCCCCTTCTTGAGAAAGAATCTCTATACTCTTTACATTAGATGGGTCTACAGAATATTCAAGGCTACCTTCTTTTACCTTTAGATAGGGCTTACCCCCACATATAAGACCTTTTAGATGGTGCTTTACACCTTTATTATCTTCTACCTCCACACTTAGACCTTTGTCCTTTATAGGTTCAGCCATGGATAGTATAAGTGGTATAAGCATATACAACTTCTTCATACTTCTAAATTATACTCCTATTCTAAAAATCAAGGTCAAGGTCATCCTCCGAAAACTCTTCTTCTATATCTGGTTCGTAGCTTTCTACATGGCTCATGCTTGTAGCCATAAGAGGTTTAAAGCTTGCCGTATCTTTTAGGAATGCTACCTTTACTATTCCCGTAGGTCCCTGTCTTTGCTTTGCTACTATGATTTCCGCTATGCCTTGTTCTTCTGGCGACGGGTTCTTTTTGTAATACTCTGGCCTGTGTATAAAGATTATTAGGTCTGCATCTTGTTCAATCTGTCCGCTTTCTCTAAGGTCTGCCAGCTGGGGCCTTTTGTCCGACCTGTGTTCCACTTGACGGGAAAGCTGGGCGAGAGCAACCACCGGGATAGAAAGCTCTTTGGCAAGGGCTTTGAGGTTTCTGGAGATCTCCGCCACCTCTTCTTGACGGGAAGACCTTCTTGTAGTCGGTCTAAGAAGTTGAAGATAATCTACAAAAACTACCTCCACACCTCTTTCTTTTTTTAGCTTTCTTGTTTTTATCCTTAGGTCTGTAGTGGAAAGGCTTGGCGTATCATCTATAAAAATGTCGCATTTTATTAGCTCAAGGGCAGAAGTTTTAAGCCTGTTCATATCTTCATCGCTCAAAAAGCCACGCCTGATATTTTGAAGAGGCACACCGGAAAGCAAAGATAAGGCTCTCATTACAAGCTGTTCCTTGCTCATCTCCAAAGAATAGATAACTACAGGTATCTTCTCTACCATTGCCATATGGATAGCCATAGAAAGCATAAAGCTACTCTTTCCCATTCCGGGCCTTGCAGCCACTATTACAAGGTCCGATGGATGAAGGCCTGTAGTTAAAGTGTCAAGGTCAAGAAAGCCTGTTGGTATTCCGGTGATTAGCTTTTCTTGCTTTTTATATCTTTCTATAATATCAATTACATCTCTTACTACTTCTCTTATATGCCAATACTGACTAATAGTTTGCTTTTCGGATATCTCTATGAGCTTTGTATTCAAGTATTCAAGTAAATTGGTGAAATCCGGTTCCTGTTTAATGCCTTTTAATACATTCAAAGAAAGCTCCATAAGCTGTCTTAGACCAGATTTTTCCTTTACATTTCTTATTGCTTCTTCCAAAAGACTTCCAGTAGCCGCTTCTTCAACGAGAGAATATATAAAAGAAAGGTCAATCTTATCCTTTAACCCTCTTTTTTCTATGTATTCTTTTAAGACTATATCATCCCAATCCTTGCCTTTATCTTCCCATAACTTATATAGAACAGAAAAAAGCAATCGGTGGGTTTCAAGGTAAAAGTCTTCCTCCCGTAGATACTCAAGGACTGTGGGCATATTGTCTGGGTCTGCAATAATTGCACCAAGTACTGCCCGTTCGGCCAACTCATCATAAGGCGGTTCAAGGTCTGGTATCATAGTCTATAAGTTATTCCCCTCTCCTAAAAAGGCAGTAGCTTCTACCTCAATAAGGGCGCCGAGTGGAAGATGGCTCACCTCTACCGTAGTTCTTACAGGCTTTACCTTTACATCCTTAAAAAACTCTTCGTAAAGCTGGTTAAACTCACCAAAAAGGCTTAAATCCTTGAGATAAACTACCATCCTTACTATACTCTCTTTCCCTGCGCCTGCGGCCTCAAGTATGGCTTCTATGTTTTTAAAAATCTGTTGTGCCTGTTCTTTAAATCCTTCTTTTAACTTCCCTGTATGTGGGTCCAAGCCTATCTGACCGGATAGGAAAAGGAAACCACCTACCATAATTGCCTGAGAGTATGGACCTACGGGCTTTGGAGCCTTTTCTGTATATATGGGGGTCATGGTTTATATTTTAAAGCATGCTCACCACAAATTTTATAGAAAGGAGCTATCCTCCGCAGAAGGTAGAAAGGGGTTCTCTTATCTTCTCAGAGGGCAATGTTTGCTCTGCGGTTCCCTTTGTGAAGGATGGAGTTCTAAAGGTTTACCTCATATCCCAATCGGGTAGGGAGCTTACCCTCTATAGGGTCCTTCCAAACCAGATGTGCATTATTGCCATGCTTACCGCATATTCTAAGGGTGAATACCCCGCCTATAGGGTGGCTGAGGAGGATTCTTATGTTTGTATGATACCTTCAGAGGTTGCTATAAGGTGGTTTGAAGAAAACCATTGGTGGCGTTCCCTTTTTATGAGGGTGCTTTCGGAAAACCTTTTGAACCTTATGGCTATGCTTAACTCCATGTTATCGGAGAGCGTTAGAGAAAGGTTAATAAGCTACCTGCTTTCATGTTCAAAAGATGGGTCCTTGATTGAAAAGACACACGAGGAGATAGCCAAGGATATAGGCAGCGTAAGGGTGGTGGTTAGCAGGGTCCTAAAGGAGCTTGAAAGGGAAGGGTTTATAATCCTGCGCCGAGGCGGATTGTTTATAAAGGACCATGAGGCCTTAAGCAAGCGGGCGGACAGAGCCCGCCTTTAGCCTACCTTGTCCATACAGAAAAGACAAAGTCCTTATCCTTTACCTGAGAATGACAGGAATGGCAGTCTTTTGCCATATCCTTGACTAAGCTGTTGCCCTTCCCATCGTAGGCAAAATAACCCCAACCATTGGTGGACTTATACCTTTTGCTATCCTTTACCATAAAAGCCTCTATCCTCTTGGCTCCCTCCACATATGCACCATTATCAGGCACATGCTCATAAAAAACTATGGCTATAACCGACCCATCGGGAAAGGTCCTTCTACCATCATTTTTTATTGTGTTAAGCCCCTTATGGTTCACATAAACATGGTGGATACCGCTAAAGGGGTTAAAGAGGGGATGTTTTTGGTCAAAGATGATCATACTTTTCACATGATTCCAGCTTCTGTACTTTTCTGGGGCCACCTTAAAGGACTCTCCAAACACAAAGCTAGAGCTTGCCGCTAATGCCATAGCTAAAAACTTCTTCATAATGACACCTTCTTTAGGGTTTTGAGTATATTTTGGGATGAGTTTATGGAATGATCTGCAACAAAGTTACAAATAAAACCTTTTGGTAAGCTGGATAAGAAATTCCTTTTTATAGTAGTATGATGCATAATGCCCATTATGGCAGGTTCCAAACTTGCCCATTATTGCAGATGCGCGTCGGTCTGACCTACATTTTAATTTCTAACCCGTATAAAACTACAAATAAAACCTTTTGGTGTAAAACCTCCTTGCCAAGAAATAGCCAACAAAAAAGCCCCCAATATGGGCAAACCATGCCACACCACCCATGCCCGCAAGGGGTAGTGTGATAAGACCATTTATGATTTGTATGAGTATCCACATGCCTATGAAGAAGACCGCAGGAAGTTCCATAAAGGTAAGGAAGAAAAAGACAGGAACAAGGGCCAGTATTCTTGCATGGGGGAACATCCAAAGATACGCGCCAAGCACACCGCTTATGGCACCGCTGGCACCTACCATAGGGATTTCCTCACCGCCAAAAAGAAGGCTAACAAGGGTTTGAATGATGGCCGCTCCAAGCCCAGAAAGGATGTAAAAGATAAGATACTTTACTCTGCCTAGCCTGTCTTCTACGTTGTCTCCAAAGACCCACAAAAACCACATGTTGCCTATTATGTGTAGCCAGCTTCCATGAAGGAACATATGAGTTAATAAAGATTGGGGCCTTTCAAAAAGGTAAGCAGGCACAAGCCCATATTGATAGATAAAGGCTTGAAGCTCCTCATCCGATAGGCTAACTTCATATAGCCATACCAAAGAACAGATTATTATTATGCTTAGATTAACTATGGGGAAGCTTCTATGAGGATTTATATCCTTTATTGGTATCATGCCAATAGTTTAAAATCTTTATGGTGCTGATTGCAAGAGGTATAAGGAAGTTTTTTAAAAAGAGGGAAGTGTTAAAGGGCATTGACTTAGAGCTTAAAAGGGGGGAGATAGTAGGCCTTTTGGGTCCAAACGGTGCGGGTAAAACCACACTCTTTAACTGCCTTGTGGGCTTTTTGCCGGTGGATGGTGGAAGGATAGAGCTTGACGGTGAGGATATTACCCATATGCCAGCCCATAAAAGGGCGAGAATGGGTATAGCCTTTTTACCACAAGAACATACCCTTTTTGAAGACCTAACCGTGCTGGAAAACCTCCTCATATTCCTTGAGTTTTTTGAAGAAGGCAGGGAGAGCCAATTGGCAAGGGCTGAGGAGCTTTTGGGAGATTTTGGACTTTTGGAGTTAAAAGACCAAAAGGCTGGAAAACTTTCGGGAGGTCAAAAAAGAAGGCTTGAGGTGGCAAGGGCATTAATTCCTAAGCCGAAGTATATCTTCTTTGATGAACCCTTTACGGGTATAGATCCTATTATGATCTCCGACATTAGGTCCATGATATTTAAGTTAAAGCACCAGAATATAGCGGTGCTTATAACAGACCACAACGTAAGGGAGACCATAAGGATGGTGGATAGGGTCTATATAATCAGCGACGGAAGTATTTTGGCGGAGGGGGACCCCCATGAGGTAAGCAAAAGGAAAGATGTAAAAGAGGTGTATCTTGGAATGGATTTTAGTTGATAAGGCTTATAATCAAAAACTATGAGGAGAATTGTAAGCCCTATAAACCTTAGAGAAGACCGCCTGCCACCGGGTCAAAGGTGGATCTCTGCGCCTATAGTCTATGATATAGTGGATGAGGTACCCCAATGGGACATAAACAGCTATAGATTTAAGGTTTTTGGCCTTGTGGAAAATCCTATTGAACTAAGCTATGAGGAACTTCTAAGCATGCCCTCTGTGGAGCTTGTGGCAGATTTTCACTGCGTTACACGTTGGAGTGTAAAGGAAATACTCTGGGAAGGTGTGCAAACTTCTTACATTTTGGACCTTGCCAAGCCAAAGGCCAATGCCAAGTATGCCCTCATCCACTGCCTCGAAGGCTACACAACCAATTTGCCACTTGAATATCTCTACTATGAGGACAGCATACTGGCATATAAGATGTATGGAAAGCCCATACCATTGAGGCATGGCTATCCTCTTAGGCTTGTGGTGCCAAGGCTATACGCATGGAAGAGTGCCAAGTATGTGTGGGGAATAGAGCTGTTAGAAGTAGATGTTCCCGGCTTTTGGGAACAGAGAGGCTACAACATGAGAGGAGACCCATGGAAGGAGGAAAGGTATTGGTAAGACTAAACAGGTACCTTTCTATGTGTGGTGTGGCCTCAAGAAGAAAGGCAGACGAGCTTATATTGCAGGGAAGGGTAAAGGTAAACGGTCTTGTGGTGAAGGAGTTTGGCTGGAGGGTGGACCCAGAAAGGGATGTGGTGGAGGTGGATGGAAAGGAGGTAAAGCCACCAAGGTATAGATACATAATCCTTTACAAGCCTTGCTGTTATCTTACTGCTCTGGGTGAGAGCAAAGATGGTAAAAAGACCATACATGAGCTTATAAAGGACATACCAGAAAGGGTATATCCTGCAGGTAGGCTTGATTACAATGCGGAGGGCCTTTTGCTTCTTACCAACGATGGAGAGCTTGCCAACAGGATAATGCATCCAAGGTATAAGCTTCCCAAGACTTACTTGGTGTGGGTTGATGGAAAGGTGAGCGAGGAAGAGATAAGGGCCATGAAAAAGGGAGCAAAGCTTGAAGACGGCTTTGCCAAGCCAGATAGCGTTAAGCTTGTCAAGCACGAAAAGGACAAAAGCCTGCTTGAGGTGGTTTTCCATGAGGGAAGAAAGCACATTGTAAAGAGGTTTATGGCCCATTTTGGGCATAAGGTGCTTAGGCTAAAGAGGGTTGCCATTGGACCAATAAGCTTAGGAAACCTAAGGCCGGGGCAGTGGAGAGACTTAAAAGAGGAGGAGATAAAAAGGCTAAAAAAGCTTCTTGGAATGGAAGGCCTTAAGGGGGTATAATATGGAGGGCTTTTTGAAGCTTTTGGCTATCTTACTTACCTTTTTCTTTATCTTTATGTTTTTGCTTGGAATTAACATTAAAAGGAGAGCAAGGAAGATGCAAGGAAAGGAGTTTGAGGCAATAAAAGACGGTATAGTCTATTTTTACTCGGAGAGGTGCGGAGCCTGTAAGATGATGAAGCCGGAAATAGAAAAGTTAAAGGAGAAGGTGAAAGTCTTGGAAATGGATGTGGCAAAGCCAGAGGGCTACAAGATGGCCCAAGAGCTTGGTATCTTGGCAACGCCCACTACTTTGGTAGTGAGGGATGGTATAATAAGAAAGGTCTTTGTAGGTGTGGTTAAATCTGAAAGAATACTGAAGGAGGTATAAGCCATGCGCTTTTTCCTTGATACTGGCAACGTGGATGAAATAAAGCAAGCCCTTGAATGGGGCATATTGGACGGAGTTACCACAAACCCAACCCTTATAGCAAAAACAGGAAGGCCATTCCTTGAGGTGGCTAAGGAAATACTAAGCCTTGTGGATGGGCCTGTGAGCCTTGAGACGGTCTCAAGGGATGCAGAGGGTATGGTGAAAGAAGGAAAGATGCTCGCCGAACTGGGGGACAATGTGGTGGTAAAGATACCCATGACGCCAGAAGGTATGAAGGCCGTTCAAATCCTTGAGTCGGAAGGCATACCAACCAACGTAACCCTTGTCTTTTCACCAGCCCAAGCCCTAATTGCAGCAAAGGCGGGTGCAAGCTTTGTCTCTCCATTTGTAGGTAGGATAGATGATATTTCCGGAGATGGTATGAAGCTTATAAGGGATATAATGCAGATATTTAACAATTACGGGATAGAGGATACGGAGGTTATAGTGGCCAGCGTAAGGCATCCCATGCATGTGGTAGAGGCGGCCCTCATAGGCGCAGATATATGCACTATGCCCTTTGAGGTGATGAAAAAACTCTTCCAGCATCCACTTACCGATAAGGGAATAGAACTTTTCCTAAAAGATTGGGAAAAGGTGCCGGGAAGGCCCTTTTAAAGTTTGCCCCCACTTAAAAGCCTTAAAAGGTCGTTTATCATAACAAAGCTTGCAAGGGCTATTATGATGGCGTAGCCCGCCTTTATCCATATTTCCTTGAACTTTGGAGACAGAGGCTTTCTTCTTATAGACTCCATAAGGAATAGCAATATAAGGCCACCGTCAAGGACAGGTAGAGGGATAAGGTTAAATATGGCCAGCTGAACGGAGATAAAAGCCATCATACCTATGAAAGGAAGGATGCCTTGCTGGGCAGATTCTCCTGCAAGCTGGGCTATGGCTATGGGCCCTCCAAGGGTCTTTATAGAAAGCCCGCCGGTTATAAGCTGCCATAGGGCTTTGAGGGACAAAAGGCTAAGCGTATAGGTTTTTTCCACACCTTCAACGAAAGCTTTATGTATGGGTTCTTTCACCTTAACCCTCTCTATGTGTGGTGCGATGCCAAGTATGGGTGTGCCACTCCTCCCATCCATTCTCGGAACCACTGTTTTTTCTTCAATAACTCCCTTTCTTTCAATGGTTAAGGTGATGGGGTTTCCCTTTGATTGTCTTATATAACTTACAAGCTCATACCACCCCTTTACATCCTTTCCGTTTACTTTGAGAATTTTGTCTCCTTCACGTATACCTACCTGAAAGGCAGGACTATCCTTTGCCACAAAGCCTACAACGGCTGGGATTAAAGGCTCTGCACCAAAGCTGGAGACCCCGTTTAATCTTTCCTTCAAATAAAGGCTTATCCTTTTCCCATCCCTTAGCACCTCTACCCTCCACTCTTTGGCGAGTACGTTATCAAGAACAACCTTTTCCACATCCTTCCAGCTTTCCACCCTTTTTGAGTTTATCTCCAGAATAAGGTCGCCTTCCCTTATGCCCAGCTTTTGCGCCAAGCTGTTTTCTACCACATAACCCACTACAGGCTTCTCATAAGAATATTTGGGAACCTCCCTTCCAATGGCAAAAATAAAGGCAAAAAGTAAGATGGCAAGGATAAAGTTAAAAAGAGGTCCTCCAAAGGCTATAAGTATCTTTTGCCACCCTGGCTTGGAAGAAAAGGCCCTTGGGTCCTTTATCTCTTCCTCCTCACCATAGAGCTTTACATAACCACCCAATGGAAGGGCAGATATTCTGTATTCTGTCTCACCAAGTTTTTTACCAAAAAGCACAGGACCAAAGCCTATGGAGAATATCTCCACCTTTACACCAAAGAGCTTTGCCATCAAAAAGTGGCCAAGCTCATGGAACCACACCAAAACACCTATCAAAACCAAAAAGGCCAAAAGGTATTCCATCTATTCCTCCTTTAATATCTTAACTATCACCTTCCTCTCCCTTGGGCCATCAAAGTCTGCAAGGAATATGGCCTCCCAAGTGCCAAGCATAAGGTCGCCGTTCTCTATGGGTATTATTCTTGAGTTGCCTATGATGGCACTCCTTATATGGGCAGCGGAGTTGCCCTCCGAGTGGGCATAGTTGTCTCTCCAAGGCACAAGCTTTTCAAGGGAGTAGGCTATATCCTTTATCACATCTGGGTCCGCACCCTCGTTTATAAAGATGCAGGCTGTAGTATGTGGTGTGTATACAAGACATAGGCCAGACTTTACACCAGAGGCTCTAACTAACTCTCTAACTTGATTGGTTATGTTTACAAAGCTTGTATGCTTGGTAGTCCTTACCTTAAATACCGCCATCTTACTTCTGTGATATCTTAAAAATACACCTTTCGTGGCCTTGCGCTCTACATGCTACTTCTTTTATGCTGTACTTCTTTTCAAGCAGTTCGCTCAAAAAGCCTTCAAAAAAGCCAGCCATAGGCTCGCATACAGGCTTTTTACTTTCACCTACAGCCTCCACCAGTATGGACCCATCCACCCTTATCTCCATCTTATCCAGGTCATACTCAAAAACGTCCAAAAGCCTTGAGGACTCGGCTATGACTGTAAGCACCTCAAGGGCCTCGTCAAGCCTGTCTGTGTATATGCCATACCTTTCCTTTAGTATCTTTGCACCTTTCCTCCCACCAAGCTCTGTTGCCTTCTTAATAACCCTGTCTATGCCAAGCCTGCTAAGCTTGTAAATATCCTTATATCCATCCACAAGGGCTGCACGATGCACCAAAACCGACTCTCTTTCTATAGCTTCCGCAAGGGCCCTAAACTTATCCTTTAAATATTCCATCCCATACTCCTAAGTTTTTGTATGCCTTCTTGGGATATTTTATCCTTGCTCCACGCAGGTTCAAATACAAAGTTTACCACAACATCCTTAAGCTCTGGGAAGTTTTTTAGTATATGGTCCCTTATGTGCTGGGCAAAAAAGCCTTTGGCAGGGCAAGAGGGAACGGTTAGAGTCATGTCTATGTGAGCCACACCATCCTTTAAATACACACCATAAACAAGCCCAAGGTTAACAATATCTATGGGTATTTCAGGGTCCCATATCTCTTTTAACTTTTCTAAAATTTCCAATTCCTTCATTTTGAATAAATATAGGCCTTTTCCCAATCCAATGCAGTTTTTATGATAAATCCCAAGTCATCATACCTTGGTTGCCATTTCAATATCTCTTTGGCCTTTGTGTTATCCGCTATAAGGGCTGGTGGGTCTCCTTCCCTTCTTGGTGCATAGACCACCTTAAAGTCCACACCAGAAACCTCTTTTACTTTTTCTATCACCTCAAGCACCGAATAGCCTTTGCCGTAGCCTATGTTGAATACATCACTTTCTCCGCCGCTTATAAGATATTCCAAGGCTTTAAGGTGGGCCTCGCATAGGTCCATAACATGCACAAAGTCCCTTATGCATGTGCCATCGGGTGTGGGATAGTCTGTGCCAAAGACCTCAAGGTAGGGTATCTGGCCTGTGGCCACCTTTACTGCCCTAAGGATAAGATGGGTTGGTTCTTTGCTAACCTGTCCTATTTTGCCTTCTGGGTCTGCGCCAGCCACATTAAAGTATCGGAGTATAGCATACCTTATACCACTAAGGGGAGCAAAATCCTTTATGGCCCTCTCTGCAAATAGCTTGCTCCAGCCGTAGGGGTTTATAGGTATAGTTGGGTCCTCTTCCTTTACCGGCACGCTTTTGGGAATGCCGTAAACGGCCGCAGTGGAAGAGAAAATAAGGTATTTAACACTGGCCCTCTCCATGGCTTGTAGAAGGTTCACAGT
This sequence comes from Hydrogenobacter subterraneus, assembly GCF_055390195.1. Lineage (NCBI taxonomy): Bacteria > Pseudomonadati > Aquificota > Aquificia > Aquificales > Aquificaceae > Hydrogenobacter > Hydrogenobacter subterraneus. The sequence continues at coordinate 1,193,693 of NZ_AP042473.1, read as the reverse complement.
TCCCATAAAGTTGTTCTCATAGTATAGTAAGGGCTTTTTTACGCTTTCTGGCACCTTTACCTTTGCGGCAAAGTGAATTACGGCCTGTGGCCTAAAGTCCAAAAGCACCTCCTCAAGGGCCTTGTAGTTGAGAAGGTCCACAACCTTTAGGTCTCCATACAAAACGGCCCAAGAGTTTCCCTCCGATAGGTTATCCACCGTGAGAACCTCATAGCCCCTTTCTCCAAGAAGCTTTACCATATGGGAACCTATGTAGCCCGCGCCACCAGTTACAAGTATGCGCATGGCTATATTTTAACCTTCTTCCAAGCTTTCCGCTAAATAGTCTGCCAAGTGCATGACCTCTTGGCCTGTTTTGTGCTTTTTAACTCCATCCTTTAAGTTCAAAACACAGCCTGGACATGTGGTAAGCACCACATTAGCCTTTGTTTTCTTAAGGTCCTCTATCTTTTCCCTTTGTATCTGGTCTGACATTTTAGGGTTTGTTATGGAAAAGAGACCTGCAAAGCCACAGCAAGACTTGTCCTTTTCCGCCTTTTTTACCTCATCGCCTTCAATCCTCTCCATTACTCCATAAAAGACCTTATCGCTTACCTTCATGGCGCTGTATGAGTGGCAAGGCACATGGAAGGTTAAGCTATTTCCAGAACCTTTAAACTTTAAAGGGCTTTCAAAGACTATCTGGGCAAAGTCATAGACAGGCTTGGAAAGCTTATAATCCTCTTGTAAGGCTCCACCGCAAGTGGGACAGGCCACCACCACCGCATCAAACTCATACCTTTCCATCTCCCTTAGGTTGTGTTCTTTTAGCCTTTCAAAGGCCGGCAAGTTTCCAGAGTAATAATGGGGCGCTCCACAGCATCTTATATCCTCCGGCACTATAACTGTGTAGCCAGCCTTGTTCATAAGCTTTATAACGTTTTCTCCAGTCTTTCCATAAAAGGCGTCAATCATACAGCCTGTAAAGAAGAGAAGTTTTCCCTTCTCCTTTTCCGCCTTGAAGACCTTTCCTCTTAGGCCAAAGGCTTTTGCTGTAGGCTTTGGCATAAACTTTACAGCTCCTGTGGGAAAGGGTGTTTTTACCTCTGTAAAGGGTAAGGGTTCTAAGAGCTTCCCAGCAAGCTTTATAACTTTCCTGCCAGCGTTAGATTGCATAAACTCAAGGGCTTTTAGGCCAAGGCCTTTTATGGTGCTTTCTCCAAGGCTTTCCCTTTGTATATTCCTTGCATGAACCAATATTTCTTTGTATTCCACATTGTTGGGACATATCCATTCACAACGCCTACACATGGCGCAAGCATCCCACTGCTTGGAAACCTCTCTTGTGAGGGGCAACTCTCCCTTTACCACCATCTCGGCAAGGGCAAGCCTGCCACGGGCAAAGCCACCTTCTTCCTCTATGTAAGGGTATGTGGGACAAACAGATTTACAAAGGCCACACTTGACGCATTTTTGGGCAAGGTCCATAGGAATTTCTATAAACTTCTCCATAGTCTTAGTAAATATAGGATTGTTTTGTCGTGGTTAAGTTGATAAAAAACAGATTATAATTTATATCCTTAGCGGGTGTGGCGGAACTGGCAGACGCGCAGGACTTAGGATCCTGTGGGCATTAGCCCGTGAGGGTTCGACTCCCTCCACCCGCACCAAAAAAAGGAGGTTTTTGGTATATGAAGGTAAGCGTAGAGGATAGGCAAGGATTGTTCAAAAGCTTAAGGGTGGAAGTAGAAGGTGATATAGTCAGGTCTGCCCTTGATGAGGTTTATAACTACCTCAAAGAAAACGCAGAGGTGGAAGGTTTTAGAAGGGGCAAGGCTCCTTTGTGGATAATAAAGGCAAAGTTCAAAGACTATATAAAAGAAGAGGTGGGTAAAAAGGTGGCAAACGCCACCCTCGCCAGTGCAATACAAGAAAGTGGCCTAAGGCCTGTGGCAGACATATTCCTTGAAGAGGTAGACTTTCAAGAATCCGACCAAAAGGTAAGCTATAGCGTGTCCTTTGAGGTACCGCCAGAATTTGAGCTGGCAAACCTTGAAGGGCTTGAGGTGGAGATAGAAAAGATAGAGTTTAGTGAAGACTTGGTAAAGAAGAAAATAGAAGAACTAAGAGAAGAACATGCCCTATGGGAGCCAGTGGAGAGAGAGATAAAGGAAGGCGACCTTGTGGTGGTGGATTACAAGGTGGAAGACATGGAAAGCGGTGAAGTTACGGAAGGCGAAACATCGGCCATAGTGGGCCTAAGGACCTTTAGAGAGGAGATAGAAAAAGAGCTTGTGGGTAAGAAGGAAGGGGATTCTTTTGTATTAGAAGACCTTACCCTTTATGATATGGAGGGCAAGCCCGCCGGAAAGGCCAAGGTAGAGATAAGGATAAAAGGGGTAAAGGAGAAGGTACTTCCAGAAGTAAACGATGACTTTGCCAAAGAATTGGGCTTGGGAGAAACTTGGGCAGAGGCCGAAGAGAAGATAAGGCAAGAAATAAAGGCGCAGATAGAGAAGATAAAAGAGGATGTAATAGAGAACGCCGTGGCCAAAAAGCTCTTGGAATTGCATGAGTTTAGCGTGCCTCAAACACTCTTGCAAAGAGAACTTTCCCATCTTTTGCAGATGAGGGTTTCCTACTTGTCCCAGCTTGGCATAGATACAAGGTACCTTGACTATAGGTCAATGGCTCAGGAGCTTACACCCCAAGCCATCTCAAACATAAAGCTAAGGTATATCCTTGACAAGTACGCCCAGCAAAAGGGCATACAGGCGGAGCCTCAGGAGATAGAAAAGAAGATAGAAGAACTGGCCCAACAGTATGGAAGGTCCCCAGAAGAGATGAAAGAGTTCTTCCAAAGGGAAAATCTTCTTCACGTGCTTGAGGAGGACATAAGGAGGGAAAAGGCTTTAAGGGATATAGTTTCAAAAGCAGTGGTAAGAGAAAAGGAAAAGGAGGAAAAGGATGAAAATACTTGACCAGCTTGTCCCAATAGTTATTGAACAAACTCCAAGGGGCGAAAGGGCTTACGATATATACTCAAGGCTCTTACAAGACAGGATTGTGCTTCTTGGCTTTCCCATTGACGACCATGTGGCAAACCTTATAGTGGCACAGCTTCTTTTCTTGGAAGCCCAAGACCCAGACAAAGATATATACATGTACATAAACTCACCGGGAGGCTCTGTTACAGCAGGCATGGCCATATACGATACTATGCAGTACATAAAGCCCGATGTGGTTACCATATGCCTTGGTCAGGCAGCTTCCATGGGTGCCGTTCTTCTTTCTGCGGGTGCAAAGGGCAAGAGGTATGCCTTGCCACATGCAAGGATAATGATCCACCAACCCTTGGGTGGTATATCGGGACAAGCAACGGATATAATCATACATGCGGAGGAGATAAAAAGGATAAAGCAGATGCTTAATGAGATCCTTGCAAAGCACACCGGCCAACCATTGGAGAAGATTGAAAGGGATGTGGAAAGGGATTACTTTATGTCTGCCTACGAGGCTATGGAATACGGAATAGTGGATAAGGTGATAGAAAAGAGGAGCTAAGATGGTAAAGAAAAAACAGGAGAATTATTGCTCCTTTTGTGGTAGACCTCAAAGCGAGGTCTTGGTCCTGATAGCTGGACCCAACGATACCTTTATATGCGACCGATGCGTGGAGGCATGCAACGTAATAATAAAGGAACAGAAAAAACACCTTGTTCAAAGCTTTTCAAAAGACCTACCCACACCCGAGGAAATAAAAAGGGAGCTTGACCAGTATGTAATAGGCCAGGAAAGGGCAAAGAAGGTGCTTTCTGTGGCCGTTTACAACCACTATAAGAGAATAAGGGCAAAGGAGCTTGGGCTTAGCCTTGACGATGTGGAGATAGAAAAGAGCAACATACTCCTTATAGGTCCAACCGGTTCTGGCAAGACCCTTTTGGCAAAGACCCTTGCAAAGATATTGGATGTGCCTTTTGCCATAGCGGATGCCACCACCCTAACAGAGGCGGGTTATGTGGGTGAGGATGTGGAAAACGTGCTTGTAAGACTTTTACAAAACTGCGGGTATGATGTAAAGGCTGCCCAAAAGGGCATAGTATATATAGATGAGATAGACAAGATAGCCAAAAAGTCTGGCATAAACCCATCCATAACCCGTGATGTCTCCGGCGAGGGTGTTCAGCAGGCCCTTTTAAAGATATTGGAAGGCACCATTGCCAACGTGCCACCACAGGGAGGGAGAAAGCACCCTCACCAAGAGTTTATACAGGTGGATACTACCGATATTCTCTTCATATGCGGTGGAGCCTTTGTGGGCCTTGAGGAGATAGTAAAGCGTAGGCTTGGTAAATCTGTGGTTGGCTTTGAGGCTGAAATAAAGAAGTTTGAAAGCCATGAAAACCCACTTCATTTTGTAGAGGTGGATGACCTTGTGCATTTTGGCCTAATCCCAGAGTTTGTAGGAAGGCTTCCCGTTATAGCGGTGCTTGACGAGCTTACAGAAGAAGAGCTTGTAAGGATTTTAGTAGAACCCAAAAACGCCCTTGTAAAGCAATATAAAAAGCTCTTTGAGATGGAAGGGGTGGACCTTGAATTCACTGAAGATGCTCTTGTAGAGATAGCCAAAGAGTCCATAAGGAGAAAAACCGGTGCCAGAGGCCTAAGGGCCATAATGGAAGAAATTATGCTGGATGTTATGTTTGAAATTCCTTCTCTCAAAGATATAAGGAAGGTGATTGTAAGCGGAGAGGTGGTAAGGAAAAAGCTAAAGCCCACCTACATAATGAGGGAGGCAGTATAAAAGTGTGTTATCATTATAGCAGGAGGAATAAATCATGAAAAAATACCTTTTTGCTTTGCTCCTTGCTTCAAGCTTTGGCTTTGCCCAGCAAAAGTTTGTCTGCGTTGACCCTAACAGGATACTCTCAGAATCCCAGCTTGTAAAGGCAAAAGAAAGCCAACTTAGGGAAAAGGTGCAAGAATACCAAAAACAGCTTGACCAGATAAACAAAAGGCTTGAGGATTTGAAAAAGCAGATAGAAAGCAAAGGCATAGCCCAAAACGTAAGGGAGCAGAAGATAAAAGAATACCAAAAGGTAGAATCGGAAGGGATGGAACTTCAGCAAAAGGCCCAAAAGGAACTTATAGAACTAAAGAATAAACTGGAACAAGAAGTTATAGAAAGAGTTAGGAAAATATCCGAAGACATAGCAAAAACGCAAGGATATACCGCCGTTTTGGATTGTGGTGCCTTTGTTTATATAAGCCCAGACATGGATATAACCAAGGAGGTCATCCTAAGGCTTGACCAGCAAAAATGAAGCTCAAGGAGCTGGCAGAGCTTATTGAAGGCGAGCTTTATGGTGATGAAGATTTTGAGTTCCTTAGTTTGGCTTCGCCAGAAAGGCCTAAGGATAGAAGTGTAATCTTCCTTCAAGATTTAAAGGCCTTAGATAGGCTAAAAGGCATGCATGTGGCCTTGGTTCTTTCCGAAGAAGTGGATTTCCCCAATTACATAAAGGTAAAGAATGTAAGGTTTGCCCTTGCTAAGTTTTTAAGCCATCTTTATCCAGAAAGGCATCCTTCTGGCGTGTCGGAAAAGGCACATATTGAAGAGGGGGTGTATATAGGTAAGGATGTTTACGTGGGTCCCTTTGTTTATGTGGGAAAAGGTGCGGTTCTGGAGGATGGAGTAAAGATATATCCCTTCTGCTATATAGGTGAAGGAGTGAGGATAGGCAAAAACAGCGTGCTTTTTAGCGGAGTTCATGTATATCCGGGATGCCATATAGGTGAAGGTGTAAGAATACATAGCGGCTCCGTAATAGGAGCCGATGGCTTTGGCTATTATGTGGGAAAAGAGGGCATATTTAAGCTAAACCACATAGGCAAGGTAATAATTGAAGACTTTGTGGAGATAGGAGCCAATACATGCATAGATAGGGCGCTCATTGATGAGACAAGGATAGGGAAGAACACAAAGATAGACAACCTTGTGCAAATAGGGCACAATTGCCACGTGGGTGAGGAAAATATGATCGTTTCTCAAGTGGGCCTTTCTGGTAGTGTAAAGACTGGCAAAGGCGTTATTTTGGCAGGTCAGGTGGGAGTGGCAGACCATGTGGAGATCGGCGATGGAGCCATAGTTTCTGCCAAGGCTGGAGTGTCAAAAGACCTACAAGGTGGAAAGGTCTATGGAGGCGCCATTCCTGCTATGGAATGGTCCAAATGGAAAAGGATATACGCCTATATTTTAAGACTTCCAGAACTTTTTAAGGAGAGAAGGCATGAGGATAAGGATAGCCCATAGCCCCGATTCGGACGACGCCTTTATGTTTTATGCCCTAACCACAGGGAAAATAGACACAGAAGGCTTCCAGATAGAGCATGTGCTTGCAGACATTGAAACATTAAACAGGGAAGCCCTAAGAGGAACTTATGAAATATCTGCCATATCCTTCCACGCCTATCCTTACGTGGCGGACAAATACTGGGTGCTTCCCAGCGGCGGAAGCGTTGGAGAAGGCTACGGGCCTATAGTGGTATCAAAGCAAGAGCTAAATAGCCTTAAGGGCAAAAGGATAGGGGTGCCTGGAAGGCTAACCACAGCCTTTCTTGTTCTAAAGCTTTATGAGCCAGACTTTGAAGAGGTGGTAATGCCCTTTGACCAGATACTTTTGGCAGTGCAGGAAGGCCGTGTGGATGCAGGGCTTGTAATCCATGAAGGGCAGCTAAGCTACGTAGATAAAGGTTTGAAAAAGATAGTGGACCTTGGCCAGTGGTGGCAAGAAAAGACAGGCTTGCCTTTGCCCTTGGGCTGTAATGTGGTAAGAAAAGATCTTGGTACAGAAAACATAAGGAAGATAGAAAGGCTTATGAAAGAAAGCATAAGATATGCCCTTGAACACAGAGAAGAGGCCCTACAGTTTGCTAAGGAATACGCCAGGGATATAAAGGAAGATATGGAGAGAACCAACAGGTTTGTTGGCATGTATGTAAACCACAGAACCCTTGATTATGGTGAGGATGGAAGGGAGGCCGTAAGGCTTTTGTTAAAATTGGGCATAGAAAGAGGTATAATAAAAGCTGATATGCCTCATACAATTTTTAGCGATGAGGTGGTAAGCTAATGGCTATGCTATCGGAGGAGCTTTTAAAAAAGTTAAAAGAACACGCCGAATACTTTCCAAGGAAAGAACAGGCCATCTTACTGTGCCTTCATGAGGTTCAAGACTATTATGGACATATACCAGCCTTTGCTCTGGAAGAGGTGGCAAAGATACTTGAAGTGCCGCTAAACCATGTGGAAAACGTGGTGTCCTTCTATGATATGTTTGATAGGGGTGAGCCTGCAAGGCATAGGATAAGGGTTTGCGTAAGCGTGGTATGCAACCTTATGAACTCACAAAAGGTGCTAAAGGCAATAAAAGAACTTTTGGGTATATCCTTGGGTGAGACTACAAAGGATGGAAGGTTTAAACTTATAGGAGTGCAGTGTATAGGAGCCTGCTCCGAGGCTCCCTGTTTTATGATAGATAACGATACCTATAAATTTGAGTCAAAGGAGAAGCTAAATGAGGTCCTATCCCGTTATACCTAACATATACGCAGAAACTACGCTTAATTTGCTTTTGAAGAGGGCCAAAAAGCCTAAAGTACATAGTATAGAGGAGTACCTACGGGACGGTGGCTATCAAGCCTTGGAAAAGGCTCTCAACATGGACCCAATGGAGATAATAGAGTGGGTGGACAAAAGCCAGCTAAGAGGTAGAGGTGGTGCGGGCTTTCCAACGGGAAGGAAGTGGAAGTTTGCTGTGCAAAACCCAGCTCCAAGGTATTTGATATGCAACGCAGACGAGTCTGAGCCTGGAACTTTTAAGGATAGAATACTGATAGAAAGGGACCCACATCTGCTTATAGAAGGTATGATAATATCCGCCTACGCCATAGGGGCAAACCAAGCCTTTATATACATAAGGGGAGAGTACCCAGCAGGCTATTACATACTAAGGGATGCCATAGAGGAGGCAAAGAAGAAGGGCTTTTTGGGTAAAAACATCTTGGGCTCTGGCTTTGACCTTGATATTTATGTAGCAAGGGGTGCAGGTGCCTATATATGCGGAGAGGAAAGCGCCCTTATAGAATCCCTTGAAGGCAAGAGGGGCTTCCCAAGGATAAAGCCACCCTTCCCCGTGCAGTATGGCCTCTTTGGCAGGCCTACAGTGGTAAACAATGTGGAGACCTTATGTAATATACCTATAATAGTTGGCATGGGTTGGGAAGAGTACAGATACATAGGTCCAAGCGACTATCCAGGTCCCAAGCTCTTCCCTATAAGTGGAAAGGTAAAAAAGCCCGGCGTTTATGAGCTTCCTATGAATACTACTTTAAGAGAGGTTATCTTCAAGTATGCAGGCGGAACCATTGGAAACAAAAAGGTAAAGGCTGTCTTCTCTGGAGCTTTGGATTGCTTCTCTGCCGATGAGCTGGATACGCCAATGGACTATTCACCCTTTGGTTTTGGTGGAACTGGAACGGTAATAGTACTAACGGAAGAGGATGATGTGGTCCAAGCCTGCCTTTGGGTTGCAGAGTTCTATGCCCACGAGAGCTGTGGCCAATGCACACCTTGTAGGGTTGGTACCCATGAACAAGCCATACTTCTTGAAAGGATACTTCACCACCAAGCCAACGAGAAAGATTGGGAAGGCTTTAATTTTGTGAACTCTCACATACAGCCCACTTCCATATGCGGTCTTGGGGCTGTGGCCGGCAGGCTTATAAAACAGACCATGCAAAAGTTTCCAGAAGAGTGGGAAAAGTATAAGAAAAGTCTTCAGGTAAATGTATGAGGCTTTTGGCCCTTCTTTTCCTTATCGCCTTTGCCTTTTCTCAGGAGCCTTCTGGACAGTGTCAAAACAATCCGCTAAAGGATAAAGAATACTGCAGATACTTTTGGGCTTTATGTAAAAACCTTGGTATAAAAAGGCTTGAGGCCATTAAATCCTGCCTTGAAAAGAGCCAATCTTATGATGATGGTGTAAAGTGCTTTGAAAGGTCCTGGATTGAGGACCTATTTTCAAGGTAGTCGTTGTAGAAAAAAATCCTTGGGACAAAATCTATGGAAGAGCTATGCATAAAAAAACTTATAGAGGTGGGGAAGCTCTTGTATGTAGAAGGCCTTGTGGATGCAAGGGCGGGAAATTTATCTTGTAGTTTGGGTAATAGGCTTATAATCACCAGAAAGGGTAGCCATTTGGGTAGGTTGAGAAAAGAAGACTTTATCAAAATTCCACTATTTGAAAGGCACATATTGGAAGATAGAGCTTCCTCCGAGCTTGTAGTGCATAGGGAGATTTATATAAATACTAACCATACTTGCGTAGTGCATGCCCATCCCATAAGCGCCGTTATACTTTCTTTTACGCACGATGTTATAGAACCAATAGATTCTGAAGGGATGGACCTTATAGGTCCCATAAAAGTCATACCACCTTATCCCTCCGGCACAAAAGAATTGGCAAAAGCCGTATCAGAAGTCTTAAAAAATTCTAAGCTTGTCATAGTTAGGTCCCACGGTGTATTTTCTGTGGATAAGGACCCATTTTATGCTTATTCTCATATTTCTGTTTTGGAGCGTTCCTGTAAAATACTTCTCTATGGAAGAGGTAAGCTATAAAGGCTGTAAAATACCAAAGGACCTATATTACGATATAGAAAACCAAGTTTGGTATAGGCTTGAACCAGACGGCACTGTGGTGGTAGGAGCTACCGATATAGGACAGACGAGAGCTGGAAGGATGGTAAACGTAAGGATTAAGGCAGTTGGAAAACATGTGCCAAAGGGCAAGCCCATTGCCAGCTTGGAAAGTGGAAAATGGACTGGTCCAGTACCTGCAGTGATAGAAGGTGAGGTGGTAGAAAGAAACGAAGAACTCTTTGACACGCCAGACCTAATAAACGATTATCCTTATACAAAAGGTTGGATAGCAAGGCTAAGGCCCACAAACCTGGAGAGGGACCTAAAGGACCTTGTCACTGGCGAAGAGGCTGTGCAAAGGATGAAAGAGTATATAGATAGGGAAGGGGTGGAGTGTAAAGGACAATAAGATCATTTACATCCGAACTTTTCCTTTAGCTTTTTTTCCACATAGGGATGGACCAGACCTTTTAGACAGCCACAGTAAGAGGCAATATCCCTAACTATGGTGGAGCTTATATGAATGTAATCTTGGGAAGGCATAAGAAAAACGGTTTCCACCTTTGCCAGCTTGTAATTATTTAAGGCTATTTGAAGCTCATACTCAAAATCGGTAAAGAGCCTCACCCCACGCACCACTATTTCAACTTTTTCCTTTTTCATAAAATCCACAAGAAGGCCATCAAAGCTTTTAACCTCAACCTTTTTAAGATCCTTTACCATTTGGCTAAACATATCCACACGCTCTTGTGCGTCAAAGAGGAGGCTTTTCCTTGGATTTTTGGCTATGGCCACTATTACATGGTCAAAGAGCTTTAAGGCTCTGTTGACTATATCTAAATGTCCCAAGTGTGGGGGGTCAAAAGTGCCTGGGTATACAGCTCTTTTCATTCTTCTTTCCTCCATATAGATAGGACCGTATCGCCATAAATCTTTTTCTTTTGAGGAGAGAAGTCAAGTTTTTTGGAATGTTCAAGGATAAAAATACCACCTTCTTTTAGGTTTTTAATGGCAAGTTCAATCAATTTATCATAGAATTCATAGTCGTATGGAGGGTCGGCAAAGATCACGTCAGCTCTATGCTCTGTGTGTTCTAAAAATTTTAGTACATCGCCTACTATCACCTTACCCCTGCTTTTTTGCCTTATCTTTTCCGCAATCTTAGGACTTTTTTCCACAAAGATAACCTCTGCACCCCTTTCTTCTGCCAACATACCTATCTGACCTGTTCCGGCAAAAAGGTCAAAAAATACAAGACCTTCAATGTCTCCAAGCATGTTAAATACTGCCTGTTTTACAAGGTCAGAAGTTGGTCTAATTTTTTGTTTTCTTCTTGCTTTTTTCACAAAAAGTATTATAATTTATTTTTCTGTGTTTAAGGAGGTTTTTGCTATGAAGCAGTTAAAACTGCTACAAAAACTTGATAAGGAGGAGTGCAAATGGTCAAAGCCCTCGGACTGCATATCCTAGCAGACCTTTATGGGGTCCACCCTGACCTTATTGACAGGGTGGAGGATGTGCGCCAGCTCCTTGAGAGCGCCGTCAAGGTAGCAGACCTAACCAAAATCTCTTCCCACTACTATCAATTCCAACCACATGGTGCCACGGGCGTGGTACTTCTTGCAGAGTCTCACATATCCATCCACACGTGGCCTGAGCATGGTCTTGCTACCGTTGACGTTTACACCTGCGGAGACCCCACAAAGGCTTACAAGGCTATGGACTACATCATAGCCACCCTTGAGCCTACAAGGGTTGATAAGCAGGTGCATGAAAGAGGTTTAATCGGCCAGTCCGAGGCTGACCATTTACGAAGTATTTTGTTAAAAATATAAATTGAACGGGCGACCCAAAAGGGTCGCCCAAGGGTTCAAAAGAGAAAGCCTACTTCCACACCAACCCTCATTTGATCCTTTTTGTTGTTTACAGTAAAGGGTTTGTCCGCTTTTACGTATGATAGCTCTCCTCTAACAAGGAAAGGACCCTTTGTATAGGCTGGTGTTATGGTAAAGGTCCACCCCTTGTTTCCATCTCCCAAGCCCACCAAGTCTATACCACCTGCATCGGAGTTGTCTTTAACATACTCTATCCTGCTTGAGATAGTGAAAGGCTTAAGGTCATAGGAAAAGTGTATACAGCCTCCGCTTGCCTTTGCCTTCTCTGGCACTTGGGCCGTTGCATCCTTTGGAGCTTCCACATACATAAGGTCCGTACTCAAGGACAGGGACCCAATGCTGTATGTGGCTACAATGTTATACTCCCTTTTGTTGGCAGGATTGGCCGTGCTGTTGGGCCTTGAGCTTTTGTCTGGAAGTATGAAGTTAAAGGATATGGATGAATCCTTTGTGGGTGTAAGGCCTAAAGAACCTTCTAGAGCAGGCTTGGGGTGTGTGGTGCTAAGTGTATAAAAGCCATCATTTATACCTACCTTTACGTTAAAGAGGTCTGTGCTGTATGTTAGCCTTACACCGTGGTGTATAACCGGTTGCATGTTCCATATGAGGCCTCTCTGTATGTACTTGTTGAGGTATGTAAAGGCGGACTCGTAACCAAATATGGTGGGAAGCTTACCAGCTTGGATGGATAGACCCTTTACTGGCGCAAATTCCAAGTAGGCCATAGGTAGCGGGCTAAAAAGGTCTGTGGTTGTAGATGTCTTTGGAATACTGACCCCAACCACAGGTATGGCGTAGGCACCACCAATGAAGGTAAAACCTACTGGCTCTGCAGGCTTTGATATGCTTATTATGGCAGAACCTACATCGTAGCGTGTCTTTTTGTCTGTGCCGGCCTTGTTGTTGGTGTAGATGGTATAGCCTGTTAGGGCACCGCCTATGTTGAGAGTTCCTATAGGCTCCAGCTTTAGCTCAAGGGCTTGACTTTGGCTCAAACCACCTAAGGCCAACAGAACTAAGGCTACTCTCTTCACCATGGCTCACCTCCTTTTAGTTTTTAAAAAAGGACCTATAAAACAGGTCCGCCTTGGACCTGTAGCTTGGATAAAGCTTTTCTGCCTTTTCAAGTATAAGGTTTAGGTTATCACTGTCGGAAAACCAGTCCCTTATCATATCCATGGTTACCTCCATATGAAACTGCAAAGCAAAGGAATCTCCATACCTAAAAGCTTGTTCTTGGAAAAGGTTTGAAGAGGCTAGCCTTATGGCTCCAAAAGGTAGGTCGTAGGTGTCTCCATGCCATTGGAAAACCATAGCCTTTCCCGATGGGTCAAGGATGTTTTTAAAGACATCATCCTTTATGCCTTCGGGCGTTGCCTTAATTTCACACCACCCTATTTCCTTCGCATTCCCTGGATATACCCTACAACCCAACACATGAGCAAAAAGCTGGGCTCCCAAGCATATTCCAAGGACCTTAATACCCCTTTTTAGGGCACCCTCCATAGCCAAGGCCACCTTTTTAAGAAAGGGATATTTGTCCATCTCATAAACACCCATGGGCCCTCCAAGAACTACCAAGTAGTCATAACCATCAAGGGGTGGTATCTCTTCTCCAAGACCAGCCTCAACTATTTTGTAGCTTGCTTCATTTTCTTTCAAAAACTCCTCTATGGTGCCGGGTCCTTCAAGGGGCGTGTTTTTTATGATTAGGACCCTCATGGCTTTCTCCTTACAGGTTGTAAGCCTTTTCTCCGTGCTGGCTTTCATCAAGGCCAAACACTTCGCTCTCTTGGTCAACCCTCAGACCTACTAAGGCCTTTATGATGAAAAGGATGACGGCCGTGGCTATGGCCACATAGACAATGGTTACGCCCACCGCTATGAGCTGTATGAATAGCTGGGAGGGATTGCCGTAGAGAAGGCCCTTTCCAGCTTCATTTATGGCTGGGTTGGCAAAAATACCTGTGAGTATGGCTCCAAGGATTCCTGCCACACCATGAATACCAAAGGCGTCAAGAGCATCATCATAGCCGAGCTTTGGCTTGAGATAGGCCACTGCAAAGAAGGGTATTATGCCAGCAAGAAGCCCTATTATGAGGCTTCCCTTTATGTCTACAAAGCCAGCCGCTGGTGTGATGGCCACAAGGCCAGCAACGGCACCAGAAGCAAGCCCCAAAAGGGTAGGCTTCTTTGAGTAGATCCACTCTGTAAACATCCAAGAGAGGGCTGCCATGGCCGTAGCTGTGTTGGTGTTTATAAAAGCTGCAGAGGCAAGCCCATTGGCACCCAAAGCGGAACCCGCATTAAAGCCAAACCATCCAAACCACAAAAGGCCAGCACCTATTACCACAAGGGGTAGGTTGCTTGGTACAAGGGTTGCTTCATTGCGTTTACCCAAGATCAAGGCACCCACAAGGCCAGCAATACCAGCGTTTATATGCACCACCGTTCCACCTGCAAAGTCAAGGGCTCCAAGCTTCATAAGAAAGCCACCACCCCATACCCAGTGGGCTATGGGAACATAGACCAAGCTCATCCATAGTATGGCAAAGAGAACCCATGCGGAAAACTTCATCCTCTCTATGTAAGAGCCGCTCACAAGGGCCACCGTTATGGCTGCAAAGGTAAGCTGGAAAGCTACAAAGATAAACTCCGGTATGGTTCCCTGAAGGCTTTTGACCTCCACACCATTTAGAAAGAGCTTAGAAGGGCTTCCTATAATACCACCTATATCTGTGTTAAAAGCCAGCGTATAGCCGTAGATGATCCAAAGCACAGAAGCTATGCAGTATGCCACGAAGGACATGGCTATGGTGTTCAAAGTATCCTTCCTTTTTGCCATACCGCCATAAAACATGGCAAGGCCCGGAAGGGTCATAAGCATAACAAGGGCTGTAGCCACTATCATCCAAGCCGTATCGCCTGTATCCAGCTTGGGAGTTTGGTCCTGAGCAAAGGACAGACTAACTAAAAGTAGTGGTATAATACTTCCTGCGCGACGCATTCTATCTCCTCCTTTGCCCGGCTACAAAAGGTGCCGGGCGCATTTTTAAACTATTTAAATATCAAAGTAAAGCTCAAATTCTTTGGGATGTGGTATGAACCTTATCTCATCCATCTCCTTACGCTTGGACTCTACCCATACTTGTATCAACTCCTCTGTGAATACTCCACCCTTTAGAAGGAACTCGTAATCATTTTCCAACGCCTTTAGGGACTCTTCCAAGGAGCCAGGCAATTGAGGTATGTCCTTTAGTTCTTCTGGTGGTAGGGAGTAAATGTCCTTATCAAAGGGTTCTCCTGGGTGAATGCGATTCTCTATACCGTCTATGGCAGCCATAAGTATGGCGGCAAAGGCAAGATATGGGTTGCAGGTGGGGTCTGGGAACCTTATCTCTATCCTCTTAGCCTTTGGAGAGGCTGAGTACATGGGTATACGAATGGCAGCGGACCTGTTCCTTGCAGAGTAAGCAAGCCTTACAGGTGCTTCAAAGCCTGGCACAAGCCTGTGGTAGGAGTTTATGGTAGGGTTTGTAAAGGCTGTGAGGGCTGGACCATGCTTTAGAATGCCACCTATGGCATATAGGCATGTTTCGGACACTCCTGCATATTCAGAACCTGCAAAGAGGTTTTGGCCCTCTTTCCATATGGAGAAGTGGGTATGCATACCAGAACCGTTGTCGTTTGGAAGCACTTTTGGCATAAAGGTGGCAAACTTTCCATACTTGTGGGCCACCATACGGACTATGTATTTGTAAAGGAAAAGCTTGTCTGCTTGATTTACTAAAGAATCGTACCTTATATCTATCTCACCTTGGCCTGCGCTGGCCACCTCGTGGTGATGAAGCTCTACCACAATACCAAGCTGGGACATTATGGAAACCATCTCACTTCTAAGATGATGTACTTTGTCTAGTGGTGGTACGGGGAAGTATCCTCTTTTGTGAGGTATTTTATATCCAGAGGATGTTATCTCTCTATTCCACCAACCCTCTTCAGAGTCAACTCTCCAAAAGGCATAGTTGGCGCTTGTTCCAAACTCTACAGAATCAAATATAAAGAACTCTGCCTCTGGACCATAATAGGCTGTATCTCCTATGCCAGTTTGTTTTAGGTACTGTTCAGCCTTCTGGGCTATGTAACGCGTGTCCCTACCATACCTTTCCCTGGTAACAGGGTCATAAATATCACATATCATCACAAGGGTTTTGGGCTCCATAAAGGGGTCTATAAAGGCAGTGGCTGGGTCTGGAATGGCTATCATGTCCGATTCGTTTATGGACTGCCATCCTCTTATGGAAGATCCGTCAAAACCTCTACCTTCTTCAAAGGTATCAAGAGACAGCTCATAGGCTGGGATGGTCAGGTGTTGCCATTGACCAAACAGGTCAGAAAACCTTAGGTCCACATACTGGACCCCTTCCTGCTCAATAAGGCTTAGAACTTCTGCTGGTGAATACTTTGGCATCTTATACCTCCTTTTATAAGATTTCATATTGCTTGCTCACCTCTTTCACCCGTGCGTATTCTTATCACATCCTCAACGGGTATTATGAATATCTTTCCATCCCCAACTCTTCCCGTTTGGGCCGTTTTCATTATGGTTTCTACCACCTTTTCCACATCCTCGTCCTTTACAACCACTTCAATCTTCACCTTTGGAAGAAAGTCAATCACATACTCTGTCCCACGGTAGATTTCCGTGTGACCCTTCTGTTGACCAAAACCCCTTACCTCTGTAACAGTCATACCGCCTATGCCTATCTCCGCCAAAGCATCCTTTACTTCGTCAAGTTTAAAGGGCTTTATTATGGCTTCTACCTTCTTCATCTTTAACCTCCTACATCTTATTTTTGCAAAAATTGTGCCAGCTATAAGAAGCTGGCTAAGAGTTAATTTTACTACTTTCTATATGTGGGTGGGCTTCAGACTTGTGTAAAGTTGTTTACAAAATTGTAAAAATGCTTACCCTTGCTTGGAGCAAAATCTCAACTCAAGCGTGGCGTGGGCTATGCTCTCAAAGTTTGAGATTATCCTCTCAAAATACTCTATGCTTAGGTCCTCATCCGTTTCTATACCCACTATGCAGGCATACCTGTTTCTACCAATTCTCAAAAGGTGTATATCATAAACCCTACCTTTACCGTCCTTCTCTATAGCTTCTATGATCTGCTCCACAAGGGGATTTTTGCCTTCCCTATCAAGAAGTATGTGCGCTGTTTCTTTCATAAGTCCGATGGACCACCTAACTATTAGGAAAAAGCCTACAAGACCCATTATAGGGTCCATAAACCAAAGGCCCCAAAACTTACCAGAAAGAAGGCCTCCAATGGCCAATATGGAAGTAAGTGCATCAGCAAGCACATGAAGGTAAGCCCCACGCAGGTTAAGGTCATGGTGATGGTGGTGAGAATGATCAGGGTGAGAATGATCATGATGTGGATGATCATGGTGATGAGCATCGTGTAAAAGATAGGCGCTTAAAAGATTCACCCCCAAACCCAAAAGGGCTACAAGAAGAGCCTCATCGTACTTTGTTTCCCCGCCTCTTATTAACTTTGAAAGGGCCTCTTGCAAAACCAAAAAGGAAACAAAGAAAAGCAAAATACCGCTTGTGTAGGCTCCTAATACTTCAATCTTCCATGTTCCAAAGGTAAAACTCCTTTCCTTCGACCATCTTTTGGCAAAATAATAGGCCATGTAGGCTATGCCAAAGGCCAAAGCATGGGTAGCCATATGTATGCCATCGGCCAAAAGGGCAACGGAGTTGAAAATGTACCCTGCAACTATCTCCAAAAGCATGGTTATAAGGGTTATGAGAAGAACTATTAAAACCCTTCTTTGTGCTTTACCCTCAGGCGTATAAAAATCGTGTTCATGCTTGCAAACCATAGAAAAATTATAGTTTTTAAACTCTTAAAGGTGCATGAGAGAACTCATTCTATAATCTGGGCGTATGGGAGGAATTTAGATTTATCCCAAGCCTTCCTTTACATCTAACTGTCCCACTTATTTTTATTACCACTTATTTTTATTACAGAATTAAATGAAGCAGTATACGCCGAGTGAGAGATTCGTCCTTTGTAGTAGCAGGTTTTGAACCTGTCAGATTATAAAACATCGGGCGGAGTAGATTTTTTATTAGTAGTTGCACGGATGCCGTGCTTCTACATTTCTTGTCTCATTTATTTTTTTTAACAAAAAGGTATAATGGCATCCCCGTTGCTTAATTAATTTCTCACCCAGCGTATTAATGATAAATAAAACATCAATTATTTCTCACTCAATAGAATCATCTATCCATCTAAGGTAATCCTCATTGCCAGCCACTATGGGCAAAGCTATTATCTCGGAAACGGTGTATGGATGGACAGATTTTACACCTTTTAAAAGCTCTTCAAACTTTTTGGCGGAGGTCTTGACTATAAGTAGGGATTCCTTGTCCCTTTCTATGTTGCCCTTCCACCAATATATGGAATTGACTTCTGGCACTACGTTTGCACAAGCACCAAGCTTGTTTTGGATTATAAATTCTGCCAGCTCTTGGGCCTTTTCCACCGGAACAGTGATCAAAACCACATAGTAGCCAAGCATATTTCTTATTTTAATCCAGCTTTCCAAGGTAGGCCAAGATGGCCGTTATGGTGGCCGGTGTAATGCCGTCAATCCTTCCCGCCTGTCCTACTGTAAGGGGCCTAAACTTCTTTAACTTTTCCTTTGCCTCATTGGTGAGCCCAGGGATCTTATCATAGTCCAGGTTTGGGTCCAGAAGTATGTCTTCAAGCTTTTTTAGCCTCTCGTTTAGCTTTTTCTCCCTTTCTATGTAAGGCTCATACTTTAGCTGTATCTCCACCTCTTCCTTTACATAAGAGTGTTCTGGAACTTCAAAGCCAAAGTTCCTTAGGTCCTCTATGGAATACTCTGCGGTAAGAAGTTGGGAAGGTGTATAGCTTTTTATGTCTGAGCCTATGGCCACGGAGACCTTTTGATTTTTATAAAACTCTATCCAGCTTTCTATCTCTTTCTCCAACTCTTTTACCAGTTTATACTGCTCGTGGCTCAAGAGGCCAAGGTTGTAGCCAAGCTCTGCAAGCCTTAAGATGGCATTGTCTTGTCTCAGTTGCAATCTGTATTCGGACCTTGAGGTAAAGAGCCTGTAAGGCTCCATCACACCTTTGGTAACAAGGTCATCCACCATTATGCCTATGTAGCTTTCATCCCTTCTTAAATATATAGGCTCCTTTCCAAAGGCCCTTAGGGCTGCGTTTATGCCAGCCAGTATGCCTTGACCTGCAGCCTCCTCGTATCCTGTGGTTCCATTTAAGTTTCCCGCATGGAAAAGTCCCCTTATCTTCTTTGTCTCAAGGGTTGGGTATAGCTCGGTGGGTGGCACCACATGGTATTCTATGGCATAGGCTGGCCTTATGAGTTCTACCTTTTCCAAGCCTGGTATGCTTCTGTACATCTCCCATTGGATTTCTTCCGGCAGAGAAGTGGAAAGGCCGTTGGGATATATCTCTATGGTGTCCCAGCCTTCTGGCTCCAAAAAGACTGTGTGCCTGTCCTTGTCCGCAAACTTTACCACCTTGTCCTCTATGGAAGGGCAATACCTTGGGCCTATGCCCTTTATAAGGCCACCGTAGAGGGCAGTCCTGTGAAGGTTCTTCCTTATGATCTCATGGGTCTTTGGCGTGGTATAAGTTATCCAACAGAGGGCCTGTTTTTTGCCCTTTTCAAACCAATAGGTGCCAACGGGCTCTGTCCAGAAGGAAAACTTGGGTGGTGGGTCATCACAGGGAGCTGGCTCAAGTACAGAAAAGTCTATGGTTCTTTTGTCAAGCCTTGCTGGCGTGCCTGTCTTAAACCGGACAAGGGGAAAACCATGCCTTTTGTAGAATTCTTCCAAGCCTGTAGAAGGTGGCTCCCAAGCCCTGCCCGCCGGGAAGGTTTTATCACCTATGTATATAAGCCCGTTTAAAAAGGTCCCTGTGGCAACCACCACAGCCTTTACCCTGTATTCAAGTCCCAACTTTGTTTTGACAGCCACCACACGATTGTCTTCTACGATTATATCCACCACCTCATCCTGTTTTATGTAAAGGTTTTCCTGGTTTTCGCAGACTCTTTTCATGTATTCTCTGTAGAGCTTTTTGTCCGCCTGAGCCCTTGGAGACCATACGGCCTTGCCCTTTCTTGTGTTTAGCATCTTGAACTGTATGCCCGTATGGTCTATGGCTTTGCCCATCTCTCCCCCAAGGGCATCTATCTCCCTTACCACTATACCCTTTGCTATACCACCTATGGCCGGATTACAAGACATTTGGCCTATGGTGTCTGCATTTAAAACAAACATTACCGTCTTTGCACCCATACGGGCAGAAGCCAAAGCAGCCTCTATGCCCGCATGCCCACCACCTATAACCGCCACATCAAACTCTTCAACCAGCATAGGAATAAAATATAAGACCTAAAAGCGTTCCTTTGTGGATACCTCTTCCACCAAGTTCCCGTTAGTATCATAAAGCCTAAGTATAGCCTTTGTCTGCCCTACCCTTACCTCCGTTCTCTTCTTACCACCTTTGTATTGGCTTATAAGCTCCCTTGTGCCATCTTGCGTATAAAGGATCTCGTAGGTGGAGTTAGAAGTAGTGATAACCATCTTGCACCAGTTTATGTTTTCATAATCCACTATGCCCTCCACATAGGCATAGCCATTCAGCTTTAAGCCTTTTGGACACCAATTGGTGGTTTGAGTTGCCTCAGGCTTTTGACCTTGACAGGAGATAAGAAACAGAAAGGGTAGTAAAGTTATACCAAGCCTTCTCATAATAACGCAATTTTAAACCACAACCTGCCTTAGGGCAAGCACATCATCGGTGGCTATGGCATCCACTCCCCTCTCAAAAAGTTCCTTTGCCTTATTTATATCGTTTACAGTCCAGGCAACAACCTTAAGCTTTAGCTTGTGGGCAAAATCCACAGCCTTCTGGGTGGCAAGGGGGTATTTTGGCAATACAAGAGAACATCCAAGCTTTTTAGCCTCTGGTATCATGCCCGGCGGCTTTGCATAGACAAGGCCTGTGGCCACCTTACCTTTGGCTATCTCAAGGGCCTCAGGATAAAAGCTTATAAGGGCCGTCCAATCTGAGGCCTTTTTCTCCTCCAAAAGCTTTAGCACATCTTTTGTGTCCTCTGGATGTTTTATCTCCAAAAACATACCAACCCTACCATTTACAAGGTCAAGGGCTTCATCAAGCTTTGCAAGGCGATAGCCATCTTTATGCACCCCTTTTAAATCCTCCCACAGACTTTCCCTTACGTTTTTGCTTACACCAAAGGTCCTTTCCAAGCTCTCATCATGGCTAAGCACAAGCACACCATCCCTTGTTTTTTGAATGTCTACCTCCACAATATCCGCACCATGCTTTATGGCACTTTCTATGGAATTAAGAGTGTTCTCAAGCTCCCTCACAGGATGCCCCCTATGTCCCACAAGCACCTTTTTTGAAAAAAGTTCTAAAAGCTTCATGTGTATAATATTTTACATGGCAGGGCATAGTCATTGGGCGCAGATAAAACATAAGAAGGCAAAGGTAGATGCACAAAGGGGTAAGATATTTACAAAGATAATACGTGAAATAACTGTGGCCGTCAGAGAAGGGGGACCAAACCCAGAAACAAATCCAAGGCTTAGGACTGCCATAGAGAATGCAAGAAGGGTAAACATGCCCTCAGACACCATAGAAAGAGCCATAAAGAAGGGAACGGGTGAGCTGGGTGGAGAAAACTACGAAGAGGTATTATACGAAGGCTACGCTCCTAACGGTGTGGCCCTTATGATACTTACCTACACGGACAATAGGAACAGGACCACCTCCGAAATTAGGCACATACTATCCAAGCACGGCGGAAATCTTGGGTCTTCTGGTTGTGTATCCTTTTTGTTTGATAGGGTGGGTATTATTGAAGTGCCAAAGGAAGGTGTAAGCGAGGAAGAAATATACGAAAAGGCCATAGAGGCTGGCGCAGAGGATGTGGAGGTGGGAGAACTAAACTATATCCTATACACAAAGCCAGAAGACCTATACCCTGTAAAGGAAGCCCTTAGCTCAATGGGCCTGCAGATAGAAAGGGCAGAAATAGCTTATAAGCCCAACAGCCTTGTGCAAGTTAATGATGTGGAAACAGCAAAGAAGATATTGAAGCTTATGGACGCCCTTGAGGACCTGGATGATGTGAAAGAAGTTATAGCCAATTTTGATATACCAAAGGAAATAATGGAACAAATTAGCCTCTAAAGTAGCCTGTCCAAAAGCACAACAAGGAAAAAGACCACGCTTATATATCCGTTCACTGTGAAAAAGGCTTTGTTTATCTTTGAAAGGTCATGGGGCTTAATAAGAGAATGTTCATAATAGAGAAAGCCGGCTATGGCCAAAAGGCCCAAAAGGTATAAGGGACCTAAAAACTCCACTCTAAGGGCTAAAAGGAAAAGGAATAAAAAGGTCAAAAGGTGCAACGCCCTTGATATAAACAAAGCACCTTCTATGCCAAACTTTACAGGTATAGATTTTAAGCCGTGGCTTTTATCAAAATCGTAATCCTGAAGAGCATACAGAATATCAAAGCCCGCAACCCAAGAACCCATGGCAAGACCAAGAATTAAGGCGTTTAAAGAAAAACGCTCGTTAAAGGACACATCAATGGCCAATGGTATGAGAAGATAGACCATACCAAGAACAAAGTGGGGATAGTAGGTGATCCTTTTGGCATAGGGATAGAGCCAAAGAAGGAAAAGCACCACAGGAGAGAGCAAAAAGGCATAGAGGTTTATCATAAGGGAAGAAAAGATAAAAAGGCCAGAGGAAAGGATGATGAGCCTTTTTATCTCTTCCTTTGAGACCTCGCCCCTTGCATGGACCCAGTTTTTTGTGCGAGGGTTTAGCTCATCTATGGGCAGGTCTATAAGCCTGTTTAGCGCCATGCCCGCAGTCCTTGCGCTTATAAAAGCAAGGATAACCCAAAAGAGCTTCCAAAGAGAAGGCATATCTTGGTAGAGGAGGACAAGGCTGGCAAGAGCAAAGGGCAGGGCAAATATGGTATGTTCAAATTTTGTTAATTCAAGGTATTTTTTCATCATATGTCAAATATAACCTCCGCCACCCATAAGTCTCCTTCCTTTTCTACCTTAAGGTCGTGATATGTGGCAGCCTTTATAACAAGCCTTGGCTCGTGCTTTTGTGGGTCAAACCTACTACCCAAAAGCTTTACCTTTGCATAGTTTTCCTTTAGGTCAAGCACCTCACAGGCGGAAGCCACAAACATCTCCGTCTCATGCAACACTATAGCCATGTTTATAAGGTCTGCGAGGAGAAAGGGAAGCTCGGAGCTAACTTCTATAACCCTTTCCTCCTCCGCCTTTACCGTGTCTATGGGCGTTATCTCATTAAAGGTGGCCAATAGGCTTTTGCAGATGAGGTCCTCAAGGCTTTTGGCACGCACCCTTATACCAGCATCTGCAGTAATACGGTCTATGGTCTCGTAAAAACTCATAGCCCAAGCACGTCAAACATAGAATAAAAGCCCGGTGCTTTACCCTTTATCCACCTGCCTGCCTCTATTGCACCCCTTGCGAATATGTCCCTTGAGGTGGCCCTGTGAGTAAGCTCAAGCCTCTCACCAAAGCCAAAAAAGTAGACCGTGTGTTCTCCTACCACATCTCCACCCCTCAAAGCCATAACACCTATTTCTTTGGCTTCCCTTTCTGAAAGACCATCCCTTCCATGAACTCTCTTTTCAAGACCCATAGTTTGGCAGAGTATCTCTTCAAGCTTTAGAGCAGTGCCACTGGGAGCATCCTTTTTAAAACGGTGATGTATTTCCATAACTTCCACATCAACGCCCTTATCTCTTAGGACCCTTCCAGCGATCTCTACAAGCTTAAATAGTAGATTTACTCCAAGGCTCATGTTGGGAGAAAGGAGTATGGGTGCATAGGAAGAGTGGGACCTTATTTCTTCTATCTCTTGTTGGCTAAAGCCCGTAGTGCCTATAACCATGCCTTTGCCAGCAAGGGCGGAAAGCTTAGCATGGGAGACTGCAGCGGTAGGATTTCCAGAGAACTCTATAACCACATCGCACAAAGGCAATACCTCTTCAAGCCTTGGAGTGAGTGGAAGGCCCTTTAGTTCTTGAATGCCAGAGGCCTCTCCAAGGTCTTGGGACCTTATACAGTCGGGGTGTTCCACACCAGCAACCACTTGAAAGTCTGAATATTCAAGGGAAAGCCTAAGGATGCTTTTGCCCATTCTCCCAAGGGCGCCACAAACTACGGCCTTTGTCATTCTTCCTCCTCTTCACCAAAGATCATATCCTCAAGCTCTTCAACGGCGTCCTCCGCCTGGTCTGGTGGCACCACGGAAGGGTATAGAGCCACTTGGATGCCTTCTGTGAAGAGGAACTTGCTTAGTATCTCTTGGAGCTTTTCCAGTTCTTCGGGAGTAAGGTCTCCCCTTATGCTCTCTTCCACAGGCTTGTTGGTAAAGAAGAAGCCTACCAAGCTAAAGGGGACTGCATAAAGTTGTTCTTCCATGATACTCTCCTTTTAAGTTTTACAGAAATTATACTACGTATATAATATCCTTTCACTATGAAGCTTGCAAGTATTGACGTGGGTTCCTATTCCATAAGGTTAAGCGTGGCAGAGTTGGATGGTGGTCTAAGGCTTATCCACGAAGAGGGAGTTATAACTGCCTTGGCTACAGACCTAAAGGAAAGTGGCCTTCTTAGAGAAGACAGGATGGAAGAAAGCTTGCAGGTTATAAAAAGCTTTGTTGAAAAGGCAAAAAGCTTGGGTGCAGAGCGCATAAAAATAGTGGGCACAGAGGCCCTAAGAAGGGCCAAAAACTCTTCAGAGTTTATAGAGAAGCTAAAAAGCCTTACGGGCATTGAGTTAAAGGTCATAGCGCCGGAGGAGGAAGGAAGGTATGCCTTTTTATCGGTAGCTTATTCCCTTAGGCCTCAAGGGAGGTTTTGTATAATAGACCAGGGTGGGGGGTCCACAGAGTTTGTTTGCGGAAGGGGCTTTCAGGTGGAGTCTCTTAGGTCCTTGCCCTTTGGCATAGTAAACCTCACAGAGGAGTTTATACATAGCGACCCACCAAAGCTTTATGAATTGGAATCTCTCAAAAACTTCCTTGACGAGCAGATAAAGGAAGTGGTAGAGCCTTGCGACCAGCTTATAGGCCTTGGGGGAACGATAACCACCATTGCTGCCATAGAGTATGGCATATACCCATATAAGGGCGAGGAAGTGCATGGGAAAGAACTAAGCATAGACAAAATCATGTTTTGGATTGAGACTTTGAGCTCTATGAGAGAAAAAGACAGGATTGCCAACTTTCCACATATAGAGCCAAAGAGGGCAAAGGTAATAATCCCAGGGCTTTTGATCTTTTATAGGAGCATGCTACTCTTTGGAAAGGACAAAATAAAAGTGAGCGACTGGGGCCTAAAGGAAGGTCTTTTGGTGGAGGAGGTCATAAAAAAGTAAAAAAAAAAGGGAGGAAAGGCGGGGGGAGCAGGGGCAAACGCCCGCAAAAAGCTGGAACAGTCCTTCAAAAGATCCATTGGAACTGTAAAGTAATTGCATCGTTCTTTATTTTGACGTTTCCTTCATCAAGCTTTGTATACTCCAAGGTCCAACGGAAGTTTTCGTTTATATAGTAGTAGTTTATACCCACGCCCAACTGTTTTATCTTGCCCAGATAGCTGGTAGGGCTGTTATTTTGACCCACAAAGTTTGTAGCATCTCCATAGAACCTCGTATCATTACCACTTCCAACTTTAACTATCTGTGGCTTGTACTCCGAATAGCTTATGTACGGCTCAAACTTATGCTTGGACTGTGGATTTATCATATATCCCGCCTTTACAAGCCAAAAATCGTTTTTTATGCTTTTGTTAGGATATACGTTGTTAGCACCGTCAGTAAGAACAAGCTTGTCAAACTTTACTTGACCTAATTCTGCCACAAAGGATATGGGCCCATGGTGCCAAGCAAAGTCCACACCGTAAGATTTCATATCAACCTTTTTGTCAAGGAGAGTGTTGGCCAAGGCACTATTTGGCGCAGACAAAGGATTGGGTAATAGTAAATAGGGTATTCTTAAATTGACAGTGCCAGCTCCGTTCTCTGGTTGACCAGTATTACGAAAGCCTGGAGATATTCCCTGTGTATCCGTAATAATGTGCTGGTCTATCTTGTTCTGAAAGGCGTAAGAGACTCCAACTGTTATACCTTTTCTCTTGCCAAGATAGGTATCTCTGTAAAGCCAGTTGTATATGGCAGGCCTTCCCTCTGGGTCTCCAAAGCTAAGAGTGCCTCTAAACGTTATAAGCGGGCTGTTGGAAGAATTTCCCCTTGCCTTTGAAAGACATGTGGCCACACCCGGATTAGGTGATGTAAAACCACATAGAGTAGTAGAGGAAGAAACACCCACCACAGTCTCATCCCACGGGTTTTTAACATTTTTAAACCCACCAAACAATCCCAAAAAGCCATCTACAGTTATCTTAGAGTAGCCCTGCCCTTTGTTGGAACCTCTTATATGTGCATATCCTCCAAAGGCCCTTCCTGTTACATCACCTGTGGCCAAATGCGTCCATCTTAGTGTTGCATTGGTCCTATCTAAGTCAAGGTTATCATAAGCCCTCTGGAACTGTTCTCTACCCAGTGGCACCCTTGGGTATCCAAGGTGTAGGTCAAGGGTTATGCCCTTCATATCGGTCATGGCGCTGGGTACAAGCACTGCATCCAATTCATGTATTACACCTGTGTTTCTGTTGCTTTGTCTTTTGGCATGTGTTGGCTGTCCACCAAAGGGTGCATCATAAGGATCTCTTCCAAAGTCGTTATCTCTCAAAACAAAGTTGAACTTAAACCAAGGGTTAACACTTCCTCCAAATCTCAACCTTACCCTTCTAAAGAAAATATCACTCCTATCGCTTGCATTTACAAAGTTTGGCCTGTTTTGACTGCTTATATCCTGTTGTCTAAACCATATCTGCATAAGAAGGTTTATATCCATGTATTGTTCTTCTGAAGCTCCAGAAAGTCTGATGGCGTGAGAGAGGTCGGGTGTAAATAAAGCAGCAGTAAGTAAAAAGGCACCTATCACCTTTTTGTTTTTCATAGTTCACCTCCTTATTGAACTTTTATGTAAGCAAAGCCTTGAGATTGCAGATGTCCTATTGCGCCAACGCCAGAAGGCACGATCTTCGTAAATTCATGAAGCTTATTTGGATCCAACTTAAGCCTTTGCAGTGTTATGTTGCATATATAGAACTCCACGCCATAGGCAAGCAGGTCCTTCTCCATTTGATAAAGCTCGCCTATCTTTACAGCTTCTGTCTCCCAAGGACTACCAGATAGGTCCTTCATGAAGAACTTAACGCCAGGGCCATGGGCAACAACCACTATCTTTATCTTGAGTGGGTCATTATCATAAACAGACATATGGTTCCTTATGTTTCCAAGCATAGCCTTAAACCTTGCTTCTTGTGGGAAATCACAGTGATAAACCACTCCCAGCTGTGCTTCCTTCTTCAAGTCCTCCATCTTTACTTTGGGTGGTGCAGCTACCGCAAGCCTATTTATAAAAGGCACAGAGGCTAAAAGGGTAGCCCATTTAAAAAAACCTCTCCTGTCCATAGTTATACCTCCTTTTTCTTTTCTGGTTTTATGATTTAGCAAAAAACATGCCAAGATGTCACAGGGCTTATACATAGATAAATCAAGGCTTTTAAATAAGGTAAGATTTAATCCTTATTGCCACTTTGACCATTTAATTGCCAATTTGACAATCACATAAGAAGGTGTGTCAAAAATCCACTCTACCTACAATTATGTTAAAATAACAAGAGATGATAACCATAAGTGCTAAGCTTTTATTTTCAAGCTATCAAGACAAGGAAAAGGTCCTAAACCTCATGAGAATATGGTCCTCAGCTATGAGATATGCTTATAAAAGATTTTTGGAAGGTATGGAAATAAACACTCTAAGAAAGTTAATCCAAGATGTATTTGGACTAAACTCAAGATATTCACACTCGGCCATTGTTAAAGCACAAGCCTTGATGAAATTAAGAAAAGAAAAAGGACAAAGCTTAAAAAAGGTAATCTTTGGTGGAAGGGACATTTTTAGAAAATTGCAAAAAAGACATATAAACGGAAAAGACTATCAAAGATTAAAAATCCAATTCCAAGAGAGGAGAAAAGGTAATCTCTATTCCATAGGACAGAGACACTTAAAAGGAAACCAAAACACAAGGATAGAGGTAAAAGAAGATAGGACATATCTTAGGATAAACACAGGAGAAAGGCAGTATGTATATGCCTTGATAAGTGCCGGGGATAGGATAGAGAAGATTAAAGAGATAGCCTTTTCTGGAAGGGCTTACTCTGTGGAACTTAAGCTAAGAGATGGTAATGTATATGCTTACTTTACTGCAGAAGAAGAATATCCACAGATAGAGATAACCAAAGCTTATGGAGTAATAGGCATAGACCTAAATGCCTATCCAAACCATATAGCTTGGGCTGAAACAGATGAATATGGAAACCTTTTAAGCTATGGTGAAATAGCTATGCCAGAACTGGGAAGTGGAAATGGCAATAAGAGAGACTATTACACTTGGATATATGCACACAAGGTTATGGACTTAGCAAAAGAGAAAGGAAAGGCAATAGTGATAGAGAAGTTAAGGATAAAAGACAAAGGGAAAAGGGGGGATTATTCGGGAAGGCTTTCAAGAAGGATAAGACATAACTTTGCTTATAGGAAATTGTTAGAAAGGATAAAGCTATTGGCTAAAAGGGACGGCATAGAGGTGATAGAAGTAAATCCAGCCTATACATCCATCATAGGCATGCTAAAGTATGCACCACAACACATGGTAAGCAAGGATATAGCTTCTGCCTATGTGATAGCAAGAAAAGGCTTAGGACTAAAGGAAAAAGTGCCAAAGAATTATGTGGAGCTTCTTAGAAAGTTAAGCATAGAGGAGTTAAAGGAATTAAAAGAGTATGTGAGAGAAAAGGTAAAGAACGCTTATTTAAAAGCCAAGCATATGAAAGAGATAAGCTATTTAATAAAAAGCCTTGAGAGTGAGCCAAGGAGAGTATCTGAGCCTCTGGAAGGAACAAGCTTAGGTACTCAATTTAATCCATGGCGAGTTCTCAAGGTAGTGGTGCTAACCGCACTCTCCCCTGAGAGGGTCATAAGGGACCTCTCTGTCCTGAAAGATATTCTCTTTCGGGGCTTGTGGGGAGACCCGAAAAGGGCACGAGCTCCTACTGCAGGGGGTAGGGGCGTAGTCTGTGTGAAAACGCAGGCTATTTTTGAAACACCCTGATCACATAAGGTTGTACTTTTTCAATTTTCTGTAGAAGGTCCTTAGTGGAATGTCCAAAAGCTCTGCAGCCTTCTTTTTATTAAAATTCACCTTTTTTAACACCTCTTCAATCTTTACCTTCTCCATCTCTTTAAGGCTTTCTGGCTTTTTGTTAAAAGGCATGCTAATATGCTCCTCGTCAATTAGATTACCACTGCACAAAAGCACCGCCCTCTCTATTATGTTTTTTAGCTCTCTCACATTGCCAGGATAGTCATAAGAAAGAAGCAACTTTTTTGCTCTTTCTGTAATCCCTTCTATCTTTTTGTTATATTTCCTCTTGAACTTCTCAAGGAAATGCTCTGTCAAAGGTATTATATCTTCCTTCCTTTCCCTTAAAGGTGGAATCCTAATCTCAACGGTGTTTAGCCTATAGTATAAATCATCTCTAAATAACCCGTCTTCCACAAGCTTTTGTATATCCCTGTTGGTTGCAGATATAATACGCACATCAGCCTCTATCTCCTTCCTTCCACCTACCCTATAGAATTTCTTTTCTTCTATGGCTCTCAAAAGCTTGGCTTGTAATGCCAAGTCAAGTTCTGCTATTTCATCCAAAAATAGAGTTCCATTCCTGGCAAGCTCCAAAAAGCCCTCCTTTGGTTGGTTTGCCCCCGTAAAGGCCCCCCTTTCATGCCCAAAAAGCTCCACCTCCAAAAGGTCCGTAGGTATGGCAGATACATTTATAGCTATAAAGGCCTTGTCCTTTCTATCGCTAAGTTTATGTATAAGCTTGGCTACAAGCTCCTTTCCAACTCCACTTTCACCTTGAATGAGAACATTACAATCACTACAGGCTATTTTTTCAACTGTCTCAATTACCTTTTTCATAGCAGGGCTTGCCACAATCATCTCCTCTTCCATCAATCTCTTTTCTTGCTTTAAAAGCCTGTTTTCCCTCTTAAGGTTTAGCATACTCTCAATCTTTTTAACAACCAGCTCAACCTCCTCCAAGCTACAGGGCTTGGTCAGAAAATCAAAGGCTCCAAGCTTTGTAGCCTCAACGGCCGTCTTTATGGTTCCATGCCCCGTTATAACAACAACCTCTTGGTTAATGTTAGTCTCTTTTATCCTTTTTAATAGTTCCATACCGTTCATATCTGGTAAAAACAGGTCAAGTAGTATAAGGTCATAGTGCTGGCTTTCTAAGTGTTCTATGGCGCTTTTTCCGCTTGCCACATGCTCGGTTAAATAGCCCTTTTCCCTCAAGAACTTTGCCAAAAGCCACCCATATTCAACTTCATCCTCAACTATTAGTATTTTCATAGCTCCCATCTCCTTTTTTAATATATACACGGACCTCGCACCCTTTATGTAGATTCTCATACTCTATTTTCCCTCCCATCTCTTCCACAAACCTTTTTGCGATAGCTAAACCAAGGCCAAAGCCGTTTTCCTTTGATGTATAAAAAGGTGAAAAGATCTCTTCGGAAGGTATTCCTGGTCCCTCATCCCTTATCCTCCATACCAAGAAAGAATTCATTTCCTCTATGTTTATATAAACTTTGCCTTGCATAGGTGAAGCATCTATGGCGTTATCTATGATGTTTAAAAGTATCTGTTCAAGCTTCCAAGGATAGGTAAAAATTCTCTTGTTATTCACATTTGCACTTAGCTCTATAACCACACCTTTTTTCCTAGCTTTAAAGTTAATTATATCCAAAAGGTCCTTTGTAAAGTTAAAAGGATCAATCTCTTCTGGTGAACCATCGCAGTTTTTTGCTATGTAAAGCAACCTTTTAACCGTGTTTTTTACCCTTTCGGCATTCTTCAACACCACATCAGCCATATCTTTGAGTTCCTTTTCATCGGCTACACTTTTTATATACTCCGTATACCCCATAATGGAAGCCAGAGGATTATTCAATTGATGTGCCAAAGAGCAAGCTATCTCACCAACAATAGCCAATCTTGAATACCTATTGATAAGAAACTCAAGGTTCTTTTTGTCGGTAATATCCTTTATATGGAAGAGAGTATAGCTTTTTTCTTCCATATCAATAGGTATGGATGCTATAGAAGCATACCTGCTTTTGCCCTTTATCTCCAAAAGGCTTTCTGGTATAAAGGTGAAGGACCCGAGTGTTAGCTGTGGGCTTATTTCCTTTACATTCAAACCTACAACGTCTTCAGACCTTATGCCAAACATATCTAAAAACTTACTATTAACCATCTCTATGATACCCTTCTCATTTTCCACCAAAAGCGAAGCATCTCCAAGGTTGTTAAAAAGGTTCATATAAACCCTTTTTTCTTTTTCAAGGCTATCAAGCAAGTTTTGAAAAGCCCTTGCCAATATATAAACCTCACCATAGCCTTTTACTTCAATGTTTTTCTTCTCAGCCCAGTTAATAACAGATAACTTTAGGTCCTCAAGTGGTTTGAATATTCTCCTAACGGTAAAAAAGCCAATTAGGAATAGCCCTCCACACAAAGCAAAGCTCAATAAAAGGGATAATTTTAAGAAATCATAGGCATTCTTATATACATAATCTTCTGGCTCTCTAAGTTCAATACTCATATTAGCATTTTTAATATTTGTTTTAAGGCTAAGCTGTTTTTTATTGCTTCCTTGGTTTAGCACAAGCACAGGCACCCCTTGAGAGTCTAAAAGTCTTATGGTGGCCTTTTGAATACCATAAGCATGTGTATATTCCTTGAGTAGGTCCCTTATGTTTAAGGAACAAACTATAAACCCCAGAGGAATATTGCTGTTCATATCAAAAACCTTCAAGTTAAGGTAGCTCTCCCCATTAGCATTTGAATATACATTTAGCACTTCATCCTCCCAGTTTAACCTATCTATACTTTTGGGAATACTTTCTAAGGTGGGAAGCCTTGCCTCTTGAAAGATAAGCCTTCCTTTTGTGTCATAATAACCACAGGCCGTTATATGTTCCATATCTCCCGTTATTCTCCATAGTATTTCTCTTGTATCAATGTCAAGGCTTCTATACCTTGCAACGAGAGATCTTATTTTTGATTGTGTTAGGTTAATCTCTTCACTTAGCTTATCTGCAAGTATCTTTAAAATTATTGTTTTATCCCTTTCCCATGATGTTTTTAGCTGGTCCTTCAACACCTGAAAATATGCAAAAACAAAGAAAAACTGAGCAAAAACCATAAAAAAGATAACTATTACTATGCTTTTCTTTATGCTTTGCCTCATTTTACAACTTGGTCTATAAGGGCAAGTTTATTCTTATCCAAGGTATAACCAAGCTCTCTCAAAGCACCTTGATTTACAAAAAGTTTTACTTTATTTACCTTTTCAAAAGGTATATTCTCCACTCTTTCACCTTTTATTATTCTATATGCAATATAAGAGGCTTGATAGCCTTGGTCATAATTAGAACTACCATAGGCTATGGTACAACCTTTTATAGCATGTTCAGGAGATAAACACAAGACTGGTACTTGATAGAAACGTGCATAATGTAATATATAACTTGTAAGAAAGTTTTCCGTATAAAAGCAAGGTGTTATTATAATAGCCCCAAAGCCGTCTTCTTTCATATGGCTTATTACATATTCAAGGTCCCTTACATCACTAACACTTATAGGAACAACCTTTAAATCATGCTTTTCTCCAGCTTGTATAGTTAATCTGGTGGCAAGCTTTGAAGCTTCAAAGCGTGGTGTACAAAAAACTACAGCCTTTTTTATATCTGGGAAAAATCTTTTAAATATCTCTACTCTCTTTTCCATAAGCTCTGTATTAAGGTTGTCAATGCCAGTTATACCTCTTATTGGCCTATTCTTCTCATCTACAAAGCCCCATGTTTTAATAGCTGTCCCTCCCATTATGACTACTGGAACCTTCAAATCCTCTTTAATCTTTTTGAGATAATAGGCTTCAAGGCTTCCACCAGCTACTATAATATGAAACTTATCTTCATCCTTTACAATCTCTATGGCTTTTTCTTCAATACCTTTAAGACTGTTCTCACCGTTATACACTAAAAATTCAACATTCTTTATTCCTAAGTTCTTAAGACCATCTTTAAACCCATCTAACTTTGTCAATCTCCCCTCACCAGATATAAGCACACCTATTACCACTTTTTTATCCCTATCCCCACAAGACACAAGAAAAAGCAGGAATAGAATAAATACAAATACCCCCATGCTTTATAATATATCACCTGAATATGAGTTATCATAATTTCTATGGATAGTCTGCTCTTAGTAATCTTTGCCTACCTCTATGGGTCTGTGCTTTTTGGCGAGCATATTGCTAAGTATAAGGGCGTGGATATAAGGGCCGTGGGAAGTGGAAATGTGGGTGCTACCAATGTGGGAAGGGCCCTTGGCAAAAAGTATGCCCTCTTGGTATTCCTTTTGGACCTCTCAAAAGGCCTTATCCCTATGCTTTTGGCAAGGCTATACTATGGTCTTGATAGTTGGACTGCCTTCTTTGTAGGTCTTGCAAGCCTCTTGGGGCATATGTATCCTATCTTTCATGGCTTTAAAGGTGGCAAGGGTGTGGCCACAGGCTTTGGCGTTCTCCTTGGCATATCTCCCTTAGTAGCCATCCTTTCCATAGCCCTCTGGGGCCTTGTATTCAAATGGAAGGGTATAGTTTCCATAGCTTCCTTGAGTGCTTCCGCCTTTGCCATAGTGCTTTTATTGCTTTCCTATCCCTTCAAAATCTTCCTTATGGCCCTTATTATGTTCCTTCTTATCCTTTACAGACACAAAGAAAACATCTATAGGCTTATGGAGGGCAAAGAGTACAAGTTTAAAACATGATATATGTGCTTCTTTTTAACCTTTTTCTGCTGACCTTTAGAATCCTTTATGTGCTTTTTTATCCCCTTGACCTAACGCCAGAGGAGGCCCAATACTGGGACTGGTCAAGAAGGCTGGACCTTAGCTACTATTCCAAGCCACCTATGGTGGCTTACTTAAACTTTTTTACAAGACAACTCCTTGGAGTCTCCGAGCTTGCGGTAAGGATCACACCCATTTTGCTTTCCTTTCTTCTCTCCATCCTAACATACCTTTTTGTAAAAAAAATCTTTGACAAGAGAACGGCACTTATCGCCTCCACCCTTCCCCAGCTTACCATAGGCTTTGCCATAAACTCCCTTCTTATGACAACGGACGCACCCTTTGTTTTCTTCTGGTCCCTCTCTGTTATGGTTCTATTCTTTGCCTTTGAAAAAAACTCCCTTTCCCTTTGGCTTTTGGTAGGCCTTTTGGCAGGCCTTGCCTTTTTAAGCAAATATCCAGCGGTGTTCTTACTTCTTTGCGCCCTGTTGTATGGCCTTATATACAAAAGGGATGTGCTTAAAAGTCCAAAGCCTTATGTTAGCCTAATACCTGCCATACTTTTGAGCCTTCCTGTCCTATACTGGAATTACAAACATAACTTTGTATCCTTCAAACATGTCTCCACCCTTGCCAGCAAGTCAGCAAGCCTTTTAAACATAGACAGTTTTCTTGAGTTTCTTGGCGGGCAAGCCCTTCTTCTCTCTCTTATCCCTTTCCTTTTACTTCCTTACCTTTGGCTAAAGGGGCTAAAGGATTCTAAAAGGGCCTTTTTTGTTTCCTTTTCCTTACCCATTTTCCTATTTTTTATGGTCCTTTCTATTTTTAAAAAGGTGGAGGCCAACTGGCCAGGCTTTGGCTACTTTGGAGCCTTTATACTTGTTAGCCTCTTTCTTTCAAGAAGTTTTTTACTTATCCCTACCTACCTTTTTAGCCTATTTCTTTTTATCCTTTTACACTTTACTCCACTTCTTGACCATATGGGCCTTGGAAGGCTTTTGCCACCGCAGAGGGACCCCACAAAGATAGGTATTGGGTGGTCGGAGCTTGGCAAGGTAGTAAGCCAGATAAGAAAAGGAGAGGAAAAGGTCATAAGCCCCCATTATCAGATAAGTGCAGAACTTGCCTTTTATGTGAAAGGAAATCCAAAAACGTATTGTATAAACCTTGGAAGGAGGATGAACCAATATGACCTGTGGGAGAAGGATTACCAAGGCGATGCCATCTTTGTAGACTATGAGCCCATAAACCCAAAGGTGCTGTCCGCCAGTGATGGTATAATGGAAAAGGTAGAACTTCCTATATATTGGAGAGGAGAGGAAGTAAGAAGGTTTTACATATATAGATTGAAAAATTTGAAGAAAGTGGAGGAAGAAATGCCTGGGAGTTATTAGGTTTTTTGTAAGCCTTTATCTTGTGGGTTTTTTACTCTATTACTCTCTGCCTTTTACCTTTGTAAGATACATAAACTACTCCATACCAAACCCTGCACCCACGCCTACCCAAAAGGAGTGTGCCTATGTGATAAACCCAAAAACTGTTTATAACAGCCCTTTGGGCAACCCCAGAAAACTTGAGAAAATACTAAAGGATAAGAGCCTTTATGTTTATGAAAGCAAGGAATATGTAAAAGGATATAAGGACCTTGGGCCTCTAAAGTGGCTTGCCTATATGTCCTTTGAATACATACCAAAGACTTTGGTCTTTGAAAAGCCAAAAGACCCGTACACGCTCATGGACCAAAGGGCTTGCACACCCATTGCCTCCGACATGCCCATTGTCCTTTCCCTTTGGAACATAGACTTTCCAAGCTACTCCTTTATACTGGGAGATAGGAAAAACCTTTTGTATGAAGACTCTTGTCAAGAGCCAAAAGGGTCCGCCTTTGTGCCTTATGTGGGCAACGGTAAGGTGAGGGCTTATGTCTATTCCAATAGAGGCTTTGCTTTTCCTGGTGAGAGCTTTAAAACTCCCGCCGTGCTTTCGGTGGATTTCTTTGAGAAAAGGGCCTTAGTCTTTTTACTAAAGGATGGGAAGGTCTATAAGGTTTACAACCAGAGGTCCATAAGGGAAAGTTTAACAGAAAAGGGCCTTTATCAAGTTTACGCCTACACTTATCATTACAACCTCTGGAGCTTTTACTTTGGTTTGAGGTTTCTCTTCTGCACTCCCGCCTTTCAGGCTATGTAAGAAAGGTCCATTTTGTCTCCATACCTGTATAACAATAGTTTCTTTAAATCTTTGTAGTTTTCAAGGCTTGGGTCCTCTTTTATTATCTCTGTAGCATCCTCCTTTGCCTGCTCAAGGATAATTCTATCCTGGGCCCTTGCCAAGTTGGCCACCCAAAAGCCAAAATAGCCCGATTGAGAAACACCCAAAAGCTCGCCGGGCCCCCTTATCCTTAGGTCCTCCTCAGCTATCTCAAAGCCATCGTTGGACCTTACCAGAACTCTTAGCCTCTTTATTGCTTCCGAGTCTGCCTTAATCTCCTCTGGCACCACAAGATAGCAATAGCTTTGCAGGTTTGACCTTCCTACCCTTCCTCTAAGCTGGTGGAGCTGTGATAGGCCAAAGCGGTGGGCAGATTCTATTACCATTAAGGTAGCATCTGGCACATCCACACCCACTTCCACCACGGTGGTAGATACCAAAAGGTGGCCCTCCCTTTTGAACTTCTCCATAACCTCCCTCTTTTCTTCCTCCTTTAGCCTTCCGTGCAAAAGAAGCACCTGCTTTCCCGGCAATAGCTCCTTCCACTTGTTATACTCTTGCATGGCGGACTTTAGCTGTAGCTTTTCCGACTCCTCTATAAGGGGGTATATGACATAAACCTTATGACCTTTTGAAATTTCGGACCTGACAGCCTCTAATACCTTTTCAAACTCCGATTCAAAGACAAGCATGGTTTTAACTGGCTTTCTTCCTTGCGGCATCTGGTCCAGTATGGACAGGTCAAGGTCTCCATAGAGAGAAAGGGCAAGTGTCCTTGGTATTGGCGTGGCGCTCATCACAAGGCAATGGGGATAAAGGCCACCACCCTTTTCTAAGAGCAATTTCCTTTGCATCACACCAAATCGGTGCTGTTCGTCTATTACCACAAAGGCAAGTCTTTTGAACTCTACACCTTCTTGCAGAAGGGCATGGGTGCCAACAAGCACATGAATATTTCCATGCTTTGTATGGTATAGCACACTCTTCCTTAGACTTCCCTTTACAGAACTGGTAAGAAGGCCGACCTTAATACCCAGAGGCTCAAGGAATTTTTTGAAGTTCTCATAGTGCTGTTGGGCCAAGATCTCCGTAGGCACCATGATGGCGCTTTGGTATCCCTCCTTGGCAAAGGCGTAGGCTATGGCCATGGCAACCACCGTTTTACCGCTTCCCACATCTCCCTGCAAAAGCCTGTTCATAGGCCTTTGACTTTTAATGTCTTCCACTATCTCCCCTATCACTTTTCTTTGGGCCTGTGTCAAACTAAAGGGTAGGCTTTTTACAAACTCTTCTATGTTTTTTTCCGGATTTTGCAAGGCTTGAGCTGGTAAGCCTTTTATCTGAGACTTAATAACCTGCAAGGCAAGCTGGAAGAGGAAGAGGTCCTCATACACAAGCCTTCTTTGAAAGGGTGTGGAAAAGTTGTTTAACTCTTCTTCTGAAAAGTTTATGGGCCTGTGCACAAAGTAGAGGCTCTCCGCAATTCTTGGCAATTTTCTTTTTTCAAGAAGCTTTGATGGCAAATACTCTGGCATGTACTTAGCATATTCGGAGAGCTTTGTAAGTGTTCTCCTTAAGATTTCATGCCTTCTTTTGGCAGATATGCTCTTTAGCTCTCCATCGGTCCTGATGTAATAAAAAGGTATGATCTTGCCAGCCTCTGCATCTTTTAAGAGTTCTGGGTGCACCATATACTTTTCTCCCTTATACTCCTTGAGCTTCCCGTAGACTATTATCTCTTGACCCTTTCTAAAGCCATAAAGGGCCCTTTTATCCTTGTACTTAAACCTCAAAAAGAGCTTACCTGTGCCGTCTTCACACTCCACCCATGCAGGGTACTTCTCCTGAGGGTCAAAGCCTGTGTCAATTACTCTTACCTTTAAAGCCACCTTTTGGCCAGACCTTGTGGTTTTTATGGAATTGGAAAGCCTCCTGTCTTCATACCTCAAAGGCACAAAGTATAGGGCGGAGTAAAGGTCCTTTATGCCAAAGGCTTTTAGTATCTTCTTTTCTTTCTCTTCCAACACTTTTAGTTCTTCCACAGGCTTAAAAAAGGCCGTAAGAGGCTTTTTTTCAACATTGGAAAAGTCTATTTCAAAGGAAGGCGTTGGTGCTTTTAGTCTTTCTTCAAGTATCTTTAATATGCCAATACGCTTTTCAATGGGAAGGCGGTCAAAGTCTTTTAGAAGGTCAAGGTAGGAGGTTTCCACGCTGTCCTTTAAAAGATTAAAAAGGTATATACCTACACCAAGGCTCCTTTTTAGCTTGGCATAGTTATTTTCAGAAAGGTCCCTTATAACCTTTTTCGCCTTTTCAAGCTTATCCATGTAATAATTAATTTTAGGGTAAGCCGAGTGAGAAATTAATCAAGCAACGGAGATACCATTATACCTTTTTGCTAAAAATAAATGAGACAAAAATAATATAGTGGCACGCTAACACGTGCCAATATCTGGCAGGCTTAAAACATGCCCTACAAAGGATGAATTTCTCATCTCTACCACTCCCCAACTTTAGCATTGGCACCTCGCCATAGCTTAAGCGGTAAAGTAAGCATACGCATTGCTTTTCCTTGTCTTGATAGCTTGAAAATAAAAGCTTGGTGCTTATGGTGGATTTTTGAAACAGCCTCCTACCTTCTCAGGGTGTTTCAAAAATAGCCTGTGCTTTAACACAGACTACGCCCCCGCCCCCTGCAGCGGGAACTCGTGCCCATATAGGGTCTCCCCACAAGCCCCGAAAGAGAATATCTTTCAGGACAGAGAGGTCCCTTAGGACCTTCTCAGGGGAGAGTGCAGTCAGCACCACTACCTTGAGAACTTGCCAGAGATTTAGGGTATTAAAACTTGTTCCTTCCAGAGGCTCAGATACCCTCCATGACTCACTCTCAAGGCTTAAAGACTTTATTAATGCTTCTATTTCTTTCATATGCTTGACCTTCAAATAGGCATTTTTTACTTTCTCTTTTACATATTCTTTTAGCTCCTTTAATTCCTCTACGCTTAGCCTTTTTATAAGCTCCATATAATTCTTTGGCACCTTTTTTTTAGCCCTAAGCCTTTTCTTGCTATCACATAGGCACCTGCTATATCCTTGCTTACCATATATTGTGGTGCATACTTTAACATGCCTATGATAGATGTGTAGGCTGGATTGACTTCTATCACCTCTATGCTGTTCCTTTTTGCCAATAGCTTTATCCTTTCTAAAAGCTTCCTATAAGCAAAGTTATGCCTTATCCTTCTTGATAGCCTCCCAGAATAATCTCCTTTTTTTCCTTTGTTTTTTATCCTTAGCTTCTCTATCACTATTGCCTTTCCTTTCTCTTTGGCTAAGCTTATAACCTTATGTGCGTATATCCATGTGTAGTAGTCTCTCTTGTTGCTATTACCACTTGATAGCTCTGGCATAGGCACCTCACCATAGCTTGTAAGGTTTCCACATTCATCCGTTTCTACCCAAGCTATATGGTTTGGATAGGCGTTTAGGTCTATGCCTATTACTCCATAATCCTTTGTAATCTCTATCTGTGGATATTCCTCTTCTGTGGTAAAGTAAGCATACACATTGCCATCCCTTAGCTTTAGTTCCACAGAATAGGCCTTTCCAGAAAAGGCTATCTCTTTAATCTTCTCTATCCTTTCTCCTGCGCTTATCAAGGCATAAACACACTGCCTTTCCCCTATGTTTATTCTTAAGTATGTTCCATCCTCTTTTACCTCTATCCTTGTGTTTTGGTTTCCTTTACAATTCGCCTGTCCCATGGAGTATAGATTGCCTTTTCTTCTCTCTTGGAATTGGATTTTTAATCTTTGATAGTCTTTTCCGTTTATGTGCCTTTTTTGCAACTTTCTAAAAATATCTCTTCCACCAAAGATGGCCTTTTTTAAGCTCTGTCCTTTCTCTTTTCTTACTTTTATCAAGGCTTGGGCTTTCACAATGGCTGAGTGTGAATATCTTGAGTTTAGTCCAAACGTGCTTTGAATTAGCTTTCTTAAAGTGTTTATTTCCATGCCTTCTAAGAGTCTTTTGTAAGCATATCTCATAGCCGAGGACCATCTTCTCATTAGGTTTAAGACCTTCTCTTTGTCTTGATAGCTTGAGAATAAAAGCTTAGTGCTTATTGTTATCATCTCTTGTTATTTTAACATAACTTGTAAGTAAAGTGGATTTTTGACACACCCTCCCTACCTTCTTGACAACTTCCAAGTTTTTAGGTTATAGTTTTCCTGCCTCCTTGGAGGAGGTAAAGGAGGACTGACATGAAGAAACTTGCTCTTTTGGGCTTGATGGTGGGATTGCTCGGACTTTCCTTACCATCCGAAATATCCTTTGCCAAAAGCCACAGCAAAAAGCACGTGGTTCATGTAAAAGACAAAAAGGCTAAGAAAAAAGTAAAGAAGAAGGTTGCATACAAAAGACCACGTTATGCTACAAACATAAATAAGCCCCAAGAGGGTGATATCTTAAAACTGGAGGGTATGGTAAAGGACTTAAATGAACAGTGAGGACCTTAGCCTAATAGAAGAGCTTAAGATAAAGCAGGGCGATACTTGGCGTGTGTTAAAGATTATGAGCGAGTTTGTCCGTGGCTTTGATGCCCTTTCTTCTGTAGGCCCAGCCATCACCTTCTTTGGAAGCTCAAGGCTAAAGGAAGATGACCACTACTATAAGATGGCTTACAGAACTGCCTTTATGTTGGGTAGCCTTGGTTTTCATATCATAACTGGCGGTGGCCCTGGCATAATGGAGGCGGCCAACAGGGGAGGAAAGGACGCAGGAACCCTTTCGGTAGGTCTAAACATACAAATACCCACAGAACAGATACCTAATCCTTACCAAAACCTTTCTTTAAACTTTGACTACTTTTTTGTTAGGAAGGTTATGCTCCTTAGGTATTCCACGGCCTATATCATATTTCCCGGTGGCTTTGGCACACTTGATGAGCTTTTTGAAGCCCTAACCCTTATACAAACGGGCAAAAGCCCACCCTTTCCTATCATACTCTTTGGCTATGAATATTGGAAAAAGCTCTTAGACTTTATGCAAGACACAATGGCAAACTATGGCACAATAAGCAAGGAAGACCTAAGTTTAATATCCTTGTGCAACAGCCCTGAGGAGGCTGTAAAGCTTGTTTTGGAAGAGATGAAAAGTCTTCATAAAAAGTTAAAGGAGGAGGAAGGCTATAGCCACTTTTTCAAAAGATTGGAGGATATACTTATAAGGGCTGGGGTTTTGCTATGAGGTTGCTTCATGTGGCAGATTTGCATGCTGGAAAGAGGCTATACGATAGAATAAGCAGGAATGAGGACTTGCTTTATGCCTTTGAGCAGATAAAAAGGATATGCAAAGAGGAAAAGGTAGAGGTGCTTTTGATAGCTGGTGATGTTTTTGATAAAAGAAATCCAGATTTTGAATCTCATGGAATTATTTTTGAATTTCTTACAGAGATAAACTCCCTTGGGCTTCATATACTTCTTA
Source organism: Hydrogenobacter subterraneus (assembly GCF_055390195.1). Taxonomy (NCBI): domain Bacteria; kingdom Pseudomonadati; phylum Aquificota; class Aquificia; order Aquificales; family Aquificaceae; genus Hydrogenobacter; species Hydrogenobacter subterraneus. The sequence goes on along the minus strand of NZ_AP042473.1, from coordinate 1,152,191 downwards.
TAGCTGGCAATCATGACAGCTATGACTTTATGAAAATACACAAACCACTTAAAAAGCTTGCCAACATACATGTTTTTGATAGACCATCAAAGGATATAAAGGAAATGGTCTTTGAGTATGGGGATTTAAAGGTAGCCTGTATACCTTATCCCGATGAAAGAGTAATTACACACCTGCATGAAGATAAGGAAAGAAGCTATGCGGAAAAGGTGGCCCTTTATATGAAGGCCTTGGCGAATGAGGTGAGGGATGCACGGTATAAGGTGCTTATGGCCCATCTTATGCTGGATAGGGCCAAGGTAGCGGGTAGTGAGATAGAATACACGGTAAGCCCTGCCTTTGCAGTCAGAACAGACTCCATACCAGAAGATTTTGATTATGTGGCCCTTGGCCATGTGCATAGGAACCAGAGAGTAGAAGGAGCAGTGCCAAAGGTCTATTATGCTGGAAGCCCATACCAGATAGACTTTTCGGAAAAGGGTATGGATAAGTTTGTAAACCTTTTGGTGCTTGAAGATGGCCTTGTAAAGGTCAATCCAATAAGGCTTGACCTAAAAAGACAGCTAATAGAGGTAAGCCTTAAAGAAGAGGACAATATTTCTCAAGCCTTGGAGCCATTTGCCCATATGGATGTTTTGGTAAAAGTGTTTCTAAGCGTAAGAATGGGCGATCCCTTTTATAACTACAAGAGGGACCTTGTGAAAAAAATATTGGGTGAAAAGCTTGCCAAGCTTGAAATAGAGCCAATAGGGACTTCAAAGCCAACGGAGCTAAAAGGAAATAATCTCAACCTTATAGACCTTTATGTTAATTTTTATAAACATAGATATGAAGCTGAGCCATCGGATAGTTTAAAAAAGCTTTTACAAGACCTAATAAACAGAGCAAGCCATGAGGCCCATACGCCTTGAACTTAAAAACTTTACCGTTTATAGGGGAAGGCATAGCATTGATTTTTCACCTTTGAACTTTTTTGTGATAAAAGGTAGGACTGGTGCTGGCAAGTCAAGCATTATAGACGCCATATGCTATGCCTTGTATGGTAGGGTGCCACGGTATAGGGGGGAAAGAGAAGCCCACCACAAATATCTCCTTTCAAAAGGCGAAAGCTCTATGTATGTATCCTTTGAGTTTTCTGTGGGAGGCAACTATTATAGGATTGATAGGGCATACACTCAAAGTAAAAGCGGTGGTCAGCCTGCCTATAGGTTTTATGAAAATGGAAAACCTATGTCCTTAAAGGCGGAGGAGTTAAACAGACGCATTAAGGAAATATTAAGGCTTGATTATGAAACCTTTATAAAGGTTATAGTTTTACCACAGAACCAGTTTGATAGGTTTTTGAAGCCACAGGTTCCTAAGGAAAGAAGAGAAATTTTAAACTCTCTTTTGGGATATTCTGGTTTGTTTGATACTATTAGAAAGTATATAAATGATGAATATAAAAGCTTGAAACACAGCATAAGTGCCAAAAATGAAAGGCTTGTGCAACTTTCACAAGCGGATGAGAATGCAATAACCAGACTGGAAGGCGAAATAATAAATCTTGAAAGGCAGTATGAAGAATTAAAGAATAAGAAGGCGGAGCTTCAAAAGCTTTTGGAAATTTGCAAAAGAAGGGATGACTTGGAAAAAGAAAGGCTTGAGATTGAGGAAAAGCTAAAAGCTTTTTCAGAAGCGCAGAAGGAGATAGAAGAAAAGAAGAAAAGGTTAAAGCTTGCCATTGAGCTATTGCCATATAAACCAAGGATTGAGGAGTATGAAAGGATAAAAAGGCAAGAGGAGGGTTATATAAGGGAAAGGCAAAGAAAGGAAAGAGATTTAAGCGTATATTTGGATGAATTAAAATCAGTTGAAGAAGAATTTAAAAAGATAGAAGAGGAGTTTAAAAGACTTGAAGAATACAATAAAAAGATTTTAAAACTAAACAATGTGCTTCAGATAATAGAAAGCTATAAGGAGGTGGAAAGAGAAAGGGAGGAGCTTAAAGGAAGATTGGAGAAGATTGAAGAAGAATTGGTGAAAGTAAAAAAGGAAGAAGAGGATTGTAAGGAAAGGCTTAGTAAGGGCGAAAGCCTTACAAAAGAAGTGCAGGAGAAAATAAAAGACTATGAAGAGAAGGGTGTGGAGGAGAAGATAAAAAGCATAGGTGAGTTAAAAGAAAAGCTAAAAAGGCTTGAAGACTTGGAGAGAGAGGAAAAAAGGGTTTTGGAAGAGATAAACAAAGAAAGGAAAGAGCTTGAGGTCAAGGAGAGGGCTTTGGAAGAAAAGGGTAAAGAAAGGCAAGGGCTTGAAGAAAGGATAAGGGAGCTTCAGGAAGATTTGGAAAACCTTAGGCTTTCCTTGCAGGAAGAAGTAAGCCTTGTAAGTCAAAGGACGGATATGGAAAGTATGCTAAGGAAGGCTGTTGAACTTGAGGTGCTAAGGGGGGAAATAAGGGAGTTGGAAGATAAGTTGAGGGATGTTGAAGAGGTATTAAAAGGGTTGGAAGAGGAACTGTTTGAGCTTGAAAATAGAAGGCTTGAGATATACGCAATGGAGCTAAGGGCTTCTTTAAAGGAGGGGGATGTGTGTCCTGTGTGTGGTGGTGTGGTGGGCCATGTGCATGAGGTAAGCCTTAAGGAAGATTTGCAAAGCCTTTTAAATAAATTGAAAGAACTCCAGGATAAGAAGTCTTACTATGAGAGGGAGAGGGCAAGCCTTGAGGCACAGCTTAATCTCTTAAAAGAAAAGGAAAGAACTCTCAAAGAGGAGCTAAAAGGTTATGACAGGCAAAGTATAGAGCTTGAGCTTTCAAGGTTAAAGGAAAAGCTTGAGGAGATTGAAAAGAAAAAGGCTTTGGTGCAAGAAAGGGAAAGAGAAATAAAGGAGCTAAAGGAAAGGGAAGAGAAGGTTTTAAAGGATGTGGAGGGCCTGAGGATAGAACTGGAGAGGATAAAAGAAGGCCTAAAGTATAAAGAATCTCGCTTAGAACAGGCAAGAGAAGAAAAAGAAGGCCTTATCTCCAGACTGCCAGATGAGCCAAGCAAGGTGGAGCAGTATATAAAAGAGGTAGAAAGGGATTACGAAGAGTTAAAGGACTTGAGGGATAAGGAAAGGAGGTATTTGAAAAGGTTAAATGATCTAAGGGAAGAGCTGTCTCAAAAAGAAAAGAGTAGGGTTGAGTTGGAAAAGGAAAGGGAAGGCCTTATAGAACAGATAAAGGAAAAGGGAGAGAGGTTGAAAAGGCTTGAAGGGGATATAAAGGCGCAGATTGGAGAAGCTTATTCTCACCTTTTGGAGCAAAGGGTAAAAAGGGCTGTGGAAGACCTAACAGGGAAGATAAAACAGATACAAGAGGACTATCAGAGGGTAAGCAAGTATAAACAGGATATAGAACTAAAGGTGGAAGGTCTAAGGTCTGATATAAGAAATATAGAAAATAACCTTTTAAACCTTAAAAGGCAAAAGGAAGAAGTGGCAAAAGAGCTTTATGAACTCTATGAAAGGTTTGGAAGTCTTGAAGAGGCAGAGAAGTATATGCTTGACCAAGAGGGTATAGAAGGGTTGGAGCAAGAGGTAAAACAGTATGAGAGAGAAAAGGACAAGTTAATTGAAAGAAAGAGGGAGATAGAAAAAAGCCTACGGGGGCTTGAGGGTCTGCCAAAGACGGAGAAGGTAGAAGAGGAATTAAGTAAGGTGGAAAAGAGCATTCATGATAATAGAGAGGCCTATGGCCATCTCCAGAGGTCCTTGGAAGAGCTAAAAAAGCTGGTAGAAGAAAGGAAGGGCATTGAAAAGGAGTTGCAAGAGCTAAAGCAAATGGAAAGCCTTTATGAGAGACTAAAGAAAGATTTTGAAGACAATCAATTTCCAGAATATGTTAGTCAAATAATGTTGAGCAATATAGCGGAAAGGGGAAGCTATTACCTTTTTAAGTTCACATCTGGGCAGTTTACCTTTGAGATAGTGGATGGAGACCTGTATGTGATGGACCATCATACAGGCCACCATAGACCAGTCTCCAGCCTTAGCGGTGGTGAGACCTTTCTTGCAAGCCTTTCCTTAGCCTTTGCAGTGGCGGATATACTCTCTCAAAATGCACCTCTTGAGAGCCTGTTTATAGATGAGGGCTTTGGTTCTTTGGATAGAGAAACGAGGGAATCTTTGGGAGAGTTCTTTGAAGTGATAAAACAATCCACAAACAGGATGGTGGGCATAATAACTCATGTGGAGGACATTGCGGATAAGTTTAGCCAGCGCATTGAGGTGGAGAAAAAGGGCGCATCTGCCACAATAAAGGTTATATATTAAAAGCCTTAGGAGGTTTTAAAGTGGCAAGGTTTTTTGTGCTTATGCTTATGCTTTTGACCTTTGCCTTTCCAAGGGAGGTGCCTACAGCCATATCTCTTGTGCAGAAAAAGGTTATTTTTAAGCCATGAGACTATCTTTAATAATCTTGGAGGTGCTTATTATGGTGGCAGTTGCCCTTTCTGGAGAGCTAAGGACTTACAAGCTTCCCAACGGAGCCAAGCTTGTGATAAATAAAAGGGAAGATACTCAGGCTGTGGCTCTTCATGTTTGGTTTAAGGTGGGGTCCATATACGAGGACTATCACCAAAAGGGTATGGCGCACTTTTTGGAGCATATGCTTTTCAACGGTTCGGAAAAGTATGCCTACGGCCAGATAGACTACATAGTGGAGAGCCTTGGGGGAAACATCAATGCGGGCACTTCTAAGGAATACACCTTTTATCACATTACCATAGCCAAGCCTTATTGGAAGCAAGCCTTTGAGGTTCTATACCAGCTAACGCAAAAGCCCTTACTCCTTGAAGATATGATAGAGAAGGAAAAGCCCATAGTTATAGAGGAGCTAAGGCGTGGAAAGGACAATCCTACCACCGTGCTTTGGGAGGAGTTTGAAAAGCTAATATACAAGGTCTCTCCATACCGCTATCCTATAATAGGCTACGAGGAGACAATCCAGAAGTTCAATAGAGCCATGCTCCTTGAATTCTACAAAAACTTCTACCAGCCAAAGAACATGTTTATAGTGGTGGTGGGTGATGTGGACCCTGAAGAGGTCTATCAAGAGGCCCTTGGCACCTTTGGAAAGGAAGAGGGAAGGCCAGTGCAAAGGCCAAGTATACTTCCAGAGCCAGAGCAGTTGGAAAACAGAAGCAAGCTCATAAAGGACCCAAGGGTAGAAAAGACCTATTGGCTTATAGGCTGGAGAGTGCCTGCCATAGGCACAAAGGAATACTACGCCCTTGTGGTCCTTGACCAGATACTGGGCAACGGAAAAACTTCCCTTTTCTATAGAGAACTAAAGGAAAAGGGGCTTGTGTATGGCATATACACAGGAGACTTTGGAAGGCCAATGGATAATGTCTTCTTCCTTTCTGCCACCCTTGATAAGGAGAGGCTTGAGGAGGTAAAGGAAAGGGCCTTTAAGCTTATGGAAGGCTTAAAAGAGAACCTTACAGAAGAGGAAGTGCAAAAGGCAAAGGAGAGGGTGATAAACTCGGAGGTCTTTGCCCTTGAAAAGGTGGAAAATGATGCCTTTTATATAGGCTATTCTCTCACCGTTGTGGGCCTTTTGGACTACTATAAATACTTTGAGAACAACATAAGGAGCGTAAGAAGGGAGGATGTTTTAAGGGTGCTTGAGAAGTATATTCTTGGCAGGCCATACAGCGAGGTTATTATGGTGCCAGAAAAATGAGCTATATAATACTTCTGTTTTTTCTCCTTAGTCTTTCCTTTGGAGGTGTGAAGGTGCAAGAATACAGCTTGCAAAACGGCGTAAAGCTTATATTGAAAGAGACGCAAGGCAAGGGTATAGTTTCTGGTGTGGTCTTTATAAAGTCTGGCACCTATGGAGAGGAGAAGAGGGGTCTTACAAACCTTATGGCCACTCTCCTCACAAAGGGGACAAAAACATACAACTCTTATGAGATAGCCAGCGCCTTTGAGGATTACGGAGGAAATATATACACTTCTACGGCCGATGACTATGTGGAGATAGGCTTCTCCACCAAGGTGGAGGGTCTAAAAAAGGGTCTGGAGGTTATAAAAAGCCTCTTGACAGAGCCTACCTTTTCTCAAGAGGATATAGAGAGGGAAAAGAAGAATGTGCTTCAGGCCATAAGGTCAAGGAGGGAAAGGGGCCATGAGCTTGCAAGCGATGCCTTAAGGAGGATAACCTACAAGGGTTCCAACTATGAAGTAGGCCCATTGGGCCAAGAAGAAGATGTAAAGGCCATAAATAGGGAGGACATTGTCAAAAGATGGGAGGAGGTTTTGAAGTCAAGGAATGTGGTGGTAAGTCTTGTGGGAGACTTCAAATCAGAAGAGGTTTTGCCTTTACTTAAGGAGGTTTTTTCAGCCTTGCCAGAGGGGGAGTACAAGGTAGAGCCAAAGAATGTGCCTATGGTGGAAAGCCTTGTGGAAAGGGTCAAAAGGCCCGGATCTCAAGCCACTGTGCTTTGTGCCTTTGATGCTCCAGACTTCAAAACAGAGGAATACTTTGCTTTTAAGGTGCTTGACAGCGTGCTTGGTGATGGCATGACCTCAAAGCTCTTTAAAGAATTAAGGGAAAGAAAAGGCTATGCCTATGCGGTCTACTCTACCTATCCTACTCGCCTCTCTTCTCCAAGGCTTATGGCCTACATTGGCACATCTCCGGAAAAGAAGGAAGATGCCCTAAGGGATATGGTGGAAGTGGTGCAAAAGGCCGAGATAACTCCAGAGGATGTGGAGCTTGCCAAGAATAAGATAATAGGTGATTTTCTGTTGGCTCATCAGACAAGGGCAAGGCAGGCTTGGTATTTGGGCTTTTTTGAGGTTATGGGCTTTGGATGGAGGATGGACCAAGAGTATCCGGATAAGATAAGGGCTGTGAGCTTTGAAGATGTGAAAAGACTAAGGGAGAATTATCTTAAAATACATCATTGCGTAGTGGTGGAGCCATAATGGGAGACTTTACAAAGGCAGGACTGGATAAGGGAGACATTGAGAAGGAGTTGGAGCATGTGCTTATATCCGCCAAGATGCTATACAGAAGCTATTTAGCCACCATAGAGGACCTAACGGCGGAAGAGCTAAGGTATGACCTTGAGGAATACAGGGACCAATTGAAGAAAAACATCATGCCCTTGGTAGGCAGGGCAGAGGCCACAAGGAACAAAAAGTTCATAAACATGGCCTACGAAATAAGATACCTTTATGAGAAGATCATAGAGTCTATAGAGCAGAGGCTAAATAGCTTTTGAGCTTTTCTATGGCAGAGCTTTTTATCTGAGAGATTCTTGCCATAGATACACCTAAAAGCTTTGCTACCTCTTTGAGGGGTAGCTCCTCATAGTATAGTAGCTGGAGAACAAGTTTTTCTTTCTCCTCAAGCCTTTCTATGGCCTTTAAAAGCTTCTCTCTTAGGTCCTTTTTTATTACAACCTCTTCTGGGCCCTCCTCTTTGCTTTCAAATAGCTCCTCATAGCTTCTTCCCTCAAAAAATATCTCCTCAAGGCTCATAAGGTATGAAAAGCTTATGGCTTGAAGGTCCTCTTTTAGCCTTTCTGGGTCCTCTCCGAGAAACTGAGCCAATTCTTCATCGCTTACCTCCTTTCCCTTTTCCATGCTTAGCTTTTCTAAGGCCTGCCTTATGGCCTTTTCCTTAGACCTTACATTCCTGCTTGCAAAGTCAATGCTTCTCAAATAGTCATACATGGCTCCCTTTATGCGTAGCTTTAAGTAGGCTGTGGGGTTCCTATTTTTGTCAAGCTTTGGAAGGGCTTCCACAACTGCAAGCACACCGTAGCCTATTAGGTCCCTAACATCTACGGACCTTGGCAAGTGCCTGTAAAGCCTATAGGCTATCTGCTCAACCAAAGGAAGGTAAGATAGAACAAGCTCCTTTTCTTCTGCTGTCATTAGAAATATTTTAAAATCTTTGCCCTGTGCAGGAAATCAATCTGTAAAAATTATTTTAAACAAAAAACCACTGGATGAGCAATTATGCAGGTTTGAAATCCATCCTTAGGCATTTGCAATCACACATAAGTAAAAGCATTTATTCTGTGTAGGGCACCTTTTACGGGTGCCAGATTGGGCAAGGGTAAGCCATGCCACTGCCCTTAGAAAATCAACAAGCTGGTGATCTCAACCTTTAACCTCTCATACGGAGTGTATATTTTAAAATCTTTGCAATGAATATATACAAGCTTGGCAAACTTCCCAATATGCTCTCCACCACACTCTTTCATGCTATGGCAGAGCTTGGCTATGAAGGGTTAATCCTGTGTGAGCCAGAGGACACTTATATAAGCCTTGGATATTTTGACAAGACCGAAGAGCTTATAGACCTAAGGAAATGTAAAGAACTTGGCATAGGTGTTATAAGAAGGCAAACGGGCGGTGGTGCGGTGCTTTTGGCACCGGGTCAGGTTTTCTATCAGCTTTTATTGTCTAAAAGTAAAGTGCCTTTCAAAGTGGAAGATGCCTACAGGAAACTATCTCAGCCAGTCATAAGGGCTTACAGAAGGCTTGGTGTAGAGGTAGAGTACAAGCCCATAAACGACCTTGTTGTAAAGGAAAGTCAAAGGAAGATAAGTGGTCAAGGTTCTGCAGATATAGGAAAGCTTTTTGTCTTTGTTGGAAACATTTTAATACGCTTTGACCCAGACCTTATGGCGGAGCTTTTTGCTCTAAAAGATAAAAATCAAAGAGAGTTGGTAAGAAAAAGCCTTTGGGACAATATAAGCTGGCTGGAGAGAGAACTAAGAAGGGAAGTAAAATCTGAAGAGGTGGTGGAAGTGCTTGTTGAGGAGTTTTCAAAGGATTTTGAATTTGAAGGCTATGGTAGTGTGCCACAGGAGGCATTTGAGCTTGCGGAAAGGCTAAGGGAAGAGATGACCTCGGAGGAGACCATTCTTGAAGATACGGGAAGAAGGCACAAAGCCATAAAGATTAGGGAAGGTGTTTATGTGGAAATTAAATAAAACAGGTTTTTGGCGATATTATTATTAAGGGAGGAAATTATGTTTGGTGCTACCTTTGGCATAGTGGCTCAGGGCCTTGAAATATTTAGAAAGTCTGCGGATATAAGAAATAGAAATATTCTAAACGCCAACAACCCAGACTATGCCCAAGAAGACCCACTTGTAAAAAGCTTTGCACCCGTTGGTATAAGGCTTGAGGATATACTTAGAACACAAAATTTCTATTACACTAGTGTTAGAAACCAAAAGCTTTCTGTTGTATCTTCCTTGGACACCACCATAAAGGGTGGTTCTCAGGTAGAGGACCTATTTCAGGAGTTTACCCAAGGGCTTGGAGGAAGCGAGTATATAAACCAATTTTTTACAGCCTATCAGAACCTTATGAAAGAGCCCACAAACGAAGGAGCAAGGAGCGAGCTAATCAACTCTGCTCAAAGCCTTGTCTCTTATCTAAAGGACAGAAAAAAGGATATGGACAGAATAATGGCTGGGACTGATTACGATATGAGGCAGTATATAAACAAGATAAACACGCTTACCAGAAAGATAGCACAGATAAATCAGGAAATACTGGTGGGCTACGCCCAAACTTATGCAAGGGGAAAGGATTACAAAAACCTACTGGACGAAAGGGATAGATATCTTAGAGAGCTTTCCGAGCTTATAAATATAAGGGTTCAAGAGGATGAGATAGGAAGGGTTAGAGTGGAAACAGATAAGGGCTTTGTTTTGGTGGAAGACAGATACAACTGGGAGCTAAGGTATGACAGTGCCAACAAAAGGGTTTTGTGGAAGTCAAAGGATGGTTCAGAAGTGGATATAAGCTCTATCATAAGCGGTGGAAGGGTGAGGGGACTTCTTGACTTTCAGGCGGACCTAAGCAGTTATATCAACCAGCTTGAAACTTTGGCCAAAAGGCTCATAAGCGATATAAAGCTTCCTTTGAACTCACAGGCCACTTCAAATTGGTATTGGTTTAAAAATGTAAGCGACCCAAACGCACCCTTGGGATTCTCCGGAAGCATAACCTTTTCCGGCTTTCCCGGAGGACCAATAACCCTTAGCTACTCCAGCACAGACAGCCTAAACTCAATCATAAACGCCATAAACACAGACCCAACCCTTAGCGTCAACTTTACCGCAAGCCTCATAACAAACCCCGATGGAACTTACACCATGAAGATAACCGCTTTAAACTCCTCTTACACCATAGAGGACTCCAACGGCTTAGTGCATCGGTCCGAGCCTCTCTTTGTGGGCAACGGCATTTCCAATATGGCCATAAACCCAGGTATAAACATCCAAAATCTTGACTATGAAAAGGCGGATGAGTTTATGGACTTCTCAAGAGGTTGGTGGGAAGGCTCAAAGGGTGTTTATAACAGTCTTGTGGATAGTATAGCCTCAAGGCAGAAGGACCTTAAGACAAAGTATGATATAGAGAACGCACTTCTTAGTTCAATAAACGCCAAGCTTCAAGAGATGCAAGGAGTTTCCGTAGACAACGAGTTTATGGAGCTTATGAAGCTTCAAAGAAGCTATGAAGCCTTAGCAAGAGTTGTTAATACAATGGATGAGATGTTGCAGTCTACTTTAAATATGGTGTGAGGTGAAAAGCTATGAAGGTACCAGATAATCTTCTCTTTTCAATATTTCAGGAGCAAGATGCAAGAATAAGAAAAAACCTTTCCGATAAGACATTGGAAATATCCACGGGAAGGAAGTACCAAAGCATATCTGAAGACCCGCCGGCAACCTACAACGTGCTTGAGTTAAAAAAAGAAATATCCCAGCTATCCCAATATTCAAAAAACAGGCTATTTGCAGACACAAGCCTTAGCTATATAGACCTAAACCTTGGGAAGGTTGTAGACAGCTTGAATTTGCTTTATGCAAAAACCATACAGGCAAAGAACCAAACCTTGCAGCCAAACCAGCTTGTATCCATTGGAGAACTCTTTTCTTCCACTTTAAGGTCTTTGCTTGACAGGGTTAACGACCAGCTTGGTGGAAACTACATCTTTGGCGGTGCAAGCCTTACACAAAAGCCCTTTGATGAGAACACCCTTAACTATATGGCCTCTAAGGAATCTTTTAAGGTGTGGCTCTCTGACAATTACAAGGTGGATGCTCTTTTGAGAGGGGATGAGACCTTTAGCATTAACGTTGCCATATCCAATGCCAAGTTTTCAAACCCAGATACGAATTTCACTGTGGGTGGCACGCTCAACATAAACGTGGGCTCAACCAACATAAGCGTTAGCTACGGAACACCGAGCACAAGCACGCTCAAGGACCTTGTGGATGTTATAAACTCCAACTACTCCAACCTGCTTTCTGCAAAGGTAAGCCAAAACCTCGATGGAACCTACTCCCTCATGCTTATGCCTGTGGATGTAAGCAAGGATATATCAGTTTCAGATACAAGCGGGGGAGACTTTGATACAGGAGCAACAGACTTTTATTCTCCCAATGTTCTCCAAGCGGTAAAGAGGATAGGAGATAAGCTCTCTGGAGCCATGTACCCAGATGACTCAGACCTTATGCTTCTGCAGAGGGCCTTTGAGAGGGTAAGCTTTAGAAGGTCTCAGGTGGGAAGCCTTTTGTCGCATGTAAAAAACATACAACCTGTGCAAGAAAGCTTAGAAGACACACTAAACAAGCAAAAGTCGGACATTGAAGATGCAGACCTATCCCAAAGCATCATGGACTATACAAGGTATAAGCTTGCCTACGAGGCTCTTATGCGCATAATAGCGGACCAAAAGGACATGAGCATACTTAGGTATTTAAAGTAGAGCTAAAATGGCTTGAATTTTTGTATGATCTGTGATATAATTACACCTTACCCTGCGGAATGGACTACTCAGCCTTTGACCTTATTCCAGAGCCGGTTTTTGTGGTAGATAAAGAACACAAAGTAATTTTTGCCAATAAGAAAGCTAAGGAGGTTTATGGAAGGTGGGAAGGGACATGCTACGAAATCTCCCATGGCTTTTTAAAGCCCCGCTATGAATATGAAGGGCACCCATGTCCTGTAAAGAATATGCAGGATCTTGGCCTTGAAAAAAGCGGCGTTGTTCATATTCACAAAACTCCAGAGGGAGAAAGGTATTTTTATGTTATAGCAAGCTACGACCCAGATAGGGAAGTTTATATAGAGTTTCACATTGACCTTTTTGAGCTGTATGAAAACCTTAGATCTTTTGCACAAAAACCTCTTAGCCTCTTCTTTGAAGGGCCTTTGGTGCTATTCCACTGGAGGAGGGAAGAGGGCTGGCCTGTGGAGTTTGTATCTCCAAACGTAAAAGACCTACTTGGTTATACTGCGGAGGATTTTACCTCCGGTAGGATAAAATATGCGGAGCTAATACATCCAGAGGACATAGAGAGGGTTGCTGAGGAGGTGGAGTATCACACAAGGAATAAGTCCCCCTCCTGGACCCATCAGGACTATAGGTTAAAAAGGAAAGATGGTAGTTATATTTGGGTGCTTGACCATACCATACCTTTGCTAGATTCAAAAGGTGAAATAGTTGGGTACTATGGATATCTAATGGATATAACAGAAAGGCACGAAAAGGAAGAGCTTTTCCATCTTTTGGCAGAGACAAACCCAAATGCTGTATTAATTTACGACTTTCACAACAACAAGATTCTTTATGCCAATGCAAACACCGCCAAGCTAACGGGCTACAGCTTAGAGGAGCTTTTAAATTTAGAAAATCCTATAGAGCTTATACATCCAGATGACAGAGATAAGGCTATAGAGAGTGTTAACAAGAGAAAACAAGGCTATAAAAGGCCTATAAGCTATTATATGCGTATACTTAGGAAAGATGGTAGATTGAGGTATGTAAAACTAACATCCATAGTTACAAGGTATAAAGGTGAAGACGTTTCTTTTATTACTTTAAATGATATTACTAAGGAGATAAGAAGAGAAAGAAAATACAGAAAACTCGCTACTATTGATCCTCTAACGAAAGTATACAACAGGTATGTGCTTTTTAGTACCCTTGAACATCTTATAGAATATGCGGAAAGATATGGGGAAATATTTTCCGTGATAATTTTTGATATTGATAACTTTAAGCTTTTGAACGATACTTACGGGCATTTGGTTGGAGACAGTGTGCTTAAAAGTATAGCTAAAGAAATAAAAAGAGTAATAAGAAGGAGCGATATTTTGGGAAGGTATGGTGGAGAAGAATTTTTAATAATATTGCCAAAAACAAAAGATCCTTATTCTGTGGCTGAGAAGATAAGGAAGGTTATTGAGTCTATGGATTTAGAGAAGGGTATAAGAGTAACCATATCGGTGGGTGGTACCGTTTATAAGAAGGGGGACACGGTGGATAGCATAATAAACAGGGCCGACGAGGCTCTATACCTTGCAAAGCAATCCGGTAAGAATCAAACGGTAATACTATAGTTCTTCCTCCAGTTTTTTGTTCATCTCCTTTACTTTTTCCCTTAATTTTTCTTGGTATTCATCCAGCCTTTTGGCAAGCTCTGGGTACTTTATGGATAGTATTCTTACAGCCAAAAGGCCTGCGTTGGTACCGTTGCCTATGCCTACGGTTGCCACAGGCACTCCTGCTGGCATCTGCACTATGGAATAGAGAGAATCCACACCGGAAAGATGCTTGGAAGGCACTGGCACGCCTATAACAGGCAATGTGGTCATGCTAGCAGTCATGCCAGGAAGGTGGGCGGAACCACCCGCACCGGCTATTATAACCTCTATGCCCCTCTCCCTTGCACTCTTGGCGTACTCATACATAAGCTCTGGAGTCCTATGGGCCGATACCACTCTTACCTCACAGGGAACGCCAAACTCTTTTAAAACCTCGTAGGCTGGCTTTAGCCACTCCCAATCGGAGAGGCTCCCCATTATTATCCCCACCAAAGGCCTTTCCATGCATATAATTTTAAGTCATGAAAAGACCTGTTATGCTTATAGACCTTGATAGATGTATAGGCTGTCTTTCCTGCGAGGTTGCCTGCAAGCAAGAGAAAGGCATTGAAAACTTTGACATAAGACCGATGAAAGTCTTCAGAGTTGGTGGCATAGGAGAGAAGCCTGACGCCTTCTTTTTGCCTATGAACTGCTTTCACTGTGATCCTGCTCCTTGTGTTTATGCCTGTCCTACCTCCGCCATGAGAAAGAGAGAGGATGGCATAGTCTATGTGGAAGAGTTAAGGTGTATTGGATGTAAGGCTTGTATAATTGCCTGTCCCTATGGAGCTATAAGCTTCAATCCAAGCACCATGAAGGTGGAAAAGTGCGATTATTGTTATAAAAGGGTAGAAAAGGGTCTTTTGCCCTCCTGCGTATCAAAATGCGTGACCAACTGCCTCTATTTTGTAGAGCTGGAAAACGTTCCAAAGGAAAGGCATATAGCAAAGAGGATAGACTCGGAACTATATAGAGAGCTTTTTAGTTGGAAGTCAAAAGAAGAAGTCTTTAAGGTTTAGCATAGTTCCCACAAAGACACCAAGGGACAAAAAGGGCCCGTAGGGCAGTGCAAACTGCATGCTTTTGTTTTTGACAATTATGGGAAGGGCATACAAAAGGCCCAAAAGAGATCCCAGAAAGACGGCGTATATTACACCCCATACACCAAAGGCAGAGCCTATAAAGGCCATAAGCTTTACATCGCCAAAGCCAAGCCCTTCTATTTTTCTTAGCTTTTTGTAGTAGAGGTATATAAGGAAAAAGGAAATAAAGCCCAAAAAGGCCCCCAAAAGGCTCTCCTTTATGCCAAGGTCCTGTCTAAAGAGAGACGTCAAAAGGCCCAAGGCCAAACCGCCAAGGGTAAGACTGTCGGGAAGGGTAAAGGTGTCCCAGTCTATAAGGCTTGCCACCAAAAGTATGGAGAAGAAAAGGAAAAAAAGAGAGGACATAAAAAGGTCTTCAAACTTTATTTTGCAAAGGAGGGCAAGAAGGCCAGTAAAGAGTTCCACCAAAGGGTACCTTATGGATATCTTTTCTTTGCAGTGTCTACACCTTCCTTTTAGAAGAAGATAGGATAGAACTGGTATGTTGTCATACCATCTTATCCTTTTTTGACAGTGAGGGCAATGAGATGGTGGTGAAAGGATGGATATGTTCCTGGGTAGCCTGTAGATGATTACGTTATAAAAACTACCAAGGGCCAGGCCAATGGCAAAGATAAACACATACTCTAATACTTGAACTGGCTCCACCTTGGGCTAAAATTATAAAACATGAAAAGGCTTCTAATATTTTTGCTTGCAATAGCATTTATAGCTTCCTGTGATAAAGGAACAAAGGCTACAACTTCTGAGATAAAGGACATAATTCCCAAAAGCCCTTATGCCATGCTCATAGTGGAGAGTGAGAGCTGTATATACTGTAAACAATTAAGAAAGGACCTTCAAAAGCCAGAGCTCTCCGCAGAGCTACAAGGCATAGATGTCTACAGCATCCTCTACGAGAGCAACGCAAAGGTGAAATACATACTAAACGGACAGGAAAAGGTAAGCACGGAGGAAGAGCTTGCCAAGGCCTTGGGTGTCAATTCCTTTCCTCAAATCTTTTTCTACGATAAAAAGGGCAACATAATACTGCACATACCGGGCTACCAGCCCCCAAGGACCTTGGCTTGCACCATAAGGTTTGTAAAGGAGGAAAAGTATAAACAAGCCAACTTTATGGAGTATATAAAATCCAAGCAATGCATATAAGGGCCATACTCTTTGACCTTGATGGCACTCTCATAGACTCCTACAGGGATATAGGCCTTCATCTTAACAGAACGCTTAGGGATTTTGGCATGCCAGAGGTGGATATAGAAAGGGTGAGGTTTATGGTGGGGGGCGGTGCAAGGGAGCTTCTAAAGAGGTTTTTTTCCGATGGCCTTTTGGAGCATGCCCTGCAAGTCTTTAGAAGCTATTACTACAAGGAGCCGGTCATTCATACAAAGCCCTTTGAGGGCATTGTGGACCTTTTGGAATATGCAAAAAGTAAAGGCCTGAGGCTTGCTGTGATAACCAACAAGATGGAGGAGCTATCAAAGCTTATCTTAAAAGACCTTGGGCTTTGGGAATACTTTTCTCTTGTGGTTGGTGGTGATACCTATCCGGAAAAGAAGCCTTCACCTTTGCCTGTTTTGGAAACTCTTAAGGCCCTTGGCCTCTCTAAGGAAGAGGTCATTATAGTTGGGGACACGGAGGCAGACATGAAGGCTGGAAGGCTTGCAGGAATAAAAAGGGGGCTTGCCAATTGGGGCTATGTAAGGCTTGAAGAGGAAAGGCCAGACTATATTTTTGAAAGGCCTGAGAATATAAAAGAGTTGATAGAAATATTTAAAATAGCTTGAACTTGGGCTAACCATATTAAAGAGTTCCCCTTTGGATACTATAAGTCAACATTATCAAAAGAATAAGTATTTATTATTGCAAGGCGCTTAAATTGGAGTTTAAATAAAGCCTGAGGATAAAAATTAAAGGAGGCGAAGGATGCTTAGCAGAAGAGACCTTATCAAAGGCGGTTTTGGTGGTTTTGTGGCCGTAGGCAGTGGCATACTATTGCCAAAGCTTGCCTTAGCAACGGTGGATCCTGAACTTTTAAGCACTGCAGTAAAAGAGTTGCCAGAAGGTATTTTGGAATCACAGGTTCTTGAGGCCCTTCCCGGAAAAAAGCCTCTTATAAAGAAGACTTATAGGCCACCAAACTACGAAACACCGGTCAAATACTTTAACGAAGTATTTACTCCAAACGATGTTTTCTTTGTTAGGTACCACCTTTCCAACATACCAGAAATTGATCCCAAGGAGTGGAGACTAAAGGTTGGTGGTGATTCCGTAGAGAGGCCCCTTGAACTCACCCTTGATGACCTAAAGACCAAGTTTGAGCAAGTAGAAATAGTAGCACTATGTCAATGTTCTGGAAATAGAAGGGGACTTATGAAGCCCCATGTGCCTGGTATACAGTGGGGTTATGGAGCTATGGGTAATGCAAGATGGAAAGGTGTAAGGCTAAAGGATATTCTCAATAAGGCGGGATTGAAGGCTGGCGCCTTGGAGGTAGTCGTAGATGGGGCAGATACGGGCGTAGCTGCTGGCACTCCAGACTTTATAAAGAGCATACCACTATGGAAGGCTCTTGATGAAAACGTGATAATAGCTTATGAGATGAACGGAGAGCCACTACCTCATTGGAACGGCTTTCCAGCAAGGCTTGTGGTACCAGGATGGACTGCCACCTATTGGATCAAACATATAACATCCATAAATGTGGTTTCAAAGCCTTTTGATGGCTTTTGGATGAAGACAGCTTATAGAGTACCACTTGGCAAGTTTCCAATGGTTGAAAGGTTTACATCCCAAGAAACTGCTGTAAACACACCAATAACGGAGATGGTGGTTAATTCTCTTATTACTAACCTGAAGGATGGACAGGCCTTTAGACTTGGCCAAGTGGTGGAAGTAAAGGGCATGGCTTGGGATGGAGGATATGGAATTAAGATGGTTGAGGTTTCAACGGATGGAGGCAAGACCTGGCAAGAAGCTGAGCTTGGTAAAGATTATGGTAGGTTTTCATGGAGGCCATGGACCTACAGGTTTAAACCCACAAAGAAAGGGACCTATACGATAATGGCAAAGGCTACAAACCGTATAGGTCAAACTCAAACCTTTGAACTCATATGGAACCCAGCGGGCTATCACCACAATGTGGTGCAAAAGATAAGCATAAAAGTCCTTTAAGGAGGTTTAAGATGAAAAAGTTTGTTGTGCTTGCAGTGGTGGGAGTGTTTGCCCTTGCCTTTGCGGGAGAAGAAAATATAAAGCTAAAAGATGGCAAAGGTAAAGAACTGGTAGAAGCCAACTGTTCTGTATGCCACAGCCTTGATTACATCCAGATGAACTCTCCTTTCCTTGACAAGAAGGGATGGGAAGCGAGCGTAAATAAGATGATAAAGGTTTTTGGAGCCCCCATAAAACAGGAAGATGTAGGGCCCATTGTGGAGTACCTTTACAAGTATTACGGTAAGAAGGAGTGAAGTTAGGCTTCTCCCTTTTGGAAGGCCTTTTTGACGGTGTTTTGGTTATAGACAAGGACCTTAGAGTAGTCTATGCCAATAGGTCAGCAAAAGAGTTTTTTGGAGAGAGCCTTGAAGGGAAAAGCTGTAGAGGCCTATTTTCCATATGCGAGCATTGTCCCTTTGAGTATGTAAAAGAGGAAGGGGAGGGAGTTCAAGTTTATGATACCACATCAAAAAGCTCAAAGCACCTATGCTGGAGCATGTCCCCCCTTTATGAAGGTGATGAGTTTATAGGTGTAATAGAAATTTTTAAAGATGTTAGCAATGTGGTCCATTGTATTGTGGAGGCCGAGCGCCAAAGGACCTACAAGGAGACCATACTAAACTCCATTGTGGAAGCCATACTGGTGCTTGACCCAGAAGGGAAAGTGGTGGAACATAACAAGGTGGCAAGCAGGATGCTTTGCAGGGAAGAGGATGAAAGCTTGGTAGGTAGGCATATAAAGGACCTTATAAACCTCTCCTTGGAAGAACTCCCTCCGGAGGGAGAAAGGTCAGACATCTTTGTGGAAACTCCCTGCGGAAAACAAAAGGCATCCCTCTTAATGTCTCCCATGTCCTCTGGCTTTGGATATGTGGTCTCTTTGTATGTGCTAAAGGAGATGGTTCTGTGTGAGTTGGAAGAGGAAAGTATTATCACCAGAAGCCCAGCCTTTCAAAAGGTGCTTGACACGGCAAAGACTGTATCTGAATACGATGTGAACATACTTATAGAGGGGGAAACGGGCACAGGGAAAAGCCTCCTTGCCAAGTATATACATTACCTTTCTCCGAGGAGGGATGGGCCTTTTATAAAAGTGAACTGCGCAGCCATACCAGAAAGCTTGCTTGAGGCAGAGCTTTTTGGCTATGTTAAAGGAGCCTTTACGGGCGCCATGAGGGACAAACCGGGAAAGGTGGAACTGGCCGAAGGAGGAACGCTTTTTTTGGACGAGATAGGGGATATGCCTTTGCACTTGCAGGCCAAAATATTGCATTTAGTACAAGAAAAGGAGTTTGAAAGGCTTGGAGATACAAAAACAAGAAGGGCCAATGTGCGCATTATAGCCTCCACCAACAAAAACCTAAGGGAGCTTATCAAACAAGGACAGTTTAGAGAGGACCTGTATTACAGGCTTAGCGTTGTTAAACTTTTACTTCCTCCTCTAAGAGAAAGGAGGGAAGACATTCCTGCATTGGTAAATTACTTTATAGAAAAGTATTCAAGGAAATACTCAAGGAAGATAAGAGGCATATCGCCGGAGGCTATGAGGACCCTTTTATCCTACAACTTCCCCGGCAATGTGCGAGAGCTTGAAAACATCATAGAACACGCAGTTATCACTTGTAGGGGCACACTCATCAAGCAAGAGGACCTTCAAATTGAGGTGGAAAACAATTCTGTGGAGATGGTGGAAGAGAGGGAGAGGATAAGGAAGGTGCTTGAGGAGACAGGAGGCAACAAAAGCCTTGCGGCAAAAATACTTGGCATGCATAGAACAACCTTGTGGAGAAAGCTAAAAGAGTACGGGATAGGTTAAAATATACTTCCATGAAGATAATAGCAAGAAGCGTTAGCATAGAGGTAATAGGCGAAATAGATAGATGCCATGATGGTGAAAATTCCAAGTTTTATTGCCTGCCTGTAAAAATTCATTTTGACAACGGAGAGGTAAAAGAATATATGCTAAGGGCCCACGGCGAGCCAAAAACCCTAAGGGACTTTTTGGAAAACAAGAAGGGACTAAAGGATAAGATGGAAAAGTCCTTTGGTCTAACGGAGGATGGTAAAATACTTTACTTGTATTCAACGGAAGAGGCTTCTAACTCTTGATATATCCTCTTCTATCTGTTTTATAAGGTCCTGTATGGAGCCGAACTTTTTTTCTTCTCTTAAAAACTTTAAAAACTCCACTTTTATATACTTTTCTCTTAAATCTCCTTCAAAGTCAAGTATATGCACCTCAAGGACCTTTTTGCTTCCATCAAAGGTAGGCCTTCTGCCGTAATTGGCCACCCCAATAAAACTGTCCTCTACCCTTACGGCATAAACACCCTCCTTTAAGCAAAGGTTTTCTGTGTTTTCAAGGTTTGCAGTAGGGAAGCCAAGGGAAGACCCCCTTCCATCGCCTTTTATCACACGCCTTTTTATTGAATAATTTCTTCCAAGGTAAAGAGAGGCCTCTTCAAGCCTCCCCATGTGCAAAAGCCTTCTTATTAGAGTGCTGCTTACCACATGGCCGTTTATCCTAAAAGGCTGTATTTCCTCTACCTCAAAACCAAGCTCCTTACCCATCTCCCTTGCAAGCTCTATCTCCCCCTCACGCCTATAACCAAACCGCCAATCATAGCCCACTACCAAGTGTTTGCACCTAAGCCTTTGCACTATTACCTCCCTTATAAACTCTTCTGCGCCAAGAGTGGCAAAGTTTTTATCAAACTTTATAAAGACCACATCTTCTATGCCCTCTTGTATTATTAGCTCCGCCCTCTCGTATAGGTCCGTAAGCTCGCAAGGAGCTTGGGAAGGGCTTAGGACTCTAATAGGATGGGGATAGAAGGAAAGCACAAGGCTTTTTAGTCCCTTCTCCTTAGCCCTTTCTTTAACCCTTTGGAGGAGGGACCTATGTCCAAGATGCACCCCGTCAAAGTTGCCCACCGTAATAACAGTTTCTTTGTCTTCCTCCTCTATGCAATTTAAACCCTTTATACATGCGCTCTTACTTGTTTTTAAAGATTTTATCTTTTCCATAGCCTCTTTATCTTTTCCCAAAAACTTACCTCCTGTGTGATTTCCAGCTTTTCTTCCACCATAAACCTATCCAAGTAATCATCCAAAAGCACAAACCTATCGCACACCTTACGAAGATGGTAGGAGCTTGTCTTTTTAAAGGAGGCGTTTTCAACCCTTTTGCCTATTCTTTGCACCTCCTCCACCGTGTAGGAAAAGTCGCTATCTCCGCTTACAAGCACCGCCGTGTCAAAAACATTCATGTAAGCCATGCTTAACATGTCTGTGGCAAGCATTATATCCACTTCCTTCTCCACATACTCTCCAGAGGGGAGCCTTCTTAGCTTTGCTAACTTTACCTTTATACCCTGAAGGGAAAGTTCTTCAAGGAACCTTCTCTGTCTTAAGTAGCTTTCCCATTCTGGTGAGTTCTTCCGTAGGTCCTTTTCTTGAGGGACAGCGCCATAAAAGTAGGCCCTTATAAGCCTTCTGTCCTCGGCCAAAAAGGCAATAAGCCTTTGGTAGTCTATCCTTACATTCAAATACCTTATGGCATGAAAAAGGTTGGAGCCGTCAATAAATATTACTACTCTATCATAGTTCATAGAGCAAACCGCATGAGGCAGGCAAGCCCGTCTATCTTCTTTTTATTCTCAGGTAGGTAAATATTTTTTATCCTTGCCCTTTCCTCAAGCGCAAATTCAATGACCTCATCCACAATATCTGGAACCTCATACACCTTTTCCTCTGTTGGACAGTTGGGAGTTAAGATAGGAATATGCGACCCTTCACATACGTATCCGGGCTTGCTAAAGTCCTCTGGCACAAGTAGAACTCTAACATTGCCCATATAGAGTTGCTCCATAACCTTTGAAGTTCCATTTACAGCAAGACCTTTACCTTGAAGTTCTTCAAGCTCTTTTATAAGCTCTGCTTCTTCTTCCCTATTCTTTTGAATTAGTAAGTCAAAGATCTTCTCTTTTAGCTCGCCTTCTTCCACATGAGATGGATTGACGTTTATATATCCAACAAGCCTTTCCTTTAAGTATGTATGAAGATGATGTTCTATTTCTCTTATATCTTCTCTTTCAGAGCCTATTATAAGCTTATCAAACTTGCTTTCTTTAAAGGCCTCCATAAGGGCATCACTGGCAAGCTTAAATAGCCTGTGTTTTTCTTCTTTTATCCTCATATGGAATCTATACTCACCGTAGGAATGTTGGACCATATTGGGACCGCCTACCCTTTGGGGCATAGAATACCTCATCATTCCTTCGGCCCCTTTTAAAAGGCTACCACCAGAATGGAACTTATGCGCCCTTGTGGCTATTGGTTCCATGAAATCAAGCACTTCTGCAATGCTTTCAAGGTCCATTAAGAAAAATCTTACGTGTTTTCTGTCTACTAAAAGCACTCCTATCCTTCCAAGCTCCTCATCTATGGCAGCTATTTCCCTAACAAGAGCATCCTTGTCTATCATTAATCTGTCTTTGTAAACATATGGGAGTTTAATAACTTCAAAAACTTTTTCCGCCGAAGAAGAAAATATAGCTATACCACGACATCCTTTTAGATTTTCTGGCTCTGATAAAAACTCTCCTATCTTTTTAAAATCCTCCTCTACAGCTTCTATTACTTCTCTTTCTATACCTCTTTTATGCAAGTACTCCATCTGGCTTTTTTCAAGATTTTTGAAATTCCTTAGATATTTTCTATCAAGTCTTTCTTCTATACTAAGCCTAAGGTATAAGTTTGTCATAAGATACTTGTCCGATTTGAAAGAAATTAAGCTCTCTATCGCATCCTTTAAACCTCTCATTAAAAACCTCCTTTCCGAAATTTCTACCTTTTATATTTTACCAAAAGTTCCCTCACATATCTATTTTTCGTTTTGTCATCTTCGCCCCATAGCATACCCAACACCTTCCATCTTTTCTTCTCTCCAAAGGTAAAGTATATCCTACCTCCTGCAGGTTTTAGTTTTAAAATATTTTTATAACCTTTCATACTTTCAAACTTATCATCATAGTTCTTCATGTTTAAAAGAAAAAGCTCTTTTATAAATTCCTTTTTAGCTTCTACATTTAACTGTATAAATTCTCTAATTGCCTTTTCCTCAAATTCTATATTGTCAAAAAATATATTAAAAATCTCCTCATATATATCCTTAGAACTTACCAAAGACCCTTTTAAATTTTCAATCTCCAGTTTTAGAAGCTCCTTTTCTCTTAGTTCTTTTTCAAAAGCTTGCTTTATATTTTCATATCTTTGACTTAGTTCAATATTTTCCTGAGATAGTTCCTCCAAAAGTTCTTGAAGCTGTATAAGCTCTCTTGACAATCTCTTTCTTTCTTGCCTTAGCCTAATAAGTTCTTCTTTTCCTCCTTTTGGCTCTTTTTCTTGCATTATTTCAATCATTTCAAAAAGCTCTTTATTTACTCTTGTTAGCTTCTCAAGTCTTTGCATATAATCTTTAAGCTTCTTTTGGTTTTCCTCTAAGCGCCTATTTAACTCTTCTTTTTCTCTTTCTAAGGCTTGTCTTTCTATACTTTCCTCTTGTTTGAGTCTTTCCAACTGTTTTTCTATATTTTCCTTTTCCTTAGAAAGGCCTTCTATAAGCTCCTTTAAAATGTTTATCTGTTTTGTGAGCCTGCTAAGTTCTTCTTCGTTCCTCAAAAGTTCTTCTTCAAGCTTTTTTCTGTTTTCTTCAAGCTCCTTTACCCTTTTTTCTACTGGTGATTCAAAAAGCCATATAAGCAATACTGTAATTAGTAAAGGCGGAACAAACTGAGGTATAACTGTATAATCTTGTCTTACTAAAGAAAGCCCAACCACTTGGAAAAAGGACACATAGGCGAGCCATATAACGGTTTTTTCCCTATATCCAAAAAGCCAAGCGAGGTATAAGGCGGATACAATGGATAGGACTATTAATATGTCTTCTAAGTTTTGGGGAAACAGGTCAAAGGGTAAAAAGCCAGATAGGTAATGCAATATAAAGTTATAGGCTGTTATGAGAAAGAGCAGTTTTAGGGCTTCTCTGACCATAGACTATAATATACTTCCATGCAACCTTTTGAAGAGCTCCTCAAAATAATGGAAGAACTGAGGGCAAAATGTCCTTGGGACAAAAGCCAGACCCATGAGAGTTTAAAAAAATACCTCATAGAAGAGGTCTACGAGCTTTTGGATGCTATAGACTCTAAGGATGATAAAAAGCTAAAAGAAGAGCTTGGAGACCTTCTTTTGCAGGTGGTTTTCCACTCTCAGATTGCCAAAGAAAGGGGAGCCTTTGATATATGGGATGTGATAAGGGAGTTAAACAAAAAGCTAATAGAGAGACATCCCCATGTTTTTGGATGTGAAAGCCCGGAGGAGGTTCTCAAAAATTGGGAAGAGAGGAAGCTAAAAGAGAGGGAGAGTGTTTTGGATGGTGTTCCAAAGAGCCTTCCTGCCCTTATGAGGTCCCAAAAGCTTCAAGATAGGGCAAGCCTTGTGGGCTTTGACTTTGAAAGGCCAGAGCAAGCCTTGGAAAAGCTCTTGGAAGAGATAGAGGAGTTAAAAGGTGCTATGGCTTTAAAAGACAGGAGAGAACTGGAGCATGAGCTTGGAGACATTCTAACAGCGGTGGTAGAGCTTGGTAGGCTTTTGGGCCTTGATGCAGAGCTTTGCCTTCAAAAGGCCAACGACAGGTTTGAAAAGAGGTTTAGGTATATGGAGAAAAGGGCCAAGGAGCTTGGCAGAAATCTAAAAGATATGAGCCTTGAGGAGATGGATAGGCTTTGGATGGAGGCTAAGGAGTTTGACTACAAAGAAGAGGGCTAACCCTTCTTCCCGTTCTTTCTTCAAAAAACTTTGTGCCGGGGTCTCCAAGGCTGCTTGCACCCACAAAAAGATAAGCCCTTTTGCCTATGGCTATATCCTTTGTCTCTTTTAAAAGGAGTTCCTTAACCCATTCAAAGCTTATTCCTCTTCCGTCCTGCAAAGTATCCGCCGGAACCTTGAAAATTTCCTCCGCCTCTTGGCTTCCTACCAATAGCACCAAAGATTTATCCGGTGTTATCTCCGTTTGCAGTGTGGCGCTAACTCTGTTTTTCAAAAGAATCTCCTCATACTCCTTGGAGACAATAAAGGTGGGATTGCAAAGGCCATCTATCCTTTCTATGTGTTCGTCTTCCAGCCTTTCTTTTAGGATTATCCTCAAACCTCCCTTGTTGTAGTAAATCACATTTCCCACCTTTTCCAACGGGTCCGCCTTCAAGAGGCCTCTAATGGAAGAAGAGAAAGGTCTCACCAAAGATGGTATGGTCTGGCCCTGCACCTCTATCTTGCCCATTACCACCTTCCAGTTTAAGAAGCCAAACTCCCACTCTTTACATGAAAGAGAAAGCTCCTCTTCCGCAAAGAGTCTTATCTCCTTTATAAATATCATCTCCTCCTTGCTTCCGGGCCTTCTTCCTCCAAAGGTCAAAAGGTCCCATTGGGCCTTTTCCTTCTTCCGTTTAAAAAGTCCGTATATACAGCCACAGTAGTCTTGATGGTAAAGCTCCAACTTCTTTGAAAGGCTAAACATCTCTTGAGTGCCACCGCCCTTTCTGTAATCCAATGCAAGGAACTCAATACCCGAGCCTTCGCATACCTTTTCACCACTCTCTTTTAGCATCAAAAACTCCTTCTTTGGGCTCATAAGCAGTGTGGTGGTAAGGTGGGTGGCCCCCACCTCCTTGGCAAACTCAAAACTCCTCAAAAGCCTGTAGTCAAAGCAAAGGGCGCACCTTTTGCCCCTTTCTGGTTCATCTTCATAGCCCTTCACATAAGAAAGCCACCTTTCCACATCGTATTCGCCCTCATGCAGTTCTATATTCAATTCCTTGCATATCCTTTGGGTCTCTATGAGCCTAAGCTTGTACTCCTCGTAAGGGTGAATGTTTGGGTCATAGAAAAAGCCCACTATATCAGCCTTAGGATAATCTTCCCTAAGCCTCTTTAAGAAGTAGACCGCATCGGGCGCGCAGCATATATGTACCAATATCTTCATTTTTTGCCCTTTACATACTGCTCCCAGTTTTCTGGGTTAAAGGGTGATAGTTCTCTGAGGAGTTTTACCGTCTTTGGAAACTCTTCCAATACATAATCCACATCTTCATCTGTGTTGTCCCTTCCAAAGCTAAAGACTATGGACCCGTTTGCCACTTCCTTTGGCACTCCAATGGCAAAGAGAACGTGGGATTGCTTTAATGCCAAGGATACGCAGGCAGAGCCGGAGGCCGTTTCAATACCCATAAGGTCAAGCCTCAAAAGCATAGCCTCACCTTCTATGAGGTGAACTATCAAGGAAAGGTGATGTGGCAACCTTTGAGTGGGATGTCCTGTGAATTCAATCATGTCAAGCCTTTCCTCAAGGCCTTTTCTTAGCCTGTCTCTGTAGCGGGAGAGCCTTTCCATTCTGTCTTGAAGTTCCTTCATAGCAAGCTCGCAGGCAGCCCCAAAGCCCACTATGCCGGGCACGTTTTCTGTGCCAGCCCTCACACCCCTCTCTTGAGTTCCACCTTCTATAAGAGGCCTTATCTTTACTCCCTTCCTTGTCCAAAGGGCGCCCACGCCTTTTGGTCCATACATAAGATGGGCTGTGAAGGAAGCGGCATCCACACCCCAATCTTTTACATCCACGGGGTAATGTCCAAGGCTTGGACAGGCATCGGTGTGGAATATAACCTTTGGATTCTTCTCCTTTGCCACCTTTACAAGTTCTTTGATGTTTTGTATGGTCCCCACCTCTCTGTTAGAGTGTCCTATGCTTATTAGTACTGTGTCTGGCCTTATGGCCTCTGCAAGCTGGTCTGGATGTATAAGGCCATATTTGTCTGGCTTTAGGTATGTTACTTCCCAGCCCTTTCTTTCCAAGCCTTTGAGAGGATGGAGTATGGAGTGATGTTCTATCTCTGTGGTGATTACATGCCTTCCCCTTTTCTCATAAGCTTCCAATATACCCTTAATGGCAAGGTTGTTGGCTTCTATACCGCCAGATGTAAAGATTATCTCCTCTGGAGAGCTGGCGTTTATAAGGCTTGCCAGCTTTTCTCTTGCGTTGTTTATGGCCTTTTTGGCAACCTGCCCAAAGCTATGAAGGGATGTAGGATTGCCAAAATATTCCCTAAAATAGGGAAGCATAGCATCAATAACTTCCTGCGCCACAGGCGTTGTGGCTATATGGTCCAAATAGACCACCCTTTTACCTGCTTTCTGTATAAACATCTTTTACCTCCTTTCTGTAAGGTCGCTTACTAACTTGGCTATGCTTATAAAGGCCCTTGCAGTATCTGAGTCTGGATGGCTCTCTACCACCGGAATACCTTTGTCTGAAGTCTCTGACAGCTCCGGGTCTATGGGTATGGACCCAAGGATCTTTAGGCCGTAGGCCGCAGCAAACTCTGCCACTCTACCCTTTCCAAAGATGTAATATTTTTTACCACTATCGGGACAAACAAAGTAGGCCATATTTTCTATAACACCCAAAATGGGTATCTGAACCTCTCTAAACATGGCAACGGCCTTTTTTACGTCTGCCAAGGCCACATCTTGTGGAGTGGTAACCACTATGGCCCCACCCATATGCACATTTTGCGCAAGTGTAAGCTGAACGTCTCCTGTGCCGGGTGGTAGGTCAAGGATAAGGTAGTCCAATTCTCCCCAGTTAACATCAAAAAGGAACTGGGTGAGGGCCTTCATAAGCATGGGACCACGCCATATAACGGGCGTGTCTTCCGAAGGAAGCAAAAAGCCTATGGAAAGAAGCTTTAAGCCATACTTTTCTATGGGAATTATGCGGTTGTTCTCATCCACATGCACCCTTTCGCCCTTTACACCCATTATGGTTGGAATGCTTGGACCGTATATGTCCGCATCAAGCAATCCCACCCTGTAGCCCAGTTTTGAAAGGGCGAGGGCTAAGTTGGCGGATACGGTAGATTTACCCACACCACCTTTACCACTTCCCACCGCAATTAGGTGTTTTATGCCCGGTACCCTTCTTCTTGTAAAGGCTGGAGAACCCATAACTTGCTGGGCTGGTATATCCTCCACAAACCTTATCTTTACATCTTCCACATCTGGTACCTTTTCAAGGGCAAGCCTGGTTTTTTCTACCATTTCCTCTTCAAGGCCCTTTTTGGGAAGCCTATAGACTATCTCAAGGGTATTGCCTATAAGCTTTATATCCTTTACAAGCTCCGATAGCCTTGCGTTTTCTATAACTTCATCTCTGAGAGCGTCCATTATGTCCTTTACAGCCATTTTTTCCTCCTTGATTTTGAAAATAATATAATTATTAAAACAAGGGGGTGTTATGAGAATTATCAAAGATAGGGTAATAAGATGAACTATATGCCTTATATAATTAACTATCTTAGCACTAAGGAAGACATAACAGAGTTGTACCTGGTGCCAAAGGCCTTTATTACAGAAAGAAGAGGTAATAAGCTGGTTAGAGCATCAGACTTTTTGCTTAACCCGGAAGATATAAGGGATACATTGATCGCTCTAAGGAGCCACACACCTTCCACTCTTGGCCCCCTTGGCAAAGAAGGCGTTTTCTCCTTTGGCATCCAGACCATAGGAAGATTTAGGGTAAGCTACATAACCCAAAGAGGAAGCTATGTAGTTCACATAGTCAAAACACCATATAACATACCACCTATTAACAATCTATGTCAGGACAAAAACGGCCTTAAGAATTTAGAGGATATAGTAAGGCTTCACACCTCTGGTGTTATCATATTTCAGTCTAAAAACCAAGCTCTTACAAGTACTTTTGTATACTCTTTCCTTCAAAGTATTTGTGAAAGGTATAACAAGGTGATATATATACTTGAATCACCTTTAAGCTTTTTGCTAAAACATGGCCAATCCCTTGTTATACAAAGGGAGGTTGGTGTAGATGTGGAAAACTTTGAAGAAGGTGTGAGAGATGCTTTTTATATAAACCCCGATATACTCTATCTTGGGCAGAGGGAATTAATACCCCAGAAAGAGGTAGAGTACTTAAAAAGGTTGGTGGAGGAGGAAACTTTAATATTTCTAAACCTTCCTGTGGTTGAAAAGGAGCTTTTAAACAGTTTTGAAGGATATTTAAGAATATGGATAAACCTGGAAATAGGAGAGAAGGGCTTTTGCACGCTTAACTTTAAACACACAGAACCTCAGGCTTTGGAAAACCATTAAACTCCGCCGCATAAACGGTGGTGTAGGCACCGGTGGAGAGGATGTATATATAGTCTCCTACTTCTGGTTCTGGCAAAGGCACCATGCGTGCTATCACATCCATACTATCACAGGAAATACCACCTATGGTCCATTCTTTCAACATGCCTTCCTTTTCTAAATAGAAGGGGTACCTTATACCGCCTAAGGCTTCCGCAAGCCCATTAAAAACGCCCGTATCTATGTAAAGCCAATTTTCTTCTCCCCTTTTTGCCTTCCCTATAACCCTGCAAACCATTATACCTTGGTCTCCCACCATACCCCTTCCCGGCTCTATCTGAAGCTCATGGGGCAAGGAGGGCATAAACTTTTGTATAAGGCCCTTTACATAGTAGGCTATATCCTCCACCCTGAGGGCTTCGTAGGTGTATTTGACCGGAATACCACCACCCAAGTTAAGCATCTGCAATCTTAAGCCTTTAAGCTTGGCCTTTTGCCACAGTTCGCTGGCCCTTTTTATACCTATGAGCCAGTTTCTAAAGTTGTTGCACTGCGACCCCACATGAAAGGTAATGCCATAGGGTATAAGGCCTTTCTCTTGAGAATATTCAAGCAGGTCAAGAGCCATATCCACATCCACACCAAACTTCTTTGAAAGGGGCCAGTCGCTTCCTTCGTTTGGTACCACAAGCCTTACATAAACCCTTGACCTTGGAGCTATCTTAGATATTTTGTCCACTTCTGTGAAAGAATCTATTACAAACCTATTTACTCCAGACCTGTAGCAGTGGTCTATAAAATCGGGTGGCTTTATGGGATTGCTAGATATAATCCTATCTCCTTTTACTCCCAGGTCCAATACCTTTTGAAGTTCTTGAGAAGAGGCTATCTCAAACCCACAGCCAAGCTCTGCAAGTGTTTTGAGAATTTCTATATGGTCGTTTGCTTTTACCGCATAGTAGACCTTAAACTGTGGAAAATGGTACTTTATTTCTAAGTATCTGCTCTTTATACCTTGTAGGTCCATTATCAAGATGGGTGTCTTGTTTGGGGAGAGATATGGAAGTAGATGGTCCCTTTCCGAGATAAATTCCTTAAAATACCTTTTGGCAAAATCATACTGAATCGCAAGGGGGTCTATGGTCTCTTTTACCATTATGGCATATAATATATTCCAAACGGCCCGTAGCTCAACTGGATAGAGCGTGGGACTACGGATCCCAAGGTTGCGGGTTCGACTCCCGCCGGGCTGGCTTTCATTGAATTTTCACAAAACATATCATAAAATTATCTTCAAATTAACCACGGAGGTGATAGTCATGAAAAAGCTTATGCTTGGTGGTCTTTTGTTAGCGTCCCTTTCCTTTGCACAGCCAAAGATTGAAGTAAAAGATGCTTGGGTAAGGGAGGTGCCACCAACTTCTAAGATGTCTGCTGCATACATGGTAATAGAGAACAAGGGCAAAGAGGCGGACAAGCTTTTGGATGCTGTTAGCAACGCTTCTAAGATAACAGAAATACACGAAACCATAGAAGGGAAGATGAGAAGGGTGAAGGCCCTTGAAGTGCCGGCAGGGGGAAAGGTAGAGCTAAAGCCCGGTGGCTACCATATTATGCTTATAAACCTTAACAAGCCTTTGAAAGAAGGGGATACGGTGGAGATAACACTTAAGTTTGAAAAATCTGGGGAGATAAAGGTGCAAGCTCCTGTGAAGAAAGGTATGGGTGGGCATATGCACCATAACCATTAAGCTATATTGAGATTTCTCATATTTTGTGAGCTTTGAGAAGGTTTATAATGTGCTATAAAACTGCAAGGAGGTGAAACCATGCCAGTTCATAAACTACAGCCAAGGGACCATCTAAAGCCTTCCAACCTTAATGGCATATCCAACGAGCAAATAGAGCCGCACTTTGAAGCCCACTACAAAGGCTATGTGGCTAAGTATAACGAAATTCAAGAGAAGCTTGCAGACCTTAGCTTCTCCGACAGGAGCAAGGCAAACCAAAACTACTCAGAATACAGAGAATTGAAGGTGGAAGAGACTTTTAACTACATGGGCGTGGTGTTGCATGAGCTATACTTTGGACATCTTGGACCAAAGGGACAGCCTTCCGATGCCCTTAAGAAAAAGGTGGAAGAGGACTTTGGCTCTTGGGATGCCTGTATTCAAGAGATAAAGGCAGCAGGTATAGCCTTTAGAGGTTGGGCCATATTGGGCCTTGATATATTCTCCGGAAGGCTTGTGGTAAACGGCTTGGACGCTCACAATGTATATAACTACACCGGCCTTATACCTCTGATAGTGCTTGATACCTACGAGCATGCCTATTATGTGGACCAAAAGAACAAAAGGCCGCCTTACATAGAGGCCTTTTTACAAAGCTTAAACTGGGATGTGATAAACGAGAGGTTTGAGAAGGCCATGAAGGCCTATGAGGCTCTAAAAGACTTTATAAAGTAATCCTCTGGGGGTTTTGCCCCCATTCTATCCAACCTTCTTCTTTGTTAAGGCAGATTTTTTTCACGCCGTCGTAGTTCATCTCCTTTGATATTTTGTAGGCTTGTGGGTCCTTTAAAAAGGCTTCCAAATGTTCTTTGCTATCAAAGTAAAGGTGTGTTTTGCTGTCCATAAGCACGCAGTAATCCGATTGAGGTTTTATGTAGGCTCCGCATACCGGACAACGGGTATATGGTTTTGGTGGTGGAGGAAACTTATCTCTAAGCTTTTTTATTCGGTAAGCCCTTAAAAAGATGATGAGGCTAAGGCCTATTATAAGGGCATCCATCAAGAGAACTTCTGGAAGAGAAAATAACCTTGTGAGTATTCCAGTAAGTATTACAAAAAAGCCCACCAGATTTATGGCAAAGACCAAAAAGGTATGAGCTATGGGAAACTCCTTTATAAGCATAAGTATGGCAAAGAAAAAGCCCAGCACTTGAATAAACCTTGCCACCACCACAAGGGTGTTTATAAAATCCCACTGCTCTTGAGACATCTTTCCTCACTTTATTCTAACCTTTACGTCGGGTGAGAAATTCCCTTTAAGCCAAACTTTCCATATCAATAAAAAGACAGCAGGGCTACTATAATAGTAGCCCTAAAAATCATCGGAGGTTTTTATCATGAAAATTATACCACCTTACCTACGCATCTACCAACAAATCCTCAAAGACCTTGAAAATGCCTTTCCATTCCTTAATGTGCCAAAACCAAAAGCAGGCAGAAAGCCTAAACTCACAGACACACACATAGCAGCCATCTTTATACTCTCCTACATAACCAACACAAAGGTCCTCACCTTAGCTAAACTACTTATTGACCCATCCATACAATCATGGCATATCTTCAGAAAATACAGACTCAAGAGAGTATACAGGATATTGAGAGAATACAAGCTTCACAAGCTGAGGCTTATGATTTTAGCAAGGCTTTTGTATGGTAAGAAGATAGAACTTGTAATAGATGGAACCATAGTGGACATAGCCAATGTAAACAGGGCGAGGACACAGAAGATAAGGAGGGTAAGAGGGAAGGTATGGTGGGCAAAGAGGAGAAGGAAGATAGTTCGGAGAGACAATGGAAAGGTGGTGGAGTTTGAGGAGGTCAGGTATGGCATGTTGATGATGGTGTTATGTGATAGGTGGGGAAGAGTTTATGATGTGTGGATAAGCTTTGGAAGTGTGCATGAGGTTAGGGCATTTAGGGAAAGGAAGAGAAGGAGTTTATGGTTTAGGAAGCTTGTGGAGAGTTGTGTGGTGTATGGAGATAGGGGTTATAGGGGTTGTGAAGGTGTGATTGTGTGTGGTAGTAGGGAGATGAGGGCAAAAAGGCAGGTAGTGGAAGGTGTTATAAGTCAGATAAAGCTTTTCAATGCTGGTAGTGGGTGGAGGACTTTAACTTGTGTGCTTGTGTATGTATATGCTTATGCCATTGGATATAGCTATTATAGGAGGGGTGAACTTGAGGTCTAATTTCTCACCCAGCGTATCTTTCCTCACTTTATTCTAACCTTTTTGGGCTTCAATGATAAATGTCAGAATATAGCTCAATGTAAAGTCCATTAAAATAATTCAATCCCATACGCCGAGTGAGAAATTCCCTTTAAGCTAAACCTTCCATATCAATAAAAAGACAGCAGGGCTACTATAATAGTAGCCCTAAAAACCATCGGAGGTTTTTACCATGGAAATTATACCACCTTACCTACGCATCTACCAACAAATTCTAAAAGACCTTGAAAATGCCTTGCCATTCCTTAATGTGCCAAAAGCTAAAGCAGGCAGAAAGCCTAAACTCACAGACATCCATATAGCAGCCATCTTTATACTCTCCTACATAACCAATACAAAAGTCCTCACCTTAGCTAAACTACTTATTGACCCATCCATACAATCATGGCATATCTTCAGAAGATACAGACTCAAGAGAGTATACAGGATATTGAGAGAATACAAGCTTCACAAGCTGAGGCTTATGATTTTAGCAAGGCTTTTGTATGGTAAGAAGATATAACTTGTAATAGATGGAACCATAGTGGACATAGCCAATGTAAACAGGGCGAGGACACAGAAGATAAGGAGGGTAAGAGGGAAGGTATGGTGGGCAAAGAGGAGAAGGAAGATAGTTCGGAGAGACAATGGGAAGGTAGTGGAGTTTGAGGAGGTCAGGTATGGCATGTTGATGATGGTGTTATGTGATAGGTGGGGAAGAGTTTATGATGTGTGGATAAGCTTTGGAAGTGTGCATGAGGTTAGGGCATTTAGGGAAAGGAAGAGAAGGAGTTTATGGTTTAGGAAGCTTGTGGAGAGTTGTGTGGTGTATGGAGATAGGGGTTATAGGGGTTGTGAAGGTGTGATTGTGTGTGGTAGTAGGGAGATGAGGGCAAAAAGGCAGGTAGTGGAAGGTGTTATAAGTCAGATAAAGCTTTTTAATGCTGGTAGTGGGTGGAGGACTTTAACTTGTGTGCTTGTGTATGTATATGCTTATGCTATTGGATATAGCTATTATAGGAGGGGTGAACTTGAGGTCTAATTTCTCACCCGGCGTGTCCATTAAAATAATTCAATCCCATGAAAGAAACGCGCATAATCAAGTATATAAAGGGCATAATCAGAAACCATAAATACACTACCACAGAAGATATTATGCTTATGCTTGAGAAATACTACAAACTTCCCATAAAAACTCCTTCCGTGTATTATAAGTACCGCACCATAATAAAAAGGTGCAGGCAGGAAGTATACAAAGAAAGGAGGAAGAAAAAGGATGTATGACCTTATCATAGTGGGTGCAGGAAGCGGAGGCTACGAGGGTGCCTTATATGCTCACAGAAGGGGTATGAAAGTGGCTCTTGTGGAGCTCAGCCCAGAAACTGTTGGTGGGAATTGCTTAAATAGGGGTTGCATACCATCCAAGTATATGAGACATGGTGCATATATGCTGGAGAAATTTCAAAAGCTTCAAGATTATGGTGTATCTCTCAAGGGTTATGACTTAAACATGGCAAGCCTAAGGGCTGGAAGGGATAGGGTGGTTGTTACCATAAGGGAGAACTTTAAAAAGTTTGCCCAGCATCTAAGGATTCCCATATTTTACGGCAAAGGTGTGCTAAAAGACAAAAACACTGTGATTGTAGAACCTTCGGGAGAGGAACTTAAAGGAAGATACATACTCTTGGCAACTGGCTCTTCCACCACATCCCTTGGCGATATTGCACCCGATGGAAAGCACGTTTACGATACAGACCAGATATGGAATCTTGAAAAATTTCCAAAAAGGATGCTTATAGTGGGTGGTGGTGCCGTTGGTGTAGAGTTTGCCTACATCTTTAGGATGTATGGGTCTGAGGTGGTTCTTGTAGAGATAAGGGACAGGCTTCTTCCCTCTGCAGATATTCCAGAAGAGTCTTCCAGGTATTTGGCGAGGAAGTTAAAAAAGCTTGGGGTAGATATAAGGCTAAAAACAACGGTGCAAAGCTGGGAGCCTTGTGAAGGTGGTCTAAAGGTAAATTTATCCGATGGAACGCAAACAAAGGTAGACCTCATACTCCTTGGTGTAGGCAGAAGACCAAACACAGAGGGCATAGGCCTTGAAGAGGTGGGGGTAGAAAGGGATGCTAAAGGCTTTGTAAAGGTAAATGAGTTTTGTCAAACGAGCATTCCAAACATCTACGCCTGTGGCGATATAACTTCTCCCTTGATGCTTGCACACAAGTCCATGTATGAGGCAAAGGTGGCCATAAGCCACATGCTGGGTGAGGAAGATATGAGAAGGGATGAGAGGATAGTGCCAAAGATAATCTACTCTGCCTATGAGATTGCAAGCGTAGGGCTTACAGAGGATCAAGCAGAGGAGGAGGGTTATGAGGTAAAGGTAGGGGTAGTTTCCTTTGTATCCAATCCAAAGGCTATGGATGATGGGGAGAATGAGGGCTTTGTAAGGATAGTGGCGGACGAGGAGGGCAATCTTTTAGGCTGTCATATACTTGGGCCTCATGCCGGCGAGCTATTGCACCAATTTTTGCATGTTATGAAGGCAGGCCTAAAAGTAGATTTCCTTTCCAAAGCCATGTATTCCCATCCTTCCCTCTCGGAAACCATAGGCCAAGCAAGCATGGAAATACACTTTGGTCCCATAACTTGGGCTAAAAGGCATTAAAGCTCCGAAAGGCTTTCATCAACTATTACCTTTCCCTCCTCCAGTTTTACCTCTTTTACCAGAGCCTTTACAAAGGGTATATAAAGCTTTCCGTTGTCTATTTCCAAAAGGTCGTAGGGTTTTTGTTCCACAATGCCGGTTATTTTTCCCAAAAACTTTCCACTTTGGCTAAACACCTCAAGACCTTCAAGCTCAAAGTAGTAATATTCATCTTTTTTCCTTTTTGGGATCTCCTCCTTTGGCAAAAAGACCTTGGCACCTCTAAAACCTTCCACCTGAGGTAGGCTATCATAGCCTTCAAAATGCATAATTAACATGCGATTTCCATGGGGTCTTAGCATGGCTATGTTAAAAGGCACATAGCCTTTCTGTTTATGCTTTAAAAATACCCTTTTTATCTTCTGCCAATGCTTTGGGTCAAGGTAGGGTTCAACTTTTAGGTCCCCTCTTAGGCCATAGGTGTCAAGCACCTTTCCTATCACCACATACTGATTTTCCTCATTGCCTACGCTTTCCCTTTCCATATACTTATAGTTTAAAACTTTTGTAAGGAGGAGAAAGATGGCTATGCCTACTTGGGAAGAAGTGGAAGCTGTGCTTGATGAGATTAGACCAGCCCTTAGGTTTGATGGTGGTGATGTGGAGCTTGTGGACATAAAGGAGGATGGCACCGTTTTGGTAAGGATGATAGGTGCCTGTTCTGGCTGTGGTATGTCTGTGCTAACACTAAAGGCAGGCATAGAAAGGGCATTAAAAAATAAGTTCCCAGAGATAAAGGAAGTGAAAGACGTTAATATGGATATTCCAATGACCTTTGGTTTTTAAAGCTTTAAATTTGTGATAAAATTCAATCTATGCAAACCTTTCTTGTTACAGGTTGTGCCGGCTTTATAGGCTGGAAGGTATCTGAAAAGCTATTAGAAAGAGGCTACAAAGTAATTGGTGTGGATAACTTAAACGACTACTACGATGTAAAAGTAAAAGATTATAGGCTAAAAAGCCTAAAAAAACATTCAAACTTTAGCTTTTACCAAGTGGATATAGAAAACCTTGAAGGTCTTAGGGAGGTTTTTAAAGAAAATTCCTTTGATTGTGTTATTAACGAGGCTGCTAGGGCGGGTGTGAGATATTCTATGGAAAATCCTTATGTTTACTTTACCACCAATGTGCTTGGTACTCTTAACCTTCTTGAGTTATGTAAAGAATACGGAGTGAAAAAGTTTGTGCTTGCCTCCACCTCCTCACTCTACGCAGGCCAAAGCATGCCCTTTAGAGAGGACCTTCCTGTAAACACGCCCATATCACCCTACGCCTCTTCTAAAAAATCTGCAGAAGTGCTTTGCTATACATACCACTACCTTTATGGTATTGATGTATCTGTGGTCCGATACTTTACCGTATATGGTCCCGCAGGAAGGCCAGATATGAGCGTCTTTAGGTTTATAAAGTGGATATTGGAGGATAGGCCCTTGGAGGTTTTTGGCGATGGGTCCCAAAGCAGGGACTTTACATACATAGATGATATTGCGGAAGGCACCATACTGGCCACAAAGCCTTTGGGCTATGAGATAATAAACCTTGGCAACAACAGACCCCATAGCTTGTTAGAGATGATAGGCCTTATAGAAAAATACACGGGCAAAAAGGCAAGGCTTGAAATGAGGGACTTTCACAAGGCTGATATGAAGGCCACTTGGGCTGATATAAGCAAGGCGAAAAGTCTTCTTGGTTGGGAGCCAAAGGTGAGCCTTGAGGAAGGCATAAAAAGGACTGTGGAGTGGACCATAGAAAACTGGGATTGGATAAAAGATGTAAGGCTATAATATTCTACGAGGAGGTAGAAGGATGCATCCACCTTTGTCCCTTATATGGTTCTTTTTAACGGCGGGCATATCCATAGGCCTTTTCAACTTTGTCTACTTTATGGAATTTTTGACCCTTTTTGGTAAAAATACGGCCATGCCAAGAGAGGCTGTGCTAACGGCCCTTATAATTTCTTTGGTGCTAATAGGACTTGGCGCCGTAGGCGCAAGCTTTCACCTTGGACACAAGCTTAGGGCTTGGAAGGCCATAAGGCGTTTTCATACCTCTTGGCTTTCCCGTGAGGCTGTCTTTAGTGGTGCCTACGGGTTTGCCCTTTTCCTGTATGCCCTTAGCTACTACTTTAACGCCTCTCCCTTTGTGCAACACACCTTTGGAATAATAGCCTACATACTTGGTTGGCTTTCCGCCTTTTCCACAGCCATGATATATGCAAGCAACAGGTTCGTCCTTGAGTGGCACACACCCCTCACCGTCCTATACTACCTTAACATGTACCTTATGCTTGGCTCTTCCGCCTTTTTGGCCCTAACATACCATTACAAGCCAGAGTTCATACCCAACTATCTTTTCCTTACCTTCCTCTTTGTCTCCCTTGGGCTTGCCTTTAGAATAGCTTTTAACATAAGACAGTTTATCATTTCAAGGCCCACCATAAATGAAGCCCTAAACCTTCCCCACAACAGACCCATAAGGGTTCTGGATACGGGCACTACCACCAACAACTACTGCACCACAGAGTTTTATTACAAAAAGGGTAAGGATATTCTTGGGTCTGTGCTTCCAGTGGCTTATATTTTGACCTTTGTGGTCCCCCTATTCCTTGTGCTATACTCTTGGATCACGGGCAATCACAACTATGTCTTTTATACCATAACCTTTGCAAGCCTTGTAATAGGTAGCCTTTTGGAAAGGTGGTGCTTCTTTGTTGAAGGAAACCACGTGCAAAACCTCTTCTATGGCCTATATCCAGAGGAAGGCTACAAGCTAAGGAAGGGCTATATGGAAAGGAAAAGGACTGTTATAAGGTTCTGATTACCAATCAAAGGGCAGGATTTCCACCGCCTGCCCAGCCTTTATTTCCTTTACCTCTTCATAAACTACCATATAACAGTTGGCATCCACATAGGAAGTAAGCATATGGGATTGTGTTTTTGGTGAATAATCACAGTAGAGCCTTCCATCCTTCTGTATAAACCTTGCTCTCACAAACTCCCTGCGCTCCGCATCCTTTCTTGAGAAATCTCTTAAAAGCTCTGCCTTATAGACCGTTGGTCTGTAGTTTTCTACCCCTTGCATCTTTAACAAAGCAGGTTTAACAAGAAGGTCAAAGGCTATGGCACAAGATACAGGATTTCCCGGAAGTCCAAAAAAGAGGGTTTTGTCCTTTTTTGCAAAAAGCACAGGCTTGGCAGGCTTTATCCTTAGCTTATGAAAAACCACCTCAAAGCCCATCTCCTTTACAAGCTTATGCACAAAGTCCTTATCACCCGCAGATACACCACCGGTGGTTATAAAAACATGATAATCTTCCACCCTTTCAAGGGCTTTGGCTATAAGCTCTGGATTGTCTGGAACAATGCCAAGCTGGTGGACCTCACAGCCAAGCTCCAAGGCCTTGGCATACAAAAGGTGGTTGTTTGTGCTTCTTATCTGTGAAGGCTTTTCTATCGTCTCCCCTGGCTCTTTTATCTCATCTCCCGTGGAGAGTATGGCCACCCTTGGCCTCTGATAAACTTCCACAAAAACCTTGTTGGCAAAGGCCAAAAGACCTATTTCATACCCCCTTATCCTTGTTCCAGCTTTTAGTAATATGTCTCCAGCCTTTATCTCCTCGCCCTTGTATCTTACGTTGGCACCCTTTTTAAAGGGCTTTTCAACGATTATATACTCCCCTTCCTCCCTTACAAACTCCACTGGCACCACCGCATCCGCACCATTTGGTATGGGTGCGCCGGTAAATATCTTTATGGCACAGCCCCTTTCTACCACGCCCTTCCACTCGCCACCAGCTGGCACCTCGCCCACAACCTTAAGCCTTGCAGGCAAGTTTTCTAAGTCCTCCGACCTTATGGCATAGCCGTCCATTGCAGAGTTGTCAAAGGCCGGATTGTCCCTGTCCGCATATACATCTTCCGCAAGGACCCTTCCCAAGGCATTCCAAAGTAGGACCTTTTCCGTAGAAAGCCTTTCCACCCTCTGGATAAGTAGTTCAAAGGCCTCCTCATAAGGTGTAAGCATGAGAGTAATTATAACTTTTTATTCCTTACCTGCCAACCACTTGCTTACGATCTCTATCTCCATGTTTGAAAGGCCTCTACCCCATGGACATCTTTTAGCAAGCTCCATAACGGCCTCCGGCTTGCCTCTATACTTTTCCTTTAGGTAGCTAAGTGGTTTTTTGTCTTTTTCTGTGTGGCACCTCATACAAAAGTTTTTGAATATGACCTCTCCGTCGCTTGCAAGGGCCAGATTTATTAAAAGTGTGGAAAGGATTAGCTTTATCATAGTACCCTCCTTACAAAAGAAAGATAGAATAACCGTCAATAATTGCAAGATAGCTAAGCGAACATAATAGCTTGAATGTTTAATTCCTTATTTCGGTAAAATATAGCTATGTTCTCATTTATCCTATTCTATACACTTATGTGGCTTATTATAGCAGGCTTTGAAAAAAAGGCTCTTTTCTTTGGCGTTATCGCTATTATTTTCACCCTATTAGTCCATAGACTTTTAAATCTGTACCTTCCTTCTATAAACCTTCTTGCCATTGCAAAGTTTTTCTTTTATTTCTTAGGTCAATCTTTCTTAAGTGGTTTGGATGTGGCAAGAAGGGTGCTAAGCCCCAAGCTTCTGGTAGACCCAGGCTTTGTTATTTATAAGTTAAACACAAACAAGCAAGTAGTAAAATTCCTACTTTCTATGGTAATAAACCTAACACCCGGCACTCTTTCTGTTGAAATAGGAGAGGATACTATTTTGATACACACCCTTGACAAAAACAGCTACGATGAGGAAAAGCTCAAGTATATGGAAAGCCTTATAGATAAAATATTTACATGATGGATTTTGTATACGGTCTTCTATTGTTTTTGCTTATGTTAAACCTCCTGCTTGGACTTGTAAGGGTTTTTAGAGGTCCAGAGTTGGTGGATAGTATGATGGCTTCTTTACTGCTTGGTACGGGTGG
The DNA here is from genome assembly GCF_055390195.1 of Hydrogenobacter subterraneus. Lineage (NCBI taxonomy): Bacteria > Pseudomonadati > Aquificota > Aquificia > Aquificales > Aquificaceae > Hydrogenobacter > Hydrogenobacter subterraneus. Next base: position 1,111,554 of record NZ_AP042473.1, on the reverse strand, counting down.
CACTGCTTTACTCCTTGCCTTTTTTAAGATTACAAAAGAGGCTTACTACATAAATTTAGCCCTTGGTTTTGCCCTTCTTGCAGGCGTGGTTGGCGTTGCCTTTGCTATAATAATTTTAGGGAAGTCTAAGGATGGCATTTGAAATCCTTTCCATAGCCTTTATGTTTATAGGTGCTATCTTTTTACTTGCTGGCAGTATAGGTCTTATAAGGTTAAAAGATACCTACAGCAGGCTTCATGCTCTTACAAAAGCCGATGTACTTGGCTTTGGTTTTATCGTCCTATCCTGTATATTATCCACAGACCTTTTATCCCATTGGATAAAGCTACTCCTTGTGTGGCTTTTAGTCATCTCCTACAGCGCCCTTGTTGGTTATGCTTTGGCAAACAGGAAAAAAAGATATGCTTGACTTGGCTTTGGGCCTTATGCTTTTTATCTCAGCTCTTCTCTCTTTACACAGCAAAGATACGATGAAAAGTGGGGTGTTTTTCATAATCTTTGGCTTTTTGAGTGGTCTAATATGGGTGCGCCTTGAGGCTCCAGATGTAGCCTTGGTGGAGATCATACTTGGTTCTGCCATAACGGGCCTTTTAATCTTCAAGCTTGTGAAAGGTTCAAAGCAAAAAGATCTTAAAGCTTTTACCTTTACCAGACTTTGGGCTGGCTTTATCTCCTTTTTAATTCTCATCTTTATGCTTTTTCACCTTACCACTATAGAAAGACAAGATAGGATTGCCAGTCTTGTCTTTGAAAACCTACATAAGAGTGGTGTGGATAGCGCGGTAAATGCCGTCCTTCTTAACTTTAGAGGCTATGATACCTTGCTTGAAGTGGGTGTTATTACTTTGGCTATATTCGGCCTTTTATCTCTTGGTCTAAAAAGGGAGGCTTATTACTGGGATAATCCACTTTTGAAAGGTTTTTCAAGGCTTTTATTGCCCTTTATAGTTTTCTTCTCCTTATACATTACCTACCTTGGAACCTTCTCTGTAGGTGGTGCCTTTCAAGGTGGTGCTTTACTCGCTGGTGGTCTTGTGCTTTTTGCCTTGGCTGGCCAAGCCTTACCTTTAAAAGCTTCAATAATATACATCTTTATGATGGCTGGCTTGGGTGTTTTCTCCTTGATTGGACTATTGTATGCCCTTTTGGGCTATGGCTTTTTTACCTATCCCCTTGAACTTTCTACCATTTCTATAATGATTATTGAACTCTCCATATGGATATCTACAGCCTTTCTTCTATACACTGCCTACAGTGGTAAACTATGATATGGTTTTACTACATTTTGGCTATTCTTCTTGTGATTATAAGCCTCTATCACTTTATAGTGGCAAGGAATTATGTAAAGCGCCTTATAGCCTTAAACATACTTGGTTCTGGAGTGTTCCTTTTCTTTATAACTACTGCAAAAAATACCAATACAGAAAGCCCAGACCCTGTGCCTCATGCCCTTGTATTGACCGGTATAGTGGTAGCCGTGAGTGCAACTGCCATAGCCGTCTCACTAATACTACACCTTAACAAGGAGGAGGAATGATCTCCTTTGATTTGGGCTATTTGATAGTCCTTCCCTCTTTGGCATCCATTTTTTCCCTTATAAGCCCTATTAGGGTTTACATAGCCTTAGCCTTTAGCCTCCTTTCCTTCCTGTTGTCTGTATATTCTTTCCTTTACACTTTAAGGGATAACACACCTCTTTATCAATGGATAGGTGGATGGACCCCACCCTTAGGCATAGGTCTCCGTTTAGATGGCCTTAGCGGTTTTTTCCTGCTTATGATTGGAATCGTTAGCCTTTTTGTAGCCCTCTACTCTATTAGCTTCTTTAACGTAGAGTATAAAAGACAAGGTAGGTTCTTTTGGTTTTTCTTCTTCTTTCTGTGGGCTGGTTTGAACGCCTTTTTCCTATCTGAAGACCTTTTTAACCTGTACGTTGCCCTTGAGGTGCTTTCTCTTACCGCTGTTATCCTGGTTGCCCTTCCTGGCTACAAAAAAGCCATAAAAGCATCTTTAAACTACCTTTTCCTTTCCATACTTGCCTCTATGTTTTACCTGCTTGGCATTGCCATGCTCTATGCCAACTATGGTGTGCTTAGTATGAGCTTACTATCGCAAAAGCTTTCTGACACTCAAGAGTTTATCTATGCCCTTTTTCCCATAACCATAGCCCTTGCTATAAAATCTGCCCTCTTACCCTTCCACTTTTGGCTACCCCCAGCTCATTCAAGCACGGTGGCACCCGCAAGCGCCCTTTTATCTTCCTTAGTGATAAAGCCACCTGCATACCTTATGCTAAGACTTTGGATGGAGGTTTTGCCTAAGGATAAAAGCCTTGAGTATCTTAGTATAGTTTTAAGCATAATGGGTGCGCTGGCTATCTTTATAGGATCCTACTATGCTATAAGACAAAAGACTATAAAAAGGCTCTTGGCTTATTCTACCGTTGCCCAGATGGGTTATCTTTTCATTATGGTCCCCCTATATTACCACGGAGAAATACTTAAGGAAGCTGTGCTGCAGGCTTTTGCTCTTCAAGTCTTTTCCCATGCTCTTGCAAAGGCAAGCATGTTCCTATCTTCTGGGAATGCTATATACGTGGCAAAAAGGGATGAGCTTTCATACATGCCTGGCTTTGCTCATAGCCATCCATTCACCTTCTTTGCCCTCTTCTTTTCTGGTGCTACTTTGATAGGCCTTCCTTTAAGTGCAGGCTTTGTGGCTAAGTTTCTCTTTCTGGAGCTTTCTATCAAGCTTGGCTTTTTCCTTCATGGTGGAATAATGCTTTTGGGGAGTTTGCTTGCAAGCTTGTACGTGTATCCCATTTGGAAAGAGTGCTTTTCCTCTCATCCTACCAAATTTTACGATAAGCCAATACCACAGCTTATGGAGATATCTGCCTTCTTGCTTGGCTTTTTAGCCTTTTCTTCTGGAATGATAACAGGCTTTTTACTTGAAGGAATTGCAAGGGGATAAACATGGAAAAGTTGGCGGTTTTAAGCTTATTACTGAGCTCCTTTTTTGCAAGCATCATTATAAGCTTACTTAAGGAGGAGAGAGTATTTCTAAGAAGTTTGGTAAATGTTGTAGCCGCTGTTTATAAACTATTTGTTATTTCTTACCTTATATGGAGTGTATACAAGGGAATTACCTTTGAAATACGCTATCCTATTGTACCCTTTGCAGATTTTTATCTAAGAATAGACCCCCTCGCTCTTCTTTTTGTTAGTTTATCCTCTTTTCTTTGGCTCCTTACTACTATATATGCCATAGGATATCTTGAAGGATCTCCCAGTAGAAGAAGGTTTTTTACCTTCTTTAATCTTGCAGTTACCTCTACTATGGGTATAGCTCTTGCAGGCAATATATTTACTTTTTTTCTATTCTATGAGCTTCTTACACTTAGCACTTATCCATTGGTAGTGCATAGAAGCACATCAAAAGCTTTAAAAGCTGGCGGGATTTATCTCCTTTATACCATTCTCGGTGGCTCCCTCTTTATGCTATGTCTTGTTCTCCTTTATGTGTTTGTGGGAGATGGCAACTTTTATACAGGAGGAAATCCAAAGGTAAAAAATTGGGCCATGGAAAACTCTCTTATGGCTAAGCTCCTCTTCTATGGCTTTTTCTTTGCAATGGCTGTAAAGTCTGCAGTTTTTCCATTACATCAATGGTTAACTAAGGCTATGGTAGCCCCTGCTCCCGTAAGTGCTCTACTGCATGCTGTTGCTGTAGTAAAGGCGGGAGCTTTTGGTATTGTTAGGCTTGTGTATGAACTCTATGGTGTTGATTTGGTACAAAGTATGAATCTGTGGCAACCATTGGCTTACCTTACGGCCTTTACCATACTTTTTGGTTCATCCATGGCCATATTTCAGGAGGAGTTAAAGAAAAGGTTAGCTTATTCTACCATAAGCCACATATCCTATATAATTCTGGGTGTTTTATTGCCTGGGCAGCTTTCTACCATGGGTGCCCTTTTGCATCTTGTTAATCACGGCATAATGAAGATAACCCTTTTTATGTGCCTGGGTAATTACGCAGAAAAATATGATGTGCATAAATTTAAGGAGTTGGACGGAGTTGGTAGAAGAATGCCCCTTACCACTCTTGCTTTTACCATAGCATCCCTTGGCCTCATAGGCGTGCCAATGACTGCTGGATATTTAACAAAGAAATATTTGGAAGCTGGAGCTAAAAGTGCGGGGGAAGAGTGGGCTGTTTACGTTTTCTATATTAGCTCTATCCTAAGCACCCTTTATCTTATTCCCATAGTCTTTAAAGCTTGGTTTGGTAAAAGTAAAGAGGAAGTAAAAGGAAGAAAATTAGAGGTAAATCCTCTTATGCTCATACCTCCCTTAATAACGGCTTTTCTTACCCTTTTCTTTGGCATATTTCCAGAAGGTCCCATAAGCCCATTAAAATGGATAAGGTATATAGCCAGTAGAGAATACGGGGGATAGAGACTGTTTTAAAATATTTTCCATGATAAAAATAGCTCTTACAGGGAACTTGGCTTCTGGCAAATCAACGGTAGGGAAGATTTTCCAAGAGGCAGGTTTTTATGTCTTTGACGCAGATAGCATAATAAGACAGTTTTACGAAGAAAAGGGAGAAGTTTATAAGAAGGTGGTAGAAGCCTTTGGTAAAGAGATATTGGATGAGGCAGGAAACATTGATAGGAAAAAATTGGCTGGCGTGGTCTTTGAGAACAAGGAAAAGCTAAGAATATTGGAGGATATAACCCACGAAGCACTCTACGGAAAGCTGGAAGAAGAGTTTGAAAAGTTGCCATCAAATAGCGTGGTGGTGGTAGAGGCCAGTTTGCTTATTGAAAAGGGCACGTATAAGAATTATCATGCAACTGTTTTGGTCTATGCACCATATGAAACATGCAAATTAAGGGCAATAAAGGCTGGATACAGCCCTGAGGACTTTGAAAGAAGATGGAGATACCAGATGGCACCAGAGGAAAAGTTAAGGTATGCCAACTTTATAGTGGATAACAGAGGAAGCATGGAAGACCTAAGGAGAAGGGCATCTGAGTTGATAAATATTTTCAAACTATGGTCGGATTTTGAATGAAAGAGCTTTTTGAGACGTTAAAAGAGAGGGTAGCTGGGGCAAGGAAGAGCTTAAAGATAGCCTCTCCATGGATTGAAGAATGTCTTCTGGAAAAGCTTTTAGAAGTTTTACCAAAGGGTATAAAGATTGAAGTAATACTTAGGTCTCAAGAGCTAAAAGATTTAGCCATCACTGGAGAAGGGACCTTTAGAACCTTGAATAAGTTTGGAGCGGATGTTTATATTAGCGATAGACTTCATGCAAAGCTTGTAATAGTGGATGACCTTTTGGCTCTTGTAGGCTCTGCCAACTTAACCGGTGCGGGTATGCGGGAGGAGGGAAACCTTGAGGCCATGGTCCTCATTGAAGGTGAGGATGTAAAAAGGTTCTCCGAGCTTTTTGAAGACTTCAAAAGGCAATCTGTAAAGCTACTTAAGGATGCTTTGGCTGTGGTTATTTCTGTTGAATCTTCTACGGAAGCAACAGCCCTTCTTTTTGAGAATATACCAGAACAGTCCTTCTTATGGGTTGAAAAGGAAGACTACAAGCTTCTTTGTAAGATTACTAAGGTTTATACACAAAGCCAGTCCTTTGGTATACAGGAGAGTTTTTACAAAGATAAGCTATGGCTTTTGGCCCACCTTAGGACCTCCTTATTAAGATCTGGTGGCTACATGGGAAAGGTTAAGGTTCTTCTTGAGCTAAGAGGTGAAAAGGAAGGATACTTTGGCACTCCTCTAAGGAGCCTTTCACTGGGCGACCAGCTCCTTCCTGTGAGGGAAAAAGAGCCGGACCTTCAAAAGATAATGAAGACAAACCTTTCGGGCTATTCTATGGACATACCCCTCAGGGTTGGAAGTCTGCTTGGAAAGGATGTGGACGTTTATATAGACCTTGCAAAGCTCACTTCCATGCATATGGCAGTCCTTGGAACCACGGGGTCTGGGAAAACTACCTTTGTGTCAAGGCTCGTATCCGCCATTCCACCAAATAGCTGTAAGGTTATCATCTTTGACCTCTTTGGTGAATACATTAATAAGCTTGACCTAAAAAGGGTTCATCATGCAAAGCTACCATACACTCTTCTTCCCCTTTGGACGGAGGATATAAAGGAACTTTTTAGAGATTATGGCTTTGTGCTTCAAGAAAGGAGCGAGGAAGAGAGAAGTTTTTTGGCTCACATAAGAAGCCAGCTAAAGCCAAGCATGAGCCTATCTGCCTACAGAGAAAAAACTTTGAAAGATATACTCCTTGAGGCTTCAAAGGGTGGGTTAAGGAGGGATGTGCTTGATGTGATTGAGATGGTAATCAGAGAGCTTGGAGAAGAAGTCCTTGAAAACCAGCCAAAGGTTTTCAAACTTCTGGAGGAGGCCCTAAGTTCGGATAAAGAGATCATCATAGTGGACCTAAAGGATATGGTAAATATGTCCGCAAGGCTAAACCTTGTGGGCCTCCTGCTAAGAGAAATACTTTCTATGGCAAGGTTAAAGCCAGAAAGAAGACTAATAGTCTTAGAAGAGGCCCACAACTTTGCACCAGAAAGGGGTGCCACAGAGGTACCTACAGGCAGGGAGAACCTTGCCATAAACATGACAAAGAAGATAGCTTTGGAAGGAAGGAAGTTTTCCCTTGGACTTGTGGCAGTCTCCCAAAGGCCAGCAAACCTAAGCAAGTATGTGTTATCTCAGTTAAACACCCAAGCCCTCTTTAGGCTTATCACCCAAAACGATATAGAGGCAGTCTCTCAATTCTTTGAATACCCCCAAGAGGACCAGCTTAGGCTTTTGCCAACCCTCAAGCCTGGCCATCTTTTCTTAAGTGGCATAGGCGTTCCCTTTAGCATGCTTGTAGAAATCCAGCTTTAAAGCTCTTTGCTGTCAAGGATTATTGTCACCGGTCCCCAGTTTAGTATATAAACATCCATCATGGCACCAAAGATGCCACACTGGGTTGGCACATACTTAGACATCTTTTCCACAAAAAGCTCATAAAGCTCTTTTGCCCTTTCTGGCCTTTCTGCAAGCTCAAAGCTGGGTCTCCTTCCCTTTTTTGTATTGGCATAAAGGGTAAACTGGGAGACCACTAAGGCAGAGCCTTTTATATCAAGCAAGGATAGGTTAAACTTTCCAGAATCATCCTCAAATATACGTAGATTTATTATCTTTTCTACAAGCTTGTCCACATCCTCTTCCTTGTCCCCCACGCCCACACCAAGGAGTATGTTAAGACCAATGCCAATGCTTGCCACCTCCTTTCCATCCACATACACCTTTGATTCCTTTACCCTTTGCAACACTGCCCTCATGGCTTAAAAAATTTTATTGTAGAATATAGAAAGGAGGGAAATATGAAAAGGTTTGGCCTTATACTCCTTAGCTCCATGGTAGTTTTCGCAGAGGACCTTTCTAATATAAGACTTCTTGACGGTATTAATCAGATGCAAAGAAGTATTGAGTTGGCAAAAGAGAAGAAAGTGGACCAGGCAGACCCCTACCATTTTGAAAAGGCAAGGGCCAATAAAGAAGTGGCATACATATTAGCCTCTGGTATGGATGAGGTTGGTTCAAAGCTTTTTATGGTAAAAAGCTTTAGCTCACTTTCAAAGGCCCTTTCTGGAAGGGAAGAGCTGGATGAGATAAGCTTTGTAAAGGCTGGAAGCTTGTCCACCATTGATGTAGAAAGCCTTAATTCAAAGCTTAGTTATGTAAGAGAAAATAGAGGACTAAACTGCGCACCCGTGGAGCTTGCAAGGGCAGAGGCTTTTTACGAGGCCCTTTCTTATGAACTTTCCAAGCCTGAACCAAACCCCACCAACCTTGTGGATTTCTACAATAAGGCCTTTGCAGACCTTGGCTTAGCAATTGAAAAGGTAAATGTGGCAAAGGAAGAAAGGCTTGAATGCTATACTGGCAAGGCCTATGTGCCCGAGCAAGCAAAGGCTGAACTGCAAACAAAACAGGAAGAAATAGCCCAGCCAACGCCGGAGGCTCCAAAGCCAAGGGAAGAGCCATTAAAGGTGTCCGCAAGGGTGCATTTTGACTTTAACAAACACAGTATAAAAAGGGAATACATCCCCCTTCTAAACGAAGTAGTCAAAGTTCTAAAGGAAAACCCCAACGTGAGAGTTAGGATAGAGGGCTATACGGACGATGTAGGTTCAAAGGCTTATAACGATAAGCTCGCCCTAAGCAGGGCAAAGGCAGTAAAGGATTACCTTGTAAAGGCTGGAATTTCAGAGGACAGGATAGAGGTAGTAGGCTTTGGGAAAGAGAGGTATATAGCGGACAACAAAACGCCCATAGGCAGGTTTACCAACAGGAGAGCGGATTTCATAGTTATACAGGTGCCCGGTCAATAAAGGCATACAAAAAATTCCTCAAAGTTTTTGTTTTTGCGGGCATCCATTAGGAATTTAAAAAGCCTGCTTTCCGAACCTGTATAGAGTCTAAGGCTTTTTATGGGATTACATTTTTCAAAGGTGCCACTTTTATAAACCACTATGGACCCCTTTTGTGGTTCTTTGTCCCTTATTATCTTCCTTTCTGCGTAAAAAGGTAGGCTATGGTGGAAATGTCCCACTTCATACACGGGCATAGCACTCTTAGGGTCAAGCTTTTTTATAAACTCTCCAAGTTCTTTTACCTTTCTTTTTTCTTCCAAATCTGTCAAAAGCCCAAACTTTAAGAGAACAATAAACATCATGCCAGCCAAGGCTGGCGAGAGTCTATGGTCCTTTAAGAAAAGTAAGAAGGGAAGAGGGATAATTAAAAGGAAGGCAAAAGGCAAGGAGAAGAGGAAGATACCAACGGCTAAGGCTATGGATATAAGACTAAGGAGTAAAAGAATGGCATACCTTTTTAATCTCTCCCAGTCTTGGGATAGGATAAAGCCAGAGGTCATAATGGCGAGGGCAGGAAAGGCAGGAAGCACATAAACAGGGATCTTTTGAGCCACAAGGCTAAAAATGCCGTAGACAAATAGGAACCAAACCATAGGAAAGGCGTATTCCCTTTTAATCTTTAACACCACCCAAAGGAAGGCAAAAAAGAAAAGGAAGGAGTAGGGCAAAAAGCTTACATTGAGGTCAAGAAGGTAAAAGTAAAAGGGGTCTTTCCCATCATAAACTCGTTTAAAGTTTTCCCTGTAGAAGACCTCCCAAAAGGTGTGGCCCTTTGTCAAAAGCTCATAAACGTGCCACCAGAGGCCAAGGACCAAAGAGATTGCAGTAAATATGTAATACTTAAGCTTTAAAAGCTCCTTTGGGTCCGTAAAGAGTAGATAAAGGAAGACTATGCCAGCAGGCAGTAGAAAGCCTGCAGGACCTTTTACAAGCATGGCACAAGAGGAGGAAAGGAATGCAAAGAAGAGCAAAAGAAGGCTTTTCCTCTTGTAAGAGATAAACCAAAGGTATAGGCTTAGGGTTATAAAGAAGGTAAAAGGAACCTCTGGAGAGGCATACTGAGAATTGGCAAAGAACTGCACAGAAAGGGTAAGCATGAGAAAGCTAAAAAGGCCTATCTTGTAGTTTCCTGTTATTTCCTTTGCTATAAGGAAAGTGATTATTCCTGTCATAAGGCCCAAAAGGGCATGCATAAGCCTTAGGCCCCACTCGTTTATACTCAAAAGGTAGTAGCCTATAGCCACAAGCCAATAGGTCATAGGAGGCTTGTTTAGTCTAAGTTCTCCGTTGTAATAAGGGTCTATAAAGTTCCCACTTTGAACCATGGCCCTTGTAGCATCCGCATAGAAGGCCTCATTGGGAGACCAAACTTGAAAGTAGCCAAGGTTTAAAAGATAAAGCAAAGGCACCAAAGCCACAAGCAAATAAACCATGCTACAATTATAACCATGAAAAGCATCCCCTTTATGAGCCTAAGGTACTATGCCTATGTTATATCCATAATACTTCTGCTTTTGAGCCTCTTTTCCCTTTTCTACAGAGGCCTAAACCTTGGCCTTGATTTTACCGGCGGTAGCCTTTTGGAGGTAAAGTTTGAAAAGAAGGTAAGTATAGCAGAGGTAAGAAAAAAGCTTGAAAGCCTTGGATATTCACACTTTCAAGTTCAAGATACAGCCCAAGGCACCACCCTTATTAAGCTAAGGCTTGGAGAACCCACAGAGAAGGCCCTTGAAGGCTTAAAGGAGCTTTCTCCTTACCAGCTTATAAGGTCGGAAAGCATCGGCGGTATTATAACCTCGGAACTAAGACAAAAGGCCATATGGTCCATCTTGGTAGCCATAGGGGGTATACTCTTATACCTTGGCTACAGGTTTGAGCCTCTTTGGGCCTTTGGTGCCATACTGGCCCTTGTGCATGACGTTCTCATAGTGGTAGGTGCCTATTCCTTGACCTATAGGGAGGTAAACCTTGATGTGGTGGCTTCCCTTCTTATAGTGGCTGGCTATTCTGTATCCGATACGGTGGTGGTCTTTGACAGGATAAGGGAGAACCTACGCCTGAGAAAAGGCACGCCTTTTAAGGACCTTATTGACCTGTCCATAAACCAAACACTTGCCAGAACCCTCATGACCTCTTTAACTACGCTTGTGGTATCCCTTGCACTTTTTCTCTTTGGTGGTCCCGCCCTTTCCAACATCATGTTTGCCTTTGTGGTGGGCATCTTTGTGGGAACTCTATCCTCCATCTTCGTGGCAAGCGCCATAGTTTTTGATGTAAAGAGCAGGCTAAGACCAGAGCTAAGGGGTAGTGTATAATTTTTAGTGATGAAAGATATAGTTTTAAGGGTTGGTAGCCTTATAGCTGTAATCTTGCTTTTGGTGGGAGGGTTCCTTTTTTGGGACAAATACAAAAAGGATAAGCTTGAAAAGCTGGCATATAAGGAGCATGAAATAAGCAAACTAATCCAAACGGGCAACTACTCCAAGGCCTTGGAGCTTATAAAAAAGGAGGAATCGGCCGGGCCTTTTAAACCATTGCTTTTGTCTTATGAGCTATACATTGCGGAGAACTCAGAAGAAAAGATAGACGAGGGTAAGGTGCTAAAAGAAATCCTTGAAAGTTTAAAGGACAAGGACCTTCTTGCCCTTTATAGGGAAAGGTATGCCTATTACCTTTTTAAACAGGGCAAACTGCAAGAAGCTTTAAAGGAGTCGGAAAACATAGGAGAAAAGGACTTTAACTATGTTAGCGCCATGCTTTTAAAGGCTCAGATACTCAAAAAGGAAGGTAAAAACAAAGAGGCTCAAGAGCTGTTATCCAAAGTAATGGAAAAAAGCCCAAACACCTATTTTTCTAACATGGCTCAAGCCATGATGCTTATGGGTAGGTAAGATGAAGGACCTTCTCATAGAGATAGGAACGGAAGAGCTTCCAGCAGGAGTGATATTACAAGCGGTGGAATATTTAAAGGAAAGGTTTTCTCAGATATTGGGAAGACAAGACATAAAAACCTATTCAACGCCCAGGAGGCTTGCCTTCTTTGTTGAAAACTTTGAAAACAAGGCTCTGGAGAAGGAAGAGGTTCTTTGGGGACCTCCCGTAAAGGTGGCCTACGAGGAAGGAAAGCCCACAAAGGCCCTTCTTGCCTTTCTTGAAAGGAACTCTGCAAGCCTTGAAGAAGTGGTGCATCTGCAAAAGGGGGAAGGCACATACGTGGCCATAAAAAGAGTTTATAAGGAGGACACACCCATAGAAAAGCTTTCCCAATCCTTTGAGGAAATACTTCAATCGGTGCCTTTCCCAAAGAGTATGAGATGGGATAGTTCAAGCCTTAGGTTTTCAAGGCCTATAAGGTGGATATGCGCCCTATATGGCGAAGAGATGTTACCCCTGTCCTTTGGAAGGGTAAAGGCCAGCAATATAACCTACGGCCACCGATTACTTTCCTCAGGACCAATAGAAATTAAAAATCCAAGAGATTACTTGAATGTTCTCAAAGACAACTACGTGGTAGCAGACTACAAAGAAAGGCTCGGTATGGTATTGGCCTTTCTTAAAGATGAGGCCTACGCCTTGGGAGGAAGGCCACTTTACCCAGAGGGTTTGGAGGAGGAAGTGGCAAACCTTGTAGAATTCCCCTTTGCAGTGGTAGGAAAGTTTGAGGAGAAATACCTTGAGCTTCCCCAAAAGGTAATAATGACCGTGCTGGCCCATCATCAAAGGTTCTTCTGTGTAGAAAAGGATGAAAAACTCCTTCCATACTTTATAGCCATAAGCAACAACTACCCAAAGGATGGAGTTATTGTAAAAGGTTATGAAAAGGTCATAAGGGCAAGACTTGAGGATGCCCTTTTCTTCTATAGGGAGGACCTAAAAAGACCCCTTGAAGAACTTGTAAAGGACCTTTCTGGTGTAGTCTTTCATCCAAAGGCAGGCAGTATGTTGGAAAAGGTTGGAAGGGTTGGCGCCCTTGCCCTCAAGATTGCGGATATACTCAAGCTTCCAGAGGACAAAAGGAAAAAGATAGAAAGGGCAAGCTACCTTTGCAAGGCGGACCTTCTTACCCAGATGGTAAGAGAACTGGATGAACTTCAGGGCTATATGGGTTACATATACGCCTTAAAACAAGGAGAGGACCCAGAGGTAGCCCTTGCCCTCTATGAACATTACCTTCCTGTAAAGCCAGGAGATACACTACCATCCAATGAAGTATCTGCTGTGTTATCTGTGGCGGATAAGCTGGATAGCATAAACACTTTAATGGCCGTTGGAGAGATCCCCAAAGGTAGCTCGGACCCCTATGGCATAAGAAGGTTGGCCTATGGTATATATGCAGTATTGGATGCCTTCAATTGGGATATAAACCTTAGGGAAGTTATGGAAAGTATACCACCGGAGCTTGAGGAGTTTTTGAAAGCAAGGCTTTCTGCCTACCTTGAGCCTTATGGCTATGACCTGGTTAGGGCAGTTCTTGAAGTAAAAGACCCGCTTAGACCCTATGAGGTTATAAAAGAGGTAAAAAGACTTGCCAGTTTAAAGGAAGAGGAAGAATTTAAAAATATAGTGGAGGCATACAGAAGGGTGGTAAGGATATTACCTTCCAATTGGGGGGATGATAGGGTAGAAGAAAATCTTTTTAAGGAGGAGGAAGAAAAAGCCCTTTGGCGATCCTTTAAAGCCTTAGAAGCTACAGGAGACCTGCTTGCCCTATCTTCTTTGAAAAAAACCATTGACGATTTCTTTGATAAGGTCCTTGTTATGGACCCAGATGAGAATATAAGAAGAAACAGGCTTGCCTTGCTTTTTAGAATAAAAAGGCTTTTTAACAAGTTTGCAGACTTTAGCAAGGTAATAAGCTAAGGAGGTAAGGCATGAAGAAGTATTTAGTCTGGTTAGATGAGGTGGGCATTGAGGATATACCCTTGGTGGGGGGCAAAAATGCTTCTTTGGGTGAGATGATAAGGAACCTCTCTTCCCTTGGTGTAAACGTGCCATACGGCTTTGTGGTAACTTCTGAGAGCTACTATGAGTTTATAAGGTATAACAATCTGGAGGAGGAAATAAAAAAGATATTAAAGGGCCTTGACCCAAACAATGTGGAGGACCTTGCCAGAAGAGGCCATCAAGTAAGGGAGCTTATAAAGGGTGGAGACTTTCCAAAAGAAATAGAGGAAGGAATAAAGGAGTATTATCAAAAACTTTCCGAACGTTATGGCTCCTTTGCCGTGGATGTGGCCGTGCGTTCCTCTGCAACGGCGGAAGACCTACCCCATGCCTCCTTTGCGGGACAGCAAGAGACCTACCTTAACGTGGTTGGTGCAGAAAACGTGCTTACGGCTGTAAAAAACGGCTTTGCCTCCCTCTTTACCGATAGGGCCATATCCTACAGGGAATCCTTTGGCTTTGACCACTTTAAGGTGGGCATAGCCATGGGCGTTCAAAAGATGGTAAGGTCTGATTTGGGTGCCTCTGGGGTTATGTTCACCATAGACACAGAATCGGGCTTTAAGGATGTGGTGGTCATAAACGCCTCCTATGGCCTTGGAGAACTCCTTGTGCAAGGCATGGTAACACCCGATGAGTATATGGTTTTCAAGCCCACATTGCAAGCAGGATACTCGGCCATAATAGAGAAAAAGCTTGGAAGGAAAGACAGGAAGATGGTCTACGGAGTGGGCCAAGAGAGGGTAAAGATCGTAAACGTGCCTTTGCAAGAGCAAAAACAGTTTGCCCTTTCCGACGATGAGATACTCCAACTGGCAAGGTGGGGCATTCTTGTGGAGGAATACTATTCAAAGAAAAACGGAAGATGGATGCCCATGGATATAGAGTGGGCAAAGGATGGGGTCCTCAACCAGCTTTTCATAGTGCAAGCAAGGCCCGAAACCGTCCATTCAAGGAAAGAAGAAAATATCCTAAGGGTTTATAAGTTTACCGAGCCACTGGAAGAGAGAATAAAAAAGAGAATAGTGTATGGTATAGCGGTAGGGGACAAGATAGCCCACGGAAAGGTAAGGGTCATACACGACTTAAAGGATGCAGGACAATTTCAAGAGGGAGAAATACTGGTTACCGACATAACGGACCCAGACTGGGAGCCTATAATGAAGAAGGCTTCTGGCATAATAACCAACAGGGGAGGAAGAACAGCCCACGCCGCCATAGTGGCGAGGGAGCTTGGCATTCCAGCAGTGGTAGGCACACACAAGGCCACAGAAATACTCAAAACAGGTATGGAGGTGACACTCTCCTGCGCAGAAGGAGAAATAGGTTATGTTTATGAGGGCTATGTGCCTTATCAGGTGGAGGAAATAAACCTTGAGAACCTTCCAAGGACCAATACCAAAATTATGATGAATGTGGGAAATCCAGAATCTGCCTTTAAGTATTCATCCATTCCAAACGATGGTGTGGGCCTTGCCAGAGAGGAGTTTATCATAGCCAACTACATAAAGATACATCCCTTGGCACTTTTGCATTATGAGGAGATAAAGAAGCTATACGAAGACCTAAGGGTTCAGGGCCTTTTGGATGATAGGGGTAATGTGAATATGGCAACCATATACAGGTATGCCAAGCCACCTCTCTCTGAAAAGCTTGCAAAAGGCAAAGACAGAAAGCAGATAAATCTCCAAAAGCTAATAGAAGACATAGAAAACCTCACCTTTGGCTATGAGGACAAGGCTCAATACTTTGTTAAAAAGCTTTCCTACGGTATTGCCAAAATATCCTCCGCCTTTTACCCAAATCCTGTTATAGTGAGGTTTTCCGACTTTAAGTCTAACGAATACAGAGGCTTGATAGGTGGCGAGCTTTTTGAGCCAGAGGAAGAAAACCCTATGCTTGGCTGGAGGGGTGCCTCCAGATATTACTCGGATGTATACAAGCAGGCCTTTGGCCTTGAATGCCAAGCAATCTTAAGGGTTAGGAACAAGATGGGACTTACCAACACAAAGGTTATGGTGCCTTTCTGCAGAACGCCAGAAGAGGGAGAAAGGGTCCTAAAGGTTATGGAGGAGTATGGACTTAAGAAGGGAGAAAACGGCTTGGAAGTTTATGTGATGGCAGAGCTTCCAAGCAATGTGATCCTTGCGGACAAGTTTGCGGAGATCTTTGACGGTTTTTCCATAGGCTCCAACGACCTTACCCAGCTTACCTTGGGCCTTGACAGAGACTCGGGCCTTGTGGCCCATCTTTATGATGAGAGGAACGAGGCGGTAAAGAGGTTTATAGCTCATCTTATACAAACTGCCAAGGAGAAGGGTAAAAAGGTAGGCATATGCGGTCAGGGACCTTCCGACTTCCCAGACTTTGCCGTCTTCTTGGTAGAACAAGGAATTGACAGCATATCCCTAAACCCCGACTCTGTGCTAAAGACCATGCTGGTGGTGGCAGAGGCCGAAGGCAGGCTAAAAGAGGCGGTGATATAAATCATGGATTGAGATGCAAAAAGCTTTTAAAATAGCCAAAAACTCAAAAAGGAGGTTTTATCATGGCACAAACTGTAAATCTTAAGGGCAATCCTGTGGCCCTTTGTGGACCAACTTTGAATGTGGGAGACCCTGCCCCAGTGGCCTATGTGGTCACCAAAGACCTGCAAGAGATAGCCATAGGAGGACAAAAGGATAAGGTGCAGGTTATAGTTACTGTTCCATCCCTTGACACACCCGTCTGTGAAACAGAAACAAAGAAGTTTAACGAGCTTATGGCTGGAATAGAGGGCGCAGAGGTATATGTGGTATCCATGGACCTACCCTTTGCGGAGAAGAGGTTCTGCGAAAGCTTTAACATAGGCAATGTGGTAGTAGCTTCCGACTTTCGCTATAGGGATATGGAAAAGTATGGAGTGCTAATATCCGAAGGAGCCCTCAAGGGCATCCTTGCAAGGGCTGTTTTTGTTGTGGATAAGCAAGGTAAAATAGCCTACATACAACTTGTGCCAGAGATAACACAAGAGCCAAACTACGACGAGGTGGTTGCAAAGGTAAAAGAACTCTTGTAAAAGGCTTTGGGGGCTTTTGCCCCCTTTGCTTTATAAAAAAGGGAGGTGGTTATACTGTGGAAAGGCAAAGGCTATACTCAAAAACCTTAAGGGCTGGTAAAAGAACCTATTATTTTGACGTAAAAAAAGGCAGGGATGGCTCAACCTATCTGGTGATAACAGAGCAGAAGGATGACAAGCGCAACAGGCTTATGATCTTTGAAGACAGAGTGGAAGAGTTTGTATCCCTTTTAAAGGAGGCGGTGGATAAGATGAAAGAAAGATAAGGGGGTAGGAGGATGAAGCTATTGTCTATTTTACTTTTTGCCATAACCCTTAGCTTTGCTATTGAGTGTGGAAATGTGATAAGCATAGAACAAGCCATAAACCACGCCAAGCAGTATGTAGGCACGGTGCAGTCTTCACAGCTATCGCAAAATAAAAAGACCGGTGAATGCTACTACCGGATTAGAGGAACGGAAGGCACAGCCCTTATAGACGCAAGGGATGGGAAACTGCTTAGGTTTTACAGGAAAAGGTAGGTTTATTTAGAGGGCCTAAAGGCCCTTATTTTGCTTTCATCGGTGGTAAGATAGGGACCACCTATGAGGTCTATGCAGTAAGGCACCGCTGGGAAGACAGCATCAAGGCAAACCTTTATAGATTGAGGCTTGCCCGGTAGGTTTATGATAAGGGTTTTGTTCCTTATACCTGCCGTTTGACGGGACAGGATGGCCGTAGGCACCTGTTTTAAAGATACAGCCCTCATAAGCTCCCCAAAGCCCGGAAGAATTTTCTGGCATACGTTCATGGTTGCCTCTGGAGTTACATCCCTGGGTGCAGGGCCAGTTCCGCCCGTGGTCAAAATAAGGCAACATCCCTCCACATCGGCCATATGAATGAGGGCACCCTCTATAAGGTCTTGCTCATCTGGAATTATTCGGTATACCACCTCAAAGGGAGAGGTTAAAACCTCGTTTAAATACTCTATGATGTATTTACCGCTTATGTCCTCATACTCTCCCCTGCTTGCCCTATCGGATATGGTTAGCACGCCTATCTTTGCCTTCTCCATGGTTTTAATATTATAGGGTTTTACACGCCGTGTGAGAAATTAATTAAGCAAAGGTGATGCCATTATACCTTTTTGTTAAAAAAAATAAATGAGACAAGAAATGTAGAAGCACGGCATGCCGTGCCACTAATAAAAAATCTACTGGTCTTGAATTTGCCTGATGCTTTATAATCCGGCAGGTTTAAAACTTGCTACTACAAAGGACGAAATTCCTCACCCAGCGTTTTTTCACCTAAATTATTCTCTTATGAGAGTGGCTGTTGGCATGAGCGGGGGTGTAGACAGTAGCGTCTGTGCCCTTCTTATGAAAGAGCTTGCACAAGAGGTAATAGGTGTAACCTTAAGGTTTCACCAAGTTGCATGTTCCACAGAAGACCTAAGAGTTTGCTGTTCTCCAGAGGATGTAAAGGATGCGGCAAGGGTTTCCGAATATCTTGGCATACCCCACATAACCTTAAGCTGGGAAAATATATTTGAAGAAAGGGTTATAAATTACTTTTTAAAAGAGTCCCTTTCTGGAAAAACGCCCAACCCATGCGCCGTATGCAACAGGGAGGTAAAAACAGGCTTCCTTGCCCAATACTTAAGAAAGGTGGCAGACATAGATAAGCTTGCCACGGGCCATTATGCTAAGTTTGTAGAATACAAAGGCAAAAGGCTTATAGGAAGGGCAAGGGACATAAAAAGGGACCAGTCCTACTTTCTAAGCCTTGTAAAAAGGGAACACTTGGAGCTTTTAGAATTTCCTTTGGGAGATTTAACAAAGGAAGAGGTAAGAAGGATAGCAAAAGAAAATGGCCTGCCTGTGTGGGACAAAAGGGACTCTCAGGATGTATGTTTTTTGATGGGGAAAGAACCCGGTGAGTTTATAGAAGAGAGGACTGGGTCTAAGGAAGGTTATTTTTACTTTGATGGGAAGCCCGTAGGCAGGCACAGGGGCTTTTTCCACTACACAATAGGGCAAAGAAAGGGACTTGGTGTAGCCTTGGGCTTTCCCGTGTATGTCTGTGGTGTGGATGCGGAGAATAACATAGTGTATCTTTGCAAGGAAGAAGACCTTTATAGAGATTGGCTTCTATTGGAAGATATAAACCTTCATCTTGACCTAAACCTTTGGGAGAATCCCAAGGCACAGATAAGGTATAGGAACGAGCCTGTGGTGGTAAAGGATATTGAAAAAACTCAAGAGGGTTATATAATCAGGTTTGAAAAGCCCGTAAGGGGCATTACACCAGGACAGGTTTGCGCCTTCTACGAAAGTGATATTCTGCTTGGTGGTGGCATAATAAAATCATGATAGTTTATGGTAAAAATCCTGTGATAGAGGCTTTGCGTTCTGGAAGGTCCGTAGAGAAAGTGCTTGTGGCCCATGATTCACATCCACCCCATCAGGTTATAAAGCTTTGCAAAGAAAAAGGCATAAAGATACAAAAAGTGCCAAGGCAAAAAATAGAAGAGCTTTCTGGAACAAAGAAAACACAAGGCATCCTCGCCATACTCAGCCCAATAGAGTATGTGGAGCCTTATATTCTTTTCAAAAAGACCTTAGAGGTTGGTTCTTTCTTCTTAGTGCTTGACCATATTACAGACCCACAAAACGTAGGAAACCTTTTAAGGACCTGCGAGGTCTTTGGTGGCGTGGGCGCTATCATGCCAAAGGATAGGTCCTGCCCCATAAACGAGACTGTGGTAAAGGCTTCCGCCGGAGCTGTCTTTTATCTTATGCTTTCAAAGGTGGGGAGCCTATCAAAGTCTTTAAAAACTTTTAAAGATATGGGTGGCTGGATCGTGGTAGTAGAGAGGGGGGGCAAAGATATAAGAGATTTTGACTTTCCAACAGGATGTGCCCTTGTGCTTGGCTCCGAAGGAGAAGGAGTATCAAAAAGCCTTATGGAGATAGCGGACGCGGTGGTATCCATTCCTATGGTTGGAAAGATTAACTCTCTTAACGTTTCCTCCGCAGGCGCCATAGCCATGTGGCATGCTGTTATAAAAAAACTTGACAAGCTCCAAAAATAAGGATATAATTAATTAGGCATTAGATAGGTCCAGTCGGGGCCAGATGGGTCCCGTGAAAAAAATGGGTTGACAAAAAGAAAAATTGGTGTATAATAAATAACCTGTATGCGGTTGAGGGGCCACAGGTCCCTTGTCATATTGAGAGATGAATAAACAAAGGGCTTGACAAATCCGAAAATTTGAAATATAATGAAAGATTGTTCTAAGTTCGGGGTTGGAATAAACCCCGTGTAAAAAACACTTGACAAAGTGAAAAAGTTGGATTATAATAATAAGTCTGTAAGAAAATTGGAAAGGGTTTGAAAGCCCTTGACAGCTTGGCAACTGAATAAGGAGGAAGGGCTCCTAAAACTGGGGGTTTTTCTGAAGAGTTTGATCCTGGCTCAGCGCGAACGCTGGCGGCGTGCCTAACACATGCAAGTCGTGCGGAGGTGCCTTTTGGCACCTCAGCGGCAAACGGGTGAGTAACACGTGAGTAACCTGCCCTCAGGAAGGGGATAACCCTCCGAAAGGGGGGCTAATACCCTATAATGTCAGTCACCACTAAGGTGGCTGACCAAAGGTGGCCTCTGCTCTGCATGCTACCGCCTGAGGAGGGGCTCGCGGCCCATCAGGTAGTTGGTGGGGTAACGGCCTACCAAGCCTATGACGGGTAGCCGGCCTGAGAGGGTGTCCGGCCACAGTGGGACTGAGACACGGCCCACACCCCTACGGGGGGCAGCAGTGGGGAATCGTGGGCAATGGGCGAAAGCCTGACCCCGCGACGCCGCGTGGAGGAAGAAGCCCTTCGGGGTGTAAACTCCTGTCAGGGGGGAAGATGCTCACAGAGGTGAATAATCTCTGTGGGTGACGGTACCCCCAGAGGAAGGGACGGCTAACTACGTGCCAGCAGCCGCGGTAATACGTAGGTCCCGAGCGTTGCGCGAATTCACTGGGCGTAAAGCGTCCGCAGCCGGATGGGTAAGCGGTTCGTCAAAGCCCACCGCTCAACGGTGGAAAGGCGTACCGAACTGCCCATCTTGAGGCACGCTCAGGCAGGCGGAATTCCCGGTGTAGCGGTGAAATGCGTAGATATCGGGAGGAACACCGAAGGCGAAGGCAGCCTGCTGGGGCTGTTCTGACGGTCAGGGACGAAAGCTGGGGGAGCAAACCGGATTAGATACCCGGGTAGTCCCAGCCGTAAACCATGGGCGCTAGACGTCGTCCGTAAGGGCGGTGTCTCAGCTAACGCGTTAAGCGCCCCGCCTGGGGAGTACGGGCGCAAGCCTGAAACTCAAAGGAATTGGCGGGGGCCCGCACAACCGGTGGAGCGTCTGGTTCAATTCGATGCTAACCGAAAAACCTTACCCGGGCTTGACATGATGGGAAACCTCTGCGAAAGCGGAGGGTGCCGTCCTCTGGACGGAATCCCATCACAGGTGGTGCATGGCCGTCGTCAGCTCGTGTCGTGAGATGTTGGGTTAAGTCCCGCAACGAGCGCAACCCCTGCCCTTAGTTGCCACTCTACGGAGGGCACTCTAAGGGGACTGCCGGCGATAAGCCGGAGGAAGGTGGGGATGACGTCAGGTCAGTATGCCCTTTATGCCCGGGGCGACACAGGCGCTACAGTGGCCGGGACAATGGGAAGCGATCCAGAAATGGGGAGCAAATCCTCAAACCCGGTCATGGTGCAGATTGAGGGCTGAAACTCGCCCTCATGAAGCCGGAATCGGTAGTAATGGCGGATCAGCTAGGCCGCCGTGAATACGTTCTCGGGCCTTGCACACACCGCCCGTCACGCCACGGAAGTCAGTCTTCCCGGAAGCCCTCGGGCTAACCCGCAAGGGAGGCAGAGGACGATGGGAAGGCTGGCAACTGGGGCGAAGTCGTAACAAGGTAGCCGTAGGGGAACCTGCGGCTGGATCACCTCCTTTATAACGGAGCAAACTCTAAGGATAAACTTTCAGGAGCCCTTCCTCCTTATTGAGCTGCCTTTTCCTTTGGGCCTCTAGCTCAGTCGGTTAGAGCGTGCCCCTGATAAGGGCAAGGTCGGTGGTTCAAGTCCACCGAGGCCCATTATCTGGGGCAGGTCCAAGGGGATGTAGCTCAGCGGGAGAGCGCCTGCTTTGCAAGCAGGAGGTCGTGGGTTCAAATCCCACCATCTCCACGTTATCTTGGCAACTGAATAGGTTTTCCTTCCTTGTGGGTGTGCAAGTTAGTAAGGGTCCGGGGTGGATGCCTTGGCTGCCCGAGGGGATGAAGGGCGTGCTAAGCTGCGATAAGCCGGGTGGAGGCGCAAAGAGCCTGTGAGGCCCGGATGCCCGAATGGGGAAACCCGGCAGGGCGTTGAGCCCTGTCATCCGCGCAAGCGGAGCCAATACGGGACGAAGTAAAACCTTCTAGTAGTCCCAGGAAAGGAAATCAAACGAGACTCCCCGAGTAGCGGCGAGCGAAAGGGGACCAGCCCAAACTATGCGGGTGCCATGGTGGCGGCCTTAGCCCGCATAGGGTTGCGGGACATGCACGGAGAGGTCCGCCAGCCTCTCAGGGAGTTACAAAACTGCCACCTAGCCGAAGTGAGCTGGAATGCTCCGCCATAGAGGGTGAAAGCCCCGTAGGCAAAAGGTGAGCAGTCTCCTGGGTGCATGATCCCAAGTACCACGGCCCCCGTGGAAGGTCGTGGGAATCAGGGGGGACCTCCCTCCAAGGCTAAGTACTACGGGCAGACCGATAGCGCATAGTACCGCGAGGGAAAGGTGAAAAGAACCCCGGAAGGGGAGTGAAATAGAACCTGAAACCCCGGATCCACAAGCCAGTGGAAGGGTCTTTATGGCCCGACTGCGTGCCTTTTGCAGAATGAGCCAGGGAGTTGTCCTCAGCGGCGAGGTTAAGCCGTCAGGCGAAGCCGTAGCGAAAGCGAGTCCGAATAGGGCGTTAAGTCGCTGGGGGCAGACGCGAAGCGGAACGATCTACCCATGCCCAGGGTGAAGGACGGGTAACGCCGTCTGGAGGCCCGAACGGGTCGGTGCTGCAAAACCGTCCGATGAGGTGTGGGTAGCGGTGAAAAGCCAATCGCGTTCCGTGATAGCTCGTTCTCCCCGAAATAGGTCGACGCCTAGCGTCCTACGGTCCTTCCCGGAGGTAGAGCCACTGGTTGGGCTAGGGCCTCGAAAGAGGTACCGAACCCTGCCAAACTCCGAATGCCGGGAAAGGTAGTAGGGCAGTCAGTCCCCGGGGGATAAGCTCCGGTGGACAAGAGGGAAACAGCCCAGACCGCCAGCTAAGGTCCCAAAATCCGGGCTAAGTGGGGAAGGATGTGCGGCTGCTAAGACAGCTGGGAGGTTGGCTTAGAGGCAGCCATCCTTTAAACAGTGCGTAACAGCTGACCGGCCGAGCGGCCGTGCGCCGAAAATTTAGCGGGGCTCAAGCCCGGTACCGAAGCTGCGGGCTCGCGTAAGCGAGCGGTAGGGGAGCGTTCCCTGTGGGCCGAAGTCTCACCGCGAGGTGGGATGGACTGCAGGGAAGTGAGAATCCTGGCATGAGTAGCAGCGAAGACAGGTGAGAAACCTGTCCGCCGGAAGCCCCAGGTTTTGGCGGCAATGTAAATCATCCGCCAGTTAGCCGGGACCCTAAGGTGAGGCCGGAAGGCGTAGCCGATGGGAAGCGGGTCAACATTCCCGCGCCAGCTGTGTGGAGCCAGAGTCGTGACGCAGGAGGCTAGGGAGAGCCACCTATGGAATGGTGGTCTAAGGTAGTAGGAGGGGGTGGCAGGCAAATCCGTCACCCCATACTCCGAGAGCCGATGGGGTAACTCTCCTGACGCCACACTGCCGAGAAACAACGGCGCTGGCGTTGAAGCACAGCTGCCCGTACCGGAAACCGACACAGGTGGGCTGGGTTAGTAGCCTAAGGCGTCGGGGGAACTCTCCTCAAGGAACTCGGCAAGTTGCCCCCGTACCTTCGGTAGAAGGGGGGCCCATGGGAGTGAAGCCCTTGCGGCGTAAGCTCCTGTGGGTCGCAGAGACCGGGCGGTGCCGACTGTTTATCAAAAACACAGGACTACGCAAACCCGTAAGGGGCTGTATGTGGTCTGAAGCCTGGCCAGTGCCCGTAGGTTAAGGGGAGGAGTGCAAGCTCCGAACCGAAGCCCGGGTAAACGCCGGCCGTAACTATGACGGTCCTAAGGTAGCGAAATTCCTTGTCGGGTAAGTTCCGACCTGCATGAATGGCCCAACGAGTGCCGCACTGTCTCGAGGAGAGTCCCGGCGAAATTGTAATGCCGGTCAAGATGCCGGCTACCCGCGGCAGGACGGAAAGACCCCGTGAAGCTTCACTGCAGTCTGGCATTGAGCCTTGGCTTGTCCTGCGCAGGATAGGTGGGAGCCTGTGAAGTCCCTCCTCCGGGAGGGATGGAGGCGCCGGTGAGATACCACCCTGGACAGGCTGAGGCCCTAACCGAGCGGAGTTATCCTCCGCCGGGACCGTGTCAGATGGGCAGTTTAGCTGGGGCGGCTGCCTCCTAAAAGGTAACGGAGGCGTCCAAAGGTACCCTCAGGCGGGTCGGAAATCCGCCGTAGAGTACAAGGGCAGAAGGGTGCCTGACTGTGAGGCCGACAGGCCGAGCAGAGGCGAAAGCCGGGCCTAGTGACCCACTGGTCCCATGGGGAAGGGCCAGTGATCAGCGGATAAAAGCTACTCCGGGGATAACAGGCTAATCTCCCCCGAGAGCCCACATCGACGGGGAGGTTTGGTACCTCGATGTCGGCTCCCCCCATCCTGGGGCTGAAGCAGGTCCCAAGGGTTGGGCTGTTCGCCCATTAAAGGGGGACGCGAGCTGGGTTCAGAACGTCGCGAGACAGTTCGGTCCCTATCCGCCGCGGGCGCAGGAGTCTTGAGTGGGTCCGTCCCTAGTACGAGAGGACCGGGACGGGGCAGGCTCTGGTGTACCGGTTATCTCTCCAGAGGTAGCGCCGGGTAGCCATCCTGCTACGGGATAAGCACTGAAAGCATCTAAGTGCGAAGCCCACCACAAGATAAGGACTCCCTGAAGGGCCCTGGAAGACTACCAGGTTGATAGGCAGCAGGTGGAAGCTCCGCAAGGGGTGTAGCCGAGCTGTACTAATAGCCCGTTCGACTTGCACACCCACAGGAAGGAAAACCTATTGAGTTGCCAAAGATGCCAAAGCTTCCCTCGGGACCATAGCGGAGGGGAAACACCCGGTTTCCATTCCGAACCCGGCAGTTAAGCCCTCCAGCGCCGATGATACTGTGCCGGACGCACGGCACGGGAAAGTAGGTCGTCCCGGGGGTTTTTAATTATTCCAATTTATAACTCACAGGAAGCCTTATTATCACATCTACAGGCGGTTTTGGAAAAAGATGTGCTACCTTTTTAACCGTTTCTAAGGCATTTCTGTCCAAAAGTTCATAGCCAGAGCTTTTTTCTATCTTCACATCTTCCAAAGTGCCATCACTTCTAAGATGTATGCAGATTATTACCTTGCCTTCCCATCCCATTTTGCGAGCTAAAGGCGGGTAGCTAATATTCTTTTGAATGATTGAAGAGATAACAGAAAGCTTCTCTTTTAAGAACATCTCTTGAGCATGCTCTTTGCTTAAACCCTCTTTAGACTCTTTTTTAACATTCTTTGAAGCTGTGACCTCTTCTCCATTACTTTGAGCCTGGGCAGTTTGACCAATACTTTTTGCCTGTGTATATTGATTGGCTTCATCTTTATCTTTTTGAAAAACAGGCTGGTTTACCTCTTGTGTTTGCATTGGTGGTATGTTAGTTTCTTCCTTTGTATCTTTGATAATCTGGGATTGGTTAGCTTTTAGCTTTTCGGGCATACTTTTATAACTATGTTTTTCTTGTCCTTTTATCTCCTCTTTTGTAGACGGCTTCTCTATTCTAAAATCCTCAATGTTTAGATTTACTTCTATTATTTTTTGTTCCTTATTAAAAGTACTTGCAAAAAATAGGATCATAACTAAAAGCAAAAAGTGCAGAATAAAAGACAAGCTATAAGCTTTTAATTTCATATCACTATGATTCATCTCTTTCCGTTCTTATTACAACCTTTCCCAAGCCATACCTTTTAAATAGGTCAAGAAGGCTAACCAAAGACTGCACCTTGGCATCTCTATCGGTGGAAAGGCTTATTTTAGTAGAAGGACTAATGCTTTTTAAAATATTCTCAAGCTCTTGCAAATTTACCCTTTTCCCTTCAAAGTATATCTCACCTTCCTTTGTAAGGACTATCTCAAGGCTTTTTAAGGCTTCTTCTTTTCCTTCCTTTGCCTTGGGTAGATTTACTGGTATGGCACCCTGCACCATAAAGCTTGCGGTTATAAGCACTATGGTAAGAAGCACAAGCAGTATATCCACAAAGGGTATAACATTTATGGAGCTAAACTCTTTATCCTCCATTTTCCATCTCCCAAAGGCTTATCTTCTCTTTGACCTTTCTTAGAAGATAGTTGTAAAGTACAGAGGAAGGAATGGCTACCAAAAGCCCCAAAGCAGTAGCCTTGAGAGCCAGAGCAAGGCCAACCATAACCTTTTTTGTATCCACCAAACCCTCCTGTCCTATGGTGTAAAAGGTAAGCATTATACCAAGCACCGTTCCCAAAAGCCCAATGTATGGAGCGTTAGAGGCCACAGAGGCTATTATAAAAAGCCCCCTTGTTAAATCTATTTCAATCTCCTGCCTACTTTTATAGGCTTTTAAATCTACCTTTTTTAGATACATATACCTCTCAATGGCAACACCTACACTGAGAAAACTCAAAAAGGCCAAAATACCGATAACTCCGTAATCTACAGAGGTTTTTATCCAATCCATGGTGTTAATTTTAATATAAAGTTATGAGATTTTCAACGATTTAAGGTGTATAAACGGCTTCTATTCTGGTAGTAACCCTTCCCTGAGGGTCGCGCACCTCGGAAATGATTGAATATATATTGCCTTTATTCCCTGGCATTGGTCTACTATAGGCTACTCCAATAAGAGGATAACCAGGTGGTTGAGTATATCCAAGAAAGCACACGGTAATCCTATTTGTGTAAATTTCATTGGTGCCTTTTAATCTAAACTGGAGGTTAAAGGTGCATCCCAATTGAATGTTACCTCCTTGCCCTGCCAAAACTGGACAGCGAGGATTGTTAACAGATGGAGTACCATCGGGACAAATTCCAAGACTGGCTATAGTATCAAAGATTCCTGAAGTTATGGCATAATTCACTCCTGCAACAGCCGCCTCTCTTGCAGAAGAGTAAGTTCGTGTAGTTTCCGATGTCTCAAAAAGCCTTGTCAGCATAAAGTATAAACTACCCAAAAGTACTAATACAATAACCGAAATTATAAGGGCGGATATTAAGGCTATACCTCTTACCTTATGTTTTTCAATGGTATGTCCACCTCTATAGCTGACCATCTGTAAAACCTCCAATTGTTGTTTGGTACAGGACCACCTCCACATGACTGGCTAAACTGCGGAACATCCATAGCCACGCTTTGTCTTCCACCTATCTGTAGAAGCAAGCAAAGCCTTAATCCTAGAAGGTTGTTTACATTATCAACACTGTCGCTGTATACGGCACTTCCGTTTTGGTTGGTTATATACCTGACTCTAAAAGCTCCCACACAATCTATTATTGGTTGTGGTGCAT
This sequence comes from Hydrogenobacter subterraneus, assembly GCF_055390195.1. NCBI lineage: Bacteria > Pseudomonadati > Aquificota > Aquificia > Aquificales > Aquificaceae > Hydrogenobacter > Hydrogenobacter subterraneus. The sequence continues at coordinate 1,084,366 of NZ_AP042473.1, read as the reverse complement.
CATTACCTACTTGTTTCATAAGTGTTCGAGTTTCATTTGCACATAAACGAGAGGCTGTTTGGCTTTGGTCGTCTAAGTAATACCGCGTTATAAAGTCGTTGGGATAATTAGGCGGATTATTACTATTATTACTACTTATATCAAAGACCATCATGTTTCTACAGCTTTGATTTTGTTGCGGGTCTGCACAGTTTGGAACTACACAGTTTCCTCTACAGCTTTTAGTTATAGGTTCTAAACAAACGCACCATTCCCATCTATTGTTGCCAGTATTACACTCCCTTCCAAGATAATCCCTTGCAGTTTGGGTAGCTATGTTGCCATTATTATCTACATAGCTCCAACATCCTGCGCTATTATTTTGCCTTGTGGCTAAGCTCAAAAATTCCACTCCATTTTCAGATATGGCTATGAGAGGTGGTATCTGAAGCCTGCTTCTGTCTATACCAAAGCCCACAGAGGAAAGCTCGGAAACAAGGGTAGAAATCAAGAACTGAGCTTCCTGTTCATTCTTTGCCACAAGACTTTGAGAAACCCCTTTTTGAAACACTTCTCTATATGCATAAAAGATTCCACCTGCGAGTATAAGGGTTATCCCAATAACCATCAAAAGCTCAACCAATGTAATACCCTTCTTCATGGCTTCCTCTTTATAAGGGTAGTGCTTACATACTTATATCTATTATCTATGGGACTAAAATACCATGCGGTAATGCCAAAGGCTTTGCCTATTTCATTATTCTTTTGAATTAGCCTTGCTACGGTAATTCCTACATATATCCTTCTGTTCCCTATGGAATACTGCCTGGGTGGACAATTATATTGAATATTTGGATCATCACATAGAGGATGAGGCTTTGGTCCTATAAGAAGCCAATCTGCGGTGTCTAACGGATGATTTTTAAAGTAGTCGCTATAGTTATTGCCATTGTATGGGTCATAGAAATCCGAAATATTATCTCCGTCGGAATTAGTATCTTCTGCTGTAATTTTAAAGGAGGTGCAATTATTTTGATCATAACATTCAATGGAAGCGTTGCCCCAATTGTTTGAACTGTTTGGATATGGATCAGGACTTATAAGGCTTGCATTGTAAGGCAAGCTTTCAAGATATCCAGACCAGTCTCTTATGGCTTTACTTGCCGTATCTTTCATGCGTGCATCCAAAGAAAACTGTATATAAGTTAATACACCACGCAAAAAGCCTATCATCACAAACATAAGAAAAAGCATGGCTATGAGAAGCTCTATGATGGTAAAGCCTTTACTGTTTAGTTTTCCACACATGTTGTTATTTCACCCTCCACTACTCTTATCCTACCATACCTGCTAATGCATATAGTTCTGGCTTTGTTCAAGGTTTCTGATTCTATAATTATGTTAGTCGCACCAAAGCCACATATAGCATTCCTTGGGTATCCCTTTTTGTCAAAGACTATAACGAGAGGATTCCTTACTTTTACTCCGCTTTCCATTTGAAAAGTCTTTACCACTTCTTCGCCGTTATTACAATTGTTATCGCACCGACAATTGGAATTTGTGTCTTCAAAGAGAATAAACCTTCTACCATCTTCAGTTACATAAACACCCCATGGTCTTGGCCCTATTCCACGAACATCCCTCCCTGTCATAGAATACATCCTTGCGGTATTTAACACGCTTACAAGGTTATCTGTGGAGGCTTTTAACCTCTGGTTTAAAACTATGTTTCTAAAGCTTACGAAAGCAAAGCCAGCAAGGATGGAAAGTATAGCTATTATCACCAAAATTTCCATTATGGTGTAGCCTTTTACTTTTCTATCCATAGCAAGAACCTACCCTCGTATGGTTGTGTAACCTGTTGTTGAAGCTTCAATATTCCGCCCGTAGAAATTTGAGCATAAGCTTGATATTCCTTACCCGTTCCTGCTACCACCTGGAAGGGCATGCCTAAGGGCGGGATACCTATACCAAGATTGATACTCTGCTGTACCTTATTGTTTACCACAGCTTCAGGTGATAAAACCGTAGGCCTTGGGTAAGGCGTTCCAGTTTTGTAGTAGAGAGAGTAAAGCTTAGAGCTACCTTCCATAGAGCATATGTCCTGAGGTAGTACTGCTGAAAGAGTGTTTACAGTTCCACCAAAGACAAAGGGCTGGGAGTATATGGCTTCACCACTAAGCCTAATATACCAACCTGTAGAAGGTTCATCTGCCAAAGATCCGGACGCATCGGTAACAATTTCTCTATTACTACATCCTGTTTTATCGCATACGCACATCTGGGTTGTTTCTATTATCTGTATAGGCGTTGTCCAGCCTGTGCGGTTGAGGAGATCGCTTAAATATACAGTGCTAGCCGATTGCCAGGCGTCATACTTTGTTCCATGTTTAAAGCCTATAAGGTAGTTTGTGTAGTTTATAGTTTTGTCTGCAAGGCTTAGGTACTTTCCTGTACCAAAGAATACCCAGAAGTTGTTGTACTCATCTAAAGTGTAGCTTGGAGCTCCAAAAACTGGAGCTGGAGAGTTCCCAAAGTCAAAGGCTTGGCTTACAGTCCAATTGTTAGGGTTTAGGTATCCGTTTTGGGCTCTAAAGTTTATCCTCATAAGAGCTCCAAAAATACTTCCAGATTGCTTTTTACCATAGAGGCCAAAGTATGCTACATCATCGTTGTAATCGTTGTCTATATCTACAGGCATAATATCGCCTATGGCAAAGCTGGCACCCGGTACATTTACATCTTCCGTTGCTACAAGGCTCCCATTCCTTAGGTTAAAGATATACACCTTAGGTGAATTGGTATAGCTCTCACCCAAGGTCTGGTCTATATGTTTTGGACCACTACCCACAAGCACATACCAATTATCCTCCACTTTAGCAATAGCCGGGAAGGAAAGCGTAAGTGTTCCGTCAGGAAGAGATGTTTCCCAAAGGAGCTGTGGTGTGCCAGAAAGGTTATTGTTTAACCAATCTGTTAGGTCAAGGACAAAGACAGAGGAGCTAAAGGATCCAGAAGAGGTTGTTATCGCTTTCCCGCCAAAGCCCATGGCTCCTACCAAGAGGGTGCGCCAATTGGGATTTTGAGCTGTGCCAAAGTTTGCATCAAATATCATTACCCTATAATCCACCGTTGGCACATGGCAATAGTCTTGGTTTCCATACCAAAGAAGATAGGGAAGGGCATTCTTTGGTATAAAGGCAAACACTTCTTCACCTACAAGGTCAGAGCTTGAAGAAAATTGGTCGTTTACAAGCCTTACTGGTCTATATTGTTCATCTGTTTTTTTAAGATATCCCACTCTGAATATGTGAAGCATGCCATCGTTGGCACCAACGGCAACTACGGTTGGCCTCTTTTTATAGCTTTCGCTGACAATATATTGTAAATAACTCTGGTCGTTATACCTAAGGTGGTAATTATTTAATGGATCCGGCCCAGCTATTGCTGGACTTGAGTTTATTATGTCCCCAAGCTTCCAAACCTTATTTCCGCTTATGCCTAACGCACTGCAAAAAGCAGAGACATCAAGAGTTCTTGGTCTTTTTACATAGTCATAGGATGTACATCCAGAAGGATTGTCCTCTCCCCTTATATACCTTATAATACAGCTGGCATCTGCGCTAACGCACGCATTGCCTCCACAATCGCCGTTGTTGGTACAAAGTATACTTTGGTTGTTGGAGCATACTTTCCAGATGTTTGTAAGGTTGCTTGCCTCCCCTGTAGTAAAGGATGTGAGATTTCCATCTTTGTTATAGTAGATCTTCCTTTGGGCTGGGTCTATTTCTGCAAGCCTACAACCCGCATCAAAAACAGGTATGACCTCATCCAAGCGCTTTGTGGTGCTTGAACTACAGGTATCTATATCATCTACTATGGACGCCTTAGTTTCGTTGGTGTTATCATCAAAGAAGATTTGGAATATCTTGTCTATAAGGTTTCCTCCTATGTTTAGGACCTTACTTTCAACAGTGTCCTCCCTTAAATTTTGTTTAGTATCTATCCAGAAGCTTCTAAGAAAGCCAAGCCACTTTAGTTCCACATTAGCCGTTGGGTAGGTTGGTCTAAAGTAAGGCTGTATGACAACTTGAGAGACTTGTGATCTACCGGAAAGTGTGGCCACAGTAGAACCGGAGGAAGCTCTTTTGAGAATATCTGCAAAGGCGGAAAGAAGGGCGCTCTTTAAGCTTTCAGCATCATCTGCTTCATAAAAGTTGTAAGGGAGGCCCTTAGGTGGTTGGGCTGTATCCCATTCGGCGCACTTGGGATCCCAAGAACTATTAGGATTACACTGGGGAAGTGGGTATTGAACTCCTCTGCTATTACAGTAAGTTTGAGTTGGTGTTTGTATATTTGTTCTTATAGTGTATTCAAGACTACTGCAGGTTCCACTGCCATTAGGATACTGAATATTTGTAAATGGATAGGGCCATGTGTTGTTGTCTCTGTCATCAAAACCACCAAAGATGGCGGTGGTTATCATAGCCTGTCTTCCTTGAAGTTTTGTATTAGGGTCCAAATCGCCAAAAGCATAAACTGCATAGGTGTAAACATTTTGCTTTCCTGGTAGGTCGCTTCTGAGGTCCTGCGTTGCCATAATACGGGCAGGCACTACTGGGTCCACATTCCCATTCCAAGCACCGTCAGAGAGCAGGAGAACAAAGCTCTTCCTGCAGGATACTGCGTAAGAATTTTTACCAGAACCATCGTAGTATGGGTCCGTATTGCCATTACCCCTACCAATATAGGCAGTGTTTTTTTCGTAGTCATGGTCGTTGCTTTGCTTGTAAAAATCGTACGCCTCCCACATAGCCTCACCAGTGGGAGTACCGTAGTAAGGAGTTTCATTATTTATGGCGTTTATTAGATCCGATATAGTAGCCTGTTTCCCAACCTTTATTTCTCCATATCTCCCATCACTTGCAAAAACCATAAATTCCATTATTAGCTGGCATTTTTCATTGATCTGTCCGTTTAAGTTTGAAGTATCACAGAAGGAGTGAATAATTCCTTTAATAGAAGATGGGTCTGAAGGTCTTATTTGAAGCTGTGCGTTGTTTATAGCGTTGTTTCCAAGGGGACAAGTTCCATTGTAGTTTCTTATTGTTAAACTTCTGTTGCTGGGTTGGCCGGCGGTTATTTGGAATTGGCATTTGAGGTTTGAGTCATATATAGTGTATATGGCTCCTTCGCTTATAAGAAATGTGTTGCCTTGAGAAGAGCTTGACCTTCCGCCAGTCAAAACCCAACGGGCTATATCAATCCTTGTGGCACTTATCCAGTTTAAAAGGTTTCCAGAGATGCAGGAGGAGGTGCCGATCTTGTTAGAACAATCACAGTTTGCTTCTACAAAGTTTGATCCTGAATAACTATAGCATTTATTTGGATTAAAGTATCCCGAGTAAATCTTGTTAGTGTCATACTTAGCAGGAGATGAGGAGGTTATATAAGAAGTTCCACAGTTTGCCGTTTTTTGCTTAGTATATCCCAAAAAATCACATGGCACATAGGCTGGAAATTGCATGGATCCAGAGAAATCCATAACTATAAGAACGTTGGGCTTTACTGCGTTTGATATAAAAGGTGGTACATAACAGTAATCAGACATTTGGGCTGGCTTTGTCTGCGTGAAAGCCAAAAGTAAGATAACTATCAAAAACAGCACTTTTCTCATGGTGCCCACCTCATATCCACCACTCTAGAACTTTTATAAATATGACCTTTCCCCTTTTATCAAACTCAAGCCTTATAGTCTTTGCAGAGGGAAGGCTCTCTAAGGTAAGCTCCTGACCTGAGGGTCCTTCTATCTTAACGTCCTTTGAAATTGTATACTCTTTTTTGTTAACCATTATAATATCACCCTTTACCTCTATTTGCACATCTCTAAGTTCTAAGGCCAACGACAAGCTTACCAATAAAAGCCCCACAATTAAGACCTTTCTCATCTTCTTCCTCCTCTTACTTTCTATTATTTTCCTATCTTTCTATGTTTACGTGATGTTTTTGTGAAATGCAAGGTTTAAATCCTTAGCAGGGCTTGGGCCCCCCTTGCCATGCAGTATTCTGCACAGGAAGAAAAGAAAAGTTTAAAGCATTTAGCTGGCAAACTTTCACACATGGCTTTTAGGTCCTCCTCAAGACCTCCAAGTAGGTCTTTCATGGCATCTATAAGACCTCCGCCTAAGACTATTCTATCTGGATTGAAGATATGCACGGAGTTCATAAGACCAAGGAGAAGATACCTTCTAAATTCCATAAGAGCTTCTAAGGCCATGGGGTCGCCTTCCTTGGCCTTGTTTATTATCTCAAAGTCCTTTAGCCTTTGGCCAGAGACCTTCTCGTATATCCTTTCAAAGCCATAGGAAGAGGAGTAGGCCTCCCAACAGCCAAACCTACCACAGCTACATTTTTCTCCCCCAGCCTTAATAATATGATGTCCAAGTTCTAAGCTGCTACCACAAGCGCCAAGAAAGGGCCTACCATCTATTACAAGGCCACCACCCAATCCAGTGCCTATGGCCACAAAAAGTAAAACTTTACTGTCCCTGTGGTCATAAAACCACTCGCCAAGAGCGCCAGCGGAAACATCGTTTATAACCTTTACCTTAAGGCCTGCAAATACTTCTTTGAGGTTTACTCCATCAAGGGCTGGTATGTTGGGAGACCTATAGACCACACCATCCAAAGAAGTGAAACCAGCTACTGCTATTCCAACCTCTTCTGGGTCTCCCTCAAGCACAATGTTTTTTATCCTTTCCAAAAAGGCCTTTCTGTTTTTAGAAACATCCTTTATATAATGCTTTTCCTTTTTCCCGTTTTCCCAGTATACCTTTACAAAAGTGCCACCAATATCAACCCCCTTTTTCATACTCCACCCTCTTTATCTTTACACCTTCCTCTCCCCTCTCAAAGTAAAGCCTAACAGAAGCAACCTTTTTTATAATACCTTTTTCCTTAACGAGCAGGTCCACCAAAAGCTCATCATCTTTCAACACCTTATCTTTTGCCATGGCCGAAGGATAGGATTTTCTATAGGACTGACATATGGAGATAAGGCCCTTTTCTCCGCCAAGTTCTTTGTATAGACCTTCATCTAAAATCTTGGAAAGCTCAAAAGCCTTGTCCTCCTTACATTCCTCTAAGCCTAATAAAAAGCTATAGAAGGCTTTTACCTCTTCCATTGTATGTTTTCTTTCCATAGCATCCTCAAAGAATATGAGCAAGGCTATAAGGAAAGGGTAGGATATGCCAAGGACTATAAAAAAGCCTATAAGAAGGTTCTCTTTGCTATATTTTATCCTCATAACCATCCTTTCTTCTTTACCCAATATATAAGAGAAAGGGTAACAATCACCATAAGAAAGAGAGATAAAGGATAACCATACTTCCAATGGAGTTCAGGCATGTTGTCAAAGTTCATGCCATATATGCTGGCTATCAAAGTAGCTGGTAGAAATATGGTAGCTATAACTGTAAAGACTTTAACCGCCTCGTTCTGCTTTATGGATATAAGGCCCAATAGGGAATTCTGTATGCTATCCAGCTTGTCCATATAAAAGCTTGTGTAGTCAAGCAAGGTATGAAGGTCATCTAAGGCTACTTTTATCTCCCTTTTGGTTTGAGCGTTTACTCTTGGACTTTTAACAAAATGGCTCAAAACTCTTAGCTTTTCATTTATAGTCTCCCTTATGGTAATATTCAGTTCATCATAGTAAGATATTTCTCTAATAATCTCTTCAGATTGTTCTGCAAAAACCTCTTTTCTTAGGTTTCTTATCCTTTTACCAAGTATTTCAAGCCTATCCCCCAGCCTATCAACTTCAATATTAACTATCTGTGAAAATATTGCCTCTGGAAATTGAAAATTTATAGGGCTTTCTTCCATTCTTTTTATAAAAATTAGCATACTTGGAATATCTCTATACCTAATGCTTACCATATATCTTCCCTTTATAAAGAAAAGGACAGGTTCTACGCTTATATCCTCTTTTTGTTGTATAACAAAGGAAAGGTTCATATAAATGGCATCCTCTTCTTCCTTATATTTACTGCTTATCTCTATATCTCCAAAAACTTCCCTTGGAGGCATTTTAAAGCCTACTGCACTTTTTAGCCAATCAATTTCCGCATCGGTGGGTTTTTCCACATCAAGCCATAAGACAGCCTCCTTTCTTATATCACCAAATTGGTCAAGTCCATACTTTTTGAAGGTACCTCCCAGGCTTGCGTATATGTTTATCATTAGATAATATTTTACAGCTTACGCATCTTCATACTAAGGTCAAGCCACCTGGCAGAGTGGGTAATGGCTCCACTTGATATAAAATGCACACCTTCTATGGCATAATCCTTTATGTTTTCAAGGTTTATATTGCCGGATACCTCCACTAAAACCCTACCCTTTGTAATCTTTACAGCTTCCCTTACCTCCTCTGGAGAAAAGTTGTCTAAAAGCACCATATCCACACCACATTCAAGAGCTTCTTCCAATTCTTGTAGGTTTTCCACCTCAACTTCAACCTTATAGGCAGGGCTAAGCCTCTCTTTTACACGTTTAACTGCCTCTCTTATGCTACCAGCCACAGCCTTATGATTATCCTTAATTAGCACCATATCATATAGGCCAAAGCGGTGGTTTATACCACCACCAACTCTAACTGCATACTTTTCAAAATACCTCATGCCGGGCGTTGTTTTTCTTGTATCAAGAAGCTTTATATTTGTACCTTCCAAGGTCTTTACATACCTTCTTACTACAGTGGCTATGCCGCTTAGTCTTTGCATCAAGTTTAGAGCTACCCTTTCACCCTTCAATAGTACACCTGAGGGTCCTTCCAATACAAGAAGTTCATCACCCTTTGAAAACTCTTCCCCATCTCTAAGGCTTTTTATAAGCTCTACACCGCCTAAAAGTTCAAAGACCCTAAGGGCAAAGCCTATACCTGCCAAAACTCCCCCTTCCTTAGCCACAACCACAGCCCTCGCCTTTTCTCCCCTGCATACACCTTCAGTGGTTATGTCCGCATGTCCTATATCCTCTTCAAGAAAGCTTAGCAATAACCTATCTATCATACCATCACCTTGATATAAAACATAAAGTTTTTACGCACCCTTGGGACAGGCAATATTTTAGGCTTATAATTATAAACTATGGGAAAATTGAGAGTTCAAGATGTGGCAAAAGAGCTGGGTGTGCCAGTAAAGAAGATAAGGGAAGTGCTTAAGGAATGGGGTATAGAAAAGGGCAACTTTGCTTACCTTGATGAAGAGGAGCTTCAAATAGTGTATGATAATCTTCTACCTTCAAAGGAGAAGCCTGCAGAATCAATGGAAAAACCTATAGAGGATGTTAGCTTGGTGGAGGTTAAAGAACCGGAAGTTAAGGCTGAAAGCCTTCAAGCCATAGAAGCTCCAAAGGAAGAAAAGCTACCGAAAGAACAAAAACCTAAGTTTCAAAAACCACAAGAACAAAAAACCAAACATTTTGTAAAGGAGACAACTGGGGTGAAAAAAGAAAGACCTTATGAGAAAGAAAAACCACGTAGAACAGAGGAAAGGAGACCCTTCCCTCCAAGGATACCTTCTCCACCACCCGTGCCACCACCACGCGACCAAAAGGTAGAAGAAAAGCCACAAAAACCGCAACCACCCAAAGAAAAGGAAAAGCAGAGCAAAGGAGAAGAGCAAATCCTGAAGAAATTAGAACAACAGATAAAGAAGGAAAAAAGAGAAGAAAGGGAAGAAGAAATTAAGATAGTGCAAATACCGGAAGTGGTAACTGTTAGAGAACTTGCAGAACTAATGAAGGTTCCACCCAATCAAGTAATGGCAGAGCTTCTCAAAAGAGGAATATTGGCAACGATAAATCAAACGGTGCCTGCAGAGGTTGCCCTACAAGTGGCAGAAGCCTTGGGCTTTCTTGCTGAGATAAAAAGGGAAGAAATAAAAGAAGAAGAGGAAGAAGAAGTAGTGGAAGAAGGTGGTGAACCCAGGCCTCCCGTGGTTGTGGTAATGGGCCATGTGGACCATGGAAAAACTACTTTGTTGGACACCATAAGGAAAACGAGGGTGGCAGAAAGGGAAAAAGGTGGTATAACTCAGCATATTGGTGCCTCTGTGGTAGAAATGCCCGATGGAAGGAAGATAACCTTCCTTGACACACCTGGCCATGAGGCCTTTACCTCCTTGAGGGCAAGGGGCGCGCAGGTTACAGATATTGCCGTGCTTGTGGTAGCTGCCGATGACGGCGTTATGCCCCAAACGGTGGAGGCCATAAACCATGCCAAAGCCTTTAACGTTCCAATTATTGTAGCGGTAAATAAAATAGACAAGCCTGATGCAGACCCGCTTAAGGTGAGAAGAGAACTCTCCGAGCTTGGGCTTATCCCAGAGGAATGGGGTGGTGATACAATCTTTGTGGATGTCTCTGCAAAAACTGGCCAAAACGTGGATACACTTCTTGAATACATACTCCTCCTTGCAGATATCCTTGAACTAAAAGCCAATCCTAACAAGCCTGCAAGGGGAACCATAATAGAGTCCAAGCTTGATAAACAAAGGGGTGTGGTTGCTACCGTCTTGGTGCAGGAAGGCACTCTAAAAGTGGGAGATGTGTTTGTAGCTGGGACCACCTACGGTAGGGTAAGGGCGATGTTTGATGACAAAGGCAGAAGGGTCAATTCGGCTGGTCCTTCCATTCCCGTTGAAGTGCTTGGCTTTGAAGAGCTTCCTATGGCTGGAGACCAGTTAAAGGTAGTGGAAGATGAAAAGAAGGCAAGGCAGATAGCTGAGCAAAGAAAACTCAAAAAAGAACAGATGGAAAAAGTCTCAAAAGGCTTTGTGTTGGAAGAGGTTTTCAAAAAGATACAAGAGGGAGAATTAAAAGAGCTAAGGCTTATAGTAAAGGCAGACACGGTTGGGTCCTTAGAAGCTCTTAAAAAATCCTTTAGTGAACTTTCCACTCCGGAGGTCTCCGTTAGAATAATCCACGGCGATGTGGGTGGTATAACAGAAAACGATGTAATGCTGGCAAAGGCAAGCGGTGCCATAATAATAGGCTTTAACACAAGGCCCGACGTAAAGGCAAGAGAGACTGCAGAGGCAGAAAAGGTAGATATAAGGCTTTATAGCATCATATACGAGGCTATAGAGGATGTAAAGAAGGCCCTACGGGGTATGCTAAAGCCTGTAGAAAGGGAAGTGGTGCATGGCTCTGCGGAGGTTAGGGCTACCTTTAAGATAAAGGGTGTGGGAACTGTAGCAGGTTGTTATGTGTTGGATGGAAAGATTTTAAGGAACGCCAAAGCAAGGCTCATAAGGGATGGTGTGGTCATCTTTGATGGCAAGATAGAGAGCTTAAAAAGGTTCAAAGAGGATGTGCAAGAGGTTGCCAAGGGATTTGAGTGCGGTATAAAGCTGAAAGACTACAACGACGTAAAGGTGGGTGATATTATAGAATGCTACGAAGTGAAGTTAGAAAAGCCTCAATAAGCATAAATGAGGTTTATCCAAGCATACAGGGGGAAGGCCTTTTGGTGGGCCTTCCCAGCCTCTTTATAAGAGTTCAAGGCTGTAATTTACGGTGTCCATGGTGCGACCAACCTTCTGCTTTGCCCTTTAAAAACCCATCCACAAGCCTTGAAGACCTTATAAGCCTTGTGGAAACCTATCCTCACAAGCACATAGTTATAACCGGTGGTGAGCCTTTTACAGAAGTTAGCTTACCTGACCTTGTAAAAGAGTTGTTAAAAATGGGAAAATCTGTGCAGATAGAAACCAACGGAACCCTATGGCAGGAAGAGCTTGAGGATGTGGCGGAAAATATACATATAACCTGTTCTCCAAAGGCTGTAGCAGGTTGGTATGTGCATCAAAAAATAAGAAAGTATGCAAAAGAGCTTAAGTTTGTGGTGGATGAGAATCTAAACCTTGATGTGCTACTTGCCTTTGAAGATTTTCTCAAAAGGTCCTGTGTGGTGCTTCAACCAGAGAGCAATAAGGCCCAGTTCCTTGAGAAGGCTTTAGATTTACAAAATAAGCTTTTGCACCTTGGCTATGAAGTTAGGGTTCTGCCCCAGGTGCATAAGCTTCTTGGGCTGAAGTAACCTTTTGGGAGCTTGGGAAGAAGTAATCCACTATGGTAAGGTATAAAGCTCTTGCAAAACTCTCTTGAAACTCTTCACTTGACATCATAAGAGCTTCCTCTGGGTTTGTCATAAAGCCCACCTCTACCAAAACCGACGGTATGCCGGGTGTTTTTAACACTGCAAACCCAGCCCTTTGAATACCCCTAAAATGCACATCCCTTCCAAGCTCTCTTCTTATAACCTTTGCCAGCTTACTCCCAAACACTACGCTTTCGTTCAAGGTCACATCCATAGCAAGGTCTGCAAGGACCACCTTTGCTTGCGTTGGTATATCTGCCCTTCCCAGAACAAGCTTGGCATACTGATCGTTATTTACTATACTCTGGCGTTTTTTCTGCGCTGCTTCTGAAGATATGGCAAATACGGTGGTGCCTCTGGCGTATGGTAGCTTTTGAGGATGGGCATCTGCATGTATGCTTATGAGTAGGTCCGCCCTATTGCTTAGGGCTATCTTAGACCTCTCTTGAAGGGGTATAAAAGTATCATCTTTGCGCGTCATTATAACCTTAAACCTTCCATCCTCTTCAAGGAACTTTGCAAGCTTTTTGCCTATGGCCAGAACCACATCCTTTTCCCTAATGTTCATATAACCAATGGCCCCTGGGTCATGTCCTCCATGTCCCGGGTCAATAACTATAACCCTTCTCTGTGTTATCACCTGGCTTTTTCTTACTTCGTTTATCACCCTTGCCTGGTCTTTTGTTTTCTCTGTGTATCTCAAGACCCTTATAAAGCTTGGGTCTATTATTTCCAAAAGCTCATCTTCTCCATCCTTTTTTGCCACAGGCTCACCCGTAGCTTTTGGAAGGTAAACATCCAACACTATTCTAAAGGGTTCTTGAAGGGAGAAGGCTTTTACTTCATCAAAGTTTTTCTCAATAACAACCCTTGTGCCCCATGGGTGCCTACCCACCCTCGCCTGTATATCTTTTGGAAGACTTACTTTGACATCTTCCATAATATCTACCACGATTCTCTTTGGGTTTTCAAGGGTAAGCACTTTGTAATCCACCTTCTTATCCAATTGAAGGACTATACGCTCCTTGTCGCTGTACTTACCTACCCTAACCAAGGCTGTTTGAGAAAAAGCCAAGCTAAAAAACAGGCTAAAAATTACCAAAATCCTCAGGAACATAAACCTCCTCCTCTACCTCAGAAGGTCTTGTTGCCCATGCGGGCTTTGGAAACCTAATTATCATAGGGTTTGGAATGTCCGGCTGGTAAAGTATCATGGTGCCTTTCTTTAGCATTATGGCCCTCTGGCGGAAGTTTCCTGTCAGATATTCATATTCCTTTCCAAGCACCTCGCTGGAGTCCATCCTACCAAGCACCTTTAGGGCAGAGTTGGCTATAACCCTTTTTTCCACCTCGCTGGCAGTCTGCTGGGCGCCTATTAGGATCACCCCCAAGCTCCTACCCCTTTCTGCAATGTCCAAAACCACATCCTTTATGGGACTCCACCCATCCTTGGGTGCATACTTATTAAGTTCGTCAAGAACCACAAAAACCTTAGGATCGGGCTTTCCTATGTTTTCCTTTTGTCTGAATACCTTCTTTAATATGGCGCCTACCACAAACATCTTGGCTATGCTATGAAGACCACTTATATCTATCACAGAAAGCCTGTTTTCTCGCCAGTTGGGTGGGTTTGAATCCTCACCTATAAACCTGTTTATATAATCACAGGCTCTACTAAACCTTCTAAAAAAAGCTTGCACTGTTTGTATTTGGGCTTCGCCAAACCAGCTTCTATAAAGCTCTGAGTTTTTATCCTGCTCCTTATCCCTTATAGCTTCCTCAAGCCTTTTCTCAAGAGTCTTTAAGCTGTCTATGTCCCTTCCAAGACCATCCAAAAGACGGCCCTCTGGGCTATTTTGTGCAAGGTAATAGAGCCTGTTGGCCACCCTGTCCATAACATAGTGTATGTTTGATATACCCTCTTCCCCCTCTGTAAACATAAACCTTATTAGCCCTTCCTCTGCAAACTCCCTCATACTCCAATAAAATGGCACTACTTTTTCATCCAACCTTTCACAATCGGGTATGTTTATGTTGTCTGGAGAAGGAGGCACATAAAACTTGACGTTTTTAAAAGGTTCGGGCCTTAAGCCCATCCTTTTGTATAGTTCCTTGCTTTCCTCATCAAGCACCTTGCTTCTCTTGTCAAGCCAAAGAAGGTCCTTCCCTTTTACGTTAAAGATTATCCCATGCACTCTGTCCTTGTCCCTCGCCTTTTCCAGTATGGAATAAAGAAGGAAAAGGGCGTAAGAAGTTTTTGTAGCTATGCCGGACATGCCAGATATGCTTACGTGCGCCCCTTCCACGCCGTTTATAAAGTGATAGTTTACATAAACCACATTGCCGTTCCTGTCAAGACCGGCTGGGATCTTTTCCTTCATCTGGTCGTAATAGAGCGCCCTATCAAACTCCTCACCTTTGGCCATATAAACACCATCTCCGGGCGATGGCGGTGCAAAAATCTCTGGTTCTATCCTCGTTATGTTTAGCTTAGCAACGTAGGCAATGTTTACGGGTATTAGACCTTTTGTTACAAGGTGGGCATCATAAACAAACTCAGCTCCCTCAAGGAACTTATGCACTTCACTAACGATACCATAGTATTTAACAGGTGTATTTCCTATTTTACTTTCTACGTAAAGCACATCGTCCAGTTGAACCACTTGACCCTCCTCTACCCCTATCCAAAACTCCAAAGGGCTAATGGGCTTTGTACCAAGAACTATTCCCACCCTCATGCATAAAAAATATATCACTTTTAAGAGCGGGCGACGGGATTTGAACCCGCGACCTCCTGCTTGGGAAGCAGGCGCTCCACCCCTGAGCTACGCCCGCTTATGGTATATATTATATTTCATGGAATTTCCTAAGCTAAGGCCAAGAAGGCTAAGAAAGAATGAAAATATAAGAAGGCTTGTGAGAGAAACAAAGCTAAGCCTTGATGACCTTATCTACCCCATCTTTGTGCGCTATGGTGAGGGCATAGTGGAAGAAGTGCCGAGCATGCCGGGAGTCTACCGATACAGCCTTGACAAGGTGGTGTATGCAGTAAAAGAGGTAAGGGACCTTGGCATACCAGCCATAATCCTCTTTGGCATACCAGAACACAAGGATGAGGTGGGCTCTGACACTTGGAGTGATGAAGGGATAATACAGAGGGCTTTGAGGCTTATAAAAAAAGAAGTGCCAGATATGTATGTTATAACCGATGTATGCTTTTGTGAATACACTTCCCATGGCCACTGTGGGGTGCTTTGTGAGGGAGATGTGCATAACGACCTTACCCTTGAAAACCTAAAAAAACAAGCTATTTCCCATGCAAAGAACGGAGCGGATATGCTGGCGCCCTCTGGCATGATGGATGGTATGGTTAAGGCCATAAGGGAAGCCCTTGATTCCTCTGGCTTTGAAAACATACCCATAATGGCTTACTCGGCCAAGTATGCTTCAGCCTTTTATGGTCCTTTTAGAGATATTGCCGAGTCTGCTCCTGCCTTTGGAGATAGAAGAAGCTACCAGATGGACCCAGCCAATTCAAGGGAGGCGTTAAAGGAGGTGCTTTTGGATGTGCAAGAGGGTGCGGACATAATCATGGTAAAGCCTGCCCTTGCCTACTTGGATATAATAGCCAAGGTAAAAGAGGCTACCTTGCTTCCTGTGTGCGCTTACAATGTAAGCGGTGAGTATGCCATGATAAAGGCAGGGGGAAGGCTTGGATGGATAGACGAGAAAAGGGTGATGATAGAGACCCTTTTGTCCATAAAGCGCGCGGGCGCAGATATGATAATCACATACTTTGCCAAGGATGTGGCAAAACTTATAAATAAAGGAGAGATAGGATGAGGTTTTATGGCATACCTTCCGAAGATAGGGTTTTGGAGATTATAGAGGGCATAAAAGATGGTGTATGGGTTCTTGAGGAAGATGGAAAAACTCAAAGCTTTGATGCTGAAGGTATAAAGGAAAGACTTCGCGAGCTTGTTTATATGGTAAAAGGTTGGAAGGAGCAAAACAAGCATTTGCCCACGGGCACGGTCTTTTTCTTTGTTAGCACGCCCGATAACCCACAGGCCTTTAAGGTCTATGACCTTTCTTCTTTGGGCTGTTCTACAAAGCTTGACCCAGCAAGATGGAAGGTGTATAAAAAAGAGCTTTTAGGTCAGGTTTGATATATATCCCTCAATATCTCCTCTCCACCACTTTCCAATAGCCTTTTGGCCAGCCTTTTTCCTATCTCTTGTGCCTCTTCTGGCCTTCCTTCTTCATAGCCCTCTATGAATCTCTCTCCCTTAAGGTCTGAGATGAAGGCCTTTAGCTTTAATGTGTTTCCTTCTACCCAAGCGTAGGCCCCTATGGGAACCTGACAGCCACCGTGCAACTCCCTCAAAAAGGCCCTTTCGCACTCTGCCCTTAGCCTGCTTTCCCTGTGGTCAAGGAAGTCTATGGCGGACCTTACCCTTTCATCCCCTTCCCTTATCTCTATGGCAAGAGAACCTTGTCCCACTGCTGGTATAAAGTCTCCCAAAATCTGAGTTATTCTGCCCTCAAGACCCATCCTCTTTACACCCGCATAGGCCAGCACAATGGCATCATAAAGACCCTCTTCCATCTTTCTTATCCTTGTGTCCACATTTCCGCGAAGGACCTCCACCCTGAGGTCTGGCCTTCTCCTTTTTATCTGCACTTGCCTTCTGAGGGATGAGGTGCCGACCTTTGCACCGATGGGAAGCTCTTCCAGGCTTTTGCCGTTCTTTGATAAAAGCACGTCAAAGGGGTTTTCTCTTTCCGTTATGGCTCCCAAGGTGAGGCCCTCTGGCAGGACCATAGGCACATCCTTCAAAGAATGCACCGCCAAGTCTATATTTCCTCTTAGCAGAGCTTCCTCTATCTCCTTTACAAAAAGGCCCTTCCCACCTATCTTTGCCAGAGGTGCATCCAGTATTTTGTCCCCTGTGGTGGTGATAAGGACAAGCTCTACAGTGTGGCCCCTCTCTTCCAGCTTTTCCTTTACAAAGTTTGCCTGCCATAGGGCAAGCTTGCTCTTCCTTGTGCCTATGCGCAGGTGCATCACTCCACCACCTTTACATGAAGCTCTTTTAACTGCTTTGGGTCCACATAGTCTGGCGCGCCCGTCAAAGGACATATGCCCTTTTGAGTCTTTGGAAAGGCTATCACATCCCTTATGGAATCAAGGCCTCTCATAATAGCCAAGAGCCTATCAAAGCCAAAGGCAAGGCCTCCGTGAGGTGGTGCGCCATACTTTAAAGCGTCAAGAAGAAAGCCAAACTTCTCCCTCGCCTCCATATCCGATATTTGAAGAAGCCTAAAGACAAGCTCCTGAACCTCCCTTCTGTGTATTCTTATGGACCCACCACCCACCTCATAGCCGTTTATCACAAGGTCATAGGCCCTTGCTCTTACCGAATGAACAAGTTTTTTCTTCTCTTCCAAGTCTTCCACTTCCAAGGCTTTTTTCAAAAGGGGAATGTCCTCCTCCCTTGGTGAGGTAAAGGGGTGGTGCAAAGATACAAACCTCTTTTCTTCCTCATCCCACTCCATAAGGGGGAAGTCTACCACCCAAAAGACATCAAAGTTTTCTGTGTTTATAAGGTTGTATTTTTTGCCTATGTGTAGCCTTAGGCTTCCGAGGACCTTATAGACCATCTCCCTTTTGTCTGCGGAGAAGAAGATAACATCGCCCACTTCAGCCTGAACCCTTTCAAGAAGCTTTTGGGTCTCCTCTTGGGAGAAGAACTTTACTATGGGTGAGTTTAGCTTGTCTTCTTCCACCTTTATCCATGCAAGGCCTTTGGCGCCAAGGCTTTGAACAAACTGGGTAAGCTCATCAATCTCTTTCCTTGAAAGGTTTGAACCTTTAAAGTTTATGGCCTTTACCACACCACCATTATCTATAGCTTGGCGAAAGACTTTAAACTCTGTGTTTGAAAAGATATCCGTTAGGTCTATAAGCTCCAAGCCAAAGCGCCTGTCTGGCTTGTCCGACCCATACCTCTCCATAGCCTCCCTGTAAGGCATCCTATCAAAGGGTCTTTTTAGCTCTATGCCTAAAAGCTCCTTAAACAGTGTAGCTATTAGCCTTTCACTGAAGGCCATCACATCCTCTTCATCCACAAAGGACATCTCAAAGTCTATTTGGGTAAACTCGGGCTGGCGGTCTGCTCTTAGGTCCTCATCCCTTAAGCATTTCACTATTTGAAAGTACCTGTCAAAGCCAGCCACCATAAGGATCTGTTTGAAAAGCTGGGGAGATTGGGGAAGGGCGTAGAACTTGCCCGGATGAAGCCTTGAAGGAACCAAAAAGTCCCTCGCACCCTCCGGCGTGGATTTGGTAAGGAAGGGAGTTTCTATCTCCACAAAGCCCTCTTCCACAAAGACCTTTCTTGCAACCTGATAGGCCCTGTGGCGGAAGAGAAGGTTTTCTTTCATGCTTTCCCTTCTTAGGTCAAGGTAGCGGTAGCGAAGCTTGGTCTCTTCTGAGATAGGTGTTTCTTCATCTATGGGGAAGGGTGGCACTTCGGAGGTGTTTAAAATCTCAAGCTCCTCTATAACAACTTCATAGTAGCCCGTTTTTAGCTTTTGGTTTTCTGTGCCAGGTGGTCTTCTCCTTACCTTGCCCCTTATGGCCACCACATACTCGGACTTTAAAGAGTCTGCAAGGTCATAGACCTTTGGATTGTCCTTCTCCTCTACCACGCACTGTACTATGCCCTCTCTGTCTCTTAGGTCAATGAATATAACACCACCATGGTTCCTTATCCTATGCACCCATCCGTTTAAAATAACCTCTTTGTTTAAGTCCTCTTCCGAGATGTGTCCGCAGTACTTTGTGCGCTTAAGCATAACGGAATATTTTACCAAAGCTTACAAAAGAGGCTCCATCTCATAGTGTTTATAAACCTGTTCCCACCAGTAGGAGACTCTAAGTAAGGAGGCCTCATCAAAGGCTTTACCTATAAGCTGTCCGCCCACCGGCAGGTTGTTGGACATGCCTATGGGGATGGATATGCCCGGAAGTCCTGCCAAATTTACACTTACTGTGAAAACATCTGAAAGGTACATGGCTATGGGATCATCCGTCTTTTCTCCAAAGCGGAAGGCCACCGTTGGTGAGGTGGGAGTGGCTATAAGGTCTACCCTTTCAAAGGCCTTTTCAAAGTCTTGGGCTATGAGCCTTCTTACCCTCATGGCCTTAAGATAATAGGCATCATAGTAGCCAGCAGAGAGGGCAAAGGTGCCAAGGAGTATCCTTCTCTTTACCTCAGGCCCAAAGCCCTCGTCCCTTGTCTTGGAGTACATATCTATAAGGTCCTGGTATTTTTCCGTTCGGTAGCCAAACCTCACACCATCATAGCGGGCAAGGTTGGAAGATGCCTCGGAGGGGGCTATTATATAGTAGCAAGGTATGGCGTATTTTACATGGGGAAGGGAGATCTCCTCTATGTAAGCTCCTTCCTTTTCCATCTCCTTTAAAAAGCCTTCAAAGGCCCTTTTGACACCTTCCTCCACACCATCCTCCATAAACTCCTTTACTATGCCAACCCTCAGACCCTTTATATCCTTGCCAAGCTCCTGTGTGAACTTGGGAACTTCCCTTTTACTGCTTGTGGAATCCCTCGGGTCATGCCCGGAGATTACTTCCATAATGAGGGCTATATCCTCCGTCTTTCTTGCAAAGGGACCTATCTGGTCAAGGGAGGAGGCAAAAGCTACAAGGCCATAACGGGATACTCTACCGTAGGTAGGCTTTAGGCCTATAACACCGCAGAAGCTGGCAGGCTGGCGAATAGAACCTCCCGTATCAGAACCCAAGGAAAGGGGTGCAGACCTTACCGCCACAGCCACCGCAGAGCCACCGGAGGATCCACCGGGCACCCTCTCAAGGTCCCATGGATTCCTTGTCTTGAAAAAGGCAGAATACTCAGTGGATGAGCCCATGGCAAACTCGTCCATGTTGGTCTTTCCCACTATAAGGGCTCCAGCCCTCTTTAGCCTTTCTATAACGGTGGCATCGTAGGGAGAGATGTAGCCCTGGAGTATTTTAGAGGCGCATGTGGTAGGATAGCCTTTTACGTTTATATTATCCTTTATAGCTACTGGAATGCCCAAAAGAGGCTTGTCTTCTGAAAGGTCTATTCTTTCCGCTTCTTTTAAAACCTCCTCATAGAGGGGTGTGATGTAGGCCTTTACCTTTTCTTCTGTTTGAGAAAACCTCTCATAGAAGCTTTCAAGCACTTCTTTGGGATGCACTTCCCTTTTCTTTATGAGGTTTACAAGCTCATAGGCGGACTTTTTCCAAAGCATAGTTTATAGTTTAACATATGAAGGTTTTTGACCTTTATGCCAAAAGGTATGACCTTTGGTACGATTTGCCCTTTGGAAGTTCTGTCTTTCCTCTGGAGGTTGAGTGTTTAAAGAGGTGTGGTCCGGTGGAGAGTCCTTCCCTTGAGGTGGGTGTGGGCAGTGGAAGGTTTGCCAAGGCTTTGAATGTGGATGTGGGCGTGGATATTTCTTTTGAGCTTTTGAAGATGGCAAAAGGCAGAGGCCTAAATGTTCTTATGGCAAGGGCTGAGGAGCTTCCTTTCAAGGACGGAAGTTTTAAAAGCATCTTTATGATAGTTTCCCTTTGCTTTTTTGAAGACCCGCCGAAGGCCCTTAGGTCCGCAAGAAGGGTGATAAGGGAGGATGGGAAGCTCTTTTTGGGCCTTGTGCTGTCCGATAGTCCTTGGGCTAAGTTTTACATAAAGAAGGCAAAGGAAGGACATCCCCTATATTCTCATGCCAAGTTTTACAGCTTTTGGGAGATAAGTAATATGCTAAAAGAGGCAGGCTTTGAACTAAAAGAGGTCTTTAGCACCCTCTTTGAAGAGCCACAGGATCAAAGGCCTGTAAAAAACAGGGAAATAAGGGAGGGCTTTCATCCGGAAGGAGGCTTTTTCTGTATGGTGGCAAGCCCTTGAAATTTGATAAAACTTGACTAAAATTTATTTACATGGCGAACTCAACCAAGAGGGATTACTACGAGATACTTGGGGT
Organism: Hydrogenobacter subterraneus; assembly: GCF_055390195.1. NCBI lineage: Bacteria > Pseudomonadati > Aquificota > Aquificia > Aquificales > Aquificaceae > Hydrogenobacter > Hydrogenobacter subterraneus. Next base: position 1,063,166 of record NZ_AP042473.1, on the reverse strand, counting down.
GCCAAGGAATGCCACCCAAGAGGAGATAAAGAAGGCTTACCGCAGGCTTGCCAGAAAGTACCACCCAGACTTTAACAAAGACCCAGAGGCTCAAGAGAAGTTCAAAGAGATAAACGAAGCCTACCAGGTGCTTTCCGACCCAGAAAAGAGGAAGCTTTACGACCAATATGGCCATGCAGCCTTCTCTGCCCAACCCGGAGGCCAAGAGTATCAAGAGGTGGTCTTTCAAAACATAGGAGACCTCTTTGAAGAGGTGTTTAAGGGCTTTGGCTTTGAGGATATCTTTGAAAGGGCCACAAGGGGTAGGAGAAGGGAGCAAAGAAGGCCTATAAAGGGAGAGGATATATACTACACCGTAGAGCTAAGCTTAGAGGAGGCCTTTAGAGGCACGGTGGTGAGCATACCCTTGGTGAGAGAGGTAGCATGCGATGCCTGTGGTGGAAGGGGCTACGATGTTAATAAGGGTGAAAGGGTATGTCCCACCTGCGGTGGAAGGGGCGAGGTAATTCAAAGGCAGTTCTTCATAACCATATCTCAGACCTGTCCTACCTGTGGTGGTGAAGGTGTTATAAGAGAAGCTTGTCCAAAATGTAGGGGCAGAGGCACCATACCCCAAAGGGAGGAGGTAAAGGTGAGAATACCGCCAGGCGTGGATACTGGAAGCAAAATAAAGGCGGAGGGCAAGGGCCATGCGGGTAGGTTTGGAGGTCCTCCGGGAGACCTTATAATAACCGTAAAGGTAAAGCCACATCCTATCTTTGAAAGAAGGGGCAACAACCTTTATGTGGATGCCTACATAAAGATAACAGAGGCCATGCTTGGCACAGAGATAGAAGTACCTACCCTTGAAGGTGGGAGAGTCAAAGTAAAAGTGCCTGCAGGAGTGCAGGAGGGAGAAACTATAAGGGTGGAAGGCTATGGCATGCCAAGGCTTATGTCGGATGGAAGAGGAGACCTTTTTGTAAGAATTCACATAGATATTCCAAAGCTTGGCTTTTTTGAAAAATTCTTTGGAGATGGTAAAAGGATAAAACAGCTCCTTGAGGAGCTTGACAAACTCCTACCAGAACCAAAACGGATAAGGGAGAGGCAGACATGAAGAAGACAAAGCTTTATACCATAGGTGTAGTAGCCAGTATGTTTAATATACATCCACAAACGCTTAGACTATATGAGAAAGAAGGGCTTATAAAACCTACCAGAAGCAAAGGAAGGACAAGGTATTACACAGAGGAGGACCTACAAAGGCTTGAGTTTATACTAACGCTAAGCAGAAACCTCGGTGTGAACCTTGCCGGCATAGATATTATCCTTAGGATGAAAGAGCAGATAGAGGAGCTTGAGGCACAAATTCAAAAGCTCATTGAGTTTATACAGAAGGAGTTTGCAGAGGTTTATCAAAAGGATGAAAATATAAAGTCCATAGTCCTTTCGGAAAGGAAGGACCTTTTAAAGATAATTAAAAAGCAAGAGTAAAACACATGAAGTATAGCTTATAGGATATATAAGGAGTTTTTATTGACATCAAAAAGAGATTAAATATCATTTGCCATAAGGAGGTGTTTGCCATGGTTATAAAAGGAGTTAACTTTTGGAGCTTCCTCTTTGCAAGTCAGATGGGTGGCTATGCTATGGTTTTATTAGATGAGGTTTATGCCAAATGGTTTGGATTGTTTGGCCTTTTCCCAGGAATTAGGGACCCAGCCTGGTTTATACACCATCAGATTGATTCTACCCTTTTTGCCATTCCTTTAGTCCTTCCCTTTATCTGGAACAAGATTCCCGGCCCTGGCCTTGTTAAGGGTATAATTTACGGGATAGCATGGCATATATTTGTGGTTATTGTCTCCTTGATAGGCGGTGCAGGCGGTGCGGAGTGGTTCCAAAAGCCTATGAGCGCCAGTGCTCAAATATCTTTGGTTATACTACACATAGTTTGGGGTGGAATAACGGGCTTTTTGTATAACCCATCGCAGGAGGGTAGGGAGTAAAATATACTTTATGGAAATTAGAGAAACAGACCTACCGGGCATAGGCAAAAAGTATTCTATAAGGTTAAGGGAGGGAAGGGACCTTGTTTTGGTTATATACAACACGGGCAAAAGGGAAATATACCTTATGGAAGAAGAAGAGGCAAGCTGTGTTTTTAGCCTGACAGATGAAGAAGCAAAGGAGCTTGGGTTTTTGGTGGCTGGGGCGGTTTATCAACCCATAAAGGCGGAAAAGATGGAGCTTATATTGAAGGAAGTGGTGATGGAGTGGGTAAAGGTGGAAAGTGGTTCAAACCTTATAAACAAAACCATAGCAGAGCTTCAGATAAGGAGAACTACGGGTGTATCGGTAATAGCCATAGATAGAAAGGGTAAAATAATACCAAATCCAGACCCTTACAAGGAAAAAATAGAACTGGGGGACATACTTATAGTGGTAGGCACAAGGCCACAGATAAACCACTTTTTGGAACTCTGCGGAAGGTGTAGCACATAAGATGCACAGTTCACAGGACTTTATACTTGCCGGCGGTGTCTTTCTACTTCTGTTTTTTTCTGCCTATTTACTTTCAAAGCTTAAAGTGCCATATATCCTCTCTTTTATACTGGCTGGGCTTCTTGGTAAGTTTATCTTCCCAGAAAAAATACAAGAGGCGTTTATCATTTTTGAACATTTAGCGGTGGTTTTACTTTTCTTTTTTATAGGTCTTGAGTATTCCTTTGAAAAGCTCATAGGGATGAAAAAGCTTTTAAAGCCCGGCATTATAGACTTTCTTTTTAACTTTTTGCCTGCCTTTGGCCTTTCTTATCTATTCACAGAAAACTTCCTCTTTTCTTTGGCTGTAGGCACTATAGTCTATCCAAGTAGCACAGCCATAACAGCCAAGCTACTTATGGACTATAAAAGGCTTGTAAATCCAGAGGCGGAGTTTTTGATAGGAGTCCTTATATTTGAAGACTTAATAAGCATTATCCTTCTTTCACTTCTTACAGGCTTTACTTTAAAGGGTAGTCCGGATACGTTGAGCCTTTTGAGAGGTATTCTTGCCATAATCCTTTTGTTTAGTATGTTCTATCTTTTAAGGGGGTTGGCGGAGAAGTTTTTTGAATATATGGAGAAAAGAGTAGAGGAAGAGCTTGTTCCCTTTTTTGTTCTTGGCTTTTTGCTTGTATCTTCCGGAATTAGTCTAAGCTTTGGTCTATCAGATGCACTCATCGCTTTTATGCTTGGTGTTATTGTTCCAGAAAATAGTAGGGTTTTTGGAATTATAGAAAAATCTCTTTCTGAGCTGAAAGATCTATCTGTAGGTGTTTTCTTTTTCATGTTTACCTTTAATTCCAAGCTAAGCTTTGATTTTAACCCTTGGTTTTTCATAATTATTGTTTTTCTTTCTATAATTACCAAGTTTTTATCCACTTACTGGGGGGCTCACCTTTATGACATTGGGAATAGAGCTGCTCTTAGAGCTTCCTTGTCTTTCTTACAAAGGGGTGAGTTCTCTGTAATCTTTGCCAGCTTTTATGAACCAGCCCAATCCATGGCCTTCCTCTTGGTTCTTATAACAACCCTGCTGGGAAGCTTTAGCTTTTTGTTCGCTCCAGAGATTTCTCTAAGGGTTTTCCCAAAGAAAGAGAGGAAAGGACCTCCTCCAGCTCCTCCCTCTTGACCTCCACGCTATCCTCCGGAAGTACCCATATGGGATGGCCTATCCTTACCTTGGCCCTTGAAAAAGGAAGTGGAAGGGTAAATTTATCCCAAGTGTTAAGCTTAATAGACCAGTCAAAGCTGACATACACAGGGATTATGGGTATACCCGACTTTTGCGCCAAAAGGATTATGCCGGGCTTGACCTTTCCATAGGGACCCTTTGGACCATCCACAGTGATGGCTACCGTTTGGCCTTCTTTTAAAACTTTTAAAAGCTTTAAAAGTCCCACGCTACCACCCTTTTGGGGCTTTCCCTCCTCCGTAGAACCCCTTATAACCCTATAGCCAAGGCTAAGCAAAAATTTTTCTGCAATATCTCCATCTCTAAACCTGCTTACTAAAGCATATATGCCTCTGTCTATACCAAGCATGGCCACACCCAGAGCATTACCGTGCAAAAGAGCTATTATCTTTCCCTTGTATAGCTCATAGTCTATCCTTTTGTCCCATCTTATGGTTTTATGGATAAGCCTTATGAGAAAAGCCACAAAAGGAACTAAAAGAAGGGAAGTGTTATGTTTTAACTTCTTCATCTTGCTTCAAATACAGAAATAATGCTGTTCTTTACCCATTTGGGATCTAGCCATTCAATTGGATTTACCTCATAGCCCTGTACTACTATACCAAAGTGAAGATGGTCTCCCAAAGCAAAGCCTGTATTCCCAGTCCTTCCTATTATCTCACCCTTTTTTACAAACTGTCCTTCCTTTACGCTTATCTCCGAAAGATGCCCATAAAGGCTCATAAGGCCCATGCCATGGTCAATGATTATTGTATTTCCATATATGCCAAGACTTCCGGTAAAGACTACCACGCCCGAGTTGGAAGCTGGCACAGGCGCCCTTTCCACAGAGGCAAAATCAAAGCCCATATGCCTGCTTTCGCTAACCTTCTCTCCGTTGTAATAGTAGTACCTTATGTCTCCGTAGGTTGCAAAGACCTTGCTGTTTGGCAGTTGCAAAAAGGCACCTTCCCAAAGGACCCTTGGCTCGCTCCTTTTGCCTATTTCCTCTACCTTTTTGACATCCCCTGAACGCCAAACCTCGTTCACCCTTTTAAAGGCCTCAAGGGGTGTAAGACCCTTTCCTTCATCCTTCAAAAGGGGATATACCGCTCTGTTTATAAAGTTATCGTCTATGTTTATCTTGTCTTCCTTAAAGCTTACTTGCTTTATGTTTAGCTTAAGCCCCTGTGATGTTGAATTACCTACTTTATCCGTAGCATATAGGATAAAGGGTATCCCTTCCTTATCAAGCCTTATGGGAAAAAGTCCAAAGTAATAACCTTCACCCACAGGGTATAGGTTATATCTGTGTTCTCTTTGCACTACATAAACCTGCGCTTCTTCTCCAACCTTTACCTTTAGAGCAAAGGTGCCACCAAGTGATGGGTATGGAGTGTAAGAGATCACATCCAACTTTGGTGGTACTGTATCTACCAAAGCCTTAAGATGGTACGTCCGGCTCCTAAATATACCAGAAGAAACCTCCAAAAGTAAGTTTGCCTCACCGTCTTTTAAACCTATATCCTTCGCTTTTAGCTTAAAAGAAAGCTCTTGCTGAGGCTCCAAAAAAACCGCTTTGTAAATTTCTTTCTTTTGATCCTTTTCTTCTATGTACAGTTTTATTTCTTTTATCGGCCTGTTTAGTTTTAAATGGTATGTCTTTTCAAGGGGTATAAGGGAAAGATCTCTTAGACTTTCCTCTGAAACCTGAGGCCTCAGGCCCAAGGAAAGGAACAGGAGATAAAAGGCGATAAAAAACAAAGCAAATATGGCAAGCCTCCTTATAAGCCTTACAAAGCCAAGCCTTCTTTCACTTTTTTCTTCAAGCCTGTAGCGATATTTCATCTTTTGACCACCACCCCATACCAGTTTTCTAACTTTTTAATTTTAACAGGTTTAAAAGCAAGGAGCTTTAAAAATTCCTCTAGCTCTTCCCTTCCATATATGCCGGAAAAGATAGCCACACTTTTAAAAAGGTTTTTAAGATATTTTAGCTCCCTTTTGAATATCTCCAGCTCAAGGTTTGCCACCAGAAGGTCAAAGGCCTCTTTTATGTCCTTTGGCTCTGCCTGAAGGCACTCTATATCTACACAGTTTTCTTTGCTATTGTGTATGCACTCTTCTGTGGCCTGTGGGTCTATATCAATGGCCAAAACCCTGCTGGCTCCAAGCCTTTTTCCTGCTATAGCCAGAATACCTGTGCCAGTGCCTACATCCAAAAGAGACCAGTCCTCCTTTAAAAACTCCTGCATAAGATAAAGGCATAGCTTGGTAGTAGGGTGCAAACCCGTGCCAAAGGCCACACCCTGCCTTATTACCACAGGCTTTATCCAAGAGGGTAAAACCATAATATCCTTTACTTTCACAGGCCTAAAGGCCTTCTGAGGTGGTATAACTTCAACTTCTAAAACTTCCAAAGGCTCAAGACCCTCAATGGGTTCATAAAGGGCAAACTCTACAAAGGATTCACCCTCGGAAAGTACCTCCACGCCTCTTCCGTAATCAATTAAAAACTGATAAAAGTCCTCTGGCGAAAGCTTATAGACATACTTTTTATAGTGCATCCCTTCTATTATATATTGTGCCTCTCCACAAGAGTCCAGCCTTTGTAAGCATATCCTTGTCCTCCAAAAAGTCTTTCATCTCTCCGTAGTATAGGATTGTGTGGTCCTCTCCGAGGACCAAAAGCTTATTTCCAAGGTCTTGCACAAGGTTTAGGTTGTTTGTAGCCACAAGGCTGGTAATCTCCATATCCCAAAGTAGCTCTATCAACAATTGGGTAGTTTTGGAGTCCAAATTGGCCGTTGGCTCATCAAGGAGAAGCACCTTAGGCCTTAGGACAAGCAGGCATGCAAGGCAGAGCCTCTGTTTTTGGCCTCCGCTTAGTTCATAGGGTGGCCTGTTGAGGAAAGGCATAAGGTCAAGCCTTTCGGTCCAGTAATGCACCTCTTCTTTTATCATCTTCTCCTCCATCCCCAACTGTCTTAGGCCAAAGGCTATCTCATCGTAAACGGTAGGATTAAAAAGCATCACCTCTGGGTTTTGAAAGAGTAATACCACTTCTTTCCTAAACCATCTGTTTATATTTTTGTCCTTCAGAGTCTTTTCCTTTATCTCTATGTCCTTGTAAAAGTATGCGCCTTTTTTAGGAAAGATGAGGCCGTTTAGTATCTTCAAAAGGGTGGTCTTCCCAGAGCCGTTTGGCCCAAGTAAAACAACCCTATCACCTTCAAAGATTCTAAAGCTTATATCCCTTAAAACATCCTCTCCGTTGTAGCTGTAATAGACATCCCTTAGCTCAATCATTGTAAAAACCTCTTGACCTCATGGCCTCTTGGACTTCCCTTGATGTGTTTATGGACTTTTCAAAAAAGAAAAGGGACAACCTTTTGGTAAAGGCTACAAGAGTTTTCCTTTCGGGCTTTTGTAAGGTCCTACTCCTTATGGCATCTTTGAAGTCCTTTAAAAGTCTATTGTAAGTTATGGCATTGCCAACAGCCATAACAAGCAAAAAGCTTAAAGTCTTTGAAAAATCAAAGGCCCTATAAAGGTTAACCATCCTTAAAAATATAAAGGTGAGAAGGCTAAGGTCAAAGGACCTAAGGTTTATCATTAGAAAGTAATCAAGGGCTTTTTGGTTAAAAAGAAGATAGGAAAATGATATGAAAAAGCTAAAAAGGAAAAAGGAGAAGAAGGCATGTTTTAAAAGCTTTAGCTTTCTCTCTATGGGGGACAGTATCAAAAACACAAGCAAAAGGACTAAAGCTATCAAAAGCGTGTAAATATGGCTGGAAAAGGACAGGTATAAGAGGCAAAACAGGTATAAAAGCATTAATAACTTATCCCTCATATCCTACCCCTCAAGGCCCTAAGGATTATTATGGTGAGTATGCCCTCTCCTATGCCCACAAGGATATGTGGGAAAAGCACGGCGGGAAGGACCAAAGATAGCTTGAAAGGGAAGTAAAGGGGCTTTCCGAAGGGGTCTTTGAACAGGTAGGGATGTATGCCAAGCACAAGGGCTACAGCAAAGGCAGACATTAAGGTTGATAAAAAGCCAGAAAGGAAAAGGGAGGCTTTATCCTCAAGGTATCTTTTGGCGATGAGATAGGTATAGTAGGCACAAAGGCTTCCTAAAAAGGCTATGGATAGGGAGTTTATGGGAAAGCTTGTTATACCACCTTCTCCAAAGATGGTAGCCTGTAGGAAAAGGACCAAGGATATGGAGAGGAAGGCTGTCCATGGGCCAAAGAGTAAAGAAAGGCTTGCCACACCAAGGCCATGCACGGAAGTGCCACCGGGCAAAGGTATGGCTATGGACATGATGATAAAAGAGAAGGCAGACAGGGATGCCAAATAGGGTATCGTTTTCTCTTTTAGGTTCTTTTTAAACCTCTTGAAGGCATAAAACAAAAGGCCTATATCTACAAGGTAGGCTGGTATGTAGACCTGCGGAGCCAAAAAGCCATCGGGTATATGCATGCAAGCCTCCTAAAAAAGGGTGGAAAGGGTAAGGATAAACCTGTAGCTTTCCTTACCTTCTGAACCTTGCTGTTGGCCTTCTTCATTTAGCCTCTTCCATAGGGGGACCTTTATGCCGGCACCAAGGGACATGCTTTTGTAATAAAGCCTGATTCCACCCACTCCGTAGAGTATGCTACCACCAGAAGCACTCTGTTTGACTCCATCCTCCTTGTCTCTTTGATTATGTTGAAAATTGGCCTCCAAGAGTGCATCCAAACGTAGTTTTCTATCCATGTCTTCATAAAACCTGTAGGCCAAGGTCGTATTTAGTCGGAACTCATCGCCAAACTTGTATTTTTTCCTTCTTCCATCTTCTGTGTAGTTATAGGTGTGTTCAAAGAACTTTATGTAGTTCGTGTCAAAGACAAAGGTAAGCCTTGGAAATCTGACGAGTTGTTTCGTTGCCGTAAAGCCCAGTGTTATGGAAGGCTTGCCAAAGCCTGTGGACATATCGGGTTCAAATTCTCCCTTTGGATCCCTTGACCTGTCATACTTGTTAGGGTTGCCCGTTGGTAAAGATATACCACCGTATAGGGTAAAATGCCAGTCCATAAGGTCATCAAGGCTTTCCTGTCTTGGAACAAGCTTAAAGCCTTTATCGTACTTAAAGCCAAAGACAGCCATGAGGGATAGGTCCGCAAAGCCCGAGTTGGTGTAGGAATAAAAGCCACCATCCTTTGATTTTATCTCCTTTTTTGTGTAGTAGGGGATGAAAAGGTAAAGGGAGAGCCATGGCCTTAGACCATAGCCTATGCCGTAGGTCCAAAAGTGATAGCTGTCCTTTTGGTCTGGAAACTCTGAAAAGCTGTACCTTTTCCATTTGACATGGTCAAGCTTAAGGTAGAGGAGCCATTTACCTTCTGGAATGGTGGCAGAGCTTGAGGTTTCAAGGGGTGCGCCAGGGCCTTCCAAACCAACGCTACCCAAAGAAGCAACGCCATGGTGAGCAAAAGAAAGGCCTACAGCTAAGGTAGATACTACCAGCACCTTTTTCATCCTTTTGCCCTCCTAAGGTATATTTCCAAAAGCCCAAATATTCCCAAAAGCCATCCTAAGCCTGCCAACACCTTTCCATACCTTTCCAAGAGGTTCTTCTCCTCCTTAAGGTCCTTCCCTTCAAAGTTTATTTTTACCTGCGCACCATGGCCGTCCTCTGAGTAGGTTATAACCGTCCATAAACCCCCTTCTCTTGGACAGAAAACCACCCTCCCAAGGGCATCCGTACTACCTATCTGGAAGGGTGCCCTTTCCCCCTCCTTATACACCTTGTACTCCTCATAAGAGAACTTGCTACCATCTGGAAAGAAAAAGCTGACCACCACACAGTTCCCTTCTCTATGTATGGTGTGTTCAAGGTCATGGGCAAAGAGAAGGGCAAAGCTTAGTAAAACACCAACAAAGAACATCATCTTACCTCAAAGATAAGGCTTGTGCTTTTAATGATGTAATCCGCCTTTATGCCATCCGCCCTTTCTTTTATGGAAGTGCTTATCCTTTGAAGGCCCTTTCCCTTTATCCTTACGTTTATACCACCGTCTTCCTCCGTTGTGCCAACAACGTGGTTGTTATGAAGGACCACCACACCTTTAACAGGCTTTCCCCTGTAATAAACCCTAAGCCTTACCTTATCATATAGCTTAAGGTTAAAAGGGTCTTCCAAAGGCACTATCTCAAGGTCTTCCGTTAGGGGCCTTTTGAAGGCCTCCGACCACTCCTCCATCCTTTTTACACTTTCGTAAGAGAGCCAACTTTCCAAAGGGCTTTCCACCCTATCCTTTGGTAGGTTTTTAAGACCTTGCACTCCTTTGGTCCAATAGCCTGTGGAAAAAAGCACATAATAGGCGGAGCAAGCCATAGGAAAGGAAAAGGGATAGTCCTCCTTTATGGCCACTTTCATCCCATTCCCTTCCTTATTAAAGCAAAGAGCCTTTAACACGTTTTCTGTCTTGTATTTTATGAACTTTTCCTCTCCTGGCTTTGGCTCAAGATGGCCATAATAAAGCACCATTTTACCCTCTCTTTTTTCCAGCCAAAGGTCATGGGCAAGGCAGAGGGAAAAGGTTAGCAAGAAAATTAAAGCTATCATAAAAGCCCTCCTGCAGGGAAAATATTAATGAATAATTGTTCAATTGTCAAGCTGTTTTAAAGGAAGAGGACCATAAGACTTTCTTATAGGTCCTATAAGAAATTCACCCTTGACACATGGAAAGGGTCTATGCTAAAAAATTATGAATTAATATTCAATCAAGGAGGTGCCAACTATGGAGACCTTTTGGGAGACCTTTAAGAGGCACGGCGTAAGCCGGAGGGACTTTTTGAGGTTTGCCACAGCCATAACCGGCCTTATGGGCCTTTCACCCTCCATGATACCAGAGGTGGTAAGGGCCTTGGAGACAAAGCCCAGAGTTCCTGTTTTGTGGATACATGGGCTTGAATGCACCTGCTGTTCTGAGTCCTTTATAAGGTCCGCAACCCCCCTTGCCTCCGATGTATTGCTTTCCATGATATCCCTTGAATACGACGATACACTATCGGCGGCAGCAGGCGATGCCATAGAAAGACATAGAGAAGAGATCATGAAAAAGTATTGGGGGAAATATATCCTCGCCGTTGAGGGAAATCCACCTTTGGGTGAGGATGGAATGTACTGCATAATAGGTGGAAAGCCCTTCTTGGAGAACCTTAAGGAAACGGCAAAGGGAGCCAAGGCTGTAATTGCTTGGGGTTCTTGTGCAAGCTGGGGATGTGTGCAGGCCGCAAAGCCAAACCCAACCACTGCAGTCCCCATACACAAGGTTATAACGGACAAACCCATAATAAAGGTCCCCGGATGCCCACCCATAGCGGAGGTTATGACGGGTGTTATCATGCATCTTGCCCTTTTTGATAGCATACCCCCTCTGGACTCTCAAGGTAGGCCAAAGCAGTTTTATGGAAACAGGATACACGACACATGCTACAGGAGGGCCTTCTTTAATGCGGGTCAGTTTGTGGAAAGGTTTGACGATGATGGAGCCAAAAAGGGCTGGTGCCTATATAAAGTAGGATGCAGAGGTCCAACAACCTATAACTCCTGCGGTAATATACGCTGGTACAATGGCCTCTCTTATCCCATACAGGCTGGCCATGGTTGTATAGGCTGTGCGGAGGAGAACTTCTGGGACAACGGGCCCTTCTACGAAAGGCTTACCAACATACCAGTGCCAAAGGTGGAAGCAAGCCCAGATAAGGTGGGTGCCACCCTTGCAGCTGCGGCAGCTGCGGGTGCTGTTGCCCATGGTATTTTGTCCAAAGTAAGAAACAAATAAAAGGAGGTGATAGACATGGCAAGGGTTGTAGTTGACCCAGTAACAAGGATTGAGGGGCACCTAAGGATTGAGATCATAGTGGATGAAAAAACCGGTAAGGTGGTGGATGCCCTTTCCTCCGGCACCATGTGGAGAGGCATTGAGCTAATATTGAGAGGAAGGGACCCAAGGGATGCTTGGGCTTTTGCCCAAAGGATATGCGGTGTTTGTACCTCTATCCATGCCTTGGCATCGGTAAGGTGCATAGAGGATGCCCTTGATATTCAAATCCCCAAGAATGCCAACTACATAAGGAACATAATGCATGGGTCTTTGCAGGTTCATGACCACCTTGTACACTTTTACCACCTTCATGCCCTTGACTGGGTATCCCCCATAGAGGCCCTAAAGGCTGACCCGGTTCAGACGGCAGTTTTACAAAACCAGCTCCTTGAAAAATACGGTGCCATTGGAGACCTCCTGCCGGACCCCATAGTGCATAGAGCCTATCCAAAGAAGTTCCCAAAGGCAACTCCCGGCTACTTTAGAGCCTTCCAGGAGAAGATAAAGAAGATAGTGGAAAGTGGACAGCTTGGCATATTTGCAGCCCATTGGTGGGACCACCCAGACTACAAGCTATTACCACCAGAGGTGCACCTTATGGCTGTGGCCCACTACCTTAACATGCTTGATGTCCAAAGGGAGCTATTTATACCACAAGTTGTCTTTGGAGGTAAAAACCCACACCCCCACTATCTGGTAGGAGGCATGACTTGCTCCATATCTTTTAACGATATGAACGCACCCATAAACGCAGAAAGGCTTGCGGTGGTTGAAGACTCCATATACACACAAGTGGAGTCCGTAAACCTATTCTACCTTGTGGACCTCCTTGCCATAGGACATATATACGTGCAAAAAGGACAAACCTACGGAGGAGGCCTTGCAAAGAAAAGGGTCCTTGGCTACGGAGAGTTTCCCGATGAGCCCTACAAGGGAATAAAGACGGGAGATTATCACACCAAGATACTTCACCATTGCAACGGTGTGGTGGAAGACTTTGCGGAGGGTGTGGAAAAGGCCAAATACTATCCTCTTGTAGGCAAGGACTTTGCAGACCCCAACGTAATACAGGAGTTTGTGGCCCACTCCTGGTATAAGTACCCAGACGAAAGCAAGGGCCTACACCCATGGGATGGTATTACAGAGCCTCATTATACAGGACCAAAGGAGGGAACAAAGACCAATTGGAAGTACCTTGATGAGAAGGGCAAATATTCATGGATAAAGTCTCCAAGGTGGAGAGGAAAGCCCTGCGAAGTGGGCCCCTTGGCAAGGTATATAGTGACCTACACAGCCGTAAAGCAAGGACATATAAAGCCCTCTTGGATGGATGAGATGGTGGTAAGACAGGTAGACTTTGTTTCTAAGGTGCTGGAGTTGCCACCCCATGTATGGCTTCCTACAACGGTGGGAAGGACTGCAGCAAGGGGCTTGGAGGCCCAGCTTGGAGCTGCGGCAAACCTCTACTTCCTCAAAAAGCTCTACGATAACATAAAGGCTGGAGATACATCCGTCGCTAACATGGAAAAGTGGGACCCCTCCACATGGCCCAAAGAGGCAAAGGGTGTGGGAATTGCGGAAGCACCAAGAGGTGCTTTGGGACACTGGGTCATCATAAAAGATGGCAAGATAGCCAACTACCAATGCGTGGTTCCTACCACATGGAACGGCGGTGCAAGGGACCCCATGGGCGGACAGGGAGCCTTTGAAGAGTGTATGAAGGACACACCCGTTAAGGTTATAGACAAGCCCCTTGAAGTTCTCAGAGGCATACACTCCTTTGACCCGTGCCTTGCGTGCTCTACCCATGTTTATGATACGGAAGGAAGGGAGATAGTGGAGGTAAAGGTTCAAGGAGCTCAAGCTTGCTACTAAGGGAGGTATAAACCATGGAAGTCAAAAGGATTTATGTTTTTAGCCCAGGCCTTAGGCTTTGGCACTGGGTAAACTTCCTTTCCATCCTTACCCTTTTTATAACCGGCCTTTACATAGGCAACCCCTTCTTTTTAGGACCTACGGGCTACGAGGCCACCTATGCCTACGATAAGGGGATAACCATGGACTTTATAAGGAAGGTCCATTTCATAGCAGGCTATGTGTTCCTATCGGGCTTTATCTTCAGGGTCATAATAGCACTCTTTAGCAAAAGGGACAGGATATTCATTCCACCTCTCTGGAGAAGGGATTACTGGATAGGGCTAAAAGAGATAACGCTAAAGTATGCCCTTATTATGAAGGACAAGGAGGGAAGCGAGTACATAAGGAACGCATGCGCAAGGACTGTATACCCCCTTGTCTACCTTCTTTTTTTCTTTATGATCATCACAGGCTTTGCCATGTACGGCATGTCTAAGCCCGATGGCTTTTTGGCTTCTCTCTTTGGATGGGTAATATGGTTCCTTGGTGGTGAGTTTATGGCGCACATGTGGCACCATTGGGTAGCTTGGATCATAATAGTGTTTGCCATACTCCATGTCTACTTTGTCATCAGAGAGGAGATGATAAAGAGAAATGGCGAGCTTACTTCTATGTTTAACGGCTATAAGGTCTTTGAAAAGGATCCTGTGGATGTGGAGGATATAAAGGGATGAAGATAGCCGTCTTGGGTGTGGGAAACGTGCTGTTGTCCGATGAGGGCTTGGGAGTAAGGGTGGTGGAAGAGATAAGGAAGAGGTATAGTCTTCCGGAGGAGGTGCTTTTGATAGACGGTGGCACCTTGGGGCTAAGCCTTCTTTACTTTTTGGAGGGTGTGGAGAGGCTTTTGGTGGTGGATGCTGTGCTGGGGGGCTTGCCCCGGGCTCTCTTTACAAATTCAAAGGTGAGGAGGTCTTGACCTACTTTAAGAGTAGAAAGCTTTCTGCCCATGATATAGGCATTCAAGAGGTGCTTGCCTTGGCGGATTTAACAGATAGGCTTCCTAAGGAGATAGTGGTCTTGGGCTTGGAGCCAGAGAGCTTTGAGATTTCTTTGGACCTTTCTCCCTCTGTAAAAAATAATTTAGACAGGCTTATTGAGGAGGTCATAAGTCAGCTAAAAGAGTGGAATGTGGAGGTGAGAGATGAGGCGGGTGAGCCTTTTGGAGCTTCAAGCCCTTAAGGAAGAAAAAGGGGATTTCATACTATATGTGAGGTCTGACAGGGCAAGGGAGAGGATAAGGGAGGTCTTTGATACGGATGTGGTGGTGCCAGAGCTGGAAAAGAGCTTTAGGCTAGATTTTTTCTCCATAAATGCGGATGAGGAGCCAGATGTGCTAAAGGAGTTTCCCCTCCCTTCCCTCATACTTTTCAAGGATGGAAAAGTTGTTCATGTGCTAAGGGGTATAAAAAATTGGAACGAGTATGTAAAAGCCATAACAGAGACCTACTTTTAGGAGGATTGGCATGCTTATGAACGCTCCCGCCTTACTCAACGAGATCCTACAGGCCCTAAAGGACCTCTACGAAAAAGGAAAGGAACACATCATATACTCCAACAAGGTGCCCATAACGGAGGAAGACAGAATAGCCATACTGGATGTTTTGGGAGAGGGTCAAATAAAGATAACGCTGAACTCTAAAAGTCAAAAGGTGGAGTGGAGGGAGACAGGTATATATGGAGTGTGGATAGGTGTATTCTACGATAGGGACAACAAGCCCATTCTGGAGACTGTAGAGATAAGCTACTTTCCAAAATTGGCCTCTGCGCAGAGGGAGGATGTGGAAGAGTCCATAAAGGTTTTGGAAGAGAGGATAAGGGCGCTTCTTAGCCCTCTTGAGGCTGAAAGAGTGCCTGACCAAGAGAGAGGCCCCCATCCGTAGGTGGCACCCTCTGATGTGTATAGACCTTAAAGCCTTCCGCCTCCAAAAGCTCCTTTATCTTGCTTACAAGGGGGTCGTTCTGCATCACACCTCCAGAGAGGCATACCCTTTCCATGCCCAACTCCTTTGCCACATGCAGGCATACATGGGCCAAAGTGTTTATAAACCTTGATGGAATCTTTTCCCTTTCCCTGTCCTTTATGATCGCCTCAAGCATGGGCCTCCAGTCTATCTGCCTTTTTTCCAAGGCGTAGGGGTAGTGGTCCTTTACAAGGGGGTCGTAGAGGTCCTCAAGCATCATGGCACCTTGGCCCTCATAAGAGACCACTTGCCTTAGCCCTATCAAAGAGGCTACTGCATCAAAAAGCCTTCCCACAGAGCTGGAATAGGGTGAGTTTATCCCCTTGGACCATGCTATGTATAGGTTTTTTAAATCTTCTTCCCTGAAGGACCTTACAGGCTCTAAGGACATGCCTGTGGCATCCTCTCTGTAGAGTTCAAAGAGTAGGGATAGGGCAACCCTCCTTGGCTCCTTTACAGCCCTCTCACCGCCTATTAGCCTAAAGGGTCTAAAGTAAAAGGCCCTTTCATAGCCTTTGTAATCGCACACTAAAAACTCACCACCCCAAAGGCTTCCATCCTCACCATAGCCCGTTCCATCCCAAGCTATGCCAAGCACCTTTCCTTCTATCCCCCTCTCTCCCATGCAGGAAAGCACATGGGCAAAGTGGTGCTGGACCTGAAGGAGTGGAATGCCTTTCCTCTGAGAAAACTCCTTTGCCCACCTTGTGGTCTCATACCTGGGGTGTAGGTCGCACACCAAAAGCTCTGGCTCAAACTCATACAGGCTCATGAGGTCAAAGACCATATCCTCAAAGCTTTTTAATGTTTCTATGTTCTCTATGTCTCCCACATGTTGGCTTAGTATTACCATGTCTTCAAAGCCTATGGCAAAGGTGTTCTTTAGCATGCCCCCAAGGGCCAAAACCTTCCTTTTTAACTTAAAGGGTAGCCTTATGGGCATAGGTGTATAGCCCCTAGACCTCCTTATGGGTGTGGGCAAACCACCTATGACTTTGACCACAGAGTCGTCGCACCTCCTTTTTATATCCCTGTTGTGGAGAAGCAAAAGGTCTGCCAAGGGACTTAGCCTCTCTATGGCCTCTTGGTTGTCCTTTACTATGGGCTCATCCGAGAGATTGCCAGAGGTGGCCACCACTGGAAAGTCCAAAGAGTGCAAGATTATATGGTGTAGGGGTGAATAGGGCAAAAAGGCTCCTATCCTTTTGAGGCCTGGGGCCACAGAGGGCGCAAGCCCTCCCTTACTCCTTATAAGCACAATGGGCCTCTCTGGAGACAAAAGCAAAGCCTTTTCAAGCTCCGTTGGCTCCGCATAAAGGAGTAGCTGTTCCATATCCCTGAACATGACCGCAAAGGGCTTTTCCTTCCTCCTTTTCCTCTCCCTCAAGGTTCTCACCGGCTCTTCCCTTGTGGCATCACACATAAGATGAAAACCACCTATGCCCTTGACTGCCACAATCTTTCCCTCTTTTAAGGCTTGCAGGGTGGCCTTTATGCTTTCTTCTCCCTCCGCCAAAAGTTCTCCATCCTTTGTAATCAGGCTAAGGCTTGGACCGCAGGATGGGCATGCAATGGGCTGGGCATGGAACCTTCTGTCCCTTGGGTCCTCATACTCTTTTTTACACTGAGGACACATGGGAAAGGCCTTCATTGTAGTGTTTGGCCTATCGTAGGGAAGCCTTTCAATGATGGTAAACCTTGGACCGCAGTAGGTGCAGTTTATAAAGGGATACATATACCTTCTGTCCTTTGGGTCAAAAAGCTCTTTGAGACACCACTGGCATGTGGCTATGTCGGGCAGTATGAGAACCTCCTTCTTCCCCTCCTCCTTGCTTTCCCTTATCTCAAAATCCTCATAGCCTACCTCTTCCAAGTATTCTATCTCTTGAGAGTATATGTGGGCCAAGGGAGGCTTCTCTGTTTGAAGCCTAAGGAGGAACTCCTCCAGAAGTTGCACCTTTCCTTCCACCTCTATCTCCACGCCGGAGGAATTGTTTATGACCCAACCCCTAAGGCCCAAATCCTTTGCAAGCCTGTAGACAAAGGGCCTAAAGCCCACACCTTGAACGGCTCCCTTAAGCCTTACCCTTAACCTCATCCTCACATTCCAATTCCAAACTCTTCAAAAGCAAGTCCTGTCCACCTTTTATATGGGTCTTCAAAGACCCACAGGCTGGACACAAGAGGTTTAGCTCCTCCTTTTCGTATTCCCTTTTGCAGTCCTCACACCAAAGCCTTAGCCTTTCTATCTCCAAAACAATCTCCGCCTTTTCCGCAATGGTCCCTTCCTTAAAGGTGTTAAAGGCAAGCTCCAAAAGGTGAGGCTCCACACCGGATAGCACACCCACCAAAAGCTCCACCCTTAACACCTTTTGCGCCTTGTGCCTTTTTGCCTCCTCTTCTATTACCTCCAAAAGGCTTTGGACTATGGAAAACTCATGCATCAGCAGATCCTTGGTAAAAGCTCTCCCATGGGTGGCTCAAGGAACCTTTTTGTCCCATAAGGAGTCTTCAGTATGACCGATGGCCTCCCTTCAGGCCTTATGGCGTAGCCTATGATGCTTGCCTCCTCTCCCTTAGGATGTTCCTTTAAGACCTTAAGGGCCTTCTCTGCCTCCTCTCCCTTTACTGCAAAGACTATCCTGCCCTCACAGGCAAGGTGGTATGGCTCAAGGCCCAAAAATTCACATATACCAAGCACCTCCTCTCTGATTGGCACCTTCTCCTCCTCCACCAAAAAGGAAACTTGAGAGGCCATCGCCCACTCATGAAGCACGGCCGAAAGGCCTCCCCTGGTTGGGTCCCTCATGGCATGGACTTCCACACCACTCCTTAGCATGTGTTCCACCAGGTCCCAGAGTGGTTCGCAGTCGCTCCCAAAGCCCTCTCCAAAGTAAAAACCTTCCCTTTCTGCCAACACGCAGGCACCATGGTCTCCTATGGGCCCAGATACAATTACGGCATCCCCTTCCCTTATGTTCCTACAGGAAAGGCCCTCATAGACCACCTTCCCTATGCCGGAGGTGGTAATAAAAAGGTCCTCGCCCCTGCCGGATGGTATGACCTTTGTATCACCAGCCACTATGAGAACTCCCGCCTCCCTTGCCGTCCTTGCCATGCTTTCCACTATCTTTTCTAAGTCCTCGTAAGGAAAGCCCTCCTCTATCACAAAGGCCACAGAGAGGTAAAGGGGCTTTGCACCCATTACCGAAAGGTCGTTTATGGTGCCAGCCACCGCCAGCTTCCCTATATCTCCACCCCTAAAGAACAGGGGCTTTACTGTAAAGGCATCGGTGGTAAAGGCCACCTTTGAACCCACCTCAAGCAGGGCAGAATCCTCAAGGGAAAAGAGTATGGGGTTGTTAAAATGCTTTAAAAAGAGACCTTTTATGAGCCTCCAGGTCTCTTCTCCACCACCACCTTCAGAAAGTTTTATCCTCTTCATCTTATCACCTCAATGGGTTGTGCATACAGAACACAGGTCAAAGCTTCTAAGCACCATCTTTGCATGAATTTCCTTTTTTAGGCCCAAAAGGGCCCTTTCTGCCACCCCATAAAACCTTTCACACCTTGGCCCAAGGTTCCACTGGGATGGTGTAATTATTAAATAGCTATCTATAATGCCCTTCTTTATCCTTATCCTGTGGATAAGCGTCCCCCTTGCTGCCTCCACAGCACCATAGCCCAAGCCATTGACCTCTAAGGGAGGCCTCTTTATACTTGAGGACCTATCTTGTAAGACCTCCTTTAACTCCTCCGTCCAATCCTCTATCTTCTTTGCCACAGTCCAAACCTCCAAAAGCCTTGCAAAAACCCTTACCACAAAGGAGTCCTTCAATTCTTTATGCATTGCCTTTATAATGGGTGTGCCCGCCAAGAGCTGTCTGGAGAGGGGTCCAGTCTCAAAGGGTAAGCCCCTGTACCTTACAGGCCTTGCCCTTGTGTATTCTGGTGCTTCCATCTCCTCCACACAGCCAAACTTTAACCTGCCATGAACCATCCTCTTCATGTAGTATCCAGAAGGGCCATAGAGGCTTGCAAAGCTTATAAACCTATCGTAGGACCTTCCAGCCTCCAAAAGGTCTTCCCTTTCGCAAACCTCAAGAAAAATAGCCATATCACCCTTAACATCCCTCCAGCTACCCTTATAAAGCCACTGGTTAAACTCTCCCTCTTCCATACCCACCACAAGCTTGAGGAAGAAGTCCTTGAGGGCCAAAAGGGTCTGTTTTAAAGATACTATGTCCTTGGGTGTGGGCTGTGATGTTATGCCGCCGGGTATGGCGTAAGAGGCGTGGGGCCATTGTCCGGAGAAGAGGGCTATGGCCTTGGTTATGCTTGATGCCACCTCTATGGCCTCTTTCCATCTTTTGCCAACAAAGGGCCCATAAAGGTCCCGTAGGCTGTTTTCTATGAGGACAAGGTCTGGCATAAGGAACAGATAGAACCATTTGATATGGTTTTGAAGGACCTCAAGGCTTTGGGTTATGTTCCTAACAAGCTCCGCCTTTTTGGTAGGACCTATACCAAGGGCATCCTCTATGGCCTTTGCAGTGGCTATAAGATGTGCATGTCCGCATATGCCACACACCCTTGGTGTTATAACCAAGGCATCCATATAGGGCCTGCCCACAAGCACCCTCTCTATACCCCTTGTAGAAAGGATGTTTATCCTTGCATCCGCCACCTCTCCATCCTTCCAAAAAAGCTCAAGCCTTGCCTCGCCTTCAACCCTTGGAAGACTTATACCTTCAACCCTCATCCTTTAACCTATCGGGTGCAAACATCTTTGCTACGCCGGAGAGCATTATGTAGCCCCTCTTGGAAACACCTATGGGGAGCTCCGCCGGTATGCCAGCATATTGCTTTGTCTCCCACAGACCTATGCGTGGGAAGTCATACTCGGTGCATCCAAAGCAAGGAGTTCCCGCCCTTGTCTTTGAATTAACACCGTTCCAAAGGATTTGATTGCAAGAACTGTAGCTAAGGGGCCCTCTACAGCCAAAGTGATAAAAAAGGCATCCCTTTTTTGAACCAAGCTCCTCGGCCTCCACCTTCCATTCAAAGTATTCGTTCCTTGTGCATCCACAATGGGTAAGGGAGGAGTAAAAGGCAAGGGGCCTGCCCCATTGGTCAAGCTCCGGCCTTATGCCCTCCGCAAGCATAAGCATGGTCGTCGCTATCCATTCTGGGTGGGCCGGACACCCAGAGAGGTTAATAACGGGCAAGCCTCCCTTTGAGAGGAAATCACCGCCCAAAAGGCCACCCCTTTCCTTAAACCTATAAGAAAGGCCACAGATATTTTGGTCCGAAAGGGCTGGTATGTTGCCATACACGGCGCAGTTGCCAACGGCCATAACAAAAAGGGCCCTCTGGCAAAGCCTTTTTATCTCCTCATCATCACACCTTACCGCACCCTCAAGCACCAAAAGGTCTATATCTTCTCCTGTCTCAAGAATTCTCTCTATTACTCTATCCTGTGGTTCCAAAGAAAGGGAAGGGTGGTATATAAACTCCACACTCTTTAAAAGGCTTTCCCAGTTTTCATAGTTGAGGAAGGAATGTGTGTTGCCACAGCAAGACAATCTCTGTATCCACAAAACCCTCATACCAAAGCCCTCTTATAGGCCTTTACCTTAAACCTTATATAGTCCAGCCAATCTTCCATGCCCTCTCCCGTCTTTGCAGAAAGCCTTATTATGTCCATATGGGGGTTTACCTTCCTTGCGGAGTTTATAGCCCTTTCTATGCTAAAGTCCACAAAGGGAAGGAGGTCTATCTTTGTTATAACCATAAGCTGTGCGCCTTTGAACATAACGGGATATTTTTCTGGCTTGTCATCGCCCTCCACCACGGAAAGGAGGACCACGTTCATGTGGGCCCCCACATCATAGCTTGCTGGACATACAAGATTTCCCACATTTTCTATAAAGACAAGGTCAAGCTCCTCAAGGGGAAGGCCATGTATGCCCTTATGCACCATAAAGGCATCAAGGTGGCAGGCAGAGCCGGTGCTTATCTGAACCGCTGGCGCACCCTTGGCCCTTATCCTCTGAGCATCCCTGTCCGTTTCCAAGTCCCCCTCTATAACACCTATCCTTAAATCCTTCAAAAGCTCTATGGTCCTCTCCAAAAGGCTTGTTTTCCCAGCACCCGGCGAGGACATGAGGTTTATGGCAAAGATGCCATGCTCTTCAAAGTGCTTTCTATTTTCCTCCGCCTGATGGTCGTTCTTTTCAAGGACCTTTTTAAAGATGGCAACTTCCTTATGTGTATCTTCCTTATGGTTTATGGAGCATCCGCATTCCTCACACATGGCTACCTCCTGAATAATTATTCACCTAAATTAATATAGGCTACTACCTCCTTTTTGCAAGCCATGTGCAAAAAATATTTGAGACAAAAGATAGGGCTTAGTGCTTTTTACCCCCCGGAGAAGGGGGGTAGGAGGAGGTGAGCCATGGGGGATCGCTGGGATTAGAGTATAATAATATAGCATGGAATTTGCAAAATTGCAAGGGTCCGGAAACGATTTTATAGTAATAGACAACAGGGATGGAAAGGTAGATAAGTTAATTGAAAAGCTTGGCATTTCAATAAAAGACTTTGTAGTAAGGCTTTGTGCTTTCCATACGGGCATAGGTGCGGACGGTTTAATACTCATAGAAAACCCAGAAAACAAAGAAAACCATTTTAAGTGGAAGTTCTTCAACTCCGATGGCTCTGTGGCGGAGATGTGTGGCAATGGTTCAAGGTGTGCGGTGAGGTTTGCCTACGAAAAGGGTATAGTTGGAGAGGAGGTAAGGTTTGAAACCTTAGCTGGGCTTATAAGAGCTTGGGTGCTTGAAGGAGGGAGAAGGGTAAAGGTGCAACTTACCAAGCCCTTTGGCTACAAGGATGTAGCCCTTGAGGTGGACGGGCAAAGGATAGAGGGAAGCTTTATAAACACGGGCGTGCCACATTTTGTGGCGGTTGTGCAGAACTTGGATAGCTTGGATGTTAAAAAGCTTGGAAGGGCCATAAGGTTTCACAAGGAGTTTGAACCAAAGGGAACCAACGTAAACTTTATAGAACCTATAAGTGAGATGGCCATAAGGATAAGGACCTACGAGCGTGGTGTGGAGGCCGAAACACTTGCCTGCGGGACTGGCGCCACAGCCAGCGCCATAGTGGCCTACAAAAAGGGCCTTGTGAAAGAAAGGCCTGTGGAAGTTTATACAAAGAGTGGCGAACTATTGAGGATAGACTTTGACCAAGGCTTTGAAGAGGTCTTCCTTGAAGGTGGTGTTTGTAAGGTTTTTGAAGGCATTTTTACAGAAGAGGCCCTTCTTTGTATGAGATAGCTCAAGGTCAATAGACTTTAAAGGTTCTATAATCTTCCTATGCCTGAGATAATAATAGCGGAACATGCGGGCTTTTGCTTTGGAGTAAAAAGGGCCATAAGCCTTGCGGAAGAAGCCCTAAGGGATGGTCAAAAGGTCTTTAGCATGGGTCCCCTCATACACAACCCACAGGAGGTGAAAAGGCTTGAGGAGAAGGGCCTTGTGCTTCTCAAAGACGAGAACCATCTAAAAGAGGGCCATAGGGTGCTTATCCGTTCCCATGGCATTCCACCCCAAAAGGAAAGGGAACTCCTTTCAAAAGGTGTGAAAATAATTGATGCCACATGTCCCTACGTCAAGGCGGTGCATTCTGCAGTTATAAGGCTTTGCCAAGAGGGCTACTTTGTGGTTTTGGTAGGAGAGAAGAACCATCCCGAGGTGATAGGCACCCTTGGGTATTTGCAAGAGTGCGGCGGCAAAGGAATAGTGGTAGAGAACAAAGAGGACCTCAAAGAAGCTCTTGGAAAGGAAAGGGTGGGCGTGGTGGCCCAAACCACCCAAAAGGAGCAGTTTTTCAAAGAAGTGGTGGGAGAGCTTGCCCTGTGGGTAAAGGAATTAAAAGTAATAAATACCATATGCAACGCTACATCCGAAAGGCAGGAGGATGTTTATAGCCTTGCGCCCAGGGTGGATGTGATGGTCATAATAGGCGGTAAAAACAGTGGAAACACAAGAAGGCTTTATGAGATAGCCAAAAGCCTAAACCCCAACAGCTACCATGTGGAAACCGCAGAAGAGCTAAAAGAGGAGTGGTTCAAAGGCGCCCAAAGGGTAGGCATAACGGCAGGTGCCTCTACCCCCGATTGGATAATAAGGGAGGTGGTGGAAAGGATAAGGGCTTTGACTGTATAATTAAATCTATACGTGGGGTGAGAAATTCATCCTTTGTAGTGGCAGGTTTTAAACCTGCCAAATTATAAAACATCAGGCGGGTTCAAGACCCGCCACTACTTTTGGATTTTTTATTAGTAGTTGCACGGCATGCCGTGCTTCTACATTTCTTGTCTCATTTATTTTTTGCAAGAAGGTATGATGGTATCCCAGCTTCTTAATTAATTTCTCACCCGGCGTGTGTTTTGACTGTATAATTAAATCTATGAGATGGTTTTTCTTTTTGCTTTTTGTTTTTAGCTTTTCCTTTTCACAAGACCTCTACACAGAGTTTATAAAATCCCAAGTAAAAGAGATACCCCTAAACAAGGCCATAGTGGTAGGGAAGGGAAAAAATGAACTCATCAGCTTTATAAACCCCGACTGCGGGCATTGTAGGAAAGAGTGGAAGGCCCTAAGGCCCCATCTGGACAAGGTCAAGATATACGTGTTTTTACTGCCCTTTAAAACCTTTCCGGAGAGCTATGCAAAGTCCAACTACATAGCCTGTTCAAAGGACAAGTTAAAGGCCCTTGATGAGGTCCTCTCTGGAAAGTTTGACGGAAGGCCTCCCCTTGTAAAAGACTGCCCTCTTGTGCAAGAACACATAAAGGTGGCGGAAAAGTTAAACGTGCAAGGCACGCCCTACAACATAATCCTTAAAAATTACAAGGTAATAGAAGGCTATAGCCCAGCCCTTCTTAAAGAGCTTGGTATTCAATGATAGTGGTTGTTATGGGCCTTTCTGGCTCTGGCAAGTCCTTTTTGGCAAGCCTTTTGCATGAAGAGTTTGGCTTTGAATGGATAAGGAGCGACCAGGTAAGGAAGGAGCTGGCGGGTATAGAAGCAAGCCAAAGGGTAAAGGTACCCTACGGGGAAGGTATATACTCTCAAGAGTGGACTCAAAGGGTCTATAAGGAGATGGTAAGAAGGGCAAAGGAGAAGGCAGAGGAGGGAAAGGATGTGGTCTTGGATGCCACCTTTCTTGAAGAGTGGCAAAGGAGCTTGGTAAAAGAGGAGTTCAAAGATGCTCTTTTTCTTTTGGCCTTTGCCCAAGAGGAGGAGATAATAAGGAGGTTAAAAAGCAGGAAAGATATATCTGATGCGGACATAGAGGTTTATCTAAAACAAAAGGAGAGGTTTGTGCCACCAGCGTATGCCATCCCAATAGATACTCAAAGGTCCAAGGAGGAGCTTAAGGCTGTCCTGCTGGAGCTACTCCAAGGTTATGGATGGAAAGGCACTCAATAGACTTATTTAAAAAATCGCCATTGGTCAGCTTACAATCTGGGCTCAATCCCTTATCGCTGGTTATAGTTTCTCCACTTGGTAGTTTCATCTCAAAAGTGACAAGCCTTAGGACATGACCGCAAGGGTCAAGAGGGTATAAATTGCTTCCCACATACTTTCCAACTGTGTTTTCTCCAACTATAATAGCTTTTGCGTGTCTTTTCAAAAGCACGGCCACAAGCTCGGCAGCGGAAGCAGTTTGCTTGCTAACCAAAATAACCATAGGCTTGTTTAATCCTTCCTTGTTTTTAAACTGGTATACACCGAAGTTTCTATCCCTACCCTCCAAATAGAACATCACACCCTCTCCACCAACCAGCATATCCACTATACCCTTTGCTACGGAAATTAGACCACCACCGTTGTCTCTAAGGTCCAAAAGTAATACATCAAAACCCTCTTGTTTTAATTCTTCCAAGGCCTTTTCAAAGGCTCCAAGGGCAGGCTGGGTAAAGTTATTTATCTTTACATAGCCCACCCTAAGCTCCCCATACCTTAATACCTTTACATCCTCCACAACAGGAACTTCAAACTCTCCCTTTACCACTTCAACTTCTTTAAAAAATCCCTCCCTTATAAGCTCAACCTTTATGATTTCACCCCTCTTTGCCTCTGTTAAAACCTTTCTCCATAGGCTTTTGTCCATAACACCGTTAATGGAAATGATAAGGTCTCCCTCCTTTATGCCGTATTTTTCCGCCGGCGAGTTTTTAAAAACTCTAACCACATATCCTTTATCATCCCATCTTATACCCAAGCCCAGCATCTTGGAAGAGGAATACCATAGCCTTTCATCCTCTTGCTTTGTTATGGCACTCCAACGGTCTCCTATCTTCCTTAGGTATTGGATTAGCTCCTGCTCATCCTTCCACTGTATGTCTTTTATTTTGTCCCACCAAAGATAGTGTCTTTCCATCAAAGATTTTATGTTTTTTAAAAGCTCTTCCTTTGGGCAGTCCTCCCCTCCCAAGGCTACACGAAAGAGTAAAAGGATAAGGATAAGGGGCGCACCCATAAACGTATAAAAATTATACACTATCGCAAGCCCTTGAAAAACTCCTTTATTAAAAGGCTTGCTTCTTCCACCGGAAAGTACTCCCACCTTACCCTGTGGTTAAAGCACTCCTCATCCAATAGGTTAAACCTACTCATAACCGCACCGTATTTCTCATCGGGGGCAAAAAAGACTACTTTTTCTACCCTTGAAAGCACCAAGGCATAAGCACACATGGGGCATGGCTCCAGACTAACATAGACCTCACAACCATAGAGGTATTTACTATCAAGAGCTTTTGTAGCCTCCCTTATGGCAAGCATCTCTGCATGGGCTGTGGGGTCTTTTAGTTCTTGTACTCTATTATGGGCCTTTGCAACCACTTGACCATCTTTGACCACCACACACCCTACTGGTACCTCCCCCTTTTGAAAGGCATCTTTAGCCTCTTGCAGACAAAGCCTTATAGCCTCTTTCACAACCCAAATGTTAAAATCTCTTCTTCTACAAACTTGCCGTCAATTAGCTCCCAGCTTCTGTAAGATACCACCTTACCCTTGCTTACAGAGAGTATTATGTAGGACCAGCCTTCAAAGGCTCTATCTTGGTCAAACTGGGAGGGCCTGTCGGGATGGTCTGGATGGGAGTGGTATACACCAACTATTTCAAGGCCAAACTCCTTTGCCTTCTTTTCAGCCCTTAGATAGTCCTCTGGAGCTATCTCATACCTGTCGTGCTTCCTGTCTGGGTTGGCGTTTGGTGTTTCATAGGCTCCAAAGACGGTCCTAAGAGGCCCTTCTATCTTACCCAAAAGAAGCCCACACGTTTCGTAAGGGTAATCCCTTTCTGCTTGTTCTATGATCTTCCTTAAAGCTCCTTCTCTTATTCTAAGCATGTTTAAACCAAGGCATATTGGTGTAAAAGTTCTGCTATCTGCACTGCGTTGGTGGCTGCGCCCTTACGTATGTTGTCGGCCACCACCCACATGGAAAGCCCGGGCTCAAAGGCAAGGTCCCTTCTTATCCTTCCCACAAAAACCTCATCCCTTCCTGCTACCTCTATGGCAATGGGGTATGCCCTTTCTTCTGGATCATCTACCACAACCACACCCTTTGCCTTCTTTAGAATCTCCCTTGCCTCCTCCGGAGATAACTCTCCCTTTAGCTTTACGCTTATGGCCTCCGAATGTCCATAAAAGACTGGTACCCTCACGCATGTGGCGGAGACCCTTATCTCTGGGTCGTGAAGCATCTTTCTTGTCTCATTTAGCATCTTCATCTCTTCCTTTGTGTAGCCGTTTTCTGTGAAAACATCTATCTGGGGTATGACGTTAAAGGCTATCCTTTTTGGTAGGTTTTTGGCCTCCGGCATCTCTTTCCCTTCACACCAGGCTTTTACCTGTTCTTCAAGTTCCCTTATGGCCTTTGCACCTGCACCAGAAACGGACTGATAGGTGGAAACTACTATGTGGGATATGCCCACCGCATCGTATATGGGCTTTAGAGCCACAAGCATCTGTATGGTGGAGCAGTTGGGATTAGCTATTATGCCCTTATGTTCTTTTACATCCTCCGGGTTTACCTCTGGTACCACAAGGGGCACCTCTGGGTCAAGCCTCCAGGCGGAAGAGTTATCTATTACCACTGCACCATCGGAGGCAAACTTGGGAGCATATTCTTTGCTGATGGAAGAACCTGCGGAAAAGAGGGCTATATCTATACCAGAAAAGCTACTGGCCTTGTTTAGAGCTTGAACCTTTATCCTCTCTCCCTTAAAGGTTAGTTCAATGCCTTCTGACCTTTCTGAGGCAAAGAGATAAAGCTCATCCACGGGGAAGTTCCTCTCTTCCAATACTTTGAGAAAGGCTCTTCCCACTTCTCCAGTGGCACCTACTATTGCTACCCTGTATCCCATGGGTATAAATTATAAGACAGTAAAATATCCTTGGGGTGTGTTATGAGCGAAGACCTAACACCAATGCTCTCTCAATACCACCACTTTAAAAAGCAGTATCCAGACTGCCTTCTTCTCTTTAGGCTTGGAGACTTTTATGAGCTTTTCTATGAAGATGCAGAGGTGGGTTCAAGGGAGCTTGGTCTTGTGCTTACCTCCAGGCCCGCAGGAAAGGGCAAAGAAAGAATTCCCATGTGCGGAGTGCCCTACCACTCTGCCAGCTCTTACATATCAAGGCTTGTGGCAAAGGGCTACAAGCTTGCCATATGCGAACAGCTGGAGGATGCCTCCCAAGCCAAGGGCCTTGTAAGGAGGGATGTGATAAGGGTCATCACACCCGGCACCTACTTTGAAAAAGAGGCCTGCGGGCTTGTAGGCCTTGTAAAGAGGGGAAAGGAGCACCTATGTGCCTATCTAAACCCAGCCACGGGCGAGTTTGTAGGCGGTAGCTTTGACCTACGGGGTGCCAAAGAGTTCATCCTCAAGTTTTCACCAAGGGAGCTTTTGCTTCCAAAGGACCTTGAATTTGAAATAAAGGAGATGGAGGTCTTTATAAGCAGGCTGGAGGAAGAGTTCTTTGAAGAGGGGCTAAGGGCATTAAAGGAGGAAATGAACATATACAGCGCTAAGGGCCTTGGCTTTGAAAAGGAAGAGGACCTTTTGCCCTTTGGTGCCTTGTACCTTTACCTTAAGAGGACCCAAAAGTCCTTTCTGCCCTATTTGAGAAGGCCAAGGCCTTATGGAAGTGAAGGCTATGTGCGCATAGACTACAGGACGGCCAGAGGCCTTGAGCTTTTAGAGTCCTACGATGGCTCCGAGAGGTATTCCCTCTTTGGTGTGATAAACAGGACCCTAACGGGCATGGGAAGAAGAAGGCTAAGGTTTCATATATTGCACCCCTTCAGAGACAAGGAGACCATAGAAAGAGTCCAAGAGGCTGTGGAGGACCTAATAGACAAAAGGGAACTTCTAAGGTCCATAAGAGAGAGCCTTGAGAACATGCCAGACCTTGAAAGGCTCATAAGCAGGATAAGCGGAGGACTTTCCACGCCAAAGGACCTTGTGCATATCAAGAAAACCCTATACGCCATTGAGAACTTGAAGGCTATCCTCTCTTCTGCGAAGGCATCCATGCTGAAAGAAATAGGCCAAGGCCTGCTTGAGCTAAAGGAGCTGAGGGAGGACATAGAGAGGACCCTTGTGGATGACCCACCCCTTCACCTCAAAGAGGGAGGCCTTATAAAGGAGGGTGTGGACCCAGAGCTTGACCAGCTAAGATACTACAGGGACAACGCCCAAAGGCTTATAGAGGAGTATGAAGAAAGGCTAAAGAGGGAGACGGGCATACAGAGTCTAAAGATAGGCTACAACAGGGTGATGGGCTACTACATAGAGGTGACAAAGCCCAACCTCAAGTATGTGCCAGACTACTTCAGAAGAAGACAGACCCTCTCCAATGCGGAGCGCTTCACCACCGATTACCTTCAAGAATTGGAAGATAAGATCCTTTCCTCTCAAAGCAAGATAAACAACCTTGAGTATGAGCTCTTTTTAGCCCTCAGGGAAAGGGTTTTAAAGAGGCTTGAGGAGCTTGCGGAGAACGCAAGGCTTTTGGGCTTGCTTGACTACCTTCAAAGCCTTGCCACCATAGCCCTTGATAAGGGATGGGTAAAGCCAAAGCTTGTAGAAGACAAGGTGCTTTACATAGAGGAGGGGAGGCATCCGGTAATTGAGGAGTTTGTAAGGCCCTACTGCCCAAACCCAACCAAATTGGACGAGGAGAACCTTGTCCTTATCATTACAGGGCCCAACATGGCTGGAAAATCCAGCTACATAAGGCAGGTGGCCATCCTCACCATCTTAGCCCACATGGGATCTTTCTTGCCCTGCTCTTCCGCCACTACAGGCTTAGTTTCGTCCATCCATGCCCGCATAGGCTCTGGAGACATCCTTGCCCTTGGTGTCTCCACCTTTATGAACGAGATGCTGGAAGTTTCCAGTATCCTTAACAATGCAGATTCAAGGAGCCTTATAGTGCTTGATGAGGTGGGGAGGGGCACATCCACCTACGATGGCATAGCCATAAGCAGGGCAATAATAGAGTATATATTGGATAACATAAGGGCCAGGACCCTTGTGGCCACCCACTTCCTTGAGCTCACAGAGATAGAAAGGAAAGGTGTTAAAAACTACCACATGGCCATAAGCAAGGAGGGAGAGGAGATAAACTTCCTATACCTTTTGAAGCCCGGAAGGGCGGAGGGTAGCTTTGGTATAAAGGTGGCCCAAAAGGCAGGACTGCCTAAAGAGGTCATAAGAAGGGCAGAAGAACTCCTAATGGACCTCAAGGCTTCAAAGAGCCTGCCTGTGCTAGAAAGGGTCTATACGGAAAGCTTAAAGGAAGAAGAAAAACAGATATTGGAAGAGCTAGCCCAGCTGGACATAGCCAACCTCACACCCCTTCAAGCCCTCCTGAAGCTGGCAAGTTTGAAGGAGAGGCTTATGGAGATAAGGAAGGTAGGAAAATGAAAGAGGAGGTAAGGGAGGGCTTAGAAGAGAAGGGTGAGTTTGGCAGGTTGCTAAGGTATACCATTGGAGGGTATGTCGGTGGGCTTTCCCTCGGGGCTTTGCTGGATTTTCTAGGCTATCAGCACAACCCTGTTGGAGAATGGGCAGTTCGCACCCTTTCGGGAGAGGGAGAGAGCATCTTTGAAGGGGTTTATGCCTTACGTCAGAGGCTTAGTGGCGTAGCAGGGTCTATGGCAGAGGCCTACGGATGGGGCAAGTTTTTGGGAATGACCTTCCCATGGTTTATTGATTGGGGAAGTCGTCTCTTTGGTATAAACGTTTATGGAGTGGAAGGCTTTTACATTCCATACTTTTATGCACTCAGCGACCAGATAGGAGCCAACATATCTGGGTTTATCTATCTTTACAGAAAGGAAGGATCTTTGTTAAAGGCCATAAGCCAGTATATTCGTCATCCGGTGATGCTCACCAGTCTATTGATTATTTTGATTGTTCCAATAGGATTGCTTATAGCCCGCCTTATAGGCTTTAGCCCAACCACACAGGTCTATACGGCCTTAGAAACGATTGTGGCAAATCTTTGCTGGCTTCCCCCTTTAGTGGGATGGCTGAAGGAAAGATTTCAAAAGAGCGTTTAGCAATATGTATGGGGGTTGATGGAATTTTATAAAAAGGTTGGTGGGAGTTATCGTTTATTGACAGGGTTATAGGTTTTTGGTATGATGATAGGCAATATACGAGCCGTAGAAAATTGGGAGGTGTAGTTGAAATGGATAAGGAAGGTAGGAAAATGAAAGAGGAGGTAAGGGACAGTTTAGAGGAAAAAGGTGAATTTGGTAGGTTGCTAAAGTACACCATTGGAGGGTATGTTGGTGGGCTTTCCCTTGGAGCTTTGCTGGATTTTCTAGGCTATCAGCGCAACCCTGTTGGAGAATGGGCAGTTCGCACCCTTTCGGGAGAGGGAGAGAGCATCTTTGAAGGGGTTTATGCCTTACGTCAGAGGCTTAGTGG
This sequence comes from Hydrogenobacter subterraneus, assembly GCF_055390195.1. Classification (NCBI taxonomy): domain Bacteria; kingdom Pseudomonadati; phylum Aquificota; class Aquificia; order Aquificales; family Aquificaceae; genus Hydrogenobacter; species Hydrogenobacter subterraneus. Next base: position 1,031,682 of record NZ_AP042473.1, on the reverse strand, counting down.
CGTAGCAGGGTCTATGGCAGAGGCCTACGGATGGGGCAAGTTTTTGGGAATGACCTTCCCATGGTTTATTGATTGGGGAAGTCGTCTCTTTGGTATAAACGTTTATGGAGTGGAAGGCTTTTACATTCCATACTTTTATGCACTCAGCGACCAGATAGGAGCCAACATATCTGGGTTTATCTATCTTTACAGAAAGGAAGGATCTTTGTTAAAGGCCATAAGCCAGTATATTCGTCATCCGGTGATGCTTACCAGTCTATTGATTATTTTGATTGTTCCAATAGGATTGCTTATAGCCCGCCTTATAGGCTTTAGCCCAACCACACAGGTCTATACGGCCTTAGAAACGATTGTGGCAAATCTTTGCTGGCTTCCCCCTTTAGTGGGATGGCTGAAGGAAAGACTTGATGCTAAAATATAAACCTTAATGAAAAAGGTTCTAATCCTAGGCAGTGGTCCCAATAGGATAGGTCAGGGTATTGAGTTTGATTATGCCTGCGTTCATGCCGTTTTTGCCCTAAGGGAACAGGGCATAAGGACCATAATGTTAAACTGCAATCCGGAGACGGTCTCCACCGATTACGATACGGCGGATGCCCTCTACTTTGAGCCCATAGTGCTTGAAAATGTTTTGGAAGTGATACGCAGGGAGAGGCCCGATGGGGTCTTTTTGCAGTTTGGAGGCCAAACGCCTCTAAAACTTTCCTTGCCTCTTAAAAACCTTGGTATAAACATCCTTGGCACACCACCGGAAAGCATAGACATGGCAGAAGACAGAGAACTCTTCAGAAACCTCATAAACTCCCTTGGGATAAAACAGCCACCAAGCGGGACCGCAAGGACAAAAGAAGAAGCTTTAAAGATAGCACAGGAGCTTGGCTATCCTGTGCTTGTGAGGCCCTCTTATGTGCTTGGTGGTAGGGCTATGAGGATCGTTTACGATGAGGAGGAGCTTTTAAAGTACCTTGAGGAGGCGGTAAGCGTTAGCTACGAGAGGCCCATACTCATAGACAAATACCTCTCCGACAGCGTTGAGGTGGATGTGGATGCCATTGGAGATGGTGAGGATTACCTCATAGGTGCAGTCATGGAGCATATAGAAGAGGCTGGGGTCCATTCGGGGGACAGCGCAGCCAGCATACCACCCTATACACTTTCAAAGGATGTGGTAGAAGAGATAAAAAGGCAGTCAAAACTTATAGCCAAGGCATTAAAGGTAAAAGGCCTTGTAAACTTGCAGTTTGCGGTAAAGGATGGAGAAGTTTATGTGCTGGAGGTAAACCCAAGGGCATCAAGGACTGTGCCCTTTGTGAGCAAGACCATTGGCTACCCCCTTGCCAAGCTATCGGCCCTTATTGGCATAGGCAAGAGGCTAAGGGAGCTTGTGCCAGAGGTCTTTGAAAGGCTATCTCAAGGGAGGGCCCACTTTGCCAGCGACTTTATGCCGGCGGACAAACACATATATTCGGTAAAAGAAGTGGTCTTTCCTTGGAACAGGTTTCCCGAAGAAGACCCAGTGCTAGGCCCTGAGATGAAAAGCACCGGTGAGGTGATGGGTATTGCGGAAGACTTTGGCCTTGCCTACTATAAGGCACAACTTGCAGCAGGAAGTAGGCTACCCCTAAAAGGTAGAGTATTCATAAGCGTGGCAGACAGGGACAAGCCAAAGATAGTGGACTTGGTAAAGGGTTTTTTGGATTTGGGCTTTGATGTGTATGCCACAAGCGGCACTTATAGATTTTTGAAGGAAAGTAGCCTTGATGTAAAGCATGTGCTAAAGGTGTCCGAGGGAAGGCCCAACGTGGTGGATATGATAAAGAACCAGGAGATAGACCTAATAATAAACACGCCCACTGGAAGAAAGGAAAGGGGTGATGCATACCATATAAGGAGGTCTGCGGTCCAGTATAGGGTTCCTTACACCACCACCGTGAGGGGTGGTTATGCCATGCTTTTGGCCATAAGAAGCTATTTAAACAACGGGGGAAGGCTAAAGGTGTATGCATTGCAGGATCTATGAAGATAGTCATCACTGGCGAGCCGGGTGTGGGTAAGACTACCCTTATAAAAAGGCTTGTAAAGGCCTTGGGAGACAAAGCCATAGGCTTTTGGACAGAAGAAGTAAGAGACCCAAAGACAAAAAAGCGCACAGGCTTTAAAATAATAACCACAGAAGGCAAAAGCCTGCTCTTTGCCAGCAAAACCTTTACATCAAAACACCTTGTGGGGTCCTATGGTGTAAATGTGGGAAGGTTTGAAAGCTTGGCACTGCCCATACTTCAAAAGGCCCTCTCGGAAAAGAAGATAGTGGTGGTGGATGAGGTGGGTAAGATGGAGCTTTTCTCCAAGCCTTTCAAAGAGCTGATAAGACGGATCATTTACGACCCTACAAAAAGCCTTGTCATCACCATACCCATAAGGGATGTGGACCCACTTGTGGCGGAGATAAGGAGGCTTAGAGGTGCGGTGCTTTTGGAAATAACCAAAGAAAACAGAGACAGCCTACTGGAGGATGTCCTATACCTTTTAGAAAGTGCTTGACTTTTATAAGAACTGTCATAAATTGTTAAGCAAGCGGAGGGGTAATGAAGGGTGAAGGTGTGAATTTAATATTGCCTTTGGGGTGTGGCTCACAATTAACGCCTTGCTTTTCTAATGTGGCCCAAGGGGAGGACTTTTTATCCATACTGTTTGGAGTTATGGAAGAAGAGGGAAGTGATAAGATAAGCGACAACAAAAAACAGGAGGTTCTTATTACATCCTTTGTGAATGTTCCAAATACCATTCCACCTTTTAAGGTTGATGCTCCTTTAGAGTTCAAACAGCAAGGTGTTGTAATTAATACTAAAGAAAACACCTCTCAAGGAACTACGGTTCAAAAAGAGACAAAATTATTTGTAGACAATGGAGAGTTTATAAAACTTCCTGAGGTACAACAGGATGGTCTAGAGTATGCTTTAGCCTTTGAAAAGGCTGAAGTGTCCGAGGAAGTCCTTAGCTTTAGAAGTGATAAAAGTAATAAGGTAATCACGGAAGAGTTTAGGTTGGTACATGAAAATACCAGTTTAAAGGAAATGGAAAACATTCAAACTACCAGCTTGGATAAGGGAGGTAAAAAGCCTATTACAAATAACACAAAAATAGCACACCTGTTAAATCCTATGGGGGTGGAAGGTTCATATATAAAAGATAAAAGTAACCAAGGCACTTTTAATCAAAAAGGTGGTAATGAGGCTTTTATAAACACTAAAGAACCAGAGCAAGCTATCAGACCGAAAGAGTCATATCTTTTAGAACCTTTTAAAAACCCAGAGCCTACAGCTCCAAAGGAATTTTTAAAACCTTTACAACCTTTTCAAAAAATGCAACTTGATAGCAAAGATATACCACTTGAAAATAAAACAGTAGAACAGAAGGTTTCTCATAAGGATGCTGTCCAGAGCCTGATCTTGGAAGATATATCACAAAAGGATACCTTAACACTCTTTAAAGAAAACGCACCTACATGGGAAGAGCATCAAAAGGTAAAAAGTGAATATAAGGAAGAGAGGTTTATGGATGACCTAACGCTTCATAACCCTGTACGTAAAGAAGAAGCAACACCTATTAAACAAGAGGATACAAAGATAGAATCTGTAAGAAGGCATGAGCCCATTATAAACCACGAGCCAAAGCAGATAAGCATAAAGCTTGATGAGGCATTTCTAAAGCTCAACCTTCTTGGAGACAAACTCAGACTTTCCATAAACCTTAAAGAAGAGGCCTACAGACAGCCTACAGAGTTTGAGGTTCAAAGGCTTGTGCAATCACTGCAAAATCTTGGTCTTAACCTTGAGGTTTTGAAGCTAAACGGCAGCACGCTTTACTATAGCGATCAAAGACAGAATAAGAGGGAAGACAGAGAAAGGAGCTTTTTAAGCGCTGTAAGTGAAGGAAACAAAGTTAGTAAGGAAGAAAAGAAGAGCTTTAGCCTATATCTTTAAACTTTAAAGATCTTTAGCTTGCTCAGAAGCTCAAGGAATACTTTGGCAAAATACACGTTGGAGACAAAGGAGGCTATGGTGCCTATGGTAAGTGTGGTGGCAAAGCCCTTTACGGGACCACTGCCAAACTGAAAGAGAATGAGGGCTGCAACCAGCAGGGTTATGTGGGTATCCCACACGGCGCTTAAGGTTCTTCTGTAGCCAAGCTCTATTGCCTTTCTTACACTGTTGCCAAGCCTTAGCTCCTCCTTTACCCTTTCAAAGATGAGCACATTGGAATCCACCGCAATGCCCATGTTTAGGATTATGCCCGCTATACCCGGCAATGTCAAAGTTCCACCGAGGAGCACCAAGCCAGCCCAAAGCATGAGGGCGTTAAGGAGTATGGAAAGGGTGGCTGTTATGCCAGAGGTTTTGTACCTAAATATGAGTAAAAGCACAAGAAGGACAAAGCCTATTATACCAGCTCTTATGCCTTGCTCTATGGCGTCCCTACCGAGGGAAGGACCAACCACCGTCTCTTGGAGAAATTCTACCTTTGTAGGCAATGCTCCAGCCCTTAGCACAATGGCAAGCTCCTTTGCCTCCTCTGGTGTAAAGTTTCCGCTTATCTGGCCCCTATCGCTTATCTTACTTCTTATCACCGGTGCAGAGATGACCCTTTTATCAAGCACTATGGCAAGCCTTCTTCCTATGTTCTTTTCCGTAGCCTCCGAAAAGGCCTGAGAGCCTTTGTCTGTGAGTTCAAAACCCACCGCCGGCATGCCAAACTCATCGGTAGTAACATAAGCCGTCTTAAGGTCCGCTCCGGTTATGACAGGCACCTTTTCCACCAAAAACCATTCAACACCCTTTTGGTTTGGAAGAAGCTCATAGTCCCTTGTTAGCTTCTCTTGCAAGGCTTCCTTTGGACCAGAGTCTACAACCAATTTTAGCTCTAAGAGGGCTGTCCTACCCACTATGGACTTGGCCTTTTTTATGTCCAAAACGCCGGGAAGCTCCACCAATATCCTATCGGAACCTATGCGTGTTATAACAGGCTGTACCACACCAAGCTCATCAATCCTTTTCCTCAAAACCTCTATGGTCTGCGTAAGCACTCCGTTTTTTAGCTGTTCTATTTCAGACTCCTTTAGCCTTAAGATCACCTCACCTTTTTGCCTAACTATCTCAAACCTTGGAAAATCCTTTTCCAAAAGGGCAGAAAGCTTAGCATAATCACTCTCTTCTAAGAGTTCAATCCTTATCCCATCTTTTTGAGGCACTACATCAAGCACCTTTATATCTCCCTTCTCCCTTATCTTCCTTTCTATATCTTTGGCATACCTTTCATACTCCTGCTCAAGGCTATAGTTTATGTCTGGCTGTATTACCATAGATATACCGCCCTTTAAGTCAAGCCCAAGGTTTATAGGCTTTAGGAGGACTATTGCAATAGAAATGCTTGTCAAAACAAGCAATAGAATAAGGTTTAGTCTAAGGTCCTTCATGTATGGGTAATTATTTTACATTAAAAACACACGCCGAGTGAGAAATTCCCTTTAAGCTAAACCTTCCATATCAATAAAAAGACAGCAGGGCTACTATAATAGTAGCCCTAAAAACCATCGGAGGTTTTTACCATGGAAATTATACCACCTTACCTACGCATCTACCAACAAATCCTAAAAGACCTTGAAAATGCCTTGCCATTCCTTAATGTGCCAAAAGCTAAAGCAGGCAGAAAGCCTAAACTCACAGACATCCATATAGCAGCCATCTTTATACTCTCCTACATAACCAATACAAAAGTTCTTACATTAGCCCAATTACTTATTGACCCATCCATACAATCATGGCATATCTTCAGAAGATACAGACTCAAGAGAGTATACAGGATATTGAGAGAATACAAGCTTCACAAGCTGAGGCTTATGATTTTAGCAAGGCTTTTGTATGGTAAGAAGATAGAACTTGTAATAGATGGAACCATAGTGGACATAGCCAATGTAAACAGGGCGAGGACACAGAAGATAAGGAGGGTAAGAGGGAAGGTATGGTGGGCAAAGAGGAGAAGGAAGATAGTTCGGAGAGACAATGGGAAGGTAGTGGAGTTTGAGGAGGTCAGGTATGGCATGTTGATGATGGTGTTATGTGATAGGTGGGGAAGAGTTTATGATGTGTGGATAAGCTTTGGAAGTGTGCATGAGGTTAGGGCATTTAGGGAAAGGAAGAGAAGGAGTTTATGGTTTAGGAAGCTTGTGGAGAGTTGTGTGGTGTATGGAGATAGGGGTTATAGGGGTTGTGAAGGTGTGATTGTGTGTGGTAGTAGGGAGATGAGGGCAAAAAGGCAGGTAGTGGAAGGTGTTATAAGTCAGATAAAGCTTTTTAATGCTGGTAGTGGGTGGAGGACTTTAACTTGTGTGCTTGTGTATGTATATGCTTATGCTATTGGATATAGCTATTATAGGAGGGGCGAACTTGAGGTCTAATTTCTCACCCAGCGTATCCATATGCTTATACTTGGGAATATGGAAGGGTGAGCCGCTAAAAAGGCTAAGCAAAAACCCCACGGCGGATTACATCATAAGTTGCAATAAAAGCTTAGGTAGGATTATCAAAGAGTATGACCTAAGTGGTAGAAAGGTATACCTTGAGGCATCCTCTGGTGGTTTAAATTATTAAAACATGGATATAAAGCCGGAAGAGGTCTACACTTTAGAAAAGAGAATTCTGGTGGATATTAGAAGTCCATCCGAATACGAGGAGTTTCATATACCGGGAGCTATTAACATACCTATTTTTGAAGACGAGGAAAAAAGGCTAATAGGCCTTGTGTATAGAAGGGAGGGAGTAGAAAAGGCAAAAGAGCTTGGCTACGAGATAGCTTGGGAAAAGCTACAAAGCCTTCTTGAAAGGTTTAGGAATCTTAAAAGGGATTATAAAAATGTAGTAGTCTATTGCTGGAGGGGAGGGCTAAGAAGCCAAGAGCTTTACAAAGTGCTAAGGTCTATGGGTATTGAGGTCCTGAGGTTGGAAGGAGGCTATAGGGCTTACAGAGAGTTTATCCTAAGGGACATGGAAAGGCTTTTAGAGGGTAAAAGCTTTTTGGTACTTACTGGCAAAACGGGGGTGGGAAAGACAAGGCTTCTTAGAAGGCTAAAGGATGAGGGCTACCCTGTTATAGACCTTGAAGCTATTGCACAGCATAGGGGATCTGTTTTTGGAAGAGTGGGCATAAGAAAAAGTGTAAGTCAAAAAATGTTTGATGCCTTGCTATACGAAGAGCTAAGAAGGATAAACTCTGATATTTTGATAGCAGAAGATGAAAGTAGGGTAATAGGAAACATACACATACCAGAAAGTTTATGGCAAAAAAAGGAACAGGGTATATTCATAGAAATAGAAGCGGACCTTGAGACAAGATTAAAAAACATCATAGAAGAATACACCGCTTTTGAAGGTTGGCAGGAGGAAATACAGCGTGCAATAAACAAAATAAGAAAATACCTTGGAGAAGAAAAATATAAAACCGCAATAGGAATGCTTAAAAATGGCCAAACAGAGGAGCTTGCTCTTTTTTTAATGAGGGAATATTACGACAAAATTTACAAGCTTAACAAAAGGGTACATATTAGGCTGCACTGCTCTAATGAAGAGGAATGCCTAACGAGAGTAAAAGAAATTTATTCAAACCTTCTTAAGGAAGGGGTAATCTCTAAGCTTGGCGGGTAGCCTTTTGTCTCTCACTTCAAGTTCTACATCAAGGCCCTCTTGCCTAAGGTGGACATCCACAAAGCACAAGGCTATGCCCTTCTGAAGGGTGGGAGAGTAAGTGCCACTGCTCACATACCCTATGGGCTCATCCTTATAAAAGACCCTGTAGCCTTCCCTTGGCACACCCCTGCTAAGAAGTTCCAAACCAAAAAGCCTTCTTTTTATTTCCTTTTTTAAAAGCTCTTCCTTTCCCAAAAAGTCTTTTTCAAGGCTAACATATCTATCCAGGTTTGCTTCAAAAGGTGTTATTTCTTCAGAAAGTTCATGTCCATATAGTGGCATGCCCGCTTCTATCCTAAGTACATCCCTTGCACCAAGCCCGCAGGGAGTGCAAGCCTTTATCAGTTTTTCAAAAAGCTCAATCCCTTTTGAAGTCTCTGCATACACCTCAAAGCCATCCTCTCCTGTGTAGCCCGTCCGTGATACAATGGTGCCGTCAAAGACCTCAAAGTGGTAATACTTTATCTCTTCCACCGGAAAGTAGTTCTTTAGCACTTCCACAGCCTTATGACCCTGAAGGGCGAATTGGATTGTCTTGTTGCTTATATCCTCCACCTTTATACCGTTATCTTTAAACCATTCATACACCTTTTCTTTGTTTGCCGCATTTACACAAAGGAAAAACTCATCTTCGGAAAGCCTATATATGGTTATATCATCCCTTATGCCACCCCTTTGGTTCATAAGGAGGTTGTATTGGACTCTTTTGGGCTTTAGCTTGGTTATCCTCCTTGAAGTAAGGTATTCAAGCCTTTCAAGGCTGTCTTTTATCAAAAGCCTTCCCATGTGGGATATGTCAAAAATTCCGCAAGCCTCTCTTACAGAAAGCACTTCCTTAGAAATGGATGAATACTCTACAGGCATCTCCCAGCCTGCAAACTCTGTAAACTTGGCTCCTAGGCTTTTGTGCAGATTGTATAAGGGCGTCTTCATATTAAAATTTTAACCTATGCTTGCCAGATACATGCTTTTGAACTACACAAAAACCTTTTTCATCATACTTTTTGTGCTTTTTGGCCTTCTGTATTTTTATCTTATTGGTGAAGTTTTTACAGTCTTTAAGCAAAAAAGTATTAAGATATTTTTGTCTTACACATTTAACCTTTTACCATTGGTCTTTTTTTATATAAGCGCCTTTGTAAGCGGTTTAGCTCTAATCCTATTCCTTAGAAGGCTCATACAGAAAAAGATGGACCTTTTGACCCAGAGCTTTGGTATATCTCCTTTGAGCTTTTCTTTTTCTATCATAGTTTTTTCCCTATTTCTCTTCCTTGTTAATCTTATAGGGTCTTACGAACTTTATGCAGAAAATCAAAAAAGGTTATACGTAATAGAGAAGGAATATAGGAAAGCCAAAGAATTGGAAAAGGGGATAATAAGAGGCCTTTGGCTCTTGGAAGAAAAAAATGGAGAAAAAGGCTTTTATAACTTTGAACTTATAGACCTATCCACTGGAAATGTTTATGGTTTTTACTACCTTAAGGTGGCGGAAGGCTCCATAAAGGAGTTAATAGTGGCACAAAGGGGGCTGTGGAGGGGAGAAAACATAGAATTGAAGGAAGCGAAAATAAAAAATCTATTTACGGGTGAGGAGTATGTAAAGGATATAAGGGTCCATTATATTGACCTTTCCCAAATAAGACCTCTTGCCGAAAGGCCAGAACACCTATCTATGAAAAGTCTATTTATGCTTAGCTTGATAGGTGAAAAGATAGGTATAAACCAACGGTATTACCTTTATGAGGTCTTGAGGCGTGTGCTTACAGCCCTTCTTCCCATCTTTATAACCATAAGCATAAGCTGGATGTGTTTGAGGTGGCGACGCCTTAGCTTTTCTCTTTTAGGCCTAATTGTCTTATTTTCCTACCACTGGCTTTCTTTGAACATAATAAAGTCCTTTGTGGAAAACACTAACATAAGCCTTACCCTTCTTTCTTTGATCTATGCACCACTACCCACACTATCCCTAAAAGGACTTTACGATCTTGGCAAAGGATTCAGGGTCTAGGCCGGCCCCACCCACCAGTAGCCCATCCACGTCCTTCATCTTCATAAAATCTGGTGCATTATTCGGGTTTACGCTTCCGCCGTATAATACCCTAGTTTTTCCAGCATGCTGTGGGTTTATGCTATAAAGTAAGTCCTTTATGAAGGCATGCACAAGCTGGGCATCCTCTGGCGTGGCTGGGTTTCCCGTGCCTATGGCCCAAACGGGCTCGTAGGCTATGTCTATGCTGTCTGTGTAGGGCTCTATGCCCGAAAGGGCAAGCCTTATTTGAGTTTCTATAACCTTAAAGGTAAGCCCTGCTTCCCTCTCCTCTATTCTCTCTCCCACGCACAGTATGGGTCTTATGCCTGCCTTCAAACAGGCCGTTAGCTTTTTGTTTATAAGCTCGTCCGACTCTCCAAAGATCCATCTTCTTTCCGAGTGGCCCACTATCACGTAGGAGACTCCAAGCTCCTTTAACATATCCAAAGATATCTCACCGGTGAAGGCCCCCTTTGGCTCAAAGTGGCAGTTTTGGGCTCCAAGCTTTACCTTTTTTTCCTTTAGCATCTCACTTGCCACGCATAGAGAAGTGAAAGGCGGGCAAAGAAGAATTTCCCTGTCTTCTATTCCCTCCACAAGGGGCAAAAACCTTTGTATGTATTCCTTGGTTTGAGATGGTGTTAAGTTCATCTTCCAGTTGGCGGATATGAGTTTCATCGGATAATTATAACATAGGATTATTATCTCAAAAACACATAAGCATAAAGCAGGCCAACTAATATTCTGTAGACTCCAAAGACAAAAAAGGAATGGTTTTTTAGAAAGTTAAGGAGTGTTTTTACACTCAAAAGGGCAAAGAAAAAGGCCGTTATGAAGCCTACAAAAAGGACTTGCCACTCTTGGAGGTTAAAGCTTTGATGGGATTTGTAAAGGTCGTAGCCTGTGGCTATGAGCATGGTTGGGACTGCCAAAAGGAAGGAAAACTCTGCAGCAGTCTTCCTGTTTAAGCCCATAAGCATACCACCTATTATGGTGGCGCCAGAGCGGGAGACTCCCGGTATCATGGCAAGGCTCTGAAAGACTCCAATGGCGAAGGCCCTTGGATAGCTAAGGTCCCTTATATCTCCCATATAACAAAACCTCTCACAAAGCCTGTCTGCAAAAAGGAGGAAAAAGCCTCCCAAAACCAAGGCTATAACCACCACATGGTCGTTGCCTATAAGGTAGCCCTTTATGAACTTGTAAAGGCTAAAGCCCAAAAGACCTGTGGGCAAAAAGGCAGTGATGATTCTCTTCCAAAGCTCCACATCTTTTAAAAACCTTTGCCAGTATAGGAAGAGGATCGCCATTATGGCTCCAAGCTGTATGGATATTTCAAAGCTTTTGGTAAAGCTATCCTGAGGTATGCCAAGTATATGGGCTGTGAGAATAAGGTGGCCTGTGGAAGAGATGGGCAAGAACTCTGTTATTCCTTCTACTGCTCCCATAATAAAGGCATGTTTTATATCCACTATAGCACCTCCGCATATATGCCCTTTAGATAAAGGGTGTTTGGCATCTGAAGTATCCAAGGATGGTCAAGGTCTTGGAAGCTCTCTCCCACTATCCTGAGCTGTCTTCTGGCGTCCTTGCCAGCGGACAGAAGGGTTTGCAAAAGGTGGTCCCTTGTGATGTGGAAGGAGCAAGAGTAGACTGCTAAATAGCCTCCGGGCCTGGTGAGCTGTATGCCTCTCAAAAATAGCTCCTTATAGCCCCTTAGGGCGTTTGGCACTGCCGCCTTGTTCTTTGCGAAAGATGGTGGGTCAATTACCACCACATCAAAGCTTTTGCCCTCGGAGAGAAGTTTTTTGAGTATATCAAAGACGTTTGCCTCTATCCACTCTATACCGGATAGTTGGTTAAGCTCAGCGTTTTTCTTCCCTACCTCAAGGGCTTGGTCTGAGATATCCACCGCCATAACTCTGCTTGCACCAGCCTTTTTCATGCTTAGGGCAAAACCGCCCGTATGGCAAAAGAGGTCAAGGCATTCCGCACCGGGCTTTACAAAGCCTCTTATAAGCCTTCTTGCCTGCCTCTGGTCCAAGAAAAAGCCCGTCTTTTGCCCCTGTGGTATGTTTACAAAGAACTTAAGGTCATGCTCCCAGATGATGATCTCCTCTGGCACCTCCCCATAGATGACACCTTCCTTGTTATCCATTCCCTCCACAGAGAGCACATACTCGCTCACCTTTTCATAGATGCCCTTGGGCTTAAGAAGGTCTATGAGGGCTGGTATTACCCAATGTCTTAGCTTATTCATCCCGTAGGTGGTAAACTCCACTACCGCATACTCACCATAAACATCCACTATAAGGCCCGGCAGAAGGTCTCCCTCTGAGTGCACAAGCCTGTAAGCGTTGCTATCAAGGTATAGCCTTTTTCTGTATTCAAGGGCTTCCTTTAATCTTTTTCTTATAAGCTCTTCCGTTATAGGCTCTTCCTTGTCAAAGGAGAGTATTCTTATGCTTATGTTGGCAGAGGGGTTTATGTATCCGTAGCCCAAGAACTTGCCTGCAAAGTCTCGGACTACTACCAGGTCTCCCTTTTGTGGGCTTTTTGAATAGCCTATTATCTCAGGCCTGTATACCCAAGGGAAAAAGCCCCTTATCTTGTCTTCTACCCCAGGCCTTACCCTTACCTGTATCATTGATACCTTACAAGCATCCTTTGAGCTACCTCCATCGCCTTCTCTTTACCCACAAGCTTTTCTGCCAGCTTAAGACCAAACTCAAGGGCTGTGCCAGGTCCTTGGCTTGTCACTATGTTCTCATCCTCCACCACAGGCTGGTTCACAAAGTGGGCTGGCTTTATCTCCTCCACAAGGGAAGGATATACAGTAGCTTTTTTGCCCTCCAACACTCCAAACTTTGCCAAGGCTGTGGGTGCTGCGCATATGGCACCTATGAGCTTTTTCTTTTCTTGCATGGCCTTTATGAGCCTTTCCACCCTTGGGTCTTGCTTTAGCCTTTCCACACCGCCCGCACCGCCGGGCAGTATTACCATATCAAGCTCTTCAGGGTTTAGGTTATCCACCGTAGTATCTGGCACTATCCTAACATTCCTTGCGCTCGCCACAGGCTCGGGAGTTAGCCCTGCTATGATAACTTCCACACCAGCACGCCTTAGCACATCAATAGGAGCTACAGCCTCTACCTCTTCAAAGCCTTCTGCCAATATGATGGCCACTTTTGCCATGGCACTACCTCCTACCTTATTATCTCCCTCTCCCTTACCCTCGGGTCAATTATGGCCAAAAGTATGTCGGCAATCAGGTTGCCCACAAGTAGCATTATAGTACCAATATATAGCCCACCCATCACAAGGAAAAGGTCTTGGGATAGCACAGCATCCAGCATAAGGGTTCCAAGCCCTGGCCAGCCCACTATTATCTCAATGAGGGCCGCACCGGAAAGCAGGCCAGCTATCTCATAGCCGATGAGTGTGGTAAAGGGGTTCATGGCGTTTTTAAGTATATGCTTTATCATAACCCATTGGGAAACACCTTTGGCCTTGAGCATTATCACCATAGGGCTGTTTTTTATTTCTATCACTGCACTTCTCATGAGCCTTATAAGGCCTGCAGAAGAGACAAGGGTAAGAGTTAGCACTGGCACAAACATATGGGCCAAAAGGTCTACTATCTTGCCAAAAAGGCTTAGCTCATGGAAGTTGGGGCTATGCACACCGCCCACTGGCACATGGCCAGTTTTTGAGACCAAAAGAAGGATTATAAAGGCTAAGAAAAAGGAAGGAAAAGATACAAAAGCATAGCTGTACAGCCTTATTATCTTGTCTGGGAGTTTGTCCTCCTTTAGGCCCGCCAAAAGGCCCAAGGGAACTGCAATGAGCCAGGAGAGTATGGTTGAGGTAAGAGTGAGAAGAAGAGTGTTCCCTATCCTCTCTCCTATAAGCTGGGATACGGGAGCATGGTATTGGAAGCTATAACCAAGGTCAAAGGTCAAGGCGGAAGAGAGCCATTTAATATACTGCACAAAAAAGTTTTGGTCCAAGCCATACTGTCTTTTTAATGCTTCTATGGTCTCCGGTGAAATCTGTGGGTTTAACCTTAGCTGGTCCAAGTAGTCTCCCGGCGCCAGCTTTATTATCAAGAAGGACAAAAAGGTAACGCCTATAAGCGTCAAAAAAGCCTGAAAGGTCCTATAAGCCAAAAACCAAAGCATTAGAAGTAATTGGCTATAAAGTGCTTTACCTGTGAAAAGTACCTGTTTATCTCTTCCTTATGCTTATTCTTCACATATTTTAGCAATTTGTAGTCATCCCAATAGCCGATAAGTGGTATTTTGTCCGGTATGGAGTCCCTATCCTCTATAAGGTAGAGGAGGGCAGATATGAAGTCCCTTTTGGCCTCTTCCTTTAGGTCAAACTCCTCATCGGAGAGTATCCTCATAAGCATCTTGGCATCAAGGATAAGGTTCCTCACATACTCCATGGTGGGTGGAATACGGTTTAGCTTCTCCTCCAAAAGCCTCCTTAATTCCTTTATGCCAATATCCCTGTAGTACTTTCTGAGCTTCTCCTCCATGGGAGTTTTATTATAGCATTACCTACGGCTCCAAACTATAAAAACTATCCCTTCTAAACTCCTCTCTTTCGTGAGGGTAATCCACCCTATAATGCACTCCCCTGCTTTCCCTTCTCCGCAAAGCACAGGTAAGGGTTGCCAAAGCCACAAGGCTTATGTCAAAAAGTTCTCTATTCTCCACTGTGGGTTTCCACTCCTTCCAACTCTCAAGCCAGCTCTGTAGCCTACTTATGGCCTCTTTTAACCCCTCCTCTTCCCTCTCAAGGCCACAGTTTTCCCACATGAGCCTTCTTAGGTCCTTAAAGCCGTAAGGTGGGTCCATCTTCCCTTCCCTTCTATTCTCAAAGTGGCCTTCCTTAAACTTCAAAAAGCCTATATCACCGCATATCCTATAGGCAGTCCTATATCCAAAAACCACACCCTCCAAAAGAGAGTTGGAGGCAAGCCTGTTGGCACCATGCACGCCAGTGCAGGCACATTCTCCAACCGCATAAAGGCCTGGTAAGGTGGTCCTTCCATAGTTATCTACCTCTATGCCACCGATAAAGTAATGGGAAGCTGGTGTGATGGGTATGGGCTGTCTTTCTGGGTCGTAGCCTTTTTCCCTTAGCATGGTGTATATGGTGGGAAACCTCTCTGAGAGCTTTACACCCTTATGGATAAGGCCTCTTAAGTCTATAAATACCTCTTGTCCTTCCTTTATCTTTTTGTATATGGCTCTTGCCACTTCGTCCCTTGGCTTTAGCTCATCTACAAACCTCTCACCCCTTTGGTCTATAAGCACTGCACCCTCACCCCTTACGGCCTCCGATATGAGTATGCTGGTGTTCTTTACCACCGTGGGGTGGAACTGCACAAACTCTGGGTTCATCAAGCTTAATCCCTTCCTCAAGGCTATTCCGAGGGCATCCCCCCTTACCTTAACTGGGTTGGAAGTGTGTAAGAACATGCTTGCTGCACCGCCTGTGGCAAGCACAAGGACTGGAGTTCTTATAAGCTTTAACTCTCCATCGTTGTATATTAGCCCTTCAACCCTATCTTCTCCCAGAATCTCTTGAAGCTCTCCCATCAAAACCCTTATATTTAGTTCCTTTACCCTCCTCCAAAGGGCTTCGTATATAGCCCTGCCCGTGTAGTCCTTTACCTTATAAACCCTTGGAAAGGAATGGCCCCCTTCTATGGTGGTCTCCTCGTCAAACTCCACACCCCACCTTTTTAAATCCATAAGCCTTTGAATGCCTTCATCCACCAAAATCCTAAGACTTTCTTCTTTACACAGACCCCTTCCTGCCCTAAGTGTATCCAACATATGAAGGTAGGGACTGTCCTTTGGATGAAGGGCGCAGGCTATCCCACCTTGAGAATAATAGGTGTTCCCAATGCCCCTTGTCAAAATGATGGGTTCAAGGCCAAGCTCCTTTAAGACTATGGCCACAGTTAAGCCGGCTATACCGCTACCGCATACAACTATATGGGCTTTTTCTGTGGGAAGCTTTGAAGTATCAAAGTCAAGAAAATACAGCATGCTTTTTGTATATTTCTACTATAAGGTCTGCAAGCCTTTTGGAATCGTGCCTTACAAAGTCTTCCTTTTCGCCTATTAGGTCTTCTGCATACACTTCAATACCCTCCTTTGCTATCTTGGCTACATCGGGTATAACCGGCTCTTGTCTTTCCTTTATATACCTTCTTAAAATCTGGTCCGATGGCATTTTTGTGTTTACAATGGCTGCATCTATTCTATCTATGCCGGTAATTTCTTTGAAAACCCTAATATGGTCATAGGCCGTAAAGTCATCTGTTTCTCCCGGTTGGGTCATTGCATTGACTATAAATATTCTAAGGGCTGGCGACCTTAATACTGCTTCCTTTATATCCTTTATAAGCAGGTTTGGTATAATGCTCGTGTAAAGACTTCCCGGACCAAAGACTATCACATCGGCCGATTCTATTTTGGCTATTGCATCAATGGGGGCCTTGGCATCCTCCGGTTCTATCCATATGCTTTCAATCTTTGCCTCTTTTGCCTTACCGTATTCCGTTATATCCTCTTCTCCACATATCTTTTCTCCATCGCTGAACTTTGCGCAAAGCTGTATGCTTTCAAGGGTTGCGGGTATGATCTCGCCCTTTGTTCTAAGTATCTGAGAGGCTATGTTTATGGCTTGCATAAAGCTCCCTGTTATCTCTGTAAGTGCCACAAGAAAAAGGTTTCCAAAGGCGTGCCCTTCAAGTTCTCCCCCCTTAAACCTAAACTGGAAAAGTTCCCTTATTATGTCTTCGCTTTCCGAGAGGGCCACTATGCAGTTTCTTATATCTCCAGGTGCTGGAAGGTTATACACCTTTCTTAGCCTTCCAGTGCTTCCTCCGCTGTCTGCAACGGTAACTATGGCAGAAAGGTCCTGTATTTCTTTTCCAACCTTTTCCTTTAATCCCCTCAAGAGAGTAGAAAGACCTGTTCCTCCTCCTATGGCTACAAGCCTCATTCATACCTCCTTGAAATCTTTTTAAGCATGTATATTTTAAAACATATGGTTAAATTAAACCTAAAGGAACTTTTTAAAACAAGAAAAAAGTTTTCTCAAAACTATGTTTTTAAACCGGAAGATATTAAACTACCTCCAGACTTAGGAGAAATAAAAGAACCCATATCTTTGTATGTGGAAATAACAAAAGAGAAGGGCGCCTATAAGGTTTATATGGAAATAGAGGGCTATGTGGTGCTTGAGTGTAGTAGGTGCCTTACCCTATACCATAAGGATATAGGTAAAAAAGAAGTGGTAAGGATAGAGCCATATCCCACAAAGGATGTTATATATCTAAGGCCTTCTGACTTGGAAGTCTCCTTCTATGAAGACGAAGAAGCTTTTGACCTGACTAATCTACTAAGAGAACAGATCATTTTAAGCATACCAACTAAACCCCTATGCAGTCCAGACTGTATGACGGGCTTTGAAATAAGCTTGAAAGAAGAAAGGACTACCCTTGGGGACCTTCTAAAAAAGAGTAATGTGCTATAATAGAAATCTCTTATCAAACCTACGGAGGCGTTAAAATGGCTGTTCCTAAGAGAAAGACCTCAAAATGGAGAAGGGACCAAAGAAGGGCTCAAAATTTCTTTTCCAAGCTAAGTGCCATGTCTTTGGCTACATGTCCAAACTGTGGCGAGCTTATGATGCCCCATAGGGCATGCCCCTACTGCGGCTACTATAAGGGCAGGGAAGTTGTAAAAACTTCATGACAAGGATAGCAGTTGATTGTATGGGGGGTGATTACGCCCCCGAGGAGATAGTAAAGGGTTGTCTTTCAGCTTATAAGGAATTGGGCCTTGAAAGCATATTGGTTGGAGACGAAGAAAGGATAAAAAGCATACTAAAGAGGGAGGGCTTTAAGGGAGAGCTGGAGGTGGTTCATGCACCAGAGGTCATCCAGATGAACGAGCCACCTTCCAACGTTTTAAAGAAAAAACAATCTTCCCTTTTTGTGGCTGGAAAGCTTGTAAGGGACGGGCTTGCCGATGGCTTGGTCTCCGCCGGAAATACGGGCGCAGTGCTTACAGTTGGTAAGTTTGTCATAGGGTCTATTGAGGACCTTGAGCGCCCGGCCATTGGTGTGGCACTTCCAAACCCAAAGGGAAGAACTGTGCTTATTGATGTAGGTGCCAACGTGGACTGTAAGCCAAGGCATCTATTGCATTTTGCCGTAATAGGGCATACTTACGCCGAGGAGATACTGGGAATAAAGAATCCAAGGGTGGGAATCCTTAGCATAGGAGAGGAGGAAGGCAAGGGCAACGAGCTTGTAAAGGAAACCTATCCGCTTTTGAAGGCAAGCAACCTAAACTTTAAAGGGAACGCTGAAGGAAGGGACATATACGCGGGCACCTTTGACGTTATAGTATGCGATGGCTTTGTGGGCAATGTTATACTAAAGGCAAGTGAAAGCCTTGGCTTTGCTGTGCTTCAGATGATAAAGGAGGAGGTGCAAAAGAGCCTTTTGGCAAAGATAGGGGCCTTGCTCATGAGGCCTGCCTTGAACAACTTCAAGAAGAAGGCAGACTTTACCGAGTATGGTGGCATACCCCTCCTTGGTGCCAAAAAGCCAGTCATAATAACCCATGGAAGGGCAAACGCCAAGGCCATAAAGAATGCCATAAGGGTGGCCAACGAGTTTTTAACCCATCACTTCAACGAAAGGCTTTCTGAAAACCTTAAAAGATTATTGCCTCAAGAGGTAAAGGTCTGATGGGTATAAGCATAAAGGGTATGGGCCATTACACTCCAGAAAACCTTTTGACCAACTTTGACCTTGAGAAGATGGTGGATACATCCGACGAGTGGATAACCACAAGGACCGGCATAAAGGAAAGAAGGATAGCAAAGGAAGAAAGCCTTGTTGATATGGCATACAGGGCAAGCCTTAGAGCCTTAGAGGATGCGAGCCTCTCCGTAGAGGATATTGATGTTATAATCCTTGCCACCCTCACGCCAGACCTTGGCTTTCCAGCCAGCGCATGCCTTTTGCAGGCAAGGCTTGGATGCCACAAGGCCTATGCCTTTGATATATCTGCCGCCTGTAGCGGATTTTTGTATGGCCTTGAGATAGCCAGCGCCCTACTAAGTTCTGGAAAGGCAAAAAACATCCTTTTGGTGGGCGCTGAAAAGCTATCTCAGATAGTAAACTGGACGGACAGGGCCACATGCGTCCTCTTTGGAGATGGTGCGGGTGCGGTGGTTCTCTCCTCCGAAGGGGAAGGGGAGCTTTTGGCGTCGGTCATGAGGTCTGACGGCAACTATTGGGAGATACTGTACGCCGAAAGGTGTGGCTATATAAACATGAAAGGAAAGGAGCTTTTTAAGCTGGCCGTGAGGGCCATGGCCGATGTATGTGAAGAAGTTATGCAAAGGGCTGGAGTTTCCAAAGAAGACATAGATTTGGTAGTTCCACATCAGGCAAACATAAGGATCATGCAGGCCTTGGCCGAAAGGCTTGGTATTCCTATGGAAAAGGTCTATTCAAACATACACAAGTATGGAAATACGAGCGCCGCATCCATACCCATAGCCCTGTGCGAGGCCAAAGAGGAGGGAAGGCTAAAAAGGGGTAATATGGTCCTCCTTACTGCCATGGGTGGTGGCCTCACATGGGGGGCAAGCCTCTTGAGGTTCTAACTTGAGGTATGATGCTATAGTCGTAGGAGGAGGTCCGGCTGGGGCCTCTACAGCCTACCACCTCTCAAAGAAAGGCCTTAAAGTCCTTCTTGTGGAAAAGGAAAGGCTTCCAAGGTTTAAGCTTTGCGCCGGCTGTCTTTCTGCCAGAGCCTTAAAACTTCTTCCAGAAGGCTATGAGAAGCTTTTGATAAACAGAATAAGGATTGGAAGGCTTGGCTATAGGGGGCTTGAAGAGTATAAACTGGAGGCGGGCAAAGAAATAGCCTACATAGTGGACAGAAGGGATTTTGACCACTTCCTTGTAGAAAAGGCCCTTGAGGCTGGTGCGGACCTCTTGCAGGCAAGCTTTTTAGGCTTTGAGAAGGAAGGACAAGGCTACAGAGTTTATACTTCTTCTGGAAGTGTTCTTTCGGACTTTATAGTGGGTGCAGATGGAGCCAATTCAAAAACGGCGGATATTTTGGGCTTTGGGAAAAGAAGGGCCTTCAAAAGCCTTGAGTTTTTTACAGAAGGAGACCTAAAGGAGGAGGTGCTTATAGAGATAGGCTGGGTAAGCAGGGGCTACCTTTGGGTCTTCCCTCACGGTGATGGCATAAGCGTGGGCATTGCCACCACGGGCAAAGAAGACCTTTTGAAAATACTAAGAGAGTATTCAAATAAAAAAGGCATAAAGTTTATCCATCCGAAGGGTTGGCACATACCCTTTCCAGAAGGGGACCTAAGGCTTGGAAGGGATAGGGTGTTGCTTGTGGGAGACTCGGCAAGCATGACAGACCCACTTTTGGGAGAAGGCATATACTACGCCCTTTGGGCGGGAAGGCTTGCCTCGGAGGCAATAGTCAAAAGCCCGCAGGAGCCTCTAAAGGCCTACAGAGAGCTTTTAAGGCCTCTAAAAGAAGAGCTTCTGAGTGCTGGAAAGATAGCCAAGCTTGCCTATAGGTTCCAATATGTGGCGTATAAAATGGGAAGGGATTATGCCTTGAAAAACTTTTACAGGGTGCTTTTAGGAGAAAAAAGCTATGGAGAGCTTTACCTTAAAGGATTGTTTGAATTTTTAAAACACTTGACCATAGAGAGCTTTAAGAGTATACTTAACCCACATGAGGGGAGGAATAGTAGGGGTATTTTTAGTCGGAAGTTTGGCCTTGGCAGGAACGGATAGCATAGTTCTTACAGCCCTCACCTATATGGAGAGGCCTTACCAGTTTGGCGCCAATGAACTTTACCGAATGGACTGTTCCGCCTTTGTAAAAAGGGTGTTTGAGGTAAACGGTATAAGCCTTCCGAGAAGCACGGCAGAACAAGCCCAAGTGGGAGTTCCAGTAAGCCTTGATGAGATAAGGCCGGGAGACCTACTGTTTTTTAGCACATACAGGCCGGGGCCTTCCCATGTGGGTATATACATTGGCAACGGTAAGATGGTCCATGCCAGCGAAAGCAGGGGAATAACCATAGATAGGATAGATGACCCCTATTGGCAGAGAAGGTTTCTCTTTGCAAGGAGGGTAGATAAGAGGCCCGTTGTGGCCAAAGCAGTGAAAGTGGATAGAGGTAGGGAAGACAAGGGCCGTGATGAGATAGCAGAGCTTATTCTTATACTTTCCAACCGTTGAGGGAAAGCCTCACTTTATCCTTAGCTTCTCCCATATCCTATCTATCTTTTCTTTTACTTCCTTTGACATCTCTATCACCTTTGGCCATTCCCTTGTGTAGCCCTCTTCCTTCCACTTGGTTGTAGCATCTATTATCATCTTTCCACCAAAGCCTACCTGATTGGTGCTGTGGTCCAAAACGTCTATAGGGCCTTTCAATATAAGCACATCCCTTGATGGGTCCACATTATTGCCCCAGGCCCAAAGCACCTGCCCAAAGTCATGAACGTCTATGTCTTCGTCAAAGACCACTATATGCTTTGTGAGGGACATAAGGCCAAGGCCCAAAAGGCCATAGGCTACCTTAAAGGCATGCCCTGGATAGCGTTTCTTTATGGATACAAAGCAGAAGTTGTGGAAACAGCCTTCGGCGGGCAGGTGGTAATCTACCACCTCAGGCAGGTTGAACTTTATAAGGGGCAAAAATATCCTCTCCGTTGCCCAGCCTATGTATTTGTCCTCTTGTGGTGGTCTTCCCACTATGGTGGTAAGGTATATAGGATTGTTTCTGTAAAGGATGGCCGTTACGTGCATCTTAGGATACTTGTCCACAGGCGTATAAAAGCCCGTGTGGTCCCCAAAGGGACCTTCATCTATCAGAGGCTCTTCTGGGTCCACATAGCCTTCTATCACTATCTCCGCATGGGCTGGATATTCAAGGTCAACGGTTATACCCTTTATGAGTTCTACACCCTCCTCCCTTATGAGGCCTGCAAAGAGGTATTCATCCACCTCCGGTGGCAAAGGTGCAGAGGCCACATAGGAAAGCACAGGGTCTCCACCTATGGCAATGGCCACCTCAAGCTTTTTCCTTAACCTTTTTGCCTTCCAGTAGTGATGGTTTCCATCCTTGTGTATCTGCCAATGCATGGCCAGTTCGGTAGAAGATAGCACCTGAAGGCGGTATAGGCCCACGTTCCTTATTCCGCTTTCTGGGTCCTTTGTGATAACCTGGCCAAAGGTTATATACCTTCCGCCATCCTCTGGCCAGCATTGGAGTATGGGAAACTCAAAAAGGTCAATCCTTTCCCTTTTTACATTCTCCCTTATGGGACCATCCTTTACAACCTTTGGCAAGGCATCGTTTAACTTTTTTAGCTCTGGCAGTCTTTTTAGCTTGTCAAGGAAGGTATGAGGGATCTCTGGCCTCAAGAGTTTGTATAGCTTCCAGCCTATATCCTCAAGCCTTTCATAGCCAAGGGCAAGCTTTATCCTTTTTTCAGAACCCAAAAGGTTGGTAAGCACTGGAATAGAGTAGCCTTTTGGCCTCTCAAAGAGTAAGGCCTTTCCACCACCGGGAAGCTTACAAACCCTGTCTGTCACCTCCGTTATCTCAAGTATGGGAGAAAGTTCTTCTTCTATCCTTATAAGTTCTCCTTCCTTTTCAAGCCTTTTTATAAAGTCTCTAAGGTCCTTGTAAGGCATCTTCTCCTCCTTCCATAAGGCAAAGGTCTTCCCTACACCTTACCGCTGGCGCTTTGCTGATTTTCTTTGAGACATCAAAAAGCAGTTCTCTTATAGAATTTCTCAAAGATTGGCGAAGCTCATACAGCTCTTTTAGCTTTTTAGAAAGCTTCTTTGCAGTTCCCTCTTTTCCTTGCGCCAAGGCGCAGTCCATCCTTCTTATTACCTTCTCCGCAGACTCATCGCAATGCACCAAAGCCATAGAAAGATGTTTTAGAACACACCAAAGGCTCTCTATCTTGCTCCTGAACTCTCCACCACCTTCCCCCGATAGATCAAGAATGGAGAAAAGAAGGTTTCCTACAGTTTTTCTCCTGTTCCTTAATTCATCTATGTATGTCACAAGGTCTTCAAGCTTTGTCTCTCCTTCCAACTCCATAAGGTGCTGTTCCGCATGGGCAAGATGGGCTATCAGATATATCATCTCCTCCACCAAAGCCTCTTCCCAAAGGCCTTTTTCCATAAAGGATAATATTAATGCAAAATACATACGTTGGCTATCGCATTTATTTTGAGAAAAAGCATACCTTTGGCGAGAAGTTTATCCTTTGTAGGAGCAGGTTCAAAACCTACCCCCGATTATTGGACAGATCTTGGACCCGAGGGCAAGCTTGAAACCCGCCACTACATTTGGAAAATCAACGCGCCAGAAGCTTACGGGCTTTAATTTCTCACCCAGCGTATAATATGGAATACAATAATAGCTTATGAAAGTGAAGCAAAGACCAAGAAGTAAGGATTTGGAACACATTATAAAAACCTTAAGAAAACACCTTAGGTATTTAAGGAAGGAATATGGAGTTAAAAGCTTGGCCATATTTGGTTCTTATGCCAGAGGAGAACATAAAGAAAGTAGTGATGTGGATATACTGGTAGAGTTTAGCAAGCCAATAGGACTAAAATTCATAAGTTTGGCGGACTATCTGGAAAAAATATTGGGGAAAAGAGTGGACCTTCTTACACCCAACGCCCTCAAACAGGTGCCTGAAGTTTGGAAGAAAGTGAAGGAGGATTTGATACCTGTAATATAATAATCTCCATGAGATTAAAGGTCCTTCTATTTTTCTTACTTGCCTTTCTTATCTCATGTTCTAAATCCAACTATGCACATGTAGAAAAAGCACCTTCAAACATACCATCCAACACCACACCTTGCACTGTGGTCCGTGTGGTGGATGGAGATACATTCCATTGCACCTTATCCAATGGAGAAGAGGTTAAGGTAAGGCTTATAGGAGTGGATACGCCAGAAAGCGCAGACAATCCAAAGGCCAGAAGAGATTCGGAGAGGACTGGGCGCTCCTTGGAAGAGATCATAAAAATGGGTAGGCAGGCCAAGGAATTTACAAAAAGCCTTCTCCCAAAGGGTGAAAAGGTGTATTTGGAGTTTGACGTGCAGAAGACGGATAAATACGGAAGGCTTTTGGCCTACGTGTGGCTATCCGATGGTAGGATGCTAAACGAAGTTTTGATAAGGGAAGGCTATGCACAGGTCTATACCATACCACCCAACGTGAAGTATCAAGAAAGGTTTTTGGAGGCCCAAAGGTATGCAAGGGAAAACAGAAAGGGCCTGTGGGGACAATAAATAGTATTTACTTCTAAGGTCCCTATCCTATATTAAAATATTAACCCATTTACTCTTTTGAGAGGTGAAGGAATGGAGCTTTTGGAATACGACTCCTGCGGTGTAGGCTTTGTATGCAATATAAAAGGAGAAAAAAGCCATCAGATTGTAAGCTGGGGCATTAGGGCCGTTAAAAACTTAACCCATAGGGGTGCAGTGGGCGGTGATGGCAAAACGGGCGATGGTGCGGGTGTTCTTATAGAGGTTCCAAGAAGATTCTTTGCGGATTTTATAGATAAGGAAGGGCTTGAGCTTTCCTCCTTGGAGAACCTTGCGGTGGGTGCAGTCTTTCTCTATGAAGATGTGAGACCTCAGATAGAAGAATACATAAGGAAAAGTCCCTTCTCCTTGGTAGGTTGGAGAGAGGTGCCTGTGGACAAGTCCGCCGTAGGCGAGTCTGCCCTTAAGGTTATGCCCAAAATATTCCACCTTCTTTTGGACACGGAAAAGTGCGACCCAGAAAGGAGAGAATTGGAGCTTTACATCCTAAGAAGGCGCATAGAAACGGACAAAAAGATAAAGGACAAGGTTTATTTTGCTTCCCTCTCTTCTAAGACCTTGGTCTATAAGGGTATGCTTGTGGCACCCCAGCTGGATGTTTTTTATCCAGAGTTAAGGGACGAAAGGATAGAGTCTTCTTTTTGTCTTTTCCATCAGAGGTATTCCACCAACACCTTCCCAAACTGGAAGTTGGCACAGCCTTTTAGATACTTAGCACACAACGGAGAGATAAACACCTTGCTTGGCAATAGAAACTGGATGAGAGCCTTAGAGCAAGAGCTTCAGCATGAGGTTTTTGGAGACAACATAAAACTTGTAAGGCCTTTGGTCTATAATGATGAGAGCGATTCTGCTTCCCTTGATAGAGTCTTTGAGCTTCTTTTGCTTGTGGGCTATAGTCCAGAACACGCCATAAACATGCTCATACCACCAGCATGGGAGGGTATGCCTTGGCTAAGCAAGGAAGTAAGGGACTTTTTTGAATACCAGTCCCTCCTTATGAAGCCTTGGGATGGTCCTGCAAGCATAGCCTTCACCGACGGCAAAAAGATAGGCGCCCATCTGGACAGGAACGGCCTTAGACCCGCACGGTACGTGCTAACGGAGGATGGCATCCTTGTGCTTGGCTCAGAGGTTGGGATGGTGGATTTGGAAGATAGAAAGGTCCTAAAGAAGGGTAGGCTTGGGCCTGGGGACACTTTGGTGGTGGACCTCTCAAAGGGCGAGGTAAAGGAAACAGAGCAGATACTAAAAGAGCTTGCCTCTAAAAAGCCTTATGGAGAGTGGCTTGAAAAGCATTTGGTTAGACTATGGAAGATAGTAAAGGATTACAACCTTCCAGAACCAAAGGAGGACCCAGAAAGGATAAGGAAGCTTGTGGCCTTTGGATACACCCAAGAGGAGATAAAGCATGTCTTGACGCCTATGGCGGAAGAGGGCAAAGAAGTTACCTTCTCCATGGGTGATGATACACCAATCCCACCCCTATCAGAAAAGCCTGTGCTTCTCTTTAGATACTTCAAGCAAAGGTTTGCCCAAGTTACCAACCCACCCATAGACCCCATAAGGGAAAGGTCTGTCATGTCCCTTAAGATGAACTTGGGACACAAGAGAAACTTCTTAAAGGAAGATGAAGAACATGCCAAGAGGCTCCAGATAGAAAGCCCCATCCTTTTGCCATACCAGTTTAAGGCCTTGATGGAGCAAAAGGATTTTAAGGTGGCCTGGGTTCCAATGACATATCCCAAGGAAAGAAGCTACTGCGTTGTAGAGCTACAAGACTTAGCTGGCGAAAGGAGGATAACGGATATCCTTTATGACGCCATGTATGAGGGTATAAGCATATGCGACCTCAGACTTGGTGTGGAGATAGTCTGCAGAAGGGTGGAGGAGGCGGTAAGAGAGGGCGCAAACATTGTAGTGCTTTCCGATAGGAATATATCAAAGCATAGGCTTGCTGTGCCAAGCCTTTTGGCCGTTTCCGCCGTCTTTAAATGGCTATCGGACAGGGGCCTTGCCAACAGGGTCTCCATTGTGGTAGAAACGGGCGAGGCAAGGGACACACACCATATGGCATGCCTTATAGGCTATGGAGCTTCTGCTATATATCCATACCTTATGTATGAGCTTATAGGTGAGCTTTGTCAAAAGGGTGAGATAAAGGTGCCTTATGATAAGGCCTTGTTCAACTACAAAAAAGCCTTGGAGGATGGGCTTTTAAAGATAATGTCCAAGATGGGTATATCCACCCTCAATTCTTATCAAGGTGCCAAAATATTTGATACGGTGTGCCTAAACAGAGACTTTGTGGAGGAGTATTTCCCGGGAACTCCAACAACCCTTGAGTCTGATGGCATCTTTGAAATCCAAAACAGCCTTTTGGCAAGGCATGATGCGGCCTATGAGACAGATAGCCCACAGCTTGACTATGGTGGTGATATGAAGTTTAGGAAGGGGGGCCAATACCACGCCTGGTCTCCTTTTGTGGTAAGGGCTTTGCACAAGTTTTTAGAGACAAAGGATTATAAGGATTACAAGGAGTTTTCCCGTATAGCCAACGAAGAGCATCCCACCTTTATAAGGCACCTTTTGGACTACAAGAGGGCAGAAAAGCCTATACCCATAGAAGAAGTAGAACCCGTAGAGAGCATTCTTAAAAGGTTTGTAACGGGCGGTATGTCCTTGGGAGCTTTGTCTCCCGAGGCTCATGAAGTAATAGCGGAAGCCTGCAACAGGCTTGGTATGAAGAGCAACTCTGGAGAGGGTGGAGAGGACCCAGCAAGGTATTGGACCATAAAGAACTCCGCCATAAAGCAAGTGGCCTCTGGGCGTTTTGGTGTAACACCTACCTACTTGGCTTCCGCCAAAGATATTGAGATAAAGATAGCACAAGGTGCAAAGCCTGGAGAGGGTGGCCAACTTCCCGGAAAGAAGGTAAACGAGTATATAGCAAGGCTAAGGCATGCCCAGCCGGGCATAACCCTTATCTCCCCACCACCACACCACGATATATACTCCATAGAGGATTTGGCACAGCTTATAAACGACTTAAAAGAGTCAAACCCACAGGCTAAGGTATGCGTCAAGCTTGTGGCCGAAACGGGTGTGGGAACCATAGCTGCCGGTGTGGCAAAGGCCTATGCAGATATAGTGCAGATAAGCGGTGCGGAAGGCGGAACGGGCGCAAGCCCCTACTCCTCCATAAAGAACGCAGGAAACTACTGGGAGATAGGCCTCTCTGAAACTCAAAGGGTCTTGATGGAAAACAACCTAAGGGACAAGGTAAGGCTTAGGGTGGATGGTGGCATGAGGACTGGTAAGGATGTGATCATAGCTGCCCTTCTTGGTGCGGAGGAGTTTGGCTTTGGCACGGCGGCCATGATAGCGGAAGGTTGTGTGATGGCAAGGCTTTGCCACACCAATCAATGTCCCACAGGTGTGGCCACCCAAGACCCCAAATACAGGGAGAAGTTTAAAGGAAAGGTGGAAAACGTAATGGCCTACTTTAGGGCTGTGGCGCAAGAGGTGAGGGAAATATTGGCGGAGATGGGAGTAAGGTCTCTTGATGAGATAATAGGAAGGAGAGACTTGCTTGATATAAAAACTTACGACCACATACCCGGTTCCAAGAGGGTAAAACTGGAAGAGTTTTTAAAGGAGGGCTATCCCAAAGACAAACCCTTAAGGTGTATGCAGGAGAGGAACGACAACCCAAGAAGGAGCGACCTGGCAAAGAGGCTGGAGGAGGAGGTTCTTCCATACATAGAAAGGGGAGAAAGGTTTTACGGAGAGTATACTATAAGGAACGTAGACAGAAGCGTGCCTACAAGGCTTGCTTATTACATAGCCTTAAAGTATAGAGATGAAGGCCTTCCTGAGGATACCATACAGCTTGTCTTTAAAGGCACTGCAGGCCAGAGCTTTGGAGCCTTCAACCACAAAGGAATGTCCTTGACCCTTATAGGTGATGCCAACGACTATGTAGGTAAGGGCA
The DNA here is from genome assembly GCF_055390195.1 of Hydrogenobacter subterraneus. NCBI lineage: Bacteria > Pseudomonadati > Aquificota > Aquificia > Aquificales > Aquificaceae > Hydrogenobacter > Hydrogenobacter subterraneus. Next base: position 1,003,463 of record NZ_AP042473.1, on the reverse strand, counting down.
TGTACGGTGGAAGGATAGTCATAAGGCCTTACGATGTGGAGGACACTCAAAACCATGTGATCATGGGCAATACATGCCTTTATGGTGCCACAGGTGGTGAGCTATACGCCAGCGGAAAGGCTGGAGAGAGGTTTGCAGTAAGGAACAGTGGAGCTATGGCGGTGGTGGAAGGTGCTGGCATGCACTGCTGTGAGTATATGACCGGTGGTGTGGTAGTGGTCCTTGGCCCTGTGGGAATGAACTTTGGAGCGGGAATGACCGGAGGCTATGCCTACGTTCTTGATGAAGATATAGACCTTAAGATAAACAAGGATTATGTGATTACGAGGGAGCTTTTGGATGCCGAAAGGGAAGAGCTAAGAGGTCTAATAGAAAAGCATGCGGGCTATACACAAAGCCCATGGGCCAAGCATATATTGGAAAACTGGGAGGACTTTGTGGAAAGGTTTAGAAAGGTTATGCCCATTGAGCAGTGCAAGAGGGACCCCTATGGCATTACAGACCAGTGTGAGATAGAGGTTCAAAAATAAGGGCAGTAAGGCTTTTCTCCTTTGCCCTCTATGACTCTGGAGAAACCATCTTAGGAGCCCTCCTCTTCTCCACCCTTTACCCCCTCTATATTACCCAGCACATAGACGTAAAAACCTATTCAACCCTCTATGGCCTTGCCTTTTTACTTTCCTTTTTTATTGCCCTAAGGCTTAGCAAAGTGGCAGATTACAGAGGCCTAAGGAAGACATTCTTCAGCCTCTTTAGCCTTCTCATACCACTTGTTTGCTTTGCCCTCTACCTTTCCTTTCACAGTGTAGAATTGAACTTCCTCCTTTACCTTCTTTTGGCCATCATCCACCAGCAGGCCATGCTCTTTTATAACTCCTTGCTAAAAATCTTTGAGACAAAAGGGACGGCCTCCGGCCTTGGTGTGGCCTTGGGCTACGTTGGCTCTGCGGTGGCTTTAATACTTTTTGCACCAAGGCTTAGCCTTCCCACAGCCTTCATCTTCATAGCCCTTATCTTTTTCCTTTTGTCCCTTCCTTCCCTAATTTACCTCACAGAACCAAAAGAAAGACAGATCATAAGCATAAGGGAGGTTCTAAAGGACAAAAACTTTCTTTTAACCATGGCATCCATGCTTTTGCTTATGGAGCTTGCCAATACCATGATAGCCATGATGGGGGTCTATTTGAGGGAGGTCTATGGGCTAAAGGAGGGGGAGATATACAGGACCATAGGCCTTTCGGCCATTGGCGGTGTGCTTGGAGGCCTTCTGTGGGGAAGGCTTACAGATAGAATTTCGGCCAACAGGCTTTTCCCTTTTGGCTTTTTTCTTTGGAGTGCCTTTTTAATACTCCTTTTCTTCACGCCAAGGTCCATGATACTCCTACTTGGCCTCTTTGCAGGCCTTTCCCTCTCCCACCTTTGGACCACATCAAGAGTGCTTCTTATTGAAAAATTCACAAAGGGAGACATAGCCATAAGGTTTTCTTTCTATTCCCTTAGCGAGCGTATAGCCTCAAGCTTGGGCCTCTTAAGCTGGTCCCTATTACTCTATCTTACAGGCGGAAACTACAGGCTTTCTGCCCTTCTCATGCTTGTCTTTCCCATTCTGGGCTTTGTCATATACAAGCTTTCAAACAGGAGGCCTCAGATATATGGGTTCTAAAAGCACGGGGTTATCACCACCATAGCCTTCCATTAACCTTTTGTATGCCCAAAGGCCACCATAGAGGGAAAAGGGAAAAAACTCAAGAGAGATATCTCCCAGGCCTTGACCGCTTAGCCCTACCACCTTTATGCTTTCCGGCAAGCTTTTTAAAACCTCTATCTCCCCTATCTTCCCATCTTTGCATCTTCTACAAAATATCTGGTTGCTAACTTTGAGTGCCACACAAAACTCCCCTTCCCTTTTTAGAAAGTGGCACATCATATAGAGGTTTTCATAGCCCACTATGGGCTTTTTGGTAAGGTATGCCAAGGTCTTCATAAAGGTTATGCCTATCCTCAAGGAGGTCAAATAGCCCACCCCCAAAGAGACGGCGAAGGCATCCATATGCTCTGGCTCTACGCCAAGGCTTTTCAGCAAAGAAGGCAGATGTTCTAAGGTCTTTTTCCCATCATCCACATAGTGGTGCAAGACCACCTTGCCATCCTCTATAAGGGTGAGGTTTATAAAAGAAAAGGAAGTGTCAAGGGATAGTAGCCTCATGGGTGTGTTTATTTTACAATAGATAGTGTATGGAAGGAAGGCATAAGGCGAGATTGATCATAGGTGATAGTAGGAGTATGGCTGAAGTAAAGGATGGGGAAGTGGATTTAATCATAACATCTCCGCCTTACTGGCATTTAAAGGATTATGGAGTTAAAGGACAGATAGGATACGGTCAAACTCTCCATGAATACCTTACAGACCTATATATGGTATGGAAGGAGTGTTTTAGGGTGCTTCGGGAGGGCGGTAGGCTATGTATAAACATTGGAGATCAATTTTCAAGAGCTGTTGTATATGGAAGGTATAAGGTTATACCTATCCATGCCGAGATAATAAGCCAGTGCGAAAGTATAGGCTTTGATTACCTTGGCTCTATAATATGGCAAAAAAAGACCACCATGAACACCACAGGCGGAGCTGTAGTTATGGGTTCCTTTCCTTATCCACCTAATGGCATAGTGGAAATAGACTATGAGTTTATTCTCATATTTAAAAAACCTGGTAAGAATAAGATTGTGCCAAAGGAAATAAAAGAGGCTTCAAAGCTTACAAAAGAGGAATGGAAAGAATATTTTTCTGGGCATTGGCGGTTTGCAGGGGCTAAGAAGATAGGCCACGAGGCTATGTTTCCAGAAGAGCTTCCAAAAAGGCTTATAAAAATGTTTTCCTTTGTAGGCGATACGGTGCTAGACCCCTTTCTTGGTAGTGGAACCACTATGAAGGTTGCAATGGAATTAAACAGAAAAGCCATAGGCTACGAGATAAACAAAGAATTTCTTAGTCTAATCTTGTCAAAAATAGGAGATGCTAATCAGATTGACATTATTGAAAGAGAAGTTGATATTGTAAATAAGCCACCCATAGAATATTTACCAAGAATAAAAGATGCTAAACCGCTTATAGAACCAAAGAGTTTTAACTTTAATGGAGAAAGGTTATATAAAGTTATTAGAATTTTAAATGAAGAAACTATTGAGACCAATACAGGTTTAAATATAAAGTTCCTGGGGGTTAAAGTCATAGATAGAGAAAGGACGCTGAAGTATTTAAAGGATTATATTCTTGGAAAGGAAATATTCATAAGAAATTACCAAGTGCTTGATGAACATACAGTAAAAGCTTATGTTTATTTAAAAAATAAAATCTTTGTAAATGCCTACCTTTTAAAATCCGGCTTAGCACTGCCAGACTTATCTGAAAACCACCTTTATAAGAAAAAATTTATCAAACTATGGCAGGAGGTATCCAGTGGGGAAAGAGTGGATACTTAACATAGCAACCAATAGATGGGGCTATAACAAGAAAAAGTATGTAGGCCCTGTAGCAGAATGGATTCGTGAAGCTTCTCCTAAGAATTTGGAAGAATGGAAGGAACGTTATTATGAAAAATTATTAGAAAAGCTTAAAAGTGAAGGTGTGGATTTAACTCCTGATGAGTATCTTGAAAACTTAGGACAGAAGTTATATGTAAAAATTTCGGAGGTGCTACAGTCAGAAATATCTGAAATAACGCAGGAGGATTGTATAAGTTATATAAAAGAGCTGGTACTTAACAGAACTTATGAAGAGTATAGAACAGAGATTGATACCATATACGGACAATTGGCGGATTATCTTGGCGTTGAGATAAGGCCCGCTCCAGACGAGTGGGACAGGTTATACAATGTAGATTTTTATATAGAGGTTGATGGAAAGTATATAGGCTTGCAAATAAAACCCATAACTTATAAACACACATCTAATATTCATAAATGGGAGGATATACTGAAGAGAACTCATGAAAAATTTAAAAGTGAATTTGGGGGAAGTGTTTTTATAGTCTTTTCAATAAAAGAAAAAGATAAGAAGGTGATATATAACAAAGAAATTGTAGAAGAGATAAGAAAAGAAATTGAGAGATTGAAAGGAGAGCAGGGTAAGTAAGGTGGCTATGATCTTTGATATGGAAAGGCCTGAGGGCTTTGACCCTTATGAGGTGCTTACAAGCCTTGTGGTGCCAAGGCCCATAGCATGGGTATCTTCTATGAGCCAGGAGGGCCTTTTGAACCTTGCACCCTTTAGCTTTTACAATGCGGTATGCGATGAGCCACCGGTTATCCTTATATCTATAAGCAAAAGGGAGGACGGTAGCAGGAAGGACACAGCGAGGAACATCCTTAGCACAGGCGAGTTTGTGATAAATCTTGTCTCAGAAGAGCTAATCAAAGAGGTGAAGATAAGCTCGGAAGACTTTCCACCAGAGGTAAGCGAGTTTGAAAGGGCTGGCCTTGAGCCGGCAGAAAGCTATAAGGTAAGGGTGCCAAGGGTGGCAAGGGCTAAAGCATGGCTTGAATGTAGGCTTTTAAAACACGAAGAACTTTTTGGCTATGACCTCATCTTTGGCAGGGTCCTTTTGGCCGGTGCAGAAAGCCTAAATGTGTGGTCCTTGAGGCCTGTTGGTAGGGTCTTTGGAGGCTTTTGTAAAATCATTGAGATAAATCAAGAACTTTAAGGCATTTCAAGATTAAAATAAATATTGCAATGGCTAAGGTAAAGATAAACGGAAAGGTGTTGGAAATTCCGGCGGGCGTAAAGTTTGGCGAATACCATCATGAGATAGAAAAGGCTGGGGTTGAGTTTGGTTGCACCGACGGTCAGTGTGGTGTTTGTGTATGCACTGTGGTAAAGGGGCTTGAGTGCCTGGCAGAGCCTTCCGAGCAGGAGGAAGAAACCCTCTGGCGCATAGGAGAGTATGAGGAGAACAGGAGGCTCACCTGTCAGCTTGTTATAGAAAAGGAAGGCTGTGAGATAGAGCTGGAGACGGATTAACAGGTGCATTCCTTTATGCCCAGCCTCCTGTAAAGGCTAATTACAGGACACCATCCAGTAAAGGCAGACTGTATTTGGTTTATGGACATAAAGACTATAAAGAGCTTCCAAAACCAATGAATGTCCGCAGGACGTATGGCTATAAGAAAGACTATCAAAAGCACCAAACCAGAGGTTAGTCTAAGGGCCCTATCCATAGTCATGGCTTACCTCCACGCATAAGATTATAAGAATATTCTAATTTACTTAAAAGCCTTAGTCAAGAGGTAAGGGAGGTTGTTTCAAAAATCCATCCTACTTAAGGACCTGTTCCCGCATCCTAAGCTTTATAATTTTCCTATGAGGCAGAAGGGCTTTACACTTATAGAGCTTTTGGTGGTTATCATCATCCTTGGTATATTGGCAGCCATAGTGGTTCCAAGGATAACGGGAAGGGTGGATGAGGCAAAGATTGAGGCTACCAAAGTTCAGATGAAGGCCATAAAGGATGCCTTGGAACAGTATAAACTTGACAACGGCTTTTATCCCACCACAGAACAAGGGCTAAAGGCCCTTGTGGAAAAACCCACCACACCACCCATACCCCAAAGGTGGAGGCAGTATCTGGACAAGCTTCCAAAGGATGCTTGGGACAGGGATTTTATATATATGTCTCCTGGGATAGGAAGGCCATATGAACTGAGGTCTATGGGGCCGGATGGAAAGGAAGGCACGGAAGACGATATAGATGTGTGGCAATAGGGGCTTTACCCTTCTTGAGCTTTTGGTGGCGCTTGTTGTGCTTGCAGTGGGCTTTTCTGTAGTCTTTGAAGTTTTATCCTTTGCAAGGCTTGAGTATTCAAATGCTTATGAACTTTCCGAAGACCTAATAAAGCTCAATAACGCTCTGGTGGAGGGAAAAACAGAAGGCTTGGAGGTGGAAAAGAAAAGCCTTGAGGATTATCCACAGCTGGAAGAGATAAGCTACAGGCTTGGGTCTGCGGAAGTATTTATCTATAAATTAAAAGATGAAAAGGGCCTTTACCCTCATTGAAGTGCTTTTAGCTTTGACCCTAATGGGCCTCTTTTTGGGCTTGCTTTCCTATAGCTTTTACTCTTCTTTGCGTAGCTCCTATCTTCTCTCCCAGTCTTCACAGCTCACAAAGGAAGAGATATTGCTCTTTTGGAACCTTCAAAGAAAGCTAATAGGCGCCACAGACCTTTACTTAAGAAAGGATGCTATCTTTATGATAACTTCCTCCGGGGATTACTATCAAGGCATAGTAAAGTGTGCATACATATACAAGGATGGCTGGCTCTATTACTATGAGTTTCCCTACCCTTATGGGGATATAGCCTTTTATGAGGAGGACAGACTTATAAAGCTTGGAAGGTTTAAGGACCTTTCCTTTAGGGCCTTTTCCAACGGAAGCTACTATGAGGAGTTTAAAGGGCTTCCTCAGTGGGTTGAACTGTTCTTTGAAGGGAAGCTTTTGAGGATAGGTTTACAATAATTAACATGCTTACGCCGGGTGAGAAATTAATTAGGAAGCTGGGATACCATCATACCTTCTTGCAAAAAATAAATGAGACAAGAAATGTAGAAGCACGGCATGCCGTGCAACTACTAATAAAAAATCCAAAAGTAGTGGCGGGTCTTGAACCCGCCTGATGTTTTATAATTTGGCAGGTTTAAAACCTGCCACTACAAAGGATGAATTTCTCACCCCACGTATAGGTTTACAATAATTAACATGCTTGTGTTTTACCCTTTAATTCTTCTGCCCTTTTTTGTGCTTATACTATTGTATATTTGGATAGCAAAGGATATTAAAATTGTGCCACCGGATTTAAAAAGGGAAAGCCTTCAAGTTTCAAGCCTTTTTTCAAAGTTTGAAAGCCTCTATCCAAAAAAGGAGGAAAAGCCCACATCCATTAAACTGCTTGCCACGGCTACAGGCTCTGTGCGCCTTGCCCTCATTGAAGTGGATGGCTCCACTCAAACTGTAAGGATAGGCTCAGAAGTAAAAGGCTACAGAGTAGTGGATATAGAAAGGAACTACATAGTCTTGTCAAGGGATAAGGATAGGCTTGCCATAGGCTTTAGCTTTAAATCTGGAGAGCCTTCTATGCAGGTCTCCAAATCCACATCTCCAACACCACAGGCCACAAAGAGCCTCCAAGCCAGCGTATCAAAAGAAGAACTCCAGCGCATCACCGCAGATCCTGGCGTAATGTTTAGGCAGATAAGGCTTGTGCCTTTTGTGCAGGAAGGAAGGACAAAGGGCTTTCTCTTTGAGTGGATAGAGCCCGGAAGCATCTTTGAAAGGGCTGGTATAAAACCAGGAGATGTGCTACTGTCTATAAACAACCAAGAGATAAAAAGCGGTGAGGACGCCTTTAGAATATTGCAGGTGCTAAGAAACGAAAACAGTATAAAATTGAACTTGCAGAGGGGCAGTGAAATTATAGAATTGCTTTTGAGGGTAGAAGGATGAAAAGGTTAATGGCGGTGTTTTTGCTTCTTTTCTTTTTTGTGCCTGCGTGGTCTCAGGATGCGGAGGCTATCCAAAAGCAGGCTCAAGAGCAAAAAAGGACTGGAAAGGTATTCCTTAACTTCCAAAATGCGGATATATCCCTTGTGGTAAAGTTCATGTCGGAGCTCACGGGCAAAAACATAGTGCTTGACCCCAACGTGAAGGGAACTATAACCATAAGCTCTGCCAAGCCTGTAAGTATTAAACAAGCCTGGGACCTTTTTGTTATGTCCCTTACCCTTCAAGGCTACGGTGTGGTGGAGGACAAAAACTTTGTGCGTATACTTCCCATAGCTCAGGCTGTGCCTCTGGCGGAGCCAAAAAGGCCTACCACTAGCGCAGATGTGATCCTTTACCTTTATACCGCAGAAAACACCCAAGCCCAACAGCTCCAGCAGGCCATACAGCCTTTTCTCTCTCCCTTTGCCAAAGTGGGAGTCCACACTCAGTCCAACACCCTCATAGTGGCAGACATTGCCAAAAACATAGAAAAGATAAAGGGTATACTCAAAGAGCTTGACTCTCCACAAAGAGGTCTAAAGGTAAAGCTCTATCCTCTCCAAAAGGCTAAGGCGGAAAATGTTTTGCAGAGCCTTCAGGGTGTGTTAAGCACCCTACAACAGCAAACTGGCGCGCCAAGTGTGGCCACAATAAGCAAAGATGCCAACGCCATAGTGGTGGTGGCAAGGGAAGACATTCAAGCCATAGTAGAAGAGATAATAAAAACCATAGACCAATCCACGCAGATCACAGAAGATAGGAGCTTTTATGTGGTTCCCTTAAAGTTCATATCGGCAGAGGAGCTCCATAAGAGCCTTCAAAGCCTTCTTACTGGTGTTGTCCCTACTGTGGCCCAGCCCACTCCTCAATACCAAGTACAACCGGTGGATATAAAAGGGCTTGAAACGCCCTTGCAAAAGCCCAAGCAACCAACGCCACAGCCCCAGCCCATACCATCCATACAAACAAAGGAAGGCACCCGCATAGGCTTTGACAGAGGAACCAACTCGGTGCTTATATACGCCACTCCACAAGAGTTTGAAAGCCTAAAGGCCCTTATAGAAAAGCTTGATGTGAGAAGAAGGCAAGTGCTAATAGCCGCCTCTGTGGTGGAGATGTCTACAAGTAAAGCCTTGGATATTGGAGTACGGTGGCAAGCTTTTGGTTCAAAGGGAGGCGCTGGCTTTGGTGTGGGAAGCCTTCAGGACATATACAGTTCAATGCTTACTGGCAACTTTGTCCTTGGCTTTATAAACAACGTAGGGAAAACCATCACCATAGGTGGTGTTAACCTCTTTTTCCCAGACTTGGTACTTCTCTTTTCTCTCTTGGAAAAAGGCACGGGCTTTAATCTTATCTCAAACCCAAAGGTACTTACCCTTGACAACCAGCCTGCGGAGATAAAAGTAGGTCAAGTAATACCCTATGCCTCTGGCGTAAAGTTTGATATAAACGGACAACCCGTTATAACCTACGACTATAAGGAGGTGGGCCTGGACCTAAAGATTACACCCACCATAGCGGAGAACAACCTAAGGCTCACCATAAACCTTCAGGTGCAAGAGATAGTGGACTTTATAAGGCCTCAAGTGGGACAGCTAAGCTATGCGGTGCCTATAACTTCCAACAGACAGGTCAACTCCGACGTGGTGGTGGAGAACGGACAGACCATCATAATAGGCGGGCTTATAAACAATAGGACCATAAACACCGTAGAAGGTGTGCCGGGCCTAAAGGATATTCCACTTTTTGGAAGGCTTTTCAGAAGAGATACCAAAACGGAGGATAAGGTTTCCCTCTTTATATTCCTAACTCCCTATGTGGTAGAAAAGCCAGAGGAGCTAAGCAAGATAACCCAAGAACATCAAAAACTGGCAGATGAATTAAGAAAACTTTTAGAAAAGCAGGAAAAGAATGAGAAAGCTAAGCCTTAAATCTCTGTTTTTATACATCTTCTTGAGTCTTTTATTTTTCTTAGCTATTCTTTTTTTAACATTTCCCAAGTTTTTGGTCCTTGATAAGATGCTTTTGAAGAACGGTTTATACCTGACGGCGCAAAAAGTAGAAGAGGGACTTACACATATAAACCTGAAGGGCGTTGCCCTTTATGACCAAAACTTCAAGCTTGTGCGCTTTGACTCTCTTAAAATAAGCCTTTCTCTCTCTGGGCTTAGCCTTTCTGGTTTGTGTGATGGAAAGAGCCTTTATGTGGAGTGGTCCTTGGGTGCAAAGAGGCTAAAGGCTAAGGACTTTACCTGCCTTGGAGATGTGGAAAGCTTATCCGGAGATATACTTATCAAGGATGGCCTTTATGGCAAGCTGGAGATAAAGGGCCTAAAGGCTCAAGAGCTAAAGCTGGAAGAACTAAACCTTGACCTCAAAGGTAGGGTCTTTACTGCAAAAGGGAGGGCCATGGGCCTTAACTTAGTAGGCGACGGGCAGATAGTTTATAACCATTCAAACCCCCTAAAATCCACCATAAACGGCCAGGTCTCCGGCGGTGGTATGAGGCTTGTTATAAGCGGTCGGCTTGAAAGGCTTGAGCTGAAAACTCCTTGACAAGGTGGGGGGGTGATAAAATATAAAATCAAAGCTTTTAAAGAGGAGGGACTAGTATGAGAAAAATAGCCCTATTGGCTATTGCACTCATAGCCGGCCTTGCCCTATTTATGGCTTTCACCATGTTTGGAAGTAAGCCACAGGCTCATCTATCAGAGGAGAAAAAGGCTCAGGTTCTACAAAGGCTAAAAACCCTTGAAATGCCCTTTATTGAAAACAGAGGGCAGACAGACGAAAGGGTTGCCTATTATACCAAAACCTTTGGTGGCACACTCTTTATCACAAAAGAAGGCGAGCTAGTCTATAGCTTTCCTAAGGTAGAAAAGGCAGAAAAAGGGAAAACACCTAAAGTGGAAGGCGTGGCGGTTATAGTAGAAAGGCTATCCAACGCAAAGGTAAAAGAGCTAAAAGCCCTTGAGAAGTCTCCTACCAATGTGAGCTATTTCGTAGGCAATGACCCAAAAAAGTGGCAGACAAACATAGCCACCTACAGAAAGGTCTCCCTTGGAGAAGTCTATGAAGGCATAAAAGTAGAATTAAAAGCCTATGGCAACAATGTGGAAAAGCTCTTTTATGTATCACCTGGAGCAGACCCAAGCAAGATAAGGCTTGAATTGGATGGAGTAAAGTCTGCACAGGTAAAGGAAAGCGGAGAACTACTTTTAAAGACAGAGCTTGGAGAGATAGTTTTTACAAAGCCAGTGGCCTATCAGGAGATAGGTGGAAAAAGAGTGGAAGTGCCAGTGTCTTACAAAGTGGCAAAGGTGGATAACAAAGTAGTTTATGGCTTTGAGGTAAAGGACTATGACAAAAGCAAGGAGCTTGTGATAGACCCGTTGGTGCAGGCTACGTATTTGGGGGGAAGTGGTAATGATGCTGCTCGCGCAATAGTTTTTGATAGCTCAGGCAATGTATACATAGCAGGTGCTACACCTCATATTAGTGGGCTTGATGTCTTTGTTATGAAGTTGAGTGGAGACCTAAAAACTGTAATCAAGGCTACTTACTTTGGTGGGAGTAATGATGATGGAGCTCTAGCTATTGCTATTGATAATTCTGGTAATATTTTTGTAGCTGGTAATACATTTTCTAGTGACCTTCCTGGTACACAAGGTGGTGCTCAAGCAAATTATAAAAGTGGCAGCGAGGTTTTCGTAGCAAAGTTAAATGGAGATCTTACAAATCTTATACAGTCTACATACCTTGGTGGAAGCGGTGGTGATTATGCCGAAGCTATATCTATTGATGATTCAGGGAATATATATGTAGCTGGTTCTACTTTCTCTACAGATTTTCCGGCTACGAATTATGGTTTTCAAACAAAGAATGCTGGTGATAGTGATGTGTTTGTGGCAATGTTAAGTGGTGATCTCAAGACTATTATTGTAGCTACTTATCTTGGTGGCAGTAAATATGACGATGCAGAAGCTTTAGCTCTTGATAAAGATTCAGGAAGCATATATGTAATTGGTATAACTGAATCTACTAACTTTCCTGGTGTAGCTGATGGAGCTCAACCTAGCTTTGGGGCTTTAAGGATGCTTTTATAGCAAAGTTAAATGCCTCTCTTACAAATCTTATACAGTCTACATACCTTGGTGGTAGTAATCTTGATGGTGCTCTTGCTATTACCCTTGACAGTATGGGAAAGATTTATGTGGTAGGAGCTACATATTCCACCAACTTCCCTGGAACAGCTGGTGGTGCCCAACCTAACTATGGTGGAGGGAGTGACGTATTTGTGGCAAAGTTTGATAGCTTGAGTGCTACATCTGGCAATACTGGAAGTGTAAATACTCCTAATGGCCAAGTGAATATATCTATCCAAAACGGTACCTTTACACAGCCACCGCAATCTCAGACAAACATACCACCTTTACCTTCAGGCTTTTCTGCCCCATACGGTGCTATAAGCTTTAAAGCTCAAGTTCCACAGGGAGCAACCATAACCATAACTATAAACTTCCCACAAGCCATACCACAAGGTGCAAAACTCTATAAGCTTATAAATAATCAATACATAGAGGTAACTAATGTACAGTTTGCTGGCAATACAGCTACTTTCCAGGTTCAGGATGGCAGTTCTCTTGATGCGGATGGGCAGGCCGATGGTTTTATAACAGACCCTGTGGTATTAGCTGTACCAAGTGGTTCTGGTGGTGGCGGTGATAGTGGCACCGGCGGTGGCGGTGGTGGATGCTCCATGGGTGCTGGTGCAAGCCCTGTAAATGCCCTTATGTGGCTCTTGTTGCCAATGCTTGTAGCCTTTAGGAGGCTCTTCAGAAAATAACTCCCTCGGCGGGCTTTGCCCGCCCTTTTGTAAAAAACTGATAAAATTTTCTCAATGGACGCCAAAATCCTGATAAATGGTAAAGAGGTAAGGCTAAAGGACTATCCTAAAAGGGTGCTTTATAACCTACTTGTGGGCTATGTAAAGAGCCTAAACCTTGAGGAAGAGCCAAGAGAGATTGAGGTGTATGTCAAGCTCAAAGAAGAGGATTGTAGAAAGTCTTAGCTTTGAGGTTCAAGAAGAGCATGAGGGCCTAAGGCTTGACCAGTTTTTGGCAAAGGTCTATCCAGACTTTTCAAGGAGCTACCATCAAAGGCTCATTGAAGAAGGATATGTATACTTGGACGGAAAAATTTTAGACAAGCCGAGCAAAAGGCTAAAGGTGGGCCAGCGTGTGGAGCTTTTGGTGCCAGAGCCAGAGCCTTTGGAGGTCCTCCCAGAGAGCATACCACTGGATATAATCTACGAGGACGATCATATACTTGTGCTTATAAAGCCTTGCGGCCTTGTGGTCCACCCCTCCCCGGGCTACACCTCTGGAACCCTTGTCAATGCCCTTTTATACCATGTTAAAAACCTCTCCTCCATAGGCGGTGTGGAAAGGCCCGGCATAGTGCATAGGCTTGACAAAAACACCATGGGTCTTATGGTGGTGGCAAAGACGGACATAGCCCACAGAGGCCTCTCAGAGCAGTTTAAAGAGAGAAAAGTAGAAAAGCTTTACAAAGCCCTCGTTAAGGGCCTGCCAGAAAAGGATTACTACATAGTAGAGGCGCCCATAGGGAGGCACCAGGTAGACAGAAAGAAGTTTGCCATAAGGGAGGAGGGAAAGCCTGCCAAAAGCGAGGTTTGGGTGTTGGAAAGATTTTACCGCCAAGGCATAAGCCTTTTAAAGGTAAAGATACACACGGGCAGGACGCACCAGATAAGGGTACACCTCTCTTCTCTTGGCTTTCCCATCCTTGGAGACACAACTTATGGCTTCAAAAGAAGCTCGGTGGACAAAAGGGTCCTTGAAAAAATAGGCGATTGCCACATGCTTTTGAGCTATTATCTTGCCTTTGAGCATCCTACAGAAAAAAGGTGGATGAGCTTTCAGATAGAGGACCCAAAGCCATTCAAAGATGTTTTAGAACTCATAAAGTATTTGGAGGAAGAGGCTTCTTAGCCTCTCAATGGCACCCTCCCCACCAAGGGCCTCCCTTAGCCTTTTGAAATCCTCCTTCATAGACTCCCTCAGCTTTTCATCTTCCAAAAAGCTTTTTACCTTTTTGCACAGCTCCTTTGGGCTCCTTTGTATGAACTCTGGCACCACCTCCCTTTGTAGTATGAGGTTTGTGAGAGCCACATAGTTTACCTTTACCAAAAGCCTTGCCAAAAGGTAGGTGATGGGATTGACCCTGTAGAAGACCACATGGGGAGAGCCAAGCAGGCTTGCCTCCAGCTCCGCCGTCCCGCTGGCAAGCAATGTAAAATGGGCGTAAGCCATAAGGTTGTAAGAAGGGCTTTCCATATCCCTTGGAGTAAATACCTTTACCGGAAAGCCTCTTAGGCTCTCTTGCACATAGTCCTTAAAGCTTTCAAAGGTGGGGACAAGCAGGGGCATATTAGGCCTCAAACATTCAAGCACAGACCTAAGGTAGGGCACATGTCTTTTTATCTCACTCCACCTGCTCCCTGGAAGGAGTGCTATATACCTTTCTGAACCCGCAAGCCTTTTTACCTCTTCTTCATTCATGGTGGGCTTTGCCAAATCTACCAAGGGATGGCCTACAAAATGGACCCTAAAGCCCTCCCTTGCATACCTTTTGTAAAACTCCACCTCAAAGGGGAGGATGACTATAAGATGGTCTACAAGCTCTGAGATAACTTTGGCCCTTCCCTCCTTCCATGCCCAAACCTGAGGAGATATAAAGTAGATGATCTTTTTGACCTTTCCCTTTGCCCTCTTGAGAAGGGGCAGGTTAAAGGCTGGAGCATCGCACAGCACTAAGGCATCCATCTCTGGCAGAAGTTCTTCTATCCTCTTCCAAAGCCTGTAGACATAGGGCACCTTTGGAAGGGCTTCTATGAGGCCCACTACCGATAGGTCCTCTATCCTTGCCACGCTTTTAAAGCCTATGGATTCAAGCCTCTCGTCCGTTATGCCATAAAGGTCTATGCCTTTTATATCTTTAAAGATGTTATATACGTAGTTGCTGGCAGACCTCTCACCCAAAGAGACAAAAATTTTCATTGAGCCTTGGCAAAGAGGCTAAAGAGCCCCTCTCCAACCCTTTCAACCCTTATGCTTACACCATCAAGCCTTAAAAATAGAGCATACCCTATCTCCACCCTCCCAGAGCTCCTTATGCTTACATACCTTTCCGCATGGCATTCTTCAAGGCTATTCCTAAAGGTGGTCTTAAGGTAGGCTCCATCGTGGTGCTCCATTATCTCGGTAAAGACCACCTCCATATAGTTGTTCTCCTCCACAGCCTTTTTCCAAGCCTCCTCAAGCTCTGGGCTTTTTAGCTCAAGCTTTACACCAAACTCTAAGTCTTCTTCCTCCGCCTCTTCCAAAAGACCTTTTACCTTTGGGCTAAGGCTTTGGCATAGGTCCTTTAGCTTAGATAGGGCCTCCTGCCTGTAGCTTTCCTGTATGGGCATGGGAATATTATAATTGGCCAAAGACCTTTAGTTCAAGCCTTTGAATCCTTGTGAGCACATCCTCAATAACTTCCTTCTGAGATAGGGCCCTGTTTAGGTCCCCTCTTATGTGAGAAAGTTGAATATACAGTTTGTCAACCCTCCTGTTTAGCTCATCAATCCTCAAAGTATTTTGCATTATCTCCTCTTTTAGCTCCGCCCTTGTTTGGTCAATCCTCTTATTTGTCTCGTCAATTCTCTGGTTTGTCTCGTCTATCCTTTGGTTGGTGTATTCAATGGACCTTCTTATATCCCTAAGCTCTGCCTCAAGACTGCTCTGTCTTTCCTCAAGGGCAGAAAGCCTTTGGTTCATAGACTCAATGGCAAGCCTAAAGCCAGCAAGCTCACCGCTAACGGTGGCCTTAAAGTCCCTAAACTCTTCCTTTAGCTCACCCACTATAAGCTCCTTTAGCTTCTCCGCCAACTTTTCAATGTCCATCTTTCCCTCCTTTTAGAATTTATCCCGATCCTCTCCTTATTCCACCCTTAGCACCACCTTCCCAAAATGCCTTGACCCTTCCAAGTATGTGTGCGCCTCTTGAGCCTTCTCCAAGGGAAAGACCCTATCCACCACAGGCTTTAAAAGGCCCCTTTCAAATAGCTCTGTTATCTTAAAGAGGTCTGCCCTTGGGCCCATATAAACGCCCAAAAGCTCAATCTCCCTCACAAAGATGTACCTTATGTCTACGCTTGCCTCAGAGCCGGTGGTAGTTCCAAAAAAGACAAGCCTTCCACCACGTCTCAAACATTCCACGCTCTTCCAAAAGGTCTGGCTTCCCACATGGTCCATCACTACATCCACACCTTCTTTGAAAAGCTCCCTCACCCTTTGTACCACATCCTCCTTGTAGTGGTCAATTACCACATCTGCACCAAGCTCCTTGCACCTTTTTGCCTTCTCCTCCGAGCCTACTGTAGCTATCACAAAGGCTCCAAAAAGTTTGGCAATCTGGATGCCAGCCACACCCACGCCGGAAGATCCTCCCCATATGAGAACTCTGTGGTAAGGCTTAATGTTCGCCTTATTGACAAGGGCATTCCAAACGGTTAAAAAGGTCAAAGGATAGGAGCTTGCCTCCTCAAAGCTAAGGTTGGATGGCTTTTTTATCACATTCCTTGCGGGCACCTTTACATACTCGGCATAACCACCCTTTGACCTAAGGCCCAGAATATCGTAGTGTCTGCAGTGGTTGTCATGACCGCTCTGACACTCATAGCAAACACCGCAGGAGAGGCCCGGCGCCACCACCACCTCATCCCCTTCCTTTATATCCTTCACCAAGCTTCCCACCCTTTCCACCACACCGCTTATGTCCGCACCCAATATATGAGGAAGCTCGGGCCTTATGGCAAGGGCCCCCATCCTAACCCATAGGTCAAGGTGGTTTAGGGCCACCGCCTTTACCCTTATGAGGACCTCATCTTCCCTTATCTCTGGTTTTGGAAAATCTTCCACAAACCTTAGCTTTTCCACACCACCAAAGCCTTCAAGCAAAACTGCACGCATGAGGTAGTATTATATTAGAGATGGACATCCTTAGGACCTACCGCCTTGTGCCTTTGGAGGAGGGAGAAGGCTATATAAAGCTTTTGGTCCCAAAGGACTTTGACCCACTTGTGTTAGAGGAGGTGCGCTTTTCTTTGGGAAAAGAGATTATCCCCGTTTATGTATCTGAAGAGGAGTTTTCTCAAAGGCTTCAAGAGGTTTTGGCCCAAGAGGAGCCCCTTGTGGAGGTAGAAGGTGCGGAGGAATCTGAAGTAAGGGATATACTCTACGAGGAGGAGACAAGCCCGGCGGTAAGCTTTGTAAACCAGACCCTTATAAAGGCCATAAACCTTGGAGCTTCAGACATACATATAGAACCTTATGAGGGCCAGTCTTTTGTAAGGCTTAGGCTTGACGGCATGCTACACAACTATACTCAGATTCCCCTTTCCCTTCATGAGCAGGTGGTATCCCGCATAAAGGTTCTGGCAAACTTAAACGTGGCAGAGAAGAGAATTCCACAGGATGGGAAGATAGCGGTCAAGGTAGGCAAAAGGCATTTGGATATAAGGGTTTCGGTGGTGCCAACCGTCTTTGGTGAGAGGGTGGTGTTAAGACTTCTGGAAAAGGGTGGGAAGATACTAAGGCTGGAGGACCTTGGCCTCTGGGAGGAGGACCTTTTAAAGCTAAAAAGGCTTTCTCAAAAGCCCTATGGTATTGTGCTTGCCACAGGTCCCACAGGTTCGGGAAAAAGCACCACCCTTTACGCCATCATAATGGAGATCAAAAGCCCAAAGAAGAACATAATCACCATAGAGGACCCACCAGAATACCAGATAGAGGGCGTGAGCCAGATACAGGTGAACCCAAAGGTGGGCCTCACCTTTGCCACAGGCCTTAGGGCTATACTAAGGCAGGACCCAGATGTGATAATGGTTGGGGAGATTAGAGATTCAGAGACGGCCCAGATAGCAGTCCAGTCAGCTCTTACGGGCCACTTGGTTCTCTCCACCCTTCATACCAACGATGCACCCTCCGCCATCACAAGGCTCTTTGACCTTGGCATAGAGCCATTTTTGATAGCCAGCGCCTTAGAGGGTATAATAGCCCAAAGGCTTGTAAGGAAGATATGCCCATACTGTAAGGAAGAGTATAGGCCTTCAAAGGAGGAGTTAAAGGAGCTTGGGCTTTCGGGAGACCATACCTTCTATAGGGGAAGGGGCTGTGAGCAGTGTATGGGGACAGGCTACAGGGGAAGGACGGGCATATTTGAGGTGCTGGAGGTGGATGAAGAGATAAAAAAACTCATAGTAAAAACCCAGTCTGCTACAGATATAAGGAACTTTGCAAGGTCAAGAGGTTTCAAAAGCATGCTGGAGGATGGCATAAGGAAGGTCCTCTCTGGCATAACAACGCCGGAGGAGGTGCTAAAGGCTGTAAAGGCGGAGGAAGGATGATAAGAAAAGTAGTGAGCGCCAAAGAGGGTGAAAAGAGGTTCTCTGTGGAGTACAACCCTATTACAAAAAGCTGGCAGGTCTCCAAAAGGTCTGGAAGGGTCCTATGCGTGGTGCCTTCACACAAGAGCCTCATAAAGGTAGAGGGAAGGAAAAGGATAGAAGACCTTAGGGCCTATGTGAAGGAGAGGTTTCCAGAGAGCAGGTATGATATTAAGCTTTTGGAGGATAGGGCTTACATAGGCTTGTGTAGAGATTGCTTTGAGTGTGAGGATATAGAGCTGGAGCCCTTTGCGCTGGCAAGGCTCTTTAGCCTTTATGAAAAGGAGGGTCTTGTCATAGACTTTGGAAAGAGCAAAACGGTCTTTGTGGAGGTGGAAGGGGGGCTTTTGAGGTCCCTTAGGGTGGTTATGAGGGGAGGGGACTACCTTACGCAAAGGGTAATGGAAAAGAGGAACATAGGCTTTGAAGAGGCGGAGAAGCTAAAGAGGTCCGAGGGCTTAAATTTGGAAGAAGTAAGAGAGGGTCTTTTGGAAATTTTGGAGCTTTCTGGCTACTCTTTTGAAGAAAAAACTCTTCTCCTTACCGGCGGTGGCTCAAGGCTAAGGGGCCTGAGGGAGGCCTTTAAAAGGATTATAGACCTTAGAGCTTGTGAGCCCGAGTATGCGGTGTGTCTTGGTGCATGCCTGAGGGAGGTATTAAAAAACCCTTATCCAGACTTTACAAGGAAGGAATTAAGTAAGCAGGATATAAAAAGGATAGCTTATACCGGTGCCAGCATGGGGCTTCTTTTCTTTCTTAGCCTCCTTGCTATGGATAGAATTTACTCGGCAGAAAAACTAAGAGAACTTCAGAGGTCTGAGTTTAAAAGGCTCTTTCCAAAGGAGCCCATAGTGTCCCTTTATGATCAAGTGAGGGCAAAGGTCTCCACAGGGGAAGAGTACAGGCTTACAAAGGCATTGCTAAAAGCCCAAGATAGTCTAAGGCCCGGCATGAGGATATACACCTTTGAGTATGCAGAAGGTAGGCTCATCATAAAAGGTGAGGCGGAAAGGAGCCTTCTTGAGGGCATAAGGCCCTATGCTATAAAGGAGACCACAACGGGCAAGGTGGAGTTTGAGATAAGATGGCCATGATGGTAAAGAGGATAAACCTTATAATGCTTTTAATCTCTGTGCTTTTGCTTGCCCTTCTCCTTGATAGGTATTACAGGCTAAGAGCCTCTTACTACCTTGAGTATTTGAGGCACAAGGAGGTTATGCTACTCCTTAAGAACTACCAGGCTCGCCAAAAGGCTACCATAGATGAAAACTTTGTAAGGCAGAGGCTATCGGAGGTTGGTGCGGACTTCCTCTCTTTTAAACAAACGGATGTAGGTTATGAGGTAAAGGCAAGGAACTTAAAAGGGGAAGGAATTCCAAGGCTTGTTTATGCCCTTGAAAATGCAGGAGTGGAGATAATCAAGTTTAAGGCTGTGGATAACACGGGGCAGGGCATATACGAGTTAGAGATGGTCCTAAGATGACCATAGTATTGGCCCTTTTTTTGTTTCTTAGCGCAAGCCTTGTGGTCATGGACCTATACACCACAGTGAAAAGCACACAGATGAGCCTTCAGCAGGTCTATGCACGCATGCAGGCTCTTTATGTATTCAAGTCTGCCCTTCCCTTAGCCATAGCCATCATAAGGTCCGATGATGCTTCCATAGACCATCTGGGAGAAAGGTGGGCAACGCCTATTAGCTTTAAGACGGAGAGGGGGGAGCTAAGCATAAGCATATACGATGAGGACAGGTTTATAAACCTAAACACGGCGGGCGACCATCCAGAGCTTTTTAAACATCTCTTTTCAACCCTTAGGATAGATGAAGAATATCTAAACAGACTGCTCATATGGATAGGCAAAAGGGATAGCTCCTTTGAAAACCCCTACCCCATAAAGAGGGCACCCCTTAGCTCAAAGGAGGAGCTTTTGTATGTGGGCCTTAGGCAAGAGGACCTTCAGGGAAAGACCATAGGCAAAGACTTTTACCCAGGCCTTTGGAGCCTTACCACCACCTTCTCCTCTGGAAAGGTCAATATAAACACTGCACCCTTTTATGTATTACTTTCCCTTGACAGGCACATGGACGAAGCCCTTGCCAATAGGATCATGGAAAGAAGGTCTAAAGAACCCTTCAAAAAGCCAGAAGATCTTGTGCTTGTGGAGGGCTTTACCTTTGACATGCTATACAGGATGAAAAACTACATAGACACAAAAAGCAGGTTTTTCCACATAGTCATGGACCTAAAAAGCGGAGGATACAGCTTTAGCTTCTCCGCCATATACGACAGGCAGGAGGGAAAAATTGTTTATAAAAAAATATACTGAAGCTGTGCTCTATGGCCTTCTCCTTGTGAACCTTCTCCTTCACAGGCTTTATGGCCTTCCAAACCTTAGCCCAATAGTGCTTTTGCTTCCCCTTGCCTTTTTGCCCTATGAAAGGCTTGGCATAAAAAGCTGGTGGAACCTAAGCCTTCTTGCCTTGCCTTTCCTTTACATGCTTCATAAGGAAAACTTTCTTGCCCTTTCCTTGCAGGCCTTTGCCGAAGAGCTTTTCTTTAGGGCCTACCTTATGCAAAGGCTTTCTAACTTTACCGTCTCTCTCCTTTTTACCCTTCCCCACATCATCCTATATGGCCACCTTTGGTCCTTCCTTACCTTTTTCCCTTCCCTTCTTTACGGCTTTGTATACCAGAGGACTGGTTCCCTTATTCTTGTGAGCCTTTTGCACCTTGGTAGTAATGTGCTGTGGTTTAAGGTGATAAAATTTTTTCTATGCACCAGCTAATCATAATAGGCGGAGGCCCTGCGGGCATCTCCGCAAGCATATACGCCCAAAGGAAGAGGATGGACTTTTTATTGATAACAAAGGAAATAGGGGGGCAGGTGCTAAAGGCTGGAGAGATAGAGAACTACCTTGGTTATGCCTTGGTGGATGGCATTGCCTTTGTGGAAAGGATGCTAGACCAGATGAGGAGGCTTGGTGTGGAGCCTATTGTGGATGAGGTGGTGGAGGTAAAGAGGGAGGAGGAAGGCTTTAAAGTAAAAACAGCCTCTGGGAAGGAGTTTTATACAAAGACGGTGCTATTTTGCACGGGAGCAGAGCACAGAAGGCTTGGAGTTCCTGGAGAGAAGGAGTATACGGGAAGGGGAGTTTCCTACTGCTATACCTGTGATGCACCCTTTTTTAAGGATGCCAAGGTGGTGGTAGTGGGGGGTGGAAACTCGGGCTTTGAGGCCGCAGACCAGCTTACCAACTACGCAAAGGAAATATACCTTGTGGAGATATCAGACCAGTTTAGGGCGGACGAGGTCCTAAGGGAAAAGGTGCTTTCAAACCCAAAGGTGAAGACTTTATTAAGACATAGGGTCCTTGAGATAAGGGGAGATGGCAATGGGGTAAGGTCTGTGGTTTTGGAGGACCTAAGGGAGAATAAAATTTTTGAGCTTGAGGCGGAAGGGGTCTTTGTTGAAGTGGGTCTAAAGCCCAACTCTGAGCTTGCCAAAAGCTTGGGAGTTTTAACCACACAAAGGGATGAGATAATTATAGATTGCAACAACAGGACCTCTGAGAGGGGAGTTTATGCGGCGGGCGATTGCACCAACATCTTTGCCAAGCAGATAATAACAGCAGCGGGCGAAGGAGCCAAGGCCCTTTTATCCATATACCACGACCTCACCTACGGTGTATCCTCATGGATTTAGCCAAGTTTATAGACCACTCCATACTGAGGCCAAACCACACTTTAAAGGAATTGGAAGACCAGATAAACAGGTGCGCAGAGCTTGGTGTTTATGCCGTATGTGTAAACCCCTTTTGGGTAAAGAAGGCTGTGGAGATAGCCAACGGAAGGCTAATTGTCTGTAGTGTTATATCTTTTCCCTTTGGCCTTGACAGAAAGGAGGAGAAGCTTTGGCAGGCCATAAGGGCCTTGGAAGAGGGGGCAAGAGAATTGGACATAGTTATGAACATATCGGCCTTCAAAAGCGGTTTGTATGGCTATGTGGAGGAGGAGTTGAGGGCTATAGCAAGGAACACGGAGGGCGCCATAAGAAAGGTGATCATTGAAACAGCTTACCTTACAGAAAAAGAGAAGGCCCTTGCGATAGAGCTTTTGGCCAATGCGGGCATGGAGTTTGTAAAGACTTCTACGGGCTATGCTCCCGCTGGTGCCACAGAGGAAGATGTGAGGCTTTTGGTAGATCTTTCAAAGGGGAGGCTAAAAGTTAAGGCCTCAGGCGGTATTAGGACAAGGGAGCAGGCCCTAAGGTTTATAAGCCTTGGTGCAGAAAGGATTGGGACAAGTAGCACCTTTGAAATACTTGGAGGAGAAGGATGATAGAGAGGTATACAAGGAAGGAAATGGGTGAGATATGGTCAGACCTTAACAAGTTTAGGCTGTGGCTAAATGTAGAGCTGTCCGTATGCAGGGCATGGCAAAGGCTTGGTAAGATACCAGAGGAGGCCCTAAGGATCATAGAGGAGAGGGTGCATGTGGACGAGGAGGTCTTAAAAAAGATAGAAGAGTATGAAAGAAAATATAGGCACGATGTTTTGGCCTTTGTATCGGCCATAGGCGAGCAGATACCAGAATACTCTCACTACTTTCATATGGGGCTTACCTCCTCCGATGTGGTGGATACGGCCTTAGCTTTGCAATTAAGAGAGGCCCTAAGGCTCATACTTGAGGACATGGACAAGGTAATGGAAAGGCTAAAGGAGCTTGCCATAAATCACAAAAGGACAATTATGATGGGGAGGACCCATGGGGTCCATGCAGAGCCTATAACCCTCGGCTTAAAGTTCCTAAGCTGGTATGAAGAGCTAAAAAGAAACAGGGAGAGGCTTTTGCAAGCCTTGGAAAACATATCTTACGGAAAGCTTTCCGGTGCCGTAGGCACCTATTCAAACCTTCTGCCAGAGGTGGAAAGGCTTGCCCTTGAAGAACTTGGCCTAAAGGTGGAGCCAGTCTCTACCCAGATAGTGCCAAGGGACAGGCATGCCCAGGTTATGTATGCTTTAGCTTCTACGGCCTGCGCCCTTGAGAGGTTTGCCACCGAGATAAGACATCTGCAAAGGACGGAGGTGCTTGAGCTTATGGAGCCTTTTAAAGAGGGCCAAAGGGGATCTTCGGCCATGCCCCACAAGAAAAATCCCATACATGCGGAGCGCCTCTGTGGCCTTGCAAGGATAATAAGGGCAAACCTTTTAGTATCCCTTGAAAACATACCCCTATGGCACGAGAGGGACATTTCCCACTCTTCGGCAGAAAGGATCATTTTGCCCGACTCCACCATAGCCCTTGACTACATGCTAAACCTCTTCCTTGAAATGCTACAAGGCCTTGTGGTAAATAAGGAAAGGATGGTAAAAAACATGGAGCTTTCCCATGGCCTTTATGCCTCCTCCAAAATATTGGTGTTGCTTATGGAAAAGGGTGTGGCAAGGGACAGGGCTTATGATATGGTCCAAAGGTGTGCAATGAGAAGCTGGAAGGAGGGCATAGCCTTTGAAAGGTCTCTGATGGAAGACGGGGAAGTAAGCCAGTATTTGAGCCAAGAGGAGATAAGACAGGCCATAGACCCTTGGGCCTTCTTAAGGCACATAGACCACATATACGAGCGGTGCCTGCAAGGGTAGAAAGTTTATATTTAAAGATTATGGAGCCAAGGACCATATCAAAGGAAGAGCTAAAAGAGCTTTATGAAAAGGACTTCCCTCTTTGGGTGGAGAAAAACTTAGAACTCCTGAGAGAAAAGGCCTACGACTTGGTAGACTGGGAGAATCTATTGGAGGAGATAGAGGATATGGGCCTAAGACATCTTGAAAGCTGTATAAGCCATTTGGCGGTGATTTTGGAACACCTATACAAATGGGACCATTTTAGAGGACTTACAAAGGCTGGGAAAGAAAAAGGTGGGCTAAGCTGGATAAAGAGCGTAGAGCTTGCAAGGGAAGATATTAAAGCTTTATTTAAAAGATATCCAAGTCTGAGGAGTAAATTACCAACAGAGCTTCAAAGTGCTTGGATTGAGGCTGTAAAAAACCTTAGAAAATGGCTTATAAAGATTGGAAAGAACCCAGACAAATACTCTATCCCAGAGGAATGTCCCTACACCTATGAAGAAGCCATGACAAGAGATTTAAGGAAGGAGATAAAGAGATGAGGACCATAGGCAAGGAGGAATTAAAAGAACTTTACGAAAAGGACTTTCCCCTTTGGGTGGAGAAAAATCTGGAGCTTCTTAGAGAAAAGGCCTATGACTTGGTAGACTGGGAAAACCTCTTGGAGGAAATAGAGGATATGGCAAAGGCAGAGCTAAGAGCTTGTAGGAGCCATCTTGCTGTTATCTTAGAACACCTATATAAGTGGGACCACTTTAGAGAACTTACCAGGGCTGGAGAGGAAAAGGGAGGGCGTAGCTGGATAAAGAGTGTGGAGCGTGCAAGAGAAAGGCTTGAACTAATTTTTGAAGATGCTCCAAGTTTAAGAAAAAAGCTACCCGATGAACTTTCAAAAGCATGGAAGGAAGCAAGGATAAGGCTTTTAGAATGGCTTGACGAAATCGGAGAAGACTCAGACAAATACCACATTCCAGAAAAATGCCCCTACACCTATGAAGAAGCAATGACAAGGGACTTGAGAAAAGAAATATAACACTTCCTGTGTTAAAATTATACTCCCAGTATGGTAAAGCACCTTATCTCCGTGAGAGACCTTGATAAAGGAGATATACAAGAGTTAAAAAGCCTTTGTGAGGACTTCAAAAGGGGAAGAAGGGAAAACCTTGAGGGTGATGTGGCCCTTTTCTTTTTGGAAAGCTCTACAAGGACGCGCCTCTCCTTTGAAAAGGCCTGCAGGCTTTTGGGTCTTAGGACCTACTATGTGGGAAACAGGGAAAGCTCCATAGAAAAGGGAGAGAGCTTTTTTGACACAATAAAGACACTCTCCGCCCTTGGCTTTAGGTCCCTTATATTCAGAGTTCCCTTTGTGCTTTTCCCTTACGAAAACTATCTAAAAGAAAGCATAAGCCTTATAAACGCTGGAGATGGAACCCATCAGCATCCCACACAGGGCCTTATAGACCTTTTTACCGCCCTTGAGGCCTACGGAAAGGTGGAAAACTTAAAGGTGGTCTTCATCGGTGATATACTCCACAGCAGGGTCTTTAGGTCCTCAGCTTACCTTTTTAAGCTCTTTGGCGCAAGGCTTGGAGTGTGTAGCCCAAGGACCCTTATCCCTTCCGACCTTACTCCCTTTGGCGTGGAGGAGGTCTTTGACAGGGTAGAGGATGCCGTAGAATGGGCAGACCTTTGCGTATGGCTAAGGCTTCAGGAGGAGAGGTTCAAAGAAAACTACATAGCCAGCAAGGAAAGCTACTTTTTGCAGTTTGGCCTAACAAAAGAAAGGTATAAGGCTCTAAAGGGCTACTTTATGCATCCGGGGCCTGTAAACCTTTATGTAGATATTGATGCAGAGGTGCTATACTCGGAAAAATCTTTGGTTCTAAAGCAGGTGGAGATGGGCCTTTATGTTAGGATGGCTGTGCTTTATTGGGCTTTGAAAGATGGCTAAGATACTTTTGGGTGTTAGCTCAAGCATAGCCATATACAAAGCTTGCGAGCTTATAAGGGAGTTAAGAAAGGCTGGCCATGAGGTAAGGGTGGTCCTTTCTCCCTTTTCTGAAAGGTTTATAAGCAGGCTTACCTTTTGGGCCCTTTCGGGCCACAAAGCCTACGTGGATTGGGAGGATGACCCACTTCTGCATATAAACCTACCAAGATGGTCTGACCTTTTCCTTATTGCTCCCTGTAGCATAAACACCCTCTCAAAGGTGGCCCTTGGCATAGGCGATAACCTTTTGACCACATGCGCCCTTTCTCATAAGGGAACCCTTATGGTGGCTCCAGCCGGAAATGTGGAGATGTATAAAAATCCTGCAGTGCAGGAGAACATAAGAAGGTTAAAAGAGAGGGGTGTGATAGTGATAGAGCCGGAGGAGGGAAGGCTACTTTGTGAAGAGGAGGGACAAGGCAAGCTTGCAAGCATAGAAAGACTGCTTGACTGGGTGGAGTATGGTTTGAGGCCAAAGCCACTAAAGGGGAAAAAGGTTCTTATCACCGTAGGTGCTACAAGGGAGTTTATAGACAGGGTAAGGTTCATATCCAACCTTTCTAGCGGTCTTATGGGCTTTTCCTTGGCAAGGCTTTTCCGATGGTATGGCGCAGAGGTCAAAGTAATAGCAGGCTTCACAACGGCCAAAGAGCCACCGGAGGTGGAAATAATAAGGGTTGTCTCGGCGGAGGATATGCTAAAAAAGGTTATGGACTTAAAAGATTGGGTAGACATCATAGTCATGAACGCCGCAGTGGCAGACTATAGGCCTCTGGAGGTCTACGG
The DNA here is from genome assembly GCF_055390195.1 of Hydrogenobacter subterraneus. Lineage (NCBI taxonomy): Bacteria > Pseudomonadati > Aquificota > Aquificia > Aquificales > Aquificaceae > Hydrogenobacter > Hydrogenobacter subterraneus. Next base: position 977,009 of record NZ_AP042473.1, on the reverse strand, counting down.
GGGAAAGATGAAAAAGCAAGAGAGGATTAGCCTTGAGCTTGTAAAAAATCCAGACATACTTAAGGAGCTTGGAAAGGTAAAAGGTCAAAGTGTTCTTGTGGGCTTTGCCCTTGAGGAAAAGGAAAGGTTAAAGGAGGAAGCCATAAGAAAGCTAAGGGATAAGAAACTTGACATAATAATAGCCAATCCTTTGGAGAGTATGGGTTCTGAGGCCTATGAGGGCCTTATGGTCTTCAAGGATGGCAAGGTAGTAGAAATAAAGGCACAGAGCAAGCTGGAGGCTGGGGAGAGGATCGTTTCAAATATTTTGAAAATAATTGAAGCAAATGGGTAGGTAAGGAATTAATTAAAGAATGGCTTACCACTGGCCCTTGCAAAAAATAAATGAGACAAGCAATGTATGGGCGGGTCCCAAAACCCGCCTGGTGTTTAAGTATCTATATTATCACCTGCTTTACAAAGATGATGTGGGGTAGCTTTCTTAGCTCTTCAAGAACATCTTGTGGCACTGGATCATCAAGGTTTAGGATGCCAAGGGCTATGCCACCCTTCTTTTCTCTTCCAAGCCTAAAGCCAGCTATATTGATTCCTGCATTACCCAAAAGACTGCCTATCCTTCCTATTACACCCGGCACATCCCTGTTTTCAAAAACAAGCATTATGCCCTCAGGCTCCACATCCACCCTATAGGAATCAATCTGGAATATTCTGGGAATGTGTCCCTCAAGCACAGAACCAGCCACCACCCTTTCCGTACCGTTCCCCTTTGCCACCACCCTTATATAGTGCTTGAAGTCCTCGCTCTCTTCGGAGGTTAGCTCTTCTACCTTTATGCCTCTGTCCTTTGCCACATAGCTGGCGTTTATGATGTTTACCGGAAAGTCCACAATTTCTTTCAAAATACCCATAAGCACGGCTGAAGCTATAGGATGAAAGTGTTGTGCTATATCTCCTCTTACTTCAATATGCACCTCCCTTATGCCCTCATCGGCCCACTGAACCAAAAACCTTCCCATCTTCTCCGCAAGGTCAAGGTGAGGCTTTATAAGGGTGATAACAGACAAGTCTGGGAAGGGAGCATTTACCACATACTCCACCGTTTGGCCCCTTAGGGCCTTTATAACCTGCTGGGCAATAATTACTGCCACATTCTCCTGAGACTCGTAAGTGTTGGCTCCTATGTGGGGAGAAAGGGACACGTTGGGAAACTTTGATATCTTATCTATAAACTCCTTTGGAGGAGGCTCTACAGAAAAGACATCAAGGCCTACTCCAGCAAGCTTTCCGCTTTCCAAAGCCCATATCAAATCCTCATCCTTTACTATTCCGCCTCTGGCGCAGTTTATAAGTATGGCACCATCTTTCATTATTTCAAACTCTTTCCTTGTTATCATATGCTTGGTCTCATGAGTTAAGGGCGCATGGATGGTAAGTATATCCACCTGCTTTAACATATGGTATAGGTTGTCAAAAAGTTTTACACCAAGCCTGTCGGCCTTTTCTTTGGGTATGTATGGGTCGTAGGCGTATACGGTCATACCAAAGGCCTTTGCCCTTATGGCCACCTGAGAACCTATGTTTCCAAGGCCTATTATGCCAAGGGTCTTACCGTATAGCTCCCTACCCATAAACTTCTTCCTGTCCCACCTTCCCTCTACCATGCTGTTGTGGGCCACATGGGTGTTCCTTATCACGTTTAACATATGTGCAAGGGTTAGCTCGGTGGCTCCTATGGTGTTGGCACCGGGGGTGTTTATTACAAGTATACCCTTCATAGAGGCCGATTCTATATCCACGTTGTCCACACCTACGCCTGCCCTTCCTATAACTTTGAGGTTTTTGGCCCTTTCTATAAGCTCTGCCGTCACAGGCGTTCTACTCCTTGTGATTATGCAGTGGTAGTTTTCTACCACCTCAAGAAGCTCCTCATAGGATATGTCAGGTTCGTTGTCCACTTCAAAATCTGGCTCACGTTTTAGCAGTTCAATGCCTTTTTCGGAGATAGGGTCCGTTATAAGAATTTTGTGCATGCCTACGCCTCCAAAGAATGGTATATATTAGAATAACATGAAAATTGATTTGAGCGATCTTTTAAAAAAGGAAGATAGTCAAAGCTGGACGCCAGAAGGCTTTAAAGGCTATATTAAGAGCTCCCTCATAGACCTAATAAAGCTTGAGCTGGAAAACCTTCCAAGGGATGATTGGGAAAGAACACTGCATACTTGGAGAAGGATATGCGCCTTTTGCAAGAATATAATGAAAAAGGGGGAAAAGGAAAGGTTTGGCCTTTACCAAAAGTTTGAATTTGACCAAACCATGATACATATTTCTGAAAGTGTGATAGAAAAGCTACAAACGGCCTACAACCTTGGCCTTTTAAAAGAAAAGGACCCACCAGACTACATAATAAGGCTTGGGCTTGAAGAGGATAAGGAAGATTCGGAAGCGATAAAGTTTATGAAAGCCTTCTTTAAGGTTAGATAATTTCCTGTATAAAGGTACTTATTGTTCCGAATTGGACATTTAGCCTTAGCAACACTTAACACCTGCTTTATTAACTGATAAATGTATAAAAGCCTTTTCCTAACGCTTGATAACTTAGGGCCACTAATGTAATAAATTATACGGTCCAATTATAAATTAAAGGTTGAGGCTTCCACAAAATTGATTTTACAAATTAGAGGACTTACCTTTACATTCAATAGGGCACCTGCAATAGGCACACTACAAAAACAAATACAAAATGCCAGAATCATCATTAAATTTAAACGTTTTTATATGGACAGGGTTGAACTACTCTAAATTTTAATGAACGTAGCAAATTCTGAACCTGTCTCCACAAACGATTAATCTACAATAAGTATTTAATCATTATACGTCGGCTGAAAAATTAATTATGTATGGCCGTTTCTAGTCTTTTACCGCTAAAAATACATGAGGCAATTAAATGTAGGTACATGTTGGCACCTGTCTACAAAAACATCAATTATGTACGGATCCAAGACATGCCTAAATTTTAATGAAACAGGTTGAAACATGCCACTGTAAACATGTTGCATCCTGTTAATACAAAAAGAAAATTTCTCACCCAGCGTGGTTTTAAGTGTTTAAATTAAATACACTATGAACCAATATTGGGATCCACATGCATATGCAAGAGATGCGAGCTTTGTCTCGGAATTAGCCACACCAGTAATAGAACTGCTGAATCCCCGTCCAGGTGAGCGTATTCTTGACTTAGGATGTGGTGATGGCGTTTTAAGCCGAAAACTTATGGATATGGGTTGTGTTGTTATAGGTATTGACTCTAGCCCTGATATGGTAAAGGCGGCTGTAGAGCTAGGTGTGGATGCACGCGTCGGTGATGGGCAAGAGCTTGCCTTTTATGAGGAATTTGATGCAGTATTTTCTAATGCAGCACTCCACTGGATGACCCACCCAGATGCTGTCATCTCCGGGGTGCAGCGCGCTTTGAAACCAGGGGGGAGGTTTGTGGGCGAGTTCGGAGGGTATGGAAACATTGAAACAGTAATCAGGGCTTTACGTAAAGCCTTACCCAAGTATGGTATAGATTTTTATGAGGTAAACCCATGGTACTTTCCTACAGCCAAGGAGTATAGAGCACGGCTTGAAGCTCACTCAATGGATGTCCGCCTGTGTGAGCTTATCCCTAGGCCTACAAGGCTAAATACGCAACTTGTGAATTGGTTAAAAGTATTTGCTAGGAGATTCTTGGAGACTGTGCCCGAGTTTGAACGTGAAAACTTTTTAGAAGAGGTTGTTACCCATTGCAAGGGAGGACTACAGAACTTAGAAGGTAAATGGATATTGGACTATGTGCGCTTGCAGTTTATAGCTTTTAAACCCAGTAGACCAAAAAGTTGCAAAATGTAAAAAAGTGCTGAAAAAGATCATCCATATGGATAACCACTTCATAGTATATTTAGTACGAGGAGGTTAAGCATGAGCAACGTGCTAATCATCTACGATAGCAGGACGGGAAATACCAAAAAGATGGCCGAGCTTGTGGCTGAAGGAGCAAAAAGGGTGGAAGGTACAGAGGTGAGATTAAAGTACGTGGAGGAGGCCACAAAGGAAGATATCCTTTGGTGTCATGGTCTTGCGGTGGGGACGCCAACCCACATGGGCATAGTCTCATGGAGGCTAAAGAGGTTTTTTGATGATGTGATGGGAGACCTTTGGGGCACCATTGACGGCAAAATAGGCTGTGCCTTCTCCTCCTCCGGCGGTTGGGGCGGTGGCAATGAAGTGGCCTGTCTTTCTGTCCTCTATATGCTCATAAACTACGGCTTTTTGGTTTTTGGCCTCACAGACTATGTAGGTAAAAAGTTTACCTTGCATTATGGGGCTGTGGTGGCTGGAGAGCCAAGGACGGAGGAAGAAAAGGAGGCCTGTATGAGGCTTGGTGAGAGGCTTGCCCAGTATGTGGCAGTCCTTTACGATGGAAGGGGGGAGCTTATAGAACATGTAAGAAGCTTTGGAGGTAAGTTTCCATGGTGAAGAATTTTGAGCTAAAGATAAACGGCAAGCTATACAAAGTAAAAGCTTACGAGGATGAGCCTCTTCTTTGGGTCATAAGGGAGAGGCTAAGGCTCACAGGCACCAAGTTTGGCTGTGGCATGGGCCTGTGCGGTGCCTGCACGGTGCTGATAGACAAAAGGGCCCAAAGGTCCTGCCTTGTGCCAGTTTCTTCCGCTGTGGGAAAGGAGATAATAACCATAGAAGGTATCCCCTCAAACCACCCTCTAAAACGGGCTTGGATAGAGCTTCAGGTGCCACAGTGTGGCTACTGTCAGCCGGGACAGATAATGGAGGCCTACGCCCTACTCCTTGAAAATCCAAAGCCCACAAGGGACCAGATAGTCCAAATGCTCTCCTCCCATATCTGTAGGTGCGGGACCTACAACAGGATAATAGGCGCAGTAGAAAAAGCGGTGAAGGGAGGTAAAACATGATTACAAGGAGGGATGTTATAAAGGCTGGTGGCTTGACCCTTTGTGTGATGCTAACTCCGGAAGGATACAAGGTTTTAAAGGCACAGGAGCTTCCCAAGAGGTATGCACCCAACCTATGGATAAACATATCAAAGGACAATTACCTTACAGTCTTTGTAAACAAGTCCGAGATGGGGCAGGGTGTTTATACGGGCCTTGCCATGCTTGTGGCAGAAGAGCTGGACTTTCCTTGGGAGAGGGTAAAAGTAAAACCTGCGCCGGCGGGAAGGGCCTATGTGGACCCAAAGATGGGCATACAGCTAACGGGTGGAAGCACAAGCGTGAGGAACATGTATGAGGTGCTAAGGCTTGCGGGCGCCAGCATGAGGGAGATGATAGTTGCCTCTGCCAGCAAAAGCCTAAAAGTGCCAAGAGAAAAGATAAAGGCAAAGGGTGGCTTTATAATGGTGGAGGGCAAAAGCTACCCTTACGGGGACTTTGTGGACCTTGCCGTAAAAGAACCCATACCACCCAAGCCAAGGCTAAAGGAGCCTAAGGAGTTCATATACATAGGTAAATCTGTGCCAAGGGTGGATGTGCCAGAGAAGGTGGAAGGGAGTGCATCCTTTGGCATAGACAGCTTTTTGGAGGGCATGGTCTATGCGGTAGTGGAAAGGCCTCCCTACTTTGGCGCAAGACCTTTGAAGGTAGATGCCACATCTGCAAAGAGACTGCCGGAAGTGATAGATGTCTTTCCAATTTCCACAGGTGTGGCAGTATGCGGAGAGTCCTTTTGGGCATGCCAGAAGGCAAGGCAGAGCTTAAGAGTAGAGTGGAGCGAAAGCTTTGTAAAGGGCTGGGAAGACAAGGACTTTGAAAGGTACTTTTTGCAGAAGCTAAAGGATAAGGGGGAAGTGGTAAGGGTAAAGGGAAGCCCGCAAAGGGTCTTTGAAGAATCACCCATAAAGGTGGAAGAGACCTACATACAGCCCTACCTATACCATGCTACCATGGAGCCTATGGCCTGCCTTGCCTGGGTGAAGGAAGATGAGTGCATAGTCTATGCGCCTATTCAGTCCCAAACATGGGCTTTAGAGGCTGCCAAGAGGATAAGCGGGCTTCCGGAGAGCAAGATAAAGATAATGACCACATACTTGGGTGGTGGCTTTGGTAGGAAGGCAAACGTGGAGTTTGTGGCGGAGGCCCTTGAGATATCCAAAAGGCTAAAAAGGCCAGTAAAGCTCATATACACAAGGGAGGACGATATAAGGTCTGGCTACTTTAGGCCCTACAGCATAACCCACATTAAAGCCTCAGCGGACAAAAATGGAAACTTGAACTCTTTGACCTTCAAGATAGCGGTTCAGCCTTTACTAGGTGGCAATGCTTCCGTGGAGGGTGTGGCAAACACACCCTATCAGATACCAAACCTACATGTGGAAAGGATAGACATGGAGCTTCCGGTGAGCGTTTGGTTTTGGAGGTCTGTGGGCTCCACCCATAACGCCTTTAGCCTTGAGACCATGATTGACCGTATAGCCTACCAGACAGGACAGGACCCTGCAGAGCTTAGGCTAAGGCTTTTGAAGCATAACCCTGTTGCCTACAGGGTGGTCCAAACTGCCATGGAAAAGTCGGGCTGGGGCAAGAAAAGAAACCTTGGCATAGCCTACCACTATTCTTTCGGAAGTCATGCCTGCCATGTGGCGGAGGTGTCCCTTGAAAAGGGAAAGGTTAAGGTCCATAGGGTGGTGGCGGTCATAGATGTGGGTCCCATAACGGTCCATCCGGACCTAATTAAATCTCAAGTGGAAGGTGCCATAATGATGGGCCTTAGCATGGCTCTAAAGGAGGGAGTGAGCTTTAAAGATGGCGGTGTGGCAAACACCAACTTCAGCGGGTATGAAATACTGAGGATGGATGAGGCCCCCAAGGTGGAGGTGTATATACTAAACTCAAAGCGTGAGATGGGTGGAGTGGGAGAGCCGGGACTTCCACCCATAGCACCGGCGGTAGCCAACGCCTTGCTTTGGGCCTACGGCATAAAGGTAAACAGACTGCCAATAAGGTTATGATGAAGGTCCTAAAGGCCAAAGAGATGCAACTTTTGGACCAAAGGACCATAGAGGGCCTTGGTGTGCCTTCTATTTTGCTTATGGAAAAGGCTGGCCTCTCAGTAGTTGAGGCCATAAGGCGCGAGTTTCTGCATGTAAAAAGAGTGCTTGTGGTGGCTGGCAAGGGCAACAACGGCGGTGATGGGCTTGTGGTGGCAAGACACCTACACCTTTTGGGCTACAAGGTGGGCTATGTGCTTGCCCTGGGAGAGGATTTAAAGGGCGATGCAGGCCTACAGCTAAAAATCCTAAAAAGCCTTGGTCTTGAGCCTCTAAGAGAGGTGGATTTTAAAGACTTTGACCTTGTGGTGGATGCCCTCTTTGGCACAGGCTTTGAACCACCCGTGAGGGGAGAGGCCCTCAGATGGATTGAACTTATAAACAACTCTCACCTTCCCGTGGTCTCTGTAGACATACCCTCTGGCCTCTCCGCAGACAGCGCAAAGGAATACGAGCCTTCTGTAAAGGCAGACATAACCGTTACCTTCCAATTTCCTAAGGTGTGCCACCTTCTATATCCTTCTGCCAAAAGGTGTGGAAGGCTTTATGTGGCAAACATAGGCATACCCACATGGCTTGCGCAGGAGATAAAGAGGGAAGTGCTTTTGAAGACAAACCCACCCAAAAGGGAACCAGACGTGCATAAGGGCCTTATGGGCCATGTGCTTATAATTGGGGGAAGCACTGGAAAGACTGGGGCAGTAATTATGAGCGCAAGGGCCTCCACAAGGACAGGTGCTGGGCTTGTAAGCGTTGGCATCCCAGAAGATTTAAACTCCATCTTTGAATCAAGCCTTGTGGAGGAGATGAGCATACCATTAGGGGGCAAGGGAAGGCTTTCGGTGGAGGCTGTAAAAGAGGTGCTTGAAATCCAAAGCAGGTTTTCCGCCGTGGCCGTTGGCATGGGCATGGACAGATACCAAGAGGGAAGGCTTATCATAAGAGAGCTTTTGCTTGGCCTTGAGAGGCCCCTTCTTATAGACGCAGATGGCATTAACAACCTTGCGGACCTTGGCGTGGAAGTGCTAAAAGAGAGGAAGGGCATCACTGTTTTGACGCCCCATGTGGGAGAGTTTGAAAGGCTAAGCGGGCTAAGGAAGGATTACATAGTGGAAAACCTAATAGATGTGGCCCAAGACTTTGCGGTAAAATACGGATGCTACCTTGTGCTAAAGTCTTCAAGGACCGTCATAGCCACACCGGAGGGAAGGGCCTACCTTTCCATCAGAGGCACGCCAGCCATGGCAAAGGGTGGAGTGGGCGATGTGTTATCTGGCATCCTTGTGGCTCTCCTTGGAAGAGGCATGCCAGCGGAAGAGGCCCTACGGCTTGGAGTCTTTTTACACGGCTTGGCTGGAGAGATAGCGGAAAGGAAAAGGCACAAGGAGAGCCTAAGGGCCCTTGACCTTGTGGAAGCTATTCCAGAGGCTTATAATCTTATTGAAAATGAAGCCTTTGATAGCCCTATCTCTTATATTCCTTAGTGGCTGTGGCATAGTGCATATAGAGATAAGGGACAAAACGCCAAAAAGGGAGGTGCAAAGGCCACAAAGAAGGGTGGAAGCTCCACAGAGAACCTATCAGCCACCAGCGGAAGCCCTTAAGGTTCCTTTGCCGGTAAAAGGAAAGGTTACGCCTACAGATAGGGGCTACTATATAAACACAGCCTGCGGAGAGTATTTTAGGTCCGTGGGCGAGGGCAAAGTTCTGTATGCGGGAAACGATATTAAAAACTACGGCTGGGTGGTTATGGTAGAAAGCGATGAAAGATTTGTCTACGTTTATGCAAAGGCTGGTAGCCTATTGGTAAAAAGGGGTGAGTGGGTAAAGAAAAGCCAGCCCTTAGGCAGGGTGGGAGAAGATAGGGAAGGCTGTGGCCTGCTTTTTGAGGTGAGAGACCAAGAGGGAAGGCCGGTAAAGTTTAGTGTGGAGTGATATTAACCTCAATCTTCATCTGGTTAAAGGCCTCTTTTATCCTTTCCTCTATCTCATTCTCAGATATTTCTCCCTCAACCGCCCTAAGCTCAAACTCAATCCTTTGAAACCTCTCGCTTAAAAGCCTCAACACACCCATCACATCCGACAACTTACCCCTTGGAATTACAAAGCTCAAAGAAAGCCCACTTATAGCTTTTTTTTCAAGTAATGCACTACCTACAGGCTGTTTTATAGTTTCTACTGGTTTATTATCTATTTTTACATCCGGCGATCCTACTGGTATTCTACAACCTATCTCCCCTTCCTCCTCTTCCTTTTTACAAAGCTCTGCCCTTACAATAACCTCTCTTTCAGAAAAATAGACTGACGCACTCTCTTTAAAATACCTGCATTCCACCCTTCCATCCTCAAGCATCTCTCCAAGCCCAAACAGCCCCTTGGCCACTCCCTCAGATATGGACCTTTCTATAACCTCTTTATCTACAGGCCTTGGCTCTCCCGGCGTCCTAAGGAAAGCCTCATAAAGCTTACCCGTATAAAGGAAATCATTATCCCTAAGATACTTTTCCCTTATCACCAAAGGGTCAAGCCTTTCAATGATTTCATTTTCCGTCTTTAGCGCATCATATATCTCCTCATCAATACCCCTTGAGTCCCCATAAGTTGGCACTCCAAGGTCCAGCTCTTTGACCCCATCCTTAGAGGGTATAAGGACCATCCTGTATAACTTCCTTATAAGCTCCTTAAGAACTTCCTCCGTTTTACTTAGTTTGTCCTTTAAATCCTTTTTCTGTTCTTCCCTTAGGTTTAGGCTCTTGTCCTTTTCAATAGATTGATAAGCTATCCTTTTTCTTGCCTCTCTCTCAAAGTTATTTCTCTCCCCCTCCATAGGCACAAGGAAGAACAGAGTATTCCTGTTTATGCGCGGAGAGGACCCCTTGTTCTTTAATATACTGTCAATCAAACTTCTATCATCTTTCCTCAAAACTACAAGCTTTAGGTCTTCTGTATCCGGAATATTGACAGAGTTCTCCACCCAAATATATACCTTTAGCTTTTTCTCCCTTTAATCTACCTCTTAGCAGTTCACTTTCCAGCTTTTCTATATCCTCATCCTTTACATTCTCCATTTTGGTAAGCAATATTCTGTTTAGGTTAGGAATGTTGGAAAAGAAGTATCTATCCTCCGTAGCTTGTAAATAGAAGAGGTTATTTTTTAGCTGTTCTACCGCTTCTACCACGGCGCTGGCTGGGTTGTTCATTGTGGTGGCAGACCTTTTTATCTCTCCCAAGGTAGCACCCTTTGACTGACCACTGGAAAAGGAATAAAGGAATATAACCCTTGCAGACCTTGTTCCAAGCTTCAAACCTTGATAGGCATTCCCCAAGGACCTATCCACCCTTTTGGCACCAGCAGAATGGCCAGTAATATCTTGGTCCAATATGCTGTTATACTCATTTCCTATGTGTTTTATAAGCTCTTGGCGTAGCTCTTGGTTTGAAAGGTCAAAATCCGCAAGGCTGATATAGGGTATGTTTTTGTCTTTTAAAGAATATACGACCAAGGACAAAAGCCTTAAGACACCCCTCGTTCTTTGAAAGGTATGAATGCTCCCCCAACGATGATATAGAACATCCAAAACCTCTGGCATAAAAGGATAGGAATCAAGAAATTTGTCTCTGTATTCGCTTGGCTCCATACCCGCGGGAAGTATATTTTCCTTTTGGGCATAATCCACAAACATCTGAACTATCTTCTTAGCTTCCTCTTCGTCAATATGGCTAAAAAGCCTCCTTTTTATAACCTTGGCTATTTCTCCTTCTTGCACTGGTGTATATACCTTTTCTACCCTTCCTATTACCTTCTGAAGTTGATTATAAAACCTTTCTGCGTTCTCATCGTAGTGTTCCAAAAGGCTGGATGGAAGAGTTATCACAAGACAAACTTTATCCAAGGTTTTTACCGCTTCTGTAAGCTCCTGCATAAAGGCAAGGCTTTGGGCGTAAAGGGTGCTATCACCCACCCTTTGACCGGCAGCCTTTACCGCATACTCAAGCACTTCATCCATAAGAATAAGCACAGGCTCATGGCTTAAGAGAAGTTCCCTTATGGCCTCTCTACCCGGTGAAGTATAGCCAGTAAGCCTTGTGTTTTGACCCGTTAGTCCCCTTTCCAAGGCTCCCCACAGAGTATCCCGCGGTCCCAAAACAGTTCCTACTATTACCACAGGCTTGGCTTTCCATTCCCTTGCCTTGTGATAGAGGGCTATAAGGCTGTGGGTTTTTCCACCTCCAAAGGGTGTTTGAATCTGAATAATATGGTCCCCGCCTTCGCCTTTTAATCTTCTCTCCACCATGCTCAAAAGGTTCCTTAGTCCCTCCGTAAGGTAGGTCCTTTGGAAAAAGATGTCTGGGTCCTTATACTCTTCTGGGCCCCTACCTTGACTTACCTCGTATAGGTCTGCAGCAAAAACATCCTGCTCAAGCCTTCCTTCAAGGATGTCTTTGTGTGGTATGGCTATGGTATGAAAGGGCCTCATCAGAACAACCTCCCTTGCTTTCTAATCTCTTCTTTTAATCTTTCTCTTCCAACCAAAAAGCCGTCAAGAAGCTTTTTCTCTTTACTCTCCTGCGGTAATGTTTCAGATATGGCTTGGGCCACCCTGTAAAAAACCTCCCTATCTCCAAAGCCCGTCTCCCTTAGCACCCTGATCATCTCGTCCCTTCTTCCCTTCTCCCACAACAAAAGGACAAGATGCAAAACATCAACAAGCTCCGTAGAACCCTCAAGCTCTTCCATCTTCCTGTCCTGTGGCCCCAGCACCTTTATAAATTCCTTCTCCTTTTTTATAAAGCTATTTTTGTTCCAATGGGTGGCAAGGTCTATACCACAACTGGTGGCAAGCTTTCTTGCCTCATCAAAAGGCACCTTTGCCTCACCGTAGTTCCACCTGTATAGCACATAAAACATGGTAAGCTCGGAGATCTCCCCAGAAAAACCATTGTGGAGTATTTGCCTTATGACAAAGTCTGTGACTATCTTCCTCACATCTTCCAACAGCCTATCCGCCCGTATAAGCTTGCCCTCATAGTCCATAACCTTTTCATACTTTCCAAAGACCTCTATGGCGGAACCAATGGCCGATATAAAAAAGTCAGCCCCACCTATCCCCTTCTGCCATAACCTTTCAAGCCTTCTATTCAAATGCTCTTTCAATTGATGCTTAACCTCATTATACATACCAATAGGCTCGCGCTCCATCTTTCTGGCAACTATGTAGATGGATGATGAAAGGGTAGCAGATTCCTTTGCTCTTAACCTTGCCTGCATCTCCGTATTTATGGGCCATGCGCCCGTTATAACCAAGCCAGAATCCAAAAGAGAGTTTATAAGCGTTTCCCATCCCTCCGTAGATTTATGGGCATATACAATTACCGCAATGCCATAGGGCTTTAAAACTCGGTGTATCTCTTGAAAGGCTTTTTTAAGCATATCTTCAAAGAATTTTTTATCCTTATAACTATATCTTAATGAATCCCAAGTAGACATTTCTGTAATCTCTTGAGATTTTGGAGTGAGTGGAGTGGAAAATAGTTCAGGATATAAATCTCCAATACTTCTTTTTAGCCATACATAAAAGAAGTCGGATAAATCTGCATATGGAACATTGTTATAATAAGGTGGGTCTGTAATGACTGCATCAAAGTAGTTGTCTGGATAGGGTAGAGAGGTGGCGGAGAATTGGGTGATGACTGGAATGTGTAAGCTTTTCATAGCCCTTCCTCTATTAGTTTCATATATAGACCACCTGCTTTTATCAAGTTCTTTGATTTATCTTCTTCCTCATCTTCTTCATTGGGTAAAGGTGGGGTGGAAAAGTGGGTGATTGAATTGATGCGAGAAGTGTGTTCTAAAACTCTCAAAATCCAATCCATAGCTGAGTTCCAGTCTCCTGTTGATCCACTCCAAGGACAAAGCTCAAAATAGTCCCATATCATAGGAAGAGCCTGTCGCCCAAAAGTGTGTGCCACAAATTCTCCTGCCACAGCCCAAACACACAGAATTGAGTTATAGTCCGCCAACCTATCCACTCCCAACGCCAAATAACTCACCACTGCCTTTGTATATTCTTCATCATAGCCTTCTTCAACCATTCTTTTGTAAGCCAGCCTTACCTTTTCCGTAAAGGTAATCAAAGCCAATTTTTGGCGAGAATTGAAAAGGTCGCCCCATTTAGTCATGCCATATAAAGGCACATTAAATACACCACTCATTAAAGGTAATTCCTCATCCGGCACAGGGTCTATTCCCCATTCTTCCATAAGCTTTTTCCTTTTCTCCTCAAGGTATTTTTCTGCCTCTTTAAAAACATCCAAGTCTTTCTCCGTTGCCAGCCTGTAGCTTTTTCCTTCTTTGTTTGGATGATGCAAAACCACTGCCACCATCCTTTGACCTGCCTTTCCCTCTTGAAATAGCTTTCTCACATCTTTGTCATCAATAGCAGAACCACACACAGGACATACCGCCACAGCCCTTGAAATGGTGCCTTCCTCTGGGTCAAAATCCTTTGGCATAGGCTCATATCCATCTCCCACTATTTTAAAAAGCACCTTATTGCCCTCCTTATAGGGGTATAGGGCTACTTTCTTCTTATCCTTCTTTGCCAGCCAGTATTGTCTCATCAAAGGAATTTCCGCTCCACAGTTAGGGTTTTGGCAGGGTATAGTCCTTGCCCAAAGGTATCCAACCGGTATAGAACCATCCTCCTCTGCCGGATAGAACCTACCTATTTCCTCTTTTGCAAGCTCCAAAACCCACTCCCCCCATCTTTTTACATCCTCCAATAGCACATTCTCAACCCTTACCTTTCTCCTTACCTTCTTACCAAACTCTTCCACCTCTATCTCTACCTCTCCCGGCTTTCCATACTTTTGAGGGTATTCAAGGGTGCATTTTTGTATCAAAACGGCCACAGGATTATAATCACCCGAATAGACTTCACAGCCAAGGCGCAAGGCTTCAAGGGGTATGGAACCACCTCCTCCAAAGGGGTCCAGAACTCTCGGGGGCCTTCCTCCATTAGAGGCAAGAATATCCCTCCTCGCCTTCTCTATAATGGTCCTGTTTAAAGAATTCTCCCACTTACAAAGGTCTATAATAAAGGCAAGCCGGTTGTTGCGTTCCAGCTCATCCTTTGGTGCGGGTATAAGGCTTGCGTATATGGTGGCTCTGGAAGCTGCCAAGGGCCTCCTTGCCCACCAAATATGAAGGGTAGAAATATGTCCATGGCGTATGTTTTTCTCCCTTGCGGACTCTTGACCGACCTCCTTTACAGGAAAAGACTCCTCTATAAAGCGCCTATGGCTCATCCTTTCCTCCCACATACTTCAAAATTTCCCTCTCATCCACAATATATCTTACCACCTCCACCTTCTCTTGGGGTTTTAACCTCTCTGCGGGGTTTTGGATTATGATAAGCCGTGGAGAACTTACTGCATTAAAGACCACATAAAGGTAGTAATCATCCTTCAGCCTTTGGGCCTTAAACCACTCGTTTTGAGTTAAAGCCACCTCTCCCACACCAGCCCTTGCCTTCACTTCAATATACCTCACCCTTCCATCCCTATCCACAGACCTTATATCAAAGCCAAGGTTTTGAGAAGAAACATCCTCCGGTCTTCTACCTTCCCTTATCTCATACTCCATAGCCACCTTCATACCTACGGCTTCCACTTCCGGATCACCTTCCACACCAATCCTTTCCCTCATAGGCTTTATCCTTATGACTCCCAAAAAGTTTGGTGGAGAAAGAGACAGGGCCTTTTCCCTTTCCAATCTTTCTTTTAGCTCCTCCAAACCCCTTTCATACTCGTGCTTTTTCTCCCTTTTTCTGTTTATCATCTTATCCACATCCTCGCCCTTATCCTTTTTTCCATAAAGGTCCAAAATCTCCCCATCCAATTGATAGATCAAATATTCCAAGGATTTAACACCATACCTTTCTTTTATCTCCACCTGCCTTAGCCTTTCCTTTAAAAGCTCCTCCTTATATCTTTCAAGCCCTTTAATAACAACATCTTCCACCCTTTTCCTTAACTCCTCCATATTCACAGCTTCCTTTTCTGTAGTAAAACCTTCCGCCAGGTCCCACAAGATAGCAGGAGAAACTTCCACCACCTTCCTTCCATCATCATAAAAAGCAAAAAGCCTTTTGCCTACTATGGACCCCGTTCCGTCCCTCACCTCACCCTCATAAAAAAGCATATAACCGTCCAGCCTCCCATCTGGGTCAAAAAATACCGCACCCTTCAAAAGACTATCCCTTAAATGCTTTTCTACCCACCTCATAACAGCTTCAAAAAGTGGATGCCCAAAGGATACAAACTCCGCATCGGGCGTTCTAAAGGCCTTCTCCTTATCAAAGGTGATCTTAGGATATTTGGTCTGAAGCTGTCCAAAGCTCCTTTTAAATTCCTCCTCCTCGGCAACCCGTCTTATATCCAGTGGAATGCTTTCCACACTCAAAAAACCATCCTTGCGTTCCCTTATCTTTCCACCAGCCTTCTCAAAAGCCTTCTTAAAGTAGTTTTCCGTATATTCTGGAATTAGGCGCTCTTCCTTGGCCTTTTGTGCCAGCTCCCTTATCCTTGTCAAGTCAATATGTCTTGTGGCAAGAGCCTCCCCCAAGCTCTCCTTTATTCTGTTTATATACTCCTCATCAACCTTTATATCAATCTCCTTCAGAATCTCATCCATATCCCTTGCGTTCACAGCAGCCTCCACCAAAAGCTGTGAAAGGTTTTTATTAAGCAAAATCTCCCCTATCACATCAAAAACCTTATCACTACCAAGTGCTTCCCTTATCTTATTAAGCTTTTCAAGGAGATTGTAAAGAACTTTTCCTTCCCTGGTTCTTCTTGCCACAAGATTGTATATATGCACCTCCCTTTGCTGTCCGTAGCGATGTATCCTTCCCATCCTTTGCTCAAGCCTGTTTGGATTCCATGGTAGGTCATAGTTAATCATAAGATTGCAAAACTGAAGATTTATACCCTCTCCAGCCGCCTCTGTAGCTATCAAAACCTCTGCCTCATTCTTAAACCTTTTCTCCGCGTCTATCCTTTCGTATAGATTCATACCCCCATGGATGATAACCGTTGAAAAACCCCAGCTTTTTACCTTTTCATTCAAGTATTCA
Organism: Hydrogenobacter subterraneus; assembly: GCF_055390195.1. Lineage (NCBI taxonomy): Bacteria > Pseudomonadati > Aquificota > Aquificia > Aquificales > Aquificaceae > Hydrogenobacter > Hydrogenobacter subterraneus. The sequence continues at coordinate 960,803 of NZ_AP042473.1, read as the reverse complement.
AGCGTATCCTTTGACTCTGTAAATATGATAATTTTGAAATCTTTAAACTCCTCTTTAAGTCTAAGAAGCGTCTCTTTAAGCTCCTTAAGCTTTGCCTCTTCTTCATTCCTTAATATATCCTCGGCCCTCCTTATAAGCTCGTCCACCGTCCTTATCTCTTCCTCCAACTCCTTCATATTTTCAGAAAGGGTTATGGTTTCCCATTTGATCTCTTCGGCCCACCTCTCACTCTCGGACATATCCTCCACTTCTTCAAAGTTAATGACCTCTTCAGGCTCTCTTTGTTGGTATGCACTGCTTTTAAGCTCTTCAAGTCTTTTTTTCCTTCTTTTCAAAGACTCAAGCAAAGCATAAACACTGGAAGAGAACCTTCTTTGCAAAATAACAAGGGCAAAGGCCACATTCCTCCTTCTGTCTCTTTTTATAGCCTTATCATACTGGCTTTTTACATACCTTGAAAGCTCATTATAAAGCTCCATCTCCCTATCGCTAAGTTCTAAAGGAACTGTATTAACACGCCTTGGTAGGAACAAGGGCCTACCCTCAAAATCCTTTAGGTCCTCCTTTAACCTTCTTATAAACAAAGGATTGTTTCCACTCTGTATTGCCTCCCTCATAATCTCCTCGTTTGCAAAAAAGCCCCGTTCAAGCAGGTCAAGAAGTAATCTGAAATTCTCCGGGTCTCCCTTGTGTGGCGTGGCTGTAAGGAAAAGCAGGTGGTTGCTTATTTTGGAAAGCACTTCTCCAAGCTTATATCTGTCAGTCTTTTCCGTTTTATTGCCATACCTATAAGCGCTCATCTTGTGAGCCTCATCCACTATAACAAGGTCAAAATCAGCATCTTCCAAAGATTCAAGCACTTCTTTCTTTTTGGCAAAGTCCATGGAAGTGATGATTTGAGAATACTTTTGCCAGGGGTTTATACCAAAGTTGGAATTAAACCTCCCTCTATCCACTATCTCAAAATGCTCGTCAAATTTTTCAGAAAGCTCCCTCTGCCACTGATCTCTGAGATGTCCGGGCACCACAATCAAAATTCTCTTTATAAGATGGCGAAGCTTTAGCTCCTTTATGATTAAGCCGGCCATAATGGTCTTCCCAGCACCAGGGTCATCCGCTATCATAAACCTTATCCTTGGAAGTTTAAGAACATAACCATACACAGCCTCTATTTGGTGTGGAAGTGGGTCAATCTTTGATACATTTACAGCCAACAGAGGGTCATACACAGAGGCATACCTATACCGTATGGTTTCAAGGGCAAGAAATACCTTCCACGTCTCTTCAGAAAAGCTTAATTCACCACCTATAACTTCCACCTTAGGCAATTCATCCTTAGGAATTAATCTGTTATCAATTCCGCCCGTATTCTTACCTTTTGTGATAATTAACACATAATTACCTTGGTCCTCCGTATAAATAACCTCTACAGGCTCAGACCAAAAAGGCCCCCTAAGGACACTTCCCTTTTTTATTTCCATCCCCATATTAGTATTTTATTTAGCATTCTACTTCTACGTGGGTTAATGTTATAATTAAACACCATGATAGACATAGCCTTTGCACAGCAGACAGGACATGGTTCAAGTCCAGTGGGAGCTTTGCTTTTCCAGCTTGTTTTCTTCATATTGCTCTTTGTTATGTTCTACTTTTTACTCATAAGACCACAAGCAAAAGCAAGGAAAAAACATCAGGAGTTTTTGGCAAACCTTAAAAAGGGAGACAGGGTGGTCACCACCGGTGGCATATGGGGCACGGTGGTAGAGATAGGAGACGAAACTGTCACCCTTAAAGTGGATGCCAACACAAGGATAACCTTTACCAAAGAAGCCATAGCCCACTACCAGCCCAATTACAAGAAAGAAGAAAAGGAAAAAGAAGAATAAATTTTTTCCTATGAAGCTACTCTTAGAGGAGGGGGTGGTCCTTCCAGAGATAGAAGATTTTGGCAAGACTGCCCTCATAAAGGGAAACTATAAGGTAAGCTACAAAGAACTAATTGAAAACATATCAAGCTTTGCTCGGTTGGTGGATATACTGCCCGGAGAAAGAGTGGTAATATGCTCCGAAAACAGGCCAGAGTGGGTTTATGCCTTTTATGGCGCATGGCAAAGGGGGGGCATAGTGGTTCCCATAGACTACATGTCCTCTGTGGAGGAGGCTTATTACATAGTCAAGGAAGTTGAACCTACAATAGTCTTTTGTTCAAACCAAACCCAAAGGACCATAAAGGAAGCCCTTGAAAGGTCTGGTATAAAGGCTACCATTTACAACTTTGATGACCTTATAATTCCAAAGCCCTTTGGCAAAGTTCTAAGCAGGTCCCTTCATGAGACAGCCCTAATACTTTATACCTCTGGCACCACCGGAGAGCCAAAGGGCGTCATGCTAAGCTTTAAAAACCTACTTTCCAACATAAAGGCTATAGAAAAGGTGGGAGTAGCGGGAAAAGAAGACATAACCCTTGCCCTTTTGCCCTTTCACCACTCTTACCCCCTTATGGTCACCATGCTTGTGCCACTTTATCTTGGTGCCACCATAGTCTTTTTGGAAAGGCTAAGCTCGGAAGAACTCATAAAGGCTCTGCAAGAACACAAAATAACCATACTTGTAGGAGTGCCAAGGCTATACCAGCTTTTGCACCAAAGGATCATGGAAGGCATAAGGTCAAACCCAGCAGGCAGGTTGCTCTTTGCTCTTTCTCCCTACCTCAATCCACCTTTAAGAAGGCTACTTTTTAAAAAGGTTCATAAGGCCTTCGGCGGAAGGATAAAATACCTTGTGAGCGGTGGAGCCAAACTCCCCTTAGATATAGCCCTTGACCTAAATAGGCTTGGATTTACCATACTTGAAGGCTATGGCCTTACAGAAACCTCTCCCATAGTCTCCTTTAACCCACCCCAAAGGCCCAAGCTTGGCTCTGTAGGCCTTCCCATAGAGGAGGTTTATGTAAAGATATCCGAAGAGGGAGAGGTGCTTGTAAGGGGTGTTAATGTGATGCAGGGCTATTATAAGAAGCCAGAGGAGACAAAAAAGGCCTTCAAAGACGGCTGGTTTATGACGGGAGACCTGGGCTACCTTGACCAAGAGGGCTACCTATACATAACGGGTAGAAAAAAGGAGATCCTTGTGCTTTCCGGTGGCAAAAAGGTAAACCCGGAGGAGCTGGAAGCTCTTATTATGAAGGAAGGAGCAGGCATAAAGGAGGTGGCGGTCTTAGAAATAGACGGCTCTGTGAAAGCCCTTGTGCTTCCAGACTTTGAAAGGCTAAGGAGCCAAGGCATTCTAAACATAGAAGAGTACATAAGATGGCAAGTAATAGACAAGGTAAATCAAAAACTACCCGATTGGAAAAGGATAACGGGGTTTAAAATCATCAAAGAAGAACTTCCAAAGACAAGGCTTGGGAAGATAAGAAGGTTTTTATTGCCACAGATATACCTTTCCCAAGAGGAAGCCTTAGAAAGAGAAGAAGAAAGCCCCCTTTTGAACACTCAGGAAGGTATGATAATAAGGTCCTACCTTGAAAAGGCCACCCAGAGGAAGGTAAAGGGCCACCACCATGTAGAGCTTGACCTTGGCCTTGACTCTTTGGGTAAGGTGGAGTTTTTGAGCTTCCTTGAGTCTTCCTTTGGCATAAGGCTTACAGAAGAGGACTTGGCCCAAAACCCAAGGGTGGACCAGATTGTAAGTCTCATAATAGAAAAAAAGGAAAAGGTAGAAGCCTCAGAAAAAAGTTGGAAGGAAATCCTCTTGGAAGCCCAGCCATACACTTTAAAGGACTATGCTCCCATCTTCCATGCTGGTAGGCTTCTTTTAAAGCTCTTTTTTAAACTCTACAACAGGCTTAGTGTAAAAGGCTTGGAAAACCTGCCGAAGGCGCCCTTTATCCTTGCTCCAAACCACGCCAGCTACTTGGATGGCTTTGTAATAGTCAGCGCCCTTCCACCTTCCATAGCGGAAAGGACCTACTTTCTTGGCGCAGAGGAATACTTTAAAAATCCTTTAACTTCTCTCTTTGGAAAGCTCGCCCATGTGATAACGGTAAACCTTGACAGAAGGCTAAAAGAATCCCTGCAAAAGACCGCATGGGCCTTAAGGCTTGGAAGGGTGGTGGTCATATTTCCAGAAGGTGCAAGAACAAGGGACGGCAGGCTTTTGCCCTTTAGAAAAGGCTTTGCCATACTAAGTAAAGAACTCTCTGTGCCGGTGGTGCCAGTGGCCATAAAAGGAACCTATGAAGCCATGTCCATCTACCATAAACTACCAAGGCCAAAGAAGATTGAAGTTATCTTTGGAAGGCCCATTTATCCAGAAGGCAAAAGCTACGAGGAAATTGTGGAAGAGGTAAAGAAAGAGGTTGAAAGGCTTTTGGAGGCTTAGATGTATAAAATCTACGAAAATTCACATAATTAGGATAAGGTTAATCTAAGGCTTTTGAAAATTTTAAAAAAAATATATTCCTTCTTTCGTAATTTTTTGATATAATTAGCAAGCATACGTTGGGTGAGAAATTAATTAGGCAAAGGTGATGCCATTATACCTTTTTGTTAAAAAAAATAAATGAGACAAGAAATTTAGAAGCACGGCATCTGTGCAACTACTAATAAAAAACCTACTGGTCTTTGACCCGCCCAATGTTTTATAATCCGGCAGGTTTAAAACCTGCCCCTACAAAGGGCGAATTTCTCACCCGGCGTTTTTTTTTGATATAATTAGCAAGCATGAAAGGGGGAGATAAATTAATCAAATCAGAGGTTTTTCCAGTAAATATATCCGCCATCCCAGAACTGCACGCCTATGAGGTAGAATTGGCTGGTTCTACTGAACAGCTTAACAAGGTTGGTGGTAAATTAGCCTATCGTTTAAAGAAAAAATTTGGAGGACATTGGGTTTGGGTGAGAGAAGACAAGAAGCTTATTACAGATTTAGAACCTATTGATGAAAGGGAAATTAACACCTTTATAAGCGAGCTTCGTAGAAGTGATAAAGAAAAGGAAAGCTTTAAATACTTAAACGCTATAAGGTATGTTGGGGATTGGGAACCTACCCCTATTGCAAAAGCGAGGTACGTAGAAAAGCTGTTTGATGAATTACAGAAGGAAATTAAAAATATTTTATCAAAATATAGTTATCGCATAGAAAATGTATACATTGAAAGACTATGTGATGTTCAAGCTTTAACTGTTAAAAATGGCTCTGCTGTTGAACCAGCCATTGCCCTTTCTATATCCTCAGAGCTTGTTTATGAACAAGACCTTAAAGGCTATATAGAAGAACTAAAGAGAAAAAATGTTAATATTGAGGATGAATTAAAAGGTTTGTTGGTTTATAGTAAGTTCCAATCCCTGAAAGGAGAAATAACTGAAATAGTGGGTGAATTAAAGTATCACAGAGAGAGATTGCTGGATATTGCTAGCGAGCAAGAAATCATAGACTTAATAAATAAAGCTCCAGATGATGAATTAATAGTAAGAGTAAAAACGAAGTCAGGCGAATATGATTATATTATTTCTGCTTTAGGAGTAATAGTGCATCCAGATTATGTAAGAAAGTTTACCAGAGATAACAAGAGTGTGAATGATCTTTTTAATAAATTGAAAATAGAGCCAAATGAAAGATATAGGATTATAGAAGATATCTATAAGGTTTTGAAGGATAAAGGATGGTTAGGGGAACCTTATAGTTCGCAAAGCTTCCCAAACCTGTTTATTAAGTCCAAGGATATAGGTTTTTCACCGAATATACTTATAGGGAATAATAAAAAGACTCACATCGACCGCCTCTGGTCTGAAATTACGGAGAATGGTATATATGCTATGTCTGAGAAGTTCCATGGAGGTGAGCCTATAAATCTGGGAATAATAAATGCGATATATAATAAAAGTCGTGATGTAGAAGGTTTTCTCAAATCTATAGAAGAAGAGTTAAAAAGACTTGGTTTTAAAACAAACATTGCTGGATACCATCAATTAAAGGTGGATAATTCAGACTTAATAGCATTTCGAAGAGATTTAAACGATGTAATTAGCAAAATAGACGAGAAAAACAAACCAGATATATATTTGGTGTTTTTCCCTGGTGAACCAAGAGAGGATGATTATGATGGTTTCTACGATGAGCTTAAGATGGTATGCTTGAAAGAAGGTTTACAAAGTCAAGTAGTATATGAGCGCACAATTGGAAATAAATTTGCACTAAGAAATATAGTCTTAGGTATTATTGGGAAAACAGGCAACAAACCTTATATTTTAGGAGAGTCTTTGGATTTTGCAGATTACTTAGTGGGGCTTGATAGAAGCGGCATACAAAAGGATAAATTAGCTGGGACTATAAACGTGGTAGGTTTTGTAAGGATATACCAAAATAATGGCGAGTTTCTGCGGTATAAATTCTACAATATGTTGGTTGAGGGTGAAACTATACCGGAGAAAGTTTTGAATTCTCTTTTTAATGACCTTAAATTTGAAAACAAAAAGGTAATAATCCACAGGGATGGGCTTTTTCGCGGAAATGAAATAGAGGTTTTGAAAAAGATTGCGCACAAATTAAACTCAGAGTTTTACTTTATTGAGGTAATTAAAAATGATGTTCCGCGGATATATGAGTTTGACAATGGGATAGCTAAAAAAGCGGAAAAAGGAACAGCCTTTAAATTGAATGATAAAGAAGCTATTTTAGTCACTTCCTCTCCTCAAAAAGGTACACCAAGGCCGCTAAAAATCAGGACAGATGGTAAATTAGATATTGAAAAGGCTATTCACTCTGTCCTTTCTATGACCATTCTTCATTATGGCTCTCTTATCCAACCACGTCTACCGGTAACCACCTACTATGCAGATAAGATAGGCAAATTTATATTAAGAGGAATTGAACCCAAAGAACCAGAGGGCAATATTCCCTTTTGGTTATAGGCTAAGTCAAAACTAAGACTAAAATATAAATTATGGACCTAAGCAAGATAAGGAACTTTTCCATCATAGCCCATGTGGACCACGGTAAGTCTACCCTTGCGGACAGGCTTTTGGAGTTCACCGGCGCAGTATCAAGGAGAGAGCTAAAGGAACAAATGCTGGATACTTTGGAGATTGAGAGGGAAAGGGGTATAACTATAAAGCTCCAGGCAGTAAGGATGTTTTACAAGGCAAAGGATGGAGAGGTATATACCTTGCATCTTATAGATACGCCGGGGCATGTGGACTTCTCTTATGAGGTTTCAAGGGCTTTGGCTGCATGCGAGGGAGCCTTGCTTTTGGTGGATGCCACGCAGGGCATAGAGGCCCAAACGGTTGCTAACTTCTGGAAAGCCATAGAGCAGGACCTTGTGATCATACCGGTCATAAACAAGATAGACCTTCCGGCGGCGGACCCAGAGAGGGTAAAAAGGCAAATAGAAGAAATATTGGGACTTCCATCGGAGGAGGTAATCCTTGCCTCAGCAAAGGAAGGCATAGGCATAGAAGAGGTGTTGGAAGCCATAGTGAAAAGGATACCACCACCCAAGGGAGACCCTACAAAGCCTCTAAAAGCCCTCATCTTTGACTCATACTACGACCAATATAGGGGTGCTGTTGCCTTTGTTAGGGTCTTTGACGGTGAGGTAAGGCCCGGCACGCGCATAAGGCTCTTTTCCACCGGAAAAGAGTTTGAAGTGACAGAGGTGGGCGCCCAAACGCCCAAGCTTACAAAGTTTGAAAAGCTTTCTGCAGGGGATGTGGGATACATTGCAGCTTCTATAAAGGATGTGAGAGACATAAGGGTTGGCGATACCATAACCGATGCCAAAAATCCAACTCCAGAACCAGTGCCAGGCTTTAGGCCTGCCAAGCCCATGGTCTATGCAGGCATATACCCATCCGAGGGCTACACCTACGAGGAGCTAAGGGATGCTTTGGAAAAATATGCCATAAACGATGCGGCCATACAGTTTGAACCGGAGACATCTCCAGCCCTTGGCCTTGGCTTCAGAGTAGGCTTTTTGGGCCTTCTGCACATGGAGATAGTGCAGGAAAGGCTTGAAAGGGAGTATGGCGTAAGTATAGTGACCACCGCACCAAGCGTTGTATACAGGGTTAGGTTCAAAAATGGCCAGATAAAGGAGATAAGAAACCCTTCCGAGCTTCCAGAAAACTGGGGCATAATAGAAGCCATAGAAGAGCCCTTTGTGCTTCTTACAATTATTACTCCCAAGGATTACGTGGGCAACATAATGAACTTATGCCAAGAAAAGAGGGGCGTTCAAAAGAAGTTTACATACCTTGACCCAAACACGGTAATGCTTGAGTATGAGATGCCTTTGAGTGAGATAATATTGGACTTCCATGACAAGGTAAAGAGCCTTTCAAAAGGCTACGCCTCTTACGATTATGAATTTATAGGTTTTAGGGAAGAGGACCTTGTAAGGTTAAACGTCTTTATAAACAACGAGCCAGTGGATGCTCTTTCCTTTATAGTTCATAGGGACAAGGCTTACAGGAGGGCAAGACAATTGGTAGAAAAGCTAAAGGAAGTCATACCAAGACAGCTCTTTGAGGTAAAAGTTCAGGCTGGAATAGGAACAAAGATAATAGCCTCAGAAAGAATTCCACCCCTTAGGGCAAACGTAACGGCCAAGTGCTATGGTGGAGATGTGACAAGGAAGAAAAAGCTCTTGGAAAAGCAAAAGGAAGGAAAGAAAAGGCTAAAGCAGTTTGGGAAGGTGGAATTGCCTCAAGAGGCCTTTTTGACCGTGCTTAAGGTAGATTAAACATTTCCTTTGCCTTTATAAGCTTTACTATCATCTCGTTTGTAGGCACCTTTATTCCCTTTTCCTTTGCAAGCTCCACCAAGGCACCGTTTAAGGCATCTATCTCCGTTTTGCCCCTCTTTACGTCTTCCAGCATGGAAGGGTAATGGTCAGCCGTTGGCGGTATGAGCCTCTCATAAAAGTGTCTTTTGTAATCTTCTGGGCCTTTCCAAAAGGTCTCTATGGAGTTTGCCCTTAGGACATTAAAGGCCTCCTCTATTATCCTGTCCATAAGCTCCTTTGTGTATGGATTTTTTGCAAGGTCTCCGTAGCTTCTTTCAAAGAGGGCTCCCAAAGGATTCAAGGCACAGTTATAGAGTATCTTGTCCCAGAGGTATTTATAAACCTCCTTCTCATACCTTGTGGGTATGCCAGCCTTGGAGAAAAGGTCTGCCAGGTCTTTCAAAAATCCTTCCTCCATGATGCCCGATGGGTCTCCGATCACCACATCATCGGCGCATACCGTTATCCTCACATGACCCCACTCTAAAAGCTTGGCGCCAAAGATAACCCTGGATAGGATAACTTTACCCTTTCCAAAATACCTTATAGCCTTTTCATAGTTGCCATAGCCATTTTGTGCTACCATCAAAAGACTTTTTCCTTTGCTTAAAGGCTCTATATCCTTCAAAGCCCTCTCTGTGTCATAGCTTTTTACCGTAAGGATTATAAGGTCTGGCTCAAAGTCAAGGAGTTCCAAAGAGTCTATGGCTTTTACCTCTTGCTCAAACTCTCCCCATAGGCCTTCCACCCTTATTCTGCTTAAACTCCTTCCCTTTTTTAAAAGCCCTACAGCCCTGTGTCCAGCCCTGCTTAAAAAGGCAAGGTAGGTGCTTCCAAGGGCACCCACACCCACCACCAAAAATTTCACTCCTTTTCCTCCAGCTTTACAAGTGGTAGTAGGTCTCTTAGGTCTATGTATCTGTCGCAGGCGTTTACAAGCTCAACCGCCGTGGCCTCCTTTGTAGAAAGGCATATTATCTCTTTCCCAAAGTTCCTCAAGGTCCACACAAGCCTTTCAAAGTCCCCATCGCCGGTGCATAAGATGGCAGTATGGTAGTTATCCTTTGTTAAAAGGGCATCTATGGTTAGGTTTACATCAAGGTCTCCCTTGTATGTGCCGTCCTTTAGCTGTTTTATGGGCTTTTTAACCACCGTTATACCGCTAAAAGCCAAAAACTTGATAAAATCCTCCTGCTTTTCATCCCCTTCTCTGTAGGCAAGATAAAAGAAGGTGTTGTATATGTCAAACTCCACCTTAAAGTAGTTTACAAGCTTTACAAGGTCAATCCTTTGATGGAGTATATTCTTTTGGATAAAGTAAAAGTTTGCCCCATCAATGAATATACATGCCCTTCTCTTCATTCCTGAATATACCATATCCTTATCCCCACCGATACGTGTGAATTTCTCTCCCAAAGAGTTTCTACGCTAACTATCTTAGGCTTATTTAACTTTATCCATTGGTTCACCTGCTCTTCAAGGAGCTGTTCCATGCTCTCATCTCTAAAAGGTGTAAGCTTTCTATGAAAATCCTTAAATCTTAGCTCCATTAGGTAATTTCCTCTTCGTAGTAAGATACTACCACCTTTGCAGGCCTTAAAACTCTATCGTGCAACAGGTAGCCCTTTCTTTCAACCCTTATGATGGTATTGGGTGGCACATCTTGATTGTATTCTTTATCCACGGCCTCCGCAAGGTATGGGTCAAACTCCTTCCCTTCCAGCTCCATAGGCCTTATGCCATGCTTTTCCAGTATTCTAAGAAGTTCTTTGTATATGAGTTCAAAGCCCCTTCTAAAGCCTTCCAAGTCTGCACCCTCATACTGGAAGGCCCTTTCAAAGTTATCCACTATCTCAAGAAGGTCAAGGGCGAGTTTCTCATGGCCATACTTTCTTAGCTCCTCAAGGTCTCTCCTGTATCTTTCCTTGAGGTATTCCGCCTCCCTTTGAAGCTCCACATACCTTTGATTTATAGCCCTTGCTGTACTCTCAAGCTTTAAAACCTTCTCCTCAAGCTCCTTTATTCTAATATCCTTTTCATCTTCTACGTGTGCTTCTGTAGTTTGCTCTAAGGCTTCTTCCTTCTTTTCCTTCTCTTCCATAAGATTTAATTATAGCACCCTACAGAGTTGCTATAGCCATTTTGGGCTCATAGCACTCTGTATAAGATGTATCAATGCTTAGAGGATTATTTACAAAAAAAATTCTCAATGCACAACTGGAGGTTCGCTGCAATTTTGCTTCACTTGAACCACTTGACAGATTACTAAAATTGGTGTATTATCTATGCTAGCTTTAGGTGGTGGGTGTTGGGTTTTATCTGAACTATGTGGGATGTAAACACAGGAGGGATAGGGCTTCCCTTAGCCTTCTTATGCCTTCTTTTATGTGGTCTTCCGAGACACAGTAAGAAAGCCTCAAATATCCCTCTGCGCCAAAGGCAGAGCCCGGCACGCCAGCAACCCTTCCCTTTTCTATAAGGTAGTCTGCAAGCCTCAGGTCGGAGCCAAGCTTTTCGGAGTAGGCCTTGAGGTTTGGAAATATATAAAAGGCTCCCTTGGGCTTTACCACGCTCACATTGGGTATTTCCTTCAGAAGTTCATAAGCCAAGTCTCTCCGCCTTTCAAAGGTCCTTCTCATATTCTCCACAAACTCCTTGGCCTTTGGATTTTTTAGGGCTTCTAAGGCTCCATACTGGGCAAAGGTGGTAGCGTTGGATATACTCTGACTGTTTAAATCCGCAATCACTTTGGCGTACTTTTCTGGACAGGCCACATATCCCACCCTCCAGCCTGTCATGGAAAAGGTCTTTGAAAAGGCGTTTATGGTAAAGGTTATCTCTTTTACCTCCTTTGAAAAACTGGCTGGGCTTACAAACTTTTCACCATCGTAGAGAAAGGCCTCATAGCACTCATCGGAGACCAAGAATATGCCCTTTTCAAGACAAAGCTGGGCTATCTTTCTTTGCTCTTCTTCCGGCACCACCGCACCCGTTGGGTTGGAAGGAGAGTTGAGTATGAGCATCTTGGTCCTTGGTGTTATGTAATCCTTTAGCATCTCTGCCTTTAGCACAAAGCCTTCCTCTTCCTTTAATGGTACTTCCACCACCTTGGCACCACATAAAAGTATCTGTTCTGGATAGGTAACCCAGTAAGGTGAGGGAAGCAATACCTCATCCCCTTCTTCAAGGAGGGCAAGCATGACCAAAAAGAGGGCCATCTTGGCACCTGCTGTTACCACAATCTCCGAAGGCTTATACTCTACGGAGTTTTCCTTCAAAAGCTTTTCCGCAAGGGCTTGTCTTAATTCGGGTAGGCCTGCGGAGGGTGCGTACTTTGTTTTGCCATCTTTTAAAGCCTTTATACAGGCTTCCTTTATAAAGTCTGGTGTATCAAAGTCTGGCTCACCAGCACCAAAGCCTATTATATCCACACCTTGAGCCTTTAGCTGGTTTACCTTTGCCGTGAGGGCAAGGGTAGGCGCCGGTTTTATGTGAGAGACTCTCCTTGCAAGCATAAAGCTATTATAAAGTAATTTTGAGATTAAAGTTTAAAAAGGCAGTGTTTTATCACACATGCAGGTTCATTATGAGGGCTGTAGCCACCGCTCCAGCCATTTCAGACCTATATATATAGGGTTTAAGAATTAAGGTTAAAAAACCTCTATTTTTTAGGAGTTCCACCTCCTCTTGGGAGAAGCCCCCCTCGGGACCTACCACTATCCCATAACTTTCCCTGCTTAAGTCTATATCTTTTATGCTTAAGCTTCCCCCAAAGTTATCCAGCACAAGGGAAACCTCCTCCCTCGGATAAAGGTCTGTTAGCTTAACAGGGCTGTCTATTTCCATAGGCCTTGGTCTTTTGCACTGCTTAAAGGAAGCTAAACTTATCCTTCTCCACCTTTCCATCTTTTCTTTTATCTTTGATATTTCTTTAAAGCCCCTTTTGCATATAACTGGAGCGAGCTTGAAGGCGCCCGCCTGGCTTACCCTATCTATTACCTCGTCCATTAGGCTAAGCTCTATGGGTATACATTGATATACCACAATCGTAGGTTTGGTAGGTGGTTTTTCAATCTCCTCCAATATGGAACATAGTGCATAGTCTTTGTTTATCTGTGATATAACGGCTAAATAAAGCTTGTCTTCACAATAGACCTCCAGCCTTTCCCCTTCTTTAAGTCTTAAGGCTTTTAAGTGTTTAAATTCTGAATTGCTTATCTTTAATAAGCTCCCCTCCCTCTGAGCGCATATTAGCCTTTCCATACCAATAAGAAGAGGCGGGCAAAGCCCGCCGCTTAGGCCTACTTACTTTACAGACTCTCTTAGGTCCTTTGCAGGCCTAAAGACCACCACCTTCCTTGCTGGGATCTTGATCTCGGCTCCGGTCCTTGGGTTGCGACCTTTCCTTGCTGCCCTGGTCCTAACTGCAAATATACCAAAACCAGGCACTGCAACCCTTTCACCCTTTTTGAGGGCCTCTGAAACAGCTTGGATGGCAGCTTTGAGGGCAGCGTCCGCCTGCTTTTTGGTGATACCTGCCCCTTTGGCTATGGCTGAAACAAGTTCTGCTTTGGTCATGGCGTTCCCTCCTTAAAAGTATTTAATAGGTAGTATAATCATATATCAATACAAGTCAAGATGCAATAGTATTTTTAAGGTTTTTATCATGAAAAGCTTGATATTTGCTCTTTTGGCAAGTTTAACATGGGGAATAGCTCCCATCTTCTTTAAGCTTGGCTTGAAGGGAGGTATTCCTCCAATTGTGGCTTTGGTCTTCCACAACCTTTCTGCCTTTCTTTTAGCTTCGGTAATAGTGGTGGCTACTACGGGTATAAAGATGGACTTTTCTATTAAGGACCTCTTTTTTATAGCCATTGGAGGCATTATGTCCGGCTTTTTGGGGCTTTTTTTCTTCTTTAAAGCGGTAAAAGAGGGGCATGTATCGGTGGTGGCTCCCATAGCCTCTACTTCACCTCTATGGGGTTCCCTTGTGGCCTTTTTGTTCCTTGGTGAGCCTTTTAGCTGGCTTAGGCTCTTTGGTATACTTCTTGTAGTATGTGGAATAGTTCTTATAAGCCTCTCCTCTGGAAGGTAGCCCTTTCCATATTTGCTGGCACCTTTCTTTACCTTCCCTTTTCCAAGTATGAGCTATGGCCCTTAGCCTTTTTAGCCTTTTTGCTTTTGCTAAGGTTTAAGGATACTACCTTTTGGCTTCTTAGTGGCTTTGTTTTCTTCTTTCTTTCCCTTAGGTGTGCAAGCATAGCCGCCATAGAGTTTGGTGGTATAAATCCCTTCCTCTTTTACCCAATTTTTACTCTTTTTGCCCTATTTTTGAGCCTATATCAGTTCTACCTTCCCATCAAACTCTGGCAGACCATCTTTAAAAAATTCTCCTTTTCTTTACCCTTTCTTTATGTGCTTTTTGAGCTTTTAAGGTCCTACTTCCCATACGGTGGCTTCCCTTGGCTCATCCTTGGCTCCCTCTCTGTCTATATCCCCATCATAAAAGACAGCCTTCTTTATGCCAACGTTTATATCCACAGCCTTTTACTGCTTTTTACCTCCCTTTTCCTTCTTCAAAAGAGGTTTAAGGCCCTCTTCTCCCTTTGGATATTATTTTTTATCATGGGCCTTTTGGCCATAAAAGAAAAGGAAGACAAGCTAAAAGAGGCCAAAACTGTAAGGGTGGCCCTTGTGCAGACGGCGGTTCCACAAAAAGATAAGCTAAACAGGGAGGCCTTCAGGAGGCATTCGGAGGATATAATAGGGCTTGTGGAAAAGGCTATAAAAGATAGGCCACAGCTTGTTATCCTTCCAGAGTCTGCCCTTTCCTTTTTCTTTTCCGAAGAGGAGGATGATTACAACATAAGGCTTAAAGGCTTAAGTATAAAGGTACCTATCTTGGTAGGACTAATAGACATAAGGGAAGGTATGAGGCCCTATAACTCTGCATACCTTTTGGCGGAGGGAAGGGCTGTAGACTACTATGATAAGGTTAGGCTTTTCCCAATAGGGGAGTACATGCCAAAGCCTTTTGACTTTCTAAAGGAGTTTTTCCCGGCCATAGGCGGTATAGATTATGTAAGCGGGGATAGAATAAGGCCATTGGAATACAAGGGCATAAGCGTGGCCACTCCTATATGCTTTGAGGTGGCCTACTTTGACCTTGTGAAAAAGTTATCTCAAGGTGCTAACTTTATAGCTGTGCTTACCAACGACGGATGGTTTAAGGATTCTGACTGCACACACCAGCATTATCTTTGGGGAAGGGTAAGGGCTTTGGAAAATGGCAAATACCTTCTATGGGTTAACAATTCAAGCGATACAGGTTTTATAGACCCTTTTGGAAGGCCCATAAAGAGGATGCCCTACATGGAAAGGGGGGTGGTTATATATGAAGTCAAAGCTATACAATAACCTTCCCAACCTTATTTCCCTTAGCAGGCTACTTTTTAGCCCATTTTTATTTTTCCTGTCAGAAAAGCTTCTTCCCTTCTTCTTCCTTTCTCTTGCCCTTTCCGATGCCTTGGATGGCTTTTTGGCAAGAAGGCTAAGGCTCAAAACGGAGCTTGGAAAGGTGCTTGACCCTTTGGCGGACAAGGTTATGATGCTGTGCGGTCTTTCTCTGTGCGTTTTTAAGCTAAACAGCTTGCCAGCTTGGCTACTTTACCTTACCCTTATGAGGGACCTTTTTTTGGTGCTTGGCTCAATCCTTCTCACCCTTAGAGGCATAGGAATACCAGAGGCGAGGCCCTTGGGCAAGGCTTTTACCTTTTACCTTTCTTTACTTGTATTCCTTTCCATGATAAAGCCTTTGCCTTCATGGCCCTTGTGGCTTGCCCTCCTTCTTCTTATCCTCTCTTGGCTTGACTATTCAGTCCTTGGAATTAAAAGGTTCAGAAATCAAACTTTTTCCTTATCCTAACCCTATACTCTTGGGACCTATCCGAGTATATTCTTCCTCCTATGGAGGTATTGGGTGTGAGCTTTACTTCTCCTCCTGTGTAGGTCTCCTTTGGGTTTTTTAGTGTGCTTTGTTTGTGTTCCACGGATATTTTTTCCGTTATGTCTTTTGAGATGGTGGCGTTTATGCCCACTTCACCAGTGGGAGATACTGTTGGAGAAATTTGAAGCTTTACGTCAAGCCCAGTTATGCTTTGGGCGCCTTTCACGATTTGACTAAGCTGTGGTACTTGGCTTATAAGAGCATCCGCCACGGGTATTAAACCTTCCGTTTCTTTACCGCCCAAAACTAAGGTGGTTAAAACCTCTCTTATGTCCCTTGGTGGTTCGGACCTCACTATAGCCTTTGGATACTGTGGATTTCCTTTTATATCAATGATGATACTATAATCGGGTGTGGGTGTAAGGACCGTAAGGTCAAGATGGCTTTCTTTGTTGGTAAAGGTGGCCTCCCCACGTCTAACATAAAAGTTCTTACCAAAGTAGTTGAGGTTTCCACCCTTGAAGTGCGCATTTATCCTATACTCTGGCTCATAAAGGTCCCCCTTTATGGTAGCCAAAAGGTCTGTGTATAGAAAACCTTCCGGAAGGTTTATCCTCAAAGGTTCGGAGGATGCCACGTTTATATCAAGCCTTATCCTTTTGTACCACTCTGGTGGGCTTTGCCTTTTGGCTGTAAGCTTTTGTAGATTAACAAAGCCAGAGGTGTAAAACCTACCACCTATGGAAAGGTTTTTGTAATCCCAGATAAGATTCCCCTTCCCAGACAAAAGGAGGCTTGCCCTCATGCTCTGTTCTCTAAGGAGGACAGGCAAGTCAGAAAGGTCAAGATTTACTCTTGCAAGCTTTCCATCGCCTGTAAAGTTGGCAAGCACAAAGGCCCTATTATTTCCTCTAAGGCTAAGACTTCCAGAAAGCCTATCTTCCTTTAAGCTTACCCTCAATCCACCTTCCAAAGGCAGGGCCACATACCTTGACCTAAGGATCAGCTTGTTAGATTCTGCAAAAAGGCTCAAGCTTCCACCATGATAAGAAAGGCTATAGGAAACCCTTCCCTCACCATCGGCCAAAATCCTGCTTTTTACAAGGGAGAAAAGCTTTGTAAGGTCCACAGTTCCAGCAGAAGTAAGGCTAAGAGTATTATGGTAGCTTACCCCAACGTTGCCCTCCACAACACCACTTATCTTTCCCTTTATGCTAAGGGACTTCCCTCTGTACGTTCCTTTTTCAAACTCAAGCTTTGAAAGAAGGTCTTGACCTATAAAAAGCCCTATGGGCTTTATTTCCAAAATTCCACCATCTTTGTCCCCATAGACCTCCGCTCCACCGCTTCTTATGCTTATAAGACCATCTTTTGTAGTAAAGCCTTCCAAAGAGGCCTTCAATCTATTCCCCCTTAGGCTAAGGGATGCTTTTATAGGAAAGGAAAAATCTCTATATCTTCCCTCTCCCCCAAAGGAAGCCTCAAGGTCCTCCTTTACACCCCTTATGCTATAGCCTCCATCCACAAAAAGCCCCATGATGGTATCCTTTACAGACCCCGTCAAGCTATAAGAGCCTTCTTTTAAGCTGTATTGACCACCGCCCCTTAGCCTTTGGTCAAGGTCAAAGGAAAAGTAAACCCTTTCCTTCTGCACCTTTCCAGAAAAGCTTCCCTTCTCATAAACAAGGTCAAAGGCCCTTACATCCTTAAGACCTCCCTCAAAGCTTCCAAAGACTTCCTCCCCCTTCTTTGTCATATCAAGGCTTAAAAGTACATGGGAAGAGAGCCTATCTCTTGAAAGGAAAGTGCTAAGGTTTCCCACAAGTTTAAGAGAGTTCTTGTCAGCCCTTATATCCATATGACCGTTCAAAGACTTGACCAAAAGGTCTTTGTATGAAAGGTCCATGCCCATAAAAGAAAGCCTTCCAGAAAAGCTTTTTTCCTCTAAGGACCCACCACCAGAAAGGGAAAAGGCCTCCCCTTTTAGGTCAAGGCTGTAGCTATCCCCATCAAGCTTAAGGCGGTAGCTTGCTGGCCCAAGGCCCATATCTCTATAGGTTAAGTTCAAAAGCCTTCCATCTCCTTCTGTAAAAAGCCTTCCATCCTTTATGTATAAGGACCCTTTGTATGAAAGCTTGGAAGAAAGGCTCTCTACCTGCAAAGGATAGTCCAAGAGGGCCACCTCCCCCACCACACCACCTTTTGAAAAGCTACCACCTATGCTAAGGTAAAAGGGCTGTAGCGCCAAAAAATCAAAGCTTCCCTTTGGTGTGTGGCTGTAGTCAAGGTCAAGCTTTAAGGTGCAATTGTTTAGCGCATGTTGGTCCACCCTTAAAATGGGTGCATAAGCTTGCAAGTTTAGATGTTTCTTTTCCAGATTGGCCCTTATGCTACCGCCTACCACAGAGAAGATATTCCTTTTTACGTTTAAAAGCTTGCCGTCAAGCTCAATGCCACCAAAGCTTCCCTCAAAGGTCTTATCCTTCAAAGAGTAGTCAAAGCTAAGCCATGTGTTTGCTTTCCAAAGCCTACCTTTCAAGGCATTTTCCTTCCTCCAACTCCAAAGGTATTCACCTTCTATTCCAAGGTCCCTATACTCCCTTCTGTTTTTTACCAAAAGCCCTTCTACCCTTCCAGAAAAAGCCACCTTCAACCTTGTGTATTCCACATTGCCTTCTAAGTCAAGCTTTATACCACCCATAGAGTAGCTTTCTCCTTCTACAGGCTCTATCCTTCCCCATGCCTTAAAGCTTCCTCTTTTCCCTTCCCAAAAGCCCTTAAGGTCAAAGGAATAAAGATGGCTTTTAACCTTTGCCCTATCAACTATAAACTTGTCTCCTTCCACATGGGCTTTTTCCAAATACACCTCAAGGCTATGAATGTCTTGAGAGTGCATCCAATAGGCCTTTGTCCAACCTTGAGAAAAGACATTACCCGACCTTATCTCCGTCCTTGGTATAAAAAGGGTCAAGCTTTCGCTGTAAGGTATAGAGTTGGTGGAAATATAAAGATTGTCTACCCTTAAATTTATCCTTCTTGCAAGCCTTGTAAGGTTTGTAAAATCATAATCAAAGGGTTTTTCAGATACAGCCTTTGAAACCTCTATTAGACTAAACTCTTTCGCATAAAACTGCCAAGGCAATAGATTCGCTTCCTTTATAAAAAGGTGTAGGGTAAAGTCCCCAGAAGGCAAGTATAAAAGAAAGCTTTTAAAAGTAAGGCCCCTTTCAAGGCTAAAGCTTAGGCCTTCTACCTCCCATTGAATCCTTTTTGCCAAAAGATAGGGCTTTAGGAAGATAAAATACAAAGCAAGCACTAAAAGTATTAGATAACCTATCAATCGCATAGCATCCTCCCTATAATTTTAAGTTGAGTTTTGATATAATTCTAAACATACGCCGAGTGAGAAATTCCCTTTAAGCTAAACCTTCCATATCAATAAAAAGACAGCAGGGCTACTATAATAGTAGCCCTAAAAACCATCGGAGGTTTTTACCATGGAAATTATACCACCTTACCTACGCATCTACCAACAAATCCTAAAAGACCTTGAAAATGCCTTGCCATTCCTTAATGTGCCAAAAGCTAAAGCAGGCAGAAAGCCTAAACTCACAGACATCCATATAGCAGCCATCTTTATACTCTCCTACATAACCAATACAAAAGTCCTCACCTTAGCTAAACTACTTATTGACCCATCCATACAATCATGGCATATCTTCAGAAGATACAGACTCAAGAGAGTATACAGGATATTGAGAGAATACAAGCTTCACAAGCTGAGGCTTATGATTTTAGCAAGGCTTTTGTATGGTAAGAAGATAGAACTTGTAATAGATGGAACCATAGTGGACATAGCCAATGTAAACAGGGCGAGGACACAGAAGATAAGGAGGGTAAGAGGGAAGGTATGGTGGGCAAAGAGGAGAAGGAAGATAGTTCGGAGAGACAATGGGAAGGTAGTGGAGTTTGAGGAGGTCAGGTATGGCATGTTGATGATGGTGTTATGTGATAGGTGGGGAAGAGTTTATGATGTGTGGATAAGCTTTGGAAGTGTGCATGAGGTTAGGGCATTTAGGGAAAGGAAGAGAAGGAGTTTATGGTTTAGGAAGCTTGTGGAGAGTTGTGTGGTGTATGGAGATAGGGGTTATAGGGGTTGTGAAGGTGTGATTGTGTGTGGTAGTAGGGAGATGAGGGCAAAAAGGCAGGTAGTGGAAGGTGTTATAAGTCAGATAAAGCTTTTTAATGCTGGTAGTGGGTGGAGGACTTTAACTTGTGTGCTTGTGTATGTATATGCTTATGCTATTGGATATAGTTATTACAGGAGGGGTGAACTTGAGGTCTAATTTCTCACCCGGCGTATTGTTTATCTCAAATATTATCTTGACATTATATTAAGAATTTCTTATATTCTAATAAATGATAAAAATCATACAAGGAGGTAGGCCATGAAAAAGGCTCTTTTAGCTCTTGTGGTAGGCTCGGTGATTCTTTCTGGAACGGCACTATCCTACGATAAGGAGTTGGCAAAGCGCTTTGATGCTATGTTTTCCCAAATGACCCCATAGGTTCTAAAGCAAAAGCCATGTCAGATAACTTCAAAACAGCTCCTTGAGATGATAAAAAAGGGAGAGGATTTTGTATTGCTTGATGTGAGAACGCCCGCAGAGCAGGCCATAGTAGGGCCAAGGTGGAAAAACACCCTTTACATACCCATGCATGAGCTATTTAAGGAAGAAAACCTTAACAAACTTCCAAAGGATAAGAAGATAATAGTGGTATGCCATTCAGGGAATAGAGCTGCTGCAGTAGTGGCGGCCTTAAGGGCTGTTGGTTTTCAAAATGCTTTTATGTTGAAAGGTGGGATGATGGAACTATCAAAGGAGGTAGGCACAAACACGGTAGATTACGTAAAATAACACCCTTGGGGGCTTTGCCCCCTTTCTCAAAAAAGACTATATTTAATCCTTATGAAAACCATTTTTAATGAAGAACTTATAAGGAAGTATGACAAGCCTGGACCAAGATACACCAGCTACCCTCCCGCCACCGAGTTCCATGAGGGAGTAAAAGAAGAAGATTACAAAAGAAAGCTCTTGGAGAGCAACCTAACAAAAAGGCCCTTATCCCTTTACTTTCATATACCCTTCTGTGAGAGCGCCTGTTGGTTTTGTGGGTGCAACGTGATCATATCCCACAGGAAGGATGTAAGCAGGAGATATTTGGACTATGTGTATAAGGAGATGGACCTACTCAAAGAATACCTGGACACATCCAGGCCAGTAGTACAGCTTCATTGGGGTGGCGGAACGCCCAACTTCCTTACCAATGATGAGATAAAAGAGCTTTTTGGAAGGATAAGGGAGGTATTTAACATTGATAAAGATGCGGAGATAAGCGTGGAGATTGACCCAAGATACCTTTCAGAGGGCCAACTGGAGACTTTAAGGGAGGTAGGCTTTAACCGTGTTAGCATGGGCCTTCAGGACCTTGACCCAGAGGTGCAAAGGGCCATAAACCGCATACAGCCCTACGATTTAATGCAAAAGGTTATGAAAGAACTCAGAAGTCTTGGCTTTGAAAGCATAAACATAGACCTCATATACGGCCTTCCCTACCAAAACCCTCAAAAGTTCAAAGATACCATAGAAAAGACCATTGAATTGGACCCAGACAGAGTGGCCGTCTTTAACTTTGCCTACGTGCCTTGGCTAAAGCCCCTCCAAAGGAAGATAGACCCTTCAACCCTTCCACCACCAGAGGACAAGCTCACCATCTTGGAGATGACCATAGACCTATTCCAAAAGCACGGCTATGTCTTTATAGGCATGGACCACTTTGCCAAGCCGGAGGATGAATTGGCAAGGGCGCAGAGGGATGGCACCCTTTGGAGGAACTTCCAAGGCTATACCACCAAAAAGGGCGTGGACCTCATAGGCATAGGGGCCACTTCCATTGGTATGCTTTACGATGCATACTTTCAAAACTACAAGACCATAAGGGAGTATTACATGGCCATAGATGCGGGTAAGCTTCCCACCATGCGTGGCTACATACTCAACGAGGAGGATATAATAAGGCGTGAGGTGATAATGGACCTTATGTGCAACTTCCAGTGTAGCTTTGAAAATATAGAGAAGATGTTTAACATAGACTTTGAAGACCATTTTTCCGCAGAGCTTGAGGACCTAAAGGATATGGAAAGGGATGGCCTTTTGAAGATAGAAGATAGAAGCATAAAGGTTTTGCCAGAGGGTAGGCTACTTATCAGGAACATAGCCATGGTCTTTGACCAATACATTAAGGCAAATAAGGAAAGAAGGTTTTCCAGAACTATATGAAGAGTAGTCTTCTCAGTTTGGAAAAAGTTTCCAAGCTTTTTAAAGTAGGACTTTTTACAAAGAGGCTTGTTTGGGCTGTGAGGGATGTAAGCCTTTCTATAAGCCATGGCGAGGTCTTTTCTTTAGTTGGGGAGTCTGGCTCTGGCAAAAGCACCATAGGCAAACTAATCCTAAGGCTTGAAAGGCCAACATCTGGCCTCATACACTTTGAAGGAAAGGACCCCTTTAAAATGGGAAAGGAATACACCAAGCTCGTCTCTGCAGTTTTTCAGGACCCAAGGACCTCCCTAAACCCACGCATGAAGGTCTCAGAGATCGTAGAAGAACCTCTTTTGGTGCATGGCATTTCTCAAAGGAAAGAGAAGGTAATAGAAGCCTTGCAAAAGGCTGGGCTTGGTGAGGAGTTTTTGGAAAGAAGGCCAGAAAATCTTTCGGGCGGTCAAAGGCAGAGGGTTGCCATTGCAAGGGCCATTGTTTTAAGGCCCAAGCTTATAGTGGCGGATGAGCCAACTTCTTCTTTGGATATGTCCTACCGTGCGGGCATCTTGGACCTATTTTTAAAATTAAAGGAAGAGGGTATAAGCACCTTGCTTATCACCCATGACCTAAGGGCTGTGGAAAGGATAGGTGATAGGGTAGCCGTTCTTTATAAGGGAAAGCTTATGGAGATGGGAAGTGCGCAAGAGGTGCTAAAAAGGCCACTCCATCCCTACACCCAATACCTTATCAGCACCATGCCTGTAAAACACCCCTCTCAAAGGAAAACCTATCTGGAAGATATGCCCCAAGAGGAATGGGAAGGTGTATGCCCCTTTTTGTCCCAGTGCAAGTATAGGTTAAAGGAGTGTAAAGAAGGAGTTAAGGAGGTAATGGTGGATGGACGCATCCTCTCATGCAATCTATACTGAAGTTCTAATATTCACCTTTTTACTCTTCCTTTCTGGCTTCTTTAGCTCTTCTGAGGTGGTCTTCTTTGGAGCAAACCCCTATATCCTTAAATTAAAAAGAAGAAGGCGCATATACTCGGCCTTGCTTCGCCTCCTTTCAAAGCCAAGGGAGGTGCTTTTAACCATACTCCTCGGCAACGAGCTGGTAAATATACTTATCTCTTCTTACGGCACCAAGCTTTTTGTGGACCTCTTTGGCTCAAAGGGTGCGGGCATTGCGGTCCTCTTTTCAAGCACCCTCATCTTCCTCTTTGGCGAGGTTCTTCCCAAAAATATGGTTTTACCCTTTACCACAAGGCTTGCACCCATCTATTACATACCCTTTGTCCTAATACACAAGCTTATGTATCCAATAAGAAAAGTCCTTTCTATGCCAGTAAACAGATTGATAGAGATGATAAAGGTGGAGGAAAAGGAGAAGGAGCCAAGGGAGGCCTTTTTGGAGCTTATAGAGGTAGGCCTATCCATGGGCTACTTTGACAAAAAGGAGATTGAACCGGTAGAAAGGGCCATAAGCCTAAGGGATATTACAGTAAAGGAGATAATGACCCCAAAACCAGACATCTTTATGTTGTGGGAGGAGCTAACCCTTGGGGAGGCCATTGAAGAGATAATACAAAAGAAACACAGCAAAATACCCCTTTATTCAAAAAGCCCAGACCACATAACGGGCATACTCTATGTAAAGGATATTGTGCCTTTATATGCTAATCTAAAGAGAAAATTGGGAGAACTAAAAAGGGAAGCCCTTTTTGTGCCGGAAATACTTAGCATAATAGACCTTATAAAAGAGATGAGGAGCAAAGGCACACAGATGGCCTTGGTGGTGGGAGAGCATGGGGAGCTTTCTGGCCTTGTGAGCGTTTATGACATAATGAAGTATATCTTTGGCGATGTGCAGGAGAGCTGGGAGGAGGACATAATAAAACTTTCAAAGAACACCTACTTGGTAAGCGGTTGGGTGGATGTGGAAAGGGTGGCAAAGGAGATAGGCTTTAGCCTTCCCGAGGACTATGAGTATGATACCATTGGAGGCTTTGTGATGGCCATGCTTTCAAAGGTGCCGGAGGAAGGGGATGAGTTTGTCTACGATGGATTTAAGTTTGTAGTGGATAAGATAGAAGGAAACAGGATAGTTAGCCTCTTTATAACCCAAAAGGAGGAGGAAAAGGCTTGAAGAAGATAAAGCTACAGCCTCAAGTAAAGCCAAAGCTTTTGCTAAGGCTTGAAGGAGGCCTTGAACTGCTTACAAAAACTTCAGAAGAGCTTCTTCAAGAGATAGAGAAAAAGCCACACATAAAGCTAACACTGCGCACAAGGCCAAGGTGGTTTTATCAAGACTACAAGGAACCTCAGATAAGCTACAGGGAAAGCGAGATCAAAAAGGTAGAAGAACAGATAAGGTATGAGTTTGATGGCTTAGATTTGGATATAGCCTTTGAGATAGTTGCCAACCTTGACCACAGAGGCTTTTTTGTAGGAAGGATAAAGGATATAGCAAACCACTACGGAGTGAGCCAGGAGTATGTGGAAGATATAAGGGATTTTATAAAGAGGGAGATAGAGCCTTTGGGCGTTGCCTGCAAAGACCTTGAAGAGTTTATACTCCTCCAGCTGGAAGAACTATACCCTAAGGAGAAGGACCTGCACAAGGAAGTCTTGGAAGTGTTAAGGGGAAAGGGCAAGAGCCTTAAGGCAAGGGAGGTGCTATCCAGGCTAAAGCTTAGCCCCTTTGAAGGAGAAGAAACTATCTATCAGAGCGGTAGCGTGGATGTGGTTTTTGAACACGATGGCAAGCAGTGGTATGTCTTCCTCATGGATGACTTTTTGGAGATAGAAGGTTCCAAGCCCCTTTCCTTTATACTTGAGCTAAGAAGGAGGGTTTTGAGGGTGGCATGCGACCTAATACTGGAAAGGCAAGAGGGCTTTTTGCTGAAGGGAGAGCCACTAAAAAGCCTGTCCCTCAGTCAGGTGGCAGAAAGGGCGGGCGTGAGCCTTTCCACCGTTAGCAGGATAGTAAGAAGGAAGTATGCGAGGACGCCCATGGGCATATACCCCCTAAGGTTCTTCTTTGTAAGGGAAGGGAAGGAAGGTCTAAGCAGAGAAGAGATTTTAAGGGCCTTAAAAGAACTTCTGGAGGGTGAAGGAAAGGGCAAGTCGGACGCAGAACTTTCTAAGATATTGCAAGAAAAAGGTATTAAAATAGCAAGAAGGACGGTAAATAAATATAGAAGGATGCTTGAGAGATGAGAGAAAGGATAGAAAAAGTTCAAAACCTTTTGGAGGAAAATGACCTTGATGCCTTCCTCTTTTCCTCACAGCCCAATGTCTTTTACCTTTCTGTCTTTAGGTCCAGCCATGCCTATGTGGTGGTAAGCAGGCACTCCTACCATCTTTTGACGGACGGAAGGTATTATCAGAAGGCAAAGGAGGAGCTAAAGGATTGGGATGTGATCCTTTTGGAAGGCAATGTAATAAAGGCTATTGAAAAGCTTCTTAAAAAGGTAGGTGCCTTCAAAGTTGGCTATGAGGAAGACAGGGTGAGCTGTGAGTTTAGAAGGAGGCTAAAAGGGGGCTTTAGATGGGTTGGCAAGGCTGGCTTTTTGAAGCATATGAGGGCCATAAAGGACAGCACAGAGATAAACCTAATGCGGGAGGGAGTAGGAATAAGCGACAGGGTTTATATGAGCATACTAAACAAGATAAGAGAAGGCATGACAGAGCTTGAATTAAGGTCCCTTATTGTCTCGGAGTTTTTTAAGGCTGGTGCCATGGGTGAGAGCTTTCCAGCCATAGTGGCAAGCGGTAAAGGTAGCGCCATACCCCACTGGGAGACATCCACAAGGCCCATAAAACATGGCCAGCCCCTTTTGATAGACATGGGCCTCCTTTGGAAGGGCTACTGCACAGACTTTACGCGCACCTTGCATTTAGGAAGGGCAAGCTCAGAGTTCAAAAAAATATACAACATAGTAAAAGATGCCCATCTTTTTGCCCTTGAGAAGGTAAAGGTGGGAAGAAAGATTTCAGAGATAGACAAGACTGCAAGGGATTACATAAAAAAGAAAGGCTATGGAAAGTTCTTTATACATTCTACAGGCCATGGTGTGGGCATAGAGATCCATGAGTTCCCAAGGGTGTATTACAAGGGAGTGGATAAGGACGTTATAATAGAAGAAGGTATGGTCTTTACCATAGAGCCGGGCATATACCTTGGCGGTAAGTTTGGCGTAAGGCTTGAAAATATAGTGGCCGTAATAAGGGGCGTGGGAGAACCTCTTTCAAAAGTTCCTCTTGACTTGATAGAAATTTAGTAGTATAATAATACTTTGGCTACGCGGGGTGGAGCAGCCTGGTAGCTCGTCGGGCTCATAACCCGAAGGTCGCGGGTTCAAATCCCGCCCCCGCAATATAAATTACCTGCATACAAAGCCTACAACAGCCCTTACAGATATGAATATATCTTCCATTCTTGGTTCTGGTGCTTGAGAGGACTTTAAGGCCATAAAATCCCTACCACCTCTTATTGGGCTAACATATTCATAGTTTACATTTTGAATATGGCATTCTTTCCCAAGCTTTTTGCTTGCCTTTGTGGCAAAATCTTTTGCTCTATCTAAAAGCCTAAGCCTTAACCGTTCCTCTAAGTCTCTTATTTTGATTTCGGAAACAATCCAGATAGTTTGAGAAATAGCATAATTAATAGCTTCTCCAAACTTTTCTTTAAGACCATCCAGAGCATCCAATAGCCTATTTTGGTCCCAAGCCCTCTGTAGCCTAAAGGAATACCTAAGCTCTCCCAAATAGCCCTTACATTTCCTTTTACCTTCTTCCCACCAGCAGTTTTTTTGCACCCAATAATTTCCGCCAGAATACTCCAATCCAAGGCTTCTAATAGTTCTATCTATTTCACCAAGCATACCAACCACATCCGCTTCCTTGTTGCCATGAGCATTTATGGAAATATCCACCTTTAAAACATCAGGAGTTAAAGCTTCTTCCTCTTGGAGTGTTAGAGAGATGTTAATGGCTTGCATGTCTTTGTCTTGAGAAAAGCCAAAGGAAAGAAGAAATAAAAGGCATAGTATAAACTTTCTCATGATTTGAAATCCCTTCCCACTACTAATTATTTTACCTCTTCTAAATACTTTCTTCCTTTTTCTGTTATCTCCCATATACCTCTGGGAGAGCTATTGGAGAGTAGTCCTCCTTTCACAAGGTGTAGCCTGCGCCAATGAGCATATTTTCTCCACCTTATATCCCCTGATGGAATCCTTTCATAGTCTCTCTCTGTAAGCCTTCCCTTCATCTTTTCTTCCACTTTCTTTAATACCTCCTCTGCCCGTCCACTGCCGCCCATTTCCACCAAAGATTCAAGTATCGGTATTGTGTATTCCTCTGGCTGAGTGTATTTTGCCCTACGCCTTGTGTATTCTGTTTTTTCCATTTTGACTTCCCAACTTTCTTCCTTTAAAAGCCTTGAGGCATGAGAGTTTTCCCATTCTTTTTGCAAAGCCATAACCTTTTCTTTGAATTTTTCCATGCTTTCTGCCTTTTCTATGTATTCCCGTGCTTGGTGGTAATTGGATATGTCAAGGGTTGACCTGCTTTTGTCTTTTAGTATGTTTATAACTCCTTGGATTTCCTCAAGAAGCAACTTGAAAGCTTCGGAGACGCTATCCATATTCATTTTGCCCCTCCGTGGTTGGGTGTATTATTATATCCTAAGATAGAATTAAACAAAGTTATCTATCAAGACCGGTTATTTCCTGTAGGAGCCGATCTATGCAACTCCTTAGTTTAGAAAGTTCATTTTTTACTACTTCCCAAATAATTTCATCATCCACATTAAAATACTCATGAACCAAAAAATTCCTAAAATCCTTAATTTTCTTCCAAGGAATATGTTGGCACTTGCCCTTGTATTCACTTGTTATATGTGAAACTGCTTCACCTATTTCTATAAGATTTTTTATAACAGCATCCTTAGTTTTTAAATCATTTTGGAAATCCTCAAAGCTCATATCCTTAGTATATTCTTCAATCCTCTTAATGCATTTTAATATATCTTGCATGAAAAGTTTTGGATTTCTCCCACTCCCTTTCATAATATATACACCACATCCTTCTTAACACTTTCCCAAAGCATTGGTTTATTTTTTAGAGTGTTTAAGGTGGTTAGGTCTACGCTTATGCCCAAGATTTCTTCCAGCTTTTCCTTTAGGCTAACTATGTTAAGTCCTATTGGTTTTTCCAATTCTACAAAGATGTCAATATCACTCGTTATCCTGTTTTCACCTCTTGCATAAGAACCAAAGATGGCTATGCTTTTTACACCAAAATCCTTTTTTAGCTCTTCAAAATGCTCCTGTAAAAGCCTTTTGGCTGTATCAAGGTCTTTTGCATAGTTTTTTATCCTTATAAATTTAAACTTGGAAATATAACGTGGGTAAGTTTTTATAGTTCTTATTTTAGGAATTGCATTCAATTTAACCTGCCTCATGGCACACCTACCTTTATCATAAGGAACTCAATGAGTTGCGTTTATGATTTAGGTCATGTTTTATGTTGCTTGGGTTTAGGGGGCGGGTGGAAGACCTATAAAGGACTTATGAAGTTATGTTTATCATTTTGCATCCACCTTCCTATATGTAATTAATAATTTTTGACAAGTATACGCCGGGTGAGAAATTAGGCCTCAAGTTCACCCCTCCTGTAATAGCTATATCCAATAGCATAAGCATATGTATAAACAAGCACACAAGTTAAAGTCCTCCACCCACTACCAGCATTGAAAAGCTTTATCTGACTTATAACACCCTCCACCACCTGCCTTTTTGCCCTCATATCTTTACTATCACACACAATCACACCTTCACAACCCCTATAACCCCTATCTCCATACACCACACAACTCTCCACAAGCTTCCTAAACCATAAACTCCTTCTCTTCCTTTCCCTAAATGCCCTAACCTCATGCACACTTCCAAAGCTTATCCACACATCATAAACTCTTCCCCACCTATCACATAACACCATCATCAACATGCCATACCTGACCTCCTCAAACTCCACTACCTTCCCATTGTCTCTCCGAACTATCTTCCTTCTCCTCTTTGCCCACCATACCTTCCCTCTTACCCTCCTTATCTTCTGTGTCCTCGCCCTGTTTACATTGGCTATGTCCACTATGGTTCCATCTATTACAAGTTCTATCTTCTTACCATACAAAAGCCTTGCTAAAATCATAAGCCTCAGCTTGTGAAGCTTGTATTCTCTCAATATCCTGTATACTCTCTTGAGTCTGTATCTTCTGAAGATATGCCATGATTGTATGGATGGGTCAATAAGTAGTTTAGCTAAGGTGAGGACTTTTGTATTGGTTATGTAGGAGAGTATAAAGATGGCTGCTATATGGATGTCTGTGAGTTTAGGCTTTCTGCCTGCTTTAGCTTTTGGCACATTAAGGAATGGCAAGGCATTTTCAAGGTCTTTTAGGATTTGTTGGTAGATGCGTAGGTAAGGTGGTATAATTTCCATGGTAAAAACCTCCGATGGTTTTTAGGGCTACTATTATAGTAGCCCTGCTGTCTTTTTATTGATATGGAAAGTTTGGCTTAAAGGGAATTTCTCACCCAGCGTATACTATGTATTATGATTATACATAACATAACAAGCTAAGGAGGTAATGCCATGAGGTGTGTGACGGATATAAGGCAAATCCTCTTCTCTCGCATAGATGAGATAAAAGAAAAGTTTGGCGTTGAAAGGCTTGGGATATTTTTCTTAGATAAGAATGAGGATATTAATATACTGGTAGAGTTTTTGCCGGGAAAGTTGAACTTTGATAACTATATGGACTTGAAGTTTTATCTTGAAGAATTGATTGGTGAAAGAGGGAATCTTATAACGAAAGATGGAATTAAGCCAAGATTTAGGGATTTAATTTTGGAGAAAGTGGAGTATTTATAAAAGCTAATTAAGATAGTTTTCCAAAAATCTTCCTTTGTATAGCAATTTATTTTGCTACTTTCTTTCTTAAGACATTCTATTAATTTCCTATCCGTGGTTATAAACATAACTTCTTTCTCGCTGTAATCCTCTATCAATTGATAGCACAGGTTTACTAAATATTTATCGTCAATATTAACGCATTCAATATTTATATCCCTTCCTCTTAATTGAACTTCAAGGTATTTATCACTGTTATAAAGTATCTTGTGAGTAAGTATTCTTACTATCATCCTATTCTCAGTATCACTTTGTTTTAAAAATTTCCATAACTTCTCTTCAAACTTTGATTTATGGGCTACAGCCAGTTTATCACATTTTTCTATCATTTTTATTAAAAACCTTATTGCCTTTTCCCGCTCTTTTCTTTCATATTCCCCTCTAAGCTCATGCCATATCCATTCATCTATTACCAAAATCATTTTTAAATTTCAAAAAATGCTTTTAGGTCTTCTAATTCTCCTTCCATAAAAGAAGAAAGCCCGCCTTTTATCCTCCCTCTTTCATCACATTCCTGCTCCTTAAATATGGTCTCTCCCTTTTCCTTTTCTACCAAATAGAATTTTACCTTTTTGTGTGATATATCCTTCCTTCTAATGGCAGACAATAAGGAAGATACAAAAACTTCACTATGTGTAGTCAATATAATCTGTTTGTTCTCTTCCTCCACAATTTTACACATAATTTTTGCAAGCTTTCTAATAATGGATGGATGTAGGTGTATTTCTGGTTCCTCTATGAGTATTATCTTTTTGTCTTTTAGATAAAGCTTTGCAAACATATAAACTACCTGATTAATTCCAAAGCCTTCGTTGGTAATTAAAATCTCTTGATTTGAACCTTTTTCCTGTATAAGAAATCTTGATAATGGTATGCCTTGGATAGGATGTATCCTAAAGCTTTTGTTTGCAATCTCTTCCAAAGCTTTGCTTATTTTTGGTACAAGGTCTTCTTGGTTTATTATGGCTGATGCTACCTCTTCATCGGATATAAGGACGTGTGGAACTTCATACCTTAGGTAGTGTGAATAAAAAGCTTCAAAAAATCCACGGTTATGCGGTGCTATATCAACCTGTTTAATAGTGTTGGCTATTTCATTAAGCTTAGAGATTAAATTTCCAGTTTGTCCTTCTTCCTCCACGCTTCCAGACAAGCCAAGCACATAAAAACCATTCCAATAGGCTTTACCTTTTAGAGTTTTAAGGTCTATTTTTGTCTCAAATATCTTTGTCTGTTTATAAGGTATGCTAAACTCCGCAGTTAGCTTAATGTTTTTGTATTTAAGATAGGTGTTTGCTTTGTCCTTTTTTAGGGATATACCAAACTCTCCAGAGTTTGTTGAGTAAGATATTTCCATGGCCAATTCTTCATCCTTTCCATAAAGGCACTCTTTTAGGCCTCCAAGGTCTATAAATCCAAGGTCAAAGAAATTATCTATGGGTTGGTTTGGATTGGTTATTATTTTGTTAAATACCATAAGAGCATATAGTAGGCTGGATTTTCCGCTTGCCGTTGGTCCATAAAGCACATTTAAAGCACCAAGTTTTATTTTTGCTTCTTTATGAACCTAAAGTTAGAAATTGTTAGTTCTGTAATCATTGCACTAATATTTTAGCATGTGAGTTTATCATTCCTTTTCATAATATGGTGCATATCATATTGTTATAGCTTAAAATTGTCCCATTAAAATATTTCAAGGAACTCAATGGGTTGTGTTTATGATTTAGGTCATGTTTTATACAGATGGAAAACAGTTGCCTAATATGTTTCTCCAAATTTCCATTGCTCTTTCTGGTGATGTATTAGATAGCTCAATTGCCTCTGTTATTTTTGATGCTGTGTTTTTAATGGCTCCTATATCATTAAAGGTAAGAAGTAAATCTATGTTAAATCCGGCTACCATTTGGTCTATTATTACATCTGGTATATAGCCCTTGCCCGCTATTTCAAAGATATATTCTACAATCCTTCTCTTTTTCTTTTTTACCTCTTCAGGGGTTAAACCAAGATGCTCTGGAAATACTTCATCCACCACTCTTCTATATCTTATGCTGTCCTCTACTTTTCTAAAATCTTCTATAAAATTCTTTACATCATAAAGAAATTCCTTTAACTTGGTAGGCTTGGCCTCTGGTAGTTTATTGCCTCGGATATATAAAGGTAACATCTCTAAGGGTAATATCTCTAAGCCGTTTCGTAAAGCTTCTATTAATATCTGACTGGAGAAAAACATTTTCAAAGCCTTTGGAAAATCATCAAAGCGTTTAAACTTAGGATATTGTGATGGCTTTTTACTCTTCAATGGAGATTTATAAAATATGCATAAAGCTACAGCTTCTAAAAATAAAGGGTCCATAATATCTCCAATCCTTCCATTCCAGTGCTTTATAATTTTTATCAACGGTGTAAATCTACCATTGGTTTGGCTGTCTGCTATTAGAACCAACTTCTCAAAGTTTGGACTAATCTCATAATTTTTAAGACATTCCTCAATAAACTTCTCAAAAGCTTCTGAGATTATGTTTGTCATTTCACTTTCCCTCCTTCATGCTTTTTATTATAACTCTCCCTCCACTATCCTTATCTCCTCTTCTGTTAAGCCATAGAGTTTATAAACAAGCTGGTCAAGTTGTTTTTCAAGTTCTTTTACTCTTTCGTAATCTGATGTAGCACGGACATTCTTGTCCATGTTTTTATAATCACAGGCAAAAGTGCCTGTGATACATTCAAGTATCTTATCCACAAGGTCAATGATTGGCTTTTGTTGGTCTTCGGGGACTTTGGGGATGGGTATGCGTTCTACGTATTGGTTGGAAAGTAGAAAACCTTTATCAGCATATTGATGGACATAAGTTTTTATATAATAGTCAATAAGGCGCGAATTTAGAACTCCTATTAAAAAGCGAAGATTATTCCCAACCATAAAAGCCATAGAATCAAGAATATACATTCCTTTTGGAACTATACAAAATGAGAATTGTTGCGTCACCCTCTGCCACACAATTTTTTCCTTTTCAAATTCATTGATGACATTTATTCCTGTTTGTATTTCCCACCAAAAATCTCCCTGAGAGGGTCTATTAAACAAATTCTTCCCCTCTTTGTTTATTAAATTTGATTTACTCAAAAGATAATGATACAAAGCAGGATAGTTTTCAGCAAAGGCGTTTTCATAATTTTCTGGAAAGCTTTTCTTAGTCCATCCAGAAAAAGTTGCAATCACCCACAACCCCGCCCACTTATACCTCCACTTTTCAATATCTCTACCTCTCAAAACCGGCTTGATTATCTCTTCTGTTCTCTTTCTCTCTTCCTCTGTTTTGCAATTAGCAAGGATTTTGTTTCTCGTTTCTGTATCAATAATAAAGGCTTCATTATAACCTGTCTTTATTCCAAAATAAATTTTCACATCCCAATCCTTTAAAGGTGTTCCTATTTTTTCTATCTTTTCTTTTATTGCCAAAACCTTGTCTTCTGCAAGTGTCCAGGCGCTGTCAGAGAGTTTCTCTTGTAATATGGTTTTCTTATTGTTTCTGATGTATTTTATAACATCATCATCAACATCACTTCCTACATTAACAAAGCTTACCAAATGCCCTTTTTCTGGTTTGGATTTCAAAAGAGTGATTATATTAGTGTCCACAGTTTGCTCAAAAACTCTGTAGCCCGAAAAGTCCACAACTTCAATAACCTTTGTGTTTTCTTTCAAAAACTTTCTCAATTTTTCTCCATACTTTGCCCTCATCCACTTGTTGGAAGTGATAAAGGAAAGTATGCCTTTGTCTTTCAAAAGCTTATAGCCCTTTTCATAAAAATACACATAAAGGTCCGCCGTGGATGTAAAAACTTCATACTTTTGCTTTTGTAAATCAGGCTTTAAATTTTTAATCTTTTCCTGCCTCACATACGGCGGATTACCTATCACAATATCAAACCCATCTACCACTCCAAACATCCACTCGGGGTCAAACCAATCTGCCTTTGCGGTGGGGTCCAAAATGTCAAAGTCTGCCACCTTTTGGGCATCTTCCTTTTTATATTCCTTCTCCAATATTTTTAATAGTTCCTTTCGCAACTCTTTATCTCTATCTTCCAGTCTTTTCTTTTCATCCCTGTTTCTGACCCTAAAATACCTCTCCCTAATTCTCTTTAATTCGTTCTCTATTCTTTGTAGCTCGCTACTTTTCATTATTAACTGCTTTCCACTCTCCAGACCTATTAGTGTGTTGGCACATACAAACTTTGTCTCAAGGTGGGGCAATGGGAGTATGCCAAAGTTGTTGTTTTTGTCGTTGCTGGGCTTTTGGTCAAGGATCAAAGACAGGAAGAACCTTAGCTTTGTCAGTTGCACCGCTATAGGCTGGATATCCACTCCGTATATGCAGTTTTGGATGAGATAAAGCTTTCTTCCGTAGTCGGGGTAATTTCTTTGTTCGTTGAAGACTTCCAAAAGGTATGCCCTTTCTTCGTTTCTTTCCTCTTGGGTCATCTCTTCCCATCGCTCGGAGAGTTCATTGGTCAGTCTTCTTAGCTGTTCTGACTTCCAAAGTTCGTTGGTTGGGTCTATTCTGTTAAGCAGATAAACAAGCTTGTGTAAAACTCCCATAGGAAAGGCTCCAGAACCTACGGCAGGGTCCAATACCTTTATCTCATCTATTGCTTTAAGAATCTTGTGCCTCTCTTCCTCGCTTAGCTCCACATTTTCCTCAAAGCCAAAAAGCTTTTCTACGCTTCCTTCCTCAATGCCTGTTTTTGTCCTAAGGTATTCCTTCAGGCTTTCCTCCACCATAAAATCCACTATCTCCTTTGGCGTGTAATAAGAACCTGTGGCCTTTCTGGCGGTGGTTTGTGTCTCCTCGTTGTAGCTTGCCAAAAGGTTTTCAAAGATATGCCCTAAAAGCTCTGGGTCCAAAGATACTTCCACATCCACAGGAGAGTTTTCATCGGCCGTAAAGTTATAGTCTTTAAGGATGTTTATAAGTCCTCTTACCTTTTCCCTTCTTGCGTTCGTGCCATAAAAGTAAGACAGGTCTTCTGTTCTTTCAACCAAAAAGAAAAACTCATCTGGAATCTTTGCCCTTTTGCTCTCTTCCCTTGAAAAGCCATCCACATATTGGCTGTCTTCATCCAAACACTCAAAAAGCCCACCGTTTATAAAGGGTGTTTTCTCAAAGAGTTTTATAAAGTCCTCTGGCGGAATCTTTAAAAAGCTTTGATATCTGTATAGGTTTTTAACTCCAAAGTGTGTTCTGTTTTGTAAAAAATCCCCTTCCTTTGCAAACTCCCTTTTGCTGACCTCCCTGTTCAAGGTTGCAAAGAAAAGGTTCTGAAGTATGACATTGTAGTAGTAGTTTCCACTTCCAAAGTCCTTAACTATATCCTTTAACCTCTCCTCATCAAAAATTTCTTCCGGCACAAGCTTCATCTCTTTCAAAAACCATACAAATATAAGCCTTGTAATAAGCCTTATAAGGTTCTCCTCCTTTGTCCCACCGGGAAACCACACTCTATCGTCTTTCAAAGCCCAAGCATACCAGTTTTGAATTTCCTTGTAAAATTCCTTTATAAGTGGCTGGACTGCAAAGGCTTCTGTGATACTCTCTATGCTATCAAGCTGTAATTCCAATAAGGCTTTTTTAAAGGTCCTGTAAGGCTTTCCCTTTTGGACAAAGTAGGTATATCTCTTGTAGTGGCTAAACTTGTGCTTTGCACCTTCATAAATCTTATGAACAAAAGAGAACCTAAAATTGCCCTTTTTATCATAAAAGACAAAAAAGCCACCGTCTTCAAAGCCCAAAAGCCTTTTTGCAAGCTCAAACTGCCTTTTTTTACTGCTTCTTTCCGATAGCTCCTTTTTGCTCTCTATAGCATATATGGCTATAATATCATCCTTTAACCTTATGTTTTCCTCTCCATAAGGCTTTAAAACATAAAGCTTTCCAAAGTATTCTTCATAATCTTCCTTTGGTAGAATATCTTCAAATTCCTTTAGCTGTATTCTTAGCTTTTCTTCAAAGAATTTTCTAAGATTACTCAAGGAACATTGGTTTATCAGGTTTTCAATAAGCCTCTCCATCTTCCTGTCCCCTGTTTTCTATGGATATTATAATTAACTTTTCTTTTCCCTTGTCCTTTACGGCTTTTTCCAAAAAGTCCTTTCCAAGCTCATCCATAAGCTCCTTTATGCTTTCTTTTAGCTTTTCTAAATCATCTAAGTATTCTCCCCACTCTTGTATCCTTCTTATGGCCTCTTCCGTAAGTGTTCTATAGCTTTCTATGTCCTTCTTTATATTCTGTAAAAACTCCCTTTCGTCCTTGCTTAGCATCTGCCCATACTTCTTTTCCACAGTTCTTATCACACTAAAGGCAGAGTTTATGTTTCTTGAATTGTTTGCATACTTAGTTCTTTGCCCCTTTTCAAGATGTTCCAAAAGCTTATTGTAGCTGTCCCAAAAGCTTGGGCTATGGGGCAATCTTGGCGTGTCTGGCTGTGCCTTTACTGACTCATACACATCTTCAAAGCCAACAGACCTTATACCATCTTTGTCCTTCTTTACCACAAAAAGGTCTGTGCCACTTTTTACCACCACTATCAGCTCATCCCTTTGGTAGGGCTTGGCCACCTTTAGGCGTGTGGGCATATTCTCAAGCCTTTGTATGATGTCTCCATACTCCTTTTGATAGGCTTCCCATTCTTTGCGCAGTGATGTGATAAAGGATTCTTCTTCCAGCTCCTCTGGGTTTTTGGTTAATCTCTCATAAAGCTTTGATGGGCTTGGCTCCTCTTCTGGAGAGAATATCTTCGCATCCTCACCAAGTATATCGTGTATCATAAACATTTTGCTTTGGGCTATTTGCTTTTGTCTTGTTTCGCTCTCTCCCCTCTCCGTTGGGAAGAAGTTTAGAATGTATATCTCATCGTAGACCTTCTTGCCAATCCTGTTTATCCTTCCCACTCTTTGTATTACTCTTACTGGGTTCCAAGGAATATCGTAGTTTATGACCACACCAGCCCTGTGTAGGTTAAAACCTTCTGATAGTCTATCCGTTGTTATAAGTATATGGTATTTCCCTTCATCATCCTTTTCTGCGTTAAAGTTGTTGTTTATTTCATCTATCATACTTTTATTAAACTGGCCTGTGGCCGTCAATACCTTATCACCGAATACTTCTTTGAGTTTTTCATCAAGATAGTTGGCCGTATCCACATACTCGGTAAAGATTAAAACCTTTCTTCCAGCATCTATGTATTTTTTCACCTCTTGTATTAGTTTTTCCACCTTTGGGTCCTCTTCCAAAAGCCTCAGGCTTTCCATCCTTTCCTTTATCCTCTTGAAAAGCTCAATATCCCCTTCTATGTGTTTTACAAATTCATCTCTTAGGTCTTCAAGCTTGTAGACCTTCTGGTATTTTTTGCCCTTTGTATTTTCTTCCAGTTTTTCAATGTATTCCTTTATGGCCTTTTCTATCTTCTCATCATCCTCTTCTTCCAAAAGGTCCTCCATAAATTTTCTGTCAAGGATAAAGGTTTTTGCCCTTTTTACAAAATCCAAAGCCTTATTGTGTAATTCTATAAAGTTGTTTATGCTCTCATCAAAGGCATTAAAGCTACTTTCAAACCTCTTTACCAAAAGCCTCCTCATAAAGTTGTAAAGGTTCTTTTGAGACTCTTCCATAAAGGCATCTTCTTCCTTGTCCTTCAAATACTTTGCAGGGTAGTATATGGCTCCCTTAAATTCTCCATCCTCTTCAAAGGACCTTATGACCTCATCGTAAAACTCAGATTGCTCTTTGGTGAGTTCATAGTAGCATGCTATTGGGTCTTCCACCTTTGGCATTGGTATTTCTTCACCATAATACTTTAGGTCCAAGCGGTTCCTTCTTATGGTTATTGGTTCAATAATACTCCTTATCTCCTTTGCTATTTCTCTAAGCCTTTCTTCTATCTCCTTTTTTCTATTGCTTTGAGCTTCTCTTTTTTCCCTCAAAAGCCTTCTAAACTCATTCTCGTAGCCTTTAAACAGGCTTTCAATGTCCTCATCAAGGACCAAGTTTGACCTGGCGGGCACGGTAAAAAGTTTCAAAAGGGCGTATATGTCCGATGGCCTGTTATTAAAGGGTGTGGCCGTAAGAAGCATTACCATCTTTCCCCTGCATATCTCATGCAAGTAGTGGTATCTTTTTGTCTTCTCGTTCCTAAACCTATGGGCCTCATCCACTATAACTATCTCAATATCAGGGTTTCTTTTTACAAAATCCAATACATCTTCAAGCTCTCCTAAGGACCATACTTCCCAATCGTGAAGTTTAAAATCATTTAAATACTTTTTCCATCCCCAGTTTGCACTTTTATCTCCCACAAGATGGGGTGGGCAGACTACCAAGCCTCTTTTACCAAGCATTCTGGCAATGCCACAAGCTATAACAGATTTCCCAAGTCCTACCACATCTGCCAAAAGCACACCGTTATACTCCTTTAGGCTCCTAACACCTTGCAATATGGCCTCAACCTGATATTTATAAGGCTCATATTCTGCTCCTCTCAAAATCTCTTCCGCCCTTTCCCACTCTTCCTTCTCAAAGCTTGTGTTGAGCTCAAGGTAAAGCTTTAGAAGATAAAGCCAAGCTTCAAAGGGTGTTATCTCCTTCATAAAGGTTTTTTCTCTTATGGTTTTTATAACATCCTCCGGGCTTATCTCTACGGCATCTTCCCATAGCTTGTCAAAATATTCTTCGGCCTTTGTTCCATACTCCGCCAATCCTATCTCTATGTTGAACTCATGCTGGTGGTTTAGGCCAGCCCTTGTTAGGTTGCTACTTCCAGTTATAAAAAGGGGGTATGTTATAGCAGGCGATGAGAGTTTAAATAGGTAAAGCTTGGCATGGTTTGGCTCCCTCGTCTTTTTTAAGATAAGCTTTTTTTCTTCCAAAAGCCTCAAAAAGAATTCTGCCTGCTCGTAGACCTCTTTTATGTCCAAGTCCTGAGAATTGAAAGCCCTCTCAAGGGATTTTAAAAAGTCTTTCCTTGGGTCTTCTACAAAGGTATGCTCGTATATTCTGTAGGTGGCAAGGTCCACGTTTAGCCCCACCAAGACCTTTATAAAGCCCTCTTGCATATCCCCCTTCTCATACCTCTCTTTCAATGCGGAATAAAGCTCTGGAATGGCCGAAAAATAGAAAAAGGCCGTCAAAAACTTTAGCTCCCTACTATCCTTTATTACAGCCTTTAGCCTTTCCCCCAAATTTTTTTGCTTTTCGTTGGTAATAAACATGGCTGTGTATATTTTACTCTTTCAACAGGCTTAAGGCCTCCTTACTTAACAATACCATTATTTTTGCATCCTCCCGTTTGAAAGAATCTTCCTCATAATCCGCCCGTTCACGGGCTCTCTTAAGGTCTGATAATATTTTAGCCAGCTTTTTATGCTTTGGATTGTTTGATTTCCAAAGCCTTTTTATAACTTGCCAATGCACAGACCTTGACTTGTCATAAGTCATTGATAGCCTATTCCTTGCTATACAGAAAACACCATAATAGGCCCTGCTAACAGCACTTCTATGGCTTGCCTCATCTTCCCTTTTTAATAGTTCTTCTGCTAAATCTACATAATCTTTCCAATTAAAGCTCATGTGGTTTCTACTGTGTAATCAAGCCTTGGAAATACCTTGTCCATAATCTTTATATACCAATCTTCAAATAATCTTTCATATAGTTCCAGAATCTTTTCTGGTGGATTTTTACTTTTTATGACTATTAAAATCTCCTCCGTGTTTTCTTCTGGGTCTTTATATAGCTTTACATGTATATTACACTCGCCAAAAACTTTACAAATATGCTGATGTGCAGAGTATAACTCTTGGATTAAATCTGGATTTTTTATTAAAAACCTTATTATTTCTTCCTTATCCTCAAATGTGTATAAGCCTTCCTCCTCAAATTGTTCAAGTTTTTTCATAATGTATTCTGTTGTTGCAAAGGTTATGCTCCCAATTGGATATTTATAAGGGTATGCTAAGGTTGTATATTGGTCATAACCTATCATGTTCCACTCCTCCAAAGACTGCACGGGCATCATCCGTAATGCTTTCCTCAAAGGCCCTTTTTATTTCATAATGAAAGGCGTCAAGCATACCTTCCATATCTTCAAAGGACATACCTTCTGGGAGTTCCATGGAGTACGCCAATTCAAAAACAAGTAAATTTTTATCCATTTCCATTGGCCTGTTTAATGTTAATATAAGCTTCCCGCCTTTATCATAAGGAATTTCTGCCCTCAAAAGTAAGGAGAAATCCTCCCTTCCGGTTATATGGGACGGGTATAGTTTAATATACTTAGAAGGATGTGTTTTAGCACTGTCAAATTTTATAAGATTTATGTAAGCCAAGTTCAATGCTTTAATATTGGTGTAATTAGTCAATTCTGTGTATATTTTAGAAATTTCCAAGATGTCCTTCTTAAAATCCTCCCATGAGTAATTAGAAAGCCTGCTTATCGCTAAGGTGCGTGGGGCAACTTGCACTATCCTTTCCCTATTTTGACTAAAAAACTTTACCAAAGGCGTGCCAGACTCTATCCTCTGCTCCAAGCCTTTATCCGTAGGCTTTTGTTCAACTCCCATCAAAGCATAGCTTTCTTTATATGGAAAGTCCTTTTTTAACC
The DNA here is from genome assembly GCF_055390195.1 of Hydrogenobacter subterraneus. NCBI lineage: Bacteria > Pseudomonadati > Aquificota > Aquificia > Aquificales > Aquificaceae > Hydrogenobacter > Hydrogenobacter subterraneus. Next base: position 920,109 of record NZ_AP042473.1, on the reverse strand, counting down.
TTTCATAAAATAGGCCAAAGAGTGTTAGGTCCCATGGGTAGGGTTCTGTAAAATGGATTACGCACAAAGCCTCCACAAGGGGCGGGTTTTTGTATACCATATTTTTAATATACACTCAAACTACCTTTAAAGGCAAATCCCTTACCTTTCTGTAGTTTTCATGTCTTAAAACTCTAAGTAGAATAAGTGCCGTTGTGTAAGCATCTTCCAAGGCGTTATGAAGGGTAGAAGTGGGAATTTTAAACTTCTTTGCCAGCTCTTCTAAAGAAGAAGCCCTTTCTTCACCTATCATATCCAAAAGGTCAAGGGCATAAGGATAAAAAAAGCCATCGCATTCTTCTTCTGCCAGCCTTCTTATCATGGCTATGTCTATATGCACAAAGTAGCCTACCAAAAGGCAACCTTTTGCGTATTCTATAAACTCCTGACAAGCCTCCCTTCTTTCCTTTGCCTCTTTTAGATCTTGGGGTGTTATGCCATGCACCTTTATGGAGTCTGCAAAGGCCCTTGAAGGCTTTAAAAGCCTGTAAAAACTTTTGGAAAGGTCTATTTTTAAACCTTCTATTTTTACCGCTCCTATGCTTATGGCCTCATCCCTCTTTAGGTCAAGGCCTGTGGTTTCTGTATCAAAGACCACAAAGCATGTCTCTTCAATGGGCTTTTCTCTATCTATCTCCCAATGGAACTTATGCCAAACTTCTGGCTTTAACCTTTTGTATAGCCACCTTTTTAAGGCCTTCATTCAAAGAACCTCAAGTTATACCTCTCATACAAAAACTCTTGAAACTCTTTTATTATTTTGAACACATCCTTTAGGGTGTTCTTCTCCGCCCTTGATAGCCTGTTGGGGTTTATATAGTTGTCTGGCTCCTTCCCTTCTTTTATCTTCTGTGCTTGGAATTTAAACCTTAGGCTCAAAAGGAATCTGTAGGCCTCTTTTAGGTCCTTTGCATGCTCTTCAGAAAACACACCAAGCCTTTTTAGCTCCTCTATCCTTTCAAAGGTATTCCTTTTGCCTATGCCCATTTCAAGGGCAAGGGCCCTTATGCCCTGCGTTATGGGAAATATTCCACCTTTCTTTATCTCTATCTCTCCCTTATGTTCTCCCGTCTTTTCCACCACAAAGTCTCCAAAAAAGCCTATGGGGGGCTTGAAGCGCACCGCATCCACCGCAAGGAAGGGCAAAAAGCCCGGGTTTTCCTTAAGTGTTTGAAGTATAAAGCTCCAAAGGTCTTCTGTGAGACTTTGGTCTCCAAACACATTCCTAAAGTCAAAGAAGATGGCCACGTTTAATATGTTTTCTTCCTTTGGCTTTTCAATCCAATCCTTTACAGCAGACCGCCATTCCTTTGCAGACCTTCTCCAAAAGGGGTTTGAAATCATCACATTGCCGGGGCATGGCGGAAAGCCTATCTCAAGCAGTGTATCTATGTATGCCTTTGAAAAGCTTTCAAAGTAATTTTTGGAGTCAAAGTCCAAAAGGGGATAGTCTTGGTAGATTAGCGCATTGTCTTGGTCTGTCCGTAGGCTTTGTTCCTTTCTTCCTTCGCTTCCAAGCACCATAATGCTAAAAGGCACCAAAGGCTCCTCTCCCAATCTGTTCATGGCAACATAAACTGCCCTCTTCATAAACCGGTCGTTTATCTCCGATATATACTCTCCAAGCCTTTCTGGGTCTGTGCCTTGAAAGACAAGGTCCAGGGTCTGTTCTTTCACAAGGCCGTAGAGATATTTTAGGTCTTCTACAGTCTTTGCCTTGTCTATCTCCTTTATAAGCAAAACTGCGTTTTTGCTTTCGTAAGCTATAAGGTCCCTATCCTCCAAAACTCCCACTGGATCACCGTTTTTCTTAACCAATAGCTTTCTTATTCCATGTCTTGCCATCAAAACCATGGCATCGTAAAGGGTGCTTTTGCTCTCTATCCATACCACCGGAAAGCTTGCCACATCTTTGAGTTTTACCTCTTCTGGCCTTAGGCCTTTGGCAAGCACTTTTCTAAGCACATCCCTCTCTGTGATTATGCCCATGCCTTCTGGAAGTTTAACCAGCACATAGGTGCTGTCCTTTGATACCATCTCTTTTATGGCCTCTTCTACCCTTTGATTTCCCTCCATTACCAAAATGGGCCTAAGATTTATATCCTCAAGGGAAATCTCCCTATGCCTTTCCACAGAGGAGAGACCTTTGCTTGCCACATTTTGCATCCTTTTGGCAAGCTTTCTGGCAAAATACTCTCTGAAGTTTTCGTTGGTGCTTATAAGCTTGTTAAATATTTTTTTGTTTAAAAGGAATACCACACTGTCCTCTATTGCCTTGGCTGTGGAGCTTGGCGGGCTTGAGGTCATAAGGGATATGTATCCAAAGCACTCTCCTTCGTGGATGTATTCAATTACCTCTCCCTCCCTTTCAAGCACAAGGCTACCGCTTCTTAAAATATAAAGAAAGTCTAAGGGTGAAGAGCCTTCTTTGAATATCACATCTCCCTTTTTGTAATATTCCACCAGAAGGTTGTGGGCTATGCTTTGAATCTCTTTTTTATCAAGATAGTTAAAGGGTTCTATCTCCGATAAAAACCTTTCTGCGTCAAGCATCAGAATAATTTTATGACCATGTATCTAAGGATCAAAAGACTTATTAATATGGCCAAGGTATGACAGCAAGGCAAAAAGGACCTATATAGTTTGTATATAGGCTCTGTTGGCACATAGAGCATGTTATAAAAGAAGTTTCTTCTGTCTGTGGTAAAAAAGGAAAGGGCGGCCCGCCCGAGGACGAGCCACATATAAAAGGCAAGGCTGTAGTTTAACACCTGCTCTATCATTCCTCTTCGCCAGCCTTTACTGCACCCTTTGGATAACGTATGTGGTCCACAAACTCCTGAACCTGTTGAGGTGGTGGGGGTGTTAGCCTTGAGACTATAAGGGCCACTATGAAGTTAAGGGGCATACCAAATATACCGGCGGCTATGGGCTTTATGCCAAAAAGCTCCACACCTTGGAACCTGCTAAGATAGAGGTAAATCATGGTTGTTGTAAGTCCCACAATTATACCAGCTATGGCTCCTTGCTTGTTCATCCTCTTGTCCCATATGCCAAGCACCAAGGCGGGGAACAAGGAGGCACCAGCTAAGGAGAAGGCCCAAGCCACAAGCTCCACTATTATGGCAAGCCTAAAGCTTGCCACATAAGCACCTATCAAAGCCACCACAAGAAGCAGCGCCTTTCCAATTTTCACCCTTGTGGAGGGGGAGAGGTTGGGATTGATGATCTTGTAGTATAGGTCGTGGGAGATGGCGTTGGAGATAGTTATGAGAAGGCCGTCCGCTGTAGATAGGGCTGCAGCCAAACCACCAGCCGCCACAAAGCCTGCTATCACGTAAGGCAATCCAGCTATCTCTGGCGTTGCAAGCACTATCATATCGGGGTGTATGGAGATCTCCGCAAATTGCACAATGCCATCGCCGTTTAGGTCCTTTATGCTTATGAGGTTTACCTTTGCCCACTTTTGGACCCAGTCTGGAAGCTCACTAAAGGCTTTGCCCACAAGGTTTAGCATCTCATACCTACCAAAGGCTGCGTAGGCCGGTGCTGTTATATAGAGGAGTAATATGAAAAATAGGGCCCAACCTGCGGAAGTCCTCGCCTCTCTAACGGTGGGTGTGGTGTAAAACCTCATTATAACGTGGGGCAATCCTGCCGTGCCAAGCATTAGCATAAGGGTGAGGGCAAGGAAGTTAGCCATGCCTTTGGCATCGGAGGGTGGTGCCACGTAGGACTTGGGAGGTTTGGAGGCCTCTATCTCTTTCTTCATAGCCTCTGTCCACTTTTCCTTTGCCTCCTGTGGAGACTTGGGGTATTCCTTGAGCTGTTTTTCTATCTCTGCCCTCTTGGGGTCCTCCGCTGGCATAGCCTTTAGCTTCTCTTCAAGCTCCTTCTTTCCTTGTTCCCAGCTTGCTGGGAGGGCTTCTATCTTAGCCTTTAACTCTTCTGCCTTCTTTTTGTGTATCTCTCTTACCTCTATCTCCTTTGGGTCATCTTTTAGCTGAGCGAACTTCTGTTCTATACCTTGAAGGGCAAAGCCGTAGGAGATTTGGGATATGGGGTTTCCTGTGTATTTAAAAGACAGAGCAGTCACGGGTATAAGGTAGGCTAAGATTAGCACTATATACTGGGCCACCTGAGTCCATGTGACCGCCTTCATACCGCCCAAAAAGGAACATACCAATATACCAGCAAGACCTAAAAAGACTCCCACTTCAAAGGGAAGACCTAAGAGTCTGCTGACTATTATACCTACACCAGCTATCTGAGCCACAAGGTATGTGAAGGAAACTATAATGGTGGCTATTATCCCTACAAATCTTGGTATCTTTCCGCCGTATCTGGCGTCAAGGAAGTCTGGAATGGTATAAGCACCAAACTTTCTAAGGTAAGGAGCTATCAAAACACCTAAAAGCACATAGCCACCGGTCCATCCCATAATGAAGGCAAGGCCGTTATAACCCTGAAGGGCAAGGACGCCAGCCATACCAATAAAGGATGCTGCAGACATCCAGTCGGCGGCTGTGGCCATACCGTTAAAAATTGCAGGAACTCTCCTTCCTGCCACATAGTACTCTGCTACCTTTCCAGTCCTTGAGATTATTCCTATGGTTGCATAAACCGCAATTGTTCCAAAAAGGAAAACGTAGCCTATGAACACAGGAGAAAGGTTAAAGAGTTTTTCACCTATGTAAAGGAGTATGAGAAGTAGTATAAGACCACCCGTATAGATGGCGTAAACCTTCCTAAGCCTTTCAACAAATCCCTTATCTACCATCTTACTCCTCCTCTACTCCGTATTTTTTGTCAATCTGATCCATCTTTTTCGCATAAAAGATTATGAGAAGAAGGAATACAATAAGGGAACCTTGGGCGCCCATGTAATAACCAAGCGGAAAACCAAAGATAACTATTTTATTGAGCCAGCCTGATATAAGAGCAGCGCCATAAGAAACTAAGGCCCAGATAAAAAGAACTATGAGCATAAGGTTGCGGTTTTCCCGCCAATAATTTTCTAACTGCTCTTTTGTTAGCATGCCTTACCTCCTTTTAAAAGTTTGTGATTTATTTTATAGTCTTTTTGTTTTACAGTCAAGGATATAGTGTTTTAAGTATATATGCATCTCATTTAGTAAACTTTCTATTACATTTCAAAAAATTATGAGAAAAATCCTATACTTTTTGTAATTTTCAAAAATATATGATTTATATCATATTATTTTTACACTATGTAAGAAATTCCCTCTTTGTAGCATGGTATACTGTGCCTTATTTTTTTTAGTGCAAGCGTTAACGTGCCACTACATTGTTTGTCTCATTTATTTTTAGCAAAAACTGTAATTGCATCACCATTGCTTATGTAATGGTTGTCCTTTTGAAATACCTATTTAGAGATAGGGGGGAGCCTACCCCTACGTTAAAAATGGACAGGTATAGTATTATGGCTACAAACGGGCTTCTTTTATATTTTTTCTTCTAAATATTCCCCCGTTTACTTCAAAAAAGGCCTTTTGTAGCTCCACAAGTTGTTTTATAGCCTCCAAGCCCAGGCTTAGCATCCTGTCAAACTCTTCTCTTGTAAAGGAGTGTTCTTCTCCGAGGGCTTGTATTTCGGATATTCTACCAGAGCCTGTGCCTACCACGTTTATATCAACCTCTGCTTTTGAATCCTCTTCAAAGTTTAAGTCAAGAAGTATATTGCCCTCTACCATGCCTACGCTTACGGCTGCCACAAAGTCCTTAATAGGCGTTGATGTCAAAACTCCATCTTCATAAAGCTTTATCACGGCATCGGTGAGGGCCACAAAGGCACCCGTTATGGATGCGGTCCTTGTGCCTCCATCGGCCTGTATCACATCGCAATCCACCCAAAAGGTCCTCTCTCCCACCTTTGTTAGGTCAAGGGCTGTCCTCATAGCCCTTCCTATCATCCTTTGGATCTCATGAGTTCTACCACCTATCCTTCCCTGGACGGATTCCCTTATGTTCCTTGTGTGGGTTGCTCTTGGTAGCATGGAGTATTCCGCCGTTATCCAACCTTGGCCTTTCCCTTTAAGGAAGGGGGGAACCCCCTCCTGAACGGAAACGGTGCATATCACCTTTGTATTTCCGAACTCCACAAGCACAGAGCCCTCTGGATGCTTAAGGTAATCCCTAATTATTCTAATGGGCCTTAGCTCACCGGGCTTTCTTCCGTCAGACCTCAAACCTTAGCCCCCAGAGCTTTAGCCTTTTCTACAACCTCTTCTATGGTTCCCACCATATAGAAGGCCATCTCCGGCAGATGGTCATACTTTCCTGTAAGTATTTCCTTAAAGCTCCTTATATTATCTTCAAGCCTTACATACTTTCCGGGCATACCGGTAAACTGTTCTGCCACGTGGAAGGGCTGGGCCAAAAATCTTTGAATCCTTCTTGCTCTGTTTACTATGGCCTTGTCCTCTTCGGAAAGCTCTTCCATACCAAGTATGGCTATAATCTCTTGTAGCTCTTTGTACCTTTGGAGTATTCTCTTTACTTCCATAGCAACCTGATAGTGTTCCTCTCCCACAAACTCTGGAGCCAAATACTTGGATGTAGACTCAAGAGGGTCCACAGCAGGGTATATACCAAGCTCTGCAAGCCTTCTTGCAAGAACGGTGGTAGCATCAAGGTGGGCAAAGACCGAATAGGGTGCTGGGTCTGTAATGTCGTCCGCAGGCACATAAACGGCCTGTATGGAGGTTAGAGAACCTTTTTTGGTAGAGGTTATCCTCTCTTGAACTTCTCCCACGTCCGTGTTGAGTGTGGGCTGGTATCCCACAGCGGAAGGAAGCCTTCCAAGGAGTGTGGAGACCTCCGAACCTGCCTGAACGAACCTAAAGATGTTATCTATGAAGACAAGCACGTCCTGGCCTTCTACATCTCTAAAATACTCCGCCATGGTTATGCCCGTTTGGGCAACCCTAAAACGCACTCCCGGTGGCTCGTTCATCTGGCCATAGACCATAACTGTGTATGGTAGAACCCCAGATTCTTTCATCTCGTGCCAAAGGTCGTTTCCTTCCCTTGTCCTTTCTCCCACACCTATAACTACAGAAAAACCTTTGTGGAACTTGGCTATGTTGTGGATAAGCTCCTGCATAAGGACCGTCTTTCCAACTCCTGCACCACCGAAGAGGCCTACCTTTCCACCCTTAACATAAGGCTCAAGCAAGTCTATAACCTTTATACCAGTTTCCAAGATCTCTACCTTTGTAGATTGTTCTTCAAGGGATGGTGGTTCTCTAAACATGGGCCAGTATTCTTCTGCATTGACAGGCCCAGCTTCATCTATAGGCTGTCCTACCACGTTAAATATCCTTCCCAAGGTAGCCCTTCCTACTGGCACCTTTATGGGACCACCCAAATACTCCACCTCTTGACCTCTCACAAGGCCATCGGTGGCACCCATGGCTATACATCTTACCCTGCTCTCTCCTATATGCTGTGCCACTTCCAAGTATAGGTCTTCCTCTGCCCAGTTTCCTCTGTCATCTATGAATTTACGCCTGGTCTTGAGGCCATGTCTGACCGGTGGCAAGTTCTTTTCACCAAACTCCACGTCAATAACTGCACCTATAACCTGCACTATCCTTCCTTTCATGTCAGCCTCCTTTATTTCATTGCTTCAACTGCATTAACTATATCTATAAGCTCAGAGGTAATAGACTCTTGCCTTGCCTTGTTAAAGATAAGGGTCCAGCTCTTTATAAGCTCATCCGCATTCCTTGTGGCGTTGTCCATAGCCACCATACGAGCAAAGTGTTCAGAAGCGTTAGACTCAAGCATGGCTCTGTATATCTGGTAGTTAAGGTAGAGGTCTATGAGCTTGTTTAAGAATAGGTCCTTGTCCACTTCAAACTCATAAGTGCCATAATCCCCTTCGCCTTCAATCCTTTCAAAGGGTAAAAAGGTTCTAAGCACGGGCTTATAGCTTACCCTTGTAATCATCTCATTGTTCAAAAGATAAACGACATCCGTTTCCTTTTTTGTATACCTTTCCCTTAACAGCTCTCCAACCTCTTTGACCACTTCAAAGTTTATCTCCTTCCTAAAAACCTCATCGTAGGCTTTTAGAATGGGATAGCTTCTCTTTCCAAAGTATTGGGCACCCTTTCTACCTATAAGCACCAAGTTTACCTTTATGCCCTTTCCTTGCTTTTCTCCTATAAACTCCTCCGCCTTCCTTATTAGGTTTGAGTTGAAGGCTCCTGCCAAGCCTCTATCTGCGGTTATAAGCACAAGGTCGCAAACCTTTTCTTCTCTTATTTCAAAAAGAGGGTGGCTTTGGGGGTCTATATGGGAGGATAGGCTTTTGAGAACTTCGTACAACCTTTCCGAATAAGGCCTGGAAGCGTATATTAGCTCCTGAGCACGCCTGAGCTTTGCTGCGGAAACTACCTTCATGGCATTGGTAATTCTACGGGTATTTCTTATACCTTGTATCTTTCTTCTTATATCCCTGGGTGAAAGCTTTGGCATGTGGAATATTATAGCATAGTATCTAAGTATTTCATCACATGAAGCATATCCTTATCACCCCTTCCAGACAAATTAAACACAACAATGCCTCCCTTCCCTATACCTTTTGACAACTCTACTACCTTTAAGACCGCATGGGCTGGCTCAAGGGCTGGTATTATACCTTCAAGCCTTGAAAGGAGTTTAAAACCCTCAAGAGCCTCTTGATCTGTGGCATAGATGTATTCTGCCCTTTTGCTTTTGAAAAGATAGGCATGCTCTGGGCCAACTCCAGGGTAGTCAAGCCCTGCGGAGATAGAATGGGTTGTAAGGATCTGCCCTTCTTCGTCTTGTAAAAAGTAAGACTTCATGCCGTGAAGCACACCCGGAGAGCCACCGTTTATGGAGCTTGCATGCTTGCCAGTCTCAAGACCAAGGCCTCCAGCCTCCACGCCTATGAGCCTAACTTCTGGATGTTCTATAAAGGGATAGAATATGCCCATGGCATTTGAGCCTCCACCTACGCAGGCGACCACCGCATCGGGAAGCCTTCCCTCCAACTCCATAAGCTGTGCCTTTGTCTCCTCACCTATCACCTTCTGAAAGTCTCTAACCATCATGGGAAAGGGATGAGGTCCCACCACAGAGCCTATTATGTAATGGGTATTTTCCACATTGGTCACCCAATCCCTTAAGGCTTCGTTTATAGCATCCTTTAGGGTCCTTGATCCGCTTTTTACCACCCTTACTTCCGCACCCAATAGCCTCATCCTAAAGACGTTTAGCTTCTGGCGCTCCGCATCCTCTTCTCCCATATATACTACGCATTCAAGCCCCAAAAGGGCGCAGGCAGTAGCCGTTGCCACACCATGCTGGCCAGCACCCGTTTCCGCTATTATCCTCCTTTTTCCCATCCTCTTGGCAAGAAGTGCCTGTCCTAAGGTGTTGTTTATCTTGTGGGCTCCTGTGTGCAGAAGGTCCTCCCTCTTTATGTATATCTTTGCTCCTCCAGCATACTGGGTTAAGTTCTTTGCAAAATACAGTGGCGTGGGCCTTCCTGCAAAGCTTTTAAGGTAGTGGTTAAATTCATCCCAAAAGGATGGGTCCTCCTTTGCTTCCTTATAGGCCTCTTCCAGCTCTTCAAGGGCATACATTAGAGTTTCCGGAACAAACTTTCCGCCGAACTCTCCAAAATAGCCTTTTTCATCGGGATAGGTATGGATTTTATTCATCTATTGCCTCCTTTCTTAAATCTCTTTTCATGGCTTCTTCGTAGGTGTAGGGGCATTCTTCTGGGATATGATATTGGTCTGGGTCTTCTCCCAATTCTCTAAGCCATATTCTTAAATTACCTACCGCCTCAATCCAGGCAGACTGAAGCTCCATCGGTAGTTTAGCCTTGAGGCTTGGGTATCTCCTAAAGAGGACCACTATCCTATCCCTTGCATTCTCCACACTCTTTATCCAACTAAGCCCTCCTTTTTCTTTTCCAGCTTTTGTTAGCCCTCTAAAGTGGTCCCATTTGTAAAGATGCTCCAAAATCACCGCCAGATGGCTCATACAACTCTCAAGATGTCTTAGTCCCATATCCTCTATCTCCTCCAGAAGGTTCTCCCAGTCTACCAAGTCGTAGGCTTTTTCTCTAAGGAGTTCCAAGTTTTTCTCCACCCAAAGGGGAAAGTCCTTTTCATAAAGCTCTTTTAATTCCTCTTTGCTTATGGTCCTCATACTATTAATATACTGCTTCATTAGTTTTTATGATAAAAATAAATACGCCGAGTGAGAAATTCCCTTTAAGCTAAACCTTCCATATCAATAAAAAGACAGCAGGGCTACTATAATAGTAGCCCTAAAAACCATCGGAGGTTTTTACCATGGAAATTATACCACCTTACCTACGCATCTACCAACAAATCCTAAAAGACCTTGAAAATGCCTTGCCATTCCTTAATGTGCCAAAAGCTAAAGCAGGCAGAAAGCCTAAACTCACAGACATCCATATAGCAGCCATCTTTATACTCTCCTACATAACCAATACAAAAGTCCTCACCTTAGCTAAACTACTTATTGACCCATCCATACAATCATGGCATATCTTCAGAAGATACAGACTCAAGAGAGTATACAGGATATTGAGAGAATACAAGCTTCACAAGCTGAGGCTTATGATTTTAGCAAGGCTTTTGTATGGTAAGAAGATAGAACTTGTAATAGATGGAACCATAGTGGACATAGCCAATGTAAACAGGGCGAGGACACAGAAGATAAGGAGGGTAAGAGGGAAGGTATGGTGGGCAAAGAGGAGAAGGAAGATAGTTCGGAGAGACAATGGGAAGGTAGTGGAGTTTGAGGAGGTCAGGTATGGCATGTTGATGATGGTGTTATGTGATAGGTGGGGAAGAGTTTATGATGTGTGGATAAGCTTTGGAAGTGTGCATGAGGTTAGGGCATTTAGGGAAAGGAAGAGAAGGAGTTTATGGTTTAGGAAGCTTGTGGAGAGTTGTGTGGTGTATGGAGATAGGGGTTATAGGGGTTGTGAAGGTGTGATTGTGTGTGGTAGTAGGGAGATGAGGGCAAAAAGGCAGGTAGTGGAAGGTGTTATAAGTCAGATAAAGCTTTTTAATGCTGGTAGTGGGTGGAGGACTTTAACTTGTGTGCTTGTGTATGTATATGCTTATGCTATTGGATATAGCTATTATAGGAGGGGTAAACTTGAGGTCTAATTTCTCACCCGGCGTATTAGTTTTTATGATAAAAATAAATGAGACAAAAAAATTTTATGCAAAAAGGCTTCTAAGGTATGGATTAAAAAGCCTCTCCTGTCCTATGGTAGTCTCCTCATAATGCCCAGTTATAACAAGCACATCGTCCTCAAGCTCTGAGAATATCCTTTTCAAAGACTTCCTTAGGTCCTCAAGGCTTCCGCCCGGAAGGTCCCACCTTCCCACACCGCCTTTAAAAAGAAGGTCTCCCGCTATTAGGGTTTTATCCTCCTCTGAATAAAGACAGCAAAGGCCGGGAGTATGCCCGGGAGTGTGAATAACTTTAAGTTTGCTTTTTCCAAACCTTATCTCCATTCCATCCTTTAGCTCTACATCTGGGTCTGGGCAGGGGAAATTGGCTCCTATCTGTCTTTCAAAGCCGGGCCAGAGGGGGTTGCTAAGAAGAAACTTGTCCGCTGGGTGCATGTAAAAGGGTGCATTAAAGTGTTCCTTTAGGGTTTTTACCTGTCCCACATGGTCTATGTGTCCATGGGTGGCCACAATGCCCACAAGTTCAAAGGGCTGTAGCTCTTTTATTATCCTTTGTGGGTCCGCTCCGGGGTCTACCACAAGGGCCTTACCACTTTCCTCATCCACCACTATGGAACAGTTTACAGAAAGAAGCCCAACCGGTAAGACTTTTAAAAGCATTAGAATTTGATAAGGTCGTAAAAAAGATGTGGGAAAATACCCAAAAGAAGCATAAATAGGGAACAAACCATAAGGGTAAGGGCCTCTCCACCGGAGACCTTGGCAGGTGGATACTTCTTTTCACCCTCCTCAAGGAACATGGAGACTATAACTCTAAGGTAGTAGCCTGCGGATATGATGCTGGCAACTACAAAGGCAAGGGCAAGGGGGAAGAGCATGGAGTTTACAAGACCCATAAAGAGGCCAAGCTTACCAACAAAGAGGGCCATGGGTGGAATGCCTATGAAGGCAAAGAGGAATAGGGCAAAGATGGAGGCAAGGGCTGGGTGGTCTTTAAACAGCCCTCTGTAGTCAAGTATATGGTGGCTAAAGCCTTCCCTCTTTTCAAGGGAGGCCATAAGGACAAAGCTTCCAAGGCTTGCAAAGGCATATAGGGAAACATAAAATAGCAGAGCCTTTTGAAGGTTTGGCTGGGCTGTGGCCAGTCCAAGGAAGAAGTAGCCCGCATGGGCTATGGTGGAGTAAGCAAGGAGCCTTTTTACAGACCTTTGGGCGTAGGCCACAAAGTTGGCGTAGAACATGGAAAGGAGAGAAAGGAGGGCTACAAGGATAAGCCATTGCTTAAGATGGTAAAAGTAAGATAGGAGCTTTACAAGGAAGAAGTAGATGGCCACCTTTGGCACGGAGGATAAGTATCCTGTTATAGGTGTGGGGGCACCCTCGTAGGCGTCTGGTGTCCAAAAGTGGTATGGGACTGCGGAGGCTTTGAGTGCCAAGGCGGAGAGTATGAGGAACATGGCAAGCAAAAATAGGCTGTTTTCGTCCCTGTATTCTTTGAAAAAGAGGCTACCGGTGCTGGCGTAGTAAAAGGCAGAGCCAAGGGCAAGCATGGATGTGCCTACCGCACCTATTACAAGGTATTTAAAGCCGGCTTCTTTTGAAAAGTATTCATCCCTTTGAAGGGACACAAGCACATACATGCTTATACTTGCAAGCTCAAGGGAGAGGAAGAGAAGGACAAGGTTGTTGGAAGAAAGGAGGATAGAAAGACCTAGGGTGGGCATAAGGGGAAGGTAAGAGAGTTCTGTGTATACAGAGTTCTTCTTTTCATAATAGTCCTGCATGGAAAAGATGGCCAAGCTTGTAAGCAAGTATATTACTGCCTTTCCAAGCAGGTTTAAAGAGTTTACTTCAAAGAGGTCAAAGAGGGTTTTTGAGGGGTAATTCACAAAAAGTAGGCTTATCAAAGAGGCTATTGGCACAAGGGCTGATATGTATGTAAGAGTCCTATAGTGTTTTTTGCTGGCAAAGAGGTCAAGTATAAAAAGAAGGAGTATGCCAAAGGCAAGCACAAGCTCAGGCAATAGGACATTCCAATTCACTTCTTAGCCTCCCAACACGTATTTGGTGGTTTGCTCTATTATCTTTACAAAGGGGTAAGGATAAAGGCCCATGAGCAATGCTAAGGCTATTATAAGCACAAAGGAGAGGGTGTGATGGGCTTCTAAGTCCTTTAGGTGCTTCCACTTTTCAAGCCTGTATTCGGAGAGAGTTTCCTCTTCAAACATGACCCTTTTATACATGTATAGGAAGTAGGCGGCGGACAGAACCACACCAGAGCCTGCTATGAAGGCCCATATGGGGAAGCTTTTGTAGGTGCCGAGGAAGACCAAAAACTCAGCCACAAAGCCAGCCAAGCCCGGAAAGCCTATGCCTGCAAGTCCAGCTATCATAAAGAACACAGCCAATTTTGGTACATACCTGGCCAATCCTCCCAGATCATCCATATGGTAGGAGTGTATACGGTCGTATATAAAGCCGGCGGACATAAAGAGGGCTGCGGAGGAAAGACCGTGGGCTATCATCATGTATATGGCGCCGTTTAGAGCGTTGTGGTCCATGGCAAAGGTGCCAAGGGTTACCACACCCATGTGGCTTATGGAAGAGTAGGCTATAAGCCTTTTGATATGCGTTTGGGCTATGGCCATCATAGCAGTGTAAATTATGGCTACAAGGCTAAGGAAGAAGATAAGTGGTATGAACTGTTTGCTTGCCTCAGGGAAAAGGGGCAAAGAATACCTCACAAAGCCAAAGGTGCCCATCTTCAAAAGCACGGCGGCAAGTATTACAGAGCCGGCCGTTGGCGCTTCCACGTGAGCATCAGGAAGCCATGTATGCACTGGCCACATGGGTATCTTTACCGCAAAGCCTATGCCAAAGAGGAAGAAGGCAATGGTTTGCAAAAGCATAGGATAGGAAAAGCTAAGATGGAAAAGGTAGTCAAAGGATATTTTGCCGGTCATCATATAGCCATAGACCACTATGCTGGCAAGGCCAAGAAGGAGGAAAACGCTACCGAAGAAGGTATATACAAAGAACTTGTTGGCAGCATAGACCTTTCTATCATGGCCCCAAAGGCCTATGATGAAATACATGGGAATGAGCATACCTTCCCAAAATAGGTAAAAGAGGAATAGGTCTAAGGCGGAAAAAACACCCAAACAGGCAGTCTCCAAAGCAAGGAAGAGAGCAAAGTAAAGGTTTGGCCTGTCCTCTATCTTCCAGGACCATAAAAAGGCAACCAAAAAGACCAAAGAGGTCATCAAAAGTAGGGATATGGCCATGCCGTCCACACCCACATGGTAAGAAATACCGAGGGAAGGTATCCAGTCTACCTTTGTGATGTACTGGAAACCTTTTAAAGACCAGTCAAAGTTTACAAAGAGGTATAGCATTATGAGGAAAACTACAAAGGAGATAGCCAAGGAGATAAGCTTTGAAAACTTTTCCTTTCTGACAATGCCAACCGCTATGGCACCAAGCAATGGAAGAAATATGGCAAGGTTAAGAAGCTTTTCCATCCTTTACCTCCAAAAGATTACTAAGAATAAAAGGGCCAAAAAGCCAACAGAAAGGAAGAGTATATATAGGTTAAGCTTGCCTGCCTGCAAGGCCTTTAAAAGACCACCCAAGGCACGCACGCCCACATAGGAAGAATTTACCAAACCATCTATAAGCTGTCTTTCCGCCGTGGCATATAGCACCCTTGAGTAGAAAAGATAGCCGTAAGCCAAAACCTTATGGTAAAGCCTTTCTGTAAAGAACTGCTCTTTGAAGGTAGTATGTAAAGGCTTTAGGGCCTCATAGGCCTTCTCTGGATTTATTATGCCCTTTATATACACCACATAGGCTATGGCTATGCCTGTTAGCCCTATGGCCACTGACAACACCGCTATGTTTAAATGCAATTCTTTCTCCGCTCCAAAAACTTTGCCATACCATCCTTCAAAAAAGCCCGCTACCACTGCCATTATGCTTAAAACTACCATAGGCACCAACATCACTCCAGGGCTTTCATGTGGCTCCTCTCCATGGTGCCTCTCTTTGCCATGAAACATTACAAAGCCTTCCCTGAATATGTAGTAGGCTGTTAGTAAGCTTACTACCGATGCCAATAGCCCCCAGCCAAAGCTTGCCTCATAGGCCGTGGCTACTATCATGTCCTTGCTCCAAAAGCCCGATAGAGGAAATATTCCAGCCAATGCTAAGGCTCCTACTAAAAAGCTTGCGTAGGTTATGGGCATATACTTCTTTAAATTGCCTACCTCGTATATGTCATGCACATGGTGGTGAAAGGCATGGATTATGGAACCTGCCGATAAAAAGAGTAGGGCCTTGAAAAAGGCGTGTGTGGTAAGGTGGAACATGGCCGCTACCTTGTCCCCAAGGCCTAAGGCCAAAAACATTAGCCCAAGCTGGCTCATGGTGGAAAAGGCTATTATCTTCTTTATGTCTGTGTGTGAGGTTGCTGCCAATGCTGCAAACAGGGCCGTTAATCCGCCTATTACCGCTACCACTTTTAAACTCTGTGGTGCGCTCTCAAACATGGGATATAGCCTTGCTACCATATAGACTCCTGCCGCTACCATGGTGGCTGCGTGTAGCAAGGCTGACACTGGCGTTGGACCTGCCATGGCGTTTGGTAGCCATGTGTGCAGTGGCAACTGCCCAGACTTTCCTACCGCTCCACCAAAAAGCAACAAACAGGCAAGACCCAAAAGGGCCTTATCCACACCACTTAGCTTGCTAAATATCTCCACTATGTTTAGTGTGCCAAAAAGGTAAAAGCTTGCTATTATGCCAAAGAGGAAAAACCAGTCTCCAATCCTGTTTAGTGTAAAGGCTTCCAAAGATGCGTTGGCTGCTTTCTTTTGTGTGTGAAAGTAGCCAATAAGAAGGTAAGAAGCCAATCCCACACCTTCCCATCCAAAGAAGATGCCAAGAAGGTTATCTGACAAGACAATCAGAAGCATGGCAAAGAGGAACAGGGAAAGGTAGGCATAGAACTTAAAGGTCCACTGACCAAAGAGGTTAGACATATAGCCAATAGAGTAGATGAAGATAAGAGTGGCAACGAAGGTCACTACAGAAGCAGTTATAGAGGAAAGGGGGTCAAAGTAGAGTCCCAAAGACAGTGTGTAATTGCCAAGGGGCAAAAAGTCATAGAGCTTTACGCTAAATGGTTCTTGTAGTGCCTTTGAGGTGGCCCAGAGGGAGAAAAGAAAGGAGAAGAGTCCTCCAAGAACGCAAAGGATGGCAGATGCCATATCTCCCAGCCTTGAGCCAAACAGGCCTATTACCAAAAAGGCTATTAAGGGTGAAAGTAGTATTAGTATTTCCATCTTAGCCCCTCATATCCACTATTTCATCTGTAGAATCTACCTTCCTTAGCCTAAATATGGCTATTATTATACCAAGGCCTACGGCCGCTTCTGCGGCAGCAAGGGCTATAATAAAGAGGGCAAAGACCTGGCCATCCACCAAGCTAAGATGGGCGTCTGCACCTACGAAAAGTATATTTACCGCATTTAGAGCCAGCTCCATGCTCATAAGCACTGTTACCATATTCCTGCGCACTATCATACCAAAAACACCAAGGCCAAACAGAACAATGCTAAGTATCAAATATGCTTCAAGGGGTATCATCTTCATAAACCTGAGCCTCCTTCCTTCCTATCAAAACAGCGCCTATCATACCAATAAGAAGAACCAAAGAAACCAGTTCAAAAGCCAAAAAGTACTTACTAAACAGTATAACACCTACTACCTCTGTGTTGCCAAACTTTTGTATAAGCTCTCTAAATTGACCTTTGGGAGATACGCTTACACCTATGAGGAAGACAAGGACCATCTCCAAGTAAAGTAGCAATATAAGAGGAAAGGATAGCACACCCGCTACCCTATAGTGGCTGTCCTTTTTAAGAGCCTTTTCCCAAGGGACTGCAGTTAGCACAAAGACGTAAAAGACGGCCACAGCAACGGCGTATATAAGTAGCTGGATGGCTCCTACAAGCTCCGCACCAGCCACAAAGAATATACCAGCCACAGAAACGAGAACGGAAAGAAGGGCAAGTATTACATAGATAGGATTAGGCAAAAAAACTACACCAAGGGCGGAAAAGATTGCCAAGGCAGAAAAGAGCAAGAAAACTATCCATTGGATCACCTTTTTACCTCCGGTAGATTTATGGAGTTTTCATACCACAGCCTTTGTCTTTGGTGGTCATCTATCCATATCCTATCTGGTTCATCCTCCCTTCTTCTTTGCCAATCCCTTCCTATCCTTTCTAAGGTCTCAAGGTCAAGCACCGCATCCTTCCTTGTGTAGCTGGCCGTCTCGTGAATATCGCTTTGGAAAAGGCAGTCCACAGGACAGGCATCTACGCAAAAACCACAAAAGGTGCAAAGCATCATGTTCATGTTAAAGATTGAGACCCTTCTCCTCCCATCCGGAAGCTTTTCACCCTCTATCTCAAAAAGCTGTGGCACAGGGCATGCCCTTTTGCAAAGCATACATACTACGCACCTGCTTTTCCCAGGCTCCACCTTTATCTTAAACCTCTCCACCCACTCGTCAAAGGCGGGCTGTGGCTCTCTTCCATCCACTACCTTATGTCCAAAAAAGCCCCTAAAACGTTTTGGTGGCGTGAGCTTTTCATAAGGATAGTGGGTGGTTATGGTTTTTCTGAAGGCATGCCTTATGGTTATGGAGAGGCCTTTTATAAAATCCAAGAAGAGTATCCTTTCAAACCAGCTCAAGGGCCTTTCAAAAACCTTTTTAACCATGTTTTACCTCCATACAAGGGGTGCCACTATGGCCGTTAGCACCAAGTTAATAAAGGTAAGCGGAAGCATTACCTTCCATGCCGTTTCGGTTATCTGGTCAATCCTATACCTTGGAAGGGTCCAGTGTAGCCAAAGGACAAAGAGGAAAAGAAGGCTTACTTTTAAGACAAACCAAACATAGGGCGAAAATGGACCAAGGAAGAAAAGAGGGTCTACAAAGCCAAGGAAGGGTATGTTTATGGGGGACCAGCCACCTAAGAAGAGGACCACCGCAATGGCCGAAAGGGAAAGCACCTCCACATACCACTCTACAAGGGGGAAAAGACCAAACTTCATACCACCATACTCCACGGTAAAGCCTGTCACCAGCTCTGCCTCGGCCTCCTGTATGTCAAAGGGGACCCTTCCAGTTTCCGCCAGCATGGCAAACATATAAACCACAAAGGCCAAGGGCTGAAGCCATATATACCAAAGCTTTTGTTCTATCTGCTTTTGAACTATGTCGTAGGTGGAAAGGGTGCCGGCCAATATGATGGGTCCCATTACCGCAAAGGTTATGACCACTTCATAAGAGATGATAATGCCAGCCTTTCTCATAGAGCCTATTAGGGCATACTTAGAGTTGGAGGCCCAGCCAGCCAAGGCTATGGCAAATACGGCCATGGAACCAAGGGCAAAAACCAGAAGAAGCCCTACGTTTACGTCGGTAAGTATGGGCTTTATCTTTATACCAAAAGCTTCAAACTCTGGGCCAAAGGGGACTACTGCAAAAACAAGGGTGGCAGGTACTAAGGCCATTACAAGGGCAAGGTTATACAAAAACCTGTTGCCATACCTTGGGAATAGGTCCTCCTTTGTAAGGAGCTTAAGGCCGTCTGCCAAAGGCTGTAGTAGGCCATGCCATCCTACTACCATAGGTCCCGGTCTTCTTTGAATGTGGGCTGCCACCTTCCTTTCCACAAGGGTAAGGTAGGCACCTATGCCAAGCACTATACCCAGGATTACCAGTATCTTTATAATGGTTATCACAAGCCAAGCCAAAACACCTTCCATCCTTTCCTCCTACCTGTCTATTTCTCCTACCACTGGGTCAAGGCTTGCCAAAATGGCCACTGCGTCGGCAATAACCCTATCCTTCATAAGCTTTGGATATATACATAGATTGTACATGGAGCCGGGCCTTATCTTTACCCTGTAAGGCTTTATACCGCCGGTGGAGTATATGTAAAAACCCAGCTCACCCCTTGGGTTCTCTCCAGAGGAGTATATCTCTCCCTCTGGCACTTTTAGACCTATACCATCCAAGGAAAGCTTTATCTTTTTGGGGTCTGGAGATTCGGCAAAGAAGGGCGCTGACTTAGGCATCCTTTCTAAGACATTCACACACTGTTCAATGATCCTAAGGCTTTGTCTCATCTCCTCAAGCCTTACCAGGTATCTATCATAAACATCTCCATTTTCTCCCACGGGAATATCAAACTCCACCCATCCGTAAGCATCGTAAGGTTCAAACTTTCTAAGGTCATAAGGCACGCCAGAACCCCTTGCCACAGGGCCGGTAAGACCATAGAAATAAACATCCTCTTTACTTATCACACCAACGCCTATGTTTCTCCTTAGCCAAATCCTATTCCTGCTTAGTATGGTCTCCCACTCCTTAAGCTCTTTAGGAAATCTCTTTATAAAGGCCTTTATCACTTCCAATGCTCCCTCTGGCAGGTCCATACGCACACCACCCACCCTTGGATAAGATATGGTGAGCCTTGCACCCGTTATGCCCTCTATTATGTCCATAAGCTTTTCTCTTTCTTTAAAGGCATATAGGAATATGGTCAATGCTCCAAGGTCAAGGGCGTAGGTGCCAAGCCAAAGAAGGTGAGAGTTTATCCTTTGAAGCTCGGACATCATAGTCCTTATATACTTTGCCTTTTCTGGCACAAGGTCCTCTATGCCAAGAAGCCTTTCTACGGCCACAACCCATGCCTGATTGGAACACAGGGCAGAAAGGTAATCCATACGGTCCGTGTAGACCAAGAACTGATTATACATCTCATTCTCCGCCAGCTTTTCCACGCCCCTGTGTAGCTGGCCCAATATAACATCGCACTGATAGACCCTTTCCCCTTCAAGGTCAAAGAGGAACCACATAGTTCCGTGAGTGCCTGGGTGCAAGGGTCCCCAATTAAGCACTATCTGTGCCTTCTTTTTTAGTCTTTTCTTTTCTGTAATCTCAAGGTCCTCAAGGGTTGGCACAGGCGTGTGCATTTTATCGTAGTTCATAAGGCCCTGAAGGTTGTCGCCCCAAAGGACCTCGTTCAAGGAAGGAAGGTATTCGGTAGCGTAGCCTTCCAGAGGGAAGTCCTTCCGTAGAGGATAATACTGGTATGTTTCCCACATAAAGGCCCTTACAAGGTTCTCATGCCCTTCGTATTTGATGCCAAACATATCGTAGCATTCCCTTTCGGCCCATTTGCCTGCAAACCAGAGCTTTTCTATGGAAGGGAGTTCGCCATCGGTCCATGTTTTTACTACTACTCTTTTCCTTTCATCCACGTTGTAGAGTATGTAAAAGGCCTGGAACCTTGGCTTTTTGTCTGGAAAGTCAATAACCGAGTGGTCAAGGAAAAGTTTAAAGCCCTTTTCTTCTTTTAAAGCCTTTAGAAGCTCTATAAGGTCGCTTTTTGGTATGTGTAGGGCCGTAATGGTTGGTTTTTCTTCTATCTGTAGCTCTCTAAACCTTTCCTTTAGGTCAATAAAGTCTTCACCCTTTGCCCAAGGCATCTTTCAACTCCTTTATAGACTTTCTTCTTCAAACTGCCAGTTTAAGGCACCTCTTCTCCAAGCGTATAAAAGCCCGTAGGTAAGTATAAGGATAAATAGGAACATCTCAATAAAGCCAAATACGCCAAGGTATCTATACACTACCGTCCAAGGAAAGAGAAAGGCAGCTTCTATGTCAAAGAGCAGGAGCAAAAGGCCCAAGAGATAATAACCTTGATGAAAGGTGGCCTGGGCGGATTGATCATACAAAGGCACACCACATTCATAAGGATAGTCCTGAAGTGCATCTTGGGACTTGGGACCAAGTATATAGTTTATAAACACAAAGACCAGCGCAAGGCCAAGCATAATAACAAAGAATATCAACAGCGCCAAGTAGCCCATGCCTTTCACCTCATAAAAAGGTTTTCTGCCGAAGCACTAACAAAGTTCCATAATATTATAGGCACAGCACCGAGCAAGACAACGCCTATGGTTATAAGCATTATAAGCAACTTTTCTGCACCGGAAAGAGAAAGGCTAAATTCCCCGTTAGGCTCCTTCATAAACATAAGGGCCGTTATCCTCAGGTAATATCCCGTGGATATACCGGTAGCCACTATCATCACAAGGGCAAGCCACCAAAGGCTTCCAAAGGAAAGGGACATAAAGACTAAAGCCTTTCCCACAAAGCCAACGGTGGGCGGAACACCGAGAAGGGCAAGGAGCATTATCATAAAAGACAAGGCAAGCCAAGGAGAGGAAAACCTAAGACCAGAAAACTGTTCAAGCCTGTTTTCCCAGTTGGGAACCCTTTCAAGCAAGGCAAGCACCATAAAACTACCAAAGCCCATAAGGGCATAGGCTATCAAAAAGTAGATCACAGCCTTTAGGCCGATAACCTTGGCAATGGCAATACCTGCCATTATGTATCCAGAATGGGCTATAGAAGAGTAAGCCAAAAGCCTCTTTACATCCTTTTGCGCAAGGGCTGTCAGATTTCCATAAAGCATGGTGAGGGCTGATATGATGCCTACGGTGGTTATCCAAGCGTAGGAGAAGTGTTCTTGAACGTAGGGCATTAGCCTTACAAGGGGAGCAAAGAAGGCAAGCTTTCCAAAGGAAGCCATGTAGGCCGTTATGGGCGTAGGAGCGCCTTGGTAGGCATCTGGAAGCCAAAAGTGGAAAGGCACAGCTCCTATCTTTATGGCAAAGCCTATAAGGAAAAGCACAAGGCCCAAAACTAAAAAGTAGTGGTTTTCACCTACATGGGTGAGGATATACCTTAGGTCCAAAGAGCCAGAGTATAGATACATAAAGCCGGCACCATAAGAGGCCAAGGCTATGGAAAGGCCACCAAGCATGAGGTATTTGAAGGCACCTTCCTTGGAGTTAAAGTCGGACCTAAGAAGGGCCGTAAGGATGTAAAAGGATATGGATACGGCCTCAAGGGCCACATAAAGCACTATAAGGTTATAGGAAGAGGCAAGGAACATGCCACCTACCAAGGAAAAGTTAAGGATGTAATAAAACTCTCCGTATAAGGACCTTTTGTGCTTGTAATACTTGTATGTAAAGCCAAGGAGGAATATGGTAAGGAGGAGCATAAAGACCTGCACCAGAGTTGAAAAGCTATCCCTATAATACAAGCCGTAAAAGGTTTCTCCCTTCATGTTAGGGTTTAGGACAAGAAAGAGCAAAGCTATTATGTAGCCTGTGAGGCTTACGCTTATGGCAAGGGCATGGTTTATCCTTTTGTATATAAGGTCTAAGCTAAAGAGGATAAAGCCCGTTATCAGTACTATAAGTTCTGGGAGGACAAGCCAAAGGTTGGGAAATTCCAATCTTACCAGCTGTTCCATCTTAGCCCCCCACTATCCTTATTATGATGGCTTTTAGAAGGTGGTCTATGTAAGGGTCATAAAAGGCGAAGAATAGGAAGGGAAGAAAGCCAACCATAAGCATCGGCACCACAACGAGAAGGTAAGCAAGGAGCTTATAACCCCTTATATCGGTAAAATGCACAAGCCTGCTCTCTTCCTTTGTATCCAAGTAGAGGGTTTTCAAAAGGTAAAGAACATACACGGCGCTAAAGAAAGCACCTACTATTACAAGGAAGGCAAGTATAAGGCTGTATTCTCTTGCACCCACTATGGTGAGGAACTTACCCCAGAAGGAGGAACCACCGGGAAGGCCCATGGAGGAAAAGCCTGTAATGGCCACAAGCACGGCGAACAAGGGCATGAACTTTATACTACCTTTTAGGGCCTGCATGTTAAAGCTGTGAAGCCTGTTGTATATAAAGCCTGCCATCATAAACAGAGCGGAGGAGGTAAGGCCATGGGCGAACATCTCTGTAATGCTTGCCCTCAAACCTTCTGCATTCAAAAGGAACATACCAGCTACCACAAAGCCCATATGGCTAACGGAAGAGTATGCCACAAACCTCTTTACATTACTCTGGCTTATGGTGAACCAAGAGGCAAAGACTATGGAGAATATGCCCCAAAGGACCATAAGTGGCATAAGGAACACGGAAGCCTCTGGAAACAGGCCTATGTTGAACCTAAGGAGTGCGTAGGTGCCCATCTTAAGGAGTATGGCCGCAAGGACCACAGAGCCAGCCGTTGGTGCCTCACCGTGGGCGTCCGGTAGCCATGTATGGAAAGGCACTATGGGCGTTTTTACCGCAAAGGCGATAAGGAACAAAAGGAACATAAAAACCTCAAACTCAAGGCTATACCTGTTGTTTATAAGGTCAAAGTAGTTGAAGGAAAACTTACCAAACTGTTTGTAATGCTGGACCGCAATGCTTACTATACCAAGAAGCAAAAAGAGGGAGGATACAAATATATATATGAAGAACTTATAGGCCGAATACATCCTTAGCTTGTAGCCCCATATACCTATAACAAAGAACATTGGCACCAAGGTTAGCTCATAAAAGACATAGAAGACCATAAGGTCAAGGCTGGCAAAAACACCCACCAGGAAGCTCTCTGTTAACAAAAACCACACAAAGTATTCCTTTAACCTATGGCTTATCTGATGGTCCCTTGTGGACCATAGTATGGCGGAGAGAGAGGTAAGGGTGGTAAGAATATACATAAGATAAGAAAGGCCATCAAAGCCAAGGTGAAGGCTTAAGTTTAGCTCTGGAATAAGGCTATACCTTTCCTCAAATTGAACCTTGTGCGCCTTGGAAAAATCAAAGAAGAACAAAGAAATCAAAGAAAGGAGAAAAACAATACCGCTAAAAGCCACAGCTATCCATTTAGAAAGGGCCTCCTTTGCAATAAGGATTACAAGACTGCCTACCAAAGGCAGTATCATACTTATAGAAATCAAAGGAAAGCCTTCCATGCCTCACCTCATACTGTATAGAATTATGCCAAGTATTAAGATCACGCCCATCAATAAAAAGCTTACGTAGTTATTCAAAAGGCCCGTTTGTATATTTCTTACCTTTTTGCCCGTCCAGTAGGTAAGCCTTGCCACACCGTTGATAAGAAGGTCCACAAGTATTATATCCAGCTTCATCCAGAGGAACTTAACCACTTTAAAGTATAGAAAGTTTAATAAGTTTAGGAAGCCATCTATGATAAACCTGTCCCCCACCAAGAAAAGCACCCTTGAGAGGGACATATAGCCCTTTGCCAAAACCTTATGGTAAAGCCTTTCTGTAAAGAACTGCTCTTTGAAGGTAGTATGTAAAGGCTTTAGGGCCTCATAGGCCTTCTCTGGATTTATTATGCCCTTTATATACACCACATAGGCTATGGCTATGCCTGTTAGCCCTATGGCCACTGACAACACCGCTATGTTTAAATGCAATTCTTTCTCCGCTCCAAAAACTTTGCCATACCATCCTTCAAAAAAGCCCGCTACCACTGCCATTATGCTTAAAACTACCATAGGCACCAACATCACTCCAGGGCTTTCATGTGGCTCCTCTCCATGGTGCCTCTCTTTGCCATGAAACATTACAAAGCCTTCCCTGAATATGTAGTAGGCTGTTAGCAAGCTTACTACCGATGCCAATAGCCCCCAGCCAAAGCTTGCCTCATAGGCCGTGGCTACTATCATGTCCTTGCTCCAAAAGCCCGATAGAGGAAATATTCCAGCCAATGCTAAGGCTCCTACTAAAAAGCTTGCGTAGGTTATGGGCATATACTTCTTTAAATTGCCTACCTCGTATATGTCATGCACATGGTGGTGAAAGGCATGGATTATGGAACCTGCCGATAAAAAGAGTAGGGCCTTGAAAAAGGCGTGTGTGGTAAGGTGGAACATGGCCGCTACCTTGTCCCCAAGGCCTAAGGCCAAAAACATTAGCCCAAGCTGGCTCATGGTGGAAAAGGCTATTATCTTCTTTATGTCTGTGTGTGAGGTTGCTGCCAATGCTGCAAACAGGGCCGTTAATCCGCCTATTACCGCTACCACTTTTAAACTCTGTGGTGCGCTCTCAAACATGGGATATAGCCTTGCTACCATATAGACTCCTGCCGCTACCATGGTGGCTGCGTGTAGCAAGGCTGACACTGGCGTTGGACCTGCCATGGCGTTTGGTAGCCATGTGTGCAGTGGCAACTGCCCAGACTTTCCTACCGCTCCACCAAAAAGCAACAAACAGGCAAGACCCAAAAGGGCCTTATCCACACCACTTAGCTTGCTAAATATCTCCACTATGTTTAGTGTGCCAAAAAGGTAAAAGCTTGCTATTATGCCAAAGAGGAAAAACCAGTCTCCAATCCTGTTTAGTGTAAAGGCTTCCAAAGATGCGTTGGCTGCTTTCTTTTGTGTGTGAAAGTAGCCAATAAGAAGGTAAGAAGCCAATCCCACACCTTCCCATCCAAAGAAGATGCCAAGAAGGTTATCTGACAAGACAATCAGAAGCATGGCAAAGAGGAACAGGGAAAGGTAGGCATAGAACTTAAAGGTCCACTGACCAAAGAGGTTAGACATATAGCCAATAGAGTAGATGAAGATAAGAGTGGCAACGAAGGTCACTACAGAAGCAGTTATAGAGGAAAGGGGGTCAAAGTAGAGTCCCAAAGACAGTGTGTAATTGCCAAGGGGCAAAAAGTCATAGAGCTTTACGCTAAATGGTTCTTGTAGTGCCTTTGAGGTGGCCCAGAGGGAGAAGAGAAAGGAGAAGAGTCCTCCAAGAACGCAAAGGATGGCAGATGCCATATCTCCCAGCCTTGAGCCAAACAGGCCTATTACCAAAAAGGCTATTAAGGGTGAAAGTAGTATTAGTAGCCCTTCCATCCTATTCCCTCAGGTGCGTAATTTCAGAAGAGCCTTCATAGCCCTTAAGCCTAAAGAGAGCCACTATCAGGCCAAGGCCTACGGCCACCTCAGAAGCAGCCACCGCCAATACAAACAGTGCAAAAACCTGCCCTTCCACACCGCCAACCATCTTATCCACGCTCGCAAGTGCCAAGTTTACCCCGTTCAGCATAAGCTCCGTGCTTATGAGAAGGGTTATAAGGTTCTTTCTTATGATAACACCAAGCAGGCCCGAAAGGAATAAAAAGATGCTTATAAGGATATAAGCCTTCTCTATGCTCACTCCTCTTTCCTCCCAAGAAGGATGGCTCCTATCATGGCTGTCAATAGTATAACAGAAGCCACTTCAAGAGGAAAGAGGTAAGTGGTAAAAAGGCTCTTACCTACCTCCTTTACATTATCTTGGCCCGCCACACCCACATGGGCAAAGTTGCCTTTAAGTATGGCATAGGCAAAGCCTCCAAAGGCCAAAAGCAAAATGGGAAAGCCAAAGAAAAACTCCTTTTTATAAAAGCCTTCAAACCTTTTGACCTTTTCCCAAGGAATGGTGGTTATCACAAAGACATAAAAGACCACTATGGCAACCGCATAGATTATAAGCTGTAAGCCTGCTAAAAGCTCCGCACCCAAGTGAAGGAACATGCCAGCCACCGCCAGTATAAGGCTAACAAAGGATAGAAGGGCATGCACTGGGTTTTTCAAAAATAGAACACCCATCACGGACAAAACAGCCCAAGAGGCCAAAAAGCCAAAGATTATCCACTCCATTCTATCTTCCCCCAAAGTCTTTCTCTATGTTCATCGTCAATCCATATACGGTCGGGCTCATTGCCCCTTCTCTTCTTCCAGTCTATGGCGTTCTCTTCAAGCTTGTCCATTTTAAGCACCGCAGACCTTCTTGTATAGCCAGCAAGCTCATAAAGGTCTGTCATGGTAAGACAGCCCACAGGACAAGCATCCACGCATAGACCACAGAAAAGACAGTTAAGCAAGTTCATATCAAACCTAACTACCTTTTTAGACCCGTCGGGCATCTGCACCGCCTCTATTCTAAAGAGGGTTGGCATAGGACAGGCTGTCTGGCACATATAACAGGCCACGCACCTGCTCTTACCCTTCTCATAGCTCATAAACTTCTCTATGGCCCTTAGAGAGTCTGGCTCTGTGCCATCCCAAACAAAATGGCCATGGGCCCCTCTATACCTCTTAGGTGGCGTTAGCTTTTCAATGGGATAGTTGGTGGTGATAGGCCTGCGAAAAAGGTTTTTTAGCGTGACCGAAAGGCCCTTTATAAAATCCACAAATAGCACCGTCTCTATAAGGTTAAGGAAGGCTTTCCTGTCTACCTTTTTTATACCCATAGTGGGCTATTATTTTAAGCCATATTGAACCCTCATGCAAAAGTTTATGAGATTAATCACTCCCTTTGTGTTTTTAAAATTATTTAAAGCATACTTCCTGCGTGCAAAAACTCTTTGAGACAAAAACGCAAAAATTTACTTTATCATCTCTTAATCATCCGTGAACCTACCTTTTAGGTTCATAACCTTCTGGATAAGATATATCAAGGCTTAGAAGTCTTTTTGCGAAAAATTCTCAATTCCCAACTGAAGGTTCGCGGAAATTTTGCTTCACTTGAACCACTTGACAGATTCCTAAAATTGGTGTATTATCTATATTAGATTTAGGTGGTAGGTGGTGGGTTTTATCTGAACTATGTGGGATGTAAAGGGGCAAGCTACGAAAGACGTCAATGGTGAATGGTATGTTTTATCTGAACTATGTGGGATGTAAAGCTACCTTTCCCAACAGCAGGCACTTGCGGAGGACTGACGTTTTATCTGAACTATGTGGGATGTAAAGAAGCTTGGCTGGTAAATCAATATGCTTGTTCTTAGGTAGTTTTATCTGAACTATGTGGGATGTAAAGTAACCCACGCTTCGTGTTTTCATACATATCTGCGTACCATGTTTTATCTGAACTATGTGGGATGTAAAGGGCACGGCGGGATGAAGGTTTGTCTTAATCTAACACTGTTTTATCTGAACTATGTGGGATGTAAAGGACTCAATATCGCTGATAGTTGCCCTCAACTCCAAACGTTTTATCTGAACTATGTGGGATGTAAAGAATCTAAAGTATGATTGTAAACCAACCCTTTCAAAATTGTTTTATCTGAACTATGTGGGATGTAAAGTGTAACATGAGATACTTTTCACTTTCCTTTTCATCTGTTTTATCTGAACTATGTGGGATGTAAAGGTTTCTCTGTCAACATACTGAATAGTGTTCTCACCTGTTTTATCTGAACTATGTGGGATGTAAAGAACAAGGAAATCTTTGAACTCGTTTGGAATTTTACAGCGTTTTATCTGAACTATGTGGGATGTAAAGAGCCAGTACGATGTAGAGCTTGCAGTTCCAGAGCAGTGTTTTATCTGAACTATGTGGGATGTAAAGGAGAATAACGGGAAGAACCATAACAAAAAGAGAATAGTTTTATCTGAACTATGTGGGATGTAAAGTAAGATACTCTGCTGTTCTTGTAATTCTGTAAGTTTTATCTGAACTATGTGGGATGTAAAGTAATAGTTTGAAGGTGCTCAAGATAGTCAAATATCTCTTGTTTTATCTGAACTATGTGGGATGTAAAGTGAAGCATCTGTTGTCCCACTCTTCATATGTCCAGTAGAGTTTTATCTGAACTATGTGGGATGTAAAGGCAAGTAAGAAATGTGATAGAGAGACGTAGAAAGAGAGTTTTATCTGAACTATGTGGGATGTAAAGGCTGGAAAGTCTGGGAAGTTTTATGAGCTTTGGACCGGTTTTATCTGAACTATGTGGGATGTAAAGGATGTAAAGTGATGTAAATTACTTCAACACTTTTCCCGTTTTATAGTAAAAAACATAAAGGTCAAGCTCTGCTTGGGTCATGCCAAGCCTTTCGCATACCTCTTCAAGCCTTTTTTCCGCCTCAAGGTATATCTTCCTTGTGATGGTCTTATAGTCTGGCAAAAGGCCCTTTTCTTTGAGGTATCGGAACACGTGCCTGTCCACTATGGCAAGGTTCTCATAGCCTATGTTTCTGAGAAAATGGGAAGCCTCCTTTAGGCCAAAGCCTTCCACCTTATACTTGGAACAGCTATCGCTCAAAAGCTCTCTTATCTCCTTGGCATTCTTAGAGTTCTTTAAAAGCTCCATAACTCTATGAAAATTCTCCCTTGCCTTGACTATCCTCTCTGCCCTTTGGCGGGCAAACCTGTGGCCTGCGGAAGAGATGGCCTTTTCAAGCTCTTCCAAGCTCATGCTTTTGAAGCCCTCTATGCCTATGGCCTTTTGCAGTTTTATGCCCATCAACGCAGAAGAGTTGGCTGTAAGTATGCAAAAGCAAAGCTCGGAAAAAAGGTCTGCCTCATACACATTGTCCGCAAAGGGTCTAAAATCAAAGGTGGTCTTTCCCTTCTCCCCCAGTTCTTTGAACTCAGATAGTCTTTTATCCACATAAGGCTTGACCTTTTCCTTTATCTTTAATATCTCCTCAAACACCGCAAACCTCCTTTATTAGGTCCTTTGCACCCCTTAAGGTGTTTTCATTCACCTTTCCCATAAGCCTTGCTATCTCCTCAAGGCGCTCCTCTTCTTGCAGTTCAACCACTTTGATAAAGGGAATGTCCCCCATGTATTCTTTTTTTGTAGTAAAGTGCTTGTCTCCTGCACAGGCCACCGCTGGCTGATGAGTTATAACTATAAGCTGGGTGTTTTTTGAAAGCTCCCTCAAAAGCTTTGCAAGCCTTATGGAAGTAATACCGCTTATGCCAGCATCCACCTCATCCAAAACGTAGGTCTGGGCTGGTGGCGAAAGCATAAAAAGGGCAAGGGAAAGTCTTGAGACCTCACCACCAGAGGCCACATCGGAGACCTCTTTTTCATCCCTACCATAGGAAGAGAATAAAAACTTTACCTGCTCTTTACCATACCTTCCCACCTTCTCCTCAAAATGCACCTTAAAGCTTGCCTTCTCAAGCCCCATATCCTTCAAATATTCCAAAACCCTCCTTTCAAACTCCTCCTTCCCCCTCTGCCTTATCTGGCTTAGCTCATCGTATAACCTTTCAAGCTCCTCCTCCTTCCTTTTTAGTTCTTCTTCCAGCTTCTCTGGACTTTCTTCCTCTTCAAATCTTTTAAGCTCTTCCTTTAGCCTTTGCATGTGGTCCCAAAGCTCTCTATAGCTCATACCATACTTTCTTTCAAGCCTTTGAACCTTAAAGACCTTCTCATTTAGGCTATCAAGCTCCTCTTGGCTGTAGGAGACAAGCATAGTCCTTAAAGACCTCTCTATCTCAAAAAGCACATCCCTTATTGGCTCAAGACTTTCCAGTTGCTCCTTTACATCCTTAAAGCTTGAAAGCTCCCTTAGGGCCTTGCTTGCCACCTTTAGGCCTTCTGCGCTTGCCTCAAGGCCAGAAAGGGCCGAAAGCACAAGGTTGTTTATCCTTTCCGCCAAGTTTATCTCTTCAAGCCTTTTTTTGACCTGGTCATAAAACTCTGGAGAAAGGCCTATGCCTTCTATCTCTTTTATCTCCTCCTCAATAAGTCTTCTCCTTATCTCCCTTTCAATCCTCCTTTCTCTTATATTCCTTAGCCTTTCCCTTAGGTCCAAAACCTCCTCATAAACCTTCTCCACCCTGCTCCTTGCTTCAAGAGCCTTCACAAATCTATCATAAACATCCCTTTGAAAGTCCGATCGCATTATCTTTGTCCTATCGTTTTGACCTTGGAGAAGCACCTGAGAAGAAAGGATTTCTTCTACCACCCTTCTGTTGCTACCCCTTCCATCAAGGTAATACCTGCTCCTTCCTTTTACTACCTCCCTTCTTAGGACTACGCTTTCACCCTCGGAAAAAAGCTCTGCCTCCACGCATGTGCCTTCCGGGTAATCACCATCTTCACCCATTAGGAATAGAAGTGAAGATATGGTGAGAGATTTCCCCGTTCCAGTCTCTCCAGTTATCACGTTTAGCCCCTTATCAAAGTAAAGCTCTTCACCCTTTATAAGAAAAAAGTTTTCAAGGGTTAACCTTACCAGCATGGATATAAAATTTACTCCTTTATAAACCTTCTTAAATTCTTTTCCAAAACCTGAAGCATGTAGTCAAACTTCTTGTCTGTTTGTCTTTTTTCTTCTACCTTTTTAATGGCATAAAGGGCCGAAGTGTGGTCTGATTTACCAAAAAGTTTGCTTATTTCTGAGTAGCTCATTCGTAGCAACACCTTGCAAAAGTACATGGCTATCTGCCTTGCCCTAATTATCTTTCTTTCCTTTGTTTCCCTTTTTAGGTCCTCCACCCTTAGCATAAAGTGCTTGGCAATAAGGGCCAGAAGCTCCTCTTCCCTCTTTGGACTTTTCTTTACTTCTTCCCTTATGCCTGTAAGCTTAAGGGTTTTTATAAAGCCTTCTATCTCCCTTACGCTAAAGCCCGTATTTTCCATAACGTAGTCTATATACCTTTTGTCCAAAGGAAGACCAAAAAGCAAAAGCTTGTTTTTGACTATGGAAAGCTTTGTATCCTCATCCAGACCTATTTCCAGTATGAGACCGCTGGCAAACCTGCTAAGAAGCCTTTCGGAAACATCCTTTATGTCCCTTGGATGCCTATCGCTTACAAAGACTATCTGCTTTTCCTTTGCCTGAAGGCTTTCAAAAATCCTAAAAAGCTCCACCTGGGTCCTTTCTTTTCCCGAAAGGAACTGCACATCATCCAAAAGCAAAAGGTCCACGTTGGAGTATAACTTTCTAAATTCCTCCATTTTGTCCTGCCTTAGGCTTTTTATCATCTCCTCCGAGAAGTCGCTGGCCTGCCTATATACTACCTTGTAGCCCAAAGACTTGGACCTGTTCCCTATGGCATGAAGGAGATGGGTTTTACCAAGACCCACACCACCATAGATAAATAGGGGGCTGTAGCTACCGGGGTTTGAAGCCACTTCAAAGCATACCCTATAGGCAAGCTCGTTGGACTTACCCACCACAAAGTTTTCAAAGCTGAACTTGGGCTGAATGCCATCCTTTATATCTTCCCTTTCCTCTTCTTCCTTTGATTTTACAAATATCTCCTTACCATAATCGGATAGCCTTGCTTTTATATACTCCAAGACCCACCTCTTGTGTTCAAGGGTGGGCGTGATTATGATAACTTTGCTTGGGGTTTCTTCAATGCTAAACTGCCTAAAAAGCCCCACCGCAAACCTATCTCTGTTTTCCAAAAAAAGTAAAAAATCCCTCATGGCTCAATCTTTATAACTACTTTCTATGACCTTTTACGCCCCTCAATGGGTTTTATAAATAGTAAAGCCAAAGGCTATGGTATTCCAAACTCAAAAAGCTTTATAAGACAAGGCTCTGCCATTGCTTGACCTAAGTAATGCCTACTTTGTGTCTATTTAAAAAGGCTTATAAACTCCGTAGGACTTAGCCTTGGAATATGCATTATTCTTAAGTTCTCTCTAAGGTGGTCCACCTTACTCATGCCCACAAGGGCTGTACCCACGCCCGGTGTGCTAAGCACAAACTGAAGACTTGATAGCACATCGCTATCTACTTTTAGCTTTTCCTTTAGCTCCTTTGGCACCCTGCCTATCACCCTACCTTGGTATATGCTGGCGCTCGTATATACATAAAGGCCAAGCCTTTGGCAAGCTTCAATGGTGGAAAGCTTTTCTCCGTCTATCTCTTGATTTTTCATAGTATAGGCCTCTGGCATACCAAGGCTATAAGGAAGCTGTATGAACTTGAAGTGGTGGTCCTCACCAGCCACCTCTTTTGCTATGCTTAATAGCTCTTTTAAGTTAAGGTACTGCCTGCTTGCGGGCGACACTCTAAAGCCAGACCAAGTGGCAAGACCATAGTATTTTACCCTGCCTCTCTTTACTTCTTCCTCAAGGTATTCAAAGCACTCCCTTATCTTCCTGTTGAAGGCCTCTCTACTTATGAAGTTTAACTGTTCCTCTGGGTTATGGAGAAAATACACATCTACGTAAGAAGTTTTCATATTCTCAAGGCTCTTTTCCAAGCACCAGTTTATAAACTTTGCGGAAAGGTAATGGCCCTGTGGCGTCATCTCCTGTATGTCTACTATGCCTGTGTTTATAAAGTTCTCATAAAAGTAGTCCTTTGGGTCAACCTTAGAGTCCACATCGTAGGGAATATACCCTCCCTTTGTAGAAAGGATCACCCTTTCCCTTCCTACCTCTTCAAGCACATCCCCTATATCCCTTTCGCTTTTCATATACCTGTAAACTATGGCCGTGTCTATCACATTTATCCCTTCCCTTACGGCAAGCCTGATAACTTCCTTATAACCTTCGGAAGTCTTTTGGTCAAGTTCTCCAAGGTATGTGCCTACTCCAAGGTCTGAAAGTTTTAGGTCCAAAAACTCTTTCATATTTTCCTCCTTTAGAAGCTCAAAAAGTCAAAGCCTGCTTGTTTTTGCAAAAGCCCCTTTTCCACCAAAAGATTTTCTTCCTCTCTTATAAGGCCCTCTGGCATAAGCCTTTTGGGACATGCATAAGAGCAGTTCATACAATGGGTGCAAAGGTCTGGCTTGAGGGAGTGTAAGGTCTTTACGGTGGCCTCTTGGTTTGCGTTCCTCGGGTCTATGAGATGTTTATAAAGCCTTGTCAAGATTATGGGCCCTCCAAAAAGGGATGATGTGGAAAGCACAGGACAAACGCTGTCGCATATGCCACAAAGGATACACTCCCAACTTCTTGAGCTTTTAAGGTTTATCCTCTCATCAACTCTTACATTTGATTCGGATGGATAAAGCCAAACCTTTGACCTCTTTAATTTCAAATACATCTCTTCGTGGTCCACCACAAGGTCCTTTATGACTCTAAAGCCGTCAAGGGGTTCTATAAAAATCTCTTCTTCTGAAGGTAATACCCTTGTGGAGCATGCAAGCACAGGCTTTCCGTTTAGCTTTACTGCACAAGTCCCGCATATGCCAGCCCTACACATGCTTCTAAAGGAGAGGGTGGGGTCTACTTCCTTTATCTTGTATAGGACCTCAAGAAGGGTAAGGTCCTTTTCTACATCTATTTCAAACTCCTCCCTTGCGAGAGGACTTCTTTTTATCCTTACCTTCACCTCAATACCTCTTTATTTCAATCTTGTACTTTCGTATCCTGTAGTCAAGCTGTCTTAGTGTGTATCCAAGAAGCCTTGCTGCTCTTGATTTTACATAACCTGTTTTTTCAAGGGCCTTTAGTATCTCTTCCCTTTCTGTGCTTTCTATGACCTGCGGTATGTTCCTTGGCTCAGAAGTATCAAGCCTTGTAAAGAAGTAGGGTGGTAGGTCCGATTCCCTAATTAGGCCATCCCTCAATATAACCAACCTTTCCACCGCATTCTCAAGCTCTCTAACGTTTCCATACCAAGGGTATTCCATAAAGATCTCAATCACCTTTGGATGGAACTTTACCTTTTTGTTATACCTTTGGTTAAATACCTCAAGGAAGTGGTCCACGAGTATGGGAATATCCTCCTTTCTTTCTCTAAGGGGTGGTATGTGTATGGGTAGCACGTTGAGCCTGTAGTAGAGGTCCTCTCTAAAATGCCCTTGAGCTACAAGTTCTCTCAAATCTTTGTTTGTGGCGGATATTATGCGCACATCCACCTTTATGGTCTTTTCACTGCCAAGCCTCTCTATCTCCTTGTCCTGTATGACTCTGAGTATTTTGGGCTGTAGGGCAAGGGGCATATCTCCTATCTCATCCAAAAATATGGTTCCACCGTTTGCCAGCTCAAACTTGCCCTTCTTTGAAGTGTAAGCTCCTGTAAAGGACCCTTTTTCATAGCCAAAGAGTTCCGCCTCAAGTAAGGTCTCTGGTATGGCGCTACAGTTTATGGTTATAAAGGGCTTTTCCTTTCTTTTGCTCATAAAGTGTATGGCCTTTGCCACAAGGCTTTTGCCCGTTCCGCTCTCGCCAGTTATAAGCACGTTAACATCTGTCTGCGCCACCCTCTCTATAAGGTCAAGTAGCTTCCTTATGGCAAGGCTTTTGCCAACTATGCCCTCCACATTATACCTTTCACTCAAAGCCTTTGTTAAGAGTCTTCTTTCCTCCTCCCACTCCTGCCTTTCTTGGTTCATCTTCTCATCCAACTTATACAGCATACCTATCATAGTCCCCACTATCATAAGAAGCTCCACACCCCTTTCTACACTCTCCTCACCAAAGTCTTTGAACACTGCAAGCACGCCCAATGGCTCTCCACCCAACCTAATAGGCACGGCCACAAAGCTCATATTACCCTCAAGCCTCTCCCTCAAACCCGTTTTGTTAAGGTAGGCATTTACCCTTATATCGGAAAGGAATACGGGCACACCATCCTTATAGACCTTTCCCACCACTCCCTCGCCCCTTCTAAAGATGCCCCTCTCTACCTCCTCCTCCGTTAGCCCAAAGGCTTTAACTATCTTTAAGGCTTTTATCTCTGGCGAATATAGGGCCACATAGCTATACCTTACATCCCAAAAGGAGTATAGGACCTTTAAAAGCTCTTCCAAGCTTTTGGTAAACTCAAAGCCTTTACTCAGGATTTTGGCAACCTCGTTTATTATGGTAAGCTCTCTAAGGTTTAAGCTCCTTTCCATCAGTGTTCTTCTTTCACCTTATAATAAAAGATAAGCACTCCTATCACTACAGCAATGGCCACACCAAAAAGGAGAGTCTCCATAGGCTCTTTCCACTTTACCACATTCTTTGTAAAGGTTATGGCAAGGATGAGGATGACCACGCTTGCCAGC
Source organism: Hydrogenobacter subterraneus (assembly GCF_055390195.1). NCBI lineage: Bacteria > Pseudomonadati > Aquificota > Aquificia > Aquificales > Aquificaceae > Hydrogenobacter > Hydrogenobacter subterraneus. Next base: position 884,184 of record NZ_AP042473.1, on the reverse strand, counting down.
TTGGCCTTTAGCTGGTCTATGCTCTCAATCTTTAGCCACTCAGGCACGTTTAGCTTGCCCACAAATAGTTCATAGAGGCCTACGGCAAAGATATACAGGATAACGGAAAGTAGGTGTATGTCCATTACGGCTATAAACTTGGTAGAAAGCACAGCCGTATCAAGATATTCTGGACTTGTAAAAACCTTATAGATGGCTTCAAAGGAAAGGTAAACACCGTAAAAGCCAAGGAAAACGGCGCTTATAAAAAGGCTAAGAGCAGGAAGTATAGCTATAGCCTTACCTCTTTCCACAAAGAATCTAACCAACCTCTCCATCACTTCACCTCTGTATTTATTATTATCTTTACACCCCTTGTTCCCACCAAGGCGTTTGTAGAGCCAATAAGGTCTCCCTTTTGGACCTCCGCCTTATCCGATGGACTTATGCGTGCCGTTAGCACCACTTGACCCTCCATTATCCTATCGTGGCTTAGCTTGTGTTTGCCGGTTATCTTAAAGTGGTAAGGAAGCTTAGGATTTTTCACCCTTAAAACCGCTATAGGCATAGGATTCTCCAAGTCCCTTACAGAGATTATAAGGAAGTGATCACCCTTTGGCACTTTGCCTCGTAGGCTATCATCCAAAAACACCTGCCCTTCTATAAACTGGTTCCTATACTTTTCCAAAGGCACATCCTTAGGCAGAGGCTGGCAGGAGAAGATAAGGAAAAGAAGGATTAAAAACTTTATCATGGAGATTATATTTTAATGCAACCGGTAGAGTTCTCTAATCAAACTTTCAAACTCTTGGGGCTTGATTACTTTGCAGAAGGGCATGCCAAGGCATAGGATTTTGGTGGCATTTCTCAAAACAAAGCCAATATCGTGAGAGACCACTACCACCGTCCTGTCTTTAGCTATCTCTTTTAGCACATACTCTATATGCTCTTGGGCGTGTATATCCAGCCCTGTCATTGGCTCATCCAATAGTATTAGGTCTGGGTTTGTGGCAAGTGCCATGGCAAGCAAGACCTTTTGCTGTTCTCCGCCGGAGAGCTTTGTAAAGGGCCTTTTAAGCACGTTTTCAAGGTGTAGGAAGGCTATGATCCAGCCTACCTTCTCTTTTGGAGCAGAAGCTCTGAGCAATTCTTCCACGTTGCCCGTAAAGGCCCTCTCCACTGCAAACCTTTGGGGCACATAGCCTACCCTTTGCCATTGGGAAAAGCTATCAAGCCTTTGGCCAAAGAGCCTAACCTCACCACTTTGTGGTTTTAAAAAGCCAAGGATGAGCCTGAGGAGTGTACTTTTACCAGCGCCGTTAGGGCCAAGGATGCCAAAGAACTCTCCCTTTCTTACCTCAAAGCTTAAATTTTCTATAAGTGGTTCATCCCTTTTATACCTAAAGCTAAGGTTTATTACCTCTATTACCTTGTCGGACAACTTAGACCCTCAGAAAGTCTTTCCAAATTCCTTTTCATTATAGAGAAGTAGTCATCCTGCGCCTTTTCTGGGAAGAGGGAGGTGTTAAAGGGAACTATCTTGGCTCCCACCTCTTGGGCTATCCTTTTTGCCAAGGCCTCATCATAGCCAAGCTCGTGAAAGAGTGTTTTGACTTTGCTTTTCTTTATCCTTTCCACCATATTCCTTATCTCCGAAGGCTTTGGTTCCTCCTCCGCATGCAAGCCTCTTAGGCCTATAACCTCAAGGCCATAATCCCTTCCAAGGTAAAGAACAGACAGGTGGGTAATGACAATCGCCCTGCTTTGGCACTTAGAAAGCGTTTTTTTATACTCCTCGTCAAGTACCTTTAGGTCTTTTAAGAACTCCTCAGACCTTTTTTTGTATTCTTCCGCACCAGAAGGGTCAATGCTAATCAAAGCCTTTTTTATATTTTCCACAAGTTGAGAATAGGCCCTTGGTGATAGCCAAAGGTGCGGGTCAAGGCTGTTGCCTACTTTTATAAAGCTTATATTTCTTTCAAGGGAATAGGCCTTTCCCTTAGGAAGTCTGTTTGCCAACCTTTTCTCCCAGCTTTCCACTCCAAGGTAGAAAAAGGCCTTTGCCTTTTGTATCCTTTTTATGTCTCCCGGCTTTAATTCATAGTGGTGTGGGTCCGATTGGCCTTTTATTAGCACATCCACCTCAAACCTATCGCCCGCTATATACTTCAAAGGGTAGTATATTGGATAGGTTGTGGCAAGCAAGAGTTCCTTTCCGATGGATATAAGGGGCATTAAAAGCAGTATTAGGATTATGAATGGCATGGTTTTAATTTTAACATATACTTTTAATCCATGCCCATAAAGGATTACTACCAGATACTTGGAGTAAGCAGGAATGCCACAAAGGAAGAAATAAAGAAGGCATACAGAAGGCTTGCCAAGGAGTGGCACCCAGATATAAACCCAGACCCTCAGGCCAAAGAACGCTTTAGAGAGATAAACGAAGCCTATCACATTCTCTCAGACGAACAAAAAAGACAAGAGTATGACCGCATATTGCAGAGTGGCGATGAAAAAAGATACAGAGATTTTATGGAGTACATTCAGGACTTTCTTGAAAGCATATGGCAAGGTATGAGAAGGGCGCCAAAGCCCAAAAGGGGCCAGGATATAAGGCTAAAGCTTGAATTGACCCTTGAGGAGGCTGGCTTTGGAACGGAAAAGGAGATAGAGTATGAAAGGTGGATAGACTGTCCGGACTGTGAGGGCAAGGGCTACAGGGGAGAAATGGAAAGGATCACATGCCACGCCTGTGGAGGCACTGGAAGGAGGGTAAGCGGTATATTTAACTTTCCCAGGCCTTGTTCTGTTTGTAAAGGTAGGGGCTATATAATAAAGAACCTTTGTCCCACCTGCGGTGGAAGGGGAAGGGTGGCAAAGAGGAGCAAAGTGAGGGTAAGCATACCACCCGGAACGGACGAAGGGGAAGTTCTAAAGGTATCTGGCCTTGGGCATACGGGAGAAAGAGGAGGGGAACCGGGAGACCTATACCTTAGAGTAAGCCTAAAGCCTCATGATGTTTTTAGAAAGGTTGGAAAGGACCTTTATATGGAAAAGCTTATCTCCTTTCCTATGGCCGTGCTGGGTGGCACTTTTAAGGTAAAAGGCCTTGACGGAGAAGAAATAGAAGTTTTTGTCCAGCCTGGGACAGAATGTGGGTCCACAAAGACTATACTGGGGAAGGGCTTTCCCACGCAAGGAGGTGCGGGCAACCTCATAATAAGCTTTCGTATAGAGGTGCCAAAGAATGTAAGCGGTAACTTAAGAAGCCTTTTGGAAAAAATGGCAAAAGAGTTGGAGGATGAAGGGGTGTATGTGGAAAAGGGATTTATTGAAAGGATAAAAGGTATTACCTTAAAATTTTTAAGTGATGAACACAAATCTTAAAAGAAGGTTCTTAGGATACTATCCTACTCCTACAGAGGTCTTTATGGAGTATATTTTTCCGGAAATTAAGGCGCATCTGTATGATTATCTTTGGGTTGATATGTTTTCTGGAGAGGGAAATCTAATTCTTCCAATGTTGGAGGCCATACCAGAGGAAAGGAGGATAGAATTTTTTGAAAAACACATCTTTCTGTTTGACATTCAAGAGAATATGGTAAAGAAGGCTATTGAGAAGGCAATGGAATACGGCATTCCGAAAGAAGTTGCAGAAAGGAACATTCAGGTAAGAGATACTATTGAGGATTATCCTGAATTTTTGCTAAGGATGGATTATCCAGTTTTTCATATAACTAATCCACCGTATTTATATCTTGGCTATATAATGAAGCATGAGGAAACACGGAAGTATTTGAAATACTTTAAAGGTGAGAAGGAAGGATACCAAGACCTGTATCAACTTGCGCTTATTAACGACCTAAGGCATGGTATTAGAAAGATGATTTACATAATTCCGTCAAACTTTTTATTCGGTGCTTCTGTTTCAAATAAAATAAGAAAGGATTTTTTAGCTTACTATACAATTAAAAAGGCAATAATTTTTGAAAGACCTATATTTGATTTTACGGGTACAAACGTAGTAATCTGTTTCTTTGAACGGAAAAATGTCTATGGTCATGAAAGGATAGTTTTTGAAGGTCTAAAGATAAATCATGATAAAAAAAAGCGTATATATGTGCTTGACCCTAAAAATAATTACCGTGCTGGCCTTGAGTTTGAAGAGTTTGTAAAATCTGCCAAAGCGGATAAACCCTTAGAAGTTCAATTTTATCTGTTGCTTGACGATGTAAAGAAGAATGAAGGCCAGATTGAAGTGGAAGTTATAGATGTTAATGATTTTGAAGGTGGAAAGTATAAAAAGAAAAAAATATATGTAAACGAAAAGTTGGCGCAGAAAATAAGGTCAAATATCCTTTTTATAAAAACCTTAGATACTGGCACGACAAAAGGTAGGGCTGGCTTATACAGAATAAGGGATTTTTTTGAAGCGGACGGGATTTTGGTTTCTAAGGAAAAGTATAGAACTCATCCAATACAAGTGTTTCTTCATCCTACATTAAGCATAGAAGACCAAATTCTCTTAAGAGATTACTTTAACCTTGTTCTTGAATATTTTAGGGAAATAACGGACAGTGAGTTCATGACCACCTATAAATACTCCGATAGTGAATATACACGCAAATATCTTGGTCTTTCTCAGGCAAAGGCCTTAATTCAAACCTTTCCTATTTTGGAAATGAATGATGAGGAAAAATTGACGCTTAAGGACCTTATATCAAAAAAAGATGGAGAGGGTTTAGTGTCATATATAAAAAACAGGAAAAGGAAAAAGGTATTATGGGTATAAAGGAAAACCTTTATTATTGGGAAGAGTCTTTGAAAAATCCAGAGCCTTTGATAGATCCTCTCTACATATCCGATGAGATAATAGTTGAAGATAAGAATTTGATTAATAAAATATGGCAACTGCGGGACCTTATAGTATGCTATTGTGTGCTTAAAGAAAAGGATAAATTGGATGAATCCCTCATAGAGGATATATACAATATCCTAACTTCCACGGATAAAATTCAATATACAGAGTTTGTAGCCTTTTGGAAAGTTCTTGATATGTCTTATTCAATATTTAAGAGCATGCCAGATGAGGTACGTAAAGAAACTTTAAAACATCTATTGGATAGCTACTGTGAAAAAAGACGCAAACTATACGATAAACTTGGATACACAGATATAGTAGCTCAAGCTTTGTACGATAGTGGTGCATCTAGGAAGAAGGGTATAGGTGGTATAAACAAGGTTATAAGACTGTTAGAAGAATGTATTGGAAAGGAAGTAAGCAGGGTTGGTAATTTAGAAGATTTAAGAAAGAATTTAGTAGCTTATTTTTTACCAGATCAGGGCGATGAAGTGTTGTTTAATGAATTTTGCAAAGTTATGGAAATTAAGTATGAATTTGGTCAAAAACATCAAGGGAAAAAGCCAGATTTGGTTGTAAAAATAAGCGAACGGTATATTGTGATAGAAGCAAAGCATATTAAAGAGTCTGGAGGTGCGCAAGATAAGCAGGTGGCTGAATTAATAGATTTTATAAAACAGCAAGAAAGAAAAGAATACGTCCATTATCTATCTTTTATGGATGGTTTATACTTCAATAAGTTCATAGAGAGTGTTGGCAAAAAGGTTAAAAAACAAAGAAAAGACATTGAAGTAGCCTTAAAAAGGAACAAGAAGAATTTCTTTGTTAACACAGCTGGCTTGAGATCACTAATAAAAGATATTATCTCAACCCTTTGAAAGCCTTTTGACCTCAAGGTAGTCTCCTATGCCAAGCCTGTGCCAAAGTATTTTTAGAAGCTCAAGGAATACCAGTGCCGTTATCTGGGCATCGTCCATCGCTCTATGGATCCTCCTATACTCTATGCCAAACTGGTCTGCGAGGTCCTTGAGGGAATACCTTTTTAGGTTTGGAAGCACGTTTTTGGCCAGGCTTAGCGTGCATATATGGGGAGGTCTAAACCTCTTGCCATAAAGCCTTCTGTAATACTTGTCAATAAAAGCTATGTCCTTTTCTACTCTATGGGCTACCAAAATGCTGTCTCCAATAAATTTTAAAAACTTAGGAAGGACCTCTTCTATCTTTGGCTTTCCTACAAGCATGGCGTTAGTAATGCCCGTAAGCTCTGTTATTCTTTGGGGTAAGGGATAGCCAGGGTTTACAAGGGTGGAAAACCTCTCCGTGATTATACCCCCTTCTACCCTTACACAGGCTATTTCAATAATGTCGGACTTTGATGGGTCAAAACCTGTAGCTTCTATGTCTATGCTGACAAAGGTGCTTTCAAGGAGAATTTCTTTCATTAAGGTATCTCCTTTACCTTAGGACCCTCTTCCTTCTTCATATACTTTGGGTCCACTATACCTTCAAGCTCATTGCTTTGATTAGGTTCTTCTCCCTTACACGCACCTTCTGTGCCTGCCACAAAGAGCATAGGTTGTGGACAGTTTACCACCACCACACCATCGGGAATGGGAAAATCGTTATATGGATACATATAACTGGCTACGGACATGTAGTCTATCCATATGGGCAAGGCTACCCTTGCACCAGCCATGCCTTTACCCATACTCCTCTTTATATCAAAGCCTACCCAAACACCAGCCACAATATCAGGAGAAAAGCCCACAAACCATGCATCCATATAATCGTTTGTAGTGCCTGTCTTTCCCGCCACCACCCTTTGCATAGAGCCTGCAGCCACAGCCGTACCCTCAAGCACCACAGCCCTTAGCATATCAACCAAAACTCTTGTCTCCTGGGGCGGAAGGATCTGCTGGCATTGTGGAGAATTCTCTTCCAGTATGGACCCGTCTGGACCTACTATCTTTCTTATAAAGTAAGGCTTGCACAAAGTACCAAGGTTGGCAAAGGCTTGAAAGGCTGAGGTGAGTTGAAGTGGTGTAACCTCAATGCTACCAAGGGCCATAGAGTAATAAGGTTTTAATTCAATTCCTAAAAGTTTTCCAATTTCTATAGGTGTGTCAAAGCCTATATCTGCAAGAAGGTTTACTGTAGCTGTGTTTATACTTTTGGCTAGGGCCGTCCTTAAGGTAATCTTGCCATATTCTGCACCTTCGTAGTTATCTGGCGTCCACTCCTTACCCGTGGAAGGGTCATAAAAACTTCTTGGGGTTGCATCTATAAGAGTGGCTTGCGTATAACCTTTCATAAGAGCGGCAAGGTAGATAATGGGCTTTATGGCAGAACCGGGCTGACGCTTGGCATATACAGCTCTGTTAAAGGTGCTTCTAAGATAAGAATAACCTCCCACCATGGCCTTTATTGCTCCCGTTTTTGCGTCAAGGCTTACCAAGGCACCTTGAAGGTCTGGAAGCACCTCTACCTTTAGACCTTTTTTACTTTTGTAAAACCTCACAAGCACATAATCTCCCTTTTCTACAGGAAGGCTTGTTCTGTCCACTTCATACTGTCTGTCTTTTAGCTCAACTACAAGGCTATCACCCTCTACGCTTACAACCTTGCCTATGTATACCTTGCCCGGCTTTTCTTCTACAGTTTGTTCTTGATATTTCTTTTCTATCTCATAGGGGTCCTCTGGCAAAAAAGGTATGCCGTTGGCCTTTGCAACCCTTTCTATTCCACGCTTTAGAGCCTTTCTTGCATGCTCTTGTAGGTCCTTATCCACGGTGGTATATACCTTATACCCGCCAGCAAGGACCACTTCACCATACTTTTCAATCAAATATTCCTTTACAAAGTCAAGGAAGTAGTCCATTCCATAGTATCTGTTTTCAAGCCTTACCTTTATAGGCTTTTCAATAAGCCTTTTATAGTCTTCCTCATTTAAATATCCATCCTCATACATACGCGTAAGCACATAGTCTCTTCTTTCTTTGACCTTTTCAGGATTTCTAAAAGGGTTATACTTAGTGGGCGCCTTTGGAAGGCCGGGAAGGATGGCAGCCTCATCCACAGTTAGGTCTTTTACCGACTTTCCAAAGTATATCCTTGAGGCGGCTTCCACGCCGTAGGCGCCTTGACCCAAGTATATGTAGTTAAGATACATCTCCAATATCTGGTCCTTTGTAAAATGCCTTTCAATCTTTAAAGCCAGAAGGGCTTCCCTTATCTTTCTTTTTATGCTTCTATCTGGTGTGAGGAAGAGGTTTCTTGCCACCTGCTGTGTTATGGTGGATGCTCCCTGTCTAACCTCTCCATGTCTTATGTTGGCAAAAATGGCCCTCAGTATGGCTATGGGGTCAATACCTGGGTGTTTGTAAAAGTTCTTATCCTCTGCGGATATAAAGGCTTGTCTTACATGAAGGGGTATATCCTTTAGCTCCACATAATATCTTCTTTGCAATGCTACATCACCAAAGGGCCTGTCCTTAGCATCATAGACCACTGTGGCAACAGGTGGCTTCCAGTCTTTTAGTGTTTCCACCGATGGAAGGCCGACGGAAAGAAGGGCTACTGTTATAAAGCCCAGAAGGAACAAAAAGCCAAAGGCTATTACAGCAATGGAAAGAAGCTTTCGCACCTTAAGTATAATTATACAACTATCTTATAAGACCTAAAAGCTTTGTCAGAAATTCTAAGACATCCCTGTTTAGAAAGATTATTGTAAAAAGTAAAATCAAAAATCTTAATTTCAGTCTTCAAAAGCAAAATATCTGCCTTTGTAGCCAAATCTTTTGTTAGTTCATCTTTTAGCATTTCTCAAACCCTCATAAAAATCACCTCTCCCAAGGTGGGATGTGGAAGGCAGAGCCTTGAAAGCATATCAAGGTTCAGCTCGGAGAAAAGACTAACTGTAAGACTCCCTATAACCTCTCCCGCATCCCTTGAGAGGACCTCCGCACCGAGCAAAAAGCCCTTCTTATCAAAGTACAAAAAGGCCATACCTTCCTCCGTGTGGTATATACTTCCTACCGCAAAGGACCTAAGGCTTACGCTTTTTTCGCTAAACTCTACTCCCTTCTTCTCAAGCTCCCTTTTGGTAAAGCCCACCTTTGCGTAAGATAGGGGCTGGGTGTATAAAACGTATGGAATTTTGTAAGGTGGTGTGAAAAAGCCCTGGCCCTTTATTATCCTTTTTGCCACAGAGAGGGCTTGAACTCTGCTGGCGTGGGCAAGCTCCGCTATACCGTTTACATCGCCCACCGCATAGTGATCCTTCAAAGAGGTCTCATAGTTTTTGTCCACAACTATATGGCCAAGGGCATCCATGGATATTTCTACCTTTATACATTTAGTGTTTGGCACCCTCCTTTTTATCCAATAGACGTTTTCCTTTGGTGCTTCAGATAAAGGCATAAGACTTATATTCATATCCTTTAGCATCTTTAACAGCCTTCCCCTTATGGAAGTATGCATAAAGTCAAGGCTTCCCTCTTCAAAGTAAAGCTCCACCTTACAATTCATGAGGACAAACATGCAGGCAAACTCAAAGGCCAGAGGATCATCACCCGCTATCTTTAAACTTTCTGGAACTTCTTCCAGTTCCAAAAGATGGTCTCCGTTTGGCTCCAAGGGATAGGACTTTCCCGTGTTTATGATGATATGCTTGGCGCTTAGCCTTTTTCCTTCCACTTCTACCACATGTGGCTCTACCAGCTCACCGTAGCCGTAGATAAAGTCCACACCCTTTAAAAGCCTCTCTATCTGGTCTCTCAAACTTTTTGTAAGCCTTTCCTTCTTTCCTTTTAAGCTTTTTAGGTCAAAGGCAATCTCCTTTACAGAGAGAAGGGAAGAGTTTTTTAGGTCATAGGCCTTTCTCGCCTCAAAGAGGTAAAGCTTGGTGGGAACACAGCCTTTATGGAGGCAAACGCCGCCAAGGTGGGAAGGGTCCTTTTCTACTATGGCCACCTTTAGGCCCGCATTCCTCAGAAGTTCTGCGCCCGTGTAGGCAAGCCCTCCTCCCAAAAGGATCACATCATAGTCCATAGCTTATCTCCGTAGCATCTTTATGTAGTTTTTGTCCAAGACCTTCTCCTTTAGGTGCTTCACAAAGAGGGCTGCATGAAGGCCGTTTACCACCCTGTGGTCAAAGGTGAAGGTAATGTGTACCTTGCCCTCTTGGTCCTGCATGCCCACGGCCATTATACATACTTGACCGTAAGGGATGACCGCATCAAAGGCTCTTATGCCAAACATGCCAAGGTTGGATATGGTGAGGGTAGCACCGCTTATGTCCTCAAGGCTAAGCCTTCCCTCTTCCGCCTTTTTCCTTAGCTCTCTTACCTCTTGGGCTATCTCCCTCAGGCCCTTCCTTTGCACATCCTTTACCACGGGGGCATAAAGCTCATCACCTACAGCCACGGCAAAGCCCACGTTGGAGGAAGGGTATATAAGGTAGTGGTCCTCTTTATACACAGCCCTTAACCTTTCAAAGTATTGCATGGCATCGCCCACAATCTTTATGAGCCAATGGGTGAGGGTGATATCTTTGTCCCAAGGTATGAGAGAGAGATCAAAGACCTCGTATATGTGGTAGTGTGGGACCACAAAGCTCTTTGAAAGGTTGGAAATTAGGCTCTTTTGAGCAAAGGAGATGGGCACCTTCTTTGGTATGTTCTTCTCTTCTACGTAGGCCAAAAGGAGGTCCTCGTCAATCTTCCTGTCTGGAAGTTCCTTCAGAAGCTCTTCTACGCTTAGCTCATACTCCTTTAAAAGCTCAAGGGCCTTTGGTGTGAAGTGCCTTTCCTTTAAAAACTCCTCTATGTCCTTGGCATGGGCTGGGGAAGGAAGTCTTTCTTCCTTTTGTAGCTCTTGAAGGTCTATGCCCTTCTCCTTTGCCAAAAGCCTTGCATAAGGAGAGGCAAAGCCGGGAGGAAGTTCCACTTTTTCTTGCACCTCCACCTTTACCTTTGGAGGTTCCTCTGGTTTTTTCTCCTCTTCCTTTTTTACCTCTTCCACCTTAGGAGTTTCCTTTACCTTTTCTCCCAGCTCCATGATGGCTATGGGCTTGCCCACCGGCACCTCTTCCCCTTCCTTTACCAGTATCCTTTTTAGAATACCCCTTTTGAAGCTTTGAAGCTCCATAACGGCCTTTTCGGCCTCAATTTCTGCTATAACCTCCCCCTTTTTCACAAAGTCCCCCTCCTTTTTTAGCCACCTTACCACCTTCCCCCTCTCCATAGTGTCTGAAAACTGTGGCATCAAAACCTCATAGTCCATGCCTTTTGCTCCAGCTTAGTATTTGGCTGTATATCTTCTCCGGCGTGGGTATGGCCAAAAGCTCAAGCTTCCTGTTGTAAGGTATGGGTACCTCCTCCCCAGCTATCCTAAGCGGTGGAGCATCAAGAAAGTAAAAAAGCTCTTCTGATACCCTTGCGCTTATCTCCGCACCAAGCCCAAGGCTTTTTGGAGCCTCATAGACCACCACAAGCCTCTTTGTCTTTTTGACAGACTGGTATATGGTTTCAAAGTCTATGGGCCTCAAAGAGACAAGGTCTATGACCTCGCAAGATATGCCATCCTTTTCCTCAAGCCACTGGCATGCCTTTAGCACATCATGGACCATCTTAAGGTAGGAGACCACCGTTATGTCCTTCCCCTCCTTTAGCACCCTTGCCCTAAAAGGGTCAAAGTCTTTAACATACTCAAAGGGAAAGTCCATACCATAAAGGAGTGTATGCTCCAAAAAGACCACAGGGTCATCCATCCTTATGGCATACAAAAGACCATGGTAGGCGCTAATAGAGTCGGAGGCGCAAAAAACATAAAGGCCCGGTATGCTGGCAAACATATGCTCAAGGCTTTGAGAGTGCTGTGCTGCAAGCTGTTTTGCCACACCTTGAGGCATCCTTACCACAAGGGGTAGAAAGATCTTTCCACCGCTCATGTATCTTAGCTTTGCCATTTGGTTTACAAACTGGTCCATGGCCAGCATGGCAAAGTTTACCGTCATTATCTCAGCCACAGGGCGAAGGCCCATCATGGCCATACCTATGGCAGTGCCCACTATGGAGTTCTCCGCTATGGGTGTGTCTATTACCCTCTTTGGCCCATACTTTACATAGAGGCCATCTGTCACCTTATAGTTGCCACCGTAAAAGCCCACATCCTCACCAAGTATGACCACCCTGCTGTCATGCTCCATGGCATGGTCAAGGGCAAGGTTTAGAGCATCACGGTATAACATCGGAACACACCCCGCAGTATATATCCGTGTATAGCTCCTCCTCAGAAGGCTCTGGAGAGCTTAGGGCGAACTGGACAGATTCTTCCACTATGGCCTCCACCTTTTGGTCTATTATCCTTATCTGCTCCTCTGTGAGCCACCCTTCTTTTAAGGACCTTTCCACAAGAAGCTTTATTGGGTCCCTCTTTTTGAACATCTCCAGCTCCCTTGGAGACCTGTAGTCCCCCTTGTCTGCCATAGAATGGCCCTCAAACCTGTAGGTAATGGCCTCTATAAAGTATGGCTTTCCATACTCTTCTATGTAGGCCTTTGCCCTAAGGACAGCCTCATAGACGGCAAAAACGTCCATGCCGTCCACCACCTCTGTGGGCATGTAGTCCCTTGCCTTAAGATGTATTTCCTTTATGGCCGAGGACCTTGATATGTGTGTGCCTATGGCGTAGTAGTTGTTTTCACAGAGAAATAAAACTGGCACCTCCCAAAGGGAGGCCATGTTTATAGCTTCAAAGAAGGTGCCGTTGTTTGTGGCTCCATCTCCAAATATACACAAAACACCCGCCTTTTCGCCCATAAGCTTTCTGGCGTAGGCTGCGCCTACCGCATGGGGAATGTGCGCCGCCACTATGGCGTTGCCCCCATAGAAGTCCATCTTTGGCTCATAAAGATGCATGGAGCCACCCTTGCCCTTTGAGACGCCCGTGGCCTTTCCAAAAAGCTCAGCCATTATAAGCTTTGGGTCTATACCCCTTGCCAAAGCCAATACATGCTCCCTGTAAGGACAAAAGAGGTCCCCCTTGCCAAAGCCCACCACCGCACCCACATGCACCGCCTCCTCCCCTATGGCAAGGTGCAAAAAGCCCGATATGTTCCCCTTCAAATACTCTTCCTTACACCTTATCTCAAACTCCCTCCCAAGCTTCATAAGGTAGTAAAACTTTTCCGCCAAGGTCTGGCTCATGGAGAAAATTATAAGTTAAAAGCCACACCTCCAGGTGGAGCCTTCCAGCACTTCCTTTCTGTATTCTTCTATATCCTTTATACCTTCTATACCTTCCCTTTGGCTGTCTAAGAAAAGCCTTAAAAGGGTAGCCATAAGCTTGTAGTACTCTTCCTCCGTGTTCTCTTTCACAAGGTCTGTGAATATCCTATACCATCTTCCCAGATGGTCTCTGAAAAAGTTGGTGTAAGCCTCCTTTGCAATCCTTGCCTCTTCCTCCATTCCTCTTTCCTCTGCATACATCTCCTTCTTTATCAGGTAGGCCATAAACTCAAGCTCCGCCACAAGGCTGTCTGGCTCCACTGGTGGCTTTACATCAAGCCCAAAGGCTTTGTAAAAGCCCTCTATGTCTGCAAGCTCCCAAGCCCTCCTTGCCGCCTTATCCATCTCATAAGCTGTCTCATTGGCAGGGGCTTTTAAAGAGGTGGAAAAGAGAGAGGTCCATTCTCCCTTGAGGTCAAGGACCCTTCTTTTACTCTCTTCTATAACCCTGCGCAAGGCTTCCACATCAAACTCAATGCCAAGCTCCTTTAAAGAGAGGGAGAGGTCATCAAGACCTCCCCACAGCTCGTCCAAGACCTCCTCCGAAGGGTAAGAAAAGGCCACCGAAAGAAAGCTATAAACATAAGCCTTATATACACTCATATCACTCCACCTTTAAAGGTATCCATGAGTAGCTTAGCACCTTCCTTGCGCCCACGTCGCCAGTAGAACCATCCCATACGGCAAAGGTTATAAAGGTTGTCTTACCAGGTCCCCAGTCGGGATTGCTCGTATTCTCCTCCACAAAAGCCCTCCTTATAACCACATACCATTTTCCATCCTTGTAAACACCCTTACCTTCCGCTCCTTGTATATCCTTCCATGTGGTAGAACCAAAACCCTCCGCCACTATCTCTCTAACAGGGGTCTTTAGCGTGTTCTTTCTGAAGACCTTTTCCCCTCCTATGTAGTTAAGGGCATATTGGTTTGCCCAGTCCTCGGGATATTTATAGGGTGGTGTGGCGTGGGGATACCAGTCGTAGACTGCATTGGGATATATTTTGGAAACGTCCGCATAGCCATGTTCTAAGTTTTCCTCCCTTGATGCTGTCCAATGAAGTATTAAAACCCTCTGCCCTTTATCGCCCATTGTAACTGGCACATCGCTGGAGGGCTTGTAAGGTATTTGAATGGCCACCGCATCGGGAAAGGCATCTACAAGGTGGAACCTGTCCTGGGTTTTGTCTTCCCATACAAGCAAAAAGGCTATATACTTGCCGTCGTTTACACTCTTTACCCTTATGCTGTTTACAGTAGGTTTTAGCTTCATGGGTGTGGTAACAGCTTGACCGGAGAGGGGAACTTCCACCTCCTTTGCCTGATCCCATACCTTGTCAAAGGGGTCTACGGTGGTCTTAGAAACCCTTTTGGATATGAGTTCCTGCGCAAAGGAAAAACTAAGTAAAAGCAAGCCAAAAACTAAAAACTTTATAACTATCATGGCTCACCTCCTTCAAGGTATGTCTTGCCTTACAACCTCAAGCCTTTCGTCCTTGTGAGGCCTTATTTGAAGAGGTTCCACAAGGGGCACTCTAACTATCTCCTTACCCTTCTCATCGTAAGCTACAACCTCCATAGACTCCACCTTAAAAGAGTGAGGTATCCTTGGCGTGGAGCCAAAGAGATGCAGAAGGGCTTGAAGCTCTGGCTCTTTTCCTTCCCTCATGGCCATGTAGGTTTTTACCGCATGCTCTGCACCATCGCCAAACATCTGTTTGAGGAACTTAATGGGCACGTTTATGGGTGGTATGTAATAGACGTTTGGCTCAAGCCCCGTTTGAGGATATAGGGGGAGGGCAACCTTCTTTATATGCACCAAAAAGTCTATAGGATTGTCTGGCATTGCCTCCTCCGGTGGGCTTATAAAGCCCATAAGCCTTATCTTACCTATGCAGGTTATAACGCATTGGGGCTGAAGCCCTTCTTCCACCCTTGGGAAACAACCTATGCACTTTTGAGATATCCTCGCTACAAAATTAAACATGGTCTTCTTGTAGGGACAGGCTTTTACACATTCCTGGTAGCCTTCGCATCTTTCTGGGTCTATAAGGACTATGCCATCCTCTTCCCTTTTGTATATGGCCTGCCTTGGGCAGGCGGCAACGCAGGCGGGGTAAGTACAGTGATTGCATATCCTTGGTAGGTAGAACATCCATATGGGGTGCGGCAAGGATTCAAGCACAGTGCCTATGTCCACGGGCTCGTTTACCTCATCCTCTCCTATGTTTGGATACATCCAATCCATATCCTCCGGTTTCCAGCCCAACACCCTTTCACCCTCCGGCGCATCAAAGACAGTCTTTTTATTGCCTTCCAAAAGCTCAAGGAGCCTCACATCCCAGCCAAGGGGATAAAAGCCGTAAGGCTTTGTTTCCACGTTGTTCCAAAGCATGTACTCCTGGCCTCTTCCGGGAGTCCATGTGGTCTTACAAGCTACAGTACATGTCTGACAGGCTATACATTTGTTTAGGTCCATGACTACTGCAAACTGCCTTTTTGGCCTTTTGACCTCGTAGGGATAGTTGATTTCCCTTTTTAGTTGCCAGTTATAAGCTTTCATGGCTCACCTCCTCACTTTATGTATTCAGCTCTTACATACTTCTTTAGCATCTCGTTTGGATTCATGGGTCTAAAGCCAAGCTTTAGTGGCCTCCACAATCCTTTTCCACCTATTCCGCCATCCTCAGCCTTTATTATCTTGGAAAAACCTTCCCTAGGTGCACCTATCGGGCCATGTACATCAAGCTCAAAACCCTTGCCTATTATCTGTCCCATAAGGTTCTTCCTTATCAACGTATCTGTTTGATAGGTAGGCTTTAGCCAAGACCTTGTAATGCTTTGGTGGCTCCCCCTCCTGTAAAGGGATTGATAGTTGGTGTAAGGATTCTTAGCAAGTCCGTTGGGGTTTTCCTTTGTTCCTCTAACGGTTCCATGAGTTGAACCATACATGTTAAACCATATCTTGGCACAGCCCGGTGGTGTGTTGTTGGATGCCCTGGCCCTTAGAAGAAGTCTTGCCACCTCATAGTCTTCTGGTCTGTTTTTCCATCCCACAAAGGGTCTATCCTGAGGGTCTGCATCCACCCACACGTAGTCCCCATCCTTTATACCCAGCTTTTCCAAATCCTTTGGATTTATATCTATGTAAGCTTCTGAAATGAAGGGCATTCTCTTATCGTGCCTATATATGTCTCCAAAAGGACCAAAGAGAAGGGTAGTAATATCCGTATCTCCCGTTGTGGTATGGGCTGAGTGTCTATACTTAGGTGTATGGACTATATGCGTAGCTCCAAAGGTGACTTTAAGGGGATGCTTTGTCTTAGGAAGTTTCTCAGGAGATACTAAAACGTTCCTTGCCTGTCTCCACTCTGTGTTTAAAAGGGCATCTTCGCTTTTAACCTTGTAGTCCTCTGGTTTTTTGGGCCTAAGGAGTGGATGTGGCTTGGCTACTATTACGTTTGGCTCATAATGGGTTGAATCTATTGGTTCTCTATAAACTGGCAGGTTTTCTCCTGCGTTTATGAACTCTGGCTCTTCTCTATAAAACTCAAGCCTTCCACTTTTTGTATACCATGGCATACTCTCCTCCGTTTGGTCTTTCCCCACATACTTGGGATAGGTTCTTGTCATTATGAGGGATGGTATGCCCTCATGGGCCTTCTTCGCTATCTCTTCAAGCTTGTAGCCCCTTAAGTTTGAAGAGGCGTTTATAACTCTTTGCACATAGACCACGTCTTGCTTCCCCTCAAGTACAAACTTCCAGTAGTTCCTAAATCGTTCATCCCCCGTAAGCTCTGTAAGCCTGTTTGCCACAAGGGCAAAGGTTTCCGCATCGTTCTTTGTGTCATATAGCCTTCTGTGTCCAGTCTTTGGCCATACATACACAAAGGGGTTAGTAACCGACCCTGCAATATCCCAGTATTTGTTCTCGTTCCATGCATCCACTCCAAGCACTATGTCTGAGTACTCGCAGGTCATAGACCACCACCACTCGTTGGTGACTATACACTCAATCTTTGGAAGGGTGTTCATAACTATGTTGTACTTCCACTTGGCGTTGCCAAGGGCAGAATTGGCATCCACAAACCATATAAACTTGGTAGGAGTGGGCATGTGGGTCTTTCCAGTAATGAGCTCTTCTCCCATATATTGGGGATGGTCGTCATGAGAATAGTAGTGGGCAGACTCTGGCCTCCAATAAAACCTAACTTTCGCAGGCTTGTTTGGATCCAGTTCCACGTTGAAGGGGTCTTCTGCCAAATATTGAGGTGCGCCATTAAAGAGTGCAAGCCTAAAGTTTCCAGCGTAGGATCCTATGTTTCCTGTGGCATGGCCTATATTGTCTGTTAGGGCGCATATCATATACATGGCTCTGTCCTTTAGGTCTGCATGCTGGTATTGATTTACACCCATGCCTTGCGCCAGCTTCATATTCCTTGGATGTGATGCTATCTCCCTTGCCAACCTCTCTATCTTCTTGGCTGGCACTCCCGTTATTATCTCCGCCTGCTTTGGTGTGTAGCTTTTTTCAAAGAATTCAAGGTAAACTTGGAAAAGGGGCTTTACCTCTACTTCTTTTCCGTCCACAGTCTTTACCTTATAAGTTCCCTCAAGTGCTGGGTCTATACCAAGCTTCCAAAAGTCCTCCCCCACATCATCCCTTGTTATCACCTTTGGAGAGTTGCTCTTTTTGTCCCACACCACAAAGTCATCCATATCTTCTTTTCTTATAGGCTCTGGTATATATTGCTTTTCTTGTTTAAAGAAGGGTGGTAGGGTTGTGCCTGGCTTGAAAACAATTGCCTTCTTGAGCTCTTTGGGTTGATAGTTGGGTATTATGTCTCTTGCCCTTAGGACCTTGCCGTTGTCCATCCTTACAAGGAGTGGCATATCGGTAAAGCTCTTCACATACCTTTCTTGATATAGTTTTTCCTTCATTATCACGTAAGCTATGGAAAGGGCTAAAGCGGTGTCCGTTCCAGTTCTTACTATGATTACCTCATCCGCAGACCTTGCAGTAGGAGAATAGTCGTTGGATATAACTATCACCTTGGAACCTTTTATCCTCGCCTCCGTTAGCCAATGAGAGTCTGGCATTTTGGTAGTAAATGGGTTCATTCCCCAAAGGATGATAAGCTTTGAGTGCTCCCACATACATAGGTCAAACTCCACGTTCTGCTGACCGCTTACCATAGGATGGCCTGGCGCAAGGTCTGTATGGAAAGCATAATTGTCCCAGCCTCTTCCTCCAAGGGCTTTGTCTGGACCCACTTCCCTTATATGGCTGTCCAAAAGGGCCATCATGTTTGCCATTCTGTAGGGAGATGTGTATCTAACAACTGCAAGGAAAGGCATAGAACCCCTAAACTTTAATACCCTTGTCCCAGCACCCTCCATGGCATCAATCATAGGCTTGGGGTATCCTTGAGCTTCAAGCCTTTTTCTTCCTTCTTCGCCTGTATAAGTGGTTGCTATATTTATTAGGGCCTTTGCTATTATGTCTGCCACTTCATCCCAGGTTACCTTTATGAACTTTTCTTTACCCCTTTGGAAATATTTCTCTGGTGGTTTACCCGTCTTTGGGTCTCTTGGAAAACCATCCTTATACCATTGGTAAAAACCCGTTCTAACCATGGGCCCCTTAACCCTTCTGTCTCCATAAAACCTTCTCATAAGAGCAAGGCCCTTATTACAACATCTTGGGTCCCATCGGTAAGATGCTTTCAGGCCGTATATATCCGTCGCCTCGCCAAACTTATAGGTGGGTTCAATCCTTGTCATCACCCCATTCTTAACATGGGCAGTCAAAAGACAGTTATGGGTGTCATTTGGAGCGCAAAGAAAGGTAAAGGTGCTTTCCGACTTGAATATGTCCCTGTAAAACCTTTCCCAGTCTCTGTTGGGATAATAAAGCATGGGGTTTTCTACTTTTACCACGGGCTCCATAACTCTGAAGGCAAAGGATGGGCTTACAAGGCTTGCCAAAGACAAGCCACCCACTTTTAGCACATCCCTTCTGCTTAGACCACCCATAGCTCACCTCCTTTGATGATTTAAATCACTTTACTCAATATAAGACTCTTTTATCACTTTGTCAATAGGTAAGTAAATCTATCCTTATTAGTTTTATCTTTACATCCACACAGCCACTGTAGGAGTGGTTAATTGATTGATAAGCTTAGTAAATAGGGCATTGAACTAAACTGTATAGGGCCTAGGACGATGCCTGAACTCTAAAAATACTATGTAATAAAGCAGGCTTTTGATTTTTCAGTTAGCCTATATTATTCTCTATGATAAGCCTTGATGTGCTTCAAAAAGCACCAGACAAGCCTGGCGTGTATATCTTTAAAAAGGGTAAAAAGGCTTTATACATAGGCAAAGCAAAAAGCTTAAGGGATAGACTTTTGCAACACTATAAGCTAGCAGAAAAGGATGGCAAAGAGAGAGCCATAATAAACAACTCAACGGATGTGGAGTGGATAATAACACGCAACACTTACGAAGCCCTAACCCTTGAAGTGGACCTAATACAACTTCACAAACCACGCTACAATGTGCTTCATAAGTACGGTGGAGGCTATCCCTTATTGCTTATAACCAATGAAACCTTCCCTACCATAAAGGTAGTAAGAGGCACAGACCACAAGGGACAGCTATTTGGTCCCTTCTTCAGCACATCCAAGGCAAGAAGGGTAAAAAGGTTAATTCATAAAGTTTTTAAGCTTCGCACCTGCGACCCGATGCCTATAAGAAAGGAACCCTGCATGGATTACCATTTGGGTCTATGTTCTGCACCCTGCTGTGGTCTCGTAGATAAGGATTCTTATAATCTTTCTGTAAAGTCTGCAATAGCACTTCTTTCTGGAGATGTTAGCCAGGTGTTGGAGGAGTTGTATTCAAGGATTGAAGTAGAGATGCAAAACCTAAGCTTTGAAAGATGTGCCATGCTTAGGGATCAAATACAAGCATTGGAAAACCTATCAAGGGGTCAAAGGGTCTCGGGGCTTGAGTATTCCAATGCGGACATAATCTACCAGATGGGAAGGCTTGTCGGTCTATTCCTTATAAGGTCTGGAAGGCTTGTGGACAAGCAGGTAATAACACTTGATAAGGAAGAGGAGTTGGAAGAGTTTCTTTTGGGATTTTATTACACCAGCCCATTGCCAAAGAATCTTATGGTAAATTTTGAAATATCAGAAGAGGCCCTTTGGTGGCTAAGACAAAGAGGAACCTTTAACCTTATAAAGGAAATAGATAGAGGTCTGGAGGAGTTAATAAGGGAGAACTTGGGACACCAATTGGACCCAGAACTCTTAAGGGAAGAGTTTAACAAGGTTTTGAATATGAATTTACCAGAAAGGATTGAAGGCTTTGACATATCCCATTTCTATGGAGATTATACGGTTGGGTCCTGTGTGGTTTGGGAAATGGGAGATATGAATAAAAGGGCTTATAGAAGGTATAGGATAAAGACCTTTAAAGGCATAGACGATTACAAAGCTCTTGAAGAAGTGCTTTCCCGCAGGGCAAAAAGGCTAAAAGAAGGTGAAGAGAAGATGCCAGACCTTTGGCTCATAGATGGTGGCTACGGACAGCTTAATGTGGCATTAAGGGTAAGGGACAAGTTTTCTCTACCTATAAAGGTCCTTGCCCTTGCAAAGGAGGAAGAAATTCTAATATGTGAGGATGGGAAAGAGATAGAGCTTAAAAAATATCCCATCCTCTACAGGATTTTTGGCCTCATAAGGGATGAAGCTCATAGGTTTGCTTTGACATATAACAGAAAGCTTAGACTAAAAGAAAGTATGCAGGATGTGTTGGATAAGATAAAGGGCATAGGCGAGGTGAAAAAGAGGCTAATCTACAGGAACTTTGAAAATCTGTATGAATTTATAAAGGCGGACGACCAAAGTTTAAAAAAGCTTGGTATAAACCCATCTTTGAAGCAAGAAGTGGCCAAATACCTTAATGATTGAAGAAGGCGTATAGTGGCAGGGCTTAACCAAACGGACACCTGTAAAATATGCACATGGAACAGAAGAAACACCCTGCCACTATTTAAACTACCACAATGTTGGCACCTTAGACATCATCCTAAGGCTTTCTTCAAAAGCAGACATATATTTCATAGCTGTTATCATAGAACCTTTAAACTTCAGCCTTTTTGTTAACATGGCAGCACGTGGCCCCATCTCTCCGGTGGCGAGTTTTTTCCAGTTTTCTGGGCTTGCCCAAAGTTCAAAATCATAGCTTTGAGAGTTGGCCTTCCCTGCAGATTTTGCTATGCCCTTTTCTACAATGAGTTCTACAGCTTCTCCTTCCTTTCCCTCCACGTAGTACTTTATACTTGCAGAAAAGTCCTTAAGGTCTGATTTTAATTTTTCGTTTTTGTTCCATTCTTCCGCGTAAGCCCTTATCCAATCTTCTGAAAGAAATTTATACATACCTGCCTCCTAAAAAAGTAATAAAAAAAGGGAAGGCTTGGAGCCTTCCCCCTACGGCCTACCTCCCTGCCTCTTCCCTCAAGGCCTTAAATACTTCGTTAAAAGATACCTCATCGTTATTTACAAACACACCCACATTACCCATAACACACACAGAGTACTTGGGACCAGTAAGGGCCCATCCATGCAGTGGTGTCCACTCTTGGCCAGAAAAGGCCGTATATCCGTCGCACTGCATCTTTGCCATAGCGTTGTTGGCCGCACACATTTCGGCTGCCATTGCAGCTTGTTCTTCCGAAATGTTGCCCTTATATGCTACAAGCTTACCGTCATCGGTAAACTCACCTGCAGCCCAAACACCTTTAATCTTCATTAGCCTGTCAAGGTTTGCCATGGCTTTTACCTCCTTTTAGATGTATTTGGAAAGAACTTCAAAGGTCTTGTCAAAGTCCGCCTTAGCCATTTCTACAAAGACTCCCACATTGCCCATTATGCAAGCAGCATACTTGCCACCCGCTACAGCAAAGCCACAAACAGGATAAAAACCACCCTGTCCCGTATATGCGCTCCAGCCCTTTGCCTGCATACTACCCATAAGCTTGTTGGCCGCACACATCATAGCGGCTATCTCTGCAGACTTCTCATCAATGTTGCCATAGTAGGCAAGAAGCCTGCCATCATCGGAAAACTCTCCTGCGGCAATCGCCCCTGGTATGGACATAAGCTCTTTTAGCTTGCTAAGTGTGGCCATCGCTACACCTCCTTTAAAGGTTTTCACTTTTAACTTTGCAAGATATATGCCAATCTACACATGCCTTTAAAATTGGCTTTAATTAATGTTTTTTTGACCATATGGGTTGTGGTATTAGTGTTGTATGTTGCAACAGTGTTGCAACCATTAAAATACTTGAAAGGTTAAAGTAAAAGTATAAACTTTTATTCTTATGGTAAGGGATATAGTAAGGTTTCCACACCCTGTACTCAAAACACCCACACAAAGAGTGGATGTTATAGATAAGGAAATAAAAGAGCTTATCAGGGATATGTTTGAAACCATGTATCACGCAGAAGGCGTTGGCCTTGCCGCAAACCAGATAGGTGTTAGCCTTAGTATTATGGTTATAGACACCACGCCAAAGAAAGAAAGCCCACCCTTAAAGTTAGTTCTGATAAATCCAGAAGTTATAGAAGCTCAAGGTAGTACAAAGTACAAAGAAGGTTGTCTTTCCTTTCCAGGCTTGGTAGTGGAGGTGGAAAGGTATAAGAGTGTGAAAGTAAAAGCCCTTAACGAGCATGGAGAAGAGCATATATACCATCTGGAAGGCTTCCCAGCCATAGTTTTCCAGCATGAGATGGACCATTTAGAAGGTATAACCTTTATAGATAGGGTAAATGGTTTAAGAAGGCGTTTGGCCCTTGAAAAGTACGCCAAGCTTCAAAAACAAAGGTGAAAGTAGAACTGGTTAATTTTTATCCCTTTGAAGTATCTTCAAAGAGGCCAAGAATATTGGCTTATGCGGATGTAAGGCTTGATGGCAAAATACTTATAAGGGGCATAAGGCTATATGAAGCCAAAAACGGAGGGCTTTTTATAGTTATGCCTGAGTTTAGCCCAGAGAGTAGAAGGGCTATAGTGGAGATAGAGGATAGGGAGCTTTTGGAAAAGATAAGGAGGGTGGTGGTGGACCGTTATAGAGAGAGTCTTTCATGACTAAGGAGGAAAAGCTTTTAAAAGCTAAAACTCTTCTATTAGAGCATATGGATTACATAAAGAAAAACTTTAGTGTTTCAAACGTGGGAGTGGTCATTGTGGATGATGAAATAATCGTGGTAGTGGATGGGAAATTTGATCCTGAGGGTTTAAAAAGCTTAAAGGCTTATCTTGAAGAAGTTTTGAAGGAAGTAGAGGAATAAGAAATCAATCACTCTAACACAAGAGGCTCTAATATGCCCCCATCTTTTTATCCATAATGTTAATATAATAGCAATTATATTAACACCTACTTCCCCTATCCTTTGACAGTCATTGACACTTAATAGTAGATGATATAAAATACTGTCAAAAGCTTGAAAGGAGGCTATCATGGAAAGTGGCAAAGATGTTGTCAAAGTGAAGGCATCCGAGTACGCTATGCTAACAGACCTATCTCTAAACACGGTTAAGAACCGTATAAGGGCCGGTGTGCTAAAGGGTGGTAAGGAGGAAGACGGTATATGGTATGTTTATCTCACTCAGGAAGAATTGGACCACCTAAGAAATCTAAAGGAGGCTCAAGAGGAAAAGGATAAAAAGCTACAGTCAAACCTTGAGGGTCTCAAATCTACCTTGGAAGGAAGCCTTATCGCTACCTACATGTCTGCACTTATGCAAAAGGAACAACAAAAGGAACAGCTCCTGCATGAGCTTTCCAGTCTTTACACTCTGCTTGCTATAAGAGAAAAGGAGATGGAGTTCCTTGTAAAGGAGTTAGCAAACGTAAAGGAAAAGTGTTTAGAAAAAGAAAGAGAGTGCGAAAAATTAAAAGAAAGCCTTGGTGAAAAAGAAAAGAGGATAAGGGAGCTTGAAGAAGCCCTAAGGGAAAAGGACTATATACTTAACCAAAAAGAGCTTGAAATTCAAAGGGTTATACTGGATAAGGACAAGGAGCTTTTGAGTAAAGAGATGGAATTATCAGCTCTTAGGATGGAGTTAGAGAAAAGGAAGAAGAAGGAATAAAATTTTAAGTATGGATAGGCTTTTGGACCTGTGGCTTAAAAGTCTAAGCAGGGCAAAAAGCCAGAGGACCATAATAACTTACAAAACGTGCCTTAGCACCTTTCAAAAGCATTTGGGAGAGGGTAAAAGCCTGCTTGAGGCGGAACAAGGAGATATATACTCTTACATAGACTCCACAAACCTTTCTGTGTCTTCCATACTTACACATCTATCTGCCATAAAGCACTTTTACAGGTTTGCCTTTAGAAGGGGTTGGCTTGATAAAGAACGCTATTCGGATATAGAGTCTGTAATAGAGGATATTAGGGATGAGTTTTCTACTTCAAGGCTCCAAAGGAGCCCAAGGGCTCTCACAAAGGAAGAACTCCAAAGAATATTTCAATCTGTAAAGAACACAAAATACGAACGGGTTTATACACTCTTCCTGTATAGTGGTATTAGGCTATCCGAGTATGCAAAGCTCAGTAGTGAGTTCTTCCGTAAAGATTCAGAAGGTATATACTGGTTGAGGCTTCCCGCGGAAATCACCAAAAGGAAGAAGGAAAGGATGGTACCTTTGATTGGCCCCACAAAGGAAGAAAGCTTAGAGATAAGCCAAAAGCTTGACCTTTGGCTTGAAGACTACGAAAAATACATAAAAGTAAACACAGGGTCCTTACAAGTTTTTACCAACAGGCTATCTCAAAGGCTTGGTATTCCTTTCTCAGTTCATAGCTTCCGGCATACCTACATAACAAACCTTGTTAATGCTGGCTTTCCTGCGGAGGTGGTAAAGGAGTTCGCCGGCCACTCTAACGTAAAGACCACCATAGACATATACTATAGGTTTAGCCAAGACAGGGCCAAAAACCTTGTAAAGAGCTTTCTTAGATGAAGTTCTTTGTGCTTACTATTTTTCCTCAGGTGATAAATTGTTATGCAGAGTATGGCATAGTAAGGCAAGCCATAAAGAAGGGATCGCTTGAGCTTTATACCGTAGACATAAGAAGGTATGCACATAAGGGACAAGTGGACGATACGGCCTACGGCGGTCATCCCGGTATGGTTATAAAGCCCGAACCTGTCTTCTTGGCATACGAAGAGTTGTTAAAAACGCATGGAAGACCACATACCATAATTCCACAGCCATGGGGCAAAAGGATAGATCAGGGAGATTTAGATAGACTTTCAGAGCTTGAAAGTATAGCCGTAATATGTGGAAGGTATGAAGGCTTGGACGAAAGGATAAGCACTCTTGCCGATGAGGAGCTGTCTTTGGGAGATTTTGTTTTGGCAGGGGGAGAGCTTTTTGCCCTTGTGCTTTTGGAAGGCATTGCAAGGCTTTTGCCCGGCGTTTTGAGTGAGCCAGAAAGTATAAAAAGAGATTCTTTTAGAAGATGGCTTGGCTCTCCAGTTTATACAAGGCCCCCGGAATTTAGAGGAATGAGGGTGCCGGATGTTCTCCTCTCCGGAAACCACCAGCTTATAAGACTTTGGGAGCTTTGGCATTCCGTAGAGAGGACCTTAAGGCTAAGGCCGGACCTTGTGCCAAAGGACCTAACAGAGTTAGAAAGCTCCATTCTTACAGCCATAAAGGAGGGCCTTACCTTTGAGGGCTGGCTTGAAAGGGTAGGCTATGAGAAGGCGATAAGGATGCTCAAAGATTAAGATACTCCAAGGCTACATCTTCTCCAAACCTTTTTATTTCCCTGAGGCGTAGCCTTTTGGCCTCTTGCAAAGCTTCTACATTAAGTTCTCCTATCCTCTTGCCCTCTCCTATCAAAAGGGGTGCTACAAATACCCAAAGCCTGTCAAAAAGTCCCTCTCTTATAAAAGTGGTATGGGTAATAGACCCCCCTTCCACCAGAAGGTGCATAATCTCCATAAAGTAAAGCTCCCTTAAAACTTCCCTTAGGTCCAACCTCCCATCCTTTGAAGGTGCCAAAAGGACCTTTACACCCATCTCTTCCAACCTCTGTATTTTTTCCCTGTTTTCACTGGCCGTTATTATTATGGTAGATGCCTTACCATCCCTTATCAGCTTTAAGTCTTCCCTTATCCTAAGCTGTGGGTCAAGGACTATCCTTATGGGCTGTCTTTCCCAAGGAAAGGCCCTTATGGTTAGCTCAGGGTCATCTCTTAAGGCTGTGTTTATACCCACAAGCACGGCCGTTGCCTCCGCCCTTAGCCTGTGAGCAAAATCTCTTGACTCTTGAGAACTTATCCATTTGCTATCTCCCGTTTTTGTAGCCATAGACCCATCTATGCTCTGAGCCCACTTTAGGGTTATGTAAGGCCTCTTTTGCGTTATGTAGGTAAAAAAGTCTTCGTTTAGCCTTTTTGCCTCCTCTTCTAACACACCCACAGACACTTCAATGCCAGCCCTTTTTAGCCTCTCTACACCTTTGCCAGAAACAAGGGGGTTTGGGTCCAATGTGGCAATAACCACCCGCTTTAGCCCGGCTCTTATTATGGCATCGGTGCAAGGAGGAGTCCTACCATAGTGAGTGCAAGGCTCAAGGGTTACATAAAGGGTAGCTCCTCTGGCCATCTCTCCAGCTTGTTGTAGTGCCACCACCTCTGCATGGGGCATGCCAGCCCTTTCATGATAGCCCTCTCCCACTATCTGTCCATCCTTCACTATCACGCAACCTACAGTTGGATTTGGGTGTGTAAGTCCCTTGCGCTCCTTGGCAAGGTCAAGGGCTCTTTTCATAAACTCAACGTCACTCATCACTCAAATATATCAAAAAGCTCGCCAAAGATAGACTTTTTCTTCTTTTTGTGTTTGTACTCTTCGTACTTTCTATATACCTCGGGATGGTCCTTTGATATAACCCTTATCTCTTCATCCAAGCTATTTTCTACCCTGCGTATGGCTTCTATTATTTTTGACAGTTCTCCTTTATCAAGCCATATACCGCCGCAATACGGGCAAACATCCACCAGCACACCGTACTTGTTTACTTCCAAAAGGTCCACATCTACACACCTTGGGCATTTCATTTAACTCACCTCATCTTTATAAATTCAAGCATATCTATGTATATTATTCTAAATGCCTCCTCTATAGCCTTCCTTTTTGGTAGGTCGCCTACCATGCCACCTTGCTGTGTATAGGGTACAAAAACGCTAAAACTTTTCTTTTTACCATCCATAGAAAGGCTCACTCTAAGTTCCAGATTATAGGCACTAACTCTTTGTTGCGGTGTGTAAGCTATAGGATGTTCCTTAAATAGCTCCACCTCTGGCTTTATCTCTTTTGAGCCCTCACCACAATCAATTTTATATCCACTTTCCAAAACAAGTCTTTCCACGTTTTTTCTAAACACATAGCTTAGATATACTTCCGAGTATGGATTATAGACTTCTCTTATACACAAACCTTCCGAAAAGGCAAAGGAAAAAAGGATAGTCAATAAAAACACTATCATCACCTATATATTATTGTGGTATAATTTAACACATGTCAAGCATAGAAAAGATAAAGGCCAGAGAAGTGCTTGATTCCCGTGGAAATCCAACGGTTGAAGTGGAAGTTATACTATCTTCTGGGTCAAAAGGAAGGGCTATTGTGCCAAGTGGTGCCTCCACTGGGGAGAAGGAAGCCCTTGAACTAAGAGACCATGACCCAAAAAGATACTTAGGTAAAGGTGTGCTAAAGGCTGTAGATAATGTGAATTCAATAATAGCCAAAGAACTGGCGGGATTACCCGCAGAAAATCAAGGATTAATAGACAAAGTATTGATAGAACTTGATGGCACGCCTAATAAAAGCAGGCTTGGAGCCAATGCCATCCTTGGAGTGAGCATGGCGGTAGCCAGAGCAATGGCCAATGAACTTGGCATAAGCCTTTATAGGTATATAGGTGGTATAAGGGCTAAAAGGCTTCCAGTTCCCTTAATGAACGTTATAAACGGTGGAGTACATGCAGACAACCCCTTAGACATTCAAGAGTTTATGATAGTGCCTGTATATGGTGAAAGGTTTTCTGAAGCTCTTAGGTGTGGTGTAGAGGTTTTCCATACTTTAAAGGCCATACTAAAGGAAAAGGGTTATTCTACCAATGTAGGAGACGAGGGGGGCTTTGCACCAAACATAGAAAGCACAGAAAAAGCCCTTGATATGTTAATGCTTGCCATAGAAAAGGCTGGTTATAAACCTGGTGAGGATGTGCTTTTGGCCTTAGATTGTGCATCTTCGGAGCTTTATTATGAAGATGAACTGTACCATATAGAAGGTAAAAGGCTAAACTCAGAAGAACTGTGCCAGTTTTATTCCAAACTTTTGGAAAAATATCCGATAGTTTCTATAGAGGACCCCATGGCTGAGGATGATGTGGAAGGGTGGAGGTTGATTACAAAAGAACTTGGTTCAAAAGTTCAGCTTGTGGGTGATGACCTTTTTGTAACCAATCCAAGCATATTTGAAGAAGGAATAAGGGAAGGACTGGCCAACGCCATACTTATAAAGCTAAACCAGATAGGCACATTGACAGAAACACTCAAAACGATAGACCTTGCACAAAGGCACGGCTATGGGACTATAATCTCCCACAGGTCTGGTGAAACAGAAGATACTTTTATATCCCATCTTGCTGTAGGCACGAATGCAGGTCAGATAAAGACGGGTTCTGCTTCTAGGACAGACAGGATAGCCAAATACAACGAGCTTTTAAGGATAGAGGAGGAGCTAAGCAATGAAGCGGAGTTTGGAGGGTGGGAGGAATTTTCCAAGTTTAAAGCCTGATTGGTTAATAAAAGGGCTTTTCTTCTTAATGTTAATATATACCTCTTATAATCTTTTTATGAGTCAATACAATATATTTAAAGTCTTAGAACTTAGAAAATCCTTGAGGAATATTCAAGCTCAAATAAACCAATATAAGGTAGAAAACGACAAAACAGACCAACTTTTAAAACTAGTAAAGGAGCATCCGGAGTATTTTAAAGAGAAATTTGCCAGAAGGTATATGCAAATGCAAAAAGAAGGAGAATATATACTCATACTGGGAGATTAATAAAAATTTCCAATTACAACTTAACTTAGACTAAGCAGTTTAGCCTTAAATCTTTACTAATTTCCTATGTTTAAAATAACATTTATCGGTAACAATAACAGCTACGTATACGTTGGGTGAGAAATTCATCCTTTGTAGTGGCAGGTTTTAAACCTGCCAAATTATAAAACATCGGGCGGGTCCAAGACCCGCCCCTACATTTTGGATTTTTTTGAGGTACGGCATGCCGTGCACCTACATTGCTTGTCTCATTTATTTTTTGCAAGGGTAGGAGTAGTAGTAAGACATTCTTTTGATTAATTTCTCACTCGGCGTATATTTAGAGTGCCTGTAATTATATGCAATGATAAATGCATTAATGGGACATGTCCTCCTGCCGAATATGCAACCTTCTTTGGCGAATACAATGGCGCAAATAACACCATAACAGGCCTGTATGGTGATGGTGTGCCAGCTGGAGATTATTGTATGGACCCTAACAATCCAAATGAAACCACCAAGGCCGAAGGCACATGGAGAGCTGTAAAAAGATAGCCCTAATATTGGGCGGGGTCTTCCCGCCTGTTTTATCCTACTTGTGTTAATTTATACTTTTCTTTGTGAAGCTCTTTATAGTGGAAAGTCCTACCAAGGCTAAAACCATAGCCAAATACCTTGGGAAAGATTGGATTGTAAAGGCTACCCTTGGGCATATAAAGGACCTACCACCGGATAGCTTGGGAGTGGATGAGGAAACCCTAAAGCCTACCTTTACTTGGGTTAAAGGCAAAAAGAAGATAATGGATGATATAAAAAGAGTTGCACAAAGGGCTGACCATATATTCATAGGCACCGACCCAGACAGGGAAGGAGAAGCTATAGCCTACTTTGTTTATAAGGAGCTTGAAAAACTAAAAAAACCAATCAATAGGGTAGTCTTCTATGAGATAACAAAGGAAAGCATAAAAGATGCCGTGGAAAATCCCACAGAGATAAACCAAAACCTTGTAAAGGCGCAGTTTGCACGCAGAATCCTTGACAGGCTTATAGGCTATAAGCTCTCTCCACACCTTTGGAAAGCCTTTAAGAAAAACACCCTATCCATAGGTAGAGTCCAATCGCCAGCCTTGAGGCTTATTGTGGAAAGGGAAAGAGAGATATTAAGCTTTAGGAAAAAGGAGTATTACTATATAAAGGTCATTTTTGAAAAGGATGGTGTGGAATTTTCTGCCCTTTGGGACTATAGGTTTGAGAAACCAGAGAATGCCAAACCCTACCTTGAAAAGATAAAAGATGCTCTCTTTGAAGTAGCAGGGTATGAAGAAGAAAAGGAAAAAAGGCAACCCCCAGCACCCTTTATAACCTCAAGCCTACAGGCCACAGCCAACAGCCTCCTAAAGCTTAGCGTGGAACAAACTCAAAGGATAGCCCAAAAGCTCTATGAAGAAGGTCATATTACCTATCCAAGAACAGATAGCCACAGGATGAACCCAAAAAAGGCTCAAGAGTTTATGAAGTTCATTGAAAAAACCTACGGTAAAGAGCATGTGGGAGCTTTGAGAAAATTCAAAGAAAAGGAGACTGCGCAAGGAGCCCATGAATGTATAAGGCCCACAAGCTTACAAAAACCACCTCTGCAAGGAAAGGAAAAGGAGCTTTACGAGCTTATTTTCAAAAGAACTCTGGCAAGCCTTATGGCCCCAGCCATTTTGATAAAGAAAAAAGCCATACTAACACCCCTTTATGAAAAGAAAAAGGGAGAAGAGATGTATTTTGTAGCAAAGGGTAGTGAACTATTTTTTGATGGATACCTTAAGGTCTATCCAGAAAGCTTAGAACTTTTAGCCTTACCAAGGCTTAAAAAAGGTGAAATTTTAAAGCCCAAGAAGATAACCCTTGAAAAAAGGCAAACACAACCACCACCGAGATATACAGAAGGAAGCTTGGTTAAAAAGCTTGAGGAACTTGGCATAGGCAGGCCTTCCACTTATGCGGTTATAGTCAAAACTCTTAAAGAAAGGGGTTATGTGGTAGAAGAGAAGGGTTATCTCAAGCCCACAGACTTGGCTTTTGAAGTAGTAGATTTCATAAAGGAATGGTTTCCAAAGGTTGTAGATTATAAATTTACCAGCCAGATGGAAGAAGGCTTAGATAGAGTAGAAGAAGGAAAAGAAGATTGGAAGGAAATGGTAAGGAAGTTTTTTAGTTCTTTAAACACGTCCAACGGCTAAAAGTCTGTCTTTTAGTTATGTTATACTATATCTATCAGCACCATGGAGATCATAACAGTTCCCATAGAAGAAGAAGTAAAGCAGTCTTACATAGACTATGCAATGTCCGTTATTGTGGGCAGGGCCATACCAGACGTTAGGGATGGTCTAAAGCCCGTCCAGAGAAGAATACTCTATGCCATGTATGAAATGGGCCTTTATCCAGAAAAGCCCTTTGTAAAAAGCGCCAGGATAGTGGGTGCAGTTTTAGGATACTACCATCCTCATGGAGATCAAGCGGTCTATGAAGCCCTGGTGCGTATGGCCCAAGACTTTAACATGAACTATCCTCTTGTAATAGGCCAAGGGAACTTTGGGTCTGTGGATGGAGACCCGCCTGCGGCCATGAGGTATACGGAAGCCAAGCTTTCCAAGTATGCCCTAAAGCTCCTTGAAGACATTGACAAGAATACGGTGGACTTTGTGCCTAACTTTGACGGTTCTACCTTAGAACCTTCTGTGCTACCCTCCAAATTTCCAAACCTTTTGTGTAATGGAACCAGCGGTATAGCGGTAGGCCTTGCCACCTCTATTCCACCCCACAACCTCAAAGAAGTATGCCAGGCCCTTGTGGAGCTTGCCAAAAACCCAGACCTCACCACTCAAGAGATAATGAAGTATATAAAAGGCCCAGACTTTCCCACCGGTGGCATAGTGGAAAACTACTCTGAGCTTATAGAGTTCTACGACAAGGGTAGGGGTCAGGTAAAGATAAGGGCAAAGGCCCACATAGAAAAGCTTTCTGGTGGAAGAGAGCAGATAGTAATAACAGAACTTCCCTATCAGGTAAACAAGGCGGAGCTAATAAAACGTATGGCAGAGCTTGCAAGGGAGGGCAAGTTAAAAGAGATATCCGATATAAGGGATGAGTCGGATAAGGAGGGTATAAGGATAGTAGTAGAGCTAAAACGTGATGCGGATGGCAATAAAACCCTTGAAAAGCTTTATAAACACACCGCCTTAAGGAAGAACTTCCCTCTTAACTTTGTAGTGCTAATAAGGGGTGAGCCAAAGCTTGTGGGTATAAAGACCCTTCTTCAGGAATTTATGGCCCATAGGCTTGAAGTAATACTAAGAAGGTCTAAGTTTTTCCTTTCAAAGGCAAAGGAAAGGCTCCATATAGTAGAAGGTCTTTTGATAGCCCTCAAGCACCTTGATGAAGTTATACAGAATATAAGAAGCTCCTCCGATGTTCAAGAGGCAAGAGAAAGGCTTATGAATAAGTATAAGCTATCCCAAGCTCAGGCGAATGCGGTCTTGGATATGAAGCTTCAAAGGCTCACATCCCTTGAAAGGGGAAAACTGGAGGAAGAAGAGAAAGAGTTAAAGGAGAAGATAGAGTATTACACAAGGCTTGTGGAAAAGGAAGAGGAAAGGATAAAGGTCTTTATAGAAGAAATGCAGGAGCTTGTCAAAAGCTTTAATGCACCAAGGAAAACTCTTGTAGAAGAGCTTCAATCCCAAGAAGAGGGTGCCCTCACTGTAGTTGTATATGTAAAGGGTAGAGTTCTACCCGTAGAGGACATGGAAGAAGGTGAAGAGGTAGTAAATATACTTGATGTGCCTTTTACCAGCGGTCTTTTTATGGTTTCCGATAAGGGAAGGGTCTATTGGATAGCAGGCTCTCAAGCCCTAAGGGGTAGCCATGTATCTCTAAAAGAAGCGGAAGAGAAAATAGTTGGCGCCTTTGTAAGGTCCCATGTAGAAGGAAGGATCCTTTTGGCAACCCAGATGGGATATGTAAAGAAGATTCCCCTTGTGGATTTTGAATATAGGTCTCAAGGTATGCAAATAATAAAGTTCTCCGAAGAAGGAGACAGAATAGTTAAGGTGGTGCAAGCGCCAGAAGAGGGGGATGTGCTTCTATTTACCCATAGAGGAAGGTTGCTAAGGTTCCCAGTGGGAGAGGTACCACCCGCCACAGTTGGTTCAAAGGGTGTGCAAGGCATAAAGTTGGAAAGCGGGGATATGGTGGTAGGCATAAGAGCCTTGAGGGATGCAGAGTATCTGCTGGTGATAACGGAAGAGGGCGGGATAAAGAAAATTTCGCTCCAAGAGGTGCCACAAAGGGGAAGGGCCACAAAGGGCGTGGAGGTGCTTGGCTCTTCAAGGGAAAGGCTTGTGGATGTGGTTCCTATAAAAGGCTCTGTAGAGCTTATGATAGCCACAAAGGAAGGTAAGGTATTTTATGATAGATTGGAGGAAAAAGACCTACCTTTGAGCAGGCTTGACCAGAGGGCAAAGAAAAGATGGGAGATAGGAGAGGATAGGATTGTAAGGGTGGTGGTAAAGGGATAAAGTTTTCAAAATATTTGAAGCACTGCAATTTCATACCCAGCATGTGTTTTTAGTTTATAATTTTCCTATGATTGTAAGAGGTAGGGTTTGGAAGTTTGGAGACAACGTGGACACAGACCAGATAATTCCTGCCAGATATTTAAACACTTCAGACCCATATGAGCTTGCCCAGCATGTGATGGAAGACTCAGAACATCCCAACTTTGCCAAGGAACACAAGGAAGGCGATATTATAGTGGCTGGCAGGAATTTTGGCTCCGGCTCTTCCAGAGAGCATGCACCCATCGCCATAAAGTATGCGGGCGTGCCTGTGGTTATTGCTAAGTCCTTTGCAAGGATATTCTTTAGGAATGCTATAAACATAGGACTTCCCATAGTGGAGGCTCCACAGGCGGTGGATGAAATGGACCAAGGTGATGAGGTGGAAGTGGACTTGGAAAAGGGTATAGTGAGAAATCTCACTAAAGGAAAAGAATACCAAGCCACAAAGTTCCCGGAAACCCTTATGGCCATCTTAAAAGCCGGTGGCCTTATGGAGTATGCTAAAGAGAAGCTAAAGGCTAATGGATAAGGAAAGGCTAAAGAATCTTATAAAGGAAAGGTCCTTAAAGGTTGCTGAAGAACCCATATTTAAACTATCTTCGGGAAGGCTAAGCAGGTATTACATAGACCTAAAGCAGATCACCTTTGACCCGGAAAGCCTGTATACACTCGGTAGAGTGATGTATGAAAGCATAAAGGACCTAAGGCCCGATGGGGTGGGTGGACTTACCCTTGGCGCAGACCCTATAGCCTACTCTGTAGCCATGATATCTTACTTGGAAGGAAGTCCCATAAAGCCCTTTGTGGTAAGAAAGGAGCCAAAGGCCCATGGCACAGGAAGACAAATAGAAGGATTGTTGAAGGCTGGGGATAGAGTGGTGGTCTTTGAAGATGTTATAACCACTGGTGCCTCTGCCCTAAAGGCTGTTCAAGCCTGTCAAAAAGAAGGCTATGAGGTTCTATGCGTTTATGCGGTGGTAGACAGGGAAGAGGGCGGAAGGGAGAACTTGGAAAGGGAAGGGCTAAAGGTTTTCTCCCTTTTTAAGGTCTCCGACCTACTATGAACATAATTTTTCTTTCCTCTTTGCTCCTTTTGGGAACCTTTCTTGGAAGCCTTATTGCTGTGCTTTTTAAAAGGTCCTTTATAAGCGTGGGGCCAGCCCTTTCTTTTACCGGTGGTGTTATGCTTGTAGCCAGCTTTACAAGCCTTATACTGCCGGGTATAGAGATAGGTGGCTTTTGGTCTGTGGCTTTGGGCATTGTGCTGGGCTTTATCCTTATGGCCCTCATAGAAAACCTTGTGCCTCACGAACATACCATAAAGGGTAAGGAAGGCCTTTCCCATAAGAGGATAGGCAAGCTTTATCTCATAGTCTTTGCTGTGATAATACACAACATACCTGAAGGTCTTAGCGTTGGCATAGCCTCTTCCTACTCTATGGATAAGGGGCTTGAGACTGCCATAGCCATAGCACTTCAAGACGTGCCAGAGGGCCTCATAGTAAGCCTTCCACTTATGGTCATAAGCGGGAAGGTGCTTATACCCTTATGGATAGGCTTTTTAAGTGGTCTTATTGAGGCCATCTTTTCACTTTTTGGCTATACCTTTTTTGAACACTTTAACAGCCTTTTGCCCATAGGTCTTGGCTTTGGTGGCGGTGCTATGATATACATAACGGCCAAGGAAGTTTTCCCAGAGGCCTACTCAGAAGAAAAACACACTCAAGCTACAATAGCTTTTCTTGTAGGATTACTGCTTATGCTCCTTTTGGATACTTCACTTTAGGGCATTCTGCACCAATGTGGGTATGAGATGCACATTGTGGCACCTATAACAATACTGGCCTATTTCCGATAGATGCTTAAAAACAGCCTCCCTATTTACCTGCGGAGCCTTTAAGGCCTTTTGTAAGTTATCAAGGGAAGTAAGATAATCTTTACCCGCAAGGGCCTCTATGGATACTTTGGAAGTATGGCATTTGGTACACATGGTATTTAGCTGTTTTGCCCTTTCCACAAAGTTGTCTCCATGCTCTTTTGCCTTTGCCACATCGCCTTGTATAAGGAATACCCTAAGGGACTTCATAGAATCGGAGAGCTTTTTCATATAGTCTTTTACCTTTAGTTCCTGCAATTCTACCGGGTCCTCAAGCTTTATGTTGTCATACCTTGGAAAGTGATAGTATAGCTTTACCACCGCTTGGTTTTCCTGATGGCATTTATTACAGGTTTGGCCAAGCTCCCTTGAAGCTTTTACGACCGCATCCGCATTCTTTGATTGGACCGCCTTTACCAAGTTTTCCGCCAAGGCAGGCTTATAGTAGTCTTTCCACTCGGGAACCATTTTTGCGCTTTCTTCATAAGCCTTTTTTAACTGATTTGCCCACTCAAGAGCCTTGTCCCATCTTCCCTCGTTTATGTTTAGGCTTATCCCATGAAAGGCAATGCTCATAGTATGCATATTGGAGAGAAACTCCATCTTTTGGGATTGTGGAGGGTAGTATTTTTCAAGGGATTTGGGTGGTTTTTTCATAATTAACTGCTGCGAAAAGGAAAAGCCAAAAAGCAAGCTCATTAAAAGTAAAGCCTTTCTCATCTTCCACCTCCTTATGCTTTTAAAGAAAAATATAATATTTCCATACGCCGAGTGAGAAATTCCCTTTAAGCTAAACCTTCCATATCAATAAAAAGACAGCAGGGCTACTATAATAGTAGCCCTAAAAACCATCGGAGGTTTTTACCATGGAAATTATACCACCTTACCTACGCATCTACCAACAAATCCTAAAAGACCTTGAAAATGCCTTGCCATTCCTTAATGTGCCAAAAGCTAAAGCAGGCAGAAAGCCTAAACTCACAGACATCCATATAGCAGCCATCTTTATACTCTCCTACATAACCAATACAAAAGTCCTCACCTTAGCTAAACTACTTATTGACCCATCCATACAATCATGGCATATCTTCAGAAAATACAGACTCAAGAGAGTATACAGGATATTGAGAGAATACAAGCTTCACAAGCTGAGGCTTATGATTTTAGCAAGGCTTTTGTATGGTAAGAAGATATAACTTGTAATAGATGGAACCATAGTGGACATAGCCAATGTAAACAGGGCGAGGACACAGAAGATAAGGAGGGTAAGAGGGAAGGTATGGTGGGCAAAGAGGAGAAGGAAGATAGTTCGGAGAGACAATGGGAAGGTAGTGGAGTTTGAGGAGGTCAGGTATGGCATGTTGATGATGGTGTTATGTGATAGGTGGGGAAGAGTTTATGATGTGTGGATAAGCTTTGGAAGTGTGCATGAGGTTAGGGCATTTAGGGAAAGGAAGAGAAGGAGTTTATGGTTTAGGAAGCTTGTGGAGAGTTGTGTGGTGTATGGAGATAGGGGTTATAGGGGTTGTGAAGGTGTGATTGTGTGTGGTAGTAGGGAGATGAGGGCAAAAAGGCAGGTAGTGGAAGGTGTTATAAGTCAGATAAAGCTTTTTAATGCTGGTAGTGGGTGGAGGACTTTAACTTGTGTGCTTGTGTATGTATATGCTTATGCTATTGGATATAGCTATTATAGGAGGGGTAAACTTGAGGTCTAATTTCTCACCCGGCGTATGCTTTTAAAGAAAAATATAATATTTCCATGCATTTTTCCATACTTGGCGGGGGTCGTTGGGGCTGTGCCTTAGCTTCCCATCTCGGAAGGTTGGGACATAAAATCCTTATCTTTGAAAAAAACCCTGCCATCATAGACCTTATAAACACAGGTAAGCATCCTTACGTAGAAGGAGTAGAACTAAAAGGCGTGCAAGCTACCCACGACCTTGAGGAAGCCTTTAGCTTTTCCGATTACATAATCCTTGCCCTTCCCGTCCAGGTCATAAGGGAAGTGCTTAAAGGGAAAAGCCTTAAGGGTAAAAAGATAATATCTGCATCAAAAGGCCTTGAGATAGGCACAAAGAAAAGGGTCTCAGAGGTCCTTTTGGAAATAGACTCAGAAGTGGAGGTTTTTTGTCTTTCTGGACCTTCCTTTGCCAGTGAGGTCTCAAAAGGACTGCCTACGGCTTTAGTTTTGGCTGGAAATAATGGGGAGGAGATGGAAAGGATAAGAGGTTGGATAAGCTCGGAAAGCTTTAGGGTTTATCTTTCCACAGACCTTGTGGGTGTGGAACTCGGTGGTGCCTTAAAGAATGTTATAGCTATAGCTTGCGGTATATCGGATGGCCTTGGCTTTGGGGAGAATGCCAGGGCTTCCCTTATAACAAGGGGGCTTGCGGAGATGGTAAGGATAGGGGTAAGCCTTGGAGCAAGGAGGGAAACCTTTTATGGCCTTTCTGGCGTGGGCGACCTCTTTTTGACCGCCAGCTCTCCCCAGTCAAGGAACAGAAGCCTTGGCTATATGCTCGGTCAGGGCCTATCTGTAGAGGAAGCTCTAAAAAGGCTAAATCAGACTGTAGAAGGTGTGCATACGGTTAAAGCCGTGTATGAACTGTCAGAATCCTTAAATATACACGCTCCTATTAGCCTTGCCGTTTACAAGATTGTGGTGGAAGGTCTTCCGGCTGGTGAGGTGGCTCTTGAACTTCTAAGGAGGCCTCCTCAGAGTCCTTTTGAGACTCTATGAGTTCCCCATAAAAATAAAACTCTCCACAGGCATCGCATCTGTATATGCCACCACCACAGCATTCTATAACCTCAAGCAAGGCACCACACTTGGGACACCTTTCCATACCTTATAATTTATCCTTGTGAGGGAGAAAATTTTTCTTTACTTCCTTTTATCGCTAACAGGCTTTTTTATGGCTTTGGCATTGCTTATGCTTCTCCCTTTCCTCAAACCTATCCTTTGGGCCATAATATTTTCCTTAGTTCTGTATCCAATACATCTTAAGCTTTCCCGTAGGATAGGGAACCTATCTTCTGCGCTTATTTTAACCTTAATAATCCTACTTTTAGTAGTTATCCCCTTTAGCCTTATTCTTGCCCTTGCGGTAAGACAATCCATAGACCTCTTCCAACTCGCCATAAATCTTACACAAAACAGCTCCTACTTGGACATTATAAAAGAGATACAAAACCATCCATACATAAAAAGGCTTTTTACGGAGGAAGAGATAAAAAGGTTTATAGCCTACATAGAATCGGAGGAGTTTAAGAACTTTCTTATTGCAGGTCTAAGGGATTTAGCTCAAAAGGGGCTTAACTTGGCTGCCTCTTTGGTTCCAGCTGTAGCAAGCTTTCTTTTCAAGACCTTTGTTTTTCTTATCACCCTATTCTTTATCCTAAAGGATGGTCCAAGGTTTATAAAGTTTGCGCAGAGATTCCTTCCCATGCATAGAGAGGACATAGAGGAAGTATCCATTACCATATACAAAACTGTTCTTGCCACCGTTTATGGCTCCATAGGCGTTGCCATAGTCCAGGGTATACTTGGTTTTGTAGGCTACAAAATAGCTGGCATTGACTATGCCATACTGCTTGCCATTGCTACTTTTATAAGTTCCTTTATACCACCCTTTGGTGCAGGCTTTGTGTGGTTTCCAGTGGCTGTTTATACCTTTGCAACCAAAGGCGTATATAATGGTGCTTTTATGTTCCTCTATGGAACATTTATAATCTCAACCATAGACAACCTTTTAAGGCCCATCATAATGAAGATGGGCATAAGCATACCCTATATAGTGCTTTTCTTTTCTATAATAGGGGGCCTACTTACCTTTGGTTTTGTAGGGATATTCCTCGGACCCCTTATCTTTACAACCCTTTTTACTCTTGCCCTAATATACGAGAAGAGAATCTTAAAGGAAAGTATCACTCAAGACCGTGCATCTTGAGATTTTCCTTTATCTTATGCAACAGCTCTGCAGGGTTCTTTATTGGAAATTCAAGCTCTTGGATTACCTCCTTTGCACTCCTACCTTTTATATAGACGTTTTCAAGCTTGTCCAGTATAGCTTCCGCAGAGTTTATAGGAAAGTCTGTTCCCTTTAGCCTCTTTAGGACCATATAAGCCCAAGGCACATCCAAAGCGTAAGCTACTCTTTCACAGTATTGGAGAAAGACGGTAGGTTCTTCATGTCCTTCTTTTACAAGCTTGTATGCAAGCTTTGCCACTCCACCGGCGGTATGCACTTTTAATTCCTTTCTTTCCTCTTCTATAAGTTCCTCAATGCTCTTTAGCTTTTCCAGAACCTTGTTTGGGTCTGCCCTTAGTATGTTCCTAACCGTTTGAATGGTAAGACCAACTCTTTGAGCTATTTCTTCTTCTGTCTTGAAATACTCTTCCCTCAATACAACGCAATAGACGGCTCTTGCCAGGGAAGGTAGCCAAGTAAGAGTTTTGTAATCGGCAAGCTTGGAAAGTCCACCAAGCACGTCAATGGACTTTAAGAAAACTCTCAAGACTAAGGCTTCTAAGTCTTGTTCTACTGGCTGTGCAATTACTACCATGTTCCACCTCCTTTTTTTAAAATCGGGGTGACGGGACTTGAACCCGTGACCTCTGGCCCCCCATGCCAGCGCGCTACCGCCTGCGCCACACCCCGTTAAATTACATTTTAGAACGCTTTAGGCCAGTTTTCAACTTCCAAAGAAGCTTTTTGCTTGGTTTGAAAACTATACGCTTCTGCCTCCTTCTAAATGTGCCAAAGCCTGAGATTTTAACATCTTCTCCAGATTGGATAGCCCCCTTTATATTGTTTATAAGAAAATTAACCATGTGGGATATTTTCTTTTTGGAAAGCTTGGTAAAATGGTCTTGTTTCAATCTTTGTACAAGGGCTTTCCTTTTCATATTTTCATCTTCTTCCTTAGTATGTCTCCAAGAGTAAAGCCCTTATCCGAGCTACTGGTGGTTATAATCTCTTCCTTCTTCTCCTCTTCTCGCATGCTAAGGGTTATCTTTTCGGGAGACAGTTCTATGATTTTAACCTCTACCTCCTGACCCTCTTCAAGCTTGGTGCCTTTTGGTATTTCTGAGATGGGCAAAAGACCATCTACGCCCTCTGGAAATTGAAGGAAAGCACCAAAAGGATGAAGGCTTTTTACCCTTAGCTTTACCTTATCTCCCACCTTGTAGCTATTTAGCACTTTCTCCCATGGGTTCTCTTTTAACTGTTTTAGCCCCAGTTTTACAAACTTTCCATCAAGGCCCAATACCGCAAACTCCAAAGACTGCCCTACTTGAAGCACATCCTCCACCCTGCCGGGCTTTACCCAGTCAAGGTCGCTTCTGTGGATCATTCCATAAACGTTTTGGTCAAGCTTTACAAAAGCCTTTGCACCTTCTATCTTCTCAACCGTTCCAACAACTTTACTTCCCACAGGGTATTTTTTAAGGAACTCTTCCCATGGTTTTGGAAGAGTCCTTTTTATACTAAGAATGAGCTTGCGCCTTTTGGGGTCAAAGTCAAGCACCAAAGCAGATACCTTATCGCCCTTTTTAAAGGTGGTACCATCATAAGATATTTCTTCTTTTGGAACATAACCTTCTACACCCTCCATAATCTCCACTATTAGCCCGTTTTCTTTTACCTCAACCACTCTTCCGTTAAGCACTTGCCCTTTCTTAATGCTCTCCTCCGCCTTTAACCATGGGTTTTCTTTCATTTCTTTTAAGCTAACAAATATAAACTGGCCATCTTTTGGTATTCTTTTTACCTTTACCCTTAATCTTTCACCAATTTCTGCGTAGTTGTAAGGGTTTCTATCCCTTCCCCAGCTAAGTTCATCAAGGGGTAAAAAGGCCCTCAAGGCATTCCCTATCAAAAGGGTTATACCCTTGTCTGGGTCTATCTTTATAACACGGCCTTCTACTATATCTCCCACCTTTAGCCTTGCAAGAAGCCTTGCCTTCTTCTTTTCTTCCTGAGCCTTTATGTAATCTTTTTGGGATAAGACCACTTTAAGACCACCCTCTTCCCTTTTTAACTCTATTATCTTTGCCACTATCTTTTTGCCTTCCCTTAGGTTCTTGCTCGCCTCCTTGAAAGGCAAAAGGGTTTTTAGACCGCTTATATCCACCACATAGGCATCCTCTCCCTTACCTACCACCGTGCCTGTTACAAACTTGCCCTTCTCATAACAGGACTTTAAAAACCCTGTAAGCTTCTCTTCTAAGTATCTTCTGTAGGAAAGTATGGGAGAGCCGTTTCTGCTAAACCTAAGGACCACAGCCTTTATCTCATCTCCTACCTTTGCTTCTGGTAGCTCTTCCTT
This sequence comes from Hydrogenobacter subterraneus, assembly GCF_055390195.1. Classification (NCBI taxonomy): domain Bacteria; kingdom Pseudomonadati; phylum Aquificota; class Aquificia; order Aquificales; family Aquificaceae; genus Hydrogenobacter; species Hydrogenobacter subterraneus. Next base: position 842,092 of record NZ_AP042473.1, on the reverse strand, counting down.
TGGAAGTATACCTTCCACCTTGTAGCCGATGTCCACGTAAATGTTCCTGTCATCAACCTGCACAACCCTTCCCTTTATTACCTCCCCCCTTCTTATTTCCTTTAGACTCTTCTCAAAGAGCTTCTCAAACTCACCCATTCTTTCCTCCAGAAATTTTTATTATATCACTTATCCTTTCAAAGTACCTAAGGGTTTAAACCTTGCTACCAACTTTGCTATACCAAGGGAATGGACCACAAAAGCAACCTCGGAAACATCCTTATACGCCTGCGGTATCTCTTCTGCCACCGTTCCTTTTCCTCTTGCTACCACCACCAGGTCTCCCAGGACCTTCTCAAGGCCCTCCTTTCTGACAAACTCCTTTGCCTTTGTCCTTGACATAAGCCTGCCAGCACCATGGCATGCGCTTCCAAAGCTCATGTGCATGCTTTTTTCTTGACCCACTAGAAGGAAAGAGTATCTTCCCACATCTCCGGGTATGAGGACGGGCTGGCCAATATCCTTGTAAGCTGGCGGAACATCTGGATTGTGTGGTGGAAAGGCCCTTGTGGCCCCCTTTCTATGAACCAAAAGCTTTTTAACCTCGCCATCTACTTTATGCTCTTCCACCTTTCCTATGTTGTGGGCCAGGTCGTAGACCAGTCTATACCCAAACTCCTTCCAAGATAGGTTGAAAAACCTCCTTACCGTATCTGCGGTCAAATAGCCCAATATCTGTCTGTTGGCAAAGGCGTAGTTGGCTGCAGCGTTCATAGCCTTAAAATAGTCCTGGCCTTCTACGGATTTAAAAGGCATGCATGCCAATTGCATGTCTGGTATGTCTATATTGTACTTTTTTAGGGCATCCTTTGCCACCTTAAGATAATCAACGCATACCTGATGGCCAAAGCCCCTTGACCCAGAATGCACCATTATGGTAGCCTGTCCAAGCTCAAGGCCAAGTTTTTTGGCTATCTCTTCATCGTATATCTCATCCACATACTGCACTTCTACAAAGTGGTTTCCGGAGCCTACCGTTCCAAGCTCGTCAGAGCCTCTTTGAAAGGCAAAGTCGGACACCTTGGAAGGATCCGCATTGGGTAATGCTCCCTTGCTCTCTATGTGTTCAAGGTCTTCCTCAAAGCCATAGCCTCTTTCTATGGCCCACCTTGCGCCCTTTATGGCCACCTCAGAAAGCTCGGCCTTTGAAAGCTTTATCTTTCCAGTGGAACCAACGCCAGCAGGCACGTTCTTTAAAACTTCTTGCATAAGCTCCTTTCTTACAGGCTTTATATCATCCACTGTGAGGTTTGTGGCTATGAGCCTTACACCACAGTTTATATCGTAGCCTATGGACCCGGGGCTTATTATACCCTCTTCTATATCCGTTGCCATAACACCACCCACAGGAAAGCCATAGCCCACATGCACATCTGGCATTACATAAATGGCTTTTTCCACACCTGGAAGGGTTGCGGCGTTGGCCGCCTGCCTTATAGCATCCTCTTCCAAAAGTTCAAAGAGTCTATCGCTAAGGTAAAAGTAGACTGGTACTTTTTGCCCTTGAATTGTGTTCTCCGGTAGCTTGTAAACAAACTCATCAATTTTAATGAGGCTTTCCTTTAGACTACTCATAGTATTAAATCTATTTCAAATGGTGGGCGATGGAGGACTCGAACCTCCGACCTCCATCTTGTGAGGATGGCGCTCTACCTCTGAGCTAATCGCCCTCAAATAATATTATAAAGGCAATTTCCCTTTCTTTACCCAATAATAAAGAGTAAAGCTTGCCAAAAGCAGGGTGATGCCTATGGAAAAGGGATAGGCTAAGGTTTTGTTTACTCTAAGGGATGTGTCCAGAAGGAAGAGAAAAAGCAGGTAAAAGCCGTATACCACAAAGATGAAGGAAATGGCTTGAAATATGTAGTGTTTTATCCTTTTTAACATCATGCCTCCAACATCCTTTCTATGCTTAGGCTAACGCACTGGGCCAAAGCTTGCAAGTTATAGCCACCCTCTAAGGCGAAAAGCACGGGTATGGATAGGTCCTTTGCCAAGCTTAGAAGGCTGTCCACTATTCTACCAAAGCCTTCTGTAGAAAGGTTCAAATAGGTAAGGGGGTCATCCCTGTGGGCATCATAGCCTGCCGATACAAGCAAAAATTGTGGCTTGTATTCATAAAAAATCTTTGGAAGGGTTTCCAAGTATATCTGGCTAAATTCCTTATCTCCTGCGCCTGCTGGAAGTGGTTCGTTATGGGTATAGCCGTAGCCTTTCCCTGCACCTTTTTCTTCACGAGAACCTGTGCCGGGATAAAAGGGGTATTCGTGGGAAGAAAAGTAAAATACTCTGTCATCCTCATAAAAACTTTTTTGTGTTCCATTTCCATGATGGGCATCAAAATCCACTATAAAGACTCTATCAAAGCCCTTTTGAAGAAGATAGTGGGCGCCTATGGCTATGTTGTTAAAGAGGCAAAAGCCCATAGCCTTTGCATATTCGGCATGATGGCCAGGTGGCCTTACGGCACAGAATACCACATCCACTTCCTTTTTTAAAAGCCTGTCTATGCCTTCAAGCACGCCACCCACCGCATGTAGGGCTACCTCATAAGAAGATGGCACTGCATAAGTATCCGGGTCCAAGTAGCCACCACCTGCTGCGCAAAAGTCTGCCACCTCTTGTATGTAAGTAGGGTCGTGGTTTAAAGAGACCTCTTGGGCGGAGGCCCTTCTTGGGTCAATATGCACCAATTCCTTTAACAGTCCTTTTCTTTCCAGTTCTTGCACTATGGCTATAAGCCTGTCTTTGTTTTCTGGATGGTTTTTCCAATGGTGTTCAAGGTATATGTGGCTATATACAAAGCCTGTTTTCATGAAGAAGATTATACTCCAAAAGTGCTATAATCCTTTTTTTATGGAAGGGTCAAGACTTGAAAAACTTAAAAAGCTAAGAGAGAGGAATTTAGCCTATCCTCACAAGTTTGAGGTAAGCCATCAGATAGGTGATATAAGGGACAAGTATGAAAAGCCAACGGATGGTAAGGAGGTAAGCGTAAAGGGAATAGCTAAAAGGGTCTCCAAGCTGGAAAAGGGCTATCTTGTTAGGCTTTCAGACGCCTCCGGCGTTGAAATACTTGCCATAACAGAACAAGAGCTACAAGCCGGTAAGGAATATACTCTAAGGGGTAAGCTGGACAGGTATGAGGGTAAGTTATGCCTTTTTTTCGCCGTGCCTACGCAAGAAAACAATAGCCTTGATATACAAAGCCTAAAGGCCGAGTACGACCTTGAACCAAACTTTGAAGAGGTCTCTGTGGCAGGAAGGCTCATCACACTAAGAAGTATGGGAAAGGCCATATTTGGGCATCTCCAAGATGCCACAGGAAGGATACAGATATACGTAAAGGCAGACCTCATAGGAGAAGAGGCTTTTAAAGATTTTGAGGACCTGGTAGATTTGGGGGACATAATAGGAGTAAAGGGCAAGCTCTTTAGGACAAAGACTGGTGAGCTAACCGTTGAGGTGGAAAGCTTTTCTTTACTTTCAAAGAGTCTTCATCCCATGCCGGAAAAGTGGCACGGCATAAAGGATGTAGAAGTCCGCTACAGGCAGAGATACTTGGACCTTATAGCCAACGAACATGCAAGGAAGATATTCATCCTAAGGAGTAAGGTAATACAAGAGATAAGGAACTTTTTGAACTCAGAGGGCTTTTTGGAGGTGGAGACTCCCATTTTGCAACATGTGGCCTCAGGTGCTAATGCTAAGCCCTTTATTACATACCACAACTACCTTGAGCAGAACCTATACCTTAGGATAGCACCAGAGCTATACCTCAAAAGGCTTATAGTGGGGGGCTTTAACAGAGTTTATGAACTTGGCAAAAATTTCCGCAACGAGGGAGTGGACACAACCCACAACCCTGAGTTTACCATGGTGGAGTTTTATGCTGCCTATTGGGACTATGAGGACCTTATGAACTTCACCGAAAGGCTACTTTCCCATGTGCTTTTAAATACCTTGGGGACTCTTAAGATAAGCTACAGAGGAAAGGAGCTTGATTTTACACCACCTTATAAGAGGTACAAATACTTTGACCTTTTGGAAGAAAAAACTGGAAAGGACAAAGACTTTTTCTTGAGAGATGTGGAAGGTCTAAGGGAGTTTGCAAAGAAGATAGGTGTGCCAAAGGCCGAAAGCCTAACCCATGCCAAGCTAATAGATAAGGTCTTTGATATGCTTGTGGAAGATGAGCTTTGGGGACCATGCTTTGTTTTGGACTTTCCCAAAATCCTATCGCCCCTTGCCAAGAGCCACAGAAAAGACCCAGACCTAGTGGAAAGGTTTGAGCTTTTTGTGGCAGGAAAGGAGCTTGCCAACGCCTACACAGAGCTGAACGACCCAGAGGACCAAAAGGAGAGGTTCTTAGAACAGCTTAAGGAGAAGGAGATGGGAGATGAGGAGGCAATGTCCATGGATGAGGACTTTATAACGGCCCTTGAATATGGTATGCCCCCCACTGGTGGTGAAGGCATAGGCATAGATAGGCTTGTTATGATACTGGCAGATGTGGACTCTATAAGGGAAGTTATACTCTTCCCAGCTTTGAGGAGGTAAGGATGGAGCTTGAAAAAAAGCCCATAAGGGAGTTCAAAGGTAGAGTTATTGAAGTCAAAAGAGAAACACCTACCACAAAGACCTTGGTCTTTGACCTACGAGGAGTAGACTTTGACTTTTATCCAGGCCAATATGTGATGCTAAACGTTCCTTACGAGGGAGAAGTTTTGAAAAGGGCTTACTCCATAGCCAGCCCACCCACTCAAAAGGACTCCCTTGAGCTTACCATAAAGAAGGTTCCAAACGGCAGAGCCTCTGCCTTTTTAACAGAAAAGGTAAAGGAAGGGGATGAGTTTTTGATAAAGGGCCCTTACGGAAAGTTCGTATGGGTTCCTCAAATGGGCACGAGCCTTGTTCTCATCGGTGCAGGCAGTGGAATAGTGCCTCTTATGTGTATTCTAAGGTATATAGTTTCAGCAGGTCTTGACCATGTCAGAGCTACCTTGCTTTATTCCAACACACACTACGAGGAGATCATATACAAAGAAGAGCTTGAAAGGATGGATAAACACTCAAACATAAAGGTGGTTCATACCCTTACACGTTCTTGGCCACCAGACTGGAAGGGCTACACGGGCAGGATAAACACGGACATGATCCTAAAAGAAGTGGAAGACATACCTACAAACCTTTACTATCTTTGTGGCCCACCCCAGTTTGTGGAAGATATAGCCAGTATTTTGATTGAACTTGGCGTGGATAAAGAGCAGATAAAAAAGGAAAAATACGATTAAGAGAGGCTTTCAAGGATCTTAAGGTTTATATAGGCCCTTTGCACGCTTTTTTTGTCAAAGCTCCCCTTTAAAAAGTCCTCCACCATAAGCCTTAGCTTGTCCCTCTTTTCTTCCTTTAAGAGCTTTCCCCTTTCATACACCCTTTCCTCACCAAAGTCAAGAAGAAGGTCCTCGTCTATATACCAAAGCCTTCTTGGCTGTGGATGCTCCCAAGCCACGCTTATACTAAAGGGAAGGCCATCCAAACTGCCTCTCAAGGTCCAAACTTCTCCATCTATTTCCAAGGCTTCAACCTTTATGTTTTCAGATATGTTTTGAAGTAAATAGAGGTCATGCCAGGCAAGATCCCAAAGGGGTGAGATGTAGCCTCTACCTTTGCCAAACCTTTCAATCTTTATAAACTTTTCAGGCTTTCTTAGAAATTGGGCGCATACGGAGTAGCTTTCTACCTCAGAAATATAGAGTTTTTCATAGTTTTTTATACTTTCAAACTCTTTTGAGCTAAGGGCTGGTGGCTTTTCCAAAAGCACAGGAATATCCTTACTCAAAAACTCCTTTGCTATACTTACATGGTCCTTTGGGTCCACTGCCACAATAACTGCCCGCACATCCTCTTTCACATCACCAAAGTGGCAATAAAAAGGATGTGGTTTTTTCTCCTTAGATGGGTCTATATCACAAAGCACAAGCCTTTCACCCATCTGTTCCAGCTTCCAAAAATACTTATTCCCCATATTACCAAGGCCAACCAAAAGCACATGCATGGCTTAAAATTTTAATACTTTCTTAGAAGCTTTAAATTGGTGTAAAATCTTTATCCCATGAGGGCTCTTCTATCGGTTTATTACAAAGAAGGTCTTGATGTGCTTTTGGAAGCTCTAAAAGAAAAGGGCTACGAAATAATCTCCACTGGTGGTACAGCCAAGTTTATAAAAAGCCTTGGCTATGAAGTAAAAGAGGTGGAAGAGATCACAAACTTTCCAGAAATATTGGACGGAAGGGTAAAGACCCTGCATCCTGCCATACATGGTGGCATACTTTACAGAGATTGGGTAGAAAAGGACAAGGAAGAGATAAAAAGGCTTGGTATAGAACCAATAGACTTAGTGGTAGTAAACCTTTATCCATTTGAGGAAAAACTAAAAGAAGACCTACAGGAGCAAGAACTTATGGAGTTTATAGATATAGGTGGGCCTACCTTAATTAGAGCCTCCGCTAAAAATTTTTATAGGGTGGCTGTAGTGGTGGACCCCCAAGACTATGCTTGGGTAGCCAATAAGATAAAGGAAGGCACCATTAGCCTTGAAGATAGGAAAAAATTGGCCATAAAGGCCTTTTCCTTAACAGCCTACTATGATGCTCTAATATCAAGGGCTTTGGAAAGGCTGTGGGAAGTGGACAGTGCCACACACTATTTCTCACTACCTATGAAGCTTTTTGGAAGTTTAAGGTATGGAGAAAACCCCCATCAGAAGGCTTGGCTATTTCATAACCCGCTTGAGGACCTTGGCATAGCAAGGTCTCACATACTGCAAGGTAAAGAGATGTCCTTTAATAACTACCTTGATAGCGATTCCGCTTTTAGGCTTGTAAGTGAATTCTCTAACCCTGCCTGTGTTATTGTTAAGCATAACAACCCTTGTGGTGTGGCCCTTGGTAAGAATCTATTGGAAGCCTTTGAAAAGGCCCTTTCCTCAGACCCAGAATCCGCCTTTGGCGGTATTGTAGCCTTCAACGATAGAGTAGAAAAACAGCTTGCAGAAAGGCTTACAGACATATTCCTTGAAGTTATTATTGCACCAGAATGGTCGGAAGAAGCCCTTGAGGTGCTTTCCAAGAAGAAAAACCTAAGGCTTGTTCAGGCTCTTGGCTACTCCTTTTCCTTTGATATAAAAAAGGTAAGCGGTGGATATCTGTTGCAGGAAGAAGACAACATTGATTATGAAAAGCTTGAAGTAGTCTCTCAAAGACATCCCACGGAAGAAGAAATGCAAGACCTTCTTTTTGCCTGGAAAGTATGTAGGTATGTAAAGTCCAACGCCATAGTGATAGCCAAGGGTGGTAGAACCTTGGGCATAGGGTCGGGTAATGTATCAAGGGTGGATAGCTTACGCTGTGCCATTGCAAGGGCCCAAAGGTTTGGCTTTGACCTAAAAGGTAGTGTTATGGCATCAGAGGCCTTTTTACCATTTAGGGATAGTGTGGACCTGGCACAGGAAGTAGGAATAAGAGCTATAATCCAGCCAGGTGGGTCCATAAGGGATAAGGAGGTAATAGAGGCTGTAAACCAACATAATATGGCTATGGTGTTCACTGGTACAAGACATTTTAGACATTAGAAGTATTACAAAGCATTTTTAGACCATGCATTAGCTCTACGGCCTCTTCAAAGCCAAGGCCCAACTCTTTAAAGGTAATTATCCTTTCCTTTAACTTTTTTCCTTCTATGCCAGTAAGGCTTTCAAAATATGCGTAATCCATATCCAAAAATAAGCTTCCATGTAAAAGAAAGGCCTCTTTACCCATTCTCATAGCACAGGCAACCACTTTTTTACCCTTAAAGCTTATCTCACCAAGGGTTGGATAGAAATAACAAAAATAGCCTTCATAACCTCCCCTATACCTACTCATATCAAAGGCAGGGTCCACCTTTTTTAAAAGCTCAAGCAACAAACCCATAAAGTTTATGTATATCTTTGAAAAGCTACCTCCCCAATCCTTCCTAAGGCCTGTGTAGGAAAAGGACAGGTCCCAACCATGAAGAAGGGCTCCGCCACCAGTAGGCCTTTTTACCACAGGAATGGAAAGATTTATAGGCTCTTGGGAATAGCCCAAGCTAAGGGTTTTTTCCTTCCATTGGTATATTCTAAAGCAGGGCCTTTGGCTTTCTTCTGTTATAAGAAGGTTATTCCAATCCCTTTCCATGTTTTCCTTTCCATTAAGCACCTCAAGGTAAGCTAAATCATAAGCTTTTTTACCTTCCACAGATTAATATTTTATGGTTATGGGTATTCTGGACAGGATTTTTGGAAAAAAGGAAAAGGAAGAGATAAGTGTTTTAGAAATAAGAACGCCAAAAGGCGACCTAAGGCTATATCCCAAAGACTTCCTTGAAAAGGACCCAGACGCAAGGATAGAAGAGTTTTGGGTGGACGCTATAGATGTCTCGGAGGATGGCTATTGGCTCCTTGTGGGAAGAAGGCATGGAGTATTTCAGCTCTACGATTGGAGTGGAAAGCTTCATAGGCTTCCATCCAGACCACCAGCACAAGTTATTACAGAAGCCCTTTTTAAAGGCTCCTACTTAGCCCTCTTGACACCGCCTTACCTGGTGGTCTATCTCCTTGAGGACAAGAGGAACCCCCAAACCTGGAAAAGCTTTAGAACCACGCAGGAGGGCGTGCGTGCCTCCGCTGGACTGGATATAAGTGGAAACCTGCTTGCCTACGGTGTGGTAGGAGAAAGGGTTTATGTGATAGACATATCTGGAGGCTTTGGAACGGAAGGGTTGGAGTTTAAAAAGGTCTTTTCTTACTCGGAGGCAAACATAGGAGAATTAAAGCTTCTTAGGTTTGTAGGCTCCACAAGGCTTTTGCTTTCTGGCACAAAGGGTGTGGCCCTTTACGACCTTGGAGGGAACCTTATAAAAAGACTAAACCATCCTTCTGGAAAAGGCGCTCTTGTGCTAAAGGATGGCATACTTCTTTCGGAGGGTAAGGACCTATTCTTTTATGACCTTCAACTTGAATCTCCACTAAAAAGCCTTACCACAGCAATAAACATAAACCATATGGATATATCCCCCGATGGGGACTTTTTGTTCCTTGCGGATGCAGAAGATAATAAGCTTGGTCTTGTTTATCTTCCAGAGTTTGTATACATCCATACCTTTGAAGGCTTTGGATATTCTGTGGTAAGAGTATCCCCCGATGGAACCATTTACACATGCACCCATACCTACAAGGATGATAAGGATTTTTACAGCCTTAGGTCTATTACAACCAACTTAACCGAATTCCTTTTTGATGTAGACCGCCAGTCCCAGATGGTAAAGAGGGCAGAAGAGGAGCTTAAAAAGCTAAAAGGAAGTCTAAAAAAGATAAGCCCAAGCACAGACCCTTCGGAGTTGGAGGAGTATAAGAGATTAATGGCTATGGACATGCCTATAAGGAGGGTAAGGGAGGTTATACTTCAAGCAAATAGAATGATTGAAGAGGCCAAGTTTGAGGCCTTTTTAGAAAGCATAAGGCTAAAAATAGCTCAGGATAGCATTACAGCAGAGGACCTAAGGGAGGTGGAAAACAGGATAAGGATAGAGAGGGATGAGTGGGCTGAAAAACTAAAGGAGCTAAAGGAAGAGATTGAAAAGCACTTACAAAATAAGCTACAGGAACACCTTCAAAAGGTGAAAACCAGCATAGCTACCTTAAACAGCGAGGACCTAAGAGACTTTGAAAGCCTTGAAGAGATAAAAAATACAAGGGAATTTCTCAACAAACTCCCAAAGGAGCTAAGAGAGGAAGGACAAAGGGAGCTTTCCCGAATAGTCCAAGAAAAACTACTTGAAAACAAACTAAAAAGGTATAGGATAAGAATTGAAGATACAAGGGTCTTTTTTGGGTCGGAGGAGTTCCCACGCTTTTCTGGCGAAAGGAAAAAGCTAAAGTGGAGGCTAAAAGTAGAAGATAGAGTATTTATAAAGGATGAGGTTTATGCAAAGATAGCCTTTGAGAGAGAAGATGGCATCCTTTTGGAGCCCAAAAGGTATTCTAACCTGCTTTCTCAAAAAGACTTACGGTCTTTGCCCCAATGGGTAAAAAAATATCTAAGACATCTTAATGGCCTTTTTGCCTATGATCCACCAAGAACTCCCCTGTTTGTATCTTACGAGGAAACGCCATGGTTTGTAAAGAACCTTGAAAAATTCACCTCCATCGTAAAAGAGCAAGTGCTATACTCGGAAGGTATACTCATACTTGAGGGTGATGCGGGCGTTGGAAAGAACTTTTTAGTGGAGGTCTTTTCTGCCCTTACCAACAGGCCACTATATATAGTCCCTTGCAACTCCAAGATGGAAAGGGAAGACATAACCTTTGTGTATGAGTTTGACCCCAAAAGAGGCACGAGGAGAGTTTACTCAGACTTGGTAAAAGCCTTGCAAACACCAGGTGCAGTCATATACTTTGACGAGATAAACACACTACCAGCTGGTATGGTAAAGCTTTTTAACCCTCTTTTTGACTACAGAAGGTATTTAACATTGCCCACTGGAGAGGTTATAAAGGCGCACAAAGAAGTAATCTTGGTGGGAGGTATGAACCCCCAAAACTACTTAGGTGTATCCGAACTACCCCAAGACATAAAATCCAGAGCAGACATACTCTTCATAGACTATCCACCCTTTGAAGAAGAGGGAGGCCTTTACAGTGCGGACGAAGCTCTCATTTTAAGAGACCAGGTGCCGGAACTTTCACTTTTAAGCTCAGAAGACTTCCTTTACCTGTGGCATCATGTGGTAAATGGAATAAAGGTCAAGAACATAGAAGGCATTGAAAGATTAGAAGAACACATATGGAAGCTTTTTGAACTCATAAAAATAGCCAACGCCATAAGGAAGGCTTACAGAGCCTATCAAACTCAACAATCGGAAGAACCAGTAGACTTTGTCTTTTCCATAAGGGATACAATAAGATGCGCCAGAAGGCTAAACAAGTATTCCGATGTGAAGGCGCTTGTGATAGATACCATACTTCCAAAGGTAAGCTCACCCTTAGAGAGAGAAATACTTAAAAGCCTTATAGAACGTGTATAATAAAAGTGTATGGCTAAAAGACTGGTTGTTTTGTCTTCTGGCGAGCTTATACTTTCCTTTCTTATAGAAGGGGAAAGTGTGTATAAAATAAGCGCGGAAGAAAGAGGTTCAAAAAGGCTAACAGACAGCATATTTAAGGGGAAAGTAAAAAGGCTTGCAAAAGGTATGGACGGAGTTTTTGTAGACGTAGGCATAGGGAGGGATGCCTTTCTTCCTTTGAAAGGTGAAAACTACCGAGTTGGAGAAAGCCTTATAGTCCAGATGGTAAGAGAGCCAGAAGGAGAAAAGGGAGCCAAGCTCACCACCAACGTAAAACTGGTAGGAAAGTACCTTATATATTTTCCAAGAGGCAAGGATATAAAATGCTCCAGCAAAATACAGTCGGAGGAAAAGGATAGGCTTTGTAGTTTATTGGAAAAAGATTTAAAAGAAGAAGGTGTGATTCTAAGAAGCGCAGCAGTAAAGGCCACACATGAACAGATAAAAGAGGAACTTGAAAAGTTAAGAAGCTTATGGCATCAGATAGAAAAGAGGGCTAAGGTACTAAAAAAACCCCAACCCATATTGGAAGAATACCCATCATACATAAGACTAATAAGAGACCATTGGCAAGATATGGAAGAAATAATATCGGACAACCCCCTTATATGGAACGAAATAGCCTCTTTCCTTGAGGTCTTTGAGCCAGACCTGCTTAAGAAAAATCTATACATAAAGGACCCAAGCGCATATGTGCATAAATACAAGCTTCAAGATAGCCTTAGAAGCATTCTTAACAAAGTGGTTTGGCTAAAGGGTGGTGGGTACATAACCATAGAAGAAACGGAAGCCTTTACCATAATAGATGTGAACAGCGGAGACCCAATTGGTTCTTGCCATGAGGAGAACGCCCTAAGAACAAACCTTGAAGCTGTGAGGGAAATAGTAAAACAAATCATTCTTAGGGACATAGGTGGTATAATTCTTATAGATTTTATTGATATGAAAAAGCAGGAGAACAAAGAGATTATAATTAAAAGCATGCAACAGGCCTTTGGAGAAGAAGCGTGCCATATTAACATACATGGTTTTACAAAACTGGGCATACTGGAGATGTCAAGGAAAAAATCTGGAAGAAGCCTTAGTAAACTACTTACAGAATCCTGCCCTTACTGTTCTGGCAAAGGCTACATCAAAAGTTCCTCTTTCTTCCTTTTTGAATTGGAAAAAGAAATAGAAGAACATGCTCACAAAGCCATAAAGATTCAAGTACATCCTATTAGGTATGAAAAGGTTAAAAAGGCTATGCAATCAAAAGGCTATTCTTATGTGCAAGTTGATAGTAGTTATGATGTTGGTGTAAATAACTTTAATATGAGCCATGAGTAAGAAGATTATATTTTTATTACTTGTTTTTGTCTTTAGTTGTGCCAAGATGACCGAAGAAAAGAGGGCTAAACTGGCCCTTGAAGCCTACTCACAAGGCATGTCTGCCTATTCAAGAAGAGATTATAAGGAAGCCATAAGCAAACTATCCGAAGCCCTCAAATACCTTGAAAACCTAAGCCCACAAGAGATAAAATCTGCCAAATACACCATAGCTGAAAGCTATTACCTTAGGAAGGACTACATAAACGCCATTATATACTTAGAGGATTTCCTCTTTTACTATCCAGAAAGTCCAGAGGCAGAGAAGGTGTATTTTATGGTGGTGGATAGCTACATGAAGGTGGCACCAGACGCATACAGAGACCAAAGCTATACACTAAAAGCCATAGATAAGGCTAAGGAATTTCTTATCAAATATCCAAACAGCCCATATGCAGACAGAGTAATAAGCTTAATAGATGACGCTCAAAGCAAACTGGCAAAGCATGAATACCTTATAGGAAGGTTTTACGAAGACTTTGGATATTATTATTCTGCATCCCTTAGGTATAAGAACCTTTTGATAAACTACCCTGAACAAGTTTCTGAGGCCGAAGTTCTATACAGATATATAAAATCTCTACTTTTGGTGAAAAAACAGGCAAAGAAACAGGAAGATAAATACAAAGGATGGATAGAGGAAGCTCAAAAGGAGTTAAAAGCTGTTAAATCCGAAGAGGATAAAAAAGCAATACAAAACAGAATAGCCTTTCTGGAAGGAGAAATAGAAAGATGGAAAAAACTCGCAGAAGATAGCAGGCAAGAAGGTTTAAAGCTTATGGAAAAGTATAAGGAGGTATACGGAGAAAATACCTATTATAAGCAATTAAAGGAATATGCAAGACAATAAGGAACTATTAAAAACTTTAAAGAGCCTTCTTGAAGATAAGAAGGCGGAAGATATTGTTGTGTTGGACGTTTCAAAACATACAAACATAGCCAACTATTTTGTTATCGCTACAGCCAACTCTCCAGTGCATGCCAAGGCCCTCCTAAAATACCTCTTGGAAGAGCTTGAAAAGAAAAACATAAAGCCAGACCATGTGGAAGGTGCGGAAGAAGGCGCTTGGATTCTCATTGACCTTATTGATATAATAGTTCATATATTCCTCAAGGAATGGAGGGAATACTATGACCTTGAATGGCTCTACTCAACGGCGGAGAGGTTAGAGCTATGAACCTAATAAAAATACTGCTCTCTCTTTCTTTGGTGGTGCTTTTTCTTCTATTTATAGCTCAGAACGCTGGGTATGTGGAGGTAAGTTTTTTCTATACAGTTTATAAAGTGCCACTTTTTGTGCTTTTGCTCCTTTCCTTTACCCTTGGATTTTTCATACCATCCTTTTACTTTATCTTTAAGGAGGTTGGTCTAAAAAGAAAGCTAAACAGCATAGACCAGGGCCTAAAAGAGTTATCAAGAGGTTATATCAATAGGGCGGAACGTATCCTTGGAGGCCCAGCCAAGTCCCTTCAAGGCATAAAGAGCATACTTGCAAAACTTTTTATAGAACAAGGTAGAGTAGAAGAGGCAAAAGCTTTTGACCCAATTTTAGTAGGCGAACTGTTCTTAAAAGAAGGAAAGCTTCAAGAAGCAGAGGAAGAATTCAAGAAAGCTTTGTCTCAAGATGAAGAAAACCTCAAAGCCCTAAAAGGCCTAAGGGATGTTTATTCTTTACAAGATAGATGGCAAGAGGCACTTGAATATCAAGACAAGATGCTTGACCTTTGCGAAAGATGGGAAAAGGAAAAACAAAAAAGGATAAAAGCCGAAATTTTAGCAGAACTTTACCAAAAGGAAGGTGAAGAAAGGCTTATAGAAAAGGCCATGGACCTTTATACAACTCCCTTTGTGTATGCAGTTTACATAAAATACCTGCTTTCAAGAGATAAAACAAAAGACGCAAGAAAACACTGGGATAAAGTATTATCATTAAATTATCAAGAAGATGTTTTATGGAACCTTTCGGAGGATCAATCTACCCTTACCAAGTTGCTGGATATTGTGGAATCTAAAAAGGATATGATTTCACCAGATATTCTCGCTATGGTTTACATAAAGCTAAACCTTCTCAGCAAAGCAAAAGAGTTAGAAGAAAGCTTATCCGACCAGATGAAGGCTCTTTTATACAGCACACTTTCTCACAAAGACCAGGACAAATATTGCCTAACAAGTATAAAGCATCTATTAAAACCCTTTGTGTGCAGTTGTGGAAAGGCTTATAATAGCTATTACCCCTTATGTTCAGGATGTTTAACCTGGGGGGAAATAAGGATAAGGAGGGCTTTTCATGCTGGTGGACGTTGAAAAAAAGCTTATAAGGTTAAAGGTGGTTTATTATGGTGTGGCCCAATCGGGCAAGACCACAAACCTTGAAAAGCTTTCGGAGATGGAAGGTTTAGACCTTGTAAAGCTTGATACACAAGGGGAAAGGACCTTAGTCTTTGACTTTACAACAAAAAAGGTAAAAGTGGGAGATATAACTGTGTCTTTTGCTCTATACACTGTCCCTGGACAGGATATTTACAAGGACATAAGGCTTACTGTTCTTAGAGGTGTGGATGGCTTGGTTTTTGTAGTGGATTCTCAAAAAGAAAGGCTAACAGAAAACATAAATTTCTACAACCTTCTCAAGGCTGACCTTTTGCGCCTTGGGAAAAGTTTAGGAGATGTGCCTTTGGTTTTTCAATACAACAAGATGGACCTGCCAAACACCTTAAGCTACCAGGAATTAGAAAAGAGTATAAACGTTGATAGGTACCCTTCCGTATGTGCCAGTGCTATAAAGGGTGAGGGCGTATTGGAAACCTTTAAACTACTTGAGGATTACCTCATATCAAAAGTAGAAAGGATGATGTTATGATATCGGGGTATTTGTCTTCACAACAGGATTTAGTAGACCTGTTAAATGGATGTCTTTTTAGCAAGGTAGGTATATTAAACCTCTTTCTTGGAGTAAACATTGTATCCCTCTATGTAGAAAGGGGCCTAATAAAAGGATTTGGGCTTGGCACAAGCGAAAACATACCCAATGTGAATAAAAGGTCTATGCTTTTGTACCACCTTTCAGAGCTTATGGAAAACCCAGAGGCTTTTTTTACCTTTAGAGAAAACCCTATAGAAGGCATAATAGAGCTTGAAGAACCCATATCTGCAGAAGAATTGGTTCTTCAACTTCAATTGGTGCATAGAGAGTTAAAAAGTCTTATAGATAGAGTTATAACACCATTAGCCGTAGTAAAAGTGTTAAAAAATTTTGAAAAAAGCGAAATTTATGATGGTAAAAGCATATATCACATACTAATATCGTCGCCAAACAGTTTGATTGAAGAGATAAGAAACCTTAATACTCTTTTTTCCAAGGGATATTTGGACATAAACCAGTTTCAAAACCCGGATATCCTAAGAGAAAATTTTGAAATTGATTACTTAATGAACAATGTAGAGGCAGAAAAGATAAATCTTATAACTTTATTTGAGAACTTTCAGCTTAGTAAATTTACTGGCATAATGAAATTAACTGGAAGCGACTTTGAGTTTGAATTATATTACAAAAAGGGCCAACTTTTCGCAATCTATCCTTTTAATCCAGAAATATTTGATCTTTTTCTTAATAACCAAAAGCTTTCTTTTCTAAGCGTAATAAAAGTTGGTAGCAGTATACTTGACTTATTAATACTTAAGCATGCTGATAACAAGGTTGTTCAAGGTCTACCTATTTCTTTTATAGAAATTGGAAAGATATTGGTAGCTATGAGTATGGAAGGTAGAACTGGAGTTGTGGGTGTGTATTCTGGTAAATCCAAAAGCTATATCCTATGTAAAGATGGCACGCTTTTAGGTGTTGTAAAAGAAGAAGGTGAAAGCATGAAGGTCATAAACAAAATATCATTTGAAAAAATAGGATACGTTGACATTACCTTTTATCAATCCATGGAAAATATAAAAGATGTGGTTTATCTCTTCTTGCTTAACCTTATATATGGCATCCTTTTGAAACATGCAAGCCACCTTAATCATGTAATACTCTCTCAACTGTCTTCTTCAGAGGTGCTAAAATACCAAGAAGGCACCATATTTTACAGAAGACGACCAAGGGATGAAGGAGAAGCCTTTGGCTTTTTGCAATTTTTGTTGGATTTAAGCTATAATGTGCTTGGGCAGGATAGGTTTGAACAGGAGCTGGAGGTAGCACTTCAACCTTATAGGGATATATTAAAAATTCTTAAGATAGAAGAATACATAAAGCTACAAGAGGCATGAGGGTTTTATTGGTTGAAGATGATCAATCCTTGGGACAGCTACTTAAAGATGGTCTAAGCCACGAAGGCTTTCAAGTAGATTGGGTAAGGGATGGCTACAGTGCAATAAACAAGATCATGGAAGAAGATTACGAGCTTGTGATCTTGGACATTATGCTACCAAAAATGGATGGTCTAAGGGTTTGTAAAAAGACAAGAGAGACAAAAGATATTCCCATAATCATGCTTACGGCCAAGGCTCAAATTGAGGATAAGGTGGAAGGTCTTTCCGCTGGTGCGGACGATTACATAACAAAGCCTTTCTCTTTTAAAGAACTTATAGCAAGGATAAGGGCTGTATTAAGAAGGTACAAAAAGAATGGTCCAGAGGTGCTTAAGGTTGGCGATCTTGAATTAAGATTAAAGTCTCTTGAAGTTTATTATAAGGGTAGTAAAATACACACCACACAGAAGGAGTTTAACCTTTTGAAGCTTCTTATGGAGAGGGCTGGGTCTGCTATTAGTAGGGATGAGATATATGCCAAGGTTTGGGGATACTCTTATGGTGAAGGTTCTAACATAGTGGATGTTTATATAAAAAACCTAAGGAACAAACTTGGAGATAAGGATCACAAGCTTATAAAAACGGTAAGAGGATACGGTTATATGTTAAGCTTAGAAGATGTCAGTTAGGCTTAAAGCACTAATTCTTTTCTTCAGTCTTTATATAGGCAGTGTATTTTTACTTTCCTTTTTTAGTCTTTTGCTTATAAGAAGTAGCCTTTATGAATATACCCTCAATTACATGGAGTATCAGGTAAACCCTTTAATAGACTTTTATAAAAAGTATTATAAAAATCCCAATTTCTATGCCAAACTCCTTGCGGAGGACGTTGTATCAAGGGAAATAGCCAGCATTTTGGTAGATGAAAAAGGTAGAGTTTTAAATAAGGAGAGTTTTTTGGAAGGAAGTATGCCAGAGGTTGAGGAAGAAGAAATAAAGCAAATGTTAAAGGAAAAGAAGGGTGTAGGAAAGGAATATGCTTTTATAGTTAAAGAAATTGGCCACTACAAGCTTATAATCTTGGGAAAGTTGGAAGGTATAAGGAAAATAGAACACAGGATATTAATTTTTACAGCTATTTTAGTCCTATTTATATCTCTCCCTGCATCCTTGCTTGCGGTTTTTTCAATAAAAAGACTTCTTGAACCTTTGTCTTACCTTAGGGATATATCAGAACGCATATCCAAGGGTCAGTTGGATATAGAAATAAAGGTGAGTGGGAGGCGGGATGAGTTTGGCCTTTTGGAAGAGGCTTATGCCAATATGGTGGAAAGGTTAAAAAGCATAATTTTATGGCAGAGGGAGTTTATTAGGAACATAACCCATGCCTTAAAGACGCCCTTGGCCTACATAAAAGGACAGATGGAGCTTTTGCAGATGGGTGCCTATGGTGAAGAAAAGCTACGAGAAATATACTCCAGAGTATATGCCCAGTCGGAAAAGATGGAAAGGCTTATAACCCAGCTTGCCACCATAATGAGGCTTGAATCTCAAATGCCACTAAAGGTAGAAAGGGTAAGCATAAACCAGCTTTTTGCAGAGATAGAAGAGGAGTATGAGTTTATAAAGGAGGAAAGAAACTTTTTTGTGGATTATCTTGAAGAGGACAAGGAGATAGAAGTGGACAAGGAATACTTTAAACTGGCCTTAAGAAATCTTATAGAAAATGCTTACAAGTATTCTGAGAAGGGTGCAAGGATAAGCCTTTACTTTAAGGATGGATGTATAGTGGTTGAGGATGAGGGCATAGGCATGGAACATCCAGAAAAGGCGGGTGAGCTTTTTTACAGGGAGGCTACAGATAAGGATGGTTCAGGCCTTGGATTATACATAGTGAGGCTTATAGCACAAAAGAGCGGTATGGATATGAAGATAGAAAGTAAAAAGGGCCTTGGCACAAAGGTAAGCCTTTGCTATAATTTTAAATTATGAGAAAATTAACCTTTCTTATAGTCCTTCTTTTGGCCTTTGTAGCTTCTTGTAAAAAACAGCATGAGTTCTATGGCCATCTTTTTGACCAGCCAGCCTACAACTTTGAGCTAACAGACCATAACGGAAAAAGGGTAAGGCTCTCCGACTACACCAGCCAAGGCAAGATAGTGCTTATATTCTTTGGATATACCCACTGTCCCGATGTATGTCCCACAGCCCTTGAAACAATGGCAAAGATGATGAATTATCTAAGGCCGGAAGAAGCTCAAAAGGTGCAGGTGCTTTTTATAAGCGTGGACCCAGAAAGGGACACGGAAGAGGTGCTAAAAGGCTATGTGCCTTACTTTAACCCCACCTTTATAGGCCTAAGAGGATCCGAGGAAGAGATAAGAAAGGTGGCAAAGGAGTATAAGGCCTATTACAAAAAGGTGGAAGGTCAATCGGCAGGTGGCTACCTTATAGACCATACGGCCACCATATACCTTATCACCCCAGACAACAAGATAAAGCTCCTTTATACACCTTCTAAGCAAGACCCACAAAAGATGGCGGAGGATATAAAATTTCTTCTGAAAGACTGATAAGAGAAATATTCCAAAGGAATGGCTTTAGCCTGTCTGAGGAACAGATAAAAAGCTTTGATATATACCTTAAGGAGCTAAAAAGGTGGAACAAGGTCCACAATTTAACGGCCATAGAGGAGGATGAAGAGATTGTTATAAGGCATTTTCTTGATTCTGTAAGCGTGAGCCTTTGTTTGGAAGAAAAGGGTGTTAAGGTGGATGGGCTTTCTTTGTGCGATGTGGGTAGTGGTGCAGGCTTTCCCGGTGTGCCACTAAAGATATACTACAAGGATAGAATAGAACTGACCCTTATAGAGTCCGTTGCAAAAAAGTGTGCCTTTCTTGAGTATATAAAGGTAAAGCTTGGACTATCTTACAGAGTTATATGTAAAGAAGCCCAAAAGGTGGATGAAAAGTTTGACCTTGTGGTTTGTAGGGCCTTGGGAAAACTAAAGGATATATTGCCTATCTTGGATAGGCTTTCAAAAAAATACATACTCATAATGAAAGGGGCCACTGTGCCGGAGGGCTATGACTACTGCAAAATAGACCTTCCAGACATAAAGGACTATATCCTTTTTCTTGCAAAGACAAGGTAGCCTGTGTGCGCCACCATATTGTCCTGCGGCCTTAACCTTTCTGGGTTTATCTTATAGTGCCTTTGGAGTGTTTCCAAAACGTCTATATCACAAAATAGTCCTTCCATAGCTTTTATCAAAGCACTTACTTGGTTTGTGGTGGGCAGTATGCTTCCAAAGGATGCGCCAGCCTTTAGAACCTTCCAAACCTTTTCTATGTAGGGTAGTGGGTCCTTTACATCCACAAAAACGGCATCAAAAAACTCTTCCGGCAGGTCTGCCAGCATAAAATCCATGTTTTCAAGCTTTACATTCTGGCACAGTCCAAAGCTTTCCCAGTTTTTCTTTGCCAGCTTGTAAAAATCCTCTCTTACTTCATATACCCACACCTCTCCAGCAAGCTGGGAGAAAACGGCCGTAGATGCACCACTTCCTACACCAAATTCAAGGAGTTTTTTATCCTTTGAAAGGCCAAGCCTAAAGGCGATGTAAAAGCTATCTTTTGGATAAACTATCTGAGTTTTTCTTTTAAATCCATAAAGTATGATGTCTTCAAGGGTTGGAAGCAAAAGGCAAAAGCCCTTTACCACCTCACCAGGCCTTTTGCCCACTATATCCTCAAACTTTATGGTTTTCCCCTTTAAGCTAAGGTTAAAGTCCTTATTTAGTAGTTTTACATACCTTTTTTCACCTTCCACAAGAAGTATATAATCACCTTCCTTAAAAATCATCTTAGCTCCAGTATAGCCCTACCAAGATTGTAAGAAGCTATAGAGTATTTTAAGGCATATTCATAATCGCCAACCCTGTAGTTTTCTCTGGCCACTTGGTAAAAAAGAAGTTGGTAGGCAAAGAGCTGAGAGTATTTTTTAGAGTATTTTTGAGTCTCGTTGAGAAGAATTGATGCTCTTCTTAATCTTTTGCTGACAACCACTTCATCCTTTCCAAAACTCTCTGGAAATTTTATATTTTCAAGGGCTTGCAATATTTTGTCCGCAGACCTTAAGGCCTTTTTGTCCCCTCTATTGCAGGCAAGGTTTATCAAAGATTCGGCCTCTCTCATAAGGTCCTCATAGACCATATCTTCCCTTAGAGCCATATACCTTGCCTTAAGAAGAGAACAATCAAGGGCAAAGGCGTTGAGAAAGGTAATAAAAACTATTAACCAAAACACAGGAATGTTATTATAATATAACTCCATATGGTGCTTGGCATACTTAGGGTAGAACTTTTCTTTCCGGAAAACGGTTCTCTTAAGGAAAAAAGGCATTTTATAAGGTCAATAAAGGATAAGGTAAGGTCTTCTTTAAACGTATCCGTGGCTGAAGTGGACCATCATGACCTCTGGCAGAGGGCAAGCCTTGCCTTTGTATGCGTGGCAGGTGAAAGGCCAATAGCGGAAGAAACTCTGGTAAAGGTTAAAAAGCTTTTAGAAAAGTTTTATCCCGAGTTTTTGTTAGACTTAAGAGTGGAGTTTTTAAACTTTTGAGATAAGCTCTCCAGCGTTTATTATCTGGCTGTTTGGAACTACGAGGTCCGCACCCAACTCTTTTGCCAAGTTTATAAAGTCAAGCCTTTTATGCCCGCAGTAGGCTATAACCTTGGCACCTTTTTCTTTTAAGCTCTTTATTATTTCCGGAGAGAACTGCTCAAGGTTTATAAGAACAAGCTCCTCTCCTTGGTAATCTCCTCCAGTCCTTACTTCATGGCCACTTAGAGAAGACCTTATCCTGCTAAGAAGTATTAGGTTCTTTTCCATGAGAAGGATTTTCATGCTTTAACACCTCCAGAGAGTTTAAAAAGCTTTTCTTGAACTCCTCTTTGAACTTATGGGACCAAAAGGCTACCTTTAAGGTGTTCCCTTCAAGCCTTGCCCAAACCTTTCTATGAACTGTGTAAAAGGCTATTAGCATACCACCCACAACCAAGATGGAACCAAGCCATATGATAGGTGTGCCAGCTTGGCGAGATACCTGAAGACCGCTAAAGTATTGAGGTTCAAAATCCACAAGGAAAAATATATAGGGAAAGTCTTTGAGCTGTTCCAGCTGTGATTGGGCAAATATGGTAAGCTCTGGAGAATATACCACCGGCACATCATATGATTTTCCATCCATAAGCACCTTTACCACCATGGCGGGCTTTAACTCCCCTTGAAAGCCCTTTTGCTCATCCTCAAGGTTTAGGGTGGACCTGTCTATGGAAAGAAGCATATTCTTAAACTCGGAGACCTTTCCAGCCTTTAGCTCTACTTCCCCTACAAAGGCTTTCTGTGGGTCCTTGGGTGCCAAGGCTTTGTCAAAGATGGCTATTTTGGCTTTGCCAGCCTCTCCTGTAAGGCCGTAGGTGGCTTGGAATATCCTGTAGCTTCCAAAGTCAAAGGGAGAGTTGACGGCCGTTGTCCCCCTTGCCACCACTTTACCATCTTGAATTATCCTTATATCGCTTTCAAAGCTCGCTATGGCATCTTTAAAGGGCGTTTCCTTTACTTTGCCTTTCCTTTTGAACTCTTCCTCGTAGCTAACTATTCGGAAGTCTTCCAATTCTATCTGAAAGGGTAGCTTTATAGCCTTCTCCTTGGCTGGAATAATAAGAGTATCGCTTTTGGAGCCTTCCGGCACTATTACAGTGCCTCTTATTCCCCATAAGGCATCAATAAGGGCTCCAGCCATTATAACCAAAAGACCTATATGCACCACATAGACGCCAAGGCGTGAGAATTTACCCTTTTCTGCATAAAAGTATGTCCTTTCACCCTCCTTTTCCATAAAGACCTTAAAACCCATCCTTTGAAGGAATTTAACTATCTTTTCCTCTGATGGGTTTACATGGATTGAGATAGGTTTAAGGTGCTTTTCCATGTGTTCATCCAGCTTTTGAAACCTTTCCTTTGTAAAGGTTTGCACCCAAATTCTTGGAAGTCTTTTGAAAGAACAAGCTATAAGGTTTATGGCAAGCAAAACTATAAGCCCTATATAATACCAAGAGTGAAACACATCCGTTATCCAAAGCCTCCAAAACCAATAACCAAGGTCTGCACCAAACCTATCAAGGTAAAACTCTATAGGTTGATTTTGTTGCACATAGGTGGAGCCAAGCATGGAAAGTATGCCAAGGACTATCATGATAAAAATGGCAAGTCGGAGGTCTGCCAAGAAGTCAAAGATAAAGGACCAAAGGTTTTTCCTTTTTGAGTATTCTTCCTTTAAGTAGGCATATACACCAAAAAGGTAAGAGAATAGTGAAAAGCTAAACAGAGCAAGAGCACCACCCAACAAGGCAAAGTATACTACGCCACGTTCTTCAAGATGAAAAAGACCAACTATAAGGACCAACACAAGGAGAAGAAAGGAGACAACCAAAAGAGTATATCCTTTAAAACCGTAGACAAAGTTTAGCATGGTAAAAAAATATAATGCATTTCCGTAAGGTCTGGATTGTAAAGTGATATGCCTGTCCTTGCTGAAGATAAATTAGACAAAAAATTTTTATATGTTCTCTGTAAAGTTATTGACAATGAATTTCAATTTATGTTATAATACAGACATGCTCAAAAGGGCCTCTGCGGGAATACTTATGCTTTCTGGACTTGCCTACGCCTTTTACCCTTTTAATGCGGAAGACACCAATACATTGGGAGGCTTTGGTAAGTTCCAGATTGAAACGGACTATGCCTACTTTAAAAACTACGACGGGTCTTCCCATCAGGATTATATACTCCAGCTAACTATGGGTATAACACCAAAAGTGGACTTGGCGGTAGCCGTTCCCTATTCTGCTTTTAGATATCCAGATAGGGAAGACCTAAAAGGCTTAAACGATGCTTCCATATTTATAAAACACATACTTTTGGAGCAAAAGGACCTCAAGCTTGGCTACAAAATAACAGCCGTACTTGATACGGGTAAAAAGGGAATAGGTTATGGAAAACCTGTATACAATGCAAACGTAATGCTTGAAAAAGATATTGGAGATAGCACTCTTAACTTTAATGCCTTTTATACAAAGGCTGCGCAGGTGGAAGAGCTTAGAGATATCTATGGTTTTTACCTTCATGCATACACAAACCTTTATAAATACCTTACCCTTGGCGGAGAGTTAAAGTATTCCATACCAGAAGAGAGGGATACAAAAAAGAAGGACATACATATTTTGATAGGTGCTGTTTTTCATCCCAATGATAGAATAGATATAAGCTTAGGCCTACACAAAAGCTTAAATAGGGATAAAAGCTTTTCCAATTATGGCCTTTTGGCTGGCCTTCTTATGAGGTTTTAGACCATAACAGTCCTAAAACTTTCCTAAATTTATTAGTTATGGACCTTCAAAAAAAGATAAAACTCATGTCAAGGCTTGCAAGCTTTGAAAGAGAGGGAGATATAAACTTAGAAAGTTGTATATTTTATGCCTCCACTCCAAAGGGTAAGGTGCCAATTCTAAAACTTATGCAAACTACCATGTGCGATAAGAACTGCGTGTATTGCGCCTTTAGAAGGGATAGGGACCAGACCATAAGGATGGCTCTAAAGCCAGAAGAGATAGCAAGAGGCTTTATGGACCTTTATAAAGCTGGTAAAGTTAGGGGCCTTTTCCTGTCTTCTGGCATATTTGGAAATCCAGAATTCACAATGGAAAGGATGATAGACACGGTAAAAATACTTAGAGAAAAGTATGAGTTCAAGGGCTATATACACCTTAAGATTATGCCAGGCGTATCCCTTCAAACGGTGGAAGAGGCCGTAAAGGTGGCAGACAGAGTATCTATAAACCTTGAGACTACAAAGGAAGAAAGGCTACAAAGCATAGCAAAGGGCAAAAGCATACTAAAAGATATGCTTCCCAAAGTAGAGTATGTGGATAAGCTCATAAGAAATAGCAGGGGGAAAAGCCAGATAACACAGATGATGGTGGGTGTGGGCGATGAGAAGGATGAGGAGATAATAAGGGCTGTAGTTTATCTCAATAAGAACTTTAGACTAAGCAGGATTTATTTTAGTGCCTTTTTCCCAGTTTCTCACACTCCCCTTGAAAACAAACCGCCAGAGAACCCTTTGAGAGAATACAGGTTATACCAAGTGGACTTTTTGGTAAGAGAATATGGCTTTTCCTTTGAGGACTTTAAACCCATACTAAGGGATGGGAACCTTCCCCTTGAAACAGACCCAAAGACGGCATGGGCTGAGGCAAACAAACACCTATTTCCCATTGAGATAAACACGGCTGACTATGATATGCTTATAAAAGTCCCCGGTATTGGTAAAAGGACGGCAGAGGAAATAATAAAAAGAAGAAAAGAAAAAAAGCTTAAATCCGTAGAGGACTTAAAGGGTATAAGGAATGTGGATAAAATTTTGAAATATATAACTATAAACGGCAAACGCTACTTGCCAAGTATATATTCGTAATCTTCCCTTTCTCTTATTACCCTATAGCTTCCCTTTTCCACCAGCACCTCGCAAGCCCTTGGCCTTAAGTTATAGTGTGAGGACATGGCAAAGCCGTAGGCTCCCGCAGAAAGCACCGCCAAATACTCACCCCTTTCCACCGCTGGCAATTCTCTGTCAAGGGCCAAAAAGTCCCCAGTTTCACATATTGGTCCTACCACATCCGTCTTTATATAAGGCCTTTCCTTTATTGCCACAGGCACTATATGATGGTAGGCCTCGTACATGGCTGGCCTTACAAGGTCATTCATACCCGCATCCACTATTACAAAGTGTTTGTGTCCCTTATCCTTTATGAACTGTACCTGTGTAAGCAATATGCCCGCATTACCCACTATGGACCTTCCCGGTTCAAGGATAAGTTTAGCCTTTACATCTTTAAGGTTAGGAAGTATGGCTTGCGCAAGGTCCGTAGGGTCTGGATTGGACTGGTCTGGTTTATACTTTATGCCAAGACCACCGCCAAGGTCAAGGTATTTTATGTCAAAACCCGACTTTAAAAGGTCATGGTAAAGCTCTACCACCTTTTGTGAGGCTTCTATATAAGGAGAGGTGTCCAGTATTTGAGAGCCTATATGGCAGTGTATGCCAACTACTTCAAGGTTTTTCAGTTTTCCTGCATACTCGTATTCCTTCTTTGCTGTTTTTATATCTACGCCAAACTTGCTCTTTTTCATGCCTGTGGATATGTAAGGGTGAGTCTTGGGGTCCACATCTGGGTTTACCCTTATGGCTATACGTGCCTTTTTGCCAAGCCTTCCAGCTATATCATTTAGCACGTCCAGCTCCATATGAGATTCTACGTTAAACATGAGAATGTCAGAGCTTATAGCATACTCAAGCTCCCTTACCGTTTTGCCCACGCCCGCATATACTATTTTGGAAGGCTCCACTCCAGCCCTTAGGCTGGCATATAGCTCTCCACCGGATACAATATCCGCACCCGCACCCTCTTCCTTAGCCAAGGCTATTATGTGGGGGTTGAAGTTGGCCTTTACGGCGTAGCATATAAGGGCATCTGGAAAGGCCTGCCTGTAAGCCCTCAATCTATCCCTTATGTAGCTGGCGCTATAAACGTAAAGGGGAGTTCCCAGCTCTTCTGCCAAGGCCCTTAGGGAAAGGCCCTCAAGATAAAGCTCTTCTCCTCTGTATTCAAGGTATGGGTTGTATTCGCCAAGCATGGTGCTTTATTATACAACAGACTAAGCCCTTTTTTCATAAGACAGATACTTGATCACATAATCGTACATAGAAAGATAAGCCAATACTACAGAAATCCAAAGCAAAAGGCTTGAAATCCCAAAGCCAAAAGATAGAGCCAACAGGGTCAAAAACTCAAAAAAGGCCTTTGCCTTCCCAAGGTAGGATGCTGGCATGACATAGCCCTTTTCTACAGACAGGCTTCTCAGGAAGGAAACAGAAAGCTCACGCAAAAGTAAAAGCACAAAAGGCAAAAGGCTTATTTCCTGCTTATAAAGAAAAAAGGAAAGGATGGAAAGCACAAAGGCTTTATCCACAAGCGGGTCAAGCAACGTTCCCAGCTTGCTCACTTCTTTGTTTTTCCTTGCTATTCCACCATCTAACCAATCGGATACACCAGCCAAGAGTATAAAAAAGCCCGCAAGCTTCCTGCTTTCCTCTTCTAAGGCGTATAGAGTTGGCACAATAAGAAAAAACCTAAGAAGGGTTATAGCTATGGCCATGGCTTTATTTTAAGCCAGTTAGAGTGCTTTCTTCAAGTTTTTATACTCCACCGTTGTGGCCATTTCAAATATTTTGAAAAAAATTGAAGCTGTGTTGCAACTCTTTCGCCTATTTTAAACCTGCCAAATTATAAAACATCAGGCGGGTTCAAGACCCGCCACTACTTTTGGATTTTTTATTAGTAGTTGCACGGCATGCCGTGCTTCTACATTTCTTGTCTCATTTATTTTTAGCAAGAAGGTATGATGGTATCCCAGCTTCCTAATTAATTTCTCACCCGGCGTGTATTCGCCTATAATTAATAGGTATATGAAGCTGTTATACTTTGCCATACTTAGAGAAAGGCTAAAGAAGGATCAAGAGGAAATAGAGTTCAAAGGCAACATCTCACAACTGCGCCAGCTTCTAATTGAAAAGTATCCAGAGTTGGAGCCTGTTCTTAAGGTAGTCAGGTTTGCGGTAAATGAGGAGTATGTGGGAGATGAATACGAGCTAAAAGGGGATGAGAGGGTGGCACTAATACCCCCTGTGAGCGGTGGATAGAAAAGCTCTTATAGTAAGGCTATCTTCTTTGGGTGATGTGGTTCTTACCTCCTGCCTTATAGATCCTTTGTTGGAGCTGGGCTACAAGCCATACCTTTTAACCTTTAGACCTTATGGAGAAGTCTTCTTAGAGGACCCAAGGCTTGAGGTCCTTCGGGTGGAAAAGGGCGAGCTTTTTAGTAAAGAAAACCTTAATAGGTTAAAGGGCTTTGACCTTTACTTGGATATGCACAAAAATTTAAGAACGTTTCTTTTAAGGCTAAGGTTGGGAGGAACTTGGAAAAGTTATAAAAAACATTCCTTAAGACGCAGGCTTGCCATATACTTCAAAACCTTTAGAAAGGATTACAGCGTAGTAGATGCCTATCTTCAAACCATAGGTTATAAAACTGGCAAACCAAAGATAATTCTATCGGAAGAAAGGTTAAAGACATGGAAAGAGAAGCTGGGAGATAGGTATGTGTGTATAGGTCCTGGAGCAAGGTATGAAAAGAAAAGATATCCATACTTTGATAGGGTGGCGGAGCTTTTTGAAAGGGAAGGTTATAAGGTTGTCTTTGTAGGAGATGAAAAGGACAGGAATCTGTGTAAAAACTGGACAGGTATAAACCTTTGTGGTACTTTGTCCTTGTTGGATGTATTGGCGGTAATAAAGGGTGCCATGCTCTTTATTGGCAATGATTCCGGGCTTTTGCATATGGCAAGGGCTGTAGGCACAAAGGCCGTGCAGATATACGGTGGAACCCATCCCACCTTTGGCTTTGCCTTGAGTAAAGAAGAAGGTATATATCTTTTAAAGGGCCTTGATTGCCAACCTTGTGATTTACATGGAAAGGGGAAGTGCAGGCTGGGAGATTATCCCTTCCCATGCCTGCAGATAGAACCAGAAATAGTTTTTAAAAAAGCCTTGAGTCTATTACCAAGTTAGAACCCTTCCAGCCATACCAAGGGTTGGAAGAGCTTGCGTTGGTGTAAGCACTGGGAAGTTGTAGGCTAAATCTTCTTCTGTCATGCCGTTTAGGTCCAAAGATTGTTTGCATGCTACCATCTGAACGCCGTTGTCCAAGGCAAGCTTGATAAAGTAGGAAAGGGGCTGTCCACCTTCCATGGGATAGATGCTATCTGCCACACCCTTCTTGAGAAGTTCCGTTGCCGGACCGGTAAAATAAACTACCACGTTCATATCTTCCGCAGCAGCAGTGGAAGCAAGGAAAAAGGCAGAAGGAAGCCTTTTGGGATTTTCCTTTCCGGTGAGGAGTATTATTACTAAGTCGGGCGCCTTTTGTTCCATTTTAAACCTCCTTTTAAGAGTATTTATACATTATTATATCCTTAAAGCTATAAGTAATAGACCTACAGGTTCCAACTTACACAGTGATTTTCATCATAAATTGGAGTAGAATATTAACTTTAAAATTAAGACCAAGATGCAAAAGTTGTTCCACTTACTTATTGCCCTTCTCCTCTTCTTTGTGGATTTTGTCCATGCGGAACACCATCATGAGGACCACAAAATACATACCGATTGTAGCCTTTGTATTATTCAATACACTCCAGTAGATAACAAGATTCAAAAATTAGACCTCAAGCTTTCGCCCCTCTATCCACATATTGAAAAGCCTCAAAAACCAATACAACCCAAAGAAAAACTCCTTGTTAAAAGCACCTATAACAGGGCACCTCCTGTGGTGTAAGGCTTCTTAAGGACCTTTTATCTCAAAAAACTACTACAGGAGGTGCTTGACATGAAAAAGTTAGCTCTTTTACTTGGTATATTTAGCCTTTCCTTTGCTCAAGAGAGCTTAGAAGAGCTAAAAAGACAGCTTGAGGAACAAAGAAAGATAATAAAGGAGCTTGAAAAGAAGATAGAGGCCTTAGAAAAGGCACAAAAGGGCCAAGAGGAGAAAAAGGCCGAAAGGCCCTTGCCTGCAGACAGAAGCCTACAGCTAAGGGCAAAGTATGACGACAGGCTAAAAGCTTACCAGATAACCCCTCTTAGGCAAACAGCCTTTTTGCCAGACATAGCCTTTATAGTGGATACCTCTTTGGTAGGAAGAAACAGAAAGGATGAGGAATACAAAAGCCTTGAGATACCGGGCCTTTTCCATGCACATAAAGAAGGGGGACACGCTGGCCTAAACGAAAAAAGAGGCTTTAACCTAAACTACGGAGAGCTTTACCTTTATGCGCCCGTGGACCCATACTTTGACCTCTATGCCACCATACCCTTCTCGGAGGAAGGTGTAGAGCTGGAAGAGGCTTACGCAGTTACCAGAGGTTTGCCCTTTGGCTTCCAACTAAAGGTAGGAAAGTTTAGAAGCTCCTTCGGAAGGCTAAACGCTCAACATCCACACACTTGGGACTTTGCCACCCAACCCCTTATCAATAAGGTCTTTTTGGGAGAGGATGGACTTGTGGAAAAGGGCATAGGTTTAAACTGGCTTGCGCCCACACCCTTTTACTTACTCTTTGGTGCAGAGGTTTTGCAGGGAGAGAATGAGCAAAGTTTTGGTACAGATGGCTTTGAAAAAGGCACTGTAAAGGTCTCAGACACGAGAAAACCCAACCTGTATGTGGGCTATGTAAAAACTTCCTTTGACATTGGAAACCTTTCTTTACTCGCTGGACTTTCTTACGCTCAAGGTAAGGCACGCATAAACCACCTTGAAGACGAAGATAATCCTCATGCTTTTGCTGGTAAAACCAAGCTCTACGGCCTTGACCTAACGGCCAGATACCAGATAGACAGCATAAGGTATATATCACTACAAGGTGAGTATATGTATAGGGATCAAAAGGGCATAAGGTACAATTTTGACCAAAATAGCAATCTTATAGGCTCGCCTTACATCACCAAGAAACAGGGAGGCTTTTACCTACAGCTTGTAGGTAGGATAAACAAGCAATGGAGAGTGGGCATCCAATACAATCTAATAAACAAAAACACTGTAAAGGTAGACGGCACAAAAGAGGACCTTCCCAAAAACCTCCCGGCCTACTATGCCATGGTGGAGTATGGCCCTACTGAGTTTTCACGCATTAGGCTACAATTTGGAGAGAACAGAGCCTTTTACAAGGATGGTGTGAGAAAGCCGGTAAAGGAGGTCATCCTCCAGTTTAACTTTGCCATAGGAGCCCACGGCGCCCATCCCTTCTGAGGAGGAAAATATGAAAAAAGTATCCTTTAAGCTTTTGCCTCTTTTGCCCTCCTCGGGGGGCTTTCTTTATATGTTATCTTGTGGTTGTGGACATTGTCCCGCATGCCTTGGCTCTTCCGCCAGTGTGGTAAGCCTTGCCCTATACATTGGCACAAAAAAGCTTTTAGGGAGGAAAAGCCATGAGAAGCCTATTAATACTACTCCTTAGCCTTTCTCTTTCCTTTGCCCAGCTAAAAGTGGTTGCTGTTTATCCTTGGATAGGTGAGCTTGTTAAGGAAATAGGAAAGGATAAAGTAAGGCTACATGTTATAGCCAAGCCCACTGAAGATTTTCACTTTGTAGTGCCAAGGCCTTCCCATATAGCAAAGCTAAGGGATGCAGACCTCCTTATCATAAACGGCGCAAGCCTTGAGATAGGCTTTTTGCCACCGCTAATACAGCAATCCAACAATCCCAAAATACAGCCCGGAAGGGAAGGCTTTTTGGACCTCTCAAGCTATGTAAATCTAATAGAAAAGCCTCTCTCTGTCTCAAGAGCTATGGGAGATGTGCATCCTGAGGGAAACCCCCACTACAACTTAGACCCCCACAACATACCCACACTGGCGAAGGCTATAAAGGATAAGATGTGCCAGCTTGATCAAAAGAACTGTGCCTTTTACACTTCAAACCTTGAGGGCTTCTTAAAAAGGTGGAGCCAAAAGCTAAAAGAGTGGGATGAGGGCTTTTCCAAGCTAAGAGGCACAAAGGTTATACAATATCACAAGACCTATGATTACCTCTTTGTGCGATACGGAATAGAAAACGCAGGCACATTAGAACCTTTGCCGGGCATCCCACCTACGGCCAAACATCTGGAAGAGCTTATAAACAGGTCAAAGGGAGTAAAGTTTGTAGTCTATGAAGTATTTAGAGAACCAAAGCCTGCCAAGAGAGTGGCGGAGGCCATAGGAGCCAAGGCAGTTATGCTTCCCCATGATGTAGATGTGGAAGGTGTAAAGGACCTCTTTGGCCTTTTTGATGAAATACTTAGGAGGCTTTCAAAATGATGGACATCTTTCTAAACAGCTTTTTGCTTTCTGTAGTGCTTGTGGGCATCCATGCCTACTTTGGAAGGGAGATAGTAAAAAGGGGCATAATCTTTACCGATATTGCGGTAGCTCAGTTTTCCGGAGTGGGCCTTGCCCTCTCCCTCCTTCTCTTTCATGGAGAACACCTTTATCTTTTTTCTTTAATATTTTCCCTCCTTGCAAGCCTCCTTATAGCCTTCTCTCAAAGGATCAAAGAATACACAGAAGCCTTTATAGGCCTTTTGTATGCTTTGGGCTTTTCCTCCGTTGTCCTTATCCTTTCCTTTTCACCTTTTGGTATGGAGGAACTAAAGAAGATAACGGCCAGCGACATACTCTTTGTGCAAAGAGAGGAGGTCTTCAAAACAGCCATAATTTACTTTGTTATAGGCCTTCTTCTCTATTTTAGAAGGCGTCTCAAAGAGTTTTTTCAGGAGCTTTCCTTTTTTGTCCTCTTTTCTCTTACCCTTGCCAGTTCGGTAAAGCTTGTGGGCGTTTTGGTAGTCTTTTCCCTTCTGGTGGCACCAGCCTTAGCCTCTCTGCTACTTGGTAGAGGCCTAATCTTTGCTTGGGCCTTTGGCACCCTTTTGAACCTTTTGGCCATAGGCATATCCTTTAAGCTTGACCTTCCCACTGGCTACAGTATGGCCTTTTTGCAGTCCTTGGTGGCTATCTTACTTTTTCTTGGTAAGCTGGCTCTTGTAGCCAAAAATACTCTTCCCTCTCAGGACCGGTAGAGAGCATCACAATAGGCACGCCAAGGTAGCTTTGGATAAAATCCAGATAGTCAAGGGCTTCCTTTGGAAGCTGGGAGAGGCTTTTTGCTCCCTTTGTATCCCTTTGCCACCCCTTAAAACTCTTGTATATGGGCCTTATGCTTTCAAGCTGGCTCAGGCTTGCCGGAAAGTGGTCAATGGTCTGCCCTTTATACTCATAGGCCACACATAGCTTTATCTCCTCAAACTCATCCAATACATCCAGCTTGGTAATTATTAGGCCGTCAAGGCCGTTTACCTCCACCGCATACTTCAAAGCCACAAGGTCCAGCCATCCGCATCTCCTTGGCCTTCCCGTAGTGGCCCCATACTCTCCACCCCTCTCCCTCAGTTTTTCTCCCATCTCATCCTTTAGCTCCGTTGGAAAGGGCCCTTCACCCACCCTTGTGGTGTATGCCTTTGATACAGCCCAAAAGTTGGCATCAGAAAAGTACTTTGGAGGAAGGCCCGTTCCACTGGAAAGGCCCAAGGCGGAGGCGTTGGAAGAGGTCACATAAGGATAGGTGCCCATATCCACATCAAGCATGGTTCCCTGCGCACCCTCAAAAAGCACCCTACCCTTAAAATCAAGAAGCCACCTCGTAGTATCTATCACCCTATCTTTTATCTTATTGTAGCTTTCCATAGTTTTTTCAAACATCTCCTCAAGGTCAAGCTTGTGGTTCTCACAGTAGACCTTCTCACAAAGGTCCTGCACAAACTCCAGATTGTCTTTTATGAGCCTGTAGGTCCTGTCCTTGTCCTCAAGGTCGCAGACCCTTATACCCTTCCTTCCATACTTGAACATGTAGGAAGGACCTATACCCCTCAAGGTGGTGCCTATCTTGCCTTTTCTTTCAAAAAGAGAGTCAAGCACCTTATGATAGGGCATTACAAGGTGCGCCCTGTTGCTCACAAAAACCCTGTCCCAAACTTTTAAACCCCTTTCTTCAATATCTTTTATCTCTTTTACCAAAAGCTCTAAATCCACCACCATGCCTTGGGCCACTATGCCTATGGTATGCTCATGAAGTATGCCCGTTGGTAAAAGGTGAAGTATGAACTTTTCTCCACCTACCACCACCGTGTGGCCTGCATTGCTACCCCCTTGGTATCGCACCACTGCATCAAAGTCTGCAGAAAGCAGATCTACCACCTTTCCCTTTCCTTCATCGCCCCACTGGGCGCCCAGCAAAACAAGATGTTTTTTCATCGCACCGCCTCTTGAAGTTCTTCTACCTTTTCTCTTATAGCCTTCAGAAGCTCCTCTATCCCCCACCCCTTTTCCACAGAAATCACCACAGCCCTACCATCCATAAAGGCTGGTTCTGTAAGGTATTTAATATCTTCCTCTTTCTCCACCACCTTATCAGCCTTGTTAAAGACATATATAACAGGCTTTTCATCTGCAGATAGGTCCTTTAGAATCTCTTTTACCACCTTTACCTTTTCAAGCCACTTTTTGTCCGAGATGTCTATCACATGCAAAAGGATGTCCGCCTCTTGCACCTCTTCAAGAGTGGCCTTAAAGGACTCTATAAGCTCTGGTGGAAGCTTCCTTATAAAGCCCACCGTGTCGGTGATAAGCACCTTTATGTCCGGAAAGAGGAACTTGGCGGAGGTCTTTGTATCCAAGGTGGCAAAGGGCATGTCTGCCACAAAGGTTTCCCTGCCTGTCAAAAGCCTCAAAAGGCTTGATTTTCCTACGTTTGTGTATCCCACAAGGGCCACCTTTACCACCTTTAGGTCTCCAGAGCTTTCCCTCCTTTTCCTTTGCTCTCTTCTTTGCCTCTTTATGTCCTCAAGCTCCTCCTTTATCTGCTGTATCCTCTTCTTTATCCACCTTCTCCTTATCTCCGCCTCTTGCTCACCGGGACCCCTTGTCCCCACACCACCACCAAGCCTGGATAGCTCCTTTCCTCTTCCATATAGCCTTGGAAGCTCATAGGTTAGCTTGGCAAGCTCCACCTGAAGCTTGGCCGTCTTTGACCTCACCCTTCTGGAGAATATCTCAAGCACAAGGTCCGCACGGTCCATAATCTTTCTACCTATGGCCTTTTCAAGGTTTGCCACCTGCGATGGGCTTAGAAAGGTATCAAAGATGATAACATCAGCACCAGTGCCTTCGGCCACCTGTTTTATCTCCTCTACCTTTCCAGCACCAACATAAAACCTTGGGTCTGGATGGCTTTTTTTCTGGAGTATATAACCTATGCACTTGCCACCTACTGCCCTTACAAGCTCCTTAAGCTCCTCAAGGGATTCCCTGCTTTCTGACTTATTGGATTCTAATAGGCCTACCAGTAGGGTCTTCATTAACCTCCTTGCACTATGGTGCTTATAGCGTGCTTGTATATAAGGCTTGGTTCACCTTCTACTTCCAACAGTATGGTGTACTTATCATGGTCAAGTATCTTGCCCGTTATTCTGGTGCCTCTTGTAAGGAATATGGTTATATTGGCACCCTTTTTCTTTAGCTCCTCAATATACTCATCCTGTACGTTGGTGTTCTTCTCCATAAACATTCCTGCTACCTCCATTATAAATTATAAAAGCTTTTTTGATTAGTCAAGGTAGTTTGAGGCTGTTTCAAAGATTTCCACTCAAGCTTTGCTTTAAAATTATAGCATGCCTGAATTTCTAAGCCTTTCCATGGCCCAGATAAACCCAAAGGTGGGAGACATAGAAGGGAATTTAAAAAGGATAAAGGACTTTTGGGAAAAGGCTGACAGCCAAAGCCACATGGTCATCTTTCCAGAACTTTCCTTATGTGGTTATCCTCCAGAAGACCTTCTTTTGAGGCTTGATTTTATACAAAAGTGCCACAAGGCCCTTGAGGAGCTTTTGGACTTTTCCACAAAAAGGGAGTCCCTTGCGGTCATTGGCATGCCCTACTATGATGGAGACCTCTATAATGCCCTTGTGCTTTTGGGTGGTGGGAAGGTGCTTGGCATATACAAAAAGACCTTTTTACCCAACTATTCTGTCTTTGATGAAAAGAGATACTTTAGGGCTGGAGGAGAGCCATTTATCCTTGAAGTGGAAGGCCTAAGGCTGGGCTTTTCCATATGTGAGGATATTTGGCATCCTGACGGTTGGGAGAGGTTCTATGCCCTTTCGGGCTGTCAAGTGCTTATAAACATAAACGCTTCTCCCTATTATAAGGGCAAGCATGAGTTTAAGGAAAATTTTTTGAAGGCAAGGGCTGAGGACAATATTGCCTACGTGGTATATGTAAATATGGTGGGAGGGCAGGATGAGCTGGTCTTTGATGGTCGCAGTATGGTAATAGACCCGGAAGGAAGGATTTTGGCAAGGGCAAAGGCCTTTGAGGAGGACCTACTCACTGTAAGCCTTGATATAAACATGGTAAGGAGGAAAAGGCTTTTTGACCTAAGGCTAAGGGAGAGAAAGGTAGAAGAAAAGAACAGGCTTGAAATCTATTACCTTCCAAAAAGGGAGAAGATGCCACCAAGGGTGGAAGAAGGCCCAAAAGAAGAGGAGGAGCTTTATAAGGCTATCACATTGGCCATAAGGGACTATGTGGAGAAGAATGGCTTTGAAAGGGTGGCTTTGGGCTTGTCTGGCGGTATAGACTCTTCTTTGGTGGCATGCCTTGCAGTAGATAGCCTTGGAAAGGAAAGGGTGGTAGGAGTTTTCATGCCTTCCGAGTTTACCTCAAAGGAGAGCAGGGAAGATGTTTATAGCTTGGTAGAAAGCCTTGGCATAGAGCTTTTGGAGTATCCTATAGAAGGCCTTTACAAAGCTTACCTTCAGGCCTTTGATTCAAAGGAGCTAACCGTTGCGGAAGAAAACCTTCAGGCACGCATAAGGGCAAACATACTCTTTTACCTTTCCAACCGTTATGGATGGCTTGTGCTTTCTACTTCCAACAAGAGCGAGATAGCGGTGGGCTATGGAACCATATATGGAGATATGGCCGGGGGCTTTGCTCCAATAAAGGACCTCTATAAGACCATGGTCTACAGGCTTGCCCAGTATAGAAATTCCATAAGGCCAGACATTCCTCAAAGGGTTCTTACCAAGCCACCCAGCGCAGAGCTAAGGCCTAACCAAACAGACCAAGACACCCTCCCACCTTATGAGATCCTTGACAGAATACTCATGCTTTACATAGAAGAGGGCTTAGGCCCAAAGGCCATAGTAGACCAAGGCTTTGAGGAGGGGGTGGTAAAAAGGGTTTTGAACATGCTACGGAGGGCAGAATACAAGAGAAAACAAGCACCCGTGGGCCCAAAGCTTACAAAAAGGGCCTTTGGAAAGGATTGGAGGGTGCCGATAACCAATGAATATGTCTAAAATTACTATTATGGGGTGAGTGCCATGAGACACTTTGAAGAGATAAAAGAAATTCTATCCAGTCATCTTGATGAAATTAGAAACAGGTTTGGCGTTAGAGAGATAGGTATTTTTGGTTCCTATGTAAGGAGTGAGGAAAGTAAAGAGAGTGATTTGGACGTGCTTGTGGAGTTTGAAGAAGGCAAAAAAACTTTGACAATTATATGGATTTAAAGTTTTACCTTGAAGACTTATTTGGAATAAAGGTAGACCTTGTAATAAAAGCCATTAAACCCAGACTTAAAAGCTACATATTGAGCGAGGTTGTTTATGTTTAAATAGCTGTAAAATCAATCCTTAAGGGATTGGAAACATGATAAACTATAATCATGCACCTTATGAACACATACAAAAGGCTTCCCGTTAGGTTTGTAAGAGGAGAAGGTGTTTATCTTTATGATGATAAGGGGAAAAGATACCTTGATATGCTTGCGGGCATTGCGGTAAACGCCTTGGGCTACAAAGATCCAGAGCTAACACAAGCTATATGCAATCAAGCAAAAGAGCTTTTGCACATCTCCAACCTCTTTGAAAACCCGTGGCAAGAGGAGCTGGCAAAGGAACTTGTGGAGGAGTTTTGGACTTCTGGGAAAGTCTTTTTTTGCAACAGCGGAGCGGAAGCCAACGAAGGTGCCATAAAGCTTGTAAGAAAATATTTTTATGAAAAGGGAGAGAAAAGGTATAGGATAATCACCTTTTATAACTCCTTTCATGGGAGGACCTTTGGGTCCATGTCGGCCACAGCCCAAGAGAAGATACAAAAGGGCTTTGAGCCTCTTTTGGACGGCTTTGACTATGCAGAGCTAAACAACTTTGACTCTGTGCTAAAAGCCTTAAAAAAGGATACGGCTGGCATAATGCTTGAGGTCATTCAAGGTGAGGGTGGCATAAGGGAGGCAGACTTTGAATTTATGCAAAAGATTCAAGAGCTTTGCAGAAGGGAAGGATTACTTTTGATAGTGGATGAGGTGCAAACGGGCATAGGAAGGACTGGAAAGTTCTACGCCTACCAGCATTACAACGTAGAGCCAGACATTATAACCCTTGCCAAAGGCCTTGGTGGCGGTGTGCCTATAGGTGCCATCTTGGCAAGGGATGAGGTGGCAGATGCCTTTGGGCCGGGTTCTCACGGCTCCACCTTTGGGGGAAATCCTCTTGCCTGCACAAGCGCCAAGGTGGTGGTAAGGAGGGTAAAAAAACTCTTGGTTCAAGTAGAAAGGGTAGGAAGCTACTTTAAAAGGAAGCTTGAAGAGCTAAAGGTTGGAAAGGTAAGGGGGAAGGGCCTTATGCTTGGCCTTGAATTAGAAAGAGACTGTTCTCAAATAGTTCAAAAAGCCCTTGAGAGGGGCCTTGTGATAAACTGCACTTCAGAAAGGGTCTTGAGGTTTGTCCCACCTCTCATAATAGAAGAGAGGCATGTAGATGAGGCTGTGGAGATATTGAGGGAGGTTCTCACTCAAGCCTAAACCTTTTCTTATAAGCCTTCAAAGTGTTAAGAAGCAAGCCCGTCACCGTCATGGGTCCCACACCACCGGGCACGGGTGTGATGGCATAGGCCTTCTCCTTTACCTCTTCAAAGTCCACATCCCCCACTATCTTGTCTCCTACTCTTGATATACCTACATCCACCACCACCGCACCCTCCTTTACCATATGTGCCTTTATAAGGCCCGGCACGCCCGTGGCAGATATGAGTATATCCGCCCTTTTGGTGTATTCCTTTATATCCTTTGTATATATATGACAAACGCTCACTGTGGCATCCCTCCAAAGCATAAGAAGGCTAAGTGGCCTGCCCACTATAAAGCCAGCACCCACTATTACCACATCTTTGCCCTTTAGCTCTATCCCGTAATGGTTAAGCAACAGGTCTATGCCCAGTGGTGTGCAAGGTATAAAGCCATCTTCCATACGTGCTACAAGCCTTCCCATGTTTTCTGGATGAAATCCGTCAACGTCCTTTTTGGGGCTTATGGCAAGGATTATTTCTTGCTGGTTTATATGGGATGGTAGGGGTAGCTGTACAAGAATGCCATCTATCTCCTCATCGGCGTTTAACTGGGCTATAAGCTCAAGTAGTTCTTGCGTGGTTGTGTTGTAGGGAAGGCGGTAAGAGAGAGACCTTATGCCTACCTTTTGGCATGCCTTTTCCTTGTTTGACACATACACTTGGCTTGCTGGGTCTTCTCCTACCAGTATGACCGCAAGGGTGGGAGGCCTAAGGCCCTTTGAAAGGTATTCCTTTACCTCTTGGGCTATATCTCCTCTTATCTTCTCTGAGAGCGCCTTTCCGTCAAGTATAATGCCTACTGTCTTTTCCATTTTGTCCCCGCCGGTGTATCTTCAAGGATTATACCAAGTTCTTTCAACCTATCCCTTATGTGGTCCGCAATGGTAAAGACCTTCTCCTTCCTTGCCATGCTTCTAACCTCTATAAGCAAATCTATAAGCCTTGTATCAAGCACCTCTCCAGCAGATAGCTCCCTTTGGACCACTTTTTTAACCTCACACTGGGGCCTGTAATCTTCCAGAAGGCCAAAAACTCCCCTCAAGTTCCTTATAAGGGAATCCACCGCAAACTCGTAGGCTTGAAGCTCTTGATGGGATATTTTGCCTTCCGAAAAGGCCTTGTTTTTTATCTTGTTTAATTCACTCACCAAGTTATAAACCACCGCCAAGGCCTGTGGCGTATTAAAGTCTTCGCCAAGGGCTTGGAAGAAGGCCTCTTCTGCTTCCTTTACCTTTTCAAATAGTGGGTGGGTTCCCTTTTCTTCATAGCTTGGTAGTTTTTTCAAAAGCTCAAGGTCTTCCAAGGCGTTCAAAAGCCTCTCGTAGGCCCTTTTTGTCTCTTCCATCTTTTCCCAAGAGAAATCCAAGGGGCTTCTGTAGTGTGTAAAGAGGACTAAAAGCCGAAGGATATCCGGATGGTATTTAGAATAAACCTCTTTGAGGGTTATGTAGTTGCCAAGGGACTTGGACATCTTTTGACCGCCAACGGTGACGAGGCCGTTATGAACCCAATAGCGCGCAAAGGGCTTACCCGTCAAGGCTTCCGCCTGTGCTATCTCATTTTCATGGTGAGGAAAGACAAGGTCAAGGCCTCCGGCGTGGATGTCTATGGTCTGCCCAAGGTGTTTGAAGATCATGGCAACGCACTCTGTATGCCAGCCTGGCCTTCCGGGCCCCCAAGGAGAATCCCAAGCAGGCTCTCCAGCCTTGGCAGACTTCCAAAGGGCAAAGTCCAAAGGATTTCTCTTCTTCTCCGATGGCTCCACCCTTGCGCCAGCCTCAAGCTCCTCTATGTTCCTTTTTGAAAGCTTTCCATACTCGGGAAAGGCAGACACGGAAAAATAGACATCCCCACCCGACTCATAGGCATAGCCCTTATCTATCAAAGCCTTTATAACTTCTATAATCTCCTTTATATGCTCCGTTACCCTCGGCTCCACATCGGCAGGCTTTACCCTTATGTTTTCCATATCAATGTAGTAGCTGGCTATATACCTGTTTGCTATGGTCATAAAGTCGGCACATTCTTCCTTTGCCTTGTTTATTATCTTGTCATCCACGTCGGTGAAGTTTCTGACAAACTTGACCCTATATCCCATATGTTCAAGAAATCTTCTAAAAACATCAAAGACTATAAGGCTTCTTCCATGGCCCACGTGGGAGTCATCATAAACGGTTACACCGCAGGTGTATATAAGCACGTTTGGAGGGTTGATAGGAACAAACTCCTCTACCTTGCCCGTTAAGGTGTTGTATATGCGAAGGCTCATAGTGGTATATTTTAATTCATTGTTCACTCCTAATGATAAAATAGCTATTCATGGGCTTTTTGGACAGATTTAGAAAAAAGGAGGAGAAGGAGGTCCTTTGGACCAAGTGCGAAAGCTGTAAATCCCTCCTATACATCCCTGAATTAAAGAAGAACCTAAACGTTTGTCCAAAGTGCCAACATCACTTTAACATGCCTGCAAAAGATAGGCTTGAATACCTACTAAAAGACTATCAAATTCTCTTTGAGGAAATAAAGCCTACAGACCCGCTTAATTTTAAGGACACAAAGGGCTACAAAGAAAGACTAAAACAGGCACAAGAAAGCACTGGACTTTCTGAGGCTATGATAGTGGCAGAGGGGCTTTTAAAGGATGAAAGGATTGTGCTATCGGTTATGGACTTTGGCTTTATAGGTGGTAGCATGGGGTCGGTGGTGGGTGAGAGGTTTTATAGGGCATGTAAGCATGCAAAGGAAAAGGACCTGCCTTTGGTGGCTGTGATAACCTCCGGCGGTGCTCGCATGCAAGAGGGCATACTATCCCTCATGCAGATGGCAAAGACTTCCATAGGCGTGGGCTATTTAAAGGAAAAGGGACTACCCTATATAACTGTGCTTACAGACCCCACTACGGGCGGTGTGTCTGCAAGCTTTGCCTTCCTTGGAGACATAATAATAGCTGAACCAAAGGCCCTTATAGGCTTTGCAGGGCCGAGGGTTATAGAGCAGACCATTAAACAACAGCTTCCAGAAGGCTTTCAAACATCGGAGTTTTTGCTTGAAAAGGGTATGGTGGATATGGTGGTGCATAGAAAGGACCTAAAGGATACCCTTTATAGCCTTATAAAGATGGCCACCTATTGGAGAAGACATGTGGCGCTTTGAAGAAGAACACCCCTTTGCCCTTGCTTACAGGCTTGTGGAGGAGGGAAAGCTTGACCCTTGGGATGTGGATATATGCGCCCTTGCAAAGGCTTACATGGAGGAGATAAAAAGGCACGAACTACTTGACCTGAGGGTGCCCGCAAGGGCCCTTTTGGCAGCCTCTTTTCTTCTTAAAAAGCAGGCGGAAGTCCTCTTTCCAGAGCCAAAGCAAAAGAGAGAAAGGAAAAGGATAACTCTTGAGGAAATAGTGGAACAGTTTGAAAGCCAACAGGAAGAGATAATAGAGGATTTAACAGACAGGCTTGAGAAGGCAAAAAAGGTCATAAGAAAGGTGAAGGTATCCGTGAAAAGGAGGAGAGAAAGAAAATTCCCCATACACATATCAAAGTTTGAAGACGCTCTCCAAGAGCTTAAAAATCTTTTTAAAGAGAAGGGCATGGTCCTTTCCTTTTATCAGATTATCCTTGGGAAAAACCTTGTGCCATACCTAATGGCCCTTATGGTGCTATATCAAGAAGACATTGTAGACATAGAACAAGAAAAACCTTTTGAAGACTTAAGGATTATAATTAAGAGGGATGCTACAGCTCAAGTTTAACCAAGAGGGCCTAATACCTGTAATAGCACAGGATTATAGGACTGGTGAGATAAGGATGTTCGCTTGGGCCAACGAGGAGGCCATAAGGAAAACCATAGAAACGGGCTATGCCCACTACTACTCAAGGTCAAGAAAGGCTATATGGAAAAAGGGTGAAAGCTCTGGAGAGCTTCAAAGGGTGGTGGAGATAAGGGTTGACTGTGATGAGGATGTTTTGCTCTATATTGTCTTGCAAGAAAAAAACAGGGCTTGCCATACGGGGGAAAGGAATTGCTTTTTTAGGGACCTTGAGGGGAAAAAGGTAAAGAGGGTACTTCCCTTTGAAACACTTCAAAGGCTCCAAGAGATAATACAACAAAGGCTTGAAGAGATGCCAGAAAACTCATACACGGTAAAGCTCTTTAAAGAGGGTGAAGATAGAATACTTCAAAAGTTTGGTGAAGAGGCCATTGAAACCCTTATAGCCTTAAAAAGAGGTATGCCGGAAGAGATAAGGGCGGAAGCCTCCGACATGTTTTACCATCTTCTTCTCATGCTCACTGTAAGAAATATAGGGATTGAGGAAGTTCTTGAAGAGCTTGCAAGCAGGATAAAGTAGATTTAAGATTTTCCTATGAAGCTTTTGATCATACTGCTTTCCCTTATAGCCTTTTCCAACGCAAAGATATTCATCTCCAAGTGGCAAGAGGCCGTAACACCCCTCATGGTGGACCATATAAAAAGAAGTTTGCAAAAGGCGGAGAAAGAGGGGGGAAGCCTTTTTATTCTTGAATTGAACACACCCGGGGGCCTTGAAAGCTCCATGAGGGAGGTCATTCAAGAGTTTCAAAGGACTCCCCTTCCTGTGGTGGTCTTTGTTTATCCACCGGGTGGCCGTGCAGCTTCCGCCGGTGCCATAATAACTCTCTCAGCAGATGTGGCTGTGATGGCTCCCGGGACAAACATAGGTGCAGCTACGCCTGTGCAGATGGGTGGTGAAAAGATGGATGAGGCTATGAAGCAAAAGGTTATGCAAGATATGCTTGCCTTTGTGCGAAGTATTGCCAAAGAGAAGGGAAGGAATCCAGAGATAGCAGAAAAGATGGTAACTCAAGCCATATCTCTAACTCCAGAAGAAGCTCTAAAAGAGAGGATTATAGACCTTATAGCAACGGACAGGAAGGACCTTTTGGAAAAGTTGGATGGGAGAGTAATAAAAAAGCACGGTA
Organism: Hydrogenobacter subterraneus; assembly: GCF_055390195.1. Lineage (NCBI taxonomy): Bacteria > Pseudomonadati > Aquificota > Aquificia > Aquificales > Aquificaceae > Hydrogenobacter > Hydrogenobacter subterraneus. The sequence continues at coordinate 798,662 of NZ_AP042473.1, read as the reverse complement.
GGGAAATGGTTATTAAAGCTAAGGACCTTCAGGTGGTAGAGGTGGGAAAAAGCTTAAGGGAAGAGTTTCTTAGCATAATAACAAACCCAACCATCGCCTACATGCTTCTTCTTATAGGCTTCTATGGCATTTTCTTTGAGCTTTACAATCCTGGAACCATAATACCCGGCACTGTAGGCATCATCTGCTTCCTTCTGGGCTTGTATGGCCTTGGAGTCATAGGTATAAACTGGCTTGGCCTTCTTCTTATCCTTGCAGGCATCCTTCTTCTCATACTTGAGCTTATAACTCCTACCTTTGGAGGTCTTGCAGTAGCTGGAGCCATAGCCCTTGCCCTTGGCTCTTTAATTCTCATAAGCCCAGATTCACCTTACGGAGATATTCCCATAAGCGTCATAGCCACCATGGTAATCCTTACCGTAGGCTTTTTCCTCTTCGCGGGAAGGCTTGGATTAAAGGCCCAAAGGCGCAAAAAGATGCTTGGCGCGGAAGAGCTAATAGGTGAGCAGGGAGAAGCTTACACAGACTTTGTAAGAGGAAAGGGTAAGGTCTTTATACACGGCGAGATATGGAATGCCATAAGCGATGAACCCATACAGAAAGGCGATACTGTAGTGGTTGAAGAAGTCAAAGGCATGACCTTAAAGGTAAGAAAGGTTTAAACGGAGGGGGCGGGATTCGAACCCGCGGTACGGGGTTTGCCCGTACACAGCATTTCCAGTGCTGCACCTTCGGCCACTCGGTCACCCCTCCTACAAAAGCCAAAATAATATTATATACCTTCTTTCGGAGCTGTAAAGAAGCTAATTGCTCAATGTAGATCCTGTTTCCATCTCGGCACAAGAAATGGTCTAATTAATACACATCATAGACTAATAAAATATGAGTTAGATATACTAAAAACGCCGAGTGAGAAATTCCCTTTAAGCTAAACCTTCCATATCAATAAAAAGACAGCAGGGCTACTATAATAGTAGCTCTAAAAACCATCGGAGGTTTTTACCATGGAAATTATACCACCTTACCTACGCATCTACCAACAAATCCTAAAAGACCTTGAAAATGCCTTGCCATTCCTTAATGTGCCAAAAGCTAAAGCAGGCAGAAAGCCTAAACTCACAGACATCCATATAGCAGCCATCTTTATACTCTCCTACATAACCAATACAAAAGTCCTCACCTTAGCTAAACTACTTATTGACCCATCCATACAATCATGGCATATCTTCAGAAGATACAGACTCAAGAGAGTATACAGGATATTGAGAGAATACAAGCTTCACAAGCTGAGGCTTATGATTTTAGCAAGGCTTTTGTATGGTAAGAAGATAGAACTTGTAATAGATGGAACCATAGTGGACATAGCCAATGTAAACAGGGCGAGGACACAGAAGATAAGGAGGGTAAGAGGGAAGGTATGGTGGGCAAAGAGGAGAAGGAAGATAGTTCGGAGAGACAATGGGAAGGTAGTGGAGTTTGAGGAGGTCAGGTATGGCATGTTGATGATGGTGTTATGTGATAGGTGGGGAAGAGTTTATGATGTGTGGATAAGCTTTGGAAGTGTGCATGAGGTTAGGGCATTTAGGGAAAGGAAGAGAAGGAGTTTATGGTTTAGGAAGCTTGTGGAGAGTTGTGTGGTGTATGGAGATAGGGGTTATAGGGGTTGTGAAGGTGTGATTGTGTGTGGTAGTAGGGAGATGAGGGCAAAAAGGCAGGTAGTGGAAGGTGTTATAAGTCAGATAAAGCTTTTTAATGCTGGTAGTGGGTGGAGGACTTTAACTTGTGTGCTTGTGTATGTATATGCTTATGCTATTGGATATAGCTATTATAGGAGGGGTGAACTTGAGGTCTAATTTCTCACCCGGCGTATCATAGACTAATAAAATATGAGTTAGATATACTAAAATTTTTTCCAAAAACCTCTTGACAAAATAGCAGGATGTTAATATAATATCTATTAGCAAAATCCCATAAAGGAGGTGGAACATGGCAAAGCTGAGACCACTCTACGATAAGATTGTGGTCAAAAGGTTTGAGGAGCAGGAACAAAGGACAGCTTCTGGCATAATCATACCAGACACGGCAAAGGAAAAACCCCAAATAGGTGAAGTAATAGCCGTTGGAGAAGGTAAGCTTTTGCAAAACGGCCAACAAGTTCCACCTAAGGTAAAGCCCGGTGATAAGGTGGTGTTTAACAAGTATGCGGGCACCGAGGTGGAGCTTGATGGAGAAAAGTTCCTTATTATGTCCGAGGATGAAGTACTTGCAATAATTGAGTAAAAAACTTTAAAAGGAGGTGGCAAGATGGCAGCAAAAAAGGTTATTTATGGAGAAGATGCAAGGGCAAGGCTTAAAGCTGGTGTAGACAAGCTTGCCAATGCTGTTAAAGTTACCCTTGGTCCAAGGGGTAGAGAGGTTATCATTGAGAAAAAATGGGGTACTCCCCTGGTAACCAAAGACGGCGTAACCGTTGCCAAAGAAATAGAACTCAAAGACCCCTATGAAAACATGGGCGCCCAATTGGTTAAAGAGGTTGCCTCCAAAACGGCAGATGTGGCCGGTGATGGAACAACCACAGCTACAGTGCTTGCCCAAGCTATCTTTACAGAGGGTCTAAAAGCCATAGCCTCCGGTGCAAACCCAATGGACATAAAGAGGGGTATAGACAAGGCTGTGGAAAAAGTTATAGAAGAAATAAAGAAACTGTCTATACAAGTTAGCGGAAGGAAGGAGATTGAACAAGTTGCTACCATTTCTGCCAACAATGATCCAGAGATAGGAAAGATAATAGCAGATGCTATGGAGGCTGTAGGAAAGGATGGCGTTATAACCGTTGAAGAGTCCAAGTCTGCCCAAACCACCCTTGAAACAGTCCAAGGTATGCAATTTGACAGGGGTTATCTATCTCCATACTTTATAACAAACCCTGATAAGATGGAAGCTGTGTTGGAAGACCCATACATACTCATATATGAAAAGAAAATATCCAATGTAAAGGACCTATTGCCTGTACTTGAACAAGTAGTAAGGGCTGGAAAACCCATCCTCATAATAGCTGAAGATGTAGAAGCTGAAGCCCTTGCAACCCTTGTAGTAAACCACATTAAGGGTGTAATAAGGGCATGCGCAGTCAAAGCTCCTGGCTTTGGCCAAAGGAGGAAGGATTACCTGCAAGATATAGCCATACTCACCGGTGGAACAGCTATAACTGAAGAGCTTGGTATAAAGCTTGAAAGCGTAACCCTTGATATGCTCGGTAGGGCAGACAAGGTCATAGTGGACAAGGACAACACCACCATAATAGGTGGTAAGGGTTCCAAGGAAGCCATAAACGCAAGGATTGAGCAGATCAAGAAGCAGATCGTGGAAACCACATCTGACTATGACAGGGAAAAACTACAAGAAAGACTTGCCAAACTCTCCGGTGGCGTAGCCATCATAAGGGTAGGCGCAGCTACCGAAGCTGAACTAAAGGAGAAGAAGGCAAGGGTAGAGGACGCAGTGCATGCTACCAAGGCTGCTGTAGAAGAAGGTATAGTGCCCGGTGGTGGTGTGGCACTAGTGAGAGCTTCAGAAGCACTTGATGAGTTGAAATTGAGCAATCCAGACCAACAAATAGGAGTAGATATAATTAAGAAGGCTTGTAGGACACCTATAAGGCAGATAGCTTCTAACGCAGGATTTGAAGGCTATGTGGTGCTTGAGAAAGTTATCCAGCTTGGAAAGGAAAAGGGTAAGAACTGGGGCTTTGATGCGGCCACCGGTGAATACAAGGACATGGTTGAAGCTGGAATCATTGACCCAACCAAGGTGGTAAGGACGGCTATACAAAACGCCGCCTCTGTGGCTGGTACCATGCTAACCGCAGAAGCCTTGGTTGCAGAAATACCCGAAGACAAGAAGGAGAAGGCTCCAACACCCGAAATGCCAGAGCTTGACTAAAAAGCCTCAGGCCCCCTCTGGGGCCTTTTATTGACAATTTTTTTTAAAAGATTAAAATATAAGTAAGGATTTACTATGAAAGAGTTGGTTTTATTTTTACACATTGTTTTTGCTACCCTTTGGGTGGGTGGCATGATATTTTTAGTCTTTGTCGTGTCTCCCTTTGTAAGAAAGCTACCCATAAGGGACCAGGTTTTTCAAGAGGTGGGAAGGCGCTTTAGCTTTTATGGAACTTTTTTCTCCTTGCTACTTCTTTTTATCACCGGCCTTATAAACATTCATTACATAGTTGGTATTACAAGCCTTTTTGACCTTTCAATCCCCTACACCAAAACTCTACTTCAAAAGATAGGTATATTCTTCCTTGTGGTAATAGTTTCCCTTGTACATGACCTATACTTTGGGCCAAGGGCTGTATCTTCAAGCTTTCACAGGTATATGGCAAGGCTTTTGGGTCTTATAAACCTTTTCCTGAGCCTTTTTATAGTTTATCTGGCAGTTAAACTAAGGCTTGGAGGCTAAATATGGCACACCTTTTGAGATTAGAACCAAGCTTTTCAGATTTTATGCCAGTAAAAAAGGCGCTATATTCTACAGAAAATTTAAAATGTATAGCCTTTTACCTCAAAGCTGGTCAGAAGATTCCCATTCATACATCACCACATAGGGTTATAACCCTTGTGCTTGAGGGTGAAGGAGACTTCTTTGTGGGAAGTGAAGAAAAAAGAGAGAGGCTTAAAAAGGGAGAGGTACTTCTTTATGAGCCTTCAGAGCCACACGGCTTTGTTGCCGTGCAAGATATGACAGTATTAGCCTTTGTAGTGTGATGTTCTACGTATCCAAGGTAAGCATCCCCTTCTTCTTCCTTGCCGTCTTGGACCTAATTTATTCCCTTTTCCTTAGAACCTTTACGGTGGATGTCAAAAGCTTATGGGCCGTTGCAGTCTTTGGCTTTGTAGCACACACCATAATGGGGGCAATGTATCAAATAGTGCCCAACTCACAGAACAGGCCCTTAAAACTTCCTTTGCTTTCTTATGTAGTCTTTGCCTTGAGCCTTGCCTCTTCCGTAGCCTTTTACAGCTCTAACCACCTTATTGGTAGCTTCCTTCACCTTGTCTCCTGTCTTATTTTCTTTTTCCATGTGCTATCTTCTATGAGGAACTTTCAGCCCATAACTGTAAAGTTTTTAACCTTGGGAAGCCTATACTTTCTTTTGTCTGGCATATTTTTAGTCCTTTCAGAGCTTGGTTATATTCCCTTTGCCTTGGCCGTTCACACCTTAACGGTGGGCTTTATGCTAAAGGTGGTGGTCGGTGTGGAGCTTGCTTGGATTCCTATGCTTTACATGGAGCCACTTAACCTAACGCTGAGTAAAAGGCTCTTCTACCTTGGCCTTTTTACCACACCACCTTTCCTTATAAGCTTTTACCTTTATTCTTACAAACTCATAGCCCTTATGAGTTTTCTCGTTTTAGCCTTCGTAGGCTACTATCTTTACCTCATCTACTCCCTCTTTGTCAAAAGGCGCACACCAAAGGAGATCCCTTACGTTATAAAATACCTCTTGCTTGCCCTCTTTATCCTTCCCTTTGGTTTGTTAATAGGCTCTTTTATGGCTGGGAAAGAACTGGTTTCTCACATGGTTTTTCTACACTTTGACCTACTTATCTACGGCTTTACAGCCATTACCATAATGGGTGGTATGTCCCACCTTTATCCAAGGATTGTTTACAACATGAAGTTTTCCAAAAAAGAAGGCGTTTATATCTCGGACCTAGTGGATGAAAAGGCCATAAAGAGAATTTTGCCACTTACTGTGGTAGCCTTGGCTTGGATGGTCTTTGCAGAAGCTCAAGGCAGACCACTATCCTATCTGGCAACCATCCCTTACCTTATCCTATGGCTCTACTTTTCTTATGCTGTGCTTATAAGAGGGCTTTTGTTTAGGCCAAAGCTATCTTCCTGAGGTTTTCCACCATCTCTTCCGTTGTGCTACCAAGATAGACAAAACCGTTCTTCATAGCGCAACCTTTTTTCCCTACAAAGGCTTCCAAGGGATACAAGCTCATCCATCCTCTTTACAACCTTGGTAGATGGAATATAAATAGCGGTTCCGTCTGTGTAAAAATCTTGGCTTTTGAGCCCAAGCTCTACAGTGTCAGCCTTCAATATCAAACTACCGTAAGCCCTTCCCACATAGACCTCCACATTTTCATAATTAGAAAGGCCTTCGTATATAGCCTTTATTGGATTTTCCGCAAGATCAAACTTTACATAATCTTTAACCGTATAGCATTCATTGAAAAGAACGTAAGGACATACCTCAGCACAGTACTTATGGTCTATGCTTTTAAACAGATAGCCCAAGGCATAACCTTTAGAAGGTAAGATGTTATCTTTGCCAAGCTCTTCCAAAAAGCCAGAACGAATCATGACATCTTTTACAGGTGCCTTCACATTCACAAAAACAAGGTTTACGCCTACGTTCTTAAGGTCCTCATGGAAATCATGTAAGGCCTCAAGGGCAGTCCCATCCACATAGTTTATAGATTCACCGTCTATCACCAGATGCTTCAAAGCAGGCTTTCCTTTAACAATATCTTTTATCTCTTCTAGTATGTTCTCCACGTTGGCGTAGTATAAAGAGGCTTCAGGCCTTATCATCTCAATCTGGGGACAGGTGGGCAAGTTGTTTGCCTCTGCGTTCACAAAGGTGCCACTAATGGGGTCCCTGGACATTCTAACTATCCTAGGATGTAGGCTTCTCCAAAGGAATAGGGACAAGGAGAGGAAAACACCTATCAGTATGGCATAGTCTGGCTTCATTATGAAGGAAAGGGCAAAGGTGGTTATGGCAGATATGCCATCGTATCTGTTTGTTTTCCAAAGGTGTATAAAGTGATAGGGTCTTATAAGGCCTACGACCGCTGTTATCACTATGGCGGAAAGGACTGGCCTTGGAAGGTAGTAAAGGAGTGGAGCCACAAACAGGAGGGTAGCTATCACAAAACAGGCGCTTATTATGTTGGACATGCCCGTCTTTGCACCAGCTTGGAAGTTGACAGCAGAACGGGAAAAGGAACCACTAACCGGATAGCTTTTAAAGAAGGATCCTACCACGTTGGCAAGGCCTTGTCCTATAAGTTCTTGGTTTACATCAAGCTTTTGTTTTGTTTGGCTTGCTATAAACTTTGCTATAGCGTAGGCCTCCATAAAGCCCACAAGGGCTATGATAAAAGCCTTGCCAAGAAGCCTATCCAAAAGGTCAAGGTCTATGTAGGGTATGGAGGGGTAAGGAAGCCCTTGTGGAATATTCCCTACAACCTTTATGCCATAGCTTTCAAAGGAGAAGTAATAAGAAAGGATCGTAAAGATGATAACGGCCACTAAAGCGGAGGGAATATTTTTGTTTATTCTTCTTAGGCCAATTATTATAGCTATGGAGGCAAGGCCTACCGCAAGGGTGTAAAGGTTGGTCTTTGGGAGGTTTATGGCTATCTCATAAAGATTTTGAAAGATTAGCTCCTTTTGTTCCACCTTTATACCAAGTAGGGCTGGGATCTGAGTGGTTATTATGATTATGGCCGCAGCGTTGGTAAAGCCCATGATGACCGAATGGGAAACAAAGTTAACTATAAAGCCCAGCCTAAAGAGTCCCATGAATAGCTGTATTAGACCTACCAAAAGGGCCATAAGGATTGCAAGTTCAATAAACTTCTCTTCTCCGGGCTTGGCGTAGCTTGTAAGGGATGTAAAGGTAAGGAAGGACACTATGGCTACAGGGCCTGTTGCAAGCTGTGGAGAGCTACCAAAGAGGGCAGCTATTATCACAGGAATAGAGGCAGCATATAGGCCATACACGGGAGGAAGCCCTGCAATGAGAGCATAGGCCATGGATTGGGGCACAAGAACTACAGCTACCGTAAGACCTGCAGTAAGGTCTTGTATAAAAACCTTTCTGTTGTAGTTTTTAAACCATGTTAAGAAAGGCAAAAACTTATCCATCCCCTTATGGTGAAATTTTAACATGACTTATATCAAACATAGATTGACAAGATTTCGTCCATAATCTACAATAAATAGTCAATGAACAGAGTAAGGGAATACAGACAAAGGCTTGGCCTATCTCAGGAAGAGCTTTCAAGGATAACGGGCATACCAAGGACCACCATAAGCTCCATAGAGTCAGGCAGTGTTATGCCTTCTGTAGATTATGCCCTTAGGCTGGCAAGGGCCTTGGGCTGTAGCGTGGAAGAACTGTTTTCACAAGAGGAATACAAGTTTTTTCCCGGCTTTAAAGAGGGCCTATTTATAAGCTATCTGGTGGGGTCTCAGAGAGTTATAGCACCGGCGCCTATGGAACATGTGGATGCGGATGGCTTTTATAAAGATGAAAAAATAAGCTGGTTTAAAAGGCTAAATATTCCCACCTTTGCTTTTGCTGGATGCGATAACTCACTAAAGCTTTTGACTGGAACCCTTCTCCAAGAGGGTATAAGGCTTCTTACAATAAATGCTTCAAGCCTTAAGGCCCTTGAGCTTTTGAAGGAAGGCTATGTGCATATGGCTGGCTTGCATATGGGATGCTTTGAGGAGAACTACAGGCTTGTAAAAGAACATCTCGGAAGGGGCTACAAAGTCCTAAAGGTCTTCTCCTGGGAGGAGGGCATTCTAACAAGGGAAATGGCAAGCCTAAAGGAGCTAAAAAAGAGGCTTTGGCTTGCAAGGGAGGAAGGAAGCGGTGCAAGGAAGGTCTTTGAGGAGATAAGAGAGGATATTGGTATTAAAAAATACAAGGTGGTTCATGCGGACCATGAGAAAGTGGCCTTTGCCATAAAGGAAGGCTTGGCGGAGGCGGGTGTGGCCACAAAAGCCTACGCATACAGTTATGGACTGGAGTTTTTCAGTGTAAAGACGGAAGACTATTGCCTTTGCTACAGGGAAGATTTAGAAGAGGATAAAAGCTTTCTTAGGCTTTTGAATCTATTGAAGTCAAAAACATACAGAAACCTTATCTCCCAAGTGCCAGGCTATAGGCCAGAAGTTGGTGTGGAGGAAGCCCTAACATGAGGTTGCTTACACTTTTTCTTTTTGTTTTCTTTGGCCTTGTCAAGGCAGAGGTCATAAGGGTTTACGCCGCCGCCGACCTTCAGTTTGCTCTAAGAGAGCTGGCAGACCTTTACATGAAAAAATATCCAGAAGACAAAATAGAGCTTATCTTTGGCTCTTCTGGTAAAGGCTTTGCCCAGATAAAGGCTGGAGCGCCCTACCACATATTCTTCTCTGCAGATATGAAGTATGTGGAAGAGCTATACAGAGAAGGCTATGCCATCACAAAGCCAAAGCCTTACGCCATAGGAAGGATAGTGCTTTGGACAAGGAAGGATTCGGGCCTTGACCCTTCCAAGTTCCCAGAGGTTCTCCTTGACCCAAGGGTAAAAAGGATAGCCATAGCCAACTGGGAGCATGCACCCTACGGGAGGGCTTCAAAGGAGATCCTTGAGGCCTACGGTGTTTTTCAAAAGGTTAAAGATAAGCTTGTAATAGGAGAAAACATAGCCCAGACTGCCAGCTATATTAGGTCCGGTGCGGCAGACCTTGGCTTTATAGCCCTTTCCTTGGCAAAGGCCCCAGAGCTTGAAAGGGTAGGAAGATACTGGCTGGTGCCAGAGGACAAACATGAAAGGATACTTCAAGGTTATGTGATCACAAAGGAAGGTCAAAAGGTTGTAGGTGCGCGAAGGTTTTATGAGTTTGTAGCCTCTACGGAAGCGAGGAAGGTCTTTACAAAGTATGGCTTTTTACTTCCGGGAGATAGATGATGGACCTTGGGCCCTTTTGGCTGACGGTAAAGCTTTCCCTTATCACCTCCTTTATCCTTCTTATTGTAGGCATTCCTCTTGCCTACTACATGGCCTACTCCAAAAGCCCCCTTGCCCTTGTGCTGGAGGTTATTACCACCTTGCCCCTTGTTTTGCCACCCACCGTGCTTGGCTTTTACCTTTTAATCCTTTTTTCAAAAAATGGCCCCTTGGGCGCCCTTTGGGAGAGGCTTTTGGGCTACCAGCTTGTCTTTACCTTTGAGGGTCTTGTTATAGCCTCCGTTATATACAGCCTTCCCATGATGACCCATCCCTTGATTTCTGGCTACAGGAGCGTTCCCAAAAGTCTGATAGAGGCAAGTTGGACCTTGGGAAAATCCAAACTTGAAACCCTTTTTAGAGTTATCCTGCCCAACATGAAGGCTTCCATACTTGTGGGCTTTGTGCTTTCCTTTGCCCACACCTTGGGAGAGTTTGGCGTGGTGCTTATGGTAGGTGGAAACATAGAGGGCAAAACAAGGGTGGCCTCCATAGTCATATACAACGCGGTAGAATCCATAGACTACGCCACAGCCCACCTTTACTCTCTTTTACTCCTTTCCTTGTCCTTCCTTAGTCTATTGACACTTTACATAATAAACAGGAGGTGGGTCCTTTGATAATCATAAAGGTCAAAAAGAGGCTTCACGGAGCTGAAGGAGACTTTTGGCTTGATGTAGAGCTTGAGCTAAGGGATGGTGAGTTTTTGGTGCTTTTTGGGCCATCGGGCAGTGGAAAAACAACTCTTTTGAGATGTGTAGCTGGCTTGGAAAGGCCTGAAGAAGGATACATTGAAGTGAATGGAGAGGTTTGGTTTGATTCAAAGAGGGGAATAAACCTTCCACCACAGAAGAGGCATGTGGGCTTTGTATTCCAGGATTATGCCCTCTTTCCAAACATGAGCCTTTTGGAGAATGTGATGTATGGGATGAAAAGAAAAGATAAGGAAAAGGCTCTTGAGCTTTTGAGAAAGGTAAGGCTTGAGGGCCTAAAGGACAAAAGGCCTAATCAAATATCTGGAGGACAAAAGCAAAGGGTGGCCCTAATAAGGGCCCTTGCAAGGGAGCCTAAGGTGCTTCTCTTGGATGAACCTCTATCGGCCCTTGATGAAGAGCTAAGGGCAGAACTTCAAGAGGAGCTAAAAAGCTTTCAAAGGAGCTATAACATTCCAACCCTTATGGTAACCCATCACAAGGAAGAGGCCCTGAGGCTTGCAGACAGGATAGTAAGGATAAAGGAAGGAAGGGTGGTAGAAATCATTAACCAAATTTTAACAAACTCCACTTAAAATACTATATTCAGGAGGAAGAGTATGAAGCTTTTTCAAGAGTTGGAAGAAACAAAAGGATTGGTTCTTAAGATGGCTGGGCTTGTAAAGGAAGCGGTGGATAAGGCTATAGAGTCTCTTAACAAACAAGATGTGGGGCTTGCGGAGGAGATAATCAAGGGTGATGACCAAATAGACCAGCTGGAGGTGGAGATAGAAAGAAGGTGTATAAGGATGATAGCCCTCTACCAGCCAGAGGCTGTAGACCTTAGGCTAATAATGGGTATGTATAAGATAGTCTCGGACCTTGAGAGGATAGGGGATGAGGCGGAAAACATAGCAGAAAGGTCCATACTCCTTGCCCAAGAGCCACCCCTAAAGCCCTACGTAAACCTTACCCTTATGGCATCCAATGTAAAGAGCATGATAGAGGATGCGGTCCTTTCCTTTTTCCAAAGGGATGTGGAGCTTGCAAAGAAGGTTATAGAAAGGGACGATATGGTGGATGAGCTATACCACCAGGTTCAAAGAGAGCTTATAACCTACATGCTTGAGGACCCAAGGAACATAAAGAGGTCCATACACCTTTCCTTTGTGGCAAGGCACTTTGAAAGGATGGCGGATCATGCGGAGAACATAGCGGAGATGACCATCTACTGGTCCGAGGGCGAAGTGGTAAAGCACCAACACATTAAGGATAAGGAAATGCATTGAGGCTTTATGTAGCCTTTGCCCTATTCCTTTTAGCCTTTCTTTTAATAAACATAGCCTTCCTTGACAACCTTAGAAAAATCTGGAACATAAGCTACCCCCTTGTCCTTCTTGTGATAAACCTTGACCTTCTTGTTTTGTTTATTGTCTTTATAATATTCTTTAGAAAGTTTATAAAGGCTTACCTTGCTGGAAAAAGAGAACCTTTAAGAAAAAAACTTTCCACAAGCCTCATGCTTTATATCATCACACCTCTTATCTTCCTTAACTTGGCCACGGCGGTAATCTTGCTTCAATCTACAAAATCCTTTGTAAGCGGACAGCTAAAGGAGGTAGCAAAAAAATCCGAAGGCCTTAGCGCCCTAATTCAAGAGGAGGAGCTAAAGAAGGCACAAGCCTACAGGGATATGTTTGTCCTGTTAAAAAATAATGGCTTGGTGGAAAGCTTTAAAGGGCTAAAAGGTGTAAAAGGTGTGATTGAGGACCCAAACTGTAAAGAGGCCATAGGAGAAGATAGCATAAGCCTGTGTGTGGATGGATATCGCCTTGTGCTTTCAAGGGAACACAGGGCCGTAGGCCTAATAGAGGATATAAAAAGAATATCCACAGAGCTTAGGAACATGGTCAAGGCAAGGGATATTATAGGTGGCATATATGTGTATTTTCTTGTGCTTGCTGGCTTTCTGTCCTTTTTGTCCGCCGTATGGTTTGGGAACCTTATAGCAAGGCATATTAGCCTACCCCTTGAAAAGCTAACTCAAAAGGCAAGGGAGATAGCCAAGGGAAACTTTGACGTTAACGTAGAAGTTCCACAGACTGGCGATGAGGTCCAAGAGCTTGGCATAGGCTTTTTAACCATGAAGGAAGAGCTAAAGAAACTCTATCAAAGACTCAATAAAGAAAAAGAGATGCTTGTTCAGCTTTTTAATGCTCTGCCAGTGGGTATTGTTTTCCTTTCAAGGGATGGAGAAAGGTTCCAAAACAGGGCCTATGAGGAGCTTTCAAGAAAGGCAAGCGTGAGGGAAAGTACCATAGAGTTGGATATAGGCAGGGTGATAGTGTATGAGGATCTTGAGACCCTTATATTGGCAGAGAGGTTCAAAACATGGCAGATGGCCGTAAAGAGGATAGCCCATGAGATAAAAAACCCGCTCACACCCATAAGCCTAAACCTGGAAAGGCTAATAAGGTCCTTGGAGAGGGGGCAGTGTGATATGGAAAAGGTCGCCCAGATGGCCAGCATCATACTTGAGGAGCTTGAAAGGATAAAGAGAACCATAGACCAGTTTAGAAGCCTTTCGGTGGAGGTAGAGCCAAACTTCAAAGAGCTTGAGCTTGGAGACCTTATAAGGCAGGTGGCAAGCATATACGAAGGTATAAGGATAGAAGTGGAAGGAAATCTAAGGGTTATGGGGGATGAGAGGCTTTTAAGGGATATGTTTTTTAACCTTTTTAACAACAGCCTTGAATGGGGTGCAAGAAGGGTGTGGGTTGAACTAAGGGAGGATAGCATGGTCTACAGGGATGATGGGCCGGGAATAGAGGAGGGCAAAGAGGAGATAATCTTTTTGCCTTACCATTCGGAGAACCCAAAGGGCATGGGCTTGGGCCTTGCCATAGTAAAACACATAGCCGAACTGCATGGTTGGAGGGTAAAGGCTATGGCCCAAAGGGAAGGCTTTTATTTGCTGTTTGAACTAAGACCAAGGTAGGGAAGGATTTGAAGGACCCTTATAAGATGGTTTTCCCATATTACTTCTAACTCCTCCATAACGGCCTTCTCCTGTTCCTCTGGAGGAAGCTTTTTAAAACTTTCCGACTTTACACCCCTTTCGTGCAAAAGCAAAGGCACAAAAACCTTACCTATGGCATAGAAGGCAAAGGAGAGTTCTATGTCCGAAAGCTGTGGAAAGCCGTTAAAGGTTTTGTATGTCTTTATACCAGCCCAATTGGTCCAATATCTTACTTCTGGGTCTTCCACCCTTTTCTCATAGCCTCCCACATACATGGAAAGAAGGGCCTTTAAAAGCCTTTCTTCAAGGCCTTCATACCTGTCCTTTAGGTCCTCCGCCAACCTTTTTATCTCTTCCGAGCTTATTTTGTTATAGTCCTTGAGAAACTGGTCCTTCCAGTTTTCGTACCTAAGAAACTCTTTATGTGGGAGATTCAACCCGTCTCCTCCGATTTTTCATACTGAGGACAGTTAAGTGTGGCAGGATCCACTTCTGGTATTATTTCCTTTGTATCCGTATGGTAGCCACAAACAAAGCACTCTATGGAAACAGCATAACCCACATGGGCGTGCCCTATATCCCATCCACACAATGGGCATTCTCCCTCGCCAGCTTTTAGAAGTTCCATAAGCCTGTTACCGTTCTTTAAAGACCTTTGAATAGATTTAATACGGTCTATTGCCTTTTGTACTTCATCGCTGTTCCATTCTGAACCACACTCAAGGCATCTATATTCTGCATAGCTCCCTTCCTTTATAAGCCTTATAACCTTTGAGGATTCGCACCTGTCATCTATACATACCTCTCCTATAAGTTTTCTTCCAAGTTTATCCAGTATGTTTTTAAAGTCTTCTGGAGTCAATCTCATAGGCACATCATGAGCCTTATAACCACAACATTGGCATTCTGCCTCTACCCTTGGATAGGGCTCATCATACTCACAAACCATTAGAGCTATCCTTTTACAATAAGGGCATAGTTCAAGGTGTGTTATACAAACCATGTCTAACCTCCTTTAAACCTAAAGCTTATTATACCCGTTTGAATAATATTATCCCTGATAGACTCAAACCTTATACCTTTTACAAAGTTAAGCATCTTTTGATCTACCTGAGGTGACCCACTCCTTTGCACTATTTGAGCTTTTGACACCACTCCAGAAGGTTCTACCCATATCCTTATCTTAAGCACACTCAAAGGCTCATCAGAAGCTACCTTTGGCAATGGTGGAATATAAACCGCAGGCCTTCCACTTCCAGAAAGACCTATACCGCTTGGAGAGACAACAGCCACTATATCACCAAGCTCGGAGGTCCTTATGCCTTCTTCTTTCACTTCCTTTTGCTTTCCTTTTATCCTCTGTTCTATATCCTGAAGCAAGGAGGGTTCTTCCTTTGGTATACCCTTTGGCACCTGCACATCTCCCCTATCTCTATCAACCTGCATAGGTGATGCGCTTATCTTCTCCCTTCCTTTCTTTAAAGTTCCTTCACCTTCCTTAGGTCTTTGGCCAACCGATGGCCTTTCACGTACCAGCCTTACTTCCTCTATCCTTGGTATATCCTCCAAATATACCTGTAATGGTGGTTTTGGTGGCGTATCCACTTTTATAAAAAGGTATATGGAAAGAAGTGTAAATAAAATTAGATTTAGAACCAAAGACACAGCAAAGTGTAGTAAGCCCTCCATTTTACTTTCCATAATTTTGAATTATAACGCCGGGCGAACGTGGAATGAGAAATTAATTAAACAACTGGATGCCATCATACCTTTTGTTAAAAATAAATGAGACAAACAATGTAGGGGCGGGTCTTTGGCCCGCCCGATGTTTTATAATCTGGCAGGTTTAAAACCTGCCACTACAAAGGATGAATTTCTCACCCGACGTATAGTATAATTATTAAAAGTGGTTAAGAGGCCTGCTTTAATCTTAAACTTTGGCTCTCAGTATGTACAGCTTATAGCAAGAAGGGTAAGAGAGCTTGGTGTATACAGTGAAATAGTGCCTTATTATATAACCCCAGAAGAGATAAGGGAAAAAGACCCATATTGCCTTATCTTCTCCGGTGGACCCGCCTCTGTGTATGAAGAGGATGCCCCTTTACCAGACCCAAGTATATACACTTTGGGACTTCCCATACTTGGCATATGCTATGGCCTTCAGGCTATAGTGCATCAGCTTGGTGGAACTGTGGAGAGGTCCCAAAGGCAGGAGTACGGTAGGGCAAGGCTAAAGGTTCTCAAAGAGGACCCAATTTTCAAAGGATTGCCACTTGAATTTGATGTATGGATGAGCCATGCGGACAAGGCGGTAAGATTGCCAGAAGGCTTTGAAAGCCTTGCCAATACAGAAAACTCTCCCTACGCCGTTATAAGACACAGAGAAAAGCCTATCTACGGAGTACAGTTTCACCCAGAAGTGGCCCATACCCAATATGGTAAGGAGATCATAAGAAACTTCCTCTTTGAGGTAAGCCACGCCGAAGAAAACTGGAGGATGGGGGATTTTGTAAAGGAAAAGGTGGAGGAGATAAGACAAGAGGTGGGGCACAAAAGGGTTATATGCGCCCTTTCTGGTGGTGTGGATTCTACCGTATCCGCCTTGTTAACATATAAGGCCATTGGAAAACAGTTACACTGCATATTTGTAAACCATGGGCTTTTGAGAAAGGGTGAGGTAGAAGAGGTAGAAGGCTACTTTAGAGATATGGGCTTGCCTTTTAAAAGGGTGGATGCAGAGGATCTGTTTTTAGAAAGGTTAAAGGGTGTGGAGGACCCAGAGGAGAAGAGAAGAATAATAGGACATACCTTTATTGAGGTTTTTGAGGAGGAAGCCAAGAAGGTGGATGCCCATTATCTTCTTCAAGGCACCCTTTACCCCGATGTGGTGGAAAGTGCGGGCATTCCAGGCGCAAAGGTGATAAAGACCCATCACAACGTAGGTGGTTTGCCAGAGAGGATGAACTTAAGGCTTCTTGAACCCTTGAGAGAACTTTTCAAGGATGAGGTAAGGCAAGTGGGAAAAATTCTTGGAGTGCCAGAGGGCATACTAAGGAGGCATCCCTTCCCTGGACCTGGTCTTGCCATAAGGATATTGGGAGAGGTAAAAAGGGAAGACCTTGAAATACTCAGAGAAGCGGACAGCATATTTATAGAAGAGCTAAAAAGGTGGGGGCTTTATGATAAGGTCTGGCAGGCCTTTGCCGTACTTCTGCCAGTAAAAAGCGTGGGTGTTATGGGAGATGTGAGGACCTACGAAAGGGTTGTAGGCCTAAGGGCTGTGGACAGCACAGATGGAATGACAGCGGATTGGTCAAGGCTTCCCTACGAGTTCCTTGACCATGTGATGAGGAGGATAATAAACGAGGTAGAAGGTATAAACAGGGTGGTGTATGACATATCTTCAAAACCACCAGCTACCATAGAATGGGAGTAAAATATTAAAGATGAGATACTTAAAAGAGACAGACCCAGAGATATACCAGGCTGTAGTGCAGGAGTATAACAGGCAGTTCTACCACCTTGAGCTTATAGCGTCGGAGAACTTTACCTCTCTTGCGGTTATGGAGGCTCAAGGTTCTGTGCTTACCAACAAGTATGCCGAAGGACTTCCCGGCAAAAGGTATTATGGAGGATGTGAGTTTGTAGATATTGCAGAAAGCCTTGCCATAGAAAGGGTTAAAAAGATATACGGCGCGGAGCATGCCAACGTTCAGCCCCATTCTGGCTCTCAAGCCAACATGGCGGTTTATATGGCCTTTTTAAAGCCCGGTGATGTAATCCTTGGAATGGACCTTGCCCACGGGGGACATCTAAGCCACGGTGCAAAGGTAAACTTCTCCGGAAAGGTCTATCAAGTTTATTACTATGGGCTAAACCCAGAAACAGAGCTTATAGACTATGATCAGGTTTGGAAGCTTGCAAAGGAACACAAACCCAAGATGATAGTGGCAGGTGCTTCAGCCTATCCAAGGATAATAGACTGGGAAAGGTTTGCACAGATAGCGGAGGATGTGGGAGCCTACCTTATGGTGGATATGGCCCATTATGCTGGCCTAATTGCCGGCGGAGTTTATCCAAATCCGGTTCCATATGCCCACTTTGTAACATCAACCACTCACAAAACCTTGAGAGGTCCAAGGGGTGGCTTTATACTGTGTAGGGCAGAGTTTGCCAAAGATATAGACAAGAGCGTATTTCCCGGGATACAGGGTGGTCCCCTAATGCATGTAATAGCGGCAAAGGCTGTGGCCTTCAAAGAAGCTATGACGGAGGAGTTTAAAAGCTACGCAAGGCAGGTAATTATAAACGCACAGGCTATGGCGGAGGAGTTTCTAAAACTTGGCTTTAAGGTGATTACGGGCGGAACGGACAGCCACATAGTCCTCCTTGACCTGAGGAACAAGGGTATAACCGGCAAAGAAGCAGAAGAAGCACTGGGAAAGGCAAACATAACGGTTAACAAGAATGCAGTGCCTTTTGACCCCCTACCACCCACAAAGACAAGCGGTATTAGAATAGGCACGCCCGCCATGACCACAAGAGGAATGAAAGAGGATGAGATGAGACGCATAGCAAGACTAATAGCTAAGGTCATTGATAATATAAAGGATGAGAAGGTTATAGAGGATGTTCGCAAAGAAGTAATAGAGCTTTGCCAACAGTTTCCTCTATACCCTGAGCTGAAAGAGGTTCTTAATGAGCTTCCTTATAGCAAAGCAACCCATATTTGATAGGGAAGGTAGGAGGTTTGCCTTTGAAGTCTTTTTGAGGAAAAAGGACAATTTTTATGAATACCCTAAGGAAGTTCCTTATAGCAGGGCTACTTACATAATAATAGAGATTATTTTAGAGCAAGGTATAGATAGGATTGGTGAAGGCAAAAGAGTAATGATAAATGTTTCTTTGGATTCTTTAATTAACAAGGCTATAGAATCACTTGACCCCAAAAAGCTTATTATAGATGTTATAGAACCTCAAATACCCGTTGGAGAAATAGTATATAGGCAAGTGCTTAATGTTATGGATAAATACATAGAGCAAGATGTCCTATTTTGTTTAGATGAGAAGTATTTAGGAAATGAAAAAATGGCAAAATTACTTGATAAGGTACATATTATATCTACAAATATAAAGCATCTTGACCCAAAAACAATTGAAATAGCGAAAGGCAACGGCAAAAAAATCCTCATCTCAAGAATAGAAAATGAGGAGGAATATAAAAAAGCTTTAACTGTTGGAGATTTTTTCCAAGGCATGTATTTAGAAAGTCCATTCATATTAAAAGAGTTCAAAACAGCGCCCTATTTAAAGACTACATTACTTAAACTCATAGCTTTACTTCACACCGCAGAAAGTCCAAAAGAAATAGCGGACATTATAGCAACGGATGTTGGTATGACGGCTAAGATTCTTCGCCTTGTTAACTCTGCCTATTATTCACCCATAAAAGAAATAAAAAGCATAGAACAGGCTTGCGCCATGTTGGGGTTAAAGAATCTTAAAAACTTCCTTTTGGTTTTAGCTATGAACGATTATATGTCTATAGAAAACCCAGAGCTATGGAAAAAGTCCCTTGTAAGAGCTATAATAGCTCAAAGAATTGCGGAGATAATAAAGCCGGAATACGAATCTGAAGCATATTTAATTGGACTATTTTCGCTAATAGGCGAGATATTAAACATGGATAAGATAACTTTTCTTAAAGAAATCAAGATAAAGCAAGAAATAATAGATGGATATACAGGAAAGAACATACATTTAAGAAACATATTGAACCATGCTATTTTCATTGAGGAGAAGTTCCCTGAGGTTTTGAAGGCTCAAGACCCAACAAAGAATGATATAGTTATAAACTTAGAAAAGCTAACCGGTATAGATAGAAATACATTAATATCAATAGCAACAGAAGCCTTTGAAAAGGCTGAATACATGCTTAAACTCTGATATAATCTTTGGTATGAATGTTATAAGGCTCCAGCTTATATACCCAGAAGAAAAGGTGAAAGAGCCTGTGCTTTGTATGGTGTGTAAAAACTTTGATGTGGTGGTAAATATAAGAACGGCAAAGGTTACAAAGGATACGGGCATATTGACCGTTGAAATGGACGGTGATGCAGAAGAGATTGAAAGGGCTGTAAAGTTTATTGAAGAAAAGGGCGTATTGGTCCAGCCCATAGAAGGGCAGATCTTTACAGAATGAAAATATCAGAAATTGGAGAGTTTGGCCTTATAGAAAGGTTAAAGGATGTATTAAGAAGTGGAATCATAGGGGATGATACGGCGCCGGTGCAGTTGGGAGGTTCCTTGCTACTCCTCACTTGTGATGTGCTTTTGCAAGACAGACATTTTAAGCTAAATTATCCACCATCCGCCATAGGCTGGAAGGCCATATCGGTCAATGTGAGCGATGTGGTGGCAAACGGTGGGATGCCTTTTTATGCCCTTGTTTCCTTGGTGCTTCCAGATATGGAGGTAAAATACATAGAGGAAGTCTATTTTGGTATAAAAAGGGCCTGTGAGTTTTATGGCTGTGAGGTGGTAGGGGGAAATGTGAGCAAGGGTGAAAAGCTATGCATTGACGTTTTTATGATAGGAAAGGCGGATAGGTTTGTGGGAAGGAAGGGATCAAAGGTAGGCGATGGTGTGTTTGTCTCCGGAACCCTTGGAGATTCAAAGGCAGGCCTTGAGCTTTTGCTTATGGATAAAAAAAGCTATGAAGACTTTGAACTAAGGCTTATAGAAAAACATCTAAGGCCCACCGCAAGGATTGACTTTGTAAAACACATATCCAAGTATGCCACAGCCAGTATGGACATAAGCGATGGACTATCTTCCGATGCTCTAAAGCTTGCAAAGGCAAGCTCTGTAAAGGTAAGGTTATTCTCCGAAAAGATACCTTTATCTAAGGAGCTTATAAGCTTTTGCAAAAAGCACGGCAAGGACCCTCTTGAGTATGCCCTATCTGGTGGAGAAGACTACGAGCTTCTCTTTACCCACCCAATGGAAAGGCTCAATCCCTTTTTAAGCATGACCCATATAGGCTTTGTGGAAGAGGGAGAGGGTGTGTATTTGGATGATAGGCCCCTTGAACCTACGGGCTTTGACCATTTTAGGATGTTATAATTTTCACTCATGAGGGAAATTCTTATAACCGATGTATCTCTAAGGGACGGCATACAGTCTTTGTTGGCCACGAGGGTCCGAACGGAGGATATGCTTCCCATAATAGAGGTGCTTGATAAATGTGGCTTTTGGTCTTTGGAGGTTTGGGGTGGTGCCACCTTTGATGTATGCCTAAGGTATTTAAAGGAAGACCCGTGGGAAAGGCTTAGGCTCTTTAAAAAGCATGCACCAAACACCAAGCTTGAAATGCTCCTAAGAGGACAGAATGTGGTAGGCTACAGGCACTACCCCGATGATGTGGTGGAGGAGTTTGTAAAAAGGGCCTATGATAACGGGATTGAAGTCTTTAGGATCTTTGATGCTCTCAATGATACAAGGAATATGAGAAAGTCCATAGAAACGGCCAAAAGGCTTGGAGCCATAGTCAAGGGTGTGCTTTCTTATGCCATAAGCCCGGTGCATACCATAGAGTATTACGTAAGCGTAGCAAAAGAATTGGTGGATATGGGCATAGATATCATATCCATAAAGGACCAAGCTGGCCTTTTGTCCCCAAAGGTATGCTATGACTTGGTAAAGGCCCTTAAATCTGAATTTCCCAACTATCCTGTCCATCTTCATACCCAAACCACCGCAGGCCTTGCCCAGATGGCCCAGCTAAAAGGCATAGAGGCTGGCGCAGATATGATAGATACGGTCTTCTATAGCCTGTCTTGTCAGACTTCCCACCCCCCGGGTGAAACCATGATATACACCCTTAGGGAGTTTGGCTATGAAATAAGGGTAGATGAAAAGCTTTACCAAAAGGCTGGAGACCTTTTTGTAAATGTAAGGAAAAAGTACAAAAAGTATGATGTGCTACCACCATACCCAGATGTGGGAGTGCTTTTGCACCAAGTACCCGGTGGCATGATATCCAACTTTATAAGCCAGCTAAAGGAACAGGGTATGGAAGACAAGCTTCCTGAGGTGCTTGAGGAGGTGGTAAGGGTAAGGCAGGACCTTGGCTATCCACCCTTGGTAACACCCACCAGTCAAATAGTAGGCTCTCAAGCTTTCCTTAATGTAGTCCATGGAGAAAGGTATAAGGTGGTGACAAAGGAAACAAAGGACTATGTAAAGGGCCTATACGGAAAACCCCCCGCACCCATACCGGAGGAGATAATAAAGAAGATACTTGGAGACGAAGAACCCATATACCATATAAGGCCTGCAGACCTTCTAAAACCAGAGCTACCAAGCATTAGAGAAGAGGCCATAAAGGCAGGAGCAAAGAGCGAAGAAGACATACTTTCCTACGCCCTCTTTCCATTGGTTGCCAAAGAGTTCTTTGAATTTAGAGAGAGGGGAGAAAAACTACCCCCAGAAGAGCTAATTGAAGAGAAAAAAGAAAACATACCAGTGGAGTTTATAATCACCGTCCACGGAGAGCAGTACCATGTGCAGATTGCAGGAAGGGGTGAGCCAACTCCAGAGGGTAAAACCTTCTTTATAAGGCTTGATGGAAAGCTGGAAGAGGTTATGCTAAAGCCACTCAGAGAAGTTGAGCATGTACCTACACCTTATGGAGAGATAAGCTTAGGCACAGAAGTAAAGCCGAAAAGGCCAAAGCCTGTAGGAGTTGGAGATGTGGCATCGCCCATATCTGGAAAGGTGGTGAATATAAAGGTAAATGTGGGACAGGAGGTAAAAGAGGGTGATGTGCTTTTCGTGGTGGAGGCTATGAAGATGGAGAATGAGGTACATAGCCCCGTTAACGGCGTGGTGGAGGAGATACTTATATCCGTTGGTGATGTGATAAACCCGGACGAAGTGGCTATAAGGATAAAGCCTACAAAGATATGAGCCTAAGGGTGCTTATAGTGGAGGATGATAAGGACCTGGCAGAGCTTATAGCTTATAATCTAAGAAAGGAAGGCTACGAGACTATTTTATCTCATAGAGGCACCTTAGCCGTAGAACTTCTAAGGTCCCAGCCACCAGACCTGGTGCTTCTTGATGTTATGCTTCCAGACTATGATGGCTTTAAGATAGCCCAGCATATAAGAAATAACCCAGAACTAAAGGACATACCCATCATATTTATAACTGCAAGGGACATGGAACAGGACAAGCTTAAAGGCTTTTCCCTTGGTGCGGATGATTATATAACCAAGCCCTTTTCTGTCAAGGAGCTAATAGCAAGGGTTAAGGCCGTTTTGAGAAGGGTTGGAAAGGAGAAAAGGCAAACACTTTTTAGGCTTGGAAGCCTTGAGGTGGACCTTGAGAAAAAAGAAGTGAGGAGAGGTAGCCAAATATTGGACCTTACACCCACAGAATTCCTAATTCTACAAGCCCTTCTTGAGAACTACGGCAAGCCGGTTAGCAGGGAATACCTTATAGAAAGAGTGCTAAAAAGGGATGTATACGATAGGACGGTGGATGTGCATATAAAAAAGCTAAGGGAAAAACTGGGTGAGGAGGGACAGGCTATACAAACGGTAAGAGGCTTTGGCTACAAGATAAGCTTATGAGGTGGTTTATCCCTCTCTTTCTGTCCATCTTTGCCCTTATGCACCTTTATACTTACACAAGAATCGTAAAGCCTGCCATCAAGGGAAAGGGTTTAAGGCTTGTTGTGGCATTTTTATTCATCTTGGGATTTTTCTCTCCCTTTATCTGGAGGTATGCGGATGCAAGGCTGGACCAAAGCGTGGCATACTTTACAGCCTTAATAGGCCTTCTTTGGATGGGCTTTCTTCTCTACTTTTCCCTTTCTGGCCTTTTCTTTGACCTTTATAGGGCTTTTGTTTTTATCTCAAAAAGATTTTTCAATATAAACCCCCTTCCCACACCTTCGGCAAAGACTTCCTTAGCCCTTATCTTATTCCTTTCCCTTAGCCTCTCTGCTTACAGCTATTATGAAACCCTTAATTTAAAGGTGGAAAGGTTTGTTATAGAAACAGACAAGCTTCCAAAGGATGTGAGCCACATAAAAATACTTCACATATCGGACCTTCATCTTGGACCCCTTATGGGTATGGATAAGGTAGGGCTTGTGCTGGAAGTTTATAAGAGGGAAAAGCCTCACATGGTTTTGTCCACGGGAGACCTTGTAGATGGAAATATGCAAAACAAGGCTTACCTTGCGGATGCCCTCTCTAAGATGGACCCACCCCTTGGAAAGTATGCCGTTTTGGGAAACCATGAGTATTACAGAGGTATAGACCAAGCCATAGCTTTTACGGAAAGGGCTGGCTTTAGACTTTTGAGGGGCGGGGTAGTCTATCTTAAGGACTACGACATAAGCATAGTGGGAATAGATGACGATGAATGTAGGTTTTTTAAGGCTTGTAATGGCACACTTTCGGACAAGGAACTTCTTCAAAAGACAAAAAGAGAAAGCTTTGTTATTTATTTGAAGCACAAGCCAAGGCTGGAGACTGGAGCAGAAAAACTTTTTGACCTTATGCTCTCTGGACATACCCATGGTGGAGTCTATTACCCTATAGGCAGGTTTATTCTAACAAGGCTGTTTATAGGCGATAGGGGCCTTCATAAGCTTGGAAGCTCTTACATCTATATAAGCAAGGGCGTAGGCACAGGAGGTCCTCCCATGAGGCTTTTCTCACCACCGGACGTGGCGGTCATTGACCTTGTAAGCAGGCGGAGATAAAGGAGACAAAAAGGGGATGGGGTTGGAAGGGCTTGCTTTTGAACTCTGGGTGAAACTGACAGCCTATATACCAAGGATGTTCCTTTAATTCCACTATCTCCACAAGCCTTTCGTCGGGCGAAAGGCCAGAAAAGACCATACCAGCCTCTTGGAAAGGCTCTCTGTATTTATTGTTAAACTCATACCTGTGCCTGTGCCTCTCATATATTAGCTCTTGCTTGTAAATCTCCCTTACCTTTGTGCCTTCTACGAGCTTACAAGGGTAAGAGCCAAGCCTCATGGTGCCACCAAGCTCCTTTATGTTCTTTTGTTCTTCCATCAGGTCTATTACTGGATGGGGCGTGAAGGGGTCAAACTCGGTAGAATTGGCCTCCTTTAGCCCAAGCACATTTCTGGCAAATTCTACACACATAAGTTGCATGCCCAAGCATATGCCAAAGGTGGGCTTTTTTGACTCCCTTCCATAGCTAAGAGCCTTTAGCTTTCCACCTATGCCCCTCTCTCCAAAGCCACCAGGCACCAGTATGCCATGGGCTTCTTCCAAGACCTTTTCATCATAATCCTCCGAATTGACCCAAATAACCTTTACCCTTGCCCTGTTGGCTATGCCACCATGTATAAGTGCCTCAACTACGCTTTTGTAAGAATCCTTCAAAGACACATACTTGCCTACAAGGGCTATCTTTACCTCCCTTTCTGCGGACCTAAGGGTCTGAACTATATCCTCCCATTTACTCTTTACCTCCTTATATTCAAAGCTAAATCGTTGGGCTATAAGCCTGTCAAGGCCCTGTTTTTTGAAGACAAGAGGCACCTCGTATATAAACTCCAAATCTGGTGCAGATATGACCGCAGATTTTTGAACGTTGGTAAAAAGGGCTATCTTTTCCTTTATACCTTCTGGAATTTCCATCTCCGACCTACAGAGGATTATGTCAGGCTGTATGCCTATGGCCCTTAGTTCCTTGACCGAGTGTTGGGTGGGCTTGGTCTTTAGCTCTCCCGCAGTCTTTATAAAAGGCACATAGGTAATATGAACAAAAAGCACCTTTTCCCTTCCCACCTCCATGGAAAGCTGGCGCACGGCCTCCAAAAAGGGCAAGCCTTCTATATCTCCCACCGTCCCACCCACCTCCACTATGACCACATGACAGTCCTCCTCCACCTCCCTTATTAGCCTTTTTATCTCATCGGTTATATGGGGAATGACCTGCACCGTGGCACCAAGATAGCCACCCTCCCTTTCCCTTTGTATCACGTTGTAATATACCCTACCAGCCGTTACGTTGTTTTTCTTAGTCATGGACCTCTTTGTAAACCTCTCGTAGTGTCCAAGGTCAAGGTCTGTTTCCGCTCCATCTTCTGTAACATAGACCTCTCCATGCTGGTAAGGGCTCATGGTGCCGGGGTCTACGTTTAGGTATGGGTCCAGTTTTT
Organism: Hydrogenobacter subterraneus; assembly: GCF_055390195.1. NCBI lineage: Bacteria > Pseudomonadati > Aquificota > Aquificia > Aquificales > Aquificaceae > Hydrogenobacter > Hydrogenobacter subterraneus. Next base: position 772,928 of record NZ_AP042473.1, on the reverse strand, counting down.
GTATGTTTACCTTAAGACCTTGCTCTTCAAGGAGGGAGGCTATGGAGGCTGAGGCCACACCCTTTCCCAAAGAAGAAAGCACACCACCGGTGACGAATATATAGTAGGGCATGTATGAATATTTTAAGCTAAACCTCTAACAAAAGGTCAAGGTAAATAGCACCGCCGAAGGCGCATATATCCCTACCAAGGTTTTTATAAAGGCCGTCATACCTTCCTCCCCCAGCCAAAGGCTGTCCCACCCTTGGATGGAAAAATTCAAAGACAAGGCCCGTATAGTAGGCCTTTGGTCTAATTTCGGAAAGGTCAAAGAGGATGTTAAAGCCTTTTAGCCTTTGGGCCACTTCCCTTAGCCTATGGCAATGGGTAGAAAACTCTGGATATTTCTTCTCAAAAGAATCAAGCACCTCAAAGCCTCCATTGGCAAGCAAAAGGTCCCTTAAAGGCCCAACGGAGGAAAGAAGGGAGAAGTTCTTCTCCAGTATGGCTTGCCTGTAAGACTCTCCATACTTATTTAGAAGTTCTTCCACTATGGCCACATGTCCAAGGCTAAGGGTAAGATTCTCCATACCACAAGCCCTTAGGTAGTCGCCTATGGACTGAAGGACCTCCACCTCCGCCTCTACGGATGGGTCTCCAAGGAGTTCCACGCCCACCTGATAACTTTCCAAGCTTCCCCCTGGTGAGAAAACGTTTCCCCAATAGAAGACCTTTAGGGGTAGGGGCAAATCCTTTTGAAGGCTCAAAAAGCGCGCAAGGCTCACAGTCCAATCCCTTCTAAGACACAAAAGGCTTCCATCCTGAAGGCTACCAACTATAAAAGGACTCTCTCCATAAAGCTCATGGCTGTATATCTCAAGGGAGGGAAGCATGATAAACCTGTAGTCCTTAAAAACCTCACAGGCTTTTAGGAAAAAGTCCTTTAGCCTTTCTGAATCTTCAAAGTTGAAAAACCTCTCCTGTGGTGGTATGACCTTCACAATGATTTTATTTTAAGCTATAAAAGGCCTTTGTCTTTAGAAGAACCTCTTGCCACTCCTTTTCTGGTACAGAATCCCAAACTATGCCCGCACCCGCATAGTAAGAAAGCCTATTACCATGGCCCATGGCAGTCCTTATAAGCACGCTCAAGGTAAAGTCCTCTTCACTTACAAGGCCCGCACACCCGCAGTAGTATTCTCTGTTGTGAGGCTCCAAAAGGTCTATGATCTCCACCGCCTTCCTCTTGGGAGCGCCTACCACAGAGGCTGGTGGAAAGGTCTCTTTTAGTATGTTTTGAAGGCTTTCCCTCGTTTGTGCCACAACCGAGGAGTGCATCTGAAAGAGTGTTTTAAACCTTTCAATCTTAAAAAGCTCTTCCACCCTTACACTACCTGGCATGGCAACCCTTGAAAGGTCGTTCCTAACCATGTCTGTTATCATGAGGTTTTCTGCTTTGTCCTTTTGGCTTTTTTCCAAGTCCTTCTTTCTTTTTGCCGTGCCTTTTATAGGCTTGCTAACCAACTTATTCCCCCTCTTTTCCAAAAAAAGCTCCATAGAACCGCTTATAAGGTAAAAGTCCTCAAGGTCAAGAAAAAAGGCATAAGGCACTGGTTGTGCCTTGTAATACTTCAAAAAAAGGTCAAGAGGCTTACCATCCAGATGGAAGTCAAACCTACAGGTAAGGTTAAGCTGGTATACGACGCCTTCAGAGATAAACTCCTTTACCTTTTTTACCCTTTCCACATAAGCCTTTTCATCAAGGGATGAGGCTAAAAGCTTAAGGTTTGTATCCTTCCTTTTTCTGTTAAAGGGTGAAAAGCCTTCAAGCTCCAAAATTATGACTTTGGGGTAAGAAGAATCCTTTAAATGAAGGTTTAAAGTCTGTGAAGAAAGATGGTAAGAGAGGACAATAAAGCCAAGTTTTACATCTTTTAAATCTTTTAAGGAGTTAAGGAAATGGACTTTTTTTACATTTGCTTCAAAAATGCCCCTTTCTTTTAGCCACCCCCCAGAAAGGATAAGCCTCATTCAGAGGTTTTTCCTCCACTCCTCCACCATCTGGCTATCTAAGTCTACAAGAATTACCTTTCTTAGGCTTAATGGCTTAAAAGCCCTTATCTCCTCTATCATAGCCCTTGCAGCTATATCCTTTGGAAGCCTACCCACACCAGTGCCCATGCCGGGCATGGCAATACTTTCAAAGCCAAGCTTATCAGCCAGCTCAAGGGAAGCCCTTACCGCTTTCCTTACCTTTTCCTCTGTGGTTTCCATGGCAGGCTCTTCCATGGTGGGTGCGTGTATCACACCCTTAAAGGGAAGCCTTCCCGCCGTGGTAATTATGGCAGAACCTACGGGTATGGGTGCCTTTTTTATGGCTTCCCTTTCTATCTCCTCCCCTCCAGCCCTCTTTATAACCCCTGCCACACCACCACCCATATAGCCCAGAGAGTTAGAAGGGTTCACAATAGCATCAGCCTCAATCTCAAGTAGGCTTCCCTGAAGCACCTCTATCTGTAGCATACTTTTATTTTAACTCCCTTACCGCCCTTGCTATGTCCTCGCGAGTTATGATGCCCAAAAGTTTTTCTTCTTTAACTACGGGAAGATGCCCTATACCCTTTGTGAGCATAAGTCTGAGCGCATTGGCTAAGCTCTCTTCCGGCTTTACGGTTATAACATTGACGCTCATTAGGTCTCTTACGGTCTTTCCTTCCTTACTGAGGTCGCTCTTTGTGAGGATTCCGACAAGCCGTCCCCCTTCTAAGACCACCAGACCGCTAATTAAATGCTCTTGCATCAGTCTTTTAGCCTCTTCTACAGGCTGGTGGGCTTGCAGGGTTATAGCTTCAGCCATGTAGTCCTTTACCTTGAGCTTCTCAAGCTTCAAAAGCCCCCATTCTTCCCTGTATGCTACGGAATCAAGCCTTGTATTGACTTGACTTGGAAAGATGCTCCTATCTCCGGAAAGCAGGTAAGCGGTGAATATGGAAAGCATGGCAGGCACCAAAAGGGAGTATTCTCCTGTCATTTCTGATATGAGTATAAGTGTAGAGAGGGGAGCCTTTGCGGAAGCTCCAAAGAAGGTTACCATTCCCACTACAGTAAAGGAAGGCACATGAAGGTCAAGCCCAAAGTATCCGTTGAGAAGCAGGCTATAGAAAGCCCCAAAAAGACCACCTATCATAACAGAAGGTCCAAAGATACCGCCGGACATACCAGAGCCAAGGGTAAAGGAAACACCCAAAGCAACCCCAATAGCCCCGGCAAGTATAAGCAGAGGGTCTGTTAGCTTTAAATCCAGTATAAGTTGCAGATATCCGTACCCGTTTCCTATGGCAAAGGGTGAAAGTATTCCCACAATGCCTGCCATAAATCCGCCGATAACAGGCTTTAAATAGTGCTTTATCTTTAATTCTTCAAAAAGAGCTTTTACCCTGAAGAATAGTAAAATAAAGAGCCTCACAAAGATGGCACAGAACAAACCGAAGAAAAAGTAGGCAAAGAGTGCAGAAGCCTTTAGATTTACACCCTCCGGAATATGCACCGAAAATATTGGCTCAAAGCCAAGGAAAAAACCCACCGTTATATAGGAGCTTATACAAGCCAAAAAGGCCGGTATCAAGTTCTCTATGTCAAAGTCCTTTTTAAAAAACACCTCCGCGCTTATTAAGGCACCAGCCAGAGGAGCTTTGAATATGGCAGAAATACCGGCTCCGAGCCCTACCCCCAGCATAACTCTTCCTTCTTCCTTAGGAAGCTGTAAAAGGCTTGACAGGGTAGAACCTATACCTGCACCTATCAGAGCTATGGGTCCCTCCCTTCCGGAGGTGCCACCCATGCCTATGGTGAAAGAAGAGGTTATCAACTTGACCACGGAGGACAAAAAGGAGAGCCTTTTTTCTTCATGGTAGGCTTTTATTGCCGAGTCGGTGCCTACGCCCGCAGATTCCGGAGATAAAAAGGTTGTTAAAATTCCGGAAATCAGTCCAGCAAGAGCGGTAAGAAGGGGCAGGAGGTAAAAACGTTCAGGATAAAAGGTAAAGGCTTCTCTGTAGCCTTCTCCGGCAGGTTTAGGAGGGTAGTAGTGAGCAATGAGGTTCAAAGTGTAGCTTTCCACTAAATCTATTGCATACACAAAGATTACCGCCACAAAACCACAGAGGACGCCCAACAATACATACATAAGGTGTTTTTTGAAGGTTTTATTTAAGACCTTTTCAAACATAGGCTCCTTATGAGTGCTACGTAGTCTTTAAGATGTCTTATTATCAGAAAGCGATGCTTTACTCTTTCTTTTGCGTAAAGGCCCATTTTTATTCTTAGCTCTTTGTCCGCAAGTAGCTGTCTTGCCCTATAGGCGGCTCCTTCAACGGTGCTCACCAGAAACCCGGTCAAACCATCTACGATTTGCCTTCTTATACCGCCCACATTACCGCCTATGACGGGCTTTTCCTTCCACATAGCTTCCGAAACTACAAGCCCAAAACCCTCTCTTATGGACTTTTGAAATACCACAGTGGCAGACCTCTGAAGAGCGTTTATCTCCAAGTGGCTGTTGGGTGGCAAATTTAGAACAAAGACATCTTTCTCTCCAGCGGTAAGGTTTATAAGCTCTGTGTATACCTCCTGTCCTTCCGGGTCATCGCCGGCGTAAGAGCCGGCAAATATTAGCTGGCAGTCATACCTTTCCTTTACCATTCTGTAAGCCTTATATACACCAAAGGGGTCTTTTAGCCTGTCAAAGCGAGAAACCTGCAGGAGTATAGGCCTTTCCGGGTCTATGCCGTATTTGGTAAGGGTATTTATTCTGAAATCTTCCTCAATTTCCGCATTCTTAGGATGTAGAGGGTCTATAGAGGGTGGTATGATGTAGGAAGGGATGCTGAGCTTCTCGTAGACAAACTCCGGTATATGGAAAATGGCAACATCGTAAGCATTCACAAAGAGCTCTATAAAGTCCCAGGCTTTAGGGTCCGGGGTGGAGGTATCTATGTGGCATCTCCAGACCCATTTTTGATGCTTCTCTTTGTTTATAACCATGCCCATAGGCTGTGGGTCGTGCACAAACACCACATCGTAATCCTGCGTCCTTATCCTTTCCAGGTTTGTGTAGGTAGTCTTCAAATACAGGGCTACTTCAGAGCTTTCTATGGTGCCAGAGCCCGGCAGATGGAGCATGTTGTGTAGCTTTTTTGTAAACCTGAAGAATTCTTCCGGACCTGTAAAAACTTCCCAGTGGGTTTGAATGCCTAAGGCTTGCATAAGGGGCACTAAGCGCGAAAGTATCTCCGCAACACCACCGCCTTCTCTTGTGGTGTTTATATGAAGCACTTTAAGACCCTTTAAATCTTCGGCTATTTTCTGCAGTTCTTCAATAGCTTCACCGTTTGTATATTTTGCGTAATCCTCAAGTCTTATCATCTTTTAGAATCTCCAGTATAAGACTTTTCACCTCATACAGGTTAAGCGCGTATAAATCTAAAGCTTCTATGAGCTCCGCCTTCTTCGGATAGCCCATACTCATGAGCCATTGGGAGTAGTCGTTTATCACCCTTTTATTGTCAATCTTTGAGGTTATAAGGTGGTGAAAAAGAGAATATATGCTGGATTTTTCTATGCCTTTTATGAGTTCTTCCAGGCTGGTGGCATGCTCTCCCGTGTCAATTACCTCTCTGTATATATCCATAAAATAAAAGGGGCTTGCCTGTCTTTTGGCGCAGTCCTCTTTGTGTTCTGAAAGTATTTCTATCAGCCTTTCCCTGAGGGCTTCCAGGTCATGATAACGGGTTGGGTCTATGGAGCTTATTTTTTCCGCCAGAGCATCGCAGCCTATGTGTTGAAACCAGTAAGCAAAACTGTTGGTGTACATGGTTGGCAGGTTATGATAGTTAAAAAGGTTTATGTACAGGTGGTAGAGGAGGCTACCGTTTGGCACACTGAGAAGAGCCTCATAAAACTCCTGAAGGCTTTCTGCTTTAACTCCCGTGTAGAGAGGCACCCATATCTCCGTTTTAAAGTAAAATACATCAGTCATCGCTCATCAGGTATTTTAATAAATTCAGAGCTTCCTGCTGGGAAGTTACATGATACCTTGCAAAGGATGAGCCTGTGCCCACTTTGATGCTTACTGCATTGGAAGGTAATACTTTAAACATGTTTTCATCCGTTACGTCATCGCCTATAGCTAGCACAAAATCGTAATCCTCTTCTTGCAAGAAGGACAGAGCTACCGTGCCTTTGTTTATACCGGACTTTCTTACTTCCACCACCTTATTACCTAAGAGAAGGGACATGTCCGTGTTTGACAGGAGGGCTGTAAGCTCATCCACTAAGCTGGATACTAAAATAGAAGCCATCTCCTGGTCTGCATTCCTGTAATGAAAGGCTAAGGTAGAGTTCTTTTCTTCCAGAAAGGACTGGGGCAGTCTATCCACATACACCTCCATTATTGTCTTTACCCTTTCTCTCAGCTCATTGTCCATACTACAAGTGGCTTCCCAATCGCTTCCCTGTCTTCTGACCCAGCATCCGTGTTCGGCTACAATGACTATAGGCAGGTCTCCGAACCAGTTTTCAAGCTCTTCCTTTCTCCTGCCGGATATCAAAACCACCCTTGTGTTTTCTACACCGCTTAGCCTTCTTAACAGTTCTTTTACCTCTTGGGTAGGCACTGCAAAACTGGGGCGTTTAGCTATGGGCACAAGCGTGCCGTCATAATCTATAAAGAGGATCTTTTTCTTTGCGCCTTTATACATGTCCTTTAACTTCTTCAGGAGTCTGCTGTTTAGCTCCCTTGTTTTTAGCATATTCCTCTTGGAGACGGCTCCTTTAAGACTTTCTATAAAATCCATGCCCCATTTTAGCACATCGTATCTTCTTAGTCTTTCCTGCATTATGCGAAGCCTGTTTTCTTGCTCCTCTTCTGGCATCTCAAGGGCGTTTTCTATAGCTTTTGAAAGCTCCTCTACAGAGTTTGGATTCACCAGAAGGGCTTCACCGAGTTCCTTACCACTTCCTGCAAATTCAGAAAGCACTAAAACGCCCCTCAAATCCCTTCTTGAGGCAACAAACTCCTTAGCCACCAAGTTCATGCCGTCTTTTATGGGGGTTACTAAAATAACATCACAAGCTCTGTAGTAGGCTATAAGCTCTTCGGTGGGCAAAGATTTGTAGTGGTATAGTATGGGTACCCATTCTATGTGTCCAAAAGCGCCGTTTATCTGCGCTACCTTTTCCTCTATCTGTCTTTTCATCCTTTGGTAGTGCTCTACCCCTTCCCTTGAAGGCACAAGGTTTAGTATCATCACCACCCTTCCGTGCCAGTCTTTTCTTCTGTTTAAAAAATCTTCAAAGGCAAGCAGTCTATTGTATATTCCTTTCGTGTAGTCCAGTCTATCCACTGAAAAGACTATGCGTTTGTTGCCTAAGGTTTCCCTTATAGCCTTTACCTTTTCCTCATCCCCTTTAAACTCGTTAAAGAGTTGAAAGTCAATACCCATAGGGAAGGTACCCACTTTTACAACTCTGTCCTTATAAATGAGTTCCCCCATAGTATGTTCAATGCCTAAGACGTTCATTAGACTGCGGAGGAAGTTGATGGTGTATTCGTAGGTGTGAAAGCCTATCAGGTCTGCACCCAAAAGACCCTCCAATACTTCCCTCCTCCACGGAAGTTGGGCGAATATCTCCGGCGGTGGAAAAGGAATATGAAGGAAAAAGCCTATGTTTGCATAAGGCATAGCCTCTCTCACGAGGGCAGGCAGTAGCATAAGATGGTAGTCGTGTATCCAGAGGAAAGTATCCGAGTCTAACTGGGTATGTTCAAGAAGCGTCTTTAAGAATAGCCTGTTTACCTCTAAGTAGCTTTCCCAGGCATTTCTTTCATAGGATGATAGGGTGGGCATGCTGTGAAAGAGGGGCCAGAGGGTTTTGTTGCAAAAACCATTGTAAAATCTATCCATTAGCCTTTCAGGTACATACACGGGAAGTATCCTGTGTTCTTCTCGCAGAACATCCCTTATCTTTTCTATACTTTTTTTGCTCAGGCTGGAGCCTGCCCATCCCACCCATAACCAGTCTTCTACAGAAGCCCTTTTTAAAAAGGTATACAGTCCAGATGCCAGACCGCCCGGACTTTTTTGAAGCTCTAAAGGTTCAACACTTTTGACGCTATGGGGAAGCCTGTTTGCTACTATAACTAATTTCATGACTTTATGCAAGCGTCCCCGGGAGGATTCGAACCTCCGACCTCGAGATTAGGAATCTCGCGCTCTGTCCTTCTGAGCTACGGGGACTAAGAGATAATTATAGCACTTGGGCTTTTGTTTATCAAGCCCTTAGGAGTTTGTAGCATTATTTTACTTCTTCCACAGCTCCCAGATCATACCCTCCCACTTGGGTTATCCTAACTTTTATAAGGTCGCCCGGCTTTAACTCTCTCTCCGTTTCTATGTAAGTTATTCCATCCACTTCTGGAGCCTGTGCGTAAATCCTTCCCACTGGCACAAAGCCAAACTCTTCATCAAAGCCATCCACCAAAAGCTCAAACTCCTTCCCTACAAACTCCTCGTTCTTTCTCTTGCTTATCTCCTCCTGGACCTTTAACAATTCTTCCTTCCTTCTTTCCTTTTCCTGCATTGGTATTGGGTCTCCAAGGCCAAAGGCGTGGGTGCCCTCCTCTTGGTAGTAGGTGAAGACACCTACCCAGTGAAAGTGGCCCTCCCATACAAAAGATAAAAGCCTTTCAAAGTCTTCCAAACTTTCCGTAGGATAGCCCACTATAAAGGTGGTTCTAAGGACTGCATTGGGTAGCTTATTTTTTATCTTCTCTATAAGCTTTCTTACAAAGGCTTCATCGTAGCCCCTTCTCATACTCCTTAAGACTTGGCTTGATATGTGTTGTAAAGGCATATCAAAGTAAGGAATGAGCTTTTGAGAGCTTGCCATGTAATCAATGAGGTCATTTTCTATCTCCGTGGGATAAAGGTACAAGAGCCTTATCCATCTTATACCCTCTATCTTCTCAAGCTCCTCAAGAAGCCTTAAAAGATATCCTTTGCCGTAGAGGTCCCTCCCGTAATAGGTGGTGTCTTGAGAGACTACGCATAGCTCCCTTATGCCCTCCTCTGCAAGATCCTTTGCCTCCCTTATAATGTCTTCCAAAGGCCTTGAACGATGTTTTCCTCTTATGTTTGGAATGGCGCAAAAGGAACAAAGGCGGTTGCAACCTTCAGCTATCTTTAAGTAGGCGTAGGATTTTGGAGTGGTGATAACCCTTTTGACTTCTTTGGTAGGCCTTAGGCCCAAAAACTCCACTATCTGGTCCCAACTTTCTGTGCCAAAGTAGGCCATAACCTCTGGTATTTCCTTTTGAAGCTCCTCCTTATACCTTTGCACCAAACAACCCATTACGATGACCTTCTTCTTATCTGAGAACTCAAGGATGGTTTCTATGGCCTCTTGCTTGGCTGGGTCTATAAAACCGCATGTGTTTATGATTATTACATCCGCTTTTTTAGGGTCGCTTACAAGCTTGGCACCCCCAGCCCGTAGCTTACCCAAAAGCACTTCCGTATCCACCAAATTCTTAGCACACCCTAAGCTTATAACACCTACCTTCATAGCACAAGTATGGAGTGCTTAAATTTAGGTCAAAGTGTTGAAAGTTTCAAGTTTTTCTGAGTTTTAAATGGGGGGCAAAGCCCCCGTGGGGTATTAGTCAAAGGAAGGTTTTGGTGTTTTTTCGGTGGATGGTGGAAGGACTGGCAGTGTCAAAGCATGCTTTGGAATCTCACCGTTCAAAGACTTAAGGAAGGCTACTATAGCCCTTACCTCATCATCCTTTAGCTGAACTCCAAGCTGGATATCCGCCATTATCCTTACAGCCTCTTCCAAGCTCCAAACTTGACCGTCGTGGAAGTATGGTGCAGTCCTTTCCACATTCCTAAGAGATGGAACCTTGAAGACATACATGTCCTCTGGCTTCTTGGTCACATCATACCTTCCCTTTGCCGGGCTTGTGGAGTTGTATGGCTTTACAATACCCATCTTTTGGAACATAGTTCCACCCAAAGCCACACCATTATGACAGCTTGCACAACCCTTTTCAATGAAAAGCTTTAGTCCTTTCTTTTCTTCTGCTGTTAGAGCCTTTGTATCACCCATTAGGAACTTGTCAAAGCGAGAAGGTGTTAGAAGTGTCCTTTCAAAGGCTGCTATGGCTTTGGCAATATTATCGTAGGTTATAGGTTCCTTTTCACCAGGGAAAGCCTTTGCAAACAGTTCTCTGTATTGTGGGATGGAAGCTATCCTTTTTACTGCCTCCTCTTCGCTTGGCATGGCCATTTCCTTGGGGTTAAGTATGGGCCCTTTGGCTTGCTCCTCCAAGTCCTTTGCCCTTCCATCCCAGAACTGGGCTATGTGGAAGGCTGCATTATAAACTGTGGGAGCATTAACAGGTCCCATTTGCCATTTGTGTCCTATGCTTGTTGGAAGGTTGTCTACTCCTCCGCTGGCAAGGTTGTGGCACGTATTACAGCTTATAAGGCCGCTTTTGGAAAGCCTAGGGTCGTGATAAAGCATCCTACCAAGCTCTACCTTTTGTTGTGTTACAGGATTTTGTGGGTTGTCTACCACCTTTTGGGTGATGGGTGAGAAATATTTCCTTGCCTCCTGTGGAGTTATTATGTCCTTGGAAGCCTTTCCTGCATAGGCTACTACCGCAAAGGCCCCTGCACCCAAAACCAGACCACTTACCAACCACCTTCCTTTCCTCATGATATCACCTCCTATTAGGTTTTGCTAATATATGGATATAATTATAAACATAATGCTAAAAAAATGCAACTGCTAATTATTTTCTTTTACATAATAAAGAAATTAAAGGTCCAATTTCCCAAGGGGGATTTCTTACCCTACATGCTTTTTGGTGTTATAATCTATTCCATGTTTTATGGGTCAATAGTAGCTCTCATCACGCCTTTCAAAGATGGAGAAGTGGATTTCAAAGCCCTTGAGAACCTTATAGATTTTCATATCAACAACCATACGGACGCCATACTTGTGTGTGGAACAACTGGCGAATCGCCCACCTTGACCTTTGAAGAACATGAAAAGGTTATAGAGCATGCGGTAAACTACGCCAAGGGTAGGATAAAGATAATAGCTGGAACAGGAGCCAACGCCACCCACGAAGCCATAGAATTAACCACCCATGCCAAAAAGGTGGGTGTGGATGCTTGTCTTTTGGTGGTGCCTTACTACAATAAGCCAACTCAGGAAGGCCTCTATCAGCACTTCAAAACGGTGGCCGATGAGGTGGATATTCCCATAATCCTTTATAACATACCTTCAAGGACGGGTGTGGAGATAGCACCGGAAACCATATACAGGCTTGTAAAAGATTGCCCAAATATAATAGGCTCTAAGGAATCTACGCCAAACATGGATAGAATATCAGAACTAAGGAGGCTTTTGGGAGAAAACTTCACCATACTCTCTGGAGATGATTCTCTAACCTTGCCTATGATGGCTTTGGGTGCCAAGGGGGTTATATCTGTAGCAAACAACATAATGCCGAGGGAAGTAAAGGCCATGGTAGATTATGCCCTAAAGGGTGATTTTCAAAAGGCGAGGGAAATGCACTACCACCTTTTTGACCTTTTTAAGATACTTTTCATAGAAACCAACCCTATCCCTGTAAAAACAGCCTGCTGGGCCCTTGGTATGTGCGAAAAGGAGTTTAGACTGCCCATGTGTCCCATGAAGCCAGAAAATGAAAAAAAACTACTTCAAGTGTTAAGGTCCTACAACCTTCCGGTGGTCAGAGATGAGTAAATTTCTCCTGTTTATAAACTCAGCCTACCTTGGGCTTGGCTCCTTCTTTAGCTTCTTTGTAGCTCCCACCCTCTTTAGAGTCCTCCAAAAGGAGCAAGCTGGTGCGGTGGTAGAAAGGGTCTTTCCAGTTTATTTCAGCATTGGTCTGGTGGTTTCCTTCATAACCCTTATCTTAGGCTTTAAGCTTGGAAGGCTTATAGCTCTTATGGCCCTCTTAACCCTTTTTCTCAATGCCATACATGTCTTTTATATACTTCCCACAGCACACGCCCTAAAGCCTGTGGATTATAACGCCTTTATGAAATGGCATGGTATTTCCATGGGAGTAAACCTTCTTAGCCTTCTCTTGGTTTTAGTTATGTGTGTGCTTTTGATGAGAAGATGATAGAGCTTAGGCTCTCTTTGCTTCCTGTTCCAAAGAGCAACAGATACATAAGGAGAAAAGGTGGCAAGGTCTTTAAGCCGCCGAGGGTAAAGAACTGGGAGGTTAGGGCCTTATGGGAGATAAAAGAGCAGTATAAGGGTGAGCCGCTTGAAAGTAAACTTTCCGTTTATGTAGAGCTTGTGCTTCCTAACCACAGGAGAAGGGATATAGATAACATGCTAAAAAGTCTTTGGGACATTTTGGAGAAGGGGGGAGTTATCAAAAACGATAGCCAGATATATGAAGTAAGAACCATAAAGAGGGTTATAAAGGGCCAGCAAGGCACCATTGTGCGCATAGGAGAGTTTAAAGATGCCGTTGAAAGTGCTTGATAATCCACTATTGAAACACAAGCTAAATACAATAAGAGACAAAAGAAATCCACCAGAAAGGCTAAGAAGCCTTGTGGAAGAGCTAACTTTAATGTGTATGCCCTACTTGATGGAAGAGGCACCCATTAGGAACGAAAGAATAGAAACTCCTTTGGAAGAGAGTATTTTTGAGTTTGTTGAAGAAGAAAAAATTGTGCTTCTGTGCATACTTAGGGCTGGCATGCCCATGCTAAACGGAGCTTTAAGAGCCTTTCCAAGGGCAAAGGCAGGCTTTTTGGCCATAAGGAGGAATGAAGAAAGCCTAAGGCCCACACTGTATTACAAAAGGATTCCAGACATAAAGGACAAATGGATTATAGTGCTTGACCCCATGCTGGCAACGGGCGGCACTTTGAGTATGGCTTTGGAGGAGATAAAAGCAGAAAGGCCTGAAAGGATATTCTCTTTGAACTTGGTGGCTTCTCCAGAGGGGATAGAAAAGGTGCTTTCTTTACATCCAGATGTGAACCTGTTTGTTGTAAGCGTAGATAGAGGGCTAAACCAAAAGGGCTACATAGTGCCGGGCGTAGGAGATATGGGCGATAGGCTTTTTACTGAATATCCTTAATATACTCCGTTGGGTCCAAAGGAATACCTTCCTTGTTTCTTATTTCAAACCTTAGCATACACTCATCGGAGTTGTTCTTTTTGCCCACCTTTGCTATGGTTTGCCCTTTGCTTACCCTTTCTCCCCTTTTGACAAGGTTTGTCTCATTGTAAGCGTACAAGGATATAAAATTATCATGCTCAATTATAACCATGTTCCCATAAGCCTGTAGGTCTCCACCGCTGTATATCACTCTACCATCCTCTACTGCTTTTACTGGTGCAGAACATGGTGCATGTATTTCCACACCCTTTGGCACTTTTGATATCTTACCTTCTACCGGCGGTAGTATATTGAGGTTCCTTGGTAAGCTTGCGCTTGTTTTATTATTCTCCTTCTCTAAGTCCTTGACAATATACTTGTCCTCCTTATTTCTTTCATCCTTTTTGGGCATCTCCTCTTGAACAGGCTTAGAAGCCACCTCTTGCTTTGGTATTTTTACCTTCGTTCCAGCCTTTAACAATTTGCCTTTTAATTCTGGGTTAAGCTTTTCAAGTTCCTTTAAAGGCACTCCCGTGGCCCTTGCCACATCCCTTAGCCTTCCGCTACGTTTAACGGTGTAAAAGTCATAATTGCCCTCCTCCTTTGTCCTTTTTGCCTCTTTGACGGGTATTTTCACCTTGGTCCCTGGGGAGAGCCATTTGTCTTTAAGGTCTGGATTTAGTCTTTCAAGCTCTTTTAAAGATGTGCCGGTGGCTTTTGCCACATGTTCAAGCTTAACCTTTCTTTTGACTCTATAATAAGCATAGCCTTCTTCCTTTGTTCCTTCACCGGATTTCGCTTCCATGGAACTTTTTGGTATTTTTACTTTAGTTCCAGCTTTAAGCCATCTATCTTTCAATTCTGGGTTAAGCCTTTCAAGTTCTTTTAAAGATATTCCCGTGGTTTTTGCCACATCTTTTAGCCTTGCTCCTCTTTTAACCGTGTAAAACTGGTAATCTTCTTCTCTTTTGCCTTCCTCTTTCTTCGCTTGAGTGGCGTCTTTTGGTATCTTCACCTTTGTGCCAGCAGACAAAAACTTGCCTTTTAGGTCAGGATTTAGTTTTTCAAGCTCCTTTAAAGGCACTCCAGTGGCCTTTGCCACATCCTTTAGCCTACCACCACGTTTAATCGTGTAGAGTTCATAGTCTTTATCTTCTCCCTTCTTTTTTGATATAGCCTTTGGCGCTGGTATCTTTATCTTTTGTCCTTCTACAATCTTTTCATCCTTTAAACCGTTAAATTCCTTTAAATCTTCCACATCAACCCCAAAGCTTTCCGCTATCTTTTGAAGAGTATCACCCTTTTTAACCTCATATATGGCATATTTTTCTGATGTGGCCTTTTTTGCGCTTTTGACAGGTATGCATAGCTTTTGACCCACTTTAAGCTGTCTTTCATCTATGTTTTTGTTAGCTTTTTTTAGGCTTTCAAGGCTTACGCCTTCCCTTTTGGCTATCTTTTCTAAGCTATCACCCTTCCTTACCGTATAATCTTTACACTCAAAGGCAAGGGCAAAGCTAAGGCTAATACCTAATAGTAAAATCCCTTTCTTCATCTCTTGGCACCTCCTTTAGGACCTCCATGCGGTCTACCCTTCCCGCGGGAGGACCCTTAAAAAGTTCTTTTAAGAAAGCCCACACTACCTCTTCATCCCCCTGCACAAAGACCTCCACCCTACCATCGGGCAAGTTTTTTACCCAACCTGCAAGGCCATAGCTATGAGCAAGCCTTTTTGTAAAGGCCCTGTAGCCTACCCCCTGCACTATACCGCTGACATAAACCCTATAGGCTACCATACCTTAATTTTATACCATTAAGGAAGGTATAGGGAAGAAAAAAGCTTTCTCAAGGCAAAACTTGACAAAAATACACTAAAGCATATTATAAAAACTACTATAAAATTTTGGAGGTGGAAGATGATTAGCGAGAACCTACTGTCTGCAAAAGCCCTTGAATATTTAAACAAGGCAAAAGAACTGGCAAAAAAGAGGGGAGATAGTAAGGTGGATACAGACCACCTACTTTTGGCCCTTCTTTCCGATGAAAAGTCCGCCTTGGCAAAATATCTGGAAAAGAGAGGAATAGACGCAAAGAGCCTTTATGGAAAGGTTTCCGAATACCTTGATAAGCTATCTTCTCAGATAAACAAAGCTGTGGAACAAGAGGCCAAGCACCTTATAGACCTAAGAAGCAAGATAATGCAAGTAAAGTCGGACATAGGACAGCTACAGATTGAATATGATAAAGTAAAAAGGGCTAAAAGAGAAATAAAAGAGGAGATAGAAAGGGCAAAGCGCTATGGAGACTATTGGAGCCTACAAGAACTCCAGATAGAGCTTACAAGGCTTGAAAGGTTGGAAAGCCAGATAAGAAGCCAGTTGGAGAGTGTAGAAAGGAGCCTTTCCACAGTTTTTAAACAGGAGGATGTGAGGGCATTCCTTGAAAATAAATTAAGCATAGACGGGCTTATAAAGAAGGCCCTTGAGGCTTCAAGCCTTGTAGAGCAGGCAAAAGAAATAGGCCTGTCGCCCGAAAGGGTAAAGGATGCGGTTGGGAAGATAGTCTTTGGCAAGGAGCCAGCCTTTGACTATTCGGAGAACCTTATAAAGGTCTTTGAAAAGGCACAAGACAAGGCGGTAGCCGAAGGGCTATCTCAAGTTGAACCTTATCATATAGTAGCAAGCCTTTTAGAGGCAAAAGATACCATAGCTGGTAAGATTTTAGAAGATATAGCAGGAGGTGAAAAGATGAAGGACGTAGCACAAGAACTAAGAGAAGAAGAAAAGTCTGCCCTTGAGAGGTTTGGGGTGGACCTCACCCAGATGGCAAGGGAGGGCAAGCTTGACCCTGTAATAGGCAGGGAAAGGGAGATAAACCAAGTCATTGAAGTGCTTTTGAGAAGGACAAAGAACAACCCAGTTCTTGTTGGAGACCCGGGAGTAGGGAAAACTGCCATAGTGGAAGGGCTTGCCCAAAGGATAGTAAACAAGGAGGTGCCGGTAGAGCTTCAGGACAAATCCATCATAGCCATAGATATAGGTTCCATAATAGCTGGGTCCAAGTATAGGGGAGAGTTTGAAGAAAGGTTCAAGAGCCTTTTGGAAGAGGCAAAGCAAAGAGGCAATGTAATACTCTTTATAGATGAGATACACACAGTAGTGGGTGCAGGAAAGGCGGAAGGTGCAGTGGATGCGGGCAACATGCTAAAGCCACCCTTAGCAAGGGGTGAGATAAGGGTCATAGGTGCTACCACGGTGGACGAATACAGAAAGTATATAGAGAAGGACCCAGCCCTTGAAAGGAGGTTCCAGCCCATATATGTGGAAGAGCCTACAGAGGAAGAAACCCTTGAGATACTAAAGGGCCTAAGGCCAAAGCTTGAAAAACACCACAAGGTAAAGATATCCGATGAGGCCTTAGAGGCTGCTGTAAAGCTCACAAAAAGGTACGTGACCTTTAGAAAGCTTCCAGACAAGGCCATAGATGCCCTTGACCAAGCTTCCGCAAGGAGAAAGCTCTCGGCTGTGGCCGTCCCTCCAGAGGTTCAAGAGATAGAAAGGAAGCTAAGGAGCCTTGAGGAAGAGATCCAAAAGGCTTACCTTGAAGGCAACTACGAGAAGGAGGCACAGCTAAAGATAAAGAAGGTTCAGTTGGAAAAGGAAAAGCAAGCCTTACTTTCTAAGGCTGGTGGTGTGGATGCGAGGATAGCAGAAATAAAGAGGAGGATGGAGGAGCTTGACCAGGAGATTCTAAAGGCCTCTGAGAAGGGAGACTATGAAAGGGAAGCAAACCTAAAGATTGAAAAGGTAAAGCTTGAAAAGGAGCTTAAGGAGCTTGAGTCCAAAAAGGCCGAGGAGCTGGTAGTGACATGGGATGACGTGGCCCAAGTGGTCTCCGAATGGACTGGCATACCAGTGTCCAAGCTAAGGGAAGAAGAAGTGGAAAAACTGTTAAAGCTGGAAGAAGAACTCCATAAGAGGGTAATAGACCAAGAGCATGCGGTGGTGGCAGTCTCCGAGGCCATAAGGAGGGCAAGGGCTGGCCTAAAGGACCCAAAAAGACCCATCGCAAGCTTCCTATTCCTTGGTCCCACAGGCGTGGGTAAAACGGAGCTTTCAAAGGCTTTGGCCGAGCTACTCTTTGGAGATGAGGATGCCCTAATAAGGCTTGATATGTCCGAGTTTAAGGAAGAACATAGCGTGGCAAAGCTCATAGGCGCACCACCCGGTTATGTGGGCTACGAAGAGGGTGGAAAGCTAACAGAAGCCGTAAGGAGAAAGCCCTACTCTGTTATACTCCTTGATGAGGTGGAAAAGGCCCACCCAAGGGTCTTTGACCTCTTCTTGCAAGTGCTTGACGACGGAAGGCTAACAGACTCTCACGGAAGGACGGTGGACTTTAGGAACACGGTTATCATCATGACCTCCAACATAGGCTCACAATACTTGCTTAGTATACCAGTGGATGGAGATGAGGAAAGAGTTCAAAAAGAGTTTGAGAAGGCAAAGGAGAAGGTTCTTGAAGAGCTTCGCTACCACTTTAGGCCTGAGTTTTTGAACCGTATAGATGAAATCATAGTCTTTAAGCCTCTTACCATGAAGGAACTCTTCCAGATCATAGACCTTTTGGTGGCAGGAATAAACAAGAGGCTGGCGGAGAGGAACATAAGCATAGAGCTAACAGATAAGGCAAAGGAACACCTTGTAAAGCTTGGCTATGACCCAGCCTACGGCGCAAGGCCTTTGAAGAGAACACTCCAAAAACACCTTGAAACTCCACTGGCAAACCTCATCATAAAGGGCGAGATAAAGGATGGCCAAAGGGTGTTGGTGGACCTATCGGAAGAAGGCAATCTGGTCTTTAAACCCATAACCTCATAAAAGGCTATAGCCCCCTTATGGGGGCTTTGCTTCAATTTTTTTTCAAAATATTTGAAAAAGTTCCTATACTTAATTTCTCACCCAATAGGTTCAAAGGGATTATTATATTCTCATGTGCGGAATTTTTGGAGTTTTCAACGCAGAGCATGCGGAAAGGTATGCTTTTTATGGTATATACGCCCTTCAACACAGGGGACAAGAAAGCGTAGGCATTGCGGTATCAGATTTTGAAAACATAAAGGTAGTCAAAAAGCCAGGCCTTGTTCTGGAAGCTATACGAAAAGAAGACCTTGAAGGTATATTTGGATATAGCGCCATTGCCCATGTGAGGTATTCAACGGCGGGCGACCCGGGTGGTATAAACTCCCAACCTATCGTAAAAGATACCACCTTTGGAAAGGTGGCCGTGGTGCATAACGGCAACTTGGTAAACCACCTTATACTCAGGTCCGAGCTTGAATCAAAAGGCATAAGGCTTACGCACACATCGGATACGGAGCTTTTCTTGGCTTTGCTTGAAGAGGGTGAGCTTTTACCAAAGGACATAGACCTTCACCCCTTAGACAGGGACATACTTCCAAGGGTTTTTTATGCACTTTCAAAGGTAAAAGGTGCCTACAGCCTTCTGTACCTTTTTAAGGATAGGCTTATAGCGGTTAGAGACCCAATGGGCTTTAGACCCTTGCTTATGGGAAGGCTAAAAGATACCATTCTTTTTGCTTCGGAGAGCTGTGCCTTTGATATTCTTCAGGCGGAGCTTTGGAGGGAGGTAAGACCTGGAGAGGTGCTTGTGGTAGACAAACAAGGCATAAGAAGCTACTTTCCTTTTAAGTCCGACAGAAAAGCCATGTGCATCTTTGAGCTTGTGTATTTCTCAAAGCCGGAGAGCTTTGTATTTAACAACTGGGTTTATAAAGTGCGCAAGCGCATGGGAGAACTTTTGGCCTATGAGGATGATATTTCTGCGGACCTTGTGGTGCCTGTGCCAGACTCTGGCCTTGTGCCAGCCATAGGATACTCGCAGGCAAAGGGCCTTCCCCTTGAGCTTGGGCTTATAAGAAACCACTACGTAGGAAGAAGCTTTATAGAACCAACGCAGGAGCTAAGGGATATAAAGGTTCTTATGAAGCTAAATTCCAACAAGGCCGTTTTGGAAGGCAAAAGGGTTATAGTCATTGACGATTCTTTGGTAAGGGGAACCACCTCAAAGAAGATAGTAAATATGCTAAAAAGGGCTGGCGCAAAAGAGGTTCATATGCGTATAGCTTCACCACCCGTTATAGGGCCTTGCTACTTTGGTATAGACACACCCACAAGGGATGAGCTTATAGCCAATAGGATGAGTATAGAGGATATAAGGAAGTTCATAGGAGCGGACTCTCTTAAATATCTGTCCCTTGAGGGCCTAAGGTCCATAGTGGAAAGTCCTCAAGACTTTTGTGATGCCTGTTTTAGCGATAATTATCCCATTGAGGTAGAGGATATAGCATTTAAGATGCGTTGAACCGTTTCTAAAACATTCCTTAGGTCCTTTAAGGGTATCATGTTGGGACCGTCTGAGAGGGCCTTGTCTGGGTCTGGGTGCGTCTCCATAAAGAGGCCATCCACTCCCACAGCCACAGCAGCACGTATAAGTGGAAGGACAAACTCCCTTTGTCCTGAGGACCTATCTCCACCACCACCGGGAAGTTGAACGCTATGGGTGGCATCAAAGATGACCTTGCTAAAGCTTCTCATTATCACAAGGCTTCTGAAATCCACCACCAAGTTGTTGTAGCCAAAGCTCACTCCCCTCTCCGTTAGGTAATAATCTACAGCACCTGCAAATTTTAGCTTTTCCACAATATTTTTTGCATCCCAAGGGGCCAAAAACTGGCCTTTTTTTACGTTTACGGGTTTTCCACTTCTTCCCGCCTCAAGTATGAGGTCTGTTTGCCTACAAAGGAAGGCCGGAATCTGGATTATATCTACTACCTCTGCGGTGGGTTTTACCTGCCATGTCTCATGCACGTCCGTGGTTATCTTCAGGCCAAACTCCTCTTTTACCTTTTGAAGAACCTTTAGTCCCTCTTCCAAGCCCGGCCCTCTAAAGGATTTATGAGAGCTTCTGTTTGCCTTATCAAAGGAGCTTTTGAAGACAAAATCAAACTCTGGAAATTCCTCCGAAAGCCTTTTGAGATGCTCCGCCACCTCAAAAACTACCTTCTCATTTTCTATAACGCACGGTCCAGCTATTATAAGCATGCTTTAAAATATAACATCTTATGCTATTAGTAGTAAAGTTGGGGTCTAACCTTATACAGACTAAGGATGGGGACATAGACCTTGCCTTTCTTTCCAGACTTGCAGGGGAGATAAAAGCCTTGAGGGAAGAAGGTATAAAAGCTTTGTTGGTCTCTTCTGGTGCCGTGCTGTGTGGGGTAAAAAAGCTTGGGCTAAAAGAGAGACCAAAGGAGCTAAGCCTTAAACAGGCCGTGGCCGGTGTGGGTCAGGCTTACCTTATGCACCTCTATGATATGGTTTTTTCTAATTATGGCCTAACCGTTGGCCAAGCCTTGCTAACAGCAGACATATTCCGGGAAAAGGAAAAACTTCAAAATACAAAAAACGCTCTTAGTAGTATGATCTCTCTCGGTATAGTGCCTGTTATAAATGAGAACGATACTGTAGCCATATCAGAGCTTCTCTTTGGCGATAACGACTTTTTGGCCGTTTATACCGCATACATGATGGAGGCAAGGCTTATAGTTATATTCTCCACCGCAGGTGGCCTTTTGGATGAAAAGGAAAGGATAGTGCCTTTTGTGGAGGACATAGACAGCGTTATGCATCTTGTTAAGGGGGTGAATTCGGAGTTTGGCACAGGTGGCATGCTTAGTAAAATCACAGCCACACGCATAGCCACCAAGCTTGGCATTCCGGTGGTAATAACGGGTAAGGAAGACAGCCTCTTTGAGATAGTTAAAGGAAAAACTAAAGGAACTTACTTTAAGGCTTCTTCAAAGCCTTTGAGAGAAGGGAAAAAGGTCCTTGCCATGCTTGAAGAACCAAAGGGCGCACTATACATAGACGATGGTGCATACAGAGCCATAAAACAAGGTAAAAGCCTTTTGCCAGCAGGCATACTTAGAGTGGAAGGCGCCTTCCAAAGGGGTGATGTGGTGGTGCTTTACAATCCCATGGGCTTTTTGGTAGGGAAGGGAAAGAGCAACTTCTCCTCTGAAGAGATAAGAAAGGTTTTAGGGAGTAAGGGAGAAGAGGTAAAGAGAAAGCTAAAAACAAACTTTGAAGAGGTCATACATGCGGACAAGCTGGTGGTCTTTTAAAGATATCCTGCCTCCACGCCTATGCACGCATTCCAGACTATATTTATTTTGTCTTTATACTTTTCTATAACTTCCATATTTTCACAACCGGGCTGTAGCCACACGCACTTGGCACCTATTTTAAGAGCCTCTTCAAAGATGGGTTCTATATGGGCAGGATTTCTAAATACGTTGACTATATCCACAGACTCTGGCACTTCCTCAAGGGAGGAAAGGACCTTTATACCGAGTATCTCTTGGCCTGCATACTTGGGGTTTATAAAGTAGACCTTATGAAGACCTTTGGAAAGAACTCTCTCACTTACATAATAGGAAGGCCTTTCCTTATCTGGAGATATGCCAACGACAGCTATTACTTTGGCACCTCTCAACACCTCAAAGGCATCATCATTGTGTGGATGATGTAGTTCGCTCATAGGGAATATTATACAACATTGTTGTAGCCACAAAGCCACATAGTTTGATTTTTCAAAAAGTTATTCAATATACAATCAAAAAATAAAAACTACTTGACAAATTGCTTAAAATATGGTATAATAAAGACAACAAAATGGTTTTAAAATGGTTTTGATATTGAATTTGGGAGGGCTTAAACATTAAAAACAAAGTCCACAAAGAAATTCTTAAGATATAGGAGGTGTTTATATGGAAAACTTTAAAGACCTACAAAAAGCCATATTAAAAATCAGCATAAGACTGTTCAAGCTAAGCAAACTCTTATCCATGGCGGACAAACTTTCTCCAGAAGACAAAGAAAGCATAGAAAAAGAATATAAGGAGTTGTCCCAAACACTGGAAAGGTTAAAGGCTGAGTATATGAAAAATGCGAAAAGGGATAATGATCAAAAGGAGCCAAACACATTTAAAAAAGTAGAAAAGAATGAGTTTGAAGAGATACGGGATGAGTTGATAAAAGCAAGGCTTAGGCTTATAAGCTTGGAACATATCCTATCTAAGGATAATCTTTCTGAAGAGGAGAGGGAAAAGAAGGAAAGGGAATATGAGCAAGCATACAGCAGGTTAAGGAGATTAGAAAGCCTATACTCAGAAAAGGCAGAGTATTTGGAGAGGGTGAAGGAAAATTATGAGAATCTGAAGTTCTCTAACCCAGAGCAAGCTCTTAAAGTGTTGGAGCCTTTGTTTAAACGAGCAAAGATTGATTTTGAAAAAGTGCATGAGGAAATTGTAGCCTTGGTAGGCGGTGGAGACTACAAGGAGCTTTTAGCGGATGCTCTGCTTGATGGAATATTTTTCACCTTTGGCCACACAGAAGCAAAAAGAAGACTAAGGAACAAGATAAGGTTAATAATTTTGGAGGCAAGATTGCATTCGGAGGAGAAAGGCTTAGACAAAAAAATAGAAGAAATAATAATGAATAAGGCCGTTAGAAAAAGACAAACCCTTTGACAAAAGCCTATTTATGTCGTAAACTCTTTTCTCTATGGCGGATGTTCTAATAGTTGGAAGACCAAACGTAGGAAAGTCTACCCTTTTTAACAGGCTTATAAAGAGGCGGAAAAGCATAGTACATGACCTACCCGGTGTTACAAGGGATATGGTGGAGGGCATAGCTCACTGGAGGGGCAAAAGCTTTAGCGTGGCAGATACGGGTGGTGTGTTGGAGAGAGGGGATGAGATAACGGAGGCTATAAAGAGACAGGTTCAAAAGGTTCTTGAGGGGGCAAAGGCCATAATATTTGTTGTGGATGGTAGGGAGGGGCTAACGGCCGGGGATGAGTATTTGGCAAGGCTCATATATCCATACAAGGACAAGGTCTTTGTGGCGGTTAATAAGATTGATTCACAGAAGCTTGAGGATAGAGTTTATGAGTTCTATTCTCTTGGCTTTGAAAGGCTTTTCCCCATATCTGCCCAGCATGGAAGGGGCGTGGATGAACTCCTTGACAAGCTTGTGGAAATACTTCCAGAGGAAGAGGAAAGGCCTTTGGAAGGCATAAAAATAGCCTTTTTGGGAAGGCCCAATGTGGGAAAGTCCTCCCTTGTAAATGCCTTGCTTAAAGAGGAGAGGGTTATAGTTTCTCCCATACCGGGCACCACCAGAGATGCTATAGAAGTTCCCTTTTCCTTTGAGGGAAAGGACTTTATCCTTGTAGATACGGCGGGCATAAGGAGGAGAAGCAAGGTAGAGTATGGTGTGGAGTTTTTCTCCGTTGGTAGGTCCATAAAGGCAATAGAGCTTTCGGATATATGCTGTCTTGTAATAGACCTTTCGGAAGGCGTGGTTGACCAAGACAAAAGGATAGGTGGGCTTATAGAGAGGAGATATAAGGGCTGTGTGATAGTGGGTAATAAGATGGACCTTATAAAGGCCAATAGAAGGGAAGTAGAGGCCTATCTTAGAAGGGAGCTATCTTTCCTTGATTATGCACCCATAGTGCTTACCTCTGCCATAAAGGGCCAAGGGGTGGAAGACATACTAAGGGCTTGTGAGCTTGTGTGGGAAGATTACAACATACAGCATAAGACTTCCTTTATAAACAGGGCTGTGGAAAAGGTGTTGAGAGAAAAGCATCCACCCTCTCAAAAGGGCAAGGAGGTAAAGGTATATTATGCCTTTCAGGAAAGCACAAGGCCACCTACGGTGGTGGTATTTACCAACGACCCAGAGCTTTGGAGAAAGGACTACCTTAGGTTCTTCCAAAGAAGGCTAAGGGAACACCTTAATATTAGGTATGCACCTTTGAGGCTTATTTTGAAGGGAAGGGAAGAGGAAAAGTTATAAAATTAAAAACCATGATAGAAAGCCTGTTTAAAAAGCTTTGTCCCAACTGTGGAGGAGATATTAGCGCAGAAAGGCTCAGTCTGGGTCTTCCTTGCGAAAGGTGTATGCCAAAGGTAGAAAGGGATTATTGTAGGCACATGTTGAGGGAGGGAGAGCTTAGCAAAGTGTGCCACATGGAAGAGGAGCTAAAAAGATGGGAGGCGCACTTTGAAAAGCATCTTAGGTCCAAGCCTTGGAGCCTTCAGGAGAGCTGGGCAAAGAGGGTGTTTCTTGGAAATTCCTTTGGCCTTTTGGCACCCACCGGCGTGGGCAAAACCTCCTTTGGTGTATCTATGGCAAGCTATTTAGCAAAGAAGGAAAAAAAGTCTTACATAATACTTCCCACCAAGGTATTGGTAGATTTAACAGTCCAAAAGCTAAAAGGTTTTGGCCTAAAGGAAGAGGACATACTTTACTTTTCCGATGATAGCGCAAAGCAAAAGGAGATAAAGAAGGCAAGACTGCAAGAGGGAGATTTTAAGGTGCTTGTTAGCACCTCCATGTTCTTATACAAAAATCAGGAGATCATACCCAAAAACTTTGACTTTATTTTTGTGGATGATGTGGATTCTTTCCTAAAAACGGCAAAGAACATAGACAAGCTTTTACTTCTTCTTGGCTTTGATATGGAAGATATTGAGCTTGCCATGAGGCTCATAAGGCTAAAGGAAAAGAGGAACAAGGATGAAGAAGATTGGGAGGGGCTAAAGGAGCTTGCAGACAAAGTAAAGGAGGTTTCTAAAAAGAGAAGGGGTGTGCTTGTGGTGTCTTCCGCCACCTCCAACCCAAGGTCAAGCAGGATAAAACTATTTAGAGAACTCCTTGGCTTTGAGGTGGGCACACCCACCTTCTACCTTAGGAATGTGGTGGACCTGTATGAGGATATAAACCATAAGCCTTTGGAGGAGTGGATTAGACTCCTTGGCAAGGGTGGATTGCTTTTTATACCTTCCGATAAAAAGAAGGAGTTTGTGGATGAGGTGGTCTCTTACCTTCAGGAGAAGGGCATAAGGGCTGTCTCCTATGAGAAGCTTGACGATGAGGTGCTAAAAAACTACGAGGAAGGGGAGATAGACATACTTGTGGGCATATCCTCTTACAGGAACCCTCTTGCCAGAGGCATAGACCTGCCCCATGTGATAAGGTATGCTATCTTTTACGGAGTTCCGAAGATAGTCATCTCTTTGAGGTTTGAAAACAACCTTTCTCACCTCTTGTGGGCCCTTATGTCTTTAAGGAGCCTTGTGGCCAAAAGGCTACCGCAAAGGCTAAGAGATATAGACCGGTGGCTTGAAAGCCTAAAAAGGTACCAGTATTTGAGCGAAGAATTCCTACGGGATAAACCAGAGCTTGCACAAAGGATAGAAGGGCTAAAGGAAGAGGTGGGAAGCTTTTTAACCTCCCAAGAGGTGATTGACCTCCTCATGAGTTCGGAGGAGATAACCCTAAGGAAAACGGAAGAGGGCTACCAGATGGTAGTATCGGACGCCACGGGCTATTTGCAGGCAAGCGGTAGGACCTCGCGCATGTTCGCCGGTGGCATCAGCAAGGGCCTTAGCCTTATCCTTGTTGATGACAAAAGGGCCTTTAAGCACCTTATAAGGAAGGTAAAGTGGTTTAACGAGGATATAAACTTTAAGAGCTTGGAAGAGGTAAACCTTGAAGAGCTATTAAAAGAAGTGGACAAAGACAGGCAAAAGATAAGGGCCTTTTTACAAGGGGAAGAAAGGCCACAAAACAAAGAGGTTCTAAAGCCTGTGCTTATAGTGGTGGAGTCTCCAAACAAGGCAAGGACCATAGCTAATTTCTTTGGCAAGGCTGTAAGGAGAAGGGTGGGGGACCATGAGCTTATGGAGACCTCTGCGGGAGATAGATACATAATGATCACCTCAAGCTTTGGCCATGTTTTGGACCTAAACAAGGAAGAGGGTTTTCACGGTGTTTATGTAAACGGCAAGCCCGTGCCTGTGTATGAAGTTATTGAAGGCAAAGACAGGATTGTGGAAAGCCTAAGGCGTATGGCCCTTGAGGCACAAGAGGTGCTTATAGCCACAGACCCAGACACGGAAGGAGAAAAGATAGCATGGGACCTGTCAGAACTATTAAAGCCATACAATCCAAACATAAAGAGGATGGAGTTCCACGAGGTCACCAGAAAGGCCATAGCCAAGGCCATAAAAGAAACAAGGGACTTTGACTATAACTTGGTAAAAGCTCAAGTTCTAAGAAGGGTGGCTGACAGGTGGGTGGGCTTTGAGTTCTCAAAGCTTTTGCAACACGCCTTTGGCAAACATTGGCTCTCTGCGGGCAGAGTTCAAACGCCCGTTTTGGGATGGATCATTCAAAGGGAGAAGGAATACAGGCAGAAGATATATAAGGTGGTCTTTCCTATAGATGAAGAGGGAAGGTTGAGGGTAGAGTGGGTCTTTGAAGATAAAGAGTCTGCCCAAAGCTTTTATGAAGGGCTTTCTAAGGTGCAAGTGGAGCTTTTGGAAGAGAGGGAAGAGGATAGAAACCCTCCACCACCCTTTAGTACAGATGCTATGCTAAAAGCCGCAAGCGATGCTTATAGGTGGTCTTTGCCAAAGACCATGAGCCTCGCCCAAACCCTCTTTGAGCTTGGTTATATAACCTACCACAGGACAGACTCCACAAGGGTCTCAGACTACGGTATAGGAGTAGCCAAAGAATACATAAAGGAGGAGTTTGGAGAGGAGTATTTCCATGCGAGAGTGTGGGGAGAAGGAGGAGCCCATGAATGTATTAGGCCCACAAAGGCCATAGAGCCAGAAGAGCTAAGGGCTTTGGTTTTGAGCGGTCAAATAGAAGGTCTAACGAGGGAACATCTTTTGCTTTATGGACTTATCTTTAGCCGCTTTATGGCAAGCCAGATGAGGAGTGTAAGATTAAAGGTTTTCAAGTTAAGAGTTAAGGCTGTGGATAAAAGCCAAGAAGTGGAAGTGCCAGTACAGATATTACAAGATGGCTTTAACAGGCTTTTGCCAGTGGAGGTCTATAAGCCAATGCTTGGCACTTTGGATGTGTCTCAAAGGAAGAATATGCTCTCAAGGCCAAAGGCCTACCTTTACACCCATGGTGAGCTTGTTCAGGAGATGAAAAGAAGAGGCATAGGAAGGCCCTCAACCTACGCCAGCATAGTGGAAAAGCTTATAGAAAGGGGCTATGTAATAGAAAACAAGGGCTTTCTTATTCCTACCAACTTGGGCAAAGAAGTCTATAACTACCTCAACAGTAGAGAGGAGGTAAAACATTTTCTTGAAGAAGAGTTCACAAGAAGACTTGAGGAATTGATGGATAAGGTGGAAGCTGGCGCAGAGGATTATGTGGATATACTTATAAACCTCTATAGAGATATAATAGAAGTTGATAAAAAGCTGGAGGTATTGTGATGATGGTATTGCACCCACTTTTTGCTTACCCCACCCTTATACTTGCCTTGGTGGTTTTTGGCCTGCAAATAGCCTCAATTTTAAAGTCAAAAAGTATACCAAGATATGCCCTTTACTTAAATGGATTGCTTATAGTGTTTGCCCTACTTTCTGTGGTTTTTGGCTTTGGCGTTTCCAACGTTCCTTTGGTGCAGTCAAAGGTGCCCTTTATTTGGGGCTTTCCACATAAATGGAATGGAATACTGCTTTTCATATTTTCCGTGCTTAACTTCATAGTCTTTTGGTTCAAAGGAGAAGGAGTAGGTAGGAAAATGGTACTACTTCCAGCCATAGGCCTTTTGATTACACTCTTCCAACTCTTTACTGGCTGGATGTTAAGGCTTGTCTTTTTCTCATAATGGGTATAGCTTTATAGACTATGCTGGAAAGGTATGAACTTTTAAGAGAATATGAGGGGCCTGCTTACCTTAAAGAGTATGATTATGAAAAGCTACAAAGGCTTGCAGAAGAGGTTAGGGATTATATAATAGAGGTTACAGCCCAAAGAGGTGGCCATGTGGCACCAAGCCTTGGCGCCGTAGAGCTTACCATAGCCCTATTGAGGGTTTTTGACCCGCCAAAGGACATAGTAGTCTGGGATATAGGCCATCAGGCATACCCTTGGAAGATCCTAACAGATAGGAAGGACACATTTCCAACCCTCAGGCAGTTTGGTGGCATATCGGGCTTTTTGAGAAGGGAAGAAAGTCCTTTTGATGCCTTTGGTGCAGGCCATAGCTCCACTTCCATATCAGCAGCCCTTGGCTTTAGAAAGGCCCTTGACCTTATGGGAGACCAAGAGAGGTATGTGGTGGCCGTTATAGGCGATGGTGCCATGACGGCTGGCATGGCCTTTGAGGCCCTAAACAACGCAGGACACTTAAGGCCAGATAGGTTTATAGTGATACTCAACGATAATGAAATGTCCATATCGCCCAACGTAGGAGCCATTTCCACATACCTTGGTAAAATACTAAGCGGCCATTTTGTCCAAGAGACAAGGCAGAGGGTCAAAAGGCTTCTTGAACATCTTGGAAGCCCGGCTCTGAGGGTTATGAAGCTCACAGAGGAGTTTTTAAAAGGGCTCCTTTCTCCCGGCGTTCTATTTGAGGAACTTGGATTTAACTACATAGGCCCCATAGATGGCCACGACCTCCCCGCCTTAGAAAAAACCCTTGAAAACCTAAAGCATGTAAAAGGACCGGTGCTTTTACACATATACACAAAGAAGGGCAAGGGCTACAAGCCGGCAGAAAACGACCCTGTGGCATGGCACGGTGTAGCTCCATATAAGAGGGATTCGGGAGAGTTCATTAAAAAGCCTTCTCCACCCACATGGACCTCTGTCTTTGGAAAGGCCATAGTGGAATTGGCAGAGAGGGACCCTCATGTGGTTGTTATAACTCCCGCCATGAAGGAAGGATCAGGCCTTGTGGAGTTCAGTCAAAAGTTCCCCGATAGGTTCTTTGATGTGGGCATTGCAGAACAGCATGCTTGCACCTTTGCAGGTGCCCTTGCGGCAGGAGGTCTAAAGCCTGTGGCATGCTACTACTCTACCTTCCTCCAAAGGGCCTACGACCAAGTTATACACGATATAGCCCTTCAGAACCTTCCTGTGGTCTTTGCCATAGATAGGGGTGGCTTGGTGGGTGATGATGGACCAACCCACCATGGAGTTTTTGACCTATCTTACCTTAGGTGCATTCCCAACATGGTGGTAAGCGCTCCAAAGGATGAGCAGGAGCTAAGGGACCTTCTTTATACTGCCTTACAGCACAACGGACCCTTTGCCATAAGGTATCCAAGGGGCCCAGCCTACGGCGTGCCTACAGAAGGCTTTAGGCTTCTAAAAGTAGGAAGCTGGGAGATGCTAAAGGATGGGAAGGATGGTGTTATATTGGCTGTGGGTTATACAGTCTACCAAGCTATGGAAGCTTCTCAAGAGCTTCTAAAGGAGGGCTTGGACTTTGCCGTGGTAAACGCAAGGTTTGTAAAGCCCATGGATGAAGAGCTTCTTGAAAAGCTTGCCCAAAGCTATGAGCTCTTTATCACGGTGGAAGACAATGTGATAATGGGTGGCTTTGGCTCTGGCGTGCTTGAGTGGCTTGCCAAAAGAGGCTACACCAAAAGAGTTTTGAACCTTGGCATCCCAGACAGGTTTATAGAGCATGGAAACCAAAACCTTTTGAGGAACCTTGTGGGAATAGATGCAAAGGGTATAAAGGAAAGGATTTTGGAGTTTGTAAAGGGCGGGATTTTTATAAGGTAAATATAGGACAGCTATTGCGTGCAAAAACTTTTTGAGACAAAAGTGATAGTTTATCAATGGAAGAGAAGCTTGGGAAGGAAGAAGCCAAAAAGGTAGCCGATGCCATTGAGATTGCCTTAGAAGGCATAGAAGAAAAAGCCAAGGAAGTAGCCATACATAAAAAGCTTGAGTTAAAGGATGAACTTACAAAGGAGTTGGCAACGAAGGCGGATTTACAGCTCTTAAGAGTGGAGCTTGAGGCAAAGATAGAAAAGGAGATTCTCAAGCTTGACAGAAAATTTACCATCCTGTTTTTAATCCTTATATTTGCCATAATCTTTTTAAACAAGGATGCCTTGGAATTCATAGCGAGGCTTTTTGGGCTTGTTAAGTAGTCCAGCGCCTTTGCACTGTTTCAAATATTTTGAAAAAGATTGAAGCTGGTGGTGTAAAATGCCACATTCTTATAAAGACTTTGCTTTATATTTTACTCAAAAGTAAATAGATAAGAAAAGCCAAGCCTACGCACAGGGCGCAGGCTATTATGAACCTTATAAGCTTCCCAATCTTATGGCCTCCTCAAGAGCTGTATTCTTCTCATAAAGCCTTGTGAGGTTTTCGCTTCTCTTGGTTATCCAGTTGCTCCTATAAAGATGTACAAACCTTTTGCCTTCAAAGGACCCACCCTTCAGGACCGCAGGAGTCTTCTCTTCAGTCGGCAAGCTTTCAAGGATGCTCCTTAAAAGGTCCGTGTGGTCAAAGAACTTGTGCAGAACTCTCTTTGCCTTCTTTTCACCCATAAGGGTATGGTAAGTGCCTTCTATCTCACCAAAGAGGTCCATGGGCACCCTTATGTGCGCCAGCTGGGCTATGCCATCCTCAAAGGGAGAAAAGGCCACAGTATGCTCCGCCTTTTCAAAGAGCTTTTCCACCTCTTCTATGCTCATGTAGTCCAGTAGGTCCTCTCCAAAGATAATAAGGTTCTTTACCCTATTTAATGCCTCTGGCAGGCTGGAGATCCAATCTATGGGTATATGCCTTATTAGGCCCATAAAGTTGCCATCGTGAAGAAGCACAAGCCCAAAGCCCTTTTCCTTGCAAAGGTCCTTTAGATACTTCCCCCATTGGCTTGCCTCTTCGGCCTTCATTCCCACCGCATTGAACACTATTACACCTTTGCCTTCCAGCTTGGAAAGCTCCTCTTTTTCAATCATCACAGGCTTTAGCTTTGAGTCTCTTTGCACCTTTCCTATCTTATAGACCTTCTTCTTTGTATAGTAAGAAAGAACGGGCGCCGTGGAGGTTATGTCTTCACCTATAAATACGTAAAAGTCTGCATCTTCCAAGTCCTTTATGCTTAGGCCTTCATACTCTCCGTAAGAAGACAGGAATGGCAAAAGGTCAAGGCTCAAGGGAGTGCTTACCATTACGCCAGTCCTTTTAACTATCTCTTTTATAAGGCTGTAGTCTTCGTTGCTCATATAGGAGGATAGCACAAGGAGTGTGTTCTCTGGGTCTCTCTTTAGCAACATGGAGAGGTAGTTGGCCAAGTTGCCCCTCGTTTCCTCCTTTCCAAACATCTTTGGAGTTCTAAGCCTTTCGTAGTTTAGCACATCGTAGCCAAAGAAGGTCTTGGCGCATATGTTTAGCTCATCAGTGGGCTTTGTTCTATAAACCTTATCCTTTGACTTCCAGTCTCCCACTCCATATTCAATCTGGACCTCA
This sequence comes from Hydrogenobacter subterraneus, assembly GCF_055390195.1. Taxonomy (NCBI): domain Bacteria; kingdom Pseudomonadati; phylum Aquificota; class Aquificia; order Aquificales; family Aquificaceae; genus Hydrogenobacter; species Hydrogenobacter subterraneus. The sequence goes on along the minus strand of NZ_AP042473.1, from coordinate 741,317 downwards.
CAGCCCACAGGGCAGAGATTGCATATAGTTTTCCCTTTCTTAAGTAGCCAGCTCCTTGTCCAATACTTAAAGGGCTTGGAGATTATGGCACCAACTGGGCATACATGGACGCATATACCGCACATCTCGCAGGTGGAGGTATCCATGGGCCTTATGGTGGGTGCTATGTTGGCCTGAAAGCCCCTCTCTTCCACATACAAGGCATGGGCTCCCACCACATCATCGCAGGCCCTTGTGCATCTATAACAAACCACGCATCTGTTGGAGTAATACTCAAGAAAATCGCTTTCCCAATCAAGCTGGTGCCTTTCCTTTTCAAGGGCTGAGACAGGGACTATTTGCCTTTGTGGTCCAAAAAGGGCTCCGTAGTTTTGTAGGTCGCACTCTCCAGCCTTATCGCATATGGGACAGTCAAGGGGATGCCTTGTCATAAAGGCCTGCAGAAGATACTTTTGGTTTTCTACCACAAGGGGGTGCTTGGTGGATATGGACATGCCCTCCTCTGGATAGGCGTTGCAAGAGGTCATAAGCCTTCCAGTCTTTTCGTTAAAGACTATGCACATCCTACAGGCACCTATTATCTTGAGGCGAGGATGGTAGCAAAAGTAAGGCACCTGTATGCCAAGGTCAAGAAGGCTCTGTAGCAAGGGCTTGTTCTTTTCCACCTCATACTCTATTCCATCTACGTATATCTTTACCTTTTTCATCTTTACCTCCTTATAGGTTCATTTTAACCGGTGTTCCTCTTTTCATAAGTTGCTCAATGCCTTCTACGGCTTTTTCAAAGTTGAGCACCACTCCCCCAAAGCCCTTTGCAAACTTCTCCGCATCTTCTTTGCTAGCAAAGGCAATGGCGGATGGAGAACAGCAAGGCAAAGCGGTAGAGCCTACCACATACCAAGCTGAAAAACAGCTAAGAGGCTTACAGTTTATAAAATCCCAAGTCATGCAAGACTCTATATCTTCCTCTTTTATGTTTTTGTAAAGGAGTAGGCCACAGTGGGCACAGCATGCCCTTACAATCCTTCTTTTCTTCAGCCTATATGTAAACTCAAGCCTCTTTTCTATGGGCTTGGTGCAATAAGCACATGTGGGAAGAGATTCCTCTACAAGATCTCCCGCCTCCTCTCTTAAAAGCAGTTCCCCATGCTTTCTTACAATCCTTCCTTCCTTTTCAAGCTCCCTCACATCCCTGTATATGGTCATAAGGGAAACGCCAAAGTGTTGGGCCAAGGACTTTACATTCCTATAGCCCTGAGCTATTAGCTCCACTATCCGTTCCTTTCTGTCCATGTTAAAATTATAATCCCAGAAGAGGAAAAGGACGGTAAAAAACAATAACTGTTCTAAAAAAATTAACACTTCTTATATTTATCCCTATGAGGACCATAGGCAAGGAGGAATTAAAAGAACTTTACCATAAGGACTTTCCCCTTTGGGTGGAAAAAAACTTAGAACTCCTTAGAGAAAAGGCCTATGACTTGGTAGACTGGGAAAACCTTCTGGAGGAAATAGAAGATATGGGCCTAAGACATCTTGAAAGCTGTATAAGCCATCTGGCGGTGATTTTAGAGCATCTTTACAAATGGGACCACTTTAGAGGTTTAACAAAAGCTGGAGAGGAAAAGGGCGGACTATCTTGGATAAGAAGCGTAGAAAACGCGAGAAAGAGAATAGGAATTCTCTTTAAGAGATACCCGAGCCTAAGAACAAAGCTAAAGCCGGAGCTTGATTATGCATGGGAGGAAGCAGTCATCAGATTACAGGAATGGCTTGACAAAATCGGAGAAGACCCAGACCAATACCATATTCCGGAAAAATGCCCATATACCTATGAAGAAGCCATGACAAGAGATTTAAGGAAGGAGATAAAGAGATGAGGACCATATCAAAGGAAGAGTTAAAAGAGCTTTATGAGAAGGATTTTCCTCTTTGGGTGGAGAAAAACTTAGAACTCCTGAGAGAAAAGGCCTATGACTTGGTAGACTGGGAGAATCTATTGGAGGAGATAGAGGATATGGGGCTAAGACATCTTGAAAGCTGTATAAGCCATCTGGCGGTGATTTTGGAACACCTATACAAATGGGACCACTTTAGAGGTTTGACCAAAGCTGGAAAAGAAAAGGGAGGACTTAGCTGGGTAATTACCATAGAGCTTGCAAGGAAAGAGATAGAATACCTTTTTGAAAAACATCCAAGCTTACGAGTCAAACTACCCAAGGAATTTAATTCCGCATGGAAGGAGGCCTCTCTTAGACTAATGAAATGGCTTGCAAAGGTTGGAGAGGACCCGAAGGACTATCCAATTCCAAAAGAATGTCCCTACACCTATGAAGAAGCCATGACAAGGGACTTGAGAAGAGAATTAAGTAAATAAAAGACTGTAAACAAGCAAAAACTAATGTGTTATGTGGAAATCCTAAAAACGTAGAAGTTATCGTTTTTTTTGCTAAAAATAAATGAGACAATTGAACGGCGCATTGCATAAAAGCGGAGATTACCATACCTTTACTCAAGCCTTGTCCTTGAGCATAACCATTTTAGCTACCTTTTGGGAAAGAGTAAAAGCTTTTCTTTTACGGTGTATTTGGCCTTAAGATAAGGTCTTAGCTCTCCAATCACAGGCTCACAGCCCAAGGCTTCAAGGGCCATTTTCATCTTGTTTGGCATAAAGGGTTCAAGAAGGTTTGCCAAAAGGTATAGGCCATCAGTCAATGTATAAAGCACCTTTTTAAGGGCCTCTTGGTCTGTCTTTGCCAAGCTCCAAGGTGCCTTTGCATCCACATACTTGTTAAGATAGGAAGAAAGCCTCAAAACAGCCTCTAAAGCATTGTAAAAGTCTATGTTTTGCATTCTTCTTTCGTATTCTTCTAACGCTTCCATGGCAAAGTTTTCATATCCTTGGTCCTTTTCTCCTTCCACATTACCATCCAAGTATTTTAGCACCATGGCGCTTACCCTGCTAAAGAGGTTTCCTATCTCGTTGGCGAGTTCACCGTTCAACCTGTTTAAAATGGCCTCCCTTCTTATATCTCCATCCTCTCCAAAGGGCATATCCCTCAAAAGGAAATACCTTACCTCATCCACCCCCCACTCTTTAACAAAGTCGTAAGGATTTATCACATTCCCCAAAGACTTGGACATCTTTTGACCTTCTACCTTCCACCAGCCATGGGCAAACACCCTTTTTGGAACCTCCAAGCCCACAGATATTAAAAAGGCTGGCCAATAGACCGCATGGAACCTAAGTATGTCCTTTCCTACAAGGTGTAGGTCTGCAGGCCAGAGGTACATTCTGTCCCTTATGGCAGACACATAGTTAAAAAGAGCATCAAACCAAACGTATATGGTGTGGTCTGGGTCAATGGGCACTTCAATGCCCCACCTTACCCTACTCCTTGGTCTTGTTATGGACAGGTCCCTTAGCCCTTGGCTTACAAAGGATATAACTTCCCTTCTCCTGTAGCTTGGAAGTATAAAGTCCTTTTCCCTTTCATAAAGGTCCAAGAGGACCTTTTCATACTTAGAGAGCCTAAAAAAGTATGAGGGTTCTTTTATGTAATCACAAGGCTTTAGGTGTATGGGACAAAGATTGCCTTCCAGTAGATCATCTTCAGATTTAAACTCCTCACAGCCCACGCAGTACCACCCTTCATACTCCCCAAGGTATATATCCCCCCTCTCATAGCTTTTTACAAACATCTCCTTTACCAGCTCCACATGGTCTGGGTCTGTGGTCCTTATAAACCTATCGTAGCTTATGCCTATGTGATCCCAAAGGTTTTTAAAGACAGCAGAGTTTTTGTCCGCAAGCTCCTTTGGGTCCATCCCCTTTTCTTCTGCACTCTTTTGTATCTTTAGGCCATGTTCATCGGTGCCCGTTAGGAAAAAGACCTCATAGCCCTTCTTTCTGTAATACCTTGCCAAGGTATCGGCGGACACGGTGGTATAAAGATGCCCTATGTGTGGCACATCGTTTATGTAATAGATGGGTGTAGTTATGTAAAACTTCTTCATGAGGCTTTTTTATTATATTACAAAAGAGAATGGTTGAATGCCTTTTTCTAAAGGACAAAGCCCTATACAATAGCGCAATCTTTTCTTCCCACAAAAGCCTATTGGTAGGGAGGGTCTTCAAAGAAGGAAAGCACTACAACGGACTCCTTATAGATGAAGATAAAAAGGTTGGCATAATAGTAGAAGGTGGAGAAGATATAAGCCTTTATAGCGTAAGGGAATGCAAAGACAAATATGTAGCTGTGGGACATAAAGGACGGAGGACTTTTGTAATTTTTTATCGGAGAGATTCTGGTGATGTTCTGGCCCTTATTGGTCCAGAAGGCATACTTTGGCAAACGGATTGTGCTTTAGCTGTAGGTGGCTATGAAAAAGACGGTTGGCAACTTTTGCTTTTTGACATAAAGAGAAATAGAACTCTTACTTTTTCTTCTGGTGAAAATATGTATGCCTATAGCTTTAAAAAGGCGTTGAAAGGTTATGTAGTTGTGGGCAGAGTTGGATGGGAAGGAAACTATGATGGCTTTGTGCTTTGGCTTGATAGAAATCTTAAGCCTCTTAAGACTTTAAGAACGAATTGGGGAGGCAATGATTATCTTAGGTATACGGATGGTAGATGGGCGGTGGGAAGGATAGAGATGAAAGAGGATTCGGAAGGCCTTCTTATTGATCTTAAAAGTTTGAAAGCTTTTGCATACCGAAGGCAAGGCTTTGACTATTTTAGATATATACATCCAACGAAAAATCTTATAATGGGCGAGGCAGAAGATGAGGATACTGTTAGGAAAGCTCTTGTTGTATATGGACATAAAGGACAGCTTATCGGGGATGGCTTTTCCGCCATAAGGTTTTATGATGCTAAATCTAAAAGGGCCTATGGTTATATGTATATGGGGAAGTTTGCTTATGCAATTAGAATAAAAAAGCCTTTTGGTAATACCTTCTTTTATAACATACAGGCATTGCGTTTTAGGTGGCGGGATTATAAACTACTTCCTACAAAAGGAAGCATAGGCTTTGAGCCTATTCGTATAAGCTCTTTTAATGTATTCTATGAGTGGAAGGATTGTGAAGCAATAAAAGGTTTAAAAAACTTTGAAGAGGATTAAATTAAACCTTATGTGGTTGTTGGTTTTCATTATACTTTTTCTTACATTTAGCTGTGCGACAAAGACCTGGACCTTAGAAGGCCAACCTCAAGTAATCAATCATATATCCATAGGTGTAAAAACAGACCAATGGAAATATAGTCCCTCTGACCTTGATCACTATGTTTTGCCCATATACATAGAGGTAGAAAACCACTCCAAAGAGGTTGTTAGCATAAGAAAGGAGGATATTTTCCTCCTTGATGATAAAAAGAATCAATTTAACCCCCTTGAACCGAGGGATGTGATGAGTATGGTAAGAAGGTCTTACGGTTTTGGTTTTAGCTTTGGCATCGGCTATTGGAGTTCTCCCTTTGGTCTTTGGTGGTATCCCTATTATACCCCTCCACCTGTAGAGGATGTTTACCCAGATATACTTAACAAGGCATTCACCTTTGGTGAAGTCCAACCCGGTGCAAAGCTAAAGGGCTTTGTTTATTTCCCAAAGCCTTCTGGAGATGTAAAAAGGCTAACTTTATACGTAAAGGGCTATAGCTTTTATTTAAAAGCTAAGCATGATTAAATTTTTAAGTAAATGGACGGAAGGATAAAGCTTCTGGTGGTTGAGGATGATGTGGATTTTAGAAAAGCCCTTGTAAAAGCACTATCTCAAAGCGGCTACTCATGCGATTCTGTAGGCACATTACGAGAATGCATGGAAAAGATACATAAGCATGCTTACGATATTATCCTCCTTGACCTTAAGCTTCCAGACCTGTCTGGTGTGGATGCCTTAAAGATGGTGAAGGAGAATACAGAGGCAAAGGTTATCGTTATAACTGGTTATGGAGATATAAAAACGGCCGTTGAAGCCATGAGGTCGGGAGCCTCTGACTTTATCCAAAAACCCTTCAACCTTGACATACTTGAGATAAGTATAAAGAGGGCTGTAAAAGAAAAAATAACTGAGGAAGAGAACTTAGCTTTAAAGGGAATCCTAAAAAAGGATGTGGCATATACCTTTGATACAAAGAACGAAAAATTTAAACAGCTCCTCTCTTTGTGTAAAAAGTACGCTAAAACAGATGCCAACATTCTTATAGTGGGTGAAACTGGCACTGGAAAGGAGGTTATAGCAAGGTACATACATGGCCTATCCGATAGAAGGGATAAGCCCTTTTTAGTCGTTGAATGTACATCCATACCGTCGGAGATTTTTGAAAGTGAATTGTTTGGACATGAAAAGGGAGCTTTTACTGGAGCTACTACTAAAAAGGAAGGCCTTGTGGAGATGGCAAGGGGAGGCACATTATTTTTGGATGAAGTAGGGGACATACCTTATCATTTGCAATCCAAGCTACTTAGGTTTATAGAAACCAAAAGCTTTAGGAGGGTTGGTGGTCTTAGAGAGATCACCACAGATGTTAGGATAATATCCGCCACAAATAAGGACCTTAAGGAACTTATAGATAAGGGTCTGTTTAGAGATGACCTATTTTACAGGCTTAGCACCCTTGTGGTGGAAGTGCCCCCGCTTAGGGAAAGAAAGGAAGATATACCTATATTGGCAAACTTTTTCTGTAGCAGATGGAGGAAAAAGATAGGTGAGAAGGCAATAAAACATCTTATGGAATACGATTGGAAGGGTAATATAAGAGAGCTGAAGAATACCATAGAAAGGGCATGTATCTTGGCGGATGGAGAGTACATTGATAATTATCTGCTTATAAACCCTGAAAGCAAGAAAAGCTGTGAGGAGCTTTTTGAGGAGCTACCCGATTTACGCACCCTTGAGGCAAAGTACATAGCCATGCTTATAGAAAGGTTTGGAGACCTTGATAAGGTTAGCAAAATATTAGGATGCAGTAAAAGGACGCTGTATAGGAAACTCAAACGTTTAAAGGAAGTTTTACAATAAATTTAGACCCCTCTCCCAAGGCTGTCTGCACTTCAATAATTCCTTCCAGATCTTTTACTATACTGCTTACTATGGAAAGGCCAAGCCCACACCCTTCCCTTTCTTTTGACCTCTTACCTTTATAAAAGGGCAAAAAGATCTTGTGTATTTCCTCATGCTCTATGCCCGGTCCTTCATCTTCAACGGAAATTACCGCATAATTCTTCTCTTTATAGGTTTTTATAACAACCTTTTTACCTTTTTCGGATACATCAATTGCATTGATAAGAAGGTTTGTTACAATATGCCTTATATCTGCCTCGCTACCCAGCAAGAAGCCACAATCTTCAAAATATCCTTCTATCCTTACACCTTTTTCTTTTGCATAAACTTCTATTAACTCTACAGAATCTTGAACTGCTTTTTTAACATCTATTAAGCTTCTCTCTTTTGAGTTCCTAACCATAAGAAGCAACCTGCTTACATAGTCCTTACACACCAAAATGGCTTCTTTTATCTTTTCTATATCCTCATTTGTCCCATACTTTTTCTCCAGCATCTGCACATAGGTATATATGATGTTCAAGGGAGTACTTATCTGGTGGGCAACTCCAAGGGCAAGGTGTGATATGGAGCTAAGCCTTTGGGACATGCTAAAAAGGTAATACTTCTCCTTATCGCTTTTTATACTCTTTATAATCTGTAATATGCTTCCGTTTTTCAATGGAAAGGCGCATATCTCAACGGGAAATTCACTACCGGTATGGGTGTAATGGGTATGTATAACATTAACAGCTCTGCCTGTTTTTTCTATCTCCCTCAAAGGGCAGGGATGGCACTCTCCATCGCAAGGCTCTTCCCTCTGATGGGATACCTTGTAGCAAGGCATTCCTAAAACTTCTTCCAAGGAGGTATAACCCAGGTCTTCAAGATATTTATTATTTGCGTAAACTATTTTGTAGTTTTGGTCTATAACTACTACCTCTTCTTCAAAGTCGTCAAAAATGGAAAAGTGTTCCATACTGAAAAATATATGCTGTGTCAAATCTGTCGCTCCCTTTGACATTTATGTCCCTCATGTAAAGATGCACTCTTTGAAAGATTATGTTTTAGAAGGGTTTTGATAAGCCTACCTTGTGGCATCTTTTTTGCAAGAAAAGAGGTTTGAAAAAAAATCTTAGGAGGTGCAGATATGGAGGTAAACAGGCGGGACCTTTTTAAGTATTCGGGTGTTGCCTTGGTTGGTGCTTCTTTCTTTAGTGGTAGTTTTGTCTTTGCAAAAAAGGCTGAAGAGATAAGCCTTCCCAAGCCTTCACCCGGTTCTCCGAGGGTGGTAATAGTGGGTGCTGGTTGGTCTGGTCTTACCATAGCAAAGTATATAAAGATGGGAAATCCTAAGGTGGATGTGGTGCTTATAGACAAAAGGCAGGAGTTCTTCTCCTGTCCCGTAAGCAACCTATGGCTTGTAGACCTTGTCCCCCTTGAATTTCTTATGCATGACCTTTTAAAGCCTGCTTCAAAGTATGGATATCATATATTAAACGGTGTTTCGGTGATAAACGTAGATAGGTCATCAAGAAAGGTTTATACGGATAAGGGTGTTATAAGCTATGACTATTTGGTTCTTGCACCCGGTATAGACTACCATTATGAGCCTTGGCTTAAGGACCCTAAGGATGAGGAGTTGTTAATGAAGCTCTATCCTGCAGCCTTTATACCTGGTTCAGAACATCTTAGGTTAAAGGAAAAAATACAAAGCTTTGAAAAGGGAGATTTCCTTATAACCATACCACCGGGCCTTGATTACAGATGCTTACCGGGACCTTATGAGAGGGCTACCCTTATAGCATGGTACTTCAAAAAGAACGGGGTTAAAGGAAAGGTTATAATAGTGGACAACCATCCAGACCCACCGGTTAAGGCAAAGGGCTTCCACTATGCCTGGGACAATCTTGTAAAAGGCTATGTGGAATACTATCCCAACGCAGGAATAAAGTCTGTGGACCCTAACAAACGTGTGGTGTCTACAGAGTCCTATGGCGATATAAACTTTGACGATGCCAACATCTATCCTATATGCAAAGCCGGGGAGATAGTCTTTAAGGCTGGGCTTGTCAGAAAAGGAGAAAGGTGGCCCGATATAGACCCCTTGAAATACCACGCCGTAGGCGACGAAAGGGTTTATGTGGCTGGTGATGCAAGGAATCAACCCTTTTCAAAAAGCGGTAATACGGCCAACACAGAAGCTCATTACATAGCAAAGCTTATATTGGCAAAGATAGCCGGCAAGGAGGTATCCTATGAACCGCCAAGGACCCTTTGCTACTCTGCCGTGTCTCGGAATGAGGCAGTATGGATAGACCTAACCTATAAATACTTAGGCGGTGGGAAGTTTGAGTTTGCCAACGTTAGAATGGATGAAGAACCCAAGGAGTCCAACTACAAAGCTTATATAGAATGGGCAAAGGGATTGTATAGGGATATGTTCTCTTAAAAAGAATAAGTAAAATTTTTTAAGATGGCAGGCGGGTTCTAAACCCGCCTTTTTAGTTTTACTCTAATTCATCAACCACTTTTATGGAAGTTATGCCTTATACTATAATCTTAAGCGGGTGTGGCGGAACTGGCAGACGCGCTGGACTCAGGATCCAGTGGGCTTACGCCCGTGAGGGTTCAACTCCCTCCACCCGCACCATAGAGCCATGAAAGTGCTTATCTTTGGAGACATAATAGGAAAGCCAGGCAGGAAAGCCCTAAGGTATTTTCTTGCGGGCTACAGGGACCTTGTGGATGTGGTGCTTGTAAACGTGGAAAACTCCGCCGGAGGCTTTGGCATAACCAAAAAGGTCTATGAAGAGCTTCTCCATATGGGCGTGGATGTGATGACTTCGGGAAACCATATATGGGACAAAAAGGAGGTCTATGAGTTTATAGACCAAAAGGAAAACCTTTTGAGGCCCGCAAACTACCCGCCGGGAGTTCCCGGAAAAGGCTATGGCATATATGAAAAGAAGGGCATCAAGTTTGCAGTTATAAATCTTATGGGAAGGTCCCTCCTTGATTCAAACCTTGAAAACCCCTTTTTACTCTTTGACAGGCTTTATGAAGAGCTTTACAAAGAAACCCCCATAATCTTGGTGGACTTCCATGCGGAGACCACTTCAGAGAAGTGGGCCTTTGGCATATATGTGGATGGAAGGGCAAGCGTAGTATATGGCACTCACACCCATGTGCCTACGGCAGACCAAATAATCCTAAAAAAAGGCACGGCCTATGTGAGCGATGTAGGCATGACGGGATGCTGGTACTCGGCCATAGGCATGAAGCCACAGCAGGCCATAGAGAGGTTTACAAAGGGCATTCCTCAAAAGTATGAGGTGGAGGAAAAGGAAGACTTAGTGGTGAATGCTGTGCTTGTAGAAGTTGACGAATCAAGTGGAAGGGCAAAAAGTATAGAGAGGCTTCAGCAATATATAACAAAAGAAGAGCTAAGAGAGGCATAGATTTATAGTATGCAGGAAGTTAAAAAGAGACCAAAGATAAGCCTTATAGTGGAAAGCCTAAGCCAATTGGAAAAGGCCTATGTGGACCTAAAGAAAAACTTAAGCCTTGGAAAGGAGGAGTTTATATCCAACAAGCTAATTCAAGACAAGGTAAGGGTAGACTTTAACCTTGCCTTTGAAAGCTGTATGAGGGTATGCAGACACCTTTCGGCGGTATACAACCTTAAGACCACTTCAAAGGACTGTCTTCAGAAGATTGGTGAGCTTGTGGGTATAAAAGAGATAGAGGCCCTAGGGGAGTTTACAAGCTTTTATATAAAGCACAGGGACCTAAGGGAAAGCCTTCCGGCGGAGGAGCTATATGAATTTTTGAGCAAAAACCTATACCTCTTCAAAGAGTATGCCAAGGCTGTGGTAGAGTTTGTAAAGAGGGAAACCAACAATCCACTCCTTATAGACTTTGACCTTCTTAACGAAAAGGCTGGAAGGATAAAGGAATCTCTAAAGAAGATAAACTTTGTCCTATCTCAGGGAGAAGAGGAGTTTAGCAAAAACCCCATGTATTACGACAGAGTAAAGTATTTTTATCAAGTGGCCTATGATAGCCTTTTTGATATATGCAAGCACCTGGCGCCCAAGTTTGGCATAAAAAAGTTTGGAGATGATTGTCTTTCAAAGATGGTGGAGGTGGGCGTTATACCCCAAGAGTACTACATGGATGTTTTTAAGATGACCAACTTGAAAAACAAGCTTATAAGCACTTGGGAGGTGGAGCCAAGGGAGCTATACAAAAGCCTTTTGGAGCTAAAGGATAAGATAGAGCCTGTAATGAAGGAGATAGCTAACAGCCTAAGAAGGCTTTTGAAGGAAAAGGCAGGTCAAGGATAAATAGCCACTGGCCTATAAAAAGTGTCTCTTTCTACCGGTATCTTGCCAGCATCCCTTATAAGCTTTATGAGCCTGTCCTTTGTGTGGCCCAAGGCGGACTTTGTGCCTGCAGAATGGACTATCTTTTCCTCTTGGATGGTCCCATCAAGGTCGTCCGCACCCATGTTTAAGGCCACCTGCGCCACCCTTTCGCCCAAGGTGACCCAATAGGCCTTTATGTGTTCAAAGTTGTCAAGGAATATCCTTGAGATGGCTATGGTTTTAAGGTCATCCACAGAAGAGGTCCTTTTACCGCCGATCCTCGTGCCTTCCGGCCAGTAGGCCAAAGGTATGAAGACCTGAAAGCCTCCCGTTTCATCCTGCAGATCCCTTAGTCTTTCCATGTGTTCCACCCTTTCTTCGTAGGTCTCCAGGTGTCCATAAAGCATGGTAGCGTTGGTAGGAATGCCAAGCCTGTGGGCCGTTCTATGCACCTCAAGGTATTCCTCTGCGTTGGCCTTGTAAGGCGCAATTATCTTCCTTACCCTCTCAGAAAAGATCTCTGCTCCACCACCAGGTATGGCCTCAAGCCCAACGGCCTTAAGGTCCAGCAATACCTCCTCATAGCTTTTACCGGATATCTTACTCATATGATGTATCTCTATGGCCGTCCAGGCCTTTACAACCATGTCTGGAAAAGCGTTTTTTATTTCCCTTACCAAGTTTATGTAATCCTCATACCTCCAATGGGGTGGTATGCCACCCACTATATGCACCTCCCTACCACCCATTTTATAAGTCTCTTCCACCTTTTTGAGCACCTCATCCAAGCTCATCTCATAAGCTCTTGGGTCCGACTTTAACACGCCAAAGCTGCAGAAGTTGCACTGATATATGCATATATTGGTGGGGTTTATCTGCCTGTTTACGATAAAGTAGGCAAACATACCGTTCTTTTTCCTGTTTATGTACTCTGCTAAGGCGCCCACGTAGGCAAGGTCTGCCTCATAAAAAAGCCTTACGGCTTCCTGCGGGCTTATCCTCTTGTCTTCAAGGACCTTTTCTCCAATCTCTCTTAGACTTCTATCTTTTACTCTCTCTACGATCTTTTCCACCTTAAGCATAGATATATGAATATAGGCTTTTTTACTTTAAGGCAAGCCTTCCCAGCATAAGCTCCCTCTTGCGCCTTACAAACTCCCTAACACCCTTCACATCCCTTGTGTTTAGCACAAGCTCTGGCACAGCCCAACCCCTTCTGGCAAGACCCACGCCAAGCTCCATATAAGATAGATGTTTGGTAGAATGGGCATCGGTAACTATGGCTATCATTGTACCCACTTCCATACACCTCCTTATGTTCTCTGGAGAAAGGTCAGCCCTGTAAGTGTTTAGTTCCAAGGCCGTGTTCGTTTCTTTTGCCATCTGTATTATCCTCTCCATATCCAAAGGATAACCCTGCCTTGTGCCGTAGGCCTTTCCCGTAGGATGTCCTATTAGGTTTACAAAGGGGTTTTCCATGGCCTTTAGTATTCTGTAGGTGTTGTCTTGGTTAAACCTTGAGTGGATGGATGCTACCACAAAGTCAAACTCCTCAAGCAGGCTGTCTGGCAGGTCAAGGCTTCCGTCGGGCAGTATATCCACCTCACAGCCCCTTAGTATATAAAAGCCCTTTGAATTGTAGTATTGATTTAGCCTTTCAATAAGCTTAAACTGTTCTTTGTACCTTGCTGGGTCAAGGCCGTTGGCCACCCTGGCAGACTGGGAGTGGTCTCCTATGACCATATACTCATAACCAAGCTGGTAGCAAGCCTCAACCATCTCCTCTAAGGTGTTTAGACCATCGCTCCAGTTGGAATGCATATGAAAGTCTCCCTTTATGTCCTTTAGCTCCACAAGCCTTGGCAAAGCCCTTTGCATGGCAAGTTCTATCTCTCCCGTGTTCTCCCTCAATTCTGGCGGTATCCACTCCATACCAAGAAGCTCATATATCTCCTCTTCCGTTGACCCGCCTATGCGCTCTTCCGTGTCCGACTTAAAAAGACCGTATTCACTCAGCTTTAGGCCTATGGCCTTGGCAATATCCCTTAGCCTCACGTTGTGTTCCTTTGACCCTGTAAAGTATTGGAGTGCAGCTCCCCACTGGTGAGGCTCCACCGTCCTTAAATCCACCTGCCTTCCCTCTTGCAAAATTACGCTTGACTTGGTCTCACCGCTTAATAAAACCTCCTTGACGCCAGCATAAGTTATAAAGTGTTGGTGTAGCTTTGGCCAGTTTTCTTTCTTTGCTGAGATGAGTATATCTATGTCCCCTATGGTTTCTTTCCTCCTCCTTAGGCTTCCGGCCAGTTCTATGTTTTCATAAAGGCCCTTTAGGGCCTCAAAGTGTTTAAGGATAGACCTTCCTATCTCATAGGCTTCTAAAAGGGTCATCCTTTCTTTGCTCTTCTCCCAAAGCTCAAGGCCTCTGAGGATGTTTTGAATCTTCTTTTCTCCCATTCCGGGCAAAAAGGCAAGCTTACCGCTCTTTACGGCATTTATAAAGTCCTCTTTTGTTCTCACCTTTAGCCTATCATAGGCAAGCCTTAGGGTCTTTACGCCTATGCCTGGCACTTCAAGGAGTTCTAAGAGGTCCTCTGGCACCTTTTGCCTTAGCTCCTCATAGGCGCTAACCTTTCCAGTCCTTAGGTATTCCATTATCTTCTCTATGCTGGATTGGCCTATGCCATGTATATGGTATATCTTTCCCGTGCGCACAAGCTCTTCCACATCCTCTCCCAATTCTGATAGCACCTCGGCCACCCTCCTGTAGGTGCTTATGCGGTATGGATTGTCCCCGAGGAACTCAAGCATATCTGCCATCCTCTCAAAGATACGTGCAAGCTCCTTGTTCTTCTCCATAGAGTAAAATTTAGGTATGGACCTCTTTTCTTACAGCCTATTTTTAGAAGGCTTCCTTTCTGCCTTTCTTATAGCCCTTTCTACAGCTCTCATTGGCCTTTTCCTTCTTATAAAAAGGCTTGCCATGCTTGGCGCAGGCCTCTCTCACGCCGCCTTTGGCGGCATAGCCCTTGCCTTGGTTTTAAACATAGACCCAATGATATTTACCCTCTTTTACACTATAGTGCTTGGCCTTTTGGTTCAGTTTTTGGTGGACAAAAAGTCCTTGCCCGCAGACACGGTTGTGGCCCTCTTTTTCTCCTTGGGTGTGGCCCTTGCCATAATCATACTTGGCATAACGGATAACCTTGGCACCAACGTCTTTTCTTACCTCTTTGGAAGCATGCTAACGGCTTCAAAAACAGACCTTATAGTATCTTTTGCCATCTTCCTTATAACCATCTCCTTTATCCTTTTAAACTACAGGGGCCTTCTCTTTGTGTGTTTTAACGAAGAACTGGGAAAGCTAAGGGGCATAAGGGTAAAGGCTTTAAACTATGCCCTCATTGCCTTGGCCTCTGCCAACATAGTCCTCTCCATAAAGGCTGTGGGCCTTGTGCTATCCGCCAGCTTTATATCCATCCCAGCCATGACCTCCCTTATGGTCTCCACCTCCTTTCTTCAAAGCCTTTTGCTTTCTGCGGGCTTTTCCTTTATTTCTCTCTTCTTTGGCGTAGCCCTTTCCCTCCTTTTTGACCTTCCTCCCAGCGGTGCGGTGGTAGTCTGTATGGTGCTTATCTTCCTCCTTGCCTCCTTTGGAAAGCTTACAAGAAAAAGGTTTTCAAAAGCTCCTTAGCCATCTCCCTATCCTCTCTGTATATGCTTCTTGCCAAAGAAAGGCTCTCTAAGGAAGAACCTTTTGGAAGTTTTTTATCCCTTATCCATTCTAAGAACTTTGCCCTTGCAAGAACGCTGGCCGTAGCCACCGCTATATTCTCCTCTCCCTTGTGTTCAAAGACCACCTCCTTACCAAAGGGGCTTCTCTTTGAATAGGCATCCACAAAGACCTCTGCAGAATGGTAAGACTTTTTAATATCCTTTAAGATTTCAAGGTAAAGCCTGTCAAGGATTCTGTTTAGGTTCTTTATCTCCTCATACATCTGGTTTAGCTCAGGAGGTTCAATAACTTTACACCTGAACTCTCCAAAACTTTCAAAGGCTTTAGCCTTCTTTATAACCTCCTCATCCTTCATCTTCTTACAATCCCTAAGGTTTAGGTCAAGGGCCTTTTTGTAATACTCTGGCTTTATGATGGCACAGCATAGCACAAGGGGACCAAAAACGTCTCCCTTGCCAGATTCATCACAGCCTACAAGTATTTTCTCACTTGGTGTGAGAAGGGACAGTATAAACTCTTTTAACTCCTGCGTTCCCTTTCCCTGCAAAAGAAGGGTGCCAGAAGGATAAAGATGGACATAGGCCTGCCCGTTGCTCAAGGACCAAAGTGTATTGGGAGAACTTATCTCATAAAAGCCTCTGCTTAAAAGTTCTGTCCTTAGCTTTTCTGCGTCCTCTTTTGGCACCTTTAAGGTTAGGTTTGTCATGGTTTTAATAAAGCTCTCCGTACCTTTTAATAAATTGCCTTTTTACAAACTGTGCAAGCATAAGGTATGCAAACAGTGTGGGGAAAAGGACTATGGGGAAATAGTACCAAGGAAGAGCCACCATATCAAAATAGGTTCCTAATGGTGTGTAGGGTATTATAAGCCCGATCAACATGCCGAAGGCCGTAATAACCAAGAGTGGTGTGGCTGGTAGGCTTTCCAAAAAAGGTACCTTTTGGGTCCTCAACATGTAAACCACCATGGTTTGAGTCCATAAGCTCTCCACAAACCAACCAGTTTGGAATAGATGAACAAACTGTTGCTTTTGGACTCCTGTCAAAGAAAAATAAGAAGCGCCTATTGCCATAGGCCCTATAAGGAAAAACATAAGTGCATAGGTGGTTATATCAAAGATGGAGCTTGTGGGTCCAAACCATAGCATAAAACGACCTATCTGAATAGGCTTCCACCTGCGTGGAACCTTTAGCCACTCTTCATCCATGTGGTCCCATGGCATAGCCCCCATACCAGAATGGTAAACCATATCCAAGAGGATCAACTGCATGGGTGCCATAGGAAGGAAGGGAAGGAATAAACTGGCAACCATTATGGAAAAAACATTTCCAAAGTTTGAACTTGCCGTTATGGAAAGGTATTTAAGTATATTTCCAAATACTCTGCGACCTTCCAGCACACCTCTTTCTAAGACCAGAAGGCTTTTTCTAAGGAGGATTATGTCCGCAGACTCTTTGGCTATATCTACCGCATTATCCACAGATATGGCCACATCCGCCTCCTTCATGGCTGGCGCATCGTTTATGCCATCTCCCAAAAAGCCTACAATATGCCCTTTTGACCTCAAGCTTCTAATTATCCTGGCCTTTTGAGAGGGGTTTACCTTAGCAAAGATGGTGGTTTGTTCTGCCTTTTCTGATAATTCTTCATCGCTCATTTTATCAATATCTTTGCCCAAAAGTATTCCTTTTATGGGTAGTCCCACATCTTTGCAAACTTTTTGAGCCACAATAGGATTATCGCCGGTGAGTATCTTTATCTCAACGCCGTGATCCATCAATGCCCTTATGGCCTCTGGAGCCGTTTCCTTTGGTGGGTCCAAAAAGGCCAAAAAGCCCACAAGGGTCATATCCCTTTCATCTTTTACACCAAAAACTTCCTCCGGTGGAACATCCTCCTTAATGGCAACCGCCAAAACCCTCATACCATCCTCGTTTAGGTCCCTTACCAGTTCAAGAATTTTGTCCTTTATATCCTCTGTTATAGGTAAAGCTTCTCCGTTGTAATATGCTTTTGTGCATATAGATAGTGTTTCCTCTACCGCTCCTTTTGTTATGAGCTGTCTTTTCCCTTCCTTTTCCAAGACTACAGACATGCGCCTTCTTACAAAATCAAAGGGTATTTCGTCCACCTTTTTGTAAGCCTTTTCAAGGTCAGAGCCTTTAAGGCCATGTTCCTCCGCATACTCAATTATGGCCATATCCAAAATGTTTTTTAGGCCAGTTTGATAATGGCTATTCAAAAAGGCATACCTTAGGACGTTAAGGTTTTCCTTTCCATCAAGGCCCAAGGCCTTCTTTAGAACCACCTTATTAAGGGTTAGGGTGCCCGTTTTGTCCGTGCAGAGTATATCCATAGCTCCAAAGTTCTGTATGGCCTCAAGCCTTTTTACTATGGTTTTTTGCCTTGCCATGGCTATGGCACCTTTGGCAAGGTTGCCCGTTATGATCATGGGTAGCATTTCTGGTGTAAGGCCCAAGGCAACGGCCAAGGCGAACATAAGCGCATCAAACCAATCTCCCTTTGTAATGCCATTTACCAAAAAGACTATGGGGAACATGACAGCCATAAAGGCTATAAAAACTTTGCTCGTATCGTCTATACCCTTCTCAAAGCCTGTTTTTACCTTATGCCCCACTATGGACCTTGCCATGGAACCAAGGTAAGTATCCTTTCCAGTAAGGATAACCACACCCACCGCCGTACCGCTAACAACGCTTGTGCCCATAAAACATATATTCTCAAGGTCATAAATGCTGAGGTTTTCCAAAGACTTTTTCTCATCCCTTAAATATGGATATTTCTCCACAGGCTCCGACTCTCCCGTAAGCACCGCCTGATTAACAAAAAGGTCTTTGGAAGATATTATCCTCAAGTCCGCCGGAACCATATCACCCGCAGAAAGATAGACTATATCGCCAGGAACTATCTTTTCCCTCCTTATCTCCTCCACCTCTTTTCCCTTTCTTTTTACGGCAGTTGTAATACGCACCATAGACTTTAGCCTTTCTACGGCTTTGTTTGATCGGTATTCTTGAACAAAGCGCATAAAACCGCTTATAATCAGCATGGTGGAGATGATGATCACGCTACTTATATCCTTTTCTTCCGGTGGTGCAAGAAGATAGTCCGCCACAAGAGAAACAACCGCAAGGAAAAGTAAAATATAAACAAAAGGATTGTTATAGGATTTTATTAGGATGCTATACCACGTGGGTGGCTTTTCATAAATTACCTCGTTAATACCGTATATTTCTAACCTTCTTTTGGCTTCTGCTTCACTTAGGCCTTCCATACTGGTACCTAAGGCCTTTAGCACCTCCTCCTTATCCATCTTTGCAAACTCAGAAAGTTTGGAAAGGGAAGTGTTTATTCTTCCGTTCTGCTTCTCCTTCTGGTTTTCAAGCTTAAGCACATTGCACCTCCTTAGAGGTTTGAGGATATTTTTACGGGAGCTTCCCTAAGGAGAATATACCAGGGTATATGAAAAATAGATGAAAAATTGCTTTCTAAGTGTTAGCAATACATGCACGGTATACTGTGCCTTACTTTGCTTGTCTCATTTATTTTTAGCAAGCTGCTTAATTAATTTCTCACTCCACGTATGGCAAATGGGTTTATTACAGTATAAAGCACCTGCCAGAGTGCATAAAACAGATGATAGGCACTCTTTCCCTTGAAGAAAGGCTTGTATCTTGCACGCCAAATAGGTGATGAAGGTGGATTTAATGCTAAAATTCTTTTAGACAAAGGAGATAGGAATGCCCCTTTTGTCTGTGGCTATTTTTTTACTTACCCTCTTTTTGGTCATAAAAAAGCCTAAGAAGATAGGCATAGGCTATAGTGCCACCTTCGGTGCCTTGCTTGCCTTGGCTTTTGGTGTAGTGTCCCTTCAAGACGTGGAAAGGGTTATCCATATAGTTTGGGACCCAACCCTTGCCTTCTTAGGTATTGTTTTTGTATCCATCCTGCTGGATAAGATAGGCTTTTTTGAGTGGGCCGCTCTTCATATGATACACCTTGCCAAGGGAGATGGAAAAAGGCTTTTCCTATACATAGTGCTTTTGGGTGCGTTAATATCCGCCTTTTTCTCCAACGATGGCACAGCCCTTATCCTCACACCCATCATCTACCAAAAGATAAAGTATCTAAGACTAAAGGAAAGGTATATGCTTCCCTACATCATGTCCGCCGGCTTTGTGGCAGATACTACAAGCCTTCCCCTTGTTATATCCAACCTTGTAAATATACTAACCGCCAACTTCTTTAGTATAGGCTTTTTTGAATACGCCCTTAGGATGGTTTTGGTAAATTTCTTTTCTCTTTTTGCTACCATCGTGGTGCTTTATGTCTATTACAGAAAAGATATGATAAGTAGGTATGATGTGGAAGTGTTGGAAGATAAGCCACCCAAGCTTGCCATAAGGGACCCATATGTGTTTAAACTTGTTTGGTTTGTTGCCCCCCTTGTTCTTTTGGCTTTTTTCCTTAGCGAAGCCATATACCATATACCCACTTCCTTCATCATACTTTCCGTGGGCCTTATCCTCTTTTTGGCCTCATTAAAACATAGAGTTTTTAACCTTAGGCTTCTTATCCTTAAAGAGACCCCTTGGGAGATAGTATTTTTCTCCATAGGCATGTATGTGGTGGTTTATGGCCTCAAAAAGGCTGGACTGATCTCCCAACTATCAAAGATTATAGAGATGGCTGTAAGCCACGGACTTTTTTCCGGCATATCCATAACGGGCTTTTTATCTGCTTTTCTTTCATCCACCATGAACAACCTACCCTCTGTTATGATAATGAACCTTGCCATAGAACAGGCACACCTACCTGTGGCTTTGGAAAAGACCCTTGCCTTGGCCAATGTGATAGGATGCGATTTAGGTCCAAAAATAACACCCATAGGCTCTTTAGCAACCCTTTTGTGGCTTTATGTGCTTGAATACAAGGGCATAAAAATAGGTTGGGGCTACTATTTCAAAACGGGCCTAATACTTACCATACCTACCTTAGCCTTTACCCTCTTGGGCCTTTATCTTGTTAGCCTTTTATTCCTGTTGATATCTCACTGAGAGGTAAAACCACGCTTAGGACTATAAGTGCCACCAAAAGACCTACCAAAAGCATGGCTATAGGCTCTGCAAACCTAAGCCAAAAGGCTATAATCCTTTCCGCCTGCCTTTCATACATATCCTGAAGCATTTTAAGGCTTTTCTCCAGCTCACCACTCTTTTCACCAAGGGCCAAAAGGTTTATAAAGGTGTCTGGAAGCACCCATCTTTCTTTTAGTACCAAGCTTAGACTCCTTCCTTTTGAAACCTCTTTATCTACACCGGAGAGGACAGACCTGAGATAAGCGTTGTTTAAACTTCCAAGGCTTAGGCTTATGGCCTTAGTTAGTGGTATGCCGGAGGACAAGGCCATAAGTAAAGTGCCAGCAAGGCGTGAAAGGTTATAGTAGAAAGAAACCTTACCAAAGATGGGAAGCATAAGGAAATACTTATCCCATCGTTCTTTACTTATAAGCTTATGTCTAAAAAGGTAAAGCATTGCAAAGGCTGGTAAAAAATAAATGAGATAAGAAAGGAGATGAGAAAAGAACAAAAGGGCTTTTGTGATAAGAGGTAGGTCCTTGCCAAGGCCTTGAAGAACGTTTGCTATTTTGGGAACTACAAACTTTACAGCAACAAAAAGGGCGAGCAAGCTCGCAACTATAACAAAGGAGGGATAGGCAAGGGAAGTAAGCACCTTCATTTTATTCTCTTCTATCTTTTGAAGGTATTCTCCTGCTATACGCAGTATCTTTTCAAGGTTTTCTCCCCTTTCTGCCACCTTTAGCATCTCAAGAAAAAACTCTGGAAAGACCCCAGCCTTTGAAAAAGCTCTATGCAAGGTCTCTCCAGCCTCTATGGCAGTTTTAACCTCTATGAGAGCTTCTTTTATCCTACTATTGGTTGACTGAGAAGATGCTACCTCAATAGCCCTTATGAGGGTTAGACCCGATTCTAAGAGCATGGAAAGTTCAATAAGCACAAAAGAAAGGTCATAGTAGGATATTCCTCCCTTCCTTAGTTCAAGGTAATTTTTTATTATCCCTTTCATTAAGGCCTTTCCATCTCCTTTTTTAAGTCTTTTGTCATGGCTTCTTCGTAAGTGTAAGGGCACTCTTCTGGAATGTGGTATTGGTCTGGATCCTCTTCTATTTCCGATAACCATAACTCTATGTTATCTCTGGCCTCCTCCCATGCATAATCAAGCTTCTGTGGTAGTTTAGCCATCAAGCTTGGACTCTCACGAAATAGGCGGTTTATTTTACGCCTGGATATCTCCACACTCTTTATCCAGCTAAGTCCTCCTTTTCCCTCTCCAGCTTTTGTTAGATTTCTAAGGTTATCCCACTTATAGAGGTGTTCTAAGACAACAGCCAAGTAGCTAACACAAGCCTTTAGGTCAGACCTTGCCATATCCTCTATTTCCTCCAAAAGGTTTTCCCAGTCTACTAAGTCATAAGCCCTCTCTCTAAGAAGCTCTAAATTTTTTTCCACCCAGAGAGGGAAATCCTTTTCATACAGCCCTTTCAACTCCTCCTTGCTTATGGTTCTCATAGGAATAAATATAGCTTATAATTTCACTCATGCGTATAGAGGACCTTAGGCATTCTGCATGGAGGTTTAATGAGAGGCTGCGGTTTTTAAAAGAGAGGGGACAGTTTTTGGCTGAGGAATATGAACCTGCGGTAAAGGAGATAATACAAAGGGTTCAAAAGGAGGGAGACAGCGCCATAATAGAGTACACAAAAAGGTTTGACGGCATAGAGCTAACTCCGGATACTATGGAAGTTCCTTATGAAGCCCTTGAAGAGGCTTACGATGAGTTAGAAGAGGATGTAAAATCTGCCCTTGAGATAGCTCATGAAAGGATAAGGCGTTTTCATGAGAAACAGCTGGAGAGAAGCTTTTTTGTGGAAGAAGAGGGCATAATACTTGGCAACAAAGTTCTTCCTCTTGAGAGGGTTGGCATATACGTGCCCGGTGGTAAGGCAGCCTATCCTTCTACCGTTTTGATGAACGCAGTGCCTGCGGTAGTTGCTGGCGTGGAAGAGGTTATAATGGTATCTCCAAAGCCAAACAAATATACTCTTGCGGCGGCCTTTATAGCTGGCGTGAGCAAAGTATATCAAATAGGTGGGGCCCAGGCCATAGCTGGACTTGCCTTTGGCACCCAAAGCCTGCCAAAGGTAGACAAAATCGTAGGTCCGGGAAACATATACGTGGCCCTTGCCAAAAAGCTCCTATACGGTGTTGTGGATATAGACATGATAGCTGGACCCTCCGAAATACTCATCATAGCCGACGGAAGCGTGGACCCCAAATGGACTGCCAGCGACCTTCTCTCTCAGGCGGAGCATGATGAGCTTGCTGGCGCCTTTATGATAACCACCGATGAAGAATACGCCAAAGAGGTGGCCCATTGGGTAGACAAACTCCTTGAGGACTTTCCAAGGAAAGAGATAGCTCAAAAGTCCATAGAAAGGTTTGGCACCATCTTCCTTGTGGAGGACCTATACCAAGCCTGTGAGGTGGCAAACCATATAGCACCAGAGCATCTTGAGGTTCTCACAGAAGACCCCTTTTCCCTTTTGCCTTACATAAAACACGCTGGAGCCATATTCCTTGGCAAGTATGCCACCGAGCCTCTTGGCGATTATGTGCTTGGTCCTAACCATACACTACCTACTGGAGGCACGGCCAGGTTTTTCTCACCCCTTGGTGTCTATCATTTTCTAAAGAGAAGCTCTGTTATATACCTTTCAAGGGAAGGCTTTGAAAAGGTGGCCGAACCTGCGGAAAACATAGCAAAGGCGGAAGGCCTTTATGCCCACTTTTATGCGGTAAGGGTAAGAAGAGAGTGATGTGATACAAAAAGTTGAATTGACCTTTTAAAGGCCTAAACTTTACTTAAGGAGGTAAAAAAGTTGCCAAATAGACTTATAAATTCAAAAAGTCCCTATCTTAGGAAGTCTGCCCATCAACCGGTGGATTGGTATGAATGGTCGGAAGAAGCCTTCCAAAAGGCCAAGAAAGAGGATAAGCCCATTCTGCTTTCCATAGGTGGTGTTTGGTGCCATTGGTGCCACGTGATGGCACACGAAAGCTTTGAAAATCCAGAGATAGCCAGGATAATAAACGAAAACTTTGTCCCAATCAAAGTGGATAGGGATGAGAGGCCGGACATAGACAGAAGGTATCAGGAGGTGGTTGTTGCCCTCACAGGTTCTGGAGGTTGGCCCCTAACTGTCTTTTTGACGCCCGATGGAAAGGCCTTCTTTGGGGGTACTTACTTTCCACCGGAGGACCGATGGGGAAGGCCAGGATTTAAAAGCCTACTCCTTAGGATAGCACAGCTTTGGAGGGAGGACAGGGGAAAAATACTAAAATCTGCAGAAAGTATATATGAAAGCCTTTTAAACTATAGCCAGCAAAACTTTAAGGACCCTGTAGATTGGAGTCTTCTTGAAAAGGGTATTTCTGTCTTGCTTGCCAGCTTGGACTATGACCATGGTGGTGTGGGTAGTGCGCCCAAGTTCCATCATGCAAAGGCCTTTGAGCTTCTCATATACCACAACTACTTTGTTCCTTCGCCGGTGTTGGAAAAGGCCATAAGCCTTTCCTTGGATGCCATGGCAAAGGGTGGAGTCTATGACCACCTTCTTGGCGGATTTTTTAGGTATTCCACCGACGATAGGTGGCATGTGCCACACTTTGAAAAGATGCTATACGACAACGCAGAACTGCTTCGCCTTTATTCCATAGCCTATAAGGCCTTTGGCAAAAAGCTATATAAAAAGGTTGCGGAAGGAATCCTTAGGTATTACAAGGCCTATGGCTACGATGAAAGGGGTGGCTTTTATGCCTCTCAGGATGCGGATATAGGGAAGCTTGATGAGGGTGGCTATTATACCTTTACGCAGGAAGAGCTTGAAAAGGTCCTCACACCAGAAGAGTTAAGGGTTGCCACGCTATACTTTGGCTTTGCAAGAATGCCACATGAACCACAAAAGAATGTGCTTTACATAAACATGGAAGAGGAGGAAATCTCCAAAGTTCTAAACATGCCCTTAGAAGAGGTGGAGAGGCTTGTGGACTCTATAAAGGCAAAGCTTCTTGAGTATAGGGAAAGGACAAGGGAGATGCCCTACATAGACAAAACAATATACGCAAATTGGAACGCCCTTATGATAACCGGTCTTTGTGATTACTGGAAGGTCTTTGGAGACGAGTCTGCAAGGCTTATGGCGGAGAGGACCGTGGAAAGGCTTATAAAGGAATACTACAAAGATGGCAGGCTATACCATAAGGAGGGTGTGGAAGGCTTTTCCGAAGATTATGTCTTTCTCTCACAGGCACTTCTTTCTCTTTTTGAGATAACGCAGAAGAAGGAATATCTTGAC
Source organism: Hydrogenobacter subterraneus (assembly GCF_055390195.1). NCBI lineage: Bacteria > Pseudomonadati > Aquificota > Aquificia > Aquificales > Aquificaceae > Hydrogenobacter > Hydrogenobacter subterraneus. Next base: position 716,709 of record NZ_AP042473.1, on the reverse strand, counting down.
CTGTCTGTGGAGATGATGAAAAAAGCCATAGAACTTTTCTGGGATGGCCAAGACTGGGGCTTTTATGACTCTGCCTTGGAAGGTGAGGGCCTCTTAAGGGTAAGGCTAAAAAACCTACAGGACACTCCCACTCAATCTGTAAACGGATCTGCTGGGTATACCCTTTTGCTTTTGGGGACTCTTACCGGAGATGGTAGCTTTATAGACTACGCAGAAAAGACTCTTCAAGCCTTTTCAAGGTTTGTAAGAGAGGTGCCTATGGCTTCGCACTCATACCTGGTAAGCCTATATGCATACCTTAAGGGCATATACAAGGTGGAAACAGAAAGCTTTTTTGAAGAAGCCCTAAGGCTATTTAGACCCTTTAAGTTCGTGGTGAAAGCTCCTGTGGATGGCCTTGTAGTATGCGAAGGTCAAAGCTGTAGAAAGTTTGAAAACCTTAACCAAATTTTAATATAAAGATAGTATATTAAAACCAGTCTAAAACTAAGCAAGGAGGTGTAAGCATGCTTATGACCTATGAGACAACAAAAAGTGTGGAAGAGGTAAGGAAAGCTATTGAAGAGAAGGCAAAGGCCAACGGCTTTGGTGTTATGTCTGTTCATGAGGTCTCCAACATACTGGAAAGCAAAGGTGTGCCAATAAGCTACAAGTGTGTTATAGTGGAGGTTTGCTCTCCAAGACATGCAAGCCAAGTTCTCTCCAAAGACCCCTACATATCTACAGCCATGCCTTGCAGGATAGCAATCTTTGAAGAGAACGGAAAGACGGTGGTAAGCACCATGGCACCAACGACCATGCTTGAACTTTTCAAAAGACCGGAGCTTGAAGAAATAGCCAAAGAAGTAGAAGAACTAATGAAAAAAATAATGGAGGAGAGCCTATGAAGGTATTAAAGGTAAAGGACAAAAAGGTGGCCAAAAGGCTAACCGATAGGCTTTTGAAAAAGGGTATGGTGGTGGCTCAAGCAGAAAGGGAGGAGGATATTAAAAAGGATTTTTCCAAGAAGGCGGACGTGGTTATAGTGCTTTCAGAGGGTATATCCAAAGCTCTTGACTAACTCTGGCCTCTTCTTCCAATCTGGCTTTACTCGGACAAAAAGCTCAAGATAGACCTTCCTACCGGTTATCATCTCCAGCTCTTCCCTCGCCATCTTCCCTATGGACTTTATCCTCTGTCCACCCTTTCCTATTATTATGGGCTTGTAGTTTTCCCTATCCACTATTATCTCCGCCTTCACAACCAATACATTTGGGTCGTGGCTACCTTCAGAAACTTCCGTTACCATTACAGCCACACCTTGTGGGATCTCTTGATGCACCTTTAGGAGGACCTTCTCTCTTATTATCTCCGCAGCCATAAGCCTAAATGGAAGGTCGGTGACCATATCTTCCGGAAAGAGTGGCTCACCCTCGGGAAGGTATTTAATTATGACCTTTAGAAGTTCATCGGTGTTGTAGCCCTTTAGGGCGCTTATGGGGATAATCTCCTTGAACTCTGGGTATTTTTTAGAAAGGTCTTCTGCTATGGGAAGTAGGTTTTCCACCGGACCTACCTTATCTACTTTGTTTATCACAAGGAAAATATGCTTCTCTTCTGCATAGGGCTTTACATAGTTCTCAAAAACCTGTTTATCATCTTCTCTAAAGCCATCCTCCGCATCTATCATAAAGAGTATGATGTCCGCATCGTCCAAAGAAGACTTTGCCACGTTTACCATGGCTTCACCAAGGGCATCCTTTGGCCTGTAAATACCGGGTGTATCAAGGAAGATGATCTGGGCTTCTCCCGGTATGTTTTTTACACCCAAGACCCTTATACGGGTAGTGCCAGGCTTTGGAGATATGATGGATATTTTTGTTCCAAGAATTTGATTAAGCAGTGTAGACTTTCCCACATTGGGCTTTCCTACTATGGCAACATAACCAACCTTCATCTAATCCATTATAATACAGCTTTTTTGGGATTTACTACCTATGAAGCTCACCAAAGACAAAAAGTACAAAGCCAAGAAGGATTATCATATAAGGAACGCCAGCCCTGTATTGATTGGCGGATATTTTCTTAGCAAAAAGGTCGCCCAAAAGAGTGCCTGCCAAAAGCCCCAAAAGGCCAGCCATTAGAAAGCCCACATCAAGGGATACCACATCCATATAGTTGTAAAAGCTTAATCTAAAAAGGATGTTGGATGTAAAAAATAAATTTAGCATCAGCCTTATGGAGGTTGGGTCCTGTAAATGTTGGGTAAGAAAGACCAAAGGGGGAGGTCCGCCCATACCCACAAGCCCTGCAAAAAAGCCTCCCAAAAAGCCCACAGGTATGCCCATATGCCTGTTTATCTGTAGCCTTAACCACCCTTTATACACCGCAAGGTCATAAAGGCCCAAAAGGCTTATAAAACCAGCCACCACAAAGATAAGCTCCTTCGTGTTTATCCTATCAAGCACATAGGCACCCAAAAATATGCCGGGAATAGAGCCAAATATAAGAGAAAAAAGCAGGTAATATTCTATCTTCCCCTTTCTGTTTTGGTATATGAGGCTAAGAGTTCCCAAAAGATTAAAAAGGGCCGAAGAGACTATTACCATCTTAGGGTCATAAAAGATAGACAAGATTCCTATTATGAAAATGCCAGCGCCGAAGCCTGTTATGGATTGGAAAAACCAAGCAAAAAGGACCACAAAAAAGGCTATCATTTACCAAAAAGGGACTTTATAAAGTTTAAAAGGCCACCGTGCCTCCTTTTAAATTCCATTTTAAGATTTTCTACCCATTCTCCTATCTTCCCAGATACCTTAGAAAGCACCGACTTATCCCTTATCTGGTCCCCATAAAGGAATTCCTTTAAAACCTCATTGGTCTCTTCAAGGCTTCTTATAAGGCGGTGGAGGTTTTCCTTATTTTGAAAATCCGTTTGCGTTATAACCTCTTCAAGGCTTTTCATTATACCCTCAAGGGCGCTGTCAAAGCTTGTATTTCTCATCTGTGGGTCTGTAAATTGGTTTATAAGCTCCACAAGCTTGGACTTTAATCTAAACCTATATTCAGAAAGATGGGAAGGAAAGGGCTCCTTTTTGTCAAGGTCCTCTGTAAACTCCTTTACTATAAGGACAACCCTTTCCTCTATGCTATATACCCTATCCATCAGTCCGTCTCCGTATGGTGTTCTTCTCCTGTGGGCGCCTTTTTGCCCTCTTCAAGGTCATAAAACCTGTCTTCAAGCTTTTTGAGTATCTTGGGTAGGGTGGTATATTCCATCTCCTCGGAAGGAAGCCTATGAGGTTCAAAAATACCTTGGCGCCTCAAAATATCCGCTATTATCTGTGCTTGCTCCCTTGCCTTGTCAAAGGCTGGGTCATCAAAGAGGTCCCTTGGACCTATAAGCTTTCCGTTGGCTATCTGGTAGCCTGCCGCTATAACCCTTGGTGGGCCATCAAACCTTGAAGGTGTGGCATGCCTAAAGGATACGGGCATTAGAGGTCCGTTGTGAGAACCTCTCATCCAACCCTCCACAATCCAAGGCCTTGCAAAGGGCTCAAGTATTTCGCCTATGGCAGGAAAGCCCGATTGGGCCCTCACTATCATAACAGGGTCATCCTTACCCACATACTTACCCGCTATCAAAGAAAGCCTTTGAGTGGAAGCCACCGCCGCTATCTCACCGTCCGAATTTCTCCATACGCTTTTTACTGCATACCTTTCCACGCTACCAATTAGAGCCAAAAGGTCATAAAGCTCCGCTGGTGTGGAAAGCTTTACAGCCTTTCCTGTAAAGGTATCAAGCACCTCAAAGGTAAAACCATCGTGCATTTTTGGGTCTATCACAAGGCCTGCACAGACCATAGGGTCTGCAAACATCTCATATAGTGGTAGGCTCCAGGCGCTTGGCGCAGTTTTATCCGCAAAGAAAACTATAACTGGCTCGGAGGGCCTTTCTTCAAACTCCATCTCTGCAACGCCAGGACCCATACCCTTTACATTTCCGGAGAAGGTGTCCGAAAGTAGGTCCTGCCCAGCTCCATAGAGTTTTAGCTTCTTGGCTATTTGGGTGCCTTCTTCAAAGGCTCTCCAAGCTATACCATGTACAAGCTCACTATCCACACCGTGCTGGTGTGTCATAACAAGGGCGATATCATCACCGCATACAAGAACTTGGCAGTCTATAAGGTTTCCCTTTTCTACTTCCTTTAATCCTATTTCTTTTACCTTTTCCACCACCTCAGGATGGGCAGAAGAATGTCCCACATAACCCCCTATGTCTGCCTTTATTACGCTTAGGGTTATCTTCATGACTACCTCCTATGCTTTTTCTTCTAATATTATACCATTCAATACACCGGGTAAGAGATTAAAGCCTGTGGCTTCTTGCCAACCAATTTTTTAAATGGGAGTGTATTTAATGAATTCTTAATGTAGTCCGGTATATAATTAAACCTCATGAGAAAAGGTTGGATATTCGCCACCACTATAATACTTACAGTTCTAACATCTTCTTGTGGTAGTATAACAAAGGAAGAGTTTGACAAAAGGATGTATAACTTGGAAAGCAGGATCTCCCAATTGGAAGAAAGGCAAAGGACCTTGGAGGAAAGGAATCTAAAGACAGAAAGCAGAGTGGATACCCTTTCGGAAAACATAGCAAATATAAGGCTTGAGTTAGAAAGGTTAAAGATTGGCAGAGTTAGCCCACCACAGGCTACACCTACAAAATTGCCAGAGCCTAAAAAGGAGGAAAGTCTTACACAAAAGGAACAACCAAAGGCACAAATACCGCAGGATGTTAAGCCAACGGTTCAAGCTCAAGAGGAATATCAAAAGGACTACGATGAGGCCTTTAGGCTATATAACCTCAAACAACTTAATCAAGCAAAAGATAAGTTTATAGAGTTTATAAAAAAATATCCCAAAACGCCCTTAACCGATAATGCCTATCTGTGGCTTGGAGTCATATACAGGGACCTTGGTGAAACAAACAAAGCAGAGGCCGTATGGCTTACCTTAGTAGAAAGGTGTCAAAAGAAAGAGATGGTGGATTGTAATAAGGCACCATCCGCTCTATTGCAGTTGGCAAGGCTATATGAGCAAAGAGGTGATGAAAAGAAGGCAAAGGAGTTTTATGAGGCTATATTAAAGGATTATCCACTTTCAGAGGAGGCAAGCGTAGCAAAAACAAAGCTTGGCAGATAATATGAAAATACCTAAGCATTTGGCTGTTATAATGGACGGCAATGGAAGATGGGCTAAGGAAAGGGGGCTACCAAGGATAGCAGGACATTACGAAGGAGTAAAAAGGGCGGAAGATTTGGTGGATGCATGTTTGGAACTTGGTATAAAATGGCTAACCCTTTTTACCTTCTCTACAGAAAATTGGAAAAGGCCAGAGAGTGAAGTAAGGGCCCTTATGAGACTTTTGGAAGGTTATCTAAGGGAAAACTCCCATAAGCTAACGGAAAAGGGTATAAGCGTTTCCTTTATAGGTAGAAGGGATAGGCTTCCCAAAAGTCTTTTGAAAGAGATGCAAAAGGTAGAAAGTTTAAGACCAGAGCCTGAAAGACTCCATGTATTCCTTGCCGTTGATTATGGCGGAAGGGATGAGATAATAAGAACTGTCAAAAGGCTCTCGGAAGCTGGTATGGATATAAAGGAGGAAAGTTTTAAAAGCTTTTCCGACCTTGGCAATGCACCAGACCCAGACCTTCTTATAAGAACTGGCGGGGAAAAAAGAATATCCAACTTCCTTTTATGGCACTTGGCATATACAGAGCTTTACTTTACAGATGTTTATTGGCCAGATTTTACCAAGGAGGAGCTTCTCAAAGCCATAGAAGATTATTCAAAAAGGACGAGGAAGTTCGGTGCTGTCTTATAAAAATAGGGAAAGCATAGGCATATTAATAGGTGTTTTGACATTAGTCCTTAGTTTATCGCCTTATGAAATATTTTATATTGCACTTTTAGTTCTTTCTTTTCTTATAGGTTATGAGGTTTCAAAAGCTATTGGATCGGTACTTTTTTATGCCGCACCTTTAACCTTTATCTTTGGTTCCATATCTTCCGAGCTTGGTATTTTGTGTGTATTGCTTATATCCTTCTATGCAGGGTGGAAAAGTTGGAACTTTGAAGATTTCCTAAGGTCTTTTCTTATATCCATATACGCTGGCTATCTTCTCACATACTTGCTGAACATAAAGGCCATAGATAACTACGCCATTGTTAAACTGATCTTCTTTGTATGGGCAGTGGATGTTTTTTCTTACTACACAGGAAAGAAATTTGGAAAGACTCCCCTTTCTCCAAGGCTTTCTCCCAAAAAAACGTGGGAAGGTCTTATGGGTGGCTTTTTGGCGGGTAGTATACTTTTAGCAGTCTTTTATGGACCAAAGGGTCTTCTATGGTCTCCCCTTATGGTAGCCTTCGCCTTGCTTGGAGACCTTTTTAAAAGCTATATAAAAAGAAGTGTGGGTATTAAGGACTTCTCCAACGTGCTTGGTGAACACGGCGGTTTTACAGACAGGTTTGATTCGCTTATTTTCACGGCGCCTATTTATCTTTTTCTCTTAAAATTTTAAGCATGAACATAAAGGCATGGGTTGAAGAAGTTTTAAAGGGTGGCTATGAGTATGAAGTATATTTGGAACGCAAGCGTAAAACTACCATAGAAAGCTCTGATGAAAAGCTTGAAAACCTTATAAGGTCCCAAGAGATTGGCATAGGTATAAGGGTTTTTAAAGATAAAAGCATGGGCTTTGCCTATACAACGGATTTGGAAGAGTCTTCTGTAAAGGAATGCGCGAGAATTGCCATGCAGGTATGCCAATTGACGCCAAAGGATGAGGGCTTTGTGTTGGGAAGCTGTCAAAATTTCGGAGAATTACAGACCTATTATGATGAAAAGGGAATAAATACGCCTTTAGAAGACAAAATAGCTTTGGTTATTGACCTTGAAAAAAGGGCCAAGGCCTTGGATAGTAGGGTAAAAGGCGTTAGGAAGGTGAGCATAAAAGAATTGGACCTTGAAGTCTTTTGCTTTAACTCCTGTGGGCTATCATACAACTACAAAGGAACATGGTATACGTCCATGATGGCTGTGTTGGCGGAAGAGGGTGTAGACCAGTCCATATCCTACGACTTTGTTGGTGCAAGAAGTCTATCGGACTTGCCTTTACAAAGCATGGTGGAGGAGGTAGTTTTTAAGGCCACAGCTACTCTTAATCCTTCCCCTTTTGAAACAAGAAAGATGCCCGTAGTCCTATACAAGGATGCCTCCGCCATGATATTGGAGGCCTTTAGCCCCATTTTCCTTGGAGATTCCTTAGTAAAAAGTAGAACCTTTTTGAAAGGTATGAAAGGTTCAAAGGTCTTTTCAGAAAAGCTAACCATTATTGATGATGGTACTCTAAGGGGTGGTTTTATGAGCTTGCCCGTGGATGTGGAAGGGCATGCTACTCAAAGGAATCTTGTAGTTGAAAATGGAGTGTTTAAAGGCTTTCTTCATAGCACCTACACGGCTATAAAGTCTGGAGAGAGGCCCACTGGCAACTCGGTAAGGGAAAGCTTTAGAAGTCTGCCAACTTCTGGTATAACAAACCTGTATATAAAGCCTGGAGATATAAGTCTTGAAGATATGCTTCAAGAGGAGGTCTTTCTTATAACAGACCTTATGGGACTGCACACAGTAGACCCAGTATCGGGTGATTTTTCCTTAGGTGCTTCTGGTATAATATACGAGGGAGGTAAGAAAAAGAAAAGCGTGAGAGGTGTAATAATAGGTGGAAATATAAAAGAGGTTTGGAATTCTGTGGTTGGGGTGGGGAACGATTTAAGGTTTTATGGTAATGTAGGGTCGCCTTCTCTGTATATAGAGAATATCACAGTAGGGGGTTAATATGTTTAAGGCTGTTAGTGTTGTTCTTATGCTCCTGGGGGTAGTTCTATTTTTTGTAGGCCAATGGATGGCCTTTGAAGTTTATGCCAACGGTAAAATCAAAAGCCTTAGCCAAAACATGGCTAAGTTTGCATACAGTTTATACGATGGAGAAAGTTTAATAAGCATACCAAAAGCTTCAGAGAACATATTCTTGATGAAAACTCAAGACGGTAAAGTCATAGCTTCAAACAACGCTATAGGACCGTTAACAGTGGAAGGTTTTACCTTTGGTGAATATAAACAAAAGGGGGCATATGTATACGTATACTCCAAAAAAGTATCACTTGGAGATTACTTTAACCTTTTCTTTGAAAAGCCTTTGGCCATTGGTACTTCTGTATCTGGACTGCTGTTATTTTTGGTAGGCCTTATAATTGTCTTAAGATATTCAACTTCAACGCAGACCCAGCATCAGGATAAAGTTCAGGATGAAGGGCTAATAAATAGCCTAAAAGCCTTAAGGGCATCCTTAGCTATGGGAGGGTTAATACCTCGTGAAAGCTTGGAGGAGGCAAAAAAGATAGTGGAGGATATAATAAAGAGAATGGAGGGTGAAAAATGAATATACTTATAGTTTCCTTTGACAAAAGTTTGGTTAAGAAGCTTAGGGATGCGCTTAAAGAGTACAACGTAATTGACGTAAAAAACGGGGAAGAGGCAATAAACACTGTGTCTTCCTTTATAGACATAGTTATATACGATGCCGTTTCTGGTTCCATATCGGAAGAGGATATAAATAACATGTACAAACAAAAGTTCAAAGATTCTAAGTATATAGTGCTGGTGGATGACCTGTTCCCTGTGGATATGAACAATATAATCCCGCCAAAGAAGATAAAGCTTATGAGGGAGGAAGCAGTAAGTAAAATTAAGGATGCCATATCTCAAGATATAGAAGCAAGCACGCTTACACAAGGAAAGGAAATCTTTGAAGTTAAAACTCCTTCTGAGGAATTTAAACCTTCTATGAGGGAGGATTTTGAAGAGCTTTTGAGTATAGAAAAACCTACAACAGAGCCTCCAATAGAAGAAGGTATTACACTTAGCAAAATTCCTATTGAGGAAGGACCTTCGCCCGTTGCAGGCTTTGAAAAAGCCGGTAAGGAAGCTATTGTTTCTCCCACTCCTATTCCAAAGCTTATGATCGTATCCTTTGACACCGATATTATAAACAAGCTAAAAGATGCTCTTTCCTCAAAGGTTGAGATATTAGAGGCAAGAAATGTTAAGCAGGCCATGGATAAGGCGAGGGAGGTGGACATAATCCTTTTTGACACCATATCGGGCATGCTTGCCTATAGGACCTTGATGGATATGTCTAAGGATGAGGTGCTTAGGAAAAAGCCATATATACTTTTAATTGACGAACTTTTTACCATAGACGTTGATAGCATACCCTTACCAGAAAAATACACCTTTACAAGAGAAGCTGAGCTTAGCAAGGCCATACAAAAGGTGCTTGAGCTTATAGAAAGGGCCCCTACGGAGCAGGCCATAGAAGTTCCAGAAGAAAGCATACCCATAGGACAGGAAGAAATACCGGAATTCCTTGTGCATGAGGAAGAGGAAAAGGACATAATGAGCCTGCTTGAGGAAATAGTAGGTTCAAGCATAGGTGAGGTGAAGGAAGAAATTGAGGAGGAAAAGCCCACCGTAGAGGAAGGTTTGCAAGAGTTCGTGCCATCTCAAAAGGAAGAGACACCTCCCAAAGGTAAGGAAGCCATACCTTCTATACCTTCGGAAGCTATTATAGAAGACCTCTCAAAAGCTATAAAGGATGTTATACAAGCCCAGCTGTCTCAAGAAAAGCTATATTCTATAATTTCTCAAGTTATAAACTACGAGGACCTACGGGCTTATATATCTGGGTCAATTGAAAGGAAGATGGAAGACATATTGAGGACACAGATAAATGAGACACTTTCAAAGATAGACGTAGCACAGATACTTAGAGAAGAGGCTTATAAGGTTTTAAAGGAAAGGCTCAGAGAAATAATTACTTAATAAATAGGGCTTCTTCCTTGTACCATCCCCAAACGGTAGGGAAAAGGTTCTCAAACTTATCTCTTACGGCAAGCATGCTTTTTGGTGTGGTCAAGAATATCATAGGTTGTTCTTCTGCTATTATTCTGTAAGCTTCTCTGTAAAACATGATCCTTTTCTCTTGGTCTGTCTCTATGGCTCCCCTGTCAAAGAGTTCATCTATTCTTTTTTCCCACTCCGTTGAGGGTTTTTCCTGCCTTGGGTTCCACATATGAAGGGTGCCGGAGGAATGCCATACATTCCTACCAAAATGGGGGTCCATAGAGCCCGTAAGGCCTATTATGACCGCCTCCCAGCTATAGGGTGGTGAGGTAAGTCTGCTAACAAGGGTGTTAAAATCTATGGGTCTAAAGATGACTTTTATGCCTATCTTTTCAAGGTCTTCCTTTATCATGTTTCCCATGGCCTCCCTTTCCTTATTGCCTGCATTGGTAAGAAGCACTATTTCTACCTTATGACCCTCTGGGTCTTCCAACCATCCATCACCATCCTTGTCCCTAAAGCCTATGCTTTCTAAGATTGCCTTTGCTTTTTTTAGGTTGTAATCATAGACAGGAAATAGGCCATCTTCATAATAGGGTCTGTTTGCTGGAGTTATTGGCCCGTAAAGGGGTTCTGCAAGCCCGTTGTAGACCAAATAGCACATGCCAACCCTATCTATGGCATGGGATATGGCCCTTCTAAATTCCCTGTTTTGAAACCATTTAAGTTTATACTTTGGAATGTCAGCCTTTGGGTTCATGTTAAAAGCCAAAAAGGTGGTGGAGGGTGTGGGACCCAGGTCAAAAAGTGTAGTTTCTTTCATCTTACTCATAAAAAGCACATCTTGAGGCCTCACGCCCATATAGTCTATCTCTCCAAGGGAATACTTTAAAAGGCTTGTGTCTGGGTCTTGGATTATGTAGCCTATTTTGCTTTTTATGTAGGGAAGCCTTATACCCTTTTGGTCGTATTCATAATAGTAGGGGTTTGCGGTGTATTCCACAAGCACGCCCTTTATATATCTTTTAATTACATAAGGTCCTGTTCCCACTATCTCCTTTGGGTCCGTGTTTACATTCCATGCAGTCATAAAGGTGCCTTCTTTTACATATTTTTCCAGCTTATGCTTTGGCAGAATGGGTGCAGAAAGGGCATTTAAAAAGGGTGCAAAGGGACTGGGAAGTCTAAACTCCACCGTATATTGGTCTATTTTTCTCACAAAGTTTTTTACATCCTCTTGGCTTTTGAGTATTCCCTTAAACATATCGCCCGTAGAGTTTGGAATTTGTGGGTTTAGGTATATGTCCTTGTATGTAAAGACCACATCGTCCGCACCAAAGGGTGCGCCATCGCTCCAACGTATACCCTTTCTAAGATGGAAGATATAAACCTTGCCCCCCTCCTTTTCTTCCCACCTTTCGGCCAAGTCTGGTACCACCTTCATGCTTTTTAGGTCTGTTTTTGTAAGCCCAGTAAATAGGTCCGAAAGAACGGCCGTAGAGGAGGTCTCTTGAGCCAAGGCAGGGTTTAGAGTTTTGGGGTCGGAACTGAGAATAAACCTTATCTGTCCTCCTTCCTTTCCCTCTTTAACCTCAAAGCTTTGAGGATTTACCTTCACAAAGGATACATTGCCACCTTTGGGTGAAGAGGAAAGATAAAAGGGAAGAAAGGAAAGAATACAAAAAAGTAAGGCACCAAAAAAGGACCTCATCCTTTTACTCCCGCAAGCTCCTTACCCTTTTCATAAGCCCATTGTATAGCATTGAGAATTCCTTCAATGCTTTCTGGTTCTTTAAAATTGACCGAGCTTAATATTTCCTCCACCAGGCTAACTATATCCAAAAAGCCAATTTTGCCATCAAGGAAAAGCTCAACGGCCACTTGGTCTGCACCTACCAGCACAATGGGGTAAACATCTCCCATAAGGGCAACCCATTTGCAAAGAGGAATACTCTTGAACTTTTCCGTATCAACCTTTTCAAAGTGTATAGGGGAAAGGTCAAAAAGGCTTTTCTTTTCAAAGGGATAGGGTCTTCTTTCCGGATAGTATAGGCTGTATAGAATAGGGATTTTCATATCCGTCTGAGAGGCATGGAAGAGAAAGCTACCGTCTATTAGCTCCACTATGCCATGGACTACGCTTTGGGGGTGTATTAAAACGTCCAAGCTTTCCACGGGCAAGTCAAAGAGGTTTATGGCCTCTAAAAGCTCCATGCCCTTGTTCATAAGAGTGGCCGAATCTACCGTTATCTTTGCTCCCATCCTCCAAGTGGGATGGTTTAGCGCCTCTTCCACAGATACATTTTTTAGCTCTTCAAGGCTTTTGTTCCTAAAGGGACCTCCAGATGCTGTTAGATAGACCTTTTTTACTTCCTGACTTTTTACCATAGAAAGCAGTTGAAAGAGGGCGTTGTGTTCGCTATCCACTGGCACTATAAGTTCTCTTTTTTCTTTTACAAGCCTTCCAAGGCATATAAGGGATTCCTTGTTGGAGGCCAAAAGCCTTTTGTTTTTCTCAAGCACAAGGTAGGTTGGGAAAATACCATCGGTTCCAGATATGGAATTCATAAGCATATCCGACTCTTCCACTATGGCATACAGGCCCTCCTCTCCCTTCAAAAACTTGGTTCCGTCTGGGAGGCTATCCAGCCAATCCTTGGGAGGGTCTTCATAACAGGATATATACTTGGGCTTAAACTCCTTTGCCTGAAGCAAAAGCTTATCGGAGGCCCTTTTGGCCAATAGGCCTATTAGTTCAAAATCTTCCCTATTTACCCTTACAATATCCAAGGTTTGACTTCCTACAGAGCCTGTAGAACCAAGTATTCCAAGTTTTTTCATACCACGCCAGCCCTCAAAATGTCATGCATATGAATTATACCCACGGGCCTATTTTCTTCATCCACTACCAAAAGGACAGTGATCTTATAATCCTCCATCCTCCTTAGGGCTTCTACGGCCAGTTCATCCATACGTGCTGTTTTTGGGCTTTTAGTCATAACATCCCTTGCCAAGCTTTCGTCAAACTTTCCACCTCTATTGACAAACCTTCTTAGGTCTCCGTCCGTTATAATCCCCACCAGCCTACCATCTTCATCCACCACAGCAGTAGCACCAAAGCCCTTGCTGGACATCTCTATGATCACCTCCCTCATGGGTGTATCCTCCCTAACAACAGGCACCTCCTCACCCGTATGGCAAAGGTCTGCCACACGTCTAAGCTTTCTTCCAAGAGAGCCTGCAGGGTGCCTGAGGGCAAAGTCCTTTTCTGTAAAGCCGTTTAGTTCAAGAAGCACCATGGCAAGGGCATCTCCTAAAACTAAAGAAGCTGTAGAAGAGCTTGTAGGAGCAAGCTGTAGTGGGCAGGCTTCTCTTTCCACCGCTAAAAATATATGTACCTCAGCATGCTTTGCCAAAGTGGATTGGGGGTTGTTGGTGATGGCTATAAGGGGGACTCCCAAAAGCTTTATATAGGGTAGGAGAGAGATAACCTCTGGAGATTCTCCGCTGTTGGAGAAGGCAAGGACCACATCACCCGTGTCTATTACGCCAAGGTCTCCGTGAAGGGCCTCTGCTGGGTGCAAATAGTGGGCGGGTGTGCCAGTGCTGGCAAGGGTGGAGGCCACCTTTCTTGCTATGTGTCCCGATTTTCCCACGCCCGTGGTTATAACCTTGCCCTTACAATTCCTTATAAGCTCTATAGCCTTTATAAAGCTTTCATCCAGGCTGTCCCTAAGCCTTTTTAGGGATTCTATCTCTATATCAAAGACCCTTTTCGCTTTTTGTAGGACATCTTCCATCACTTTTTATAGTTGCTTATGCCCTTATTTATCTCCTCGTAGGCAAAGTCCACTCCTTTAAACTCTTCCACCTTTACCCACTTACCAGGTTCAAGCTCTTTGTAATGTTCAAAAAAGTGTTTTATCCTATCCAAAAGGGCCTTTGGCAGGTCTTGGTAAGACTTTATATCCTCATAGGTTGGGTCTATTTTGCTGTGAGGCACGGCCAAAAGCTTTGTATCTACACCCTCTTCATCCCTCATCTGAAGGGCGCCTATGGGTCTACACCTTATAACACTACCGGGTGCTACGGCATACCTTGATATTACCAAAACGTCCACAGGGTCTCCATCATCGGCCAAAGTCTGGGGAATAAAGCCGTAGTTAAAGGGATAATGCATGGCTGTAAAGAGGAACCTATCCACAAATATTGCACCGCTTTCCTTATCAAGCTCATACTTAATAGGGCTGTCCTGCGGTATCTCAATTACCACATAAATATCCTCTGGTGGGTTCTTTCCGGGTGGTATTTTCCTTATGTCCATCTTCTACCTCCAGATTTTATTTTACACCTGCACGTTGCAAAAGTTCATGCTTTCTTCTACGCCAAACTCTACACACCTTAAAAGGCACTCGCTTGCCCTGTTTATAACTCTGTATAAGACCTCTTCCTCCTCCTTACTAAAGGGAGATAACACATAATCCACCACCTTGTTTTTATCCTTGGGCCTCCCTATACCTATCTTTAATCTTGGGAACTTTTCCGTTTTTATCTCTCTTATTATAGATTCTACGCCGTGATGGCCTCCACTGCTTCCCTCCAGCCTAAGCCTTAGCTTTCCAAGGGGCAGGTCAAGGTCATCATAAACCACCAACATCTCCTCTGGCTTTATATCATACTCCTCCAACAGGTTTATCACGGCAAGCCCAGAGTTATTCATGTAGGTTTGAGGCTTTGCCAAGATAACCCCCTTACCATTTACGCTTACCTTATACACAAGGGATAGGCATTCTTCTGTGGGCTTTGGGGCCTTCAGCCTCCTAAGTATCTCATCTATAACCATAAAGCCCACATTGTGGCGTGTCTTCTCGTATTTTTTACCTGGGTTCCCAAGACCTACAAGGAGCCTTATCATTCAGTAGGAGCAGTTTCCTCCACTTCTGGTTCAAGCACAACGGCCACAGTTTCCTCTGGAGAGTCCATTATTACACAGCCTTCTGGTGGCACTATATCCCTTACGTGCAAAGCATCACCCAATCCAAGAGAGCTTACATCAACGGTTATCTTTTCAGGCAATCTGTCAATCTTTGCTTTTACAGTTAAACTGTGCAATAGAGCTTCAAAGGTTCCTCCAAGGGCTACACCAGCGGGAGTACCAACGAACTCTATAGGAACTTCTATTTCAATCTCTTGCACATGGCTTATATCCTGTAGGTCCACATGTATGGGATTATCTCCAAGCCAACCCATTTGTATTTCTTTCAACAGACATACCCTTTTTTCACCTTCCAATTCTGCTTCAATTAAGAAGGTCTCTCCGTGTGGAAAGGAAAGAAGGTCTTTAAGGCTCATATAGGCATGCTTATTTTCCACACCCTTTCCGTAAATTTCCACTGGCACATAACCTTCCCTTCTAAACCTTTTTATTTCACTCTTCCTTCCAAGGCTTCTTGGCAAAAGCTTAACCTGGATTTTACGCATATCTTACCTCCTTTATATAAACAATGAACTTATAGATTCACCTTCATGGGCCCTCTTTATGGCCTCCGCTATAAGAGGCGCTATAGAAACCACCCTTAACTTTTCAAGCCCCTTGTTTTCCACCTGTAAGGTGTTGGTAACTATAACCTCTTCTACGGGCGATTCTCTTAACCTGTCTATGGCAGGACCGGAGAATATGCCATGAGTGGCGGACACATATACGCTTTTGGCGCCTTTTGAAAGAAGCATGTTGGTGGCGGCAACCACTGTACCGGCCGTATCTATAATATCATCAACTATGATAGCCTTTTTACCTTTTACATCCCCTATTAGATCAAGAACCTCAGCCACATTAGGCTCTGGTCTTCTCTTATAGATGATAGCAATACTACATCCCAGCTTATTGGCCAAAAGCCTTGCCCTTTCAACACCGCCAGCATCTGGAGAGACCACCACAAGCTCTCCCTCTATTCTTTCCTTTATATACTCATAAAGCACATTTAGGGCATAGAGGTTATCCACGGGTATATTAAAAAAGCCTTGGATTTGAGGGGAGTGAAGGTCCACCACTATAAGCCTTTGGGCTCCTGCAACGGTTATAAGGTCTGCCAAAAGCCTTGCGCTTATGGGCACCCTCGGCTTGTCCTTCCTATCCTGCCTTGCGTAGGCATAGTAGGGTATGACTGCAGTGATCCTACCGGCGGAGGCCCTTTTTAGAGCATCAAGTATGAGGAGAAGTTCCATTATGTTGTCGTTTACCGGATGGCCGAGGGATTGTATAACAAAAACATCCTCCCCTCTCATAGACTCGTTTATCTTAACCCTTACCTCACCGTCGCTAAACCTACCAACCAATGCATCGGAAAGAGGTATACCAAGATGTTCGGAGACCTCTTGAGCTAACTTAGGATTGCTATTACCCGTAAGAAGCTTTATAGACCCAAACATTTTGCACCTCTTCTTTATTGTGTGGAAAGCTGGGGTGCCTGGATTCGAACCAGGAGCCCCCGGATCCAAAGTCCGGTGCTCTGCCAGTTGAGCTACACCCCATAACTTTCCACTCTGTAAAGCATCCAATTTCTGAGCTTGCAGGCAAGCCCCACCTCTGGCAGTGGCTCACCTACATAAAAGACGCTTGAACCACTACCACTAACCAGGGCCTTAAGCCCCAAGCTCCTCAAAAACCTAAGCACTTCACCCACTTCTGGGTAAAGCTCTCCAGCAAGCTCACCCAGCCTATTCTCCAAAGGGCTAAAATCTCCAGCCCTTAAGCAATCTATTATTTTATCACTTGATAGGTTTTCTGTCAATATATTTTCTTTCACCATACTATACACATAGGCGGTAGAACACTTTACCCTTGGGTATATGAGGGTAAAGACCCTTTTGGGCAGGTTTATCTTTTCAAGCACTTCTCCCCTACCCCTTCCAATGGCAGAGCCACCAAATAGGAAAAAGGGCGCATCGGAAGAGACTTGGGAGGCTATACTTTTTAGGTCCTCAAGGTCCAATGGGTTTCCAAGAAGTTCGTTTATGGCTTTTAGGACGGATGCCACATTGGAAGAGCCACCACCAAGGCCTGCGCCCTCTGGTATGTTCTTTTGTATGTATATGCGGAAGTTTATCTCTTTCCCAAGTCTATTTTCCATAAGTTTTATGGCCTTATAAACAAGGTTTTCTTCCATGGGTATGCCAGTGCTTGTCTCTACGGAAAGAGGTCCTTCCTCTATAAGTATTTCATCAAGGAGGTCTATTGTATGGTATACGGTAAATATCTCATGGTATCCATCGGGCCTTTTGCCCAAAAGCCATAGGCCAAGGTTTAATTTGGCAGGGGATAAAACCTTCATAATTATTATTTTAAGAGCATCTAAGCTAAAGGATAAAATCTCTTTATTCTTCTCAAAAAACAAAGTAAAATAAACCTCTTGAAATTAACATGCTTTGAATACATTACTTAAAGCTATGCGGGTTAGTCTAAAAGTTTCTGGAATGTCTTGTGTGAACTGTGCAAAGGCCATAGAGATAAGCCTTAAAAAGTTAAAGGGTGTGGAAGAGGTGCATGTATCCTTTGAGCTTGGAAGGGTGGTAGTGAGCTTTAATGAGGACCTCCTTGACGTGGAGCGGATAAAAGGTGTTATAGAGTCTTTGGGCTATAAGGTGGAAAGGGTAGAGGGTGGGCCAAAGGATATGCAAATACTTATCTTTTGCTGGCTTTCAAGCATAGCTATCATGGCTTTAATGTTTTGGCACAGTCCTTACAGCCCATATTTCCAGCTTGCCCTTGCTTTCTTGGTTCAGGCCTTAGGTGGTTATGGCTTTTATAAGGGTGCTTGGAGTTCTATAAAGGCAAGGGTGGGGAACATGGACCTTCTTGTAGCCCTTGGAAGCACATCAGCCCTTCTTTATAGCCTTCTTGCCTTTTTGGGTATAATACCCGGCGAGCCTTTTTTTGAGACCTCCGCTTTTCTGATCACTTTTGTAAAAACGGGTAAGTTCCTTGAGGAGCTTGCTAAGGACAGGGCGCTCAAAAGCCTAAGAGACCTCTTTGGCCTACAAACTGTAAGGGTTAGAGTTTTAAAGGATGGAAAGGAGGAGCTTAAGTCTTTGCAAGAGGTTTTTGTGGGAGATGTAATAGTGTTAAGGACTGGCGATATGGTGCCAGTGGATTGTAAGGTCCTTGAGGGTTCTCTTGAGGTGGATGAGTCCCTTATAACCGGTGAGAGTATGCCAGTCAAAAGGTCTCAAGGTGATAGGCTCATATCTGGTAGCTTGGTTATATCTGGGTTTGCAAAGGCAAAGGTGGAAAAGACCTTTAGCGGTAGCTATGTAAACCTATTGGTAAAGCTTGTGGAAGAAACACTTAGCAAACGGCCCAAGATTCAACGCCTTGCGGATAAAGTCTCTCACTACTTTGTGCAGTTTGTGGTAGCCCTATCCTTAATCATCTTTGCCCTTTGGTATATAAAGACGGGTAGCCTTTCTATGGCAGTTAATTTTTCCCTTGCGGTGCTTGTGGTCTCTTGTCCTTGCGCCTTTGGTATAGCTGTGCCTCTTGCCATAGTGGTGGGTGTGCTAAGGTCTCAAAAGAAGGGTCTTCTCATAAAAGACCCATCGGTTTTTGAAAAGGATGTGCATGTATTGGTTATGGACAAAACTGGCACGCTAACGGAGGGCAAGCCCAAGCTGGTAAACTATGTGCTTTATAGGGAGGATGCTTTGGCCCTTACATGCAATATGGTAAAGGTATCAAACCACCCTTATTCCTTGGCCCTTAGGGAGTTCTGTGGTGATAAAAGGCTGGAAGGAATAGACATAAACACATGCAAAGAAGAAGTGGGTGTGGGTGTGGTATGTGGTGAATACGTTCTAAGGAGGGGAGAAGAGGGGCAAGTGGCTCTGTATGAAAATGGTTCCAAGCTGGCCGAGTTCTTCTTTGAGGATGTGATAAGGAAAGGTGCCAAGGAGGTAGTAGAGTTTTTAAGGTCCAAGGGCATAGAGGTTATCATGCTTACAGGAGACAGGCAAGATAAGGCAAGGCGAATAGCAAAAGAGCTTGGCATTAGGGAGTTTTTTGCCGAGGTAAAGCCAGAAGAAAAGCTAAGCAAGATAAGAGAATTAAAAGAAAGGGGGTTAAAGGTTGGGATGGTAGGGGATGGTATAAACGATGCACCAGCTATGGCAGAGGCGGACCTATCCTTTGCCGTAGGTTCTGGCACGGATGTGGCCAAGAGAGTAGGTCATGTAATACTCCTCAGAGGCATAGAGGGCATAAGGGACTTTTTTGAGATAAAAGAAAGGACCATGAGAAGGATATGGCAAAATCTCTTTTGGGCTTTCTTTTACAATGCCGTAGGTATTCCCATAGCGGGTGGTTTGCTGTATAATAAGGGTATATACCTACGGCCAGAGATAGCCGGGTTGATGATGGCCTTTTCTTCCCTTAGTGTGGTATTGAATTCTATAAGGAAGTGATATATAATAGAAAAGCTGTATAACAGGAGGTAAAGATGGCGCTTAGGATTAGGGTTTCTAGGTATGGAAGAAGGCACCATCCCATATACAGGATTGTGGTGGCCGATGCAAAGGCTCCAAGGGATGGTAAGGTGGTGGATGTTATAGCCACCTACGACCCTGTAAACAAAAGGCTTATAGAGGTTAAAGAAGAAAAATTAAAGGATTGGTTAAGCAAAGGTGCTGAACTTACAGACAGGGCAAAAAGCATACTCAAAAACGCAAAAATACTCTAAGTAGGAGGTAGACCATGAGCCAACTAAGGGACATTGTGGAGATCACCGCCAAGTCCTTGGTGGACAATCCAGATAAGGTAAACGTGCAGGAGATTGAAGGGGAGAAGACTGTAGTTATTGAGCTAAGGGTTGACAAAGCAGACCTTGGCAAGGTAATAGGAAGGGGTGGGCGTATAGCAAGGTCTTTGAGAACCATCTTGGCCTCCATGGGCAGGAGGATAAACAAAAGGGTGGTTCTTGAAATCCTTGAGTAGGTTATAATAACCTCCATGGGAAGGACCATAAAAATGGCCGAGTCCCCCATGGAGGGGCATCCAGATAAACTGGCAGACCTTATAGCAGATGCACTCCTTGATGAGTTTATAAGAAAGGACCCATACAGTAGGGTTTCCCTTGAAATACTCCTTATATCTGGCATGACCTTAGTGGCTGGCCATGTGTCCACGGAAAGCTACGTGGATATTCCCGGCATAGTAAGAAAAACCATAAAAGAAGTAGGTTATAGCAGGCCAGAACATGGCTTTGATGCGGATTCTTCCGCCGTTTTAACCTCCATAGAAGAACAAAGTCCAGACATTGTTTTGGGTATATCCTCCGAGGGTGCGGGAGATACTGCCACCGTGGTGGGCTATGCCTGCACGGATACGGAAAACTACATGCCACTACCCATAAGCCTTGCCCATAGGCTTTCTCAAAAGGTCTCCGACCTTAGAAAATCTGGAAAGGCGCCCTTTTTGCGCCCCGATGGAAAGGTCCTTATCACCGTAGTATACGAGGATGACAAACCCCTTTTTGTAAAGGATGTAATAGTCTTTTGCCAGCATGACCCAGAGATATCCTTGGAAAAGCTAAGGGATTTTGTAGTGGAGGAGGCTGTTAAGAGGGTGATTCCCCAAAATCTTTTACAAAAGGATACAAAAATACTTGTGAATCCCTCCGGTAGGTTTGTTTTGGGTGGGCCTGCGGCGGATGCTGGTCAAACTGGAAGGAAGATAGTCTCCGATGCATACGGCGATGTGGCATACTCTGGCGGTAGCGCCTTTTCTGGTAAGGACCCAACAAAAACGGATAGGTCTGCCTCTTACCTTGCTCGTATGATGGCAAAGCATGTGGTAGCAAGCGGCCTTGCAGATAGATGTATGGTCCAAATGGCTTACGCCTTTGGCATGAGTGAAGTAATAGCCTTTGATATAGAAACCTACGGCACAGAAAAGGTAGACAAAGAAAAGATAAAAGAGGCCCTTTTGGATGTTTTTCCAACGGGACCAAAGAAGATAATAGACTTTCTGGACCTTAGAAAGCCCATCTATAAAAAAACGGCCTGTTATGGGCATTTTGGAAAGGAAGACCTACCCTGGGAAAAGCTAAGCCACATAGAAAGGTTAAAGGAAAGGATAGGAGTTTAAAAGTTTTAAAGCAGGCCAAAGGTGTAGGCCATACCTAATACCAAAAGTAAAAGGCCAATGGCCGTGCGTAGTATTCTTTCTCCTATTATCTTAGATAGATATGGCCCAATGGCTGAACCTATCCACACACCCAAGGCTTCTTTAAGCAAAAAATTCCAGTTGATATCCACACCAAGCTTGTAGTAATTTAGCATGCCTGTCAAGGTGGTTATAAAAACGACCAAAACTGCAGTGCCAGGTACATAATAAGCCAAAAGCCTCACTACCAACAGCATATAAGGAACTATCAAAAAGCCACCCCCCACACCCATGGCAGAGGAAAGCATGGCAATGCCAAAACCAACAAAAAAGGGATTGAAGATGCTAATACTTTTTACTTCCTCGCCTTGCCTTAATTCAATCCTTAGCCCTTTCAAGCCTGTTGATAGATCCTTGTAGGTTTTTACCAGCTTTTTAGAGCCAAAGGCTTCATACAAAACCTTTATGCCTATGAAAAGAGTTAAAAGTCCAAAGAGGTATTTGTATTGCCTTATGTCTTTTAAATACTGGTAGGATAAAAAGGCTCCAGCGCTTGCACCCAATACACTACCAACTGCCAGCCAGAAAGCCAACCAAAAAACCACCCTTTTCTGTTTTAGATAAAGTGGTAGAGATATTAGAGGAGATAGGGCTACCAAGAACTGATTGTAGAACTTTACAAGGTTTGCATCCCTTATTCCAAAGATGGAAAGATGTCCCACGCCAGCCAGTATACCACCCGCAGCACCCACGGTGGAAAAGATAAGTCCCACAACAAATCCCCAAAGTAATTCCATAGTAAACTTATTAAGTATAACACGTAGGTCTTGTGCTAAAAATAAATTAGACAAACCTTTTTATATTTTACTTTTTATATAGTCCAAAACCCTCTTTGGGTCTGCGGAAGGGTCCACTCCTCTGTATATCTTTTCTACCTTTAGTTCTGGATTTATCAAGATTGTATCCCTTGAACAAAATCCTGCTATCACATTTACACCATAAGCCTTTGCTACATTGCCCTTAGGGTCGGATAGGAGTTCAACGGATAATTTATGTTTTTCTCTAAACTTTCTTAGACTTTCCACATTATCCGTGCTTATCCCAAACACCTTTACCTTTAATTTTTCAAATTCTGGCATGAGTTTTGTATATTCTTTTGCTTGTGTGGTACATCCTGGCGTATCCGCTTTTGGGTAAAAGTATATAACTACCCACCTGCCCTTATAATCAGAAAGGTTAACTACCTTCCCTTCATGATTTTGCAAGCTAAATAGATAGGCAGGCTGGCCCTCCTGTATAGGGCTACCCATTTGAGCTATACCGAGAAGGGTAAAAAACTTTATGATAAACTCCTTCATGAAAATTTAAAGATAGGACTAACTTTTTATGTGTAAACTCTGTAATAGGTCCCAAATCCTTTCTTCAATACTATCTCTAACCTTTCTAAAAAACTCTCTTTTTGCTTCTGGTGGGCCTTCAAAGCTTGCTGGGTCTGGAAGGTCCCAGTGTATGTGCTTTCTTGCTGGGAGATTAGGACAGCTCTGTCTTGCGCTATCGCATAGGGTTATTACTATATCAAGGTCGTTGTAAGGTATTTCCTCAAGGCCCTTTGGTCTTTGAGAAGATAGGTCTATGTTTTTTTCTCTCATTACTTCCACGGCAAAGGGGTTTATTTCTTTTGCAGGATTGGAACCCGCAGAGTATATCTGAAGGTTTATACCAAGCTTTTCTGCTATTTTCTTTGCAAAAGCTTCTGCCATCTGGCTCCTTGCGGAGTTCCCTGTGCATATAAAGGCTATCTTCATAGCTTTGATTTTAAACGATTATTGTTAAGATTTTATTAAACCCATGGACCTTGAAAGGCTAAAAAACCTACAGCTTGATTGTGCAAAGAGGGTGATACAGGAGGACAGGTTTGAAAAGGTGGAGCTAATAGGGGGCATTGACCTCACCTTTGAAAGGATAGAAGAGAACCCCACACGCGCCTGGGCATGCCTTGCAGTAGTAAGGCTCTCGAACCTAAGGCTTGTCTATTATAAGGTGGTGGAGGGAGTGGTGGACTTTCCCTACATACCCACCTTTTTGGCCTTCAGAGAGCTCCCTCTTATGCTAAGGCTCTACCAAGAGGCGGAGGTAAGGCCTCATGTCTTTTTTATAGACGGTCAGGGGGTGGCCCATCCAAGGGGCTGTGGCATAGCCTCCCATTTTGGCGTGGAGACAAACAGCGTAAGCGTGGGTGTGGCAAAGACAAGGCTCTTTGGCTACTACAAAAACCTTGGAGAAAAAAGGGGAAGCTACTCCTATTTGACCTATAAGGGCAATATAGTGGGTGCGGCCCTCAGAACAAAGGATGGGGCAGAGCCTATTTATGTTTCCGTTGGCCATCTTATAAGCCTAAAAACTGCCATGGACCTTGTTTTAAAGACCTGTATTTACCGGATACCAGAGCCTACAAGGCTTGCCCACAACATACTTCAAAGGGTGAGAAAGGGTTTAAAATAGTTTTCCATGTACTTCCAGGACCTTATAATGGCCTTGCACAAGTTTTGGGCAGAGAGGGGCTGTGCCATCTGGCAACCCTACGATATAGAGACGGGCGCAGGAACGATGAACCCTGCCACCTTTTTAAAGGTGCTTGGGAAAAAGCCTTGGAATGTGGCCTATGTGGAACCGTCAAGAAGGCCCAAAGATGGAAGGTATGGGGAGAACCCAAACAGGCTACAGCACTACTTTCAATTTCAGGTGATCCTAAAGCCCGCACCAGAAAACCCTCAGGAGATATACTTGGAGAGCCTTAAGGCCCTTGGCATAGACCCGAGGGAGCATGATATCAGGTTTGTGGAGGATGACTGGGAGTCTCCTACCCTTGGCGCCTGGGGTCTTGGGTGGGAGGTTTGGCTTGACGGCATGGAGATAACCCAGTTTACCTACTTCCAGCAGGCTGGAGGCCTTGACCTTGAGGAGATATCGGTGGAGATCACCTACGGCCTTGAGAGGATAGCCATGTATTTACAAGATGTGGACAGCGTCTTTGATATAAGGTGGAACCAGTGGCTAACCTACGGTGATGTTTTTAAAGTTTCAGAATACCAGTGGAGCGTGTATAACTTTGAAAAGTCAGATCCCAAGATGCTTTTTGAGCTTTACGATGTTTATGAACATGAAACTAAAAGGCTTTTGGAGGAGGGGCTTGTGCTACCAGCTTACGATTATCTTCTTAAGTGTTCTCATACCTTTAACCTGCTTGATGCAAGGGGTGTAATATCTGTGCAGGAGAGGGCAAGGTACATAAGGAGGATGAACACCTTGGCTCAGAGGATAGCAAAGATGTATTTGGAAACCTTGGCATGAAGGTAATACCCTACGGTGGTGCCAAAAGGGTAACGGGTAGCTGTTTTTATGTGGAGGTGAGGGATGTAAGGCTTCTTATAGACTGTGGTATGTTTCAGGGAGAGGACGAGGAGAAAAACTACGAGCCCTTTCCCTTTGACCCCAAAAAGATAGACTACTTAGTGCTTACCCATGCCCACATAGACCACTGCGGAAGGATACCCTTGCTTGTAAAGGAGGGCTTTAAAGGAAAGATCATATGCACGGAGCCTACGGCCAAACTCTCAAGACTTATGCTTTTGGACGCAAGCAAAGTTATGTATGAAAACTACAAGACTCTTTTGAAAAAGCTTGTTAGGACAGGCAAGGTGCCAAGGGAGCCACTCTACGAAGAGTATGACGTGCTTGAAGCTATGGAGTTTTTCAAAATAAGGCTTCCTTACAACAAGGACTACAGGCTTTCAAAGGGCGTTGTGCTAAGGCTTAGGGATGCTGGGCATATACTTGGGTCAGCCTTTGTGGAGCTTGATATATACGAGGACAAAAAGCCCAAAAGGGTCATCTTCTCTGGAGACCTTGGCAACAAGAACAAGCCCATAGTGCAAGACCCAGAAAGTCCATCGCCTGCGGACTATGTCTTTATAGAAAGCACTTACGGAGATAGGAATCACAAGAGCTTTGAAGAATCCAAGCAAGAGCTTCTTGAGGCCATAAGATACACCATAGGAAGGGGTGGCAACCTCATCATACCCTCCTACGCCCTTGAGAGGGCCCAAGAGATACTCTACGTTTTGAGAGAGTTTTATGAGGAGGGAAAGCTACCCAAATGCCAAATATTCCTTGACAGCCCTTTGGCCATAAGCATAACAAAGCTTTTCACCTCCCATCCAGAGTTTTATGACAGGGATACTTACGAGGTCTTCCTTGAGAAGAATCCCTTTGAACTTCCAAACCTTATCTATACAAAGGATGTGGAAGAGTCAAAGGCTATAAACTCCATAAGCTCCGGCGCCATAATAATCGCAGGGTCTGGCATGCTAAACGGTGGGAGGGTTCTACATCATCTCAAATACAACCTCTGGAGGGAGGAGTGTTCCATAGTCTTTGTGGGCTACCAGCCGAAAGGCACCCTTGGAAGGAAGATAATAGAAGGGGCTCAAACAGTAAGGATATTCTCGGAAGAGATAAACGTGAGGGCAAAGGTCTTTACCATAAATGGCTTTTCCTCCCATGCGGACCAAAGGGGCCTCTTAGAGTGGCTCTCCTATACCCAAAGGCCTCAAAAGGTCTTTCTCATACACGGAGAGGAGGAGAAGATGAAGGTCTTTGGTGAGGCCATAAAGAACGAGCTTGGCCTCCCTTGGCATATACCAGAAGAGGGAGAGGTGATAGAGCTCTAATCCAGCACATTCACGCTTATTATGGACCTGTATATACTTCTTAGCCTGTGTCTTTCAAGATAGTTCTTGGCTATGGCGCCTATATGATTCCTTTTCCCATCCTCTTGGGTGATGCTGTGGACTGCATGGTAGATAACAGGCTCTCCCCTTTCCATGCCCCCGTATATCATCACATGACCTTTCATGAATATAAGGGTCCTAAAGGGTGGAAGGTCTTTCAAAAGGCTTTTAAACTCCTCATAAGAGGAAAAGCTTCTTGCCACAATCCTTCCTATCTTTGCCTGCTGGGCTGAGTTCCTTGGAAGTTCAAGGCCAAAGACGGCATAAAGACTTTGCACCAGGGAAGAGCAGTCCCACCTTCCCTCCTTCCCACCCCAATCGTAAGTTGTGCCAAGAAGGCCTTCAAGAATGTACCTTACCCTCTCTTCGCTGAAGTTTAAAAAGCCTTCTGAAAGGCCTTCTCCCTTTTTTATCCATATGGTTCTTAAATCCGGGAGCAACACTCTGTAGCTTTCTTCCTTCTTTTCCACATAGGGTATTTTGGAGCCAAGACCAAAGACCACGCCGCCTATCTCTACCTTATTCTTCACAACCACAAGGAAGGGCATTCTTATGATTTTTAGAAGTTCCTCCCTGCTTCTTACAAGAACATCTTCCTTCCTTACCCAACCCCTCATATAAGGCGCATGCACATAAAGCCACTCTCCATCCTTTGATCTGTGGAGTATGGCAAGGGGTGTGAAAGGCTCAAGGAGGGTGTATTGGTTGTAGTCTATGGATGGGTCTCCTTTATGAATAATGTCTTGGCTTGGGTACATACGCATGTTGGTCCTTTTTAGCGTCCATCCAAACTTTACAAGCACAAGGTCCGGTATGTTTTCAAGGTTTGTTTTTTCCATAAGGGCCAAAAGGTCTTCTTTCTTTAGCTCTCTACCCTTTATAAAAAGCCTCCCCTTAGGTAGCTCATCCTCCCTTATCCAATCTTTTACCCTTTTGCCCTCCAATGCTTCGGGAAAATCTTCAATCCTTTTCATATGGTCAATGAGATCGTAGGACTGTTGGTTTATAAGCGCCACGTTGAGGCCATAGCCAAGGTTAAAAATAAAGAGTATAAAAAGGGCTATCATACCTCCCTTCTAAAGCCTTCTTTCAAAGCCTTTTCCACCCAGCCAAAGCATATGGTATAGTTTTCCTCAAGCCTTGCATTCAACTCTTGTAAGAAGACCCTTACCTCTATAAGCTCTTCTGGTGTCATATTAGGAAGGTCCTTTATTAGACTCTCCAGCTCCACCCTTAAGGCTTCCGGGTGAAAAGGGTCAAGGGATAACCTTTTAATCTTTTCCAACCTTTCCCTTAAGTCTTTTTCCATATACACCTTCAAAGGCCAAAAATAACCTGCTTTCCACCTTCTACCCTTAGGGGTGGTGTATGCCTCAAAAGGTTTATGGAAAACTCCAGATTATCATAAAGGGTTATGGAATAATTGTCCCAAAAGACACAGGTGCCAGCCAAGCAGAAGTAGCCTCCGCTTGTGGGTGCCAGCTGTTCCGCTATCAAAAGGGTGTAGTTGCCCATGTTGGACTGGGCCGTATCTTCGGCCCTTACCACCACCTTTATATCGGGCATGAGGGGCTTTATGGAGGCGGTGCATGCAAGCATTATACGGTTTACATTCACCTCGTTCTTCTCGTTCTTGTTATACCTTCTTATCTTTGAAGTGACCACAAAGTACTTGTCCCCTTGGTGGTTGTTTACCTCATCGGTCACCTCGTCGGGGTTTAGCTCCATGCCAAACCTTCTTGCAAGTGTGTTGCAGGTGTCCGCTATGTGGTCTTCATTTTTATAGTATCCCAAAAGGATCACCTTTTTGCCCTCTTCCCAAACCCACTTTTCTACTTCCTCCGCCTCCTTTTGGCTAAAAGGTATTTCTGGATAGTTAAAGACTATGGTGTCATACTCTATAAGCTTTTCCCACTTGTCTACTTCATGTATTATAAGGCCTCTCTTTTCTGCCTCCTTTTGGAGGATGGAAAAGTAGTAGTAGTCCGTTATGGTAAACTCTTGATGTGTTATACTCCAAGCCACTCTTGTTTGTCTAAGCATAGCTTAATTATACCACAGGCTTTAAAAAGGCTGTGTGTATGCTCTTTCTGCCCGATGGGAACTCCACCAAAGCCTTTGAATCCTCAAGGCTTAGAATGAGGCCCTCTCCAAAGACCTCATGCCATACCCTGTCGCCCACCTTGAACCTATGAAGGCTTTTTAGCTCTGGCATGTAGGTGGTTTTCTTCTTTACAAAGGCCGAAAGGTCAAGGAGGTTTTTGGGTATGTAAGATAGAAACCTGCTGGGCTTTGAATCCCTTGTGTAGCTCATAAAGAGTAGGTCCTTTGCCCTCGTTATGGCCACATAGAAGAGTCTTAGCTCCTCTTCAAGCTCCTCCTCGCTTTCCAAGGCCTTCTCATGGGGCAGTATGCCCTCTTCTAGCCTTGGAAGGAAGACCACATCAAACTCCAAACCCTTGCTGGCGTGTATGGTCATTATCCTCACCGCTCCCTCTTCCTCCTCATGCTCCAAAAGAAAGTCTATCTCTTTGAAGACCTCCTCCAAGCTATAGCCCTCCTCTCTTTTCTGCCTTAAATACCTTATTAGCTCCCTCACATTCTCTTTTCTCTCCTCACCGTCCTTGTATTCCTCCTCCAGATAGGACCAAAAGCCTACCCTTTCAAGGAACTCTTCAAAGGACCTTGCATAGTCCTCAAGTCCCTTCTTCAAAAGGGATAGGTTTTTCAAAAGGCCGTAGAGCTCCATGGCCTTTGTCTGAGGAAGCTCCTTTAATGCAAGCCTTGAGCCCTCCAAGCAGTTGCCCTTGCCAAGTTTCACTATAAGCTCTACGCTCTTTTCCCCTACGCCCCTTGTGGCCACACTTACGGCCCTCTCAAAGCTAAACCTATCGTAAGGGTTTACAAGAAGCTTTATAAAGCTCAAGGCATCCTTTATCTCAGCCCTCTCAAAGAACCTTATGGCACCCACCACCTTGTAGGGTATCTTAAGGCTATAAAAGGCTCTCTCAATGGCCTCTGTAATGTAGCCCACCCTAACAAGGATAGCTATCTGGGAGTGTTTGTAGTGGTTTAAAAGCTCTTTTACCTTTGAGGCTATCCATAGGGCTTCCTCTTCAGGTTTTTCAAACCTTTTTACCACAGGCCTTTCTTCCCCCTGCCTTGTGGGCCTAAGGGTCGGCACAAGCTCCTTCCATTGGGCCTTGGAAGCCTGAAGTATGGAATTGGCCACATACAGTATGTAGGGCTTTGAACGGTAGTTATACTCCAGCTTTATCACATCCGGGTTAAAGTCCTCCATAAAGCGCAGGATGTTGTCCGGCCTTGCATACCTCCATTCATAAATACACTGGTTTGGGTCCCCTATCACGCATACATTCTTGTCCGCAATGAGCCTTAGGACCTCATACTGCACCGTGTTCGTATCTTGGAACTCATCCACCAGAACAAAGTCAAAGTCTTCCCTTATGCTTGGCCTTGACTTCAAGAGCTTTAGAAGGTAGAGCATAATAAGGCTAAAATCAAGAAGGTTCATCTCCCTCGCAACGGTCAAATACTCTTTGAAGGCCATCTCAAGCCTCTCATCCTCCGGTCCTTTTAGGTCCTCTATCCTGTGTGACATGTAGGCTTTTAAGAGGTCTGGGTTTAGGTTTTTTAGCTGGGCTACCCTTTTGATAAGCTTGTTCCTGTCCTCTTCTGAGAGTAAAGTAAAGTCAGGCCTTAGCCCTATCTCCCTTCCCCTCTCCTTCAAAAGCCTTAGAGCTACCGAATGAAAGGTGCCAGCCCAAGGAAGCTCCACTTCAGCCACCTTTTTCACCCTTTCCCTTATCTCCCTGCTTGCCTTGTTGGTAAAGGTGATGGCCAAGATCCTTAAAGGGTCAATGGCCTTCTCTTTTATGAGAAACTCTACTTTGTGAGCCAAGGTCTTGGTCTTTCCAGAGCCAGCACCCGCTATAACAAGAAGGGGCTTTCCAAAGTGTTTTACCGCTTTCTCCTGAGATGGGTTTAGCCTCTCCATGGAAGGTTTAAAAATATGCTACCACAAGTTTATGTAAGCAAGCATAAACTGATATAATATTCACCATGCGACGCAAAGGAACAAAGGAGAAGATATTAGAAGCTTCCCTTAGGCTCTTTTCTGAAAAGGGGATAAGGGAGACTACCATTAAGGACATAGCCAAGGAGGTGGGCATAACGGAGGGGGCCATATACAGGCATTTTAAAAGCAAAGAGGAGATAGTGCTTGGCCTTTTTAGCTCCTACTCGGAGGAGCTTTATAATAGGCTCATATCTGTAGTCAAAGAAGAAGCACCTTACAAGGAACGCTTTTACAAGGCTGTAGAGACCTTTCTCTCCTTTGCCTTTGAAAATCCTTCTGCCTTTAAATACCTAAACATCTTCCACTACCTTAGGGCTGAGGATATAAAAGGCTTTGAAAGGCTTCCAAAGGATGCCCTGCTTGAACTCATTGAAAGTGGCATAGAGGAAGGCCTCATAAAAATAAGAAAAGAGTATGCCCTTGCAGTCTTTGTGGGAACTTTAGAAAGAATCTTCCTTTTGGTGGATGTTGGGTTAATAGGTAAAGAAGAGGTTAAGACGGAGGAGATAGCCAACATAATATGGAAGTCATTGAGTTAAAATAAAAGCTACTATGAAGTATTTACTTTCTGAAAACCAGATACCAAAGAGATGGTTTAACATAGTGCCTTATCTTCCCAAACCCCTTGACCCTCCCCTTGACCCTCAAACGGGCCAGCCTGTAAGCCCCGATAAGCTCTTGGCCATATTCCCAGAACCCATAGTGGAGCAGGAGGTATCCGATAAGGAGTGGATTGACATACCGGAAGAAGTGTTGAGGATATACAGCCTTTGGAGGCCCACACCCCTTCACAGGGCAAAAAACCTTGAAGAGTACTTGGGAACTCCCGCCAAGATATTCTACAAGAACGAAAGTGTATCTCCCCCTGGGAGCCACAAGCCCAACACCGCCGTAGCCCAGGCTTACTACAACAAAATATCCGGTGTGAAAAGGCTTACCACAGAAACGGGAGCTGGTCAGTGGGGAAGCTCTCTTGCCTTTGCCACCCAGTTTTTTGGCATTGAGTGTGAAGTTTTCATGGTAAGAGTTAGCTACAAGCAGAAGCCCTTTAGAAGGATCCTTATGGAAACCTGGGGAGGAAAGGTGGTACCATCACCAAGCCCTTATACTCAATCGGGTAAAAGGTTTTACGACGAAGACCCAGAGCATCCCGGAAGCCTTGGTATAGCCATAAGCGAGGCCATTGAAAGGGCCCTTTCCACGCCAAACACCAAATACTCCCTTGGAAGCGTTCTCAATCATGTGCTATTACATCAGACCATAATAGGCCTTGAGGCAAAGATGCAGATGGAGATGGCTGGCTACTACCCAGACTATGTGATAGGTTGCATAGGAGGTGGTAGCAACTTTGCGGGCCTTGCCTTTCCCTTTTTAAAGGATAAACTCACTGGAGAAAGGCCAAACCTTGAGGTTATAGCTGTGGAGCCAAAGGCATGCCCAACCTTAACAGAGGGTGAATATAGGTATGATTACGGAGACACGGTTGGGCTTACGCCCTTGATAAAGATGTACACCCTTGGTCATGATTTTGTTCCACCACCCATACATGCGGGCGGGCTAAGATACCACGGCGATGCGCCCCTTGTGTGCCTCTTATACAAGGAAGGCTTCATATCTGCATCCGCCTACAAACAGAGGGAGGTTTTTGAGGCCGCTTTGACCTTTGCAAGGACTGAGGGCATAGTACCCGCTCCAGAGTCATCCCACGCCATAAAGAAGGCCATAGACATAGCCCTTGAATGCAAGAGAACGGGGGAGGAAAAGGTTATTCTCTTTAACCTTTCTGGACATGGCTACTTTGACCTTAACGCTTACGATATGTTTTTAAGAGGTGAGCTTGCAGATACATAAACCCCGCACCCGAGACGGCGGGCCTACCGTTGCTCCCTTTCGGGCCTGGCGGGGTTCAACCCTGTCCCGTTGCGGGGCTATGTATAATTATATCCTCATTTGCCTCCTTTGACCACTCTTGCATGGCCCTAAGGGCCCTCTCTACCAAAAGCCTCTTCCTCTCTTGCTTGTCCTTTACCTTTATATCCAAAGGCGGCAAAAGGCCAAGCATTGGGGACATGGGCTGAAGCGTTCCTTCTTTTGTGGTTATATACTTCACCAAAGCTCCAAGCATGGTCTCCTCTGGAGCCATAAGTAGCTTCTTTCCCTTTATAAGCCTTCCTGCGTTTATGCCAGCCAATATGCCCGTGGCTGCGGAGGCCACATAGCCTTCCACGCCCGTTATCTGCCCAGCAAAGAAGATGTTTTCATACTTTCTCATGTTCAAAAAGGGCGTTAGCACCCTGTTGGACTGTATGAAAGTATTCCTATGCATGGAGCCAAGCTTTACAAAGACAGCATTCCTCAAGCAGGGTATTAGCCTCAAAACCCTCTTTTGCTCCGAGTAGGTCATCCTGGTCTGAAAGCCCACCAAGGAAAGAAGAGTTCCTTCCTTGTTTTCCTTTCTTAGCTGGACCACCGCAAAGGGTTGTTTTCCAGTCCTTGGGTCCACAAGGCCCACGGGCTTCATAGGCCCAAAGAGCAAGGTCTTATAGCCCCTTTCGGCCATCTCCTCTATGGGCATACAGCCCTCAAAACAAACAAGGTTTTCAAATTCCTTTGGCTTTATCTTCTCAGCCTTCAAAAGCTCCTCATAAAAGACCTTATACTCCTCCTCTGTAAGCACGCAGTTAAAGTAATCATCCCCACCTTTCCCATAACGGGAAGCCCAAAAGCCCTTTGAAAAGTCCACGCTGTCGGCCTCCACTATGGGAGCTATGGCATCGTAAAAGTAAAGGTAATCAAAGCCTACCAGCTCCTTTATGTCTTCCGCCAGAGCTTCGGAGGTAAGGGGCCCAGAGGCCACTATCACCACCCTATCCCTTGGAACCTTCTTTACCTCTTCCCTTACAAGCCTTATGTTGGGATGATCTTGTATCTTCTTTGTTATATAATCGGAAAAGATTTCTCTGTCCACCGCCAAGGCAGTGCCCGCAGGCACATAGGCATACCTGCCAGCAGAGACCACAAGAGAATCAAGCATCTCCATTTCAGCCTTAAGAAGCCCAGCACCGGAAGTGATCTCCATACTACCCAGAGTGTTGCTACACACAAGCTCGGCAAGCTTATCCGTCCTATGAACTGGCGTGGGCCTTTGAGGCCTCATCTCATAAAGAAGCACCCTTATGCCCATGTTGGCCAGCCTGTAGCTGGCCTCCACACCCGCCAAACCACCACCTATTACAATCACCTCCTCCATAAGCTTTATAATAATACGCTGGGGGTGGCACTTTTGAAAGAGCTTTGGCTTTTTATTGCTTCATTCCTTCTCTCTTTTACAGCCTGCTATCTTTTCATAAGGTTTAACCCCTTTGGCAGTTGGGCCTATGACCCTACCTCCGGTGGCCCTCAGAAGTTTCACACCAAGCCTGTGCCAAGGGTGGGAGGCCTTGCCATATTTATAACACTTTTGTTCTTCTCCCTCTTCGAAGGTTCCTATTGGACCCTTGTCCTATGCACTCTTCCTGCCTTTTTGGGTGGCCTTTTGGAGGACCTTACAAAAAGGGTTGGAGTAAGAGAGCGCTTTTTCCTTACCATGCTTTCCGGCGCCCTTGGCTACTTCCTCCTTGATGCCTACATAAACCGTGTAGACCTTCCCATCTTTGACCACCTTTTGAGCCTTTCCCTTGTATCCTTTGCCTTCACAGTTTTTGCAGTGGGTGGAGTGGCCAACGCCATAAACATAATAGATGGCTACAACGGCCTTGCCAGCGGCGTATCCCTCCTTAGCCTCTTGGCCCTTGGCTATGTGTCCTACTTGGTGGGGGACTATCATCTTGCCAAGCTGTGCCTCCTTTTATGCTGTGCCATCTTAGGCTTTTTCCTTTGGAACTACCCTTCCGGAAGTATCTTTTTAGGCGACGGTGGAGCCTACCTCCTTGGCTTCCTGATAGCGGAAGTTAGCGTGCTTTTGGTCCAAAGGAACCCAGAGGTCTCCCCATGGTTCCCCTTGCTTGTGGTAGCTTACCCAGTGGTGGAAACGCTTTTTTCTATTTATAGGAAGAAATTACTAAGAGGCACAAGTCCGGGAGAACCAGACAAGTTGCACCTACATATGCTCATATACAAAAGGCTGGTAAAGGTGGAAGACAAGCTTCTAAGAAACTTCATGACTTCCCCCTACCTATGGACCCTAAGCCTCCTAAGCATAATCCCCGCCGTAATCTTTTGGAAGAATACTTTAATACTTATAGCATTTTTCCTTTGCTTTGTTTGGGTTTATGTGGTTTTTTATAGAAGGTTGGTGAGGTTTGGAAAGGTATGAAAGTCAACTCAAATAGCTTAATTAAAAACTGGGTATTTTCTACCTTACGTAGCAATGTTATAAAAAATATTTTCTCGCTTTATATCATCCATTTTGCAAACTATTTATTATCTTTAATCGTAGTTCCTTACCTTGTTAGAGTTCTAAGTCCTTCTGGATTTGGTATAGTTTCCTTTGCTCAAAGTTTGATAGCATACCTTACCATCTTTGTAGATTATGGATTTGCATTATCAGCAACAAGGAAAATTTCTGTATATCGTAATAACAAGATAGAAGTTAGTCGTATTTTCTTCAATGTACTGGCTGCTAAAGGCTTTTTAGGTTTAATAGGGTTTATTGTTTTATTGCTTTTAACAAGTTTAATACCTCAATTTAAAGAAATTTCTACACTTTTAATAATTCTTTATGGCACAATAGTTGGTAATATACTTTTCCCTATTTGGCTTTTCCAAGGATTGGAAAAAATGGTCTTTATTTCCGTAATTAATTTGACCACAAAAATCCTTATGGTAATGGGCATTTTTCTTTTTGTAAAAAGCTCGCAGGACTATCTCCTGTATGCAATTATTTTAAGTGTTAGTTCTATGTTTGCAGGATTTATAGGTATAATATTAGCTTTGTGGAGGTTTAAAATAGACTTTACCATGCCGTCTTTACAGGGGATTGGGAAGGAGCTTAAGGATGGTTGGATACTATTTTTATATATGGCATCTGCAAGTTTATACACGGCAGGCAATCCTCTAATATTGGGCTTGCTAACCAACAATCATACCATCGTTGGTTATTACAGTGCTGCCGAGAGGATTGTAAAAGCAATACTTGGGCTTTTGGGGCCAATCTCTCAGGCTGTATATCCAAGATTTAGTAAAATGGCTGCAGAGTCAAAAGATTTAGCGCTTCAGTGGGGGAAGAGAATGCTTGTTTTGATGGTGGGTATAGGATTTTTTCTGTCGTTTGTAATATTCTTATCTTCTCCTTTAATTGTTAGATTAATTTTAGGGTCTGATTATATACCTTCTATTGCAGTTATGCAAATATTAGCATGGCTATGCTTTCTTATTGCAGTAAGTAATGTTTTAGGTATCCAAATTATGTTGCCTTTTGGAAGAGATAAGGCATTCACCTCTATAATCTTTGGAGCAGGGGTTATTAACGTTATACTTGCTGTTTTATTAGTCCCTACTTGGTACGAATTGGGCATGGCATTATCTGTCTTGATAAGCGAGCTGTTTGTAACTGCCGCAATGTTTATTTACCTAACACTCAACCAACTTAATCCCTTAAAGACAATAGCAAAGGAGGTAAAGCAGTGAACCAAAAAGTTTACATCTTAGGAGGGGGTATGACTGGGCTTGCGGCAGGAGTTGTTTCAAAGCTTCCTGTATTTGAAGCAGAAGAGTTTCCAGGTGGTATATGCTCTTCTTACTACATTCGTCCAGGAGATAATAGGCGTTTTCACACCACCCCAGAGGATGGTAAAGCTTATCGTTTTGAAATTGGAGGAGGTCATTGGATCTTTGGAGGAGACACACTGGTTCTTCGTTTTATCCGTTCTATAACTCCTGTGAAGTCCTATGAACGCAAATCTGCAGTTTACTTTCCAGATAATGAACTCTTTGTCCCTTATCCTATTCAAAACCACCTGCGGTATTTAGGGCAAAAAGTAGCTTCAAAAGTTCTTAGTGAAATTGTAGAAGCAGTTAACACTAAGCATACCGCAAGAACTATGGCAGATTGGTTAAGGGCTAATTTTGGTCAAACTTTGTATGAACTTTTCTTTGAACCTTTTCATGAGCTTTATACTGCCGGGCTTTTTAGAGAAATTGCTCCGCAGGATGCTTACAAAACACCTGTAAATCTTTCATTGGTAATTCAAGGAGCGTTTGACAGCGTGCCACAGGTAGGCTATAATACTACATTCATTTATCCCAAGGAGGGGCTTAACACTTTAGCACTTCGTATGGCTGAGAGGTGCGATATAAGATATAAAAAACGTGTTGTGAAGATTGATGTTCAAAGCCGTGAGATTTATTTTGAGGATGGAAGTTCACAAAAATATGATGAGCTAATCTGTACTCTTCCATTGAACAAGGTTATAGAAATGACAGGACTTAATGTGGGAGAACGGCCTGACCCAGCCACATCTGTATTGGTGGTAAACATTGGAGCTATTAAAGGGCCAAAGTGTCCCTCTGAGCACTGGGTTTACATTCCAAAAAGCAAAGCTGGTTTTCACAGAGTAGGATTTTATAGCAATGTTGATTCATCTTTCTTACCGTCATCCAACCAAAACCAGGGTGAACGTGTGAGCATTTATGTTGAAAAGGCATACAGGTATGGAAATAAGCCTGAGAAATCAGAAATTGAGCAGGTTTGCCAGGAGATTGTCAAAGAGCTTCAGGATTGGGGTTGGATTAAGGAAGTTGAAGTGGTAGATCCCACATGGATTGATGTGGCATATACTTGGTCTTGGCCGGGTTCTAAATGGCGTGAGAAGGCCTTAAAGATGTTGGAAGAGTATGGTATACATATGGTAGGCCGTTATGCTCAGTGGGTATTTCAAGGGATTGCAGAGTCAATAAGGAACGGATTAGTGGCAGGTGGAGTGTATGCAGGAGGGAGATAGTGATTAAAATATACCCAAACACCAAAGTTTATATTGCTGCTCCTGCTGCTGCTGCAACTGGTGGCCCAGAGTTATTACATCAACTTGCTTTTCATTTAAATAACGAAGGAATTAAAGCTTATATGTACTATTATCCAAGTAATCATCCTAATCCTATCCATCCGAATTATAAAGAGTATAATGTTCAATATGTTAATGAAATAGAAGACAAGAAAGATAATGTTTTTATTGTACCTGAAGTTTTTCAAGGTCTCGAATTGCTTGAGAATTATCAATATATTAGAAAAACAATTTGGTGGCTTAGCGTAGATAATTTCTATTTATCATATGTGTTTGCTTCTAAATTAAATTTTTTTATACCCCGAATGA
Source organism: Hydrogenobacter subterraneus (assembly GCF_055390195.1). Classification (NCBI taxonomy): domain Bacteria; kingdom Pseudomonadati; phylum Aquificota; class Aquificia; order Aquificales; family Aquificaceae; genus Hydrogenobacter; species Hydrogenobacter subterraneus. The sequence continues at coordinate 679,403 of NZ_AP042473.1, read as the reverse complement.
TAAATAAAATTTATAGAAAGCTTTTTGGAAGCAGTTTGATTGATATTAATGAAATGGCACTAAAAAGTAAGAAATTCAAAAATTTCCAATTGCCTGAATTTGTAAAAAAAGTAGATTATCACCTTACACAAAGCTTTTATGCACTAAACCATATAAAAAATATGGGAATACCAGAGGAAAAGATATATTATCTATCCGATTATTTGAATAAATCTTTCCTTGATATAAAAACCGATATATCTGAGAAGCAAGATATAGTTGCATACAATCCTAAGAAAGGGCTTGCCTTTACTAAAAAGATAATCTCTGCTGCAAAGGATATAAAATTTGTTCCTTTAATAAACATGAGCAGAGAAGAGGTAATTCATACTCTCCAAAAGGCAAAAGTATATATAGATTTTGGAAATCATCCTGGTAAAGATAGAATCCCAAGAGAAGCTGCTATTTTAGGTTGCTGTGTAATTACTGGAAAAAGAGGTTCTGCTGCATACTTTGAAGATGTCCCAATTCCTGAAGAGTATAAATTTGATGATAAAGAAGAAAACATTCCTAAAATAGTAGAAAAAATAAGAGATTGCTTTGAGAATTTTGAAAAAAGATACAAAGACTTTGATTATTATAGAGAAGTTATAAAGAAAGAACCAGAGAAATTTTTAGAAGATTTAAAGAGAATTTTTGTAAAGGTTTAAATTATAATACTTATTAACCAAGTTTTGGCATGTAGGAGAGGAAATTGTTATGGAGGCTGGGAAGTGAATAGATATGCTGTTCCCTTACCGTTTTCTTTAAGAATTAATAAAAAAACTCTTGTGTTATTTACAGTTGCACTACTTCTTATCTTTATCGCTGGATTTAGACCTATTGGTTTGGATAGAGATTCACCAAATTATGTAAGTCTTTTAAATATTCCTTTCTCTCAAGCAAATTTCTTAGATAAAGAGCCAGCTTTTTGGATGCTTGTGGAAATTAATAGGGTATTATTCAGTAGCAATGAGCGTACCTTTTTCTTAATCTTTGCTATTATTGGAGTTTCTCTTAAAATTTTAGCGATAAATAGGCTTTCATCAATGCCTTTCCTTAGCCTATGGGCTTATATTTGTTTATATTTTATTCTTCATGAAATGACACAGATAAGAGCAGGTGTAGCATCTGGAATCTTTCTGCTTGCAATTCAAGATATTGTAAATAGAAATTTTAAAAATTATTTAATCAAAACTTTTTTAGCAGTTATGTTTCATTATTCGGCTATAATAATGTTGCCACTATATTTTTTAAATCCAAAGCGTATAAATTATGCACTATTTTTAACATTGCCTATTTTAGGAATAATTTTAGGTATATTAACCAAAAACGAGATGAGGTATTTAATAGAGATATCTTCTGAATTTTTACCTGAATTTATAGGCGTTAAAATAAACACATATTTATCACTTCTTGAGATGGGATTGTTCAATAGGTTAAATATAATAAGAAATTATTTAATTGCAGGCTTATTGGGAACTTACTATTTTCTTTTACTCAATACAAAATATCTAAAATTTAATTTAGATTTAATCATGATTAAGATTTTAGGAATAATGTTATTTTTATTTTATTCACTACTAGCAGTACCTGTTTTTGCTGGGAGAATTTCAGAATTTTTGGGTGTGGTGTTAATAATTTTGATTCCACATATTGCCTTGATGTTTAAACAAAAAGATATCATAAAAGCATTAATTTTTCTTTACCTTTCTGGTTGTTTAATTCTTACTGCTAAATTATTAAACTTTGAGGTGATTCTATGAAAGTTTTTGTAGTGTATGTGACTTACAACCCAGACATTGAGCTTTTAGCTAAATCTATTGAAAGTATATATCATCAAGTGGACAAGATTTATGTTGTTGATAATACACCTGGTGGTTGTAAAGAATTGGAAAGGTTTGCAAAATTGAAAAATATACAAATAATTTATCTTCTGGACAATTTCGGTATTGCATATGCTCAAAATGTGGGGATTAGAAAAGCTTTGGAAGAAGGTGCAGAGTATATTATGCTTTCTGACCAAGATACAGTATATCCTGAGAACTATATAAAAGAGATGTTAAAAGGCTTTTCCTATGATGAAAAAGTTGCAGCAGTTGCTCCAAGGTTTGTGGATATAAATAGTGGTAAAGAAGCAGGTTTTATAAAACCTTCTATATTTTTTAAGCGCTTTTATCCTAAAAGCGGCACTCATGAAGTGATGCAAGCTATTGCTTCTGGGAAAATATTGAAAGCAAAATATTTAAATAGTATCGGGTTAATGAATGAAAAACTTTTTATGGATTGGGTTGACTTAGAATGGTGTTGGAGAGCGAGAAAGAAGGGTTATAAAATTATTGGAAATGCTAATATTATTATAAGTCATAAATTGGGTGAGAAATCTAAAAATATTGGTTTTAGAAATGTAAATATACGGAGTCATATAAGACATTATTATATCACCAGAAATGCTTTCTATTTAGCTTTATATTCAAAGGATTTAGATATTTTTCACAGAGTTCTGTTGTTTTTAAAATCATTTAGATATATACTTGGTTACCCCCTTTTAGCCAAACCGCATCTTACCAATCTTAAATATTGTCTCCTTGGCTTTTGGCACGGAATTACAAAGAGATTAGGAAGGTTAGAATGACCCACCTTTACGGCTCTATCGTTCTTTATCGCAACAAAAAAGAGCAAGTCCTAAAGGCTATAAATAGCTTTCTTAATACTGAGCTAAAGGTTAAGCTATTTTTAGTAGATAACTCTCCTGATGACAGTTTAAGAGAGCTTGAAAAAATAGACTCAAGAATAGAATACATCTTTAACAACGCAAACCTTGGCTACGGGAAAGCTCATAATATAGCTATTAGGAGGTCCATAGAGGATAATGTGCCATACCATCTTGTGCTAAATCCTGATGTTTATTTTGAAAAGGGAGTTTTGGAAAAGCTTTATGAATATATGGAAAATCATCCAGATGTGGGGAATGTTATGCCAAAAGTGGTTTGCCCAGATGGGTCTATCCAGTATTTATGCAAGCTTCTCCCAACGCCAATAGACCTATTTGTTAGAAGATTTATTCCTTTCAAATCCATAAAAGAAAAATTAAACTATAACTATGAACTTAGATGGACAGGATATAACATAGAGATGAATGTACCATTTCTCTCAGGCTGTTTTATGTTTTTAAGAGTTTCTGTGCTAAAAGAAGTGGGTCTTTTTGATGAGAGATTTTTTATGTATGGAGAGGATACGGATTTAAATAGAAGAATACACAGGAAATATAAAACTATGTTTTATCCTTACTGCACTGTGGTACATGAACATGGTAGAGAATCTTATAAAAGCTTTAAAATGCTTAAAATTCATGTAATTAATATGGCAAAATACTTCAATAAATGGGGATGGTTTTTTGATAAAGAAAGAGATAGAATAAACAAAAAGGCCATAGAGGAGATAAAAAGGTCCTTAGGTATTACGTAAGATCTAAACAAACCCTTTCTAACTCCTCTCTCCACTCTCTAATCTCTATATCCAGCTCTTTGCTTATCTTTTCATTGCTCATAGCTGACCATCTTGGCCTTTTGGCTGGTAGGTTAAAGTCCGATTGGTATGCTGGGTAGATAAACTTGTTTATGCCCTTTAATTTGAAAAACTCTTTGGCCCACTCATACCTTGAGGCATAGCCAGAGTTGGTAAGGTGATAAAGGCCTGTTAACCCTTTTGAAATAGCTTTTAGGGAGACTTCCACTATGGTGGTAGTAGAAGTAGGCACAGAAAACTCATCGCAAGCCACCTTTAAAATGTCATTATTTTTGGACCACTCAAGGAGTTTATAGAGGAAGTTTTGGCTTCCGCTTCCGTAGACCCAGCTAACTCTAAGGATAAGATAGTCTTCAAGAGTGTTTCTTATGACCTCTTCTCCCAATAGTTTGGAAAGAGCATATTTATTCAAAGGGTTTGGAGTGTCCTCTTCTGTGTATAGGCCTTCCTTTTTTCCATCAAAAACATAGTCGGTAGAATAATGAACAAGCTTTGCCTTCACTTCCAAAGATGCCAAGGCAAGGTTATAAACTCCCTGCACATTTACCTTGTAAGCACTATGAAAGTCTGTTTCAGCCTTATCCACATAATTGTAGGCTGCACAGTTTAAAATCACGTGGGGCTTGTATTCTCTTACCACCTTTATAACTTCCCAAAAATTGGAAATGTCCAAAGTATTCCTATCAAGGGCAAGAAAGTCTGCCTTTACACTTCCTAAGGCTTTTATAAACTCCTTGGCAAGCTGCCCTTTGGCACCTGTGATTAGGTACTTCAAGAGTACACCTTCCTCCAGAGGTTTTTAAGCTCCTCTTCCTTCTCTTGGACCCAGTCTAAGTGATTTAGATAAAAATCTACGGTAAGCCTTAGGCCTTCTTCAAAGTCTGTTTTTATGCTAAAACCGAGCTCTCTTTTTATCTTTTGGCTGCTCATCCTGTACCTAAAATCATGCCCTGGCCTGTCCTTTACAAAGGAAATAAGGTCCTCTGGCTTTCCAAGGATCCTTAGAATGGCCTTTACCACCTCTAAGTTTTCCTTTTCTATGCCGCTACCAAGGTTATAAACCTCTCCTACCTTTCCCTTTTCCATAACAGTCAAAACACCTTCCGCACAATCTTTTACATAAAGCCATTCCCTTCTATTCTTCCCTGTGCCATATACTGGTATAGGTTCGTTCCTTATGGCCTTTAGGATTACCACTGGTATAAGCTTTTCTGGATACTGCCATGGTCCATAATTGTTGGAAGGCCTAACTGTAATAACCGGTAGGTTATAGGTTCGGTAGTAGGCTCTTCCAAGCATGTCTGCAGAGGCTTTGGAGGCAGAGTAGGGTGAGTTAGGCCTAAGGCAAGAATCTTCCGTAAACTCGCCTTCCAAATCTTCCAGCTCTCCATAGACCTCATCGGTAGATATGTTTATAAACCTTTCCACTTCAAACTTTTTTGAAAGGTCAAGTAAGTTAAAGGTGCCTTCCACGTTGGTTTTTATAAAGGATAATGGGTCTAAGATGCTTCTGTCTACATGACTTTCTGCCGCAAAATGCACCACCATATCTGGCTTTTCTTCCCTAAAGACCTTTTCCAAGCTCTCCCTGTCTGTTATATCCACCTGAAAAAACTTTATATGTTTTATCACATCTTCAAGCCTTCTTAGGTCTCCTGCATAAGTTAGCTTATCCAAAGCCAAGATATCATATCCCTTCTCCAAGGCCACCTTTACAAAATGACTTCCAATAAAGCCTGCTGCTCCTGTAATAAGCACTTTTTTCAAAGTAGGTCCTCCTCTTTTAAGTCTTTAAGATAGGGCAATCTCTTGTCCTTCTCCGAAAGGATCAAAAGGTTTGGGTCCTTTATGGGCCAATCTATGGCAAGGTCTGGGTCATCAAACCTTATGCCTGCATCATGCCCGGGAGAGTATTCTGAGTGGGAGACCTTATAGATAACCTCTGCATAATCGGATAGGACCAAAAAGCCATGGGCAAAGCCTGGGGGTATCCAAAGCATAAGCTGGTTTTCTTCCGAAAGCCTAATGCCAAACCACTTCCCAAAGGTTTTGCTTCCCTTTCTAATATCCACAGCCACGTCAAATATCTCACCTTTAACACACCTTACCAGCTTTCCTTGAACCTTTGGCTTCTTTTGATAGTGTAGCCCTCTTAAGGTACCTTTAACAGAGGCTGAATGATTATCTTGTAAAAACTCCACCTCTATTCCATTTTTGTAAAACTCTGACCTTTTGTAAAACTCCAAGAAAAAGCCTCTCTCATCCCTAAAGACCTTTGGCCTTATTAAAACCAAGCCCTCAAGTTCAAGCCTCTCAAACTCAAAGGGCATGCTCTTCCTCCACAAGCTTTATAAGATATCTTCCATAATCTGTTTTTGAGAGAGGTTTTGCAAGCTCAAGAAGCTCCTCTTTACTAATCCATCCGTTCCTGTAGGCTATTTCTTCCAAGCAACCTATCATAAGCCCCGTTTTGTTTTCAATGGTGAAAACAAAGTGGCTTGCTTCCAAAAAGCTATCATAAGTTCCTGCATCAAACCAAGCAAAGCCCCTTCCAAGGGTCTTAACCTTTAGCTCTCCTATGTTTATGTATTCCTGAAGAACAGAGGTTATCTCAAGCTCTCCCCTCTCGGAAGGCTTTACCCTTTTGGCAAACTCTACAACCTTTTTGTCAAAGAAGTAAATGCCTATAACCGCAAAATGGGATTTGGGACGCTTTGGCTTTTCTTCTATGCTTATAACCCTTCCCTTTTCATCAAACTCCACAATACCAAACCTGTGAGGGTCTTTTACATAATACCCAAAGGTATAGGCACCAGTCTTGCCCTCTTCCACCTCCCTTTTTGCCTGATCAAGCTCCTTCCATACATTGTGTCCATACAAAAGGTTATCACCAAGTAAATACATAACATTGGAGTCTTTTATAAAATCCTCTGTAAGGATCAAACCCTCTGCAAGGCCGCTGGGCCTTTCTTGAAAAACATAGCTTAAATTCAACCCAAGCCTTTGAAGAACTTCAAAAAGCTTTAAAAACATAGGCTCATCTTCCGGGTTTATCACAAAGACAATGTCCTTAATCTTTAAAAGCATAACTAAGGAAATGGGATAATAGATCATGGGCTTGTTGTAAATGGGAAGAAAATGCTTATTTATAAGCTTTGTGGTTGGATATAGCCTTGTGCCACTTCCCCCTGCAAGGATAACAGCTTTCATATCATACCCCACTATTTTTCTGTTTTAAGCCAATCATAAAACAAAGCTATAAATATGCTTAAAAGAAAGGCGGAAAAAGTGGAAAGAAAGACTATTTTAAACCTTTTGGGAGAATATGGCTCGTAGGGAGTTTGGGGCATGCTGGTGATTATCAGATAGTTAATGTCTTTACCCGGTGAGTAAAGCTGGTTGATTCTGCTGTTTACTTCTTTTATGAGGGCAAGGTTAAACTTGGCTGCAACCTCGGGAGAAGAGTGAATTACTTCAATCTTTATGCTTCCATCCTTTTTATCAACATCTGCTTTTATCTTAAATTCTTTTTCAATTTGCTCTAAAGGTGATCTATACTTGGAAGAGTTATAAAGGCCTGAGGATTTTAAAGCAGAGATGGCCACATCTTCACTGTTGAAGTAGGGTAGTATCATGTTTGTATTGACTTCAACATTGAGGTTTATAATGGTGTTATTGCTATATTCTTTAAGGATATCTTTTAGCCTACTTATTTCTATCTTTTTAAACTCCATTAAATTTGGAACCACACTTGCCTGGGATTTATATTTGGGCTTAATCATATTTGCCGCCAGTGCGGAAGCTATTAAAGCAAAAACAGTAAAAATTAGTATAAAGACCTTATACTTCCAAAGCTTTAATAAGAGTTCCCTTAGGTCTATCTCTTCGTTTAGGTTTTTTCCCTCCATGGTTGATAGATATTATAAAGCACTCCTACCTTATAATTTTACTCCATGTGTGGAATAATAGGCTATGTGGGGTCCAATCCTGCCCTTTTGGTGCTACTGCAGGGGCTTGAGAGGCTTGAGTATAGAGGGTATGATTCTGCCGGTGTGGCTCTCATAGAGAACGGGAGCCTCTATGTGGAGAAGAAGGTGGGAAAGATAAGGGAGCTGGTAAGAAGCCTGTGGGGGAAGGAGCTGAAGGCTGTGGCTGGCATAGGACATACCAGATGGGCCACCCATGGTGAGGTCTGCGAGCTAAACGCCCATCCTCATACAGATAATAGAGGAGAGTTTGCGCTGGTGCACAACGGCATTATAGAAAACTACAGGGAGCTAAAGGAGGAGCTGGAGAGGCAAGGTGTGGAGTATAGGTCCCAAACGGACACGGAAGCCATAGTGCATCTCATAGCACTAAACTACGATGGAGACCTTCTTAGGACGGTTTTAAAAGTTATAAAAAGGCTAAAGGGAGCTTACGCCTTTGCCGTCATATCCACAAAGGAGCCCAACAGGATTGTGGCCGTAAGGTATGGAAGCCCTCTGGTGGTGGGTGTGGGAAAGGGTGAAAACTTTATAGCTTCGGACATACCAGCCCTCTTGCCCTTTACAAGGACCGTTATACCCTTGGGGGATGGTGAGGTGGTAGATTTAAGGCCTGATGGCTTCTTTATATACGATTTTGAGGGGAACCTGCTTACAAAGGAGGCTATGCATATCGCTTGGGATGTTATCTCTGCGGAGAAGGGGGGCTTTAAGCATTTTATGCTAAAGGAAATCTTTGAACAGCCAAGAACCTTAGGAGATACCATAAAAGGCTACATATCCAGAGATTATGAGATGCCCATAAACCTTAAGGATTTTAGGCGTGTGCTTGTGGTGGCCTGCGGCACCTCCTACCATGCGGGCCTTGTAGGAAAGTATTGGATTGAGAAGTATGCCAAGGTGCCGGTGGAGGTGGTTTATGCCTCTGAACTAAGATACTCGGACAGCCCTGTGGACGAGAGGGACTTAGTGCTTGCCATATCTCAATCTGGTGAGACTGCGGACACGAGGTTTTCTGCCCTTGCCATGAAGGAAAGGGGTGCCACTCTTTTGTCCATAGTGAACGTGATAGGGAGCGCCCTTGACAGGGAGTCGGATTACACCCTTTATACCCATGCCGGTCCAGAGATAGGCGTGGCGGCCACAAAGACCTTTACGGCCCAGTTGGCCGTGCTTTATGCCCTTGCCATAAGCCATTCGGAAGAAAGACAAAGCCTGATGGACGGCCTTTTGAAGGTGCCACACCTTGTGGAAGAGGTGCTTTCCGATGCAGAGGCCATAAGAAGCTTAGCCTTAAAGTATGCCGATTACAAGAATGTCCTTTATCTGGGTAGGTATTTGAGCTATCCCGTTGCCCTTGAGGGAGCTTTAAAGCTCAAAGAGATCTCTTACATACACGCTGAGGGCTACCCTGCTGGTGAGATGAAGCATGGGCCCATAGCCCTTATAGATGAAAAGACGCCTACGGTGGCTGTGGCACCAAGGGACAGGGTCTATGAAAAGATCCTTTCCAACATAGAGGAGGTTTTGGCAAGAAAGGGAAAGGTCTTGGGAGTTGGCTTTAAGGGTGATGAAAACCTCAAAAGGCTTTGCACAGACCTTATAGAAGTGCCTCCCATTGAAGAGGACCTTACTCCCTTCTTGACCGTAGTGCCTCTGCAACTCTTTGCCTACTATATGGCGGACTACCTTGGCCTTGATGTGGACCAGCCAAGGAACTTGGCAAAGACGGTCACCGTTGAGTAAATCTAAGGAACATATAGGCCCGGGTAGGATTTTATAAGTTTCCCTTTTTCGTCAAAGAGGTATGTGGAAGGCAAAAAGGTTATGGGAAAGTGGTCGTTGAAGCGCACCTCCGTATCAATCAATGTGATAAACTTTGGTTCAATCCCTATGTCCTTGTAGCTCTTTATCACATCCTCTCTTTCCATGGCTATGGCGTAGGAGATTATGGTGTAATCTTTCCTCTCTTCTGTAATCTGGTTTAGCCTTCCAAGGTCCTTTGAGTGGCCTGCGCATGTCCTACTCCACACATAAAGGAGCACCTTTTTGCCCTTATAGTCCGAAAGGTAGACCTTTTTACCCTCAAGGGTCTTCACCTCTATTTTGGGAAGAGTGTCCTTGGAACAAGATATAAAAAGGAGGGAGAGGAGAAGGAGCAAATACTTAAACACGGGCAAGGATCTTTTCTTTAAAGTCTGCAAGGGTTGGCTTTATGTGAATGGTCTCCTTAAGGTGGTTGTCTAAGACCTCCATGGTCTTGTAGCCGTTGCCCGTAATGTAGGCTACCACCACCTCATCCCTTCTGAAGGCGCCTCTTTGAGCAAGCTTTTTAAGAACTGCAATGGTAGTGCCACCTGCCGTTTCTGTAAATATACCTTCTGTCTCCGCAAGGAGCTTTATGCCTTCTATGATCTCCTCATCGGTGGCAGTTTCCCAATCTCCTTTGCTTTCTTTTGTGACCTGGAGGGCGTATATGCCGTCGGCTGGGTTTCCTATGGCTATGGACTTGGCTATGGTGTTGGGCTTTACAGGCTTTATAAAGTCCCTTCCCTCCTTCCATGCCTGAGCTATGGGAGAGCATCCTTCCGCCTGGGCGCCGTAGACCCTTGTCTTTACCTCATCTATTAGGCCCACTATGGCCATCTCCTTTAGGCCCTTCCATATTTTGGTGACAAGGGAGCCTGAAGCCGCTGGCGCTACCACCGCATCCGGCGCTCTCCAGCCAAGCTGTTCCACTACCTCAAAGGCTAAGGTTTTTGAACCTTCTGCATAGAAGGGCCTTATGTTTATGTTGACAAAGGCCCAAGGAAGCTCATTGGCTATCTCTGAGCATAGCCTGTTTACATCGTCGTAGGTGCCTTCCACTGCCACCACTGTGGGAGAAAAAACAAGGCTTCCGTATATCTTTTGGGATTCAAGGTTGGCTGGGATAAAGACAAAGCAGTTTAGGCCAGCCTGTGCAGAGTGGCTTGCTACCGAATTGGCAAGGTTCCCAGTGGAGGCGCAGGCTGTAGTATCAAAACCAAACTCTATGGCCTTGGATATGGCAACGGAGACAACCCTGTCCTTAAAAGAGAGGGTTGGGTGGTTTACCGAATCGTCCTTTATGTAAAGGTTGTCAAGGCCCAAAAGCTTGCCAAGGTTTTCCGCCTTTTTTAACGGTGTAAAGCCCGCGTGAAAGCCCACCCTTGGCTCTTCCACGGGTAAAAGGTCTATATACCTCCATAGGCTCTTTGGACCTTCCTCTATCTTCTTCCTGCTTATGTTCTTCTTTATCTCCTCATAGTCATACTTGACCTCAAGAGGGCCAAAGCAGAACTCACATACATGGATAGGCTCTATGGGGTACTCTCTTCCGCACTCCCTACACTTGAGAGCCAGGGCCTTTGCCATTCTACCACCTCCAAAAGAATCTGGAAAGAATTAAGATTATAATATATGCCACTACTTAATAAGTCCAAAAAGCTTTGCTATAACCTCTAAGGCCTCCTTGTTTAAAAAGATTATGGCAAATAGGAGGATTAAAAACAAGATGGTGAATTTTCTGTCAAGCTTAAGGATTTCATTTTCTATCTTTGCTTCAAGCTCTGTTTTTAAGGTCCTCATCTCCTGCCTCAAGGCCTCCATTTCTTGCTTTATTAGCCTTATCTCTCCATAAAACTCCGCCTTTGTTATAAGCTCTTTCGTAAGCCCCTCGGTCAAGTGCGGCATAGTTAAAATTTTAGACAAAAAAACTATTAACAGCAAGGAATAGCAGTTATAATATATGCTAAATACGTTGGGAGAGAAATTCATCCTTTGTAGTGGCAGGTTTTAAACCTGCCAAATTATAAAACACCGGGCGGGTTCAAGACCCGCCACTACTTTTGGATTTTTTATTAGTAGTTGCACGGCATGCCGTGCTTCTACATTTCTTGTCTCATTTATTTTTTGCAAGAAGGTATGATGGTATCCCAGCTTCCTAATTAATTTCTCACCGGCGTATTGTTTGTATCATTTATTTTTTGCAAGGGTAGGAGTAGTAGTAAGACATTCTTTTGATTAATTTCTCACTCGGCGTAAGGAATAGCGGTTTATAATATATGCTAAATGAAAAACAGGGAACTCTTTGAGAAGGCAAGGTCTCTTATGCCGGGGGGTGTTAGCTCTCCGGTCAGAGCCTTTAAGGCTGTAGGTGGGGACCCTATCATAGTCTCAAGGGCAAAAGGCTCAAGGCTTTGGGATGTGGAAGATAAGGAATACATAGACTTTCTCATGTCTTGGGGGCCTCTCATCTTAGGCCATGCCCATCCCAAAGTTGTGGAAGCGGTAAAAGAACAATCTCAAAAGGGGCTTTCCTATGGCCTTACAAATCCTTATGAGATAGAGCTTGCGGAGCTTGTGGCCTCTTGCATGCCCTCTGTGGAGATGGTAAGGTTTGTCTCTTCTGGCACGGAGGCCACCATGTCCGCCATAAGACTGGCAAGGGGCTATACGGGCAAAAAATATGTGGTGAAGTTTGAAGGCTGTTATCATGGGCATGGTGATGCCCTTTTGGTGAGTGCTGGGTCTGGTGTGGCCACCCTTGGCATTCCGGGAACTCCGGGAGTGCCGGAAGAGGTAGCAAGGCTCACTCTTGTGATACCCTATAACAACACAGAGGCCTTAGAAGAGGTCTTTAAAAGGTATGGGGAAGATATAGCCTGCGTGATAGTGGAGCCTGTGGCTGGGAATATGGGTGTGGTCCTTCCAAAGCCGGGCTTTTTGGAGGCCATAAGGGACCTAACTAAAAGGTATGGTGCTCTATTTATCTGCGATGAGGTCATTACCAACTTTAGGCTTTCTAAGGGTGGGGCCCAAGAGGTTTTTAACGTAGAGCCGGATATTACATGTATGGGGAAAATACTTGGTGGTGGTATGCCCTTGGGAGCATACGGTGGAAGAAGGGAGATTATGGAGAAGGTGGCACCAGAGGGGCCTATCTATCAGGCAGGGACACTTTCGGGCAATCCCCTTTCCATGGTGGCTGGCCTTGCCACCATAAGGGAGCTTCTAAGCCTTGACCCATACCAAGAGCTGGAAAGGCTAACAAAGAAGCTCACAGATGGCCTTTCTAAAATACTATCGGACAAAGGCATAGCCCACCGCATAAACCAGATAGCCTCCATGTTTACAGTCTTCTTTACAGACAGAGAGGTCTATGACTATGAAAGTGCAAAAAGCTCAAATACAGAGCTCTTTGGAAGGTTCTTTAGGGCCCTGCTGAAGGAAGGTGTTCTCATACCACCATCCCAGTTTGAGGCATGGTTTTTAAGCACGGCTCACCAAGAGGAAGATATTGACCTTGCCCTTGAGAGGATAGACAGGGCAATAAGGTCACTTTAATAGGTCAGAATAGACATAGTAGTTGTAAAGCACCCTCTTTACGTAGTTTCTAGTTTCCGCTATTGGCACCGTTTCTATAAAGAGATAGACATCTTCTGTGCTGTTCCAGTCTTTCACCCTTGTGGGGCCGGCGTTGTAGCTGGCAAGGGCCCTAACTAAGTCTCCATTCCACATATCAAGCAGATATCTAAGGTAGGCCACTCCTAAAAGTATGTTGGTCTCCGGATGAAAGAGGTTTTTTATCCTTATTCCCTCCCTTCTTGCCACATACTGGGCTGTGCCATCTAGGAGTTGCATAAGGCCCTTGGCGCCCGCGACGGAGATTGCATAGGTGTCAAAGAGGCTCTCCTGCCTCATAACCGCGTATATTAAAGCTGGACTAATGCCGTAGGTGTTAGAAGCCCTTTCTACTATATCCCTATAGGGCTTTGGAAAGGCTACCGCGCTGTATACAAGGCTTCCATAGCCGTATTTTCTAGTGGCAAGCCTGATGGCAAGGTAGGTGTCAAGCTTTGATAGGGCAAGGATATCGGAGGAGGTCATCTCCCTTATCCTTTTGAAGGCCTCAAGCCTTGCATACTCTGGAAAGCCGGCAAGCCATATTGCCCTTATAATACTCGCAGTTTTTGGAAAACTCTCATCCTCCATCACCACCCTCATGGCCTTGCTTGCCACAGGAAGGCCAAGCATGGCGCTGGATACCGCATAGTAAAAGCCATTTCCATTGGATGCCTTTATAAGATACTCGTTGGCTCTCTCTTTGTCTATCATAAAGGCGCTCTTGTAGGCCCAAAAGTAGCTGGCAGACCTCTCCTCCTTATCCCTTGTGTATTCCAAGGACCTAAGAAAGCTCTCAAGAGCCTTTGAATAGTTCCCTAAGGCATAGTAAGAAAGTCCTAAGTTAAACTCCCTCCTGTAAGATGGTTCCATGCGAGAAAGGTAATCAATAGCACACCCATAGTTCTCCCTTGTCAAACACTGCCTTCCCATTCTAAAGAGGGCATCGGACAAAAGCTTTTTATCTTGAATGGTAGAAAGTATCCTTTCGCTTTGATCTTTTTGGCCAAGCTCAAAGTAGAGGACCGCAAGGTCCGCCTTTGCCCTCTCATCCTCACACCTTTCAAAGATCCCAATGGCCTTCTCCCTTTCCTTAAGAGATAGATAGGACCTTCCAAGCATATAGCATGTCTTACCGAATTCCAAAGGCTCCAAAAGGCTTATCACTTCTTTGTAATACCTTTTTCTGAAGAGTTCTTCCGAGGCACTAAGGGCCTCCTCTGGGCTAAGCCTTAGCTGTGGTATAAACTCTCTGAAAATCACTGGGTGTTTTAAAAAGCCTTCCTTTGGATCGAGCCCAAGCTCCTTCCATAGGCCGACATAGTCATCTTTGTACTGTGAGCTTAAGTTCTTTGGATTTATATCCTTAATTAGCCTTTTGGCCTCTTCTTCCCTTCCCTTAGACTTTTCCAGCTTTGCCAAAAGGAGCATAAGGTCATCTTTGAAGACCGCATCGGGGTAATCCTTTAGTATCCTGTAGGCTATGGAAGGGTCTGAAGTCTGTTTGAATTGAATAAGAAGTTCATACTCTTTTGGAAGTTGGGACCAAGCGTAAAGGAAGGTAAGGAGTAAGAGTAATAAGGGCATACTATCTTATGTAGATGATTATGAGGAGTATGAGTATGCTCAAAAGCAGGTTTATACCTATGAGGTTGGGAATGTGGGAAAGCTTACCTCTTCTAAATAGGAGAAAGTAAATGTAGGAAAAGACTATAACCATAAGGCCAAAGAGGAAAAGCTTTATGTGAAAGAGAGGATTGTCCGAAAAATCCTTTCTGTAGCCATGCCATAGGCCCATGCCGGTGAGGAAAAGCACAAGTATGGAAAGCCAAACGGCCAGGAAAAACCTATGGAATACCTGTTTTAAAAACTTACCTCTTTGCTCTTCTTGTGTTATCTCTTTTAAAGAAGGCCTCAAAAAGAGCAGGCTGTATATCATTCCCCCTATCCACACTATAGCAAAGAAAAGGTGCAGGAAAAGAAGGCTCTTAATCATTGTTTGCACTCTTTTTAATCTTTATAACTTGCACCTTACCTTGGGCTATATCTTCTATGGCTTGAAAGGTCTTTTTTATTAGCTCACCTCTTGCTCTGTCTCTGATGAATATATCATCTCCCCTTTCAAGGAGCTGTTTTACCCTCTTTGCCGCCGCATGCACAAGCTCATACCTTGAAGATACCTTTTTAAGAGCTTCCTCTATGTTTGGCCTTCTACTCATCATACACCTCCTTACATATTATATTATAAGCACCTTGTATTCGGCCTTCTCATGCAAAGATTTTAAACTCTCCGGAAGCCTTGAAAACTCCTCCATAAACACTTCTCTTATCTCCTTAAGGCTTGGAAGTTTCTTTATAAGGTTTCCTTCTTTGCATACCATCTCCACAAGGCCCCCTTCCCTGTAGGGTACCACCTCATCATAGGCCATAAGGCCATCCTCATAGTGTCTTATTACCTGTCTCTTGTATGGAAAGGTAGCCTTTCCTGGGCTTAGCTTAAACTTGGGCTTTCCCTCATACTCTACAAGCTTGTAGGCTATGTCCAGATAGGGTGCGTCTGAAGAGGTCAAAAGTTTGGTGCCCACACCAAAGGCATCTATGGGCGCAGACCTGGAGAGCCACCTGTCTATATCCATCTCATCCACCCCTCCACTGACAAGGATCTTCACATCCCTAAAGCCCTCCCTATCAAAGATCTCCCTTACCTCTTTGCTTAGCTCCTCCACATCTCCGCTGTCAATGCGCACACCAACTACTTTTATGCCTTCCTTCATAAGCCTTAGGGCCTTTTTTGCCCCTTCAAGAGTGTCATAGGTATCAATGAGAAGCACTGTCCTGTCTGGAAAGCTCTTGGCAAAGGCCCTAAAGGCCTCTTCCTCCTCTTCAAAGACCATGACAAAGGAGTGGGCCATGGTTCCAAAGACTGGGATAGAGTACTTCATACCAGCAAAAAGGTTGGAAGTGCCAGAAAAGCCTGTTATGTAGGTTGCCCTTGCCGCATAAAGGCCCGCATCAAGGCCATGGGCCCTCCTTAGACCAAAGTCCACAAGGCCCTTCCCCCTTCCAGCTATATAGCATCTTGCAGCCTTTGAGGCTATAAGAGTGTTGTAGTGTATAAGGTTTATCACTATGGTCTCAAGGATTTGCACATCGGGCAAAGAGCCCTCCAGCTGAACTATAGGCTCATTCTGGAATATGATCCTTCCTTCGCCTATTGCGTAGAGGTTTGACCTAAAGCTATACTCTTTTAAATAGTCTAAAAACCAATCTTTGAAGATGCCAAGGGATTTGAGGTATTTTAGCTCTTCATCGCCAAAGCGAAATTCTGAGAGGGCTTCAAGGAGAGGTTCAAGCCCGCATGAAACCAAAAAGTTCCTGTTTTCTGGAAGCTTTCTAACAAAGAGGCTAAAGACTGCTTTGCCAGTTTTGTTTGCCTCAAAGTATGCTTGAGCCATTGTAAGCTCATAGAGGTCTGTAAAAAGGGACTTAAAGGGCATGAATACTATTTTACTTGATTAAACCCAAAAGCCTTGCTATGAATTCCAAGGCATCTTTGTTCAAAAGGACCAAGGCTGAAAGCAAGATTATAAAAAATCCAAAAGCCTCAGAGCCTCTCCAGATAACCTATCCCTGTTTTCCCATGCCCAGTTTTGAAGCTCCCAAAGGTTTACCATAAGCTCCATCCTGCCCACAGACCTGTTATACTCTTTTACAAGGCTTGCAAGCCTTTTTGCTTCCTCTTCCGAAAGACCCAAATTAACCTTTCTACTAATATACTCTTCAAGCCAAAACTTTAACCTCTCATCGCCAAGGTCTATCCCAAGGCCTTCCGCCTTCTTTAACAGCTCTTCCACCGCCTCCAAAGGTGCCACCTCTTTTAGCAAAAGGTAAAGCCTTAGCTTAAGGTAGTCCTTTACCCTTGACTTTAAAAGATCATCGCATTCAAAGGGGCTTCCCTTGGCATAAAGGATCAGGTTTTCAAATAGATGCTCGTAGCTCTCTTCAAACTCCACATCCTCTTTAAAGTATTCCATGACCCAGCCCTTTAGTAGCCAGCCAAGCAAAGGCTGTGGAATCCTATCGGTGCTAAAATCTTTGAGGTCCTCCGCCTCATAAAACTCTTCTTCTGTTTCTTCATCCTTTAAAAAGACCCTCCAAGGCTCAAAGCCCTCCACCTTGTAATAAAACTTTCCAAGCCTTCCCTCCTGTGGTACAAGGTCTGAAAGCTCAAGGATCACTATGGACCTTACCATATCCCTTTCTGATACCACATGAGGTAAGACAAGCTTTTGCCAAACACCCAAGCCGTTGCCATAGACCTGCACGTTGCTTGGTGTATCGGAAAGGATGTCTAAAAAAGCTTTTTCTACAGACCTATCGCCAAGTAGGTCTATGGCCCTTTTGGCAAAGAGAAGGTTTTTTACTGCCTCTATGCCCGATATGTCTGCAAAGAACCAACCATCGGAAGAGAAGGCATAGCTCACATACTTGTAAGCGTAAAGTAGTCTAAGAAGCTTCCTCTTTTCCTCCGGGCTTACATGGCCCTTAAGATGCCTTTTGAAATAATCTTCCTTTGGACCTCCCATTAGGACCTCTACAAAGTCAAAGAGGGCCTCCTTTGGGTCAAGGGTGTGTTGAGAAAGAACATCAAAAAGCCTTTCCTTTACCTTGGACCTTAGGACTTCAAGGGCTTCCCTCAAGGGTTTTCTCCACTTTTGGTGCCAGCCTGGCTCCCCTCCCGTAGAGCATCCGCAGTCAGACCTCCACCTTTCCACACCGTGGGCGCAGCTCCAAGAGGTGTATTCGTTTATATCCGCCTCACCCTCTGGATGTAGGCTTTCACAAACCTTTTCAAGGGTGCTTATGTTTGGATGGCTTTCCAAAAGGTAGGCAAGGCCCATCTCTCCAAACTTTTTGTGGTGGCCAAAGGTTTCACCATCAAGGGCTATAAGGATTATGCCCTTTCTGTCCCTTGTTCTCCTTATTACCTCATCCATATGGTTTATCAGCTCTCCAAAGGCTATGCCATGGGACAGCTCTCCATCGTAGACAAAGATGTCTATGTGGCCCTCCGGAAGATGGTGCCTCAAATAGTTGCCCTTTGTTTTTACTTGATGGGGTGCAAGGATGGTGTATTTTATGCCGTGTTTTACAAGGAGGGATAGGGTCCTTTTGTCTACCGCTAGCTCTGGAAGCCAAAAGCCTTTTGGCCTTCTTCCAAAGACCTTTTCAAAGGCCCTTATGCCCCAAACTATCTGAACCTCCCTGTCTTCCTCCGGGTCAAGGGGCAGTATGGTGTGGTTAAAACCGCTGGCTATTGCATTTTGGCCTGCCCTTTTTAGCCTTTCCACAAACCAAGGCCTTTCCTTCAAAAGCCAAGAGAGTAAGCTGTAGGTGAAGTCAAAGCTTATGCCCTGGTAGTTGTTGACCACCTTTAGGACCTTTCCATCCCTTGTATAATGGGCGTACATGTTGGGAAGGTAGGACTCTCTAAAGATCCTTTCGTTCCAGTTTTCAAAGGGCATGGCGGATGGCTCTGTAGGAACTAAGCCAAGGTATGGGTTTTCCCTAGGTGGCTGATGAAAATGGCAATGAACGCAGAAGAAGTTCATACCTCCACAAAGGCTCCCATCTTTTCAAACTTTTTTATCCTATCTTCCACAATTTCCTCCGGCTTTAATCTCAAGAGGTCCCTTAGGTGCCTCCTTAAGAAGAACTTTAAAATCCTTGCGCTCCTTCTGTGGTCCCAATGGGAGGCTCCAAAGGGCTCGGGAATTATCTGGTCTATCACTCCAAGCTTTAAAAGGTCTTGGGCTGTAAGCTTTAGGGCCTTGGAGGCCTCTTTTACCTTGCTTTGGTCCTTCCAGAGGATGGCCGCACAGCCTTCTGGCGAGATAACAGAGTATATGGCATTCTCCAGCATTAGAACTCTGTTGGCCACCCCCAAGGCAAGGGCTCCGCCAGACCCACCTTCACCTATGATAACGGCTATGGTAGGAACTTTTAAGTAGCCAAAGATATATAGGCTTTGGGCTATGGCTCTTGATTGGCCCCTCTCTTCTGCACCTATGCCCGGGTATGCCCCCGGCGTATCTATAAAGGTTATTATGGGCATGCCGTATTTTTCCGCCAGCTCTGCCACCCTTATGGCCTTCCTATAGCCTTCTGGGTGTGGCATGCCAAAGTTTCTCTCCATCTTTTCCTTTGTTGTCCTTCCCTTCTCCTGCCCTATTAGGGCCACAGGCATGTGGTCAAAGTAGGCAAAGCCGGCCATTATGGCTTTGTCATCCCCAAAACATCTGTCTCCGTGGAGTTCTATAAAGTTTTTGAAGATAAGGTTTATGTAGTCTATGGTGTGGGGCCTTTGGGGGTGTCTGGCAAGGAGAACCTTTTCCCAAGGGTCAAGCTTTGAGTAGGTTTCTTTGGCTTTCTTCTTGAACTCCCTTTGTAGCTTCCTTAACTCCTTTTCCTTCTCCCTTTCTCCAATGGCGTATAGCCTTTTTAGCTGTTCTATCTTTTGATACAGCTCTTGGAGGTCCTTTTCAAAGTCTAAGAACATCAGAAAAGATTATACACCATGGTAGGCGCGGGCGGATTTGAACCGCCGACCTCTGGCGTGTCGGGCCAGCGCTCTGCCAGCTGAGCTACGCGCCTTTAGGTTTATAATTATAACATGCTATTCGTACTTTCTGCACCTTCCGGAACGGGCAAGACCACTGTGGCAGAAAGGTTGCTTAAAAGCTGTCCCGGTGTAAGAAGAATAATAACGGCCACCACAAGGTCCAAAAGGGAAGGGGAAGTGCATGGAGTGGATTACCTTTTTATAAGCTATGAGGAGTTTAAAGAGAAGATAGAGGAAGGCTACTTTTTGGAGTATGCGGAGGTTTACGGCCACTACTATGGCACTCCAAAGGACCAGGTTATAAGGAACGAAGAAGAAGGCGTAGACTCTCTTTTGGTCATAGATGTGCAAGGGGCAAAGAAGGTAAGGGAAACTTACAAGGATTCTATCCTCATCTTTTTGATGCCACCGAGCCTTGAAGAACTAAGAAGAAGACTGCTTACAAGGGGCTACGGCACAGAGAACTTGGAAAAGAGGCTAAGGAAGGCAGAAGAAGAAATAGCCTGTGCCAAGTACTTTGATTATATAGTGGTGAACGAGTTTATAGACAAGACGGTGGAAGCCCTGTGCCACATAATCAAGGCACAAAGGCATAAAAAGGAAAACTTCTTTAAAAGGCCTACCCCTTTGGATGAAGAGATTCTTAGAATTATAAAAGAAAGCCAGTGCCACACCTTTGAGAGATGATGGACATTGAAAAGGCTAAAGAGAAGCTAAGGGCTATGGGATATGAGGGCATATACCTCTGGCAGGACCCACCGGGCACTTACTATGACTGGCACACACATCCAGAGGACGAGGTGCGATACATTCTGGAGGGTGAGATGACCATAGGGACTGAGGAAGGGGTTTATCATCTAAAGGCTGGGGACCTATTAGAAGTGAAGGCTGGCACAAGGCATTGGGCAAAGACGGAGAAGGGAGTGAAGTATCTTTGTGGGAGTAGGAGATAATTAAAACCTTTTAGCCATATTTCTCCAGCCTTCCGTAGGTATAAACAAACTCTGCATCCACTTCCTTAGGCGCATCCTTTCTGTATTTGTTGACCGTATATACTATTACTCTGGCCCTATCTCTATTTAGATTAAGCACAGAATAGCCCCAGTTTTTCATATTGAGATGTTTTATCCAAGGGTTTTGTAGCATTTCTGCCCTTTCTACCTCTTCTATAGAAGTATAATTTGGCCAGTTTCTTTTCCACCAACCCATCTCTTTTGAATTAACAGAAGATATGGCTGGCGTCATAAACTCTGCACCAAGCACTTCCTTTGGCTCTTGATAGCTGTCTGGAATCTCCGCTATAAATGTAGCATGTCTGTCTCCGGTTGAGATTAGTAAGTTTTTCATGCCTTCCCTCTTTAAAAAGTCCAGTATTTTTTGCCTTTCGCCCGCATAACCATCCCAAGCATCCAAAGAACCAAACTTGCCATCCACAAGGCTTTGAGAAAACTGCACATCATTGCCCCAAACCTTCCAAACAAACTTATCTTCTTTTAACTTTTTCAAGAACCATCTTAGTTGGTCTTGGCCAAGCATGGTAGTCCTATACTGTTCTGCACAGCCGGGTGCACCATACTTTCCTCTGCAAGGCTGTTTGTCTCTGTAGCTTCTTCCATCGGTCATTATAAGATGGGCCAAGCTTCCTATTTTAAAGTCGCGGTAGATGGTTATCCATAGTAAGGGGTCTCTGTTTTGAAAGTTTGTCTTTACTCTGGCTGGTATATACTCAAGCCAAGCCTTTATGGAATCCAGCCTAAGCTGTAGCAATTTTTCCCTTTCTCTGATGGGATAGTCTCCAATCCAGTATTCCCTTTGGTAATTGTAGTAGTAGTCGTTTAGAAACTCATGGTCATCCCAAGTGTGCACAAAGGTATGCATGGCTCTGGCAAGTCTGATGTCTGGGTCGGAAAGGTAGGTTCTGTATAAGTATCTATAATCTTCCAAGTTTTGGACTATGTTTGACCCTGACGGAAGCTCCAAAAGCCTGCCCGCCACCCTTGGTGGGCCGTATATCTTTTCGTATATAAAGTCTCCCAGATGAACCACCAATTGAAGGTCCTCTTGGGCCATATGCCTGTAGGCTGTAAAGTAGCCATCGGCGTAGTTCTGGCATGTGGCAAAGGCTATGCTTATATCTTGTGCCTCCTCTGGAAGAGTTTTTAACCTTCCTATCATAGAAGGCACATCTGCATAAACAAACCTGTAGTAATAGGTTCTTCCGGGTTGCAATTTTCCTTCCAGGTCTATCCTTACCGTGTGGTCATCTTTGGATGATATGCGGTCCCATGGTAGTCTTCCAGAAAATACAAGCCTTTTGAAGTCCATATCTTCCGATATTTGTAGGATTAGGTCCTTTTTCATCCTTTCATGCACCTTTGGGTTTATACGGGTCCAAAGGATGGCGCCGGTGTGCGTGGGGTCTGCGCTTGCCACACCTTGAGGGAATACCTCCTCCGTATCCATGGAAAAGCTAAGGCGGTTCAAGGACAAAAGCATTAGGGTGGCAAGGCTACCTTCCAAGAACTCCCTTCTTGTGATCATATCTATCCTCCTCCAAGGCGGTAGTCTATTTCTATTTCAAGCTCCAAGGGGGCCTTTGGGGGTGGTGGAAGCTTGGCAAGGGACCTTAACATTCTTATGGTTCCTTCGTCCAAATACCTGCTTTGACTGCTCTTTATTATCCTTATATCTTCTATCCTTCCTTCCGAGTTTATCCTTAGCCTTACCACAAGAGTGCCTTCCTCACCCCTTCTTTTTGCCTCCTCTGGGTATCTTTTATTCCTCTCAATTATGGCCTTTACTTGACTGTAGTAGGCTATCATTTGGTCCTTAGACTCTTCCTTTTTGGCCGTTGGTAGCTCCCTTTTGACCTGTGGCCTCTCTACCTGCGCTTCTTTTTGAGGCTTCTCTTGGCTTGTTTCCTTCTCTTTATTTGAAGTGTCTTCTTTTGTTTCTTCTCTGGCTGTAATTTGTGTTTGGGCCTTTTCTGCTATGGGTATGGCCTCCTTTGGTGGTGCCACAGGCTCTTGTCTTACTTCCTGCTTTTGGGGAACATTTTTTATAACCTTTTTAACCTCCTGCCTTTTGGGTGGTGTTTTTTGAGGTCTTGATTCTTTTGGGTTTGTAGTCTCCTGTGTGGGTGGTAGGGTGAGGATGATCTCTACGGGCTTGGATCCACCACTTGGAAAGGTCATTTTGCTAACAGACATAAGCCAAGAGATAACAAAGGAAGAGAGGAGGGAAAGGCTTATGGAAAGAGCAAGGGCTTTGGGCCTGTCTTCTCTGAGGATCATTTCTTGTCGCCCACGATGCCTATGTTGTATATGCCCGATTCCTTTATGGCATCTATAACCTCTATAACTTTTTGCAGGTTCACTTCCTTATCTCCCACTATTAGAACGGTGGCCTTTTCTTTATCTTGCACATTCCTTAGGTAGTTTTTGAGGGCCTGTAGACCCTCCTCCCTGTTTTCCAGAAGGACTCTTCCATCTTTGGATATATACACTTTGATAGGTTCTCTGAGGTCCTTCCTCTGCACCGTGGAAGAGGTAGGCACTTTTATCTCTTGTAGCATCATGGGAAAAACGTTTAGGGTATAGACCATGAAAAAGACCAACAAAAACAGCATTACGTCTATCATAGGTATTATTTGTATTTCTTCCTTCTGATGTTCCTCCTCCATAAGCAGTAAAAGTAAAGCCTTTTTATTCATTGCCTTCCTCCAAAAGGGACCTTAGAAGCTCAAGCTTTACTTCCTCTTTTATGGAAGATACTTTGGAATGGAAGAACTTGAAGAAGAAGTAAAACCAGAGGGACATGGCTATACCGAGGGCTGTGGCCCAAAGGGCTGTGCCTATGGCTGCGCTTATCTCACCTGCACCGCTCACACCTTTTGCGGCAAGCTGTTGAAAGGCTATTATAAGGGCCAATACGGTGCCCAAAAGGCCCACTATGGGAGAGACGGTGGCTGCAAAGTCCAAAAACCATAGCCTCCTTCTTATAGACTCTGCATGCTCAAGCCTTTTGTCCGCTGGACTGTTGGGCCTTCTTTTAAGCTGGAAGAAGTTCATAGCCACTAAATAGTTGCCAAAGGTGAAGATCAAAAGCATCAGTCCAAAAACTCCCTTATGGATAAGATCCAGCAACATGCTTAAAACCTCCCTCTTAGTCCTACAGAAAAGGTGAAGGGAGCGCCCACATAGTAGGTTCCAGAGGTTTCACCCGGCGATATCCTGCCTATGTACTTTTTATCCGTTAGGTTTATCACATCAAAGTAGAGGGTGAAGTTCTTTGTTATTCTTCTGTCCACAGAAAGGTTTATAAGGGTGTAAGAGCTAACCTTTTGTTTGTTGTCTACCGTTCCATACCTTGAGCCTATGTACTGCAAAGAAGGCCTTATATTAAAGCCAAATATTCTGTAATCTATGCCAAGCTTAAACATATGTTTTGGTGTGTCTGGAACTTGGTTGCCGCTTATACCACACACAGGATTGCCAGTAGAAAGGGTGGTGCAATCATCTTTGAATTCTGCCACGTTGTAGGAGTAAGAGCCATAAAGGCTTAGGTCTTTGAAGGGTTTTGCACCCACTTCCAGTTCAAAGCCGTAGGCCTTTACCTTTCCTGCATTCCTAAGGTAGACCAAGTTCGGGTCGTTGGGGTCTGCAATCCTTATAAGCCTGTTTTTGTAATCGGTGTAATAGATGGCTGGCACCACATAAAGCTTGTCAAAGTCAAAACGCACGCCAAGGTCGTAGTTGACCGACTCTTCCGGCTTTAGCTGGTTTATAACAAACTGGGCATCTACATTGTTTGGTATGGTGCCTATAAAGTTGGGTGGCACTCTGAAGTTTTGGGAGAAGGCAAAATATGGGTATATGTGGTCGGTGAGTTTGTAACCTACTCCAAAGTTAAACAACACCTTCCTGTAGGTTTTTGAGTAGGAAAGTCTTGGGTCCTTGGTGAGGTTTGGATGGTCAAATATATCATCCTCGGGCATGTAGGGAAGGCCTGTAGTGTTGTAGTTGGTAAATTCTCTCTTTACCTGTGCAAACCTTATGCCTGCGTTTATGTCAAGCCTGCCCAAAAGCTCGGGGGCTTCATAGAAGATGAAGGGTGTGTTAGTGGTGGTTATGGTCTTTTGGATATAGTTGTACCTAAAGCTGGGCGTGCCTAAGGTATTAATAAGCAGAGTGTAAGAGCCGTCGGGCTGTACCCTCACTGGGAAGGAGGGTTGCCACTGTTTTAGCTCTGCCCTCTCATACCAATAGCCCAAGGTAAACTCACCATAAGAACTTTTAAAGTTTAGGTTTAGGATGGCTCCGGGCCTGTCGGTGTAGTTAAAGGATTCTCTGAAGGCTATGTAGGTGTTGCCACCGCTTGTGAAAGTTGTGGCGCTTGTTCCACTTCCTCTTCCTATCCACATGTAGGGCTTAAAGGTAAGCTTTAGCCAGTTGGTTATATCAAGCTCTACGTTGGCCCTTAGCTGTTGGTTGTCGTAAGGGTTTTTGTAGAACTTGTAATAGGCTACGTTGTTGTCTCTTATGGTCTGGTTATTATGCACAAGGCCGTTTCCTCCGGGGAATATAAGGCTTGGGCTGTAATCAAACCTTCTGAACTGGTCCAAGTTTTGGGCCTGCTGGTAGTTTAGCCCTCTGTAGAAGTAGTTTAGCTGGGTGTTTTTGTCGTAGTAGAACTCCCAAAAGAGCCTGCCCAAGTTTTGGGTAATGCCTATGGTATAGTGGTCTCTAAAGTCTGGATGCTTGCCCGGCCCTTTCCACTTGTCCGCCTCCGTATGGGAGTAGGAGCCAAAGGCCCTAATACCAAAGGGTAGCCTACCCGTATCCACCCTGAAGAAATACTTTCTAAACTCGTTGGTGCCAAACTTTGGGAAGATGGTAATACCAAACTCGTTGGCGGGTGGCTTTGTCCTTATCCTTATGGCTCCTCCCACCTCTGTATAGAAGGGGCTCTTTTTGCTGACCGCACCCCTCTCTATGGTAATGCTCTCTAAGTTTTCTACGTCCGCATACTCGTGTGGGTATATGGCAAAGTTTCCAGAATCGTTTAGTGGCATATCATCTATGCTTATGCCTATCTGGGTGTTATCAAAGCCTCTGAGCCTAACGGAACCACCACCAAGGCCGTAGGCATCGTCCGTTTGAACGTTCAAGGAAGGTGTTAGCTCTATAGCTCTAAACACATTCACTCCGCCTGCGCCAGTACCCCTTTGAAGCTCCTTTTCCTTTACCGTTGTCTCCGTCTTTGGCTTTGCCTTTTTCCTTTCCACTGGTATTTCAGGAGCCTCCCTTTCCTTTTCCTCTTGCACCTGTATTTTTATCCTTGGAGCCTCTTGAGCAATGGCCACACCCACACAGAAGATACCGCTCAGAAGCACAATCCTTTTTGTCATGGCAATCTACCTCCTTGATGTCAGTACGGTGCCACCATCTCCCACAGCTATAAGCAGGCTTTCACAGTCTGATACAAAATTGACTTTGTTGCTTGTTCCTGTGTTGGCCAGCGTCCAGCTTTGGCCACCGTCGGTGGACCTAAGTATGGTGCCACCATCTCCTGTAGCAAGCAAAAGGTCGTTAACTTTAAGCACAAAGGTTAGCCTTTGTTGTGCAGTGTATGGGCTGGTCCATACGCTAAGGTCTTGGGATAGATAAACCTTATTGTTGTTGTTGCTTACTGCTACATACCTGCCGTTTATGTATGCTATGCCCCAAAGGTTTGGTGTATCTCCACCAAAGTTGGCATTTGCATTAGTCCATGTGTTAAGGTCTGAAGAGGTAAGAACTGTGCCACCATTTCCAACCATAACATACCTTTGTCCATCGTGTATGAGCCACTCAAGAGTTTGGGTTGTCCCGCTTGTTTTTAAGCTCCAGCTTGCACCTTGCCTACAGTCGGATGTGTTTGCATTGCACACCAGTATGGTGCCATTTTGACCCATGGCCACAAAGTAGCCGTTTATGTAAGCCACACGGTATAATGTTTTTGTAGTAAGGTTATGGTTTACGCGCACCCAATTTATACCGTCCTGTGAAGCTATTATGCTTCCGTTATAGCCCACAGCCACAAAGAACCCATTGCCATAAACCACTCCATAAAAGGTGTTCGTCTCTGTTCCCTGTGGTGCTTGAGCCCTTTGCCAATTTGTGCCGTCTGTAGAGTAGAGTAGCACTGCTTCATACTGGTTTTGTGCATTTCTACCACCACCCACTACCACATACTTACCAGATGTGCAAGAAGCTCCCCATAAAGGTAGGGTGGTGCCTGAGTTTTGTGGGATCCAGTTTTCACCCACGGGAGGTGGGGGTGGTGGTGTTTCACTTACCACTATAGTTATGCTGGCCCTTTTCACTATGTCTCCAGAGGTAGCCTTGAGTGATAGCCTGTAAGTTCCCGTTGGCAAAGAGGAGGGTACGCTAAGGGTTAGTTGAAAGTTATTGTTTCTTCCCACATTAACCGAGCTTGGACTTAGGCCTATCATACAAGGGCTTCCGTCTTCTCTCTCAAGGCTTAGGGCCACATTTCCGCTAAAACCAAACTGGGGAGTAATGGTTAGGGTGGTGTTTGTACTTTGTCCTGCTTGCACACTCAAAGTGTTGGGGTTTAGGCTTATGCTAAAGTCTGGCTTGGGGTTCTCCAAAAGGGAGGAGCTCACTCCGCCAAAGCCTCCCCCACAGGAAGATACGAGCAAAGCAACGGTCAGAATAAACAAACTGTATATTACTCTAACCATGGCACACCTCCTACCTTTACCATAAGCATATCAACCTTTTGTTAAGACTGGGTTAAGGTTTGGTTAAGATTTTGTTAAGAGGCTTTTTGGTATAATTGAGCTTATATGCTTATAAAAAACCTTGACCTATGGCCCTACACCACCATACGCATAGGGGGCAAGGCTCTGTATTTTTGTGAGCCAAAGGACCTTGAAGAACTGAAGTATGCCATCTTTTTTGCCTTGGATAAATCCTTACCCATCTTTATCCTTGGCAGGGGTTCTAACACCATCTTTGGTGATTTTGAAGGTCTGGTTATAAGCATGAGAAGGTTTGAAGGCTTTGAGGTAAGGAGGGAAGGGGACCTTTTTTATATTACAGCCCAGGCTGGAGTGCTTCTTTCCAAGCTTGTGTCCTTTTCTTTGAAAGAAGGCCTTGAAGGCTTCTATAGGCTTGTGGGCTTTCCCGCCACCGTTGGTGGTGCCATAGCCATGAACGCAGGAGCCTTTGGCTATGAGATAAATGAGCATCTCAAAGAGGTGGTCTTTTTGGACTGGGAAGGGAGTCTTCAGAGGGTAAGGAAAGAAGAGCTTAGCTTTTCTTATAGGTCCTCACCCTTTCCAGAGCTTGGGGTTGTGCTTGCTGGAACTTTTGCAGTTCCAAAGGTAAAGAGGGATATAGTGGAGGAATACAAGGCCATAAGGGAGAAGAGGGCAAGTAAACAGCCCTTGAACCTTCCCACCTGTGGTTCCACCTTTAAGAATCCACCGGGGCATTTTGCGGGCAGGCTCTTAGAAAAAGTGGGGATGAAGGGCTACAGGGTGGGGGATGTGGCCTTTTCAGAAAAGCATGCCAACTTTTTGGTAAACCTTGGAAGGGGTACCTACCAGGAGGTGCTTAAAATAATCCAAGAGGCAAAGAGAAGGGTCTTTGAAAGCTTTGGTATAAGCTTGGAAGAGGAGGTAAGGCTAATTGAAAGTGGTTGTGCTTATGGGAGGAAGGTCCAGTGAAAGAGAAATCTCCTTAAAGAGCGGTCAGGCAGTCTTGCGGGCCTTGCAAGAACTGGGACATGAGGCCATAGCCTTGGACTTAGAAGAGGACCTTTGTGAAAAGTTAAAGGCCATAAGGCCGGACAAGGTCTTTATAGCCCTTCATGGCACCTACGGAGAAGATGGCAGGGTGCAAGGCCTTTTGGACCTTTTGGGCATTCCTTACGTGGGTTCCGGTGTGCTGGGAAGCGCCTTGGCCATGGACAAGGATATAACAAAAAAGGTCCTTTCCTTTCATGGCATTAAGGTGCCAAAATGGATATGCCTTAGGTCTCCAGAGGAAGGCATTGAATGGAATACTTACCCTGCCGTTGTAAAGCCTGCAGACCAAGGATCAAGCGTGGGGCTTTTTGTGGTAAAGGACCAAAGGGAGCTAAAGGAAGCTATAGGTGAGTGCTTTAAACTGTCAAAAAAGGTGATGGTGGAAGAGTTCATTGAAGGTAGGGATTTTACCGTGGGCATCTTAAAGGGCCAAGCCTTGCCACCTATTGAGATAAGACCTAAGAAGGGCCTTTATGACTACGAGAGCAAATACACAAAGGGCATGACGGAGTATATCTTCTCCGAGGATGAGGAGCTAAACAGGGAGCTACAAGATATAGCCCTACGGGCTCACCTTTACCTTGAGCTTAAGGACTTTTCAAGAGTGGACTTTAGAGTTTCAAGGGAAGGCATACCATACCTTTTGGAGGTAAACACCATTCCGGGCATGACAGAGCTTAGCCTTTTTCCTATGGCATGCCAAAGGGCGGGGATAGACTTTAAGAGGATGGTGAAGATACTTCTATCTTAAATATTGTTGGAAGTTATATAGCTGTAATACTTTCACATCCCTGTTGCAAAACTCACAATCATCGTCAGCCTTTGGCTCATGGTCACTGTAAAAAACTTCTTTTATATGTTCCAAAAGTATATCCCATTGCTCATAGTTTAGGTCTTCAAGAGGTATAAGTCTAGGATTTTCTTGTTTTTCAAAATTTTCTGTAAAACTGACAGTCACCACGTATAATGCTCCCACGTTAGCTACTCTTTCCCCGTTCTTATATAATAGGTAGCCATAGATCTCTAGCTGTCTTTTGTACTTTTCTCTGTATTTTTCTAAGACATCCTTATCTTTTTCGTCTTTATTTTCGTTTTTCCATTTTAAAGTGGTTTTAAAATCAAGAGGAACTAATCTACCTTCGCTATCTATCAAAAGGTCATCTATCTTACCCCAATAGATTATTCCATGGTCTTCATGATAATACTCAATACACGCCGAGTGAGAAATTCCCTTTAAGCTAAACCTTCCATATCAATAAAAAGACAGCAGGGCTACTATAATAGTAGCCCTAAAAACCATCGGAGGTTTTTACCATGGAAATTATACCACCTTACCTACGCATCTACCAACAAATCCTAAAAGACCTTGAAAATGCCTTGCCATTCCTTAATGTGCCAAAAGCTAAAGCAGGCAGAAAGCCTAAACTCACAGACATCCATATAGCAGCCATCTTTATACTCTCCTACATAACCAATACAAAAGTCCTCACCTTAGCTAAACTACTTATTGACCCATCCATACAATCATGGCATATCTTCAGAAGATACAGACTCAAGAGAGTATACAGGATATTGAGAGAATACAAGCTTCACAAGCTGAGGCTTATGATTTTAGCAAGGCTTTTGCATGGTAAGAAGATAGAACTTGTAATAGATGGAACCATAGTGGACATAGCCAATGTAAACAGGGCGAGGACACAGAAGATAAGGAGGGTAAGAGGGAAGGTATGGTGGGCAAAGAGGAGAAGGAAGATAGTTCGGAGAGACAATGGGAAGGTAGTGGAGTTTGAGGAGGTCAGGTATGGCATGTTGATGATGGTGTTATGTGATAGGTGGGGAAGAGTTTATGATGTGTGGATAAGCTTTGGAAGTGTGCATGAGGTTAGGGCATTTAGGGAAAGGAAGAGAAGGAGTTTATGGTTTAGGAAGCTTGTGGAGAGTTGTGTGGTGTATGGAGATAGGGGTTATAGGGGTTGTGAAGGTGTGATTGTGTGTGGTAGTAGGGAGATGAGGGCAAAAAGGCAGGTAGTGGAAGGTGTTATAAGTCAGATAAAGCTTTTTAATGCTGGTAGTGGGTGGAGGACTTTAACTTGTGTGCTTGTGTATGTATATGCTTATGCTATTGGATATAGCTATTATAGGAGGGGTGAACTTGAGGTCTAATTTCTCACCCGGCGTGTATAATGTCAAGATAATATTTGAGATAAACAATGTAGTGGCACGTTGGCGCGTGCATTCAAACATCGTGAGTTCCAAACCCGCCCAATGATTTTTGATAGGTTATAAACTTGCCACTACTGGCACTATGCATGGTGCCATTACAAACGGATTTTTCAGCCCCAGTATAAGAGTATTCTAATTTTGATATTTTTAAAGCTTATCATTGAAAAATTCTATGGATGATCTTTCATACATCCCTTATTTTATAAGCCAAGGCTCTAAAAAGGAGGTGTAAAGATGGAGCTTACCAGGCGAAGTTTCCTTAAGGTGGCGGGTGTATCGGCAGGAGCTACTCTTGCTGGAGGGCTTGGCTTTGACCTTAAGCCGGCCATGGCAAGGGTGAGGGATTTAAAGATTTCTAGCGCCAAGGCTGTAAAGAGTATATGTCCTTACTGCTCGGTGTCCTGCGGAGTTATCATATACACTTTGACCGATGGAGCTATGAACGTAAAGCCTCGGGTTATCCATGTGGAGGGCAACCCCGATGACCCAGTAAATAGAGGAACCCTATGCCCCAAGGGCGCCACATTGAAGGATTTTATAAACTCACCCAATAGGCTCAAAAAACCTCTATATAGGCCCGCAGGCTCAAAGGAATGGAAGGAAATAAGCTGGGAAGAGGCCCTTGATAGAATAGCCAAGCTCATAAAAGATACAAGGGACAGGACCTTTATAGAGAGGGACGATCAAGGTAGGCTTGTAAACAGATGTGAAAGTATAGCATGGATAGAGGGAAGCACCATAGGCAACGAGGAGGGCTATCTATGGGTTAAGATGGGGGTAGCCTTGGGGCTTGTGGCAAGAGAAACTCAGGCGCGAATATGACACGCACCCACGGTGGCCAGTTTGGCCCCAAGGTTCGGAAGAGGCGCGATGACCAATGGGTGGAACGATATTAAAAACGCAGACCTCATACTGGTTATGGGAGGAAATCCTGCAGAAAACCACCCCTGCGGTTTTAAATGGGCCATAAAGGCTCGCCAAGAGAAGGGAACAAAGATCATATGTGTTGACCCAAGGTTCAATAGGACTGCTGCCGTATCGGACATATTCCTTCAGATAAGGCCAGGTTCGGACCTTGCCTTTATGGGCGGTCTTATAAACTACGTGCTTCAAAACAAGAAGTATAATGAAGAGTACATAAAGCACTTTACAAACGCCTCTTATATAGTAAAGGATACGTACAACTTTGACCCACAAACGGGTCTATTTTCTGGCTACGATCCCGAAAAGAGAAAGTATGACCAATCCCTTTGGGGCTACGAGCTTGACGAAAAAGGTATGGCCAAAAAGGATATGACCTTGGAGCACCCAAGGTGCGTATTCCAGCTTATGAAGCAGTTCTATTCAAGGTATACACCAGAGGTGGTAGAAAAGCTTACCGGTATTCCCAAGGATAAGTTCCTTGAGGTGGCAAAGCTCATAGCGGAAACCAGCGCACCAGATAAGTCTATGACACATCTTTATGCCCTTGGATGGACGCACCACTCCATAGGAACACAGCTTATAGGCTCCATGGCCATACTTCAGCTCCTTCTTGGCAACGTAGGCGTGCCGGGCGGTGGTATAAATGCCCTACGGGGTCATTCCAACGTGCAGGGCATGACGGACTTGGCTGGTGAAGGTAGGTTCCTACCGGGCTACCTAAAGCCTCCTCTTGCAACCCAGCAAAGCCTCAAAGATCATATAGAGGCAAACACTCCAAAGGCTTTGGATACTTCCATGAACTACTGGTCAAATTACGGCAAGTTCTACGTTAGCCTTCTCAAGGCATGGTTTGGAAATGCGGCCACTCCAGAGAACGAGTTTGCCTACCATTACCTACCAAAGATTGAAAAAGTAATAGCCATGGACGAGATACTGGATAGGATGTATAGGGGCAAGATGGAGGGCCTTGTATCAGTCGGTATGAACATATTGGCAAGCAATCCCAACGTAAAGAAGATAGCTCAGGGTCTTGGAAAGCTAAAGTGGATGGTGGTTATAGATGTCTTTGAGACGGAGATGGCCGCCTTTTGGAAGTATGTGGATGACCCCTCAAAGGTGCAGACGGAGGTCTTTTTACTACCTTCGGCCTTGTTTGCAGAAAAAGAGGGTTCCTATACCAACAGTGGGCGTGTTATAAAGTGGAAGTATAAGGCGGTGGACCCGCCGGGAGAGGCAAAGGATGAGTTTTGGATAGCTGGACAGCTCTTTATGAGGATAAGACAGCTATATAAGAAGGAAGGTGGTAAATTCCCAGATCCCATACTCAACCTAACTTGGAACTTCCAAAACCCCTACTATCCAACAGCAGAAGAGGTTTTGAGGGAGATGAACGGCTACGCCCTTGCAGACATAACGGATGACAAAGGCAATGTGGTGGTTAAGAAGGGTGAAAGAGTGCCGGGCTTTGCTGTGCTAAAGGACGATGGAACCACAGCCTGTGGTATGTGGCTCTATTCGGGCGTATTCCCTCAAACGGGCAACAGGGCAAAATCCACAGACCTCTCCGACCCCTCTGGCCTTGGTGTATACCCGGGCTACGGCTTTAGCTGGCCAGCCAACAGAAGGATACTTTATAACAGGGCCTCCGCAGACCCAAGCGGAAAGCCGTGGAGTGAAAAGAAAAAGTATATATGGTGGGATGAGGCAGAAGGCAAATGGGTTGGCTACGATGTGCCAGACATAAAGCCAGACCTAACACCCGATTATGGTCCCTTTATCATGCTCCCAGAAGGTAGGGGCAGGCTCTTCTGTGCGCCCCTTGTGGATGGGCCTTTCCCAGAACATTACGAACCCTTTGAATCTCCAGTGGAAAACATACTACACCCCAAAACACCCCACAACCCAGTGGTAAAGATATACAAATCAGACCTGGACCTCCTTGGAAAGCCAGACGAATACCCATACGTGGCAACCACCTACAGAGTGGTGGAACACTTCCACTTTTGGACAAAGCATATATACGGAACTTCTGCCCTGGTGCCAAAGATGTTTATTGAGCTTCCAGAGGAACTGGCCAAAGAGCTTGGTATAAAGGAGGGTGATATAGTCAGAGTAAGCACTGCAAGAGGTTCTGCCGAAGGCTATGCCTTGCCTACAAAAAGGATAAAACCCCTTGTCATAAACGGTAAAAAGGTTTATACCGTTGGCATTCCAATACACTGGGGCAACGAGGGAGTGGTAAAAGGCGCCCTTGCCAACATGATCACCCCCTTTGTGTGGGACCCCAACTCACAAACGCCAGAGTTTAAAGGCTTTTTGTGCAAGATAGAAAAGGTAAAAGCATAAGGAGGTAAAAAATGGCTACAGTAACCACAGAAGGGACTGTAGGTTTGGGGCTGAGGCGCGTGTCCGCCTCCAAGCTCCCAGACCAAAACATAAAGCAGGCGGACCAGCTTGCCATACTTGTGGATATATCCAGCTGTATAGGATGTAAGGCCTGTGAGGCTGCATGTTCCCAATGGCACGACCTAAAGCCACCACTTCATACGGAGGAAAAGATATTTACGGGCTATCAATCAGGCCCTGGCTTGGCACCAAACCTCTTTATGTACATGCGCTTCCAGGAAGAAGAAACTCCCAACGGCCTTGTGTGGGCCATAACCAAGTATCAATGTATGCATTGCTCAGACCCAGGCTGTCTTAAAGCTTGCCCCTCGCCGGGTGCGATCATCCAGTATGCCAACGGAGTTGTGGACTTTGACCATTCTAAGTGTATAGGCTGTAAGTTCTGTCTGTCAGGTTGTCCCTTTGATGTGCCAAGGTATGACGCCAACAATAAGCCTTGGAAGTGCAACTTCTGCATTGATAGGGTTTCTGCCGGTATTGAGCCCATGTGTGTAAAGACCTGCCCTACAAATGCCCTTCACTTTGGAACAAAGGAGGAGATGCTTATAAGAGCCAACAAGCTCCTGGAAGGGCTAAAGAAAAGAGGCTTTGATAAGGCTTCCATATACGATCCTAAGGGCGTAGGCGGTACGGGCTACATATACCTTTTGCCCCATGGCGACAAGCCTGAGATATATGGTCTTCCAAAGGAGGCAAGCATATCACCCCTTATAAGCCTATGGAAAGGGCCCGTAAAGCTCCTTGGTTCTATCGTCCTTTGGGGTACTCTCCTTGGAGCCTTCCTACAGCTCATACTCTTTGGGCCCATAAAGGTGGGCAAGAAGCATAAAAAGGAGGAATAATCATGGAGGATATAAAGAAGTTGGAAGAGATAGAGGTGGAAAGGTTTTCCAGGTTTGATAGGTTTGTGCATTGGCTTACAGCGGTGCCTTTTGTTTACCTTTTCCTATCTGGGCTTGGCATGTATTCTCCCAAGTTTGCTTGGCTTCTGCCTTTCCTCGGTGGAAAAGAGTTCTCCGCATGGCTTCATAAATGGGCTGGTGTGGTCTTTTCCGTAGGTGTGCTTCTTATGTTCCTAAAATGGGCAAAGGACTTTATCCTTGACAGCGATGATATGAAATGGCTTTCCAATGTAAAATACTACATAAAAGGTGAGGAAGAAAAGCTTCCAGAGGTAGGTAAATACAACGCAGGGCAAAAAATCTTTGGCTGGATGGTCTTTATAGGTGGTGCAGTCTTTCTTATAACCGGCATAGTCATGTGGTTCCCTGAGAGTTTTTCCATAAACCTTGTAAGGCTTGCCATACTTTTGCATACAATTGCCTTCATAGTGGTGGGTGCCGGTTTTATAATCCACGTGTATATGGGAACGATTGGAGTGCCCGGTTCTCTGTCCAGCATGATAACGGGAAAAGTGTCAGCCCTGTGGGCTGCCTCTCACCATCCCAAGTGGTTCAAAGAAATAATAAAGAGGTAGCTTTCATGAAAAGATTATGGATTTTCTGGCCTTTCCTTTGCCTCCTTTTCTTTTTTACAGTGCAGGCAAAGGAACTCAAAGCTGAAGCAGAGCTTATAAACCAGAAGGGAGAAAAGATAGGCAAGGCTATCTTTGTGGAAACCAACGCCGGCGTTCTTATAATGCTTGAAGCCTCTGGATTACCACCTAATTCTGAACTGGCTTTGCATATACACGAGCTTGGAAGGTGCGACCCTCCAGATTTTATGTCCGCCAAGGGACACTTTAACCCCTTCAAGAAAAAACACGGCCTTTTAAACCCTGAAGGATGGCATGCGGGCGATATGCCCAACATATTCACCGATGAAAAAGGGAATGTAAAAGTGCATGTGCTAAACACCTTTATAACTCTAAAAAGCGGAAAGGAGAACAGTCTTTTAAAGGAAGGTGGTACTTCCATAATGATACACCACCACAAGGATGACTACCTTACGGACCCTGCGGGGAATGCAGGAACAAGGATAGCCTGCGGTGTTATAAGGTTGGCGAGATGAAGATAGGGATATTTAAGCAAAGAGAGAAGGAGTATGCCCTTGAGAGGATAAGGGTCTTGAAAGGAAAGTATCCAGAGGCCTTAGAGCTCCTAAACTTCTATGAGCATATCCTTAGGTATCAAAGGGAAGCCTATCAATCTATCAAGGATAAGGATTGGCGCAAGGGCATGAAGTGGTTCTATAGGTTGCTGGATGTATGCATGGAACACGGCAATGAGGAAATCTTCAAAAGGGCGGAGGAGTTTAAAGGCATAGAAAGGGCGGTTCTTGAGAAGATGATAGGCGACTTTATAAAGGAAAAGAAGGCAAACCCCATAGATAGGTTTCTCTTCCTTTCCTTCTTAAACCCCTTTTATGAGCGCCTTGCGGAAGGTATGGACATTGATAAAGAAAACTGGCTAAAAACCAAGTGTCCTGTGTGTGGCTTTAAGCCTTCCGTGTCTTACATAGCGGACAGCCAAGAGGTGGAAGGTGGAAGATTTTTGCGTTGCGTGCTTTGTAATACAGACTGGCTCTACAACAGGAACAGGTGTGTAAACTGTGGCAATGAGGACGATAAGGAGATAGACTACTATTATCAAGAAGATAATAAGGCTGTCCAACTGCAGGTCTGTCAAAGGTGTGGGCATTACATAAAGCTTATAGATATGCGATTGGATGGCCTTGCGGTGCCACATGTAGATGATGTGGCAACCCTTGTGCTTGACCTTTGGGCAAAGGAAAGGGGCTTTGTCAAGTTTGAAGACAATATATTTGGCTTATGATAGACAGAAGAACACTTATTGGCCTTTTGTGTTCTTTACCTTTGCTTGGTAGAGCAAAGAGCATGGATATAGTTGTCTTAAACTGCGTTATAAAAAGGGACAGGCTCTACAGGGTAGATGAGGAGAGGATGCTCTTCCAGTGGGTAAAGGAAGAAGGCTCTGGCATATATTCTGTAGGCTTTATGCAGGTGCTTTCTTCCTTGGTATATCCCCTTTATGCTATAAGGATAAAGCCAGTCAACACTGTTGTGGAGTACGATGGGAACCTTGCGGTAGTTGAGTCTGGTAAAAGGGTATCTACCTTTCCAAGCCCACTAAGCGGAAAGATAGTGGAGGCCAACAAGGCCCTTGAAAAGGACCCATCTCCCATAGTAAATAAGCCTTATGATAGCTGGATTGTGAAGATAAAGGCGGACAAGCCGGAGGAGCTAAGGAGGCTAAAAAAAGCTGAAGATATAGCGGAGAAGATAAAGGCTATAATAATCCGTGAGAAGATTGAGTGCCTTCCAAAAGGTTAAGGGAGAGCTTGACGCGCTGGTGCGGTCCCGGGACTTCAAATCCCGTGAGGGGTCCTGAAAAGGGTCCCTGGAGGGTTCAATTCCCTCGCTCTCCCGTTGTATAATTAGAGCTATGAAAGTGTCCGAATATGTGGAAAAGGGCCTAAAAAACCTTGTGGAGGAGAAGCCTGAGGGCTACATGGAGCTTGGCAAATGCACCTCTGGGTGCCACTCTGTGGCCTTTTTTATTAAAGGGACTCCAGAGAAGGTGGAAGATATAAAGTTTAAGTCCACCAAGAGGTGTAAAAAGCTCCTTGCGGTGGCAGACTTTGTAGCACAAAAGATCAAGGAAAGGGGAAAGGTGGAGCTAAAAGAGGAAGAAGTCTTAAGCTACTTCTCCGAAGAGAAGGAACAGGATAAGCTAAAAGACAGGCTAAGCATAGTAAAGACAGCCCTTGGGCTTTAGAAGAAATTATAATTAACCTTATGGTAAAGGTAAGGGTAAACGGAAAAGAGATAAGCGTAGAAAAAGGCACACCACTTGGTGAGATTTTTAAGTCCCTTGGCATAGATGGAGCCATAGGCGCAAAGGCTGGCTCAAGGCTAATAGACCTTCTTACACCCATAAGGGAAGACATAGAGATCACACCCATCTACAAGGAAGACCCGGAGAGCCTTGAGATAATGAGGCACACCCTCTCCCACATAATGGCGCAGGCCCTAAAGGAGATATATGGCTACGATAAGGTCCATCTGGGTGTTGGTCCAACTACAGAAGAGGGCTTTTATTACGATGTGGAAGTAGAAGGGCATACCATAAGCTCTGAGGACCTACCAAAAATAGAAGAGAAGATGAGGGAGATAATAAGGAAAAACTACCCCATATTTAGAAAGGAGTTAGACAGGGAAGAGGCCATAAGGCTATTTTCCGAGCTAAAAGAAAAGTACAAACTGGACATAATAAACAGGATAGATGAAAAGGACATAATATCCGTCTATGGACAGGATGGCTTTACGGACCTTTGCAGAGGTCCTCATGTGCCTTCAACAGGTATGGTGGGAGAGTTTAAGCTTACCCATGTGGCTGGCGCCTACTGGATGGGAGATTCTTCCAAGCCCATGCTCCAGAGGATATACGGCATAGCCTTTTGGAGCAAGGAAGAGCTGGAAGAGAGGCTAAGGCTGTATGAAGAGGCAAAAAAGAGGGACCACAGAAGGCTTGGAAAGGAGCTTGAGCTTTTCCTAATAGAGGATGAGGTGGGTGCGGGCCTTGTGCTTTGGCTTCCAAAGGGAGCAATCCTGAGAAAGACACTTGAAGATTATTGGAAGGAAGAACACATAAAAAGAAGCTACCAGCTTGTCTATACTCCTCATGTGGGAAATGCCAAGCTTTGGCAAACAAGCGGGCATCTTGACTACTACAGGCCCAACATGTTCTCTCCCATGGAAATTGAAAATGAGGAATACTTTGTAAAGCCTATGAACTGTCCTTTCCACATAGCCATATATAAAAGCAAGGTAAGGAGCTACAAAGAGCTTCCCTTAAAGCTTGCAGAGCTTGGCACCGTTTATAGGTATGAGATGTCGGGTGTGCTTCATGGCCTTATGAGAGTCAGGGGCTTTACACAGGACGATGCCCATATTATATGCACGCCAGAGCAGGTGGAAGGCGTAATAGAGGAGACCTTACAGTTTGCCATAGATATGCTAAGGTCCTTTGGCTTTGAAGACTTTAAGGTTTACATATCCACCAAGCCGGAGGATGCCATAGGTTCGCAGGAGCAGTGGCAGTTGGCAGAGGGCGCCCTAAGGAAGGCTGTGGAAAAGGTGGGTCTTGAGTATGAGATAGATGAGGGTGGCGGAGCCTTCTATGGTCCCAAGATAGATGTAAAGATAAAAGATGCCATAGGGAGGCTTTGGCAGTGTTCCACCATACAGTTTGACTTTAACCTTCCAGAACGCTTTGACATGGAGTATGTGGGACCAGACAACAAAAGACACAGGCCCTATATGATACACAGAGCCATCTTTGGCTCCATTGAAAGGTTTGTGGGAGTCCTTTTAGAACATTATGCTGGGCTTTTGCCTTTGTGGCTCTCTCCAGTGCAGGTAAAGATAATTCCCATTTCACCAGAAAAGCATGGAGATTATGCAAGGGAGGTGGAAGGCAGGCTAAAAGAAAAAGGTATAAGGGTAGAGTTGGATATGAGGGATGAAAGGCTAAACGCACGTATAAGGGATGCGGAGCTTCAAAAGGTGCCCTATGTGGTGGTTTTGGGAGACAAAGAGGTGGAGAGCAAGAGCCTGTCGGTTAGGAGTAAAAAGGAAGGAAACCTTGGAACCATGTCCTTAGAAAACTTTGAACAAATGCTTTTGGACAAGATAAGGAGTAAACAGTGAAAAAGGTAGTGGTTTTGGGCGGTGGTATTGCTGGCGTTGAATGTGCCATCTTTTTAAGAAAGTATGGCTTTGAGGTAGAGCTTATTTCCGACAGGGATTATCTGTTTGTTTATCCCATATCCATATGGATACCTACCGGAGAGAAAAACTTTGAAGATGTATGCATACCTCTTGAAAGCCTTTCAAAGGCGCATGGTTTTAATTTTGTAAAGGACAAGGTGGTGTTTGTGAACAGAGAAGGTTTTGTCTTGGAAAAAGGTGGAGAAAGGCGGGACTTTGATTACCTTGTAATAGCTCTTGGTCAACGGAAATTGGCCCATAAAGGTATAGAATACACCTATTCCATATGCGGCTCTCCCGAGGAAACTCTTGATTATAAAAAGAGGCTTGAAGAACTGATAAGCAAAGGTGAAGGTAAGCTTGCCTTTGGCTTTGGTGGGAATCCTAAGGCAAAGGAGGCGGTAAGAGGTGGCCCAGTTTTTGAGCTTCTTTTTAACGTTGATTACATGCTAAGGAAGAAAGGGATAAGGAACAGGTTTGAACTTACCTTTTTTGCTCCCATGCCAAAGCCTGGAGAAAGGCTGGGAGAAAGAGCTTTGAGCATGTTGGATTATTTCTTTAAAAAGCTTAACATAAGGGCTATTACTGGAAAGAAAATATTGGAATTTACGCCAGATGGTGTGGTGTTGGAAGACCAAAAGATAGAGGCCGACCTTGTGTGCTTTGTGCCAGGTGGCGATGGGCATGAAGCTATCAAAAAGGGAGACCTTCCCCAAAATGAAAGTGGTTTTATCCTTGTGGACCATTATAATAAGGTAAAGGAATGCCATAAGATATATGCCATAGGCGACTGTGTGGCCTTAGAAGGCCCCGAATGGAAGGCAAAACAAGGACACCTTGCGGAAGTTATGGCAAGAAACGTGGCATACAACATAGCCTTAGAAGAAGGCCTTGTAAAGGGTGAACCTAAATCTTACCTGCCTCACATAAATATACTCTGTCTTATGGATATGGGAAACGGTGGCGGTCTTGCCTATAGGGATGGTAAAAGAGCCCTTCTTGTACCATTGCCTGTGGTTGGACATTGGATGAAAAAGGCTTGGGGAGTATACTATAAACTTTCAAAGCTTGGAAAGATCCCAAGACTTCCGGGTATGTAATGGTTTGTATAATTTTAGTATGGCCTATACCATAGAGAAGGTTGGTGCCTACTTATCAGAAGAAGATGAAAACTATTTAATTTACGTTAAGGCTATAGCTACACGATTAAAAATAAAGCCGGAGTTTATATTAGAGGAGAAAG
This sequence comes from Hydrogenobacter subterraneus, assembly GCF_055390195.1. Taxonomy (NCBI): domain Bacteria; kingdom Pseudomonadati; phylum Aquificota; class Aquificia; order Aquificales; family Aquificaceae; genus Hydrogenobacter; species Hydrogenobacter subterraneus. Next base: position 638,480 of record NZ_AP042473.1, on the reverse strand, counting down.
TATTTCAAGAAAAACCATTATGGAGCTTTTTTGAAGATTATGATTTATATACCATTTCAAAAAAGGAGGAAAGTATTCTTAATATTCTTGAAGAAAAATACGACCTTCTCTTTGTAAAATACAAAAAACAGCTCTTTGGTAAATCTGTCCCGGAGTGGATGCTGTCAGATACAAGTAAGTTAAGGTTTTGGGTATACAAAGAAGGAGCAAAAATTGATATAAGAAGAGTTTGCCTTCCCATAGACTTTTCCGAAAGGTCAATAAAACAGGTAGAGTTTGCAGAGTATCTAAAAAACTTCTTTGACTTTGATTATGACCTTGTGTATGCTATGAACATGGAAAGGTTAAAGGGCAAGCTTAGTAAAACAGACTACGACAAAAGCCTTTCTGATAAAAAGGAAGAGGTTATACAACTTTATACAGATATGTTTGCGGAGAAAGAATTTAACCTTACCATGCTTGAGGGAGACCCATACAAAGAGATGGTAAAGTATATAAACTCTTCCGACTACGACCTTGTGGTTATAGGTAGAAGGGGTAAGGGCATGAGGGAGAGGATAGGAAGCGTATCCCTTCATATGGTAAGGAGCTTAAAATGCCCAGTGGTTGTCCTATAAGCACCTTTGCCAAGCTTTTCCTTGCTCCCTTTTGCCCCATAACAAAGAGTATTTTTAGAAAGGTCTTTAGAATAGAAGTCTATGGCCTTGAAAACATACCAAAAGGCCCATGTATAGTGGCCAGCAACCACAGGAGCCACCTTGACCCGCCAGTGCTAAATGCAGTCTTTCCACAGCCCCTTTGGTTCCTTGCCAAGGAGGAACTCTTTAAAATTCCCATACTTGGCAGGCTACTTCCACATATGGGGGCCTTGCCGGTAAAAAGAGGCTCGGGGGACTTGGAGGTTTTGGAGCTTGCCATGGAGCTTATGCACTTTGGTTGTAAGGTTTGTATATTTCCAGAAGGCACAAGGGCAAGGCCCGGAGAGTTTTTAAAGCCCAAGCTGGGTGTGGGTCTTTTGGCCATAAAGAGCCAAAGGCCCGTTTTGCCCGTCTATATTGAAGGCACAGACATGGTATTCCCAAAGGGTGCCAAATTCCCAAAGCCGGGCCATCCCATAAGGGTCTTTATTGGAAAAAGCAAAGTCTATCATGGCGAAGAAAGCCCAAGGGAATACAGGAGAGTGGCAGAGGAGATAATGGAGAGCATAAAGGAGCTTGCCTATGCCAAAGGTGGTATGCATAGTAGGATACCATAACTCGGGAAAGACAAGCCTAATAGAGAGGCTAATACCGGAGCTTCAAAGGAGAGGCTATAAGGTGGGCTACATAAAGCATGACCCAAAGGGGCATGGCATAACAGACAAGGAAGGAAGCGATACAGACAGGGTATTCAAGCTTTTGAATAAGGTTGCCCTTATCTCTCCACAGAAGCTTACCCTTTGGGAGAAGAGGGAGGATGACCCATTAAAAGTTGTAGAAGAATACTTTTCCGACTGCCACATTGTTATCCTTGAGGGCTGGAAGTCTTTGGAGGGTGTTAAAAAGGTTGTGGTAGGGGACTTGGAGGTGGAAGGCCTTAGGGTAGATGGACTTGAGGATTTGGATAGGCTTGTGGATTTTATACTGGAGTGATAAAAATAAATGAGACAAAATTTTGCCTGCTTCATTTTTTTTCAAAATATTTGAAGCAAAGGTGATGTGAGAAATTCCCTTTTGTAGGGGCATTATGCATGGCGCCGTAGGGACTGGTTAAAAACCTGTTTAACACACTTCTACCTTATTTGTCTCATTTATTTTTGGCAAAAAGTGATGGTGGCCTTCCCTTCGGTTAATTAATTTCTCACCCTGCGTGTGTAAAGTAATATAGACTATATATATGCTCAAGATTAAAGTTCCCGCAAGCACGAGCAACTTTGGTGCTGGCTTTGATGCCTTTGGCCTTGCCCTAAGCCTTTACAATGAGTTTTATGTGGAGCCTTCCGGCTCCTATAATGTCCAGATAGAAGGAGAAGGTTTAAACCTTCCCACCGATGAGGAAAACCTGTTTATAAAGGTCTACAAAAGGGCTTGTAAGCTTCTTGGAAAGGAAGAACTTCCCATAAGCCTCAAACAGATAAACCGTGTGCCTACCGCAAGGGGCCTTGGCTCTTCGGCCACTGCCATAGTGGGTGGCATACTGGCCTGCCAAGCCTTGCATGGCCTTGATATAAGCCTTGAGGAAAAGCTAAAAATAGCCTTTGAGTTTGAAAGGCATCCCGATAACCTTCTTCCTGCCTTTCTTGGTGGCTTTGTGGTATGCGCAAGCACGGAGGAAGGGGTAAAGTTCATAAGGCTTGACTTTCCAAAGGAGATAAAGGTGGTGGTCTGCGTGCCAGACTTTGAGCTTTCCACAGAGAAGGCAAGGGAAGTAATAAAGAAGGAAGTGAGTCTAAAGGATGCAGTCTTTAACCTTCAGAGGTCAGCTCTTTTTGTGGCAAGCCTATTATCAAAGAACTTTGAACTTTTAAAGGAAGCTGTAAAGGATAGGCTCCACCAGCCTTACAGGGCCCATCTTATTCCGGGCTTTTGGCAAGTGTTGGAAGAGGCCTACAAGTTTGGAGCTTTGGCCGTCTTTTTGAGCGGTGCTGGACCATCTGTGGCAAGCCTTTGCCTTGATAAGATGGAGAAAGTGGGCAAGGCCATGGTGAAGGCCTTTGAAGGCGCTGGCGTGAGGGCCAAATACATGGTGCTTGAGGTGGCAGAAGAGGGAGCCTTGGTAGAGTATGAAGGTTCTAACCCTTGATGTGGGAAATACATCGGTGGATGTGTGCCTTTATGAGGGGGAGCTAAGGTATATAGGGAAGTTTGAGCATGATAAGGTGCCCTATATTGAGGCGGACCTTGTGCTTGTGTCTTCTGTGAGGCCCTCTGCAGAGGCATACATAAGGGAGAGGTATCCTAAGGCAAAATTCATAAGGGCAAAGGATGTGCCTCTGGAGGTTGCCTTTGAGGGAAAGGAAAAGGTAGGAGTGGACAGGCTTCTAAACCTCTATGGTGCCATAAGCTTTTACAGCAAGGATATGGTTGTAGTAAGCGCTGGCACAGCCTTGGTGGTGGACCTCGCCATAGATGGCATCTTTCAAGGTGGCTTTATAACCTTGGGCATAGGTTCTGGCCTTGAATGCCTCTCCAAAAAAGCAGAACTCATTCCCAAGATAGACTTAAGGTCTATAAAGGTAAGCATTGGGAAAAACACCGAAGAGGCCATCCTTGGAGGTTTTATAAACCAAGCCAAAGCCTTCATCTCAAAGTGTTTGGAAAGCTGGCAGGAAGACTACAAAAGGAGCTTAAAGCTCATAATAACGGGTGGCGATGGATGGCTCTTTGAGGACCTTGGAATCTATGACCCTTTGCTTATTCACAAGAGCCTCCTTGCTTTAAGCTCTCATAGTAGCCCTTTATAAACTCCACCGCCTCCTCCCTTGTGCTTACCCTTCCCTCAAGTTGTGCTTTTTCTAAGGCTTTTTTTATCTCTCCCACCAGTGGGCCGGGCCCTATGCCCAATATTTGCATTATCTCATTGCCATTTAAAAGGGGTTTTGTGGGAACCTTGGATAGCTTCTCCCTCTTGTAGCTTATGAGGTCATGGATGGTTTTTAAAAGCTTTCCTATTTCCTCCTCTTCATCTCCGCTTCCTATGGCGTCCGCTATGGCATGCAGGAAAAGGTGGCTTGCTATATCTTGGCACTCCCTCCAGAAGTTGGCCCTTCCCCTGTCTGTAAGCTGGCTCTTAAAGAGGGATTCCCTAAGATAAAAGGGCCTTAAATGCTCTTCCACAAGCCTTGAGACAAACTTGGTGGCAGACTCACCCCACTTGTAAATCTTTCCATACTCTTGAACTATCTTGGCACCCAGCTTATCATGGCCGTAAAAGGTGACCTTTCCATCTCTTATCTCAAAGGTGTGGGGCTTGGCAATATCGTGGAAGAGGGCAGAAAGCTTTAAAAGTTCTATGTCGGAAAACTCGCCAAGGACCTCCATCTTCCCAAAGTCTTCCAAAAGCTCCGCAGGAAGGTAAACATCCCTCTCTTCTATTACCCTTTCCAGTGCTTCCATCACCTTAAAGACATGATCCTCAAGGGGGTATATGTGGTGTTCTCCTTGGTCTTTTACTTCCTTCCACCTTTCCGTGTCTGGGAATAGCATCTGAAGCACACCGTGCTTATAGAGGTCTTTTAAAATCCTGTGGCTTTCCTTGTGTCTTAAAATCTTGAAAAGCTCAAGGCTTATCCTTTCTACGGGCGCCTTCTTTATAAGGCGTCTTTTTCTCTCCACAAACTCATAAAAATCCTCTGTAAGGCTTAGCCTCTTTTCCACTGCAAGGCGAAAGCCCCTTATTATCCTTACTGGGTCCTCTTCAAGGTTTTTGAAAGATATAGGCCTCAAAAGGCCCTGTTCTAGGTCCTCTATGCCGTGGGCTGGGTCGTAGATGATGGTCTGCTTGGCGCCTATGCTAAGAAGGTCGTCAATGCTTACGGCCATGGCGTTGGCGCTAAAGTCCCTTGAAAGAAGGTCCTCTATAAGGGCCTTTTCTATATCCTTGCCCTTTATCTGGGCAAAGTCAAAGCGGTACTTGTAAGGTGGGAGCCTCAAAACCACCGTGGCTATGGTGGGCCTTCTCAAAAGTCCCTTCTTTTCAAACTCAAAGTAAGAGCCACCTATCCTTTCGGCCAGCTTTTTTGCCGTTTCTCTCGGGTCGCAGGTCACCAGTAGGTCTATGTCTATGTGATAGCCCACGGGATCTCCCAGTATCCTGTCCCTTACCCATCCACCCACTACAAAGCAGTAGGCCTCCCTTGGAAGCACCTTGGCTATATCGTCAAAGTAGGTCATATAGAAGTTTAGCCCATGGGCGGTGTGCTTTATTCCCTTTTCAAAGATTACATCCTGCATGTTTATTAAAGATATACCCCTTAACCAAATCTTAACAATAACCTTCTATACTCTCATTTTGAAAGGTGGTGAGTCATGGGGTTCCTTGAGGAAGAAAAGCTTTTAAAGGTGCTTTTTGAAGGCTTAGAGGAGTTGGCTGGAGATAAGGCAAAAAGGACCTTTCAAAGACTGCTTCAAGAGATGAAAGGGCAGGACCGCATGCTATCTGTGGAGAGGGCCTTAATATACATCTTTGACAAGGCGGGCCATCCTATACTTTGGCAAATAGGCTACAGGTTGGCAAAGGGTGAGGCTTTAAGTAAAGGCCTTGTAAGTAAGGATGGCTATAAGTTAGAAGATGGACGCTTTATAGTTGAGGTCTCTAAGTGTGGTATCCGTAATGCTTTGGCTCAGTTGAATATAGAGCCTACAAAAGGTATGGCCTGCTCCCTTTGCAAGGGCTACATGCATGGGGTTGGTGATATTATGGGCTTTGGAAGCCTTGTAGAAGCCTCACACAAAGAAAGCGTATGCCAATTTTCCTTTGGGGGTAAATAATATGGATGTGGTAGGCTACAGCTTAAAAGAAGAAGAGCTAAAAGAGATAGTAAGCAAGCTTGAGGCATTTAGAAGTTCCCTTTTCCTTGACCTTGTGGTGCTGATGGATGATGGTGGAAGGCTCATAGCCTATTCTCCTTACGTGGATAGCCAAAGGCCTATAGCCTACAGGGTGGCGGTGGTGGGTGCTGCCACGGTGGGCGCCGTTGATCAGCTTGAAAGCATCATATCCTCCAAAAGGCACATGTTCTTTGCAGGCACAGATAAAAACATGTATATCCATGTGATAAGCCCCAAGTTCCTCTTGGCTTCCGTCTTCTCCCACAAGGTACCACTTGGAAGCGTAAAGCTCTTCAAGGAAAGAATATCAAAGGAACTTGCAAGCATACTGGAGAAGGCTCTTAGCAGGATGGAAAAGAAGGTGATAAGGTTTGAGGACATTGCCCTATGAACCTACGCATACTTTATCACGGCCTTGGCATGGCTGGAAAAACAACCAACTTGGAGAAGCTCCGAGAAATATACTCTGGGTATGTATCAGACAGGCTACACCAGCAAACCACGGAAGGTAGGACCGTTTACTTGGATATGCTATCCTTGAACCTGAGGACCAAGTCTGGTAATGGAGAAGTATGGATAAGCCTCTTTACCACGCCTGGGCAGGAGAGGTTTAGGTTGCTAAGGGGCTGGCTCTTTGGCCATGTGGATGGCATTGTTTTTGTAGTAGATTCTAGCAGGAGCTTAGAGGAAAACCTAAGAGCCTACGAGGAGCTAAGGGAATATGGCCTTTTGAAGGTACCCATGGTGGTGCAGGCTAACAAAAGGGATGCACCAAACCCTTTGCCTTTGGAAACCATAAGGGAGGCCTTTAAGGGTATTACTGTGGTGGAGGCCATAGCAAGGGAAGGGTATGGTGTGGCGGAGACCCTTAGGGAGATACTTAGGGAGGTGCTAAATGCAAAAGCTCCTGTTGGCTAACTACATCCTCAACCTTAGGCCCCTTTATGGTCCTTTCCACAGGGACATGGTAAACGTAAGCTGGCTTGTGGAGTCCCTCAGAAGTTCTCTAAAAACTGGTTGCCTTGTGGTTCAAAGGCTTGGAGAGCCAGAGTTTTTACCAGTTTTGGATGGTATTCTAAAGGGTGATATAAGCCAAGACTTTGAGCTTATAAGCTTTTACCCTACCACAGAAAACTTTATAATCCACTCCTTTGGGCTATATGAAAGGTATAGACTGCCACTGCACAGCGAGAGGCCCCTTTGGATAAACTTGGAGAGCATAAACTTTAACACAAGGGAGTTTTTCAAAAAGCTCATAGACTTTGAGACAACGGGCTATGTAATAGTGGAAAACCGTGTAAAGCTTCAAAAGGCCTACCTTCTCCTACAGAAGGGCCATGTGCTAAAAGCCCAATACGGAGAGGAAAAGGACCAAACTGCCCTCAAAAGACTTTTGGAGGACCTAAGCCAAGAGGTATGTACCCTAAGGGTCTATGAACTTCCGGAGGAGATTGTGTCCTTCTTTGCCCTTGAGCCAGAGCTGGCAGGAGTCTATCAAAGCTTTGAGTCTGTGCCTATTAAAAACCTTCCAAAGACCTCCATGGTGGTGAGCGTATCCCCCGAAAGGTATGGCTATAGGGTTTATGTGGAGGGTGAGGAGGTCTTTTCAGAGGGCTTTGAAGATGAGGCACCCTTCTTTGAACTATTTATTTTAGGTGGGGGTCTTTCTCCCATTGAGCCAATGGATGTGTTTTCCATGATTGAAGAAAAGGCCACCCTCAAGGTGGTAAAGTATGATCCAAACCATCCTGTCCTTTACTTTTGCCCCGCCTGCTGGAGTGTGATCTCAAGGGAAGATGTGGTCTGTCCCAACTGTGGCTATGACCTAAAGGAATTCCACAACCTGCCTTATGAATACAAACTTATAATGGCTTTGGAGCATCCCGTAAAGGAGATGAAGAGGAATGTGATATATACCATAGGGAAAAAGGACCTGGAGATGGCCATACCACACCTGGAAGTGATGATAAGCAAGGAGACGGATCCCATAATCCTTATGGAGATAGCGGATGCACTTTCAAGGATGACCTCACCACAGGCCATAGGCCTTTTGAGGGCCCTAAGCCAGCACAGGTATCCTGTGGTAAGGTCAAGGGCCATGCTTCACCTTCAAAAAAGGCTAAGAAGTCTGGATGCTTGATATAAAGGGCTGGCTAAAAAGGGAGTTCTTTCAAAGCTTGGAGATAACACCTTACTACCAACCTATAATAGACCTATACAACTCACAGGTCGTTGGCTACGAAGCCCTCAGCAGATTCCTTCTCAAGGGAGAAAGCCTTCCACCTTCTAAGGTATTCTGTATGGCAGAAGAGATAGGCGTTTTGGGAGAGCTTGATATGATATGCAGGGAGAGGTCTGTTTTGATTTTTCCCAAAGGTTTAAACTCTCTCCTTTTCCTAAATGTCTCCCCTTCCTACCTTGCCTCCGAATACTTTGGTAAGAATAAGACCTTAGAGCTTGTGGAAAGTGTGGGCCTTAGGCCTGAGTCTGTGGTGCTTGAGCTTTCCGAGGTGGAAAGAGTAAAGGATGTGGAGCTTCTCAAGAGGGCCATAGGCCATTACAAAAGCCTTGGCTTTTTGGTAGGCATAGACGATATTGGTACTGGCTACAACTCCCTTCAGCTACTTTTGGAGCTTGATGGGCATTTAGACTTTGTAAAGTTTCCAAGGGAGCTTGTAAGCGGTGTATCAAGAAGCAAGATAAAGTACCAACTGCTCAAGGTCCTTACAGAGGTAAGCCTTCAGATGGGCATAAGGCCCATATATGAGGGCGTGGAGCAAGAGGAGGATGTAAAAACCCTTTACTATGACCTAAGGGCCTGCCTTTTCCAAGGCTTTTATTTTGCCAAACCCATGCTAGCCACAGAGATAGTCAAGTTTAAACCACAGATAAGCTTACGGATCAGGGAAGAGGAGAAGTACATACAGGGAGAGATACCACTTACCATCAAAGTGGAGCCAAGCGAAAAGTTTCACAAGCTTTTGCACACTTTAGAAAACTCTCAAAAGCGATACTTTTTGCTTGATGTAGGCGTTAAAAAGTTCCTCATAGACTCTTGGAAGCTAAAATATAGCCTAAACCAAAAGCTACGAGACCTTTACTATTACAAGGACCTTAAGACGGTTATTGAAAAGCTTCCTCACCTTTTTATAGATCTTGAAAGCCTTCCATACATATCCCCAGATGCTTTTAAAATAAAAAGCCTTCTTGAAGAGATCTTGTCCTCCAAGCATGACTTTGTGCTTATAAAAAAGGGCCAAGAGGTCCAAATACTTGAAAAACAGCATCTTTTGGACCTTTTCTACAAGGAGCTTTCAAAAGAGCTTCTTGACAAAAACCCCCTCACCCAGCTTCCGGGCAATAGGGCTATAGGGGAAAAGATAGAAGAACTATCAAAAAGGGGAGAAGATTTTTATGTATGCTACTTGGACTTGGACAACTTTAAGGCCTTCAACGACGCCTACGGCTTTTACCTTGGCGATCAGATGATTAAAAAGGTGGGCCTTTTCCTAAGCCTTTTTGAGAAGGAAGACCCAAACAAAAGGTTTGTGGGACACATTGGAGGGGATGACTTTATCATCCTGCTTTGGGGAGAAGACGTGAGCAAACTTGTGGAGGAACTTTTGTACCTTATAAAAAACCTCCAGAAGGAGCTTTTGGCCTTTTACAGCCAGGAGGATAGGGAAAGGGGCTACTTTGTGGGAAAGGATAGGGAGGAAAACCTAAGGGAGTTTCCCATAGCCAGCATATCGGCCGTGCTTTTGAAAGGTTCTTCGGACCTTCTTGACCTTTCTAAAAGGTCTGCCAAATACAAAAAGCTTGTAAAGGCCCAGAGGGGAAGCGCCCTCTTTGTGGAGGATCTTAACCAAATCTTAACAATTGGTCTGTAGAATATTGCCTTAGAAAACTGTAGGAGGTGAAGCTATGAGAAAGTTTATTATGGTAGTAGCCCTTGTGGCACCGCTTTTTGGCTTTGCGGGAACAAACCACCCAGCCCTGGACACTCTGCTTGAGGTCCTAACAGATAAGGGTATAATTACTCCAGAAGAGGCTATGAAGCTGTCCGAACAGCTCAGGAAGGACATGGACGAAAGAAACAAAGAAATCCAGTCCATGATCAAAAAAGCCTTAGAAGAAAAATCTAAGTAAGGAGGTGTAAATATGAAAAAGGTAGCTTTGGCAATTGCAGCCCTTACTGGTGCAGCCTTAGCTTTGGAAATTACAGGTGCAGGAGCTACATTCCCCTACCCTGTTTATGGAAGGTGGGCCTATGAATTTCAAAAGGCCACAGGCCACAAGGTAAATTACCAAAGCATAGGCTCTGGTGGTGGTATAAGGCAGATAATCAACAGAACGGTAGACTTTGGAGCCTCCGATGCCCCCCTAACACCAGAAGAGTTAAATAAAAACAATTTGCTTCAATTTCCAACTGTCATAGGTGCTGTGGTTATCACCTACAACGTGCCAGAGATAGGCAAAACTGTGCTTAATATGGACCAAAAGGCTGTATGTGATATCTACATGGGCAAGATCAAAAAGTGGAACGACCCATACCTCCAACAGCTTAATCCCAACGTAAAGCTACCAGATAGAAACATAGTGGTGGTTCACAGGTCTGATGGTTCTGGAACCACATGGATATTTACCAACTGGCTTTCCAAGGTATGCCCCGAGTGGAAAGAAAAGGTAGGCTTTGGCACATCTGTAAAATGGCCCACAGGTGTAGGTGGTAAGGGCAATGAAGGAGTGACCAACTACGTAAAAAGGTCCCAGGGTGGCTTGGGATACGTGGAATACATCTACGCAAAACAGAACAACCTTCCAGTGGCAAAGATCAAAAATAAGGAAGGTGTTTTTGTAGAGCCAAGCGTAAAGACCATACAGGCAGCTGCAGCTCATGCCAAGTGGGACAAAAGCAAACACTTCTATGAAGTTCTCACAGACCAGCCAGGAAAGGACAGCTATCCTATAGCTGGTGCTACCTTTATACTCTTGGCAAAGGACCAACCAGAAAGGGCCAAAAAGGCTACTACCTTCTTCAAGTGGGCCTTTGAAAATGGCGATAAGTATGCAGAAGAGCTAAACTACATACCCATGCCCAGCAACGTAAAGAAGCTCATCTTTGAATACTGGAAAGAAAACGGCGTACATCCATAAGGTGAGGTATAATATGGAATTGGAAGGCGTGATAGAAGGAAAGCTGAGCGAAGTAAAGAATAGAGGTTCTCTTATAGAACGGGTAGTAAAAGTCTTCTTAGGCTTTTGGGCCCTCTTTGTGGGGCTCCTCTTCCCTCTTCTTATTCTTTTTATCCTCTATTACGAGGCCAGGCTTGCCATAGAAAAGTTTGGAGTAATAAACTTTCTAAAATCCACCAACTGGGACCCTGTGGCGGAAGACTTTGGCGCTGCTACTATGGTCTTTGGCACCTTTATAAGCACCCTATTGGCCATACTAATGGCAGCACCCATTTCAATCGGCATAGCCATATTTATTACAGAGCTTGCCCCCAAATGGTTCAAGCCTATTATATCCACCGCAGTAGAGCTTCTTGCCGCCATACCAAGCATCATATATGGCCTTTGGGGCTTTTTTATACTTACGCCCATAATGGCAAACAAGGTAGAGCCTTGGCTACAGGATAAGCTGGGAGGCATACCAATAATAGGGCAGCTCTTCTCTGGCGTTCCAACTGGTGTAGATGTGCTTACCACAAGCCTTGTGCTTTCTATAATGATCATACCTTTTATGAGTGCAGTGGTAAGGGACAGCTTTGAAATGGTGCCTTCCGTTATGAAAGAATCGGCCTATGCTCTTGGCGCTACCCAATGGGAAGTGATAAGAAAGGTAGTAATACCCTACACTGCATCGGGAATAGCCGGTGGCCTTATCCTATCTACCGGTAGAGCCTTAGGTGAAACCATGGCAGTGACCTTCTTGGCAGGGAACAACCCGCAGATACCCAAATCCCTTTTTGATTCCTTTACCACCATAACGGTAACCCTTGCCAACCAGTTTACAGAAGCAGATACAGACCTATACCTATCTGCCCTTTACTATCTTTCCATGTTCTTGTTCCTAATATCCCTAATACTTTTATCCATAGCCAAATACCTTGTCCTTAGGCTTGAAAAGAGGTGAAAGGTATGAAATTAAAAACCTATAGAAAAATTGTTAATTGGATTATGCTTTCCATAGCTTCTCTAATGGCTGTTTATGGTATTTTTTGGCTTTTTTGGATACTTGGTTCCCTACTTATAAACGGATTTAAATATTTTGGACCAGAGCTTATATACCTTGATCCCACACCTGCAGGCGTGGAGGGTGGTGGATTAAGGCCTGCCTTTGTAGGACATTTTATAATCACAACCTTAGCAACAATCTTAGGAGTGCCCATAGGATTAATGGCAGGCATATACTTTTCGGAATATGGGCAGAATAGTAAGTTTTTTAGAGTTTTAAGAAATATAACAGATATTATGGTAAGCACACCATCCATCATAATGGGCGCCGTGGTATACGCCATACTTGTCAAACCAATAGGACACTTTAATGGCCTTTCTGGAGCTGTGGCTTTGGCCCTTCTCATGGTACCTGTTATAGCGGTAACCACCGATGAGATGTTAAAGCTGGTCCCCCAACAGATGAGGGAGGCGGCCTATGCCCTTGGCGCCTACAAGTGGCAGATGATAAAAAGTGTGGTCCTCAGGGCTGCAAAGGTGGGTATACTTACGGGTGTTATTTTGGGTGTGGCAAGGATATCGGGCGAAACTGCTCCCTTGCTTTTTACAGCCTTTAACAATGCTCACTTAAACCTTAATCTTATGAAGCCTATGGCCAGTATAACGGTTACTGTGTTCAACTATGTAATGGGCCCCTATCACTATTGGCATGAACAAGCTTGGGCAGCTTCTCTTATCCTAACCTTAGGTGTGTTGGTCCTTTCCATAGTGGCAAGGCTTGTGCTTCATGGGAAAATAACCAACCCATTGGCTTACATGTTTAGGAGAATTAGGAAGGAGGCTTGATATGGTTGAGACCATAATAGGGCTAAAAAAGCGCATGGAAATAATCAACCTTAACTTCTATTATGGAAAAAATCACGCCCTAAAGAACATAAGCATGCCTATATACGACAAAAAAATCACCGCCTTGATAGGACCTTCTGGTTGTGGGAAAACAACACTTTTAAGATGTCTAAATAGGATGCATGACCTCTATCCCAACAACAGGTATGAGGGTGATATACTTTTGGATGGTGCAAGCATCTTTGATAAGAGTGTGGACCTAATAGAATTGAGAAGCAAGGTTGGTATGGTCTTTCAAAAGCCCACACCCTTTCCCATGTCTATCTTTGATAATGTGGCCTTTGGGCTTAAGCTAAAAGGCATAAGAGGGTCCGAGCTAAAGGACCGTGTGGAAAAGGCTCTAAAAGATGCCGCCCTTTGGGATGAGGTAAAGGACAGATTAAAAGAAAGCGCTTTTTCCCTCTCTGGTGGTCAACAACAAAGACTTTGTATAGCTAGAAGCATTGCCGTAGAGCCAGAAGTGGTACTCTTTGACGAGCCTACTTCCGCCCTTGACCCCATATCCACAGCCAAGATAGAGGAGCTTATTGTGGAGCTTAAAAAGACCATAACCATAGTCATAGTTACCCACAACATGCAACAGGCTGCAAGGATATCCGACTACACAGCCTTTATGTACCTTGGAGAGCTTGTGGAGTTTGGTCATACAGAAAAGATATTTACCAAGCCAGATAAAAAGCTTACAGAAGACTACATCACAGGAAGGTTTGGTTAAAATATTTCTGTGTTCTCTTACCGCAGGCGTGTGCAATTTTACGAGACAGATGCCCAAGGTATAGTGCATCATTCCAACTACTTTAAATACTTTGAAGAAACAAGGGGGGAGCTTTTAAGGTCCTTAGGTCTTCCCTACTCCAGGCTAAGGGAAGAGGGTTATGAGGTGGTTTTGCTTAGCGCCTCTTGCGAATTTCTCAAGCCCTTAAGGTATGATGAGGAGTTTGTCATAAGCTTGACCCTTTCTCATATAGACCGCTTTACCTTTTCCTTTGAATACCTTTTAAACTCTTCGGAGGTTTTAAAGGCGAAAGGTAATACAAAACATTGCCTTTTGAAGGATGGCAAACTGGTCTCCATACCAAAGCATGTAAAAGAAAAGCTTAGTCAATTCTTTTCAAATCCCTGTAAGCGTTGAGAAAGCCAGATATTATACCAATAAAAAAGAAGAATAAAAGACCAAAGGGAGAGGTCCTTATCTTAAAAAGCCCCTCCATGAGCCACCTATCAAAGGCATAACCCACCAAAAGCCCAGCTATTATACCACCCACAAGATTAAGCCCTACATTTAGAGCCAAAAAATCCTTACCCTTCATTAACTATTACTATAATGGCCAAGCTAAGAACTTTCAAGAACTTGTTTTATCAAACTCTCTATCCTTCCCTCCAAATCCTCAAGAGGTATGGTCTGAACCTTCTTCCCTTTTAAGAAAATATCCACAGCCAGTTTTACCTCTCCGTTTATCTTTACCTTTGTACCCACAAAGCCAAGGTCTCCAGCGCCATGCTGTCCACAGCCCTTGGCACAACCAGACCAGTGCATACGTAAGGGTAAGTGGATTGGCATCTTTTGAGATAGATAGCCTGCAAGCCTTAAAGCGTCCGGCTTGTTTTCAATTACTCCAAAGGCGCAGGTCTCACTCCCTTGGCAGGCTATAAGGCCTGTAAGGTATGGGGAGGCACTGGTTGGATATTTGTTAAAGATTGGGTCCGAAAGTAGCTCTTCCAAATGTTCCTCTGGAATGTTTACAAGGTATATGTTTTGGTATACAGATAGCCTTATCTCACCACTTCCATATTTCCTTGAAAGGTAAGCCAGCCTTTCCAAATCCTCCCCTGTAAAGATGCCCGCAGGCACCATCAGGCTAACGGCGTAGAGGCCGTTCTTTTGCCTTATTATTCCAGTCCTCTCACCCGCCCTTTCTACCAAATCCTCACCCTTTCTCCAAAGGTTTCTCAAAAGCCTTCTCTCTATCTCGCCCCTAAAGCCCTCCACACCCAGCTCTTCTATTAAGAAGTAAAGCCTGTTCTTTGTCCTATCTTCTCTGCTTCCCATATCTGAATATATCTCAAGCACCGCCTTAGTTATATCTATGGCTTCGTAGGGAAGGACAAAGATATTTAGGTCAAGGGCCTCCACAGGACCGCCGGAGCCTATCTTACCGCCCGCATAAACGTTAAAGCCGTAGATGTTATCCTTTTTTGCTAAATAAAAGCAAAGGTCGTTATACCTGCAGTTTATACTATCTGTCTTTGAACCTACCAAGCCCAGGTTAAACTTCCTTGGAAGGTCTGCATACTGCCTTTTACCGAGGAATATCTCCGTTATCCTCTTGCTTATGGGTATGGTGTCAATGATTGAGTCTTCCGCAAGGCCCGATAGGGGGTCTCCCGTGATGTTTCTCACATTGTCCATACCCGTTTGTAGAGTTGTAAGCCCCACCCTTTCTATGGCTGAGAGAACTTCCGGAAGGTCCTTTAACTCTATCCATCTTAGTTGTATCTGTTCCCTTGAGGTGAGGTCTACCTGGTTCCTTCCAAACTTCTTAGAAAGGTAGGCTATAACCCTTGCCTGGTCTGCGTTTAGCTTTCCATGGGTAATTCTAATCCTAACCATAAAGTAGCCAGGCGTGGCCTTTCTATAAAAGATGCCATACCACTTTAGCCCATACTCTCTGTCCTCCTCCGGCACCCTTTGCCAATCTCCATGCTCCCTCGCCCAAACTTCAAGCTTTTCCCTTAGGTTAACCTCAAAGGGATGTTTACTTCTCTTGTATTCTTCTACTTTGTTTACCTTTGCTGGCCTTACCTTTACATGCTCCTTTAGTATGCTTTCAATGGTTGGCATACACCCACCGCAGGAAGTGGAAGCTTTTGTGAGAGCTTGGATATCTTCAACAGTTTTAGCTCCGCTTTTTATGGCCTCAAGGATCCTTCCGTAAGATACGGCGTTGCAGTTGCATACAATATCTTCCGGCTTGAAGGTGAGTTTTACCTCTTCTTTTATAAGGTCTTTTATAAGGAAGTGTGGCTTTATGTTTTCTACGCTCTTCCCTGTTTTTACAAGGTCCAATAGGCTTTCGCTTCCTGCCAAGTCTCCAAGCAGTATGGCACCCACAAGCTTACCATCCCTCACAATGGCCTTCCTATACCTGGAGCCGTCCTTAAAGAGGATCACCTCATCCCCTTCCCTTTCCTGAATCTCCCCCACCGACATAAGCCTTACTCCAGCCACCTTTAGAATGGCATGGCTTAAGGACCCTTCGTACCTTTCCACATTGCCATACAAAAGGTTTTTGGCGCACACCTTAACCTGCTCCATTATGGGAGCCAAAAGCCCGTAAGTCTTTCCTCTGTGCTGTATGCAATCGCCTATGGCGTACACATCCTGCTCAGATGTTTCAAGAAAATCGTTTACAAGCACACCCCTATCTACCTTTATGCCAGAGTTCTTTGCCAGATCCACATTGGGCACCACGCCCGTGGCTATTATAACCATATCCGCCTCTATCTCCTCCCCATCGGAGAACCTCACACGGCTAACCTTCTTCTCTCCAACTATCTCCTCCGTCCTTTTTGAAAGCAAAACCCTTATGCCAAAGCCCTCAAGGCTTTTCTTAAGCATATCGCTGGCTGTTTTGTCAATATATTGCTCCATAAGCACGTCAAAAAGGTGAACCAGATAAACATCAAGTCCTATATCTTTTAAAGCCTTTGCACACTCAAGGCCAAGGAGGCCACCCCCTATTACCACAGCCCTTTTTGAAACCCTCGCCAGCTCCATTATGCCATACACATCCTTTATACTCCTAAAGGTAAAGACCCCCTTCTTATCCATTCCCTTTATAGGTGGCACCCTGGGATAGCTTCCGGTTGCTATAACCAGCTTATCATAGGGATAAAGCTTCCCATCGGAAGTTAGCAAAAGCTTCTTCCAAGGTAATACCTTTTCAACCTTTTCACCTATATGTAGCTTTACACCATGCTCTTCGTAATAGCTCCACCTGTTTATAACTATCTGACTAAAGAGCTTTTTACCGCTGAGGATATCCGCCAAGTGTATCCTGTTATAGCTTAAGGTCCTTTCCTCGCCAAAGACATGTATTTCAATGTCTCCGCTTTGCCTTATGAGCTCCTCAACCAAAGCAGTGCTTGCCATACCGTTTCCTACCACTATAACCTTCATAGGCACCTCCTACCACTTATCTATGCAAGGAGCTTGCCAATTGGGGTTTTTTAAAGGCCCTTTATTTACGCCCTTGTTCTGAATAAGCCGTGTCCTTTAGATTAACATTTTGACATTTTTGTAAACAATTTTTCAATAGTGTGTTTGATGCTTTGCATTGAAAATCAAGCTGGCGTGAGCCTTTTATAACCTCCTATATCTGGCATTGATTTTGCAAGTATGAAGGGTGAGGAGGTGAAGCCATGCGGGAAGAAACAAAGATGGCCATAAGAAAAAGCATACCCTTTTTGCAGTCTAACGGCGAGAGGTTAACCTCTCGCATGTACCAGATACTCTTTGAAAAGAACCCAGAGCTTAGGAACATGTTTGAAAGCAACAATTCCAAAAAGCTCGCCAGTGCTTTGCTTGCCTTTGCCCAGAACCTGGATAGGCTACATGTATTGGAGCCAGCCATAAACACAATGGCGCTTGCCCATGCAAAGGCTGGTGTAAAGCCCGAACACTACCCTAAGGTTTGGGATGCCCTTTACCAGGCCATGGTTGAAATGGGTGTTGGCCAAGACCTTATTGAGGCATGGAAGGAAGCCTATTGGTTTTTGGCCGATGTGCTAATTAGCAAAGAGAAAAGGCTATACGCATGCCTTGAAGAGGTCAAAGGAGGTGTGCCATGAAGGAGCTTGTGGTGATAGTTAGGAGAGAAAAGAGTGCAGAGGTAAAAAGCTTTCTCTCATCCATAGGTCTTGATTATGTGTCCAAAACTGTGAAGGGAAGGGGTAAGGAGGGGGGCTTGGGGTACAAAACAAACAAGGGAGTTATCATGTCCCTTCTGCCAAAGACCCTTATACTCACCTGGGTGGAGGAGGCCCTTTATGAAGAGGTGATTGAAAAGATCATGGATATAGCCCATACGGGCTTTTATGGTGATGGAAAGATCTTTGTGATAGGAGGTTGGTCATGAGGATGATAAAGGCTGTTATAAGGCCAGAGAAGCTTTATGAAGTGATGAAGGCTTTGGAAAAGGAAGGCTTTAAAGGTATAACGGTGATGGATGTGGTGGGAAGGGGAAAAGAGGGCGGCGTTCAGGTGGGAGAAAAAAGCTACGATGAGCTTGCGAAGACTCTCATAATGATAGCAGTTGAGGATGAGTATTCGGACAAAGTTGTAGACATTATAACAAGGCACGCAAATACGGGTATGTTTGGAGATGGGAAGGTTTTTGTCTGTCAGCTTGAAGAGGTTTGGACTATAAGGACTAAAAAGAGGGAATTGGGAGGTGTTAAATGAGGCGGGTTATAGAAGCTATAAAATCGGGCAATCCTAAGGCCCTTTTTGCGTCCTTTTTGTACTTTGATACTGGCTTTAGCATATGGCTTTTGCTTGGCGCCTTGGCGCCCTTTATAGCCCAAGAATTAAACCTCTCCCCTGCACAAAAGGGTTTTCTTGTAGCTGTTCCTGTTCTCTCTGCCGCCATCCTTAGGATAAACTTTGGCTATCTTTACCAGTCTGTAGACGGAAGAAAGATAGCACTGGCTGGTATAATCCTTTCCGGCATTCCATCCCTTTTTGCCCTTCTCTTCCCATCCTATTTGAGCGATTACTCAGTGCTTCTCCTCTTAGGTGTGCTGTTGGGTATGGGTGGAGCCAGCTTTGCAGTTGCTCTTCCCATGGCTGGTAGCAACTATCCGAGAGAAGTACAGGGTCTTGTATTGGGCCTTGCGGCGGCTGGAAACATAGGGGCTGTTTTGGATGGCATCCTTTTCCCTCCTCTTGCAAAGCTCTTTGGCTGGAAAGAAACGATGGCTATGGCTGGGCTTTTGCTGGTGATAACCTTTTTGGTGGTCTTTTTTTGGTCAAAGGATAAAGGGGAGAAGGAAGGCAAGGGGACTTATCCCATCCTTGTCTTTTTTATAACCATCCTCTTTATGCTCTTTTTGGTTCCAGCTCTTGAGAGGGGCTGGCTTGGTATAAAAGGTAAAGAAGCCTTGCTTTTACTCCCACTTATAGGAAGCGCCTTTGTGCTTTCCTTCCTGCCAAACAGATACAGAAGAGTTTTTCTTGAAAGGGATACATGGCTTATGGTCCTCATATACAGCATAACCTTTGGCGGCTTTGTAGGTATGTCTTCCTATGTGAGCCTTTATCTCATTGACCAGTATGGTTTTTCAAAGATTGAGGCTGGAGCCTTAATGTCCCTCTTTGCCTTTACGGGAGCCTTTATAAGGCCCTTTGGAGGCTTTATTGCGGATATGATAAGCGGTGTTAGAGCCTTGACCTTTATACTCTTTGGCATAGCCAGCATGTACATGGTGTTGTCTGTGCTTAAACTACCACCTTTCCTTGGTGTGCTTGCCCTTCTTGTAATCTTTGCCTTTTTTGGACTTGGCAACGGTGCAACCTTCCAGCTTGTACCACACCGATGGCCAAAGGTTAGGGGTATGATGGCTGGCATTATAGGCGCTGCCGGCGGTTTTGGAGGCTTTTATCTTCCTACCGTCTTAGGTATAGTAAAGGAAACAACCGGCTCTTACTCTGCGGGCTTTTTCCTCTTTTCAATGGTAGCACTAACTGCCTTGGTCCTGTTAAGGCTTGTGCATAGCCAATGGATGGAGTGGGCCCATGTTAGGTATGACTACGAGAAGGATATGCTAACCGGTATAGCTCCCAACGGAAGGGTGGTGATGGAGCTTCTTTATAAGGAGGATTAAAATGAAAGCCTTTCAATGTCCTTACTGTGGAGTGGGCTGTGGCCTTCTGTGGGATGAGGGAAAGATAAGAGGGGACAAGGGCCATCCGGCCTCACGGGGAGAGGTCTGCAAAAAGCCCCTTTATTATCCAGAAGCGATGCACAAGGGAAGGCTCTTAAAGCCCATGTTTAGGGAAAATAAAAAAGAGCCCTTTAGGGAGATAAGCTGGGAAGAGGCCTATTCCATACTTTTAAAGAAGTTAAAAGAACACTCTCCCGAAGAGCTTTACTTTTACCTTTCAGGACAGCTTTTGACGGAAGACATATATGTGATGAACAAGTTTATAAAAGGTTTTTTAAAGACAAATAATGTGGATGCCAACTCAAGGCTCTGCATGGCAACGGCCGTATCTGCCTACAAGCTGGCCTTTGGCTCCGATGGCCCACCCTGCTCTTATGAGGACCTGGATGATGCAGAGACCTTTGTCTTTGCGGGCTCCAACGCCCTATGGACTCATCCTGTGCTTTTCAAGAGGATACTCAAAAGAAAGGCTAAAGGAGAGGCTATAAACATAATAGTTATAGACCCTGTAAAAACACAAACGGCCCAAAAGGCAGACAAACACTACCAAATAAGGGCTGGAACAGATGCTGTGCTTTTTAACTCGGTGCTTTACGTGCTTTATGAGAAGGGATGGATAGACGAAGAGTTTATAAAGAACCATGTAGATGGCTTTGAAGAGGCCATAAAGGAAGCTTTAAAATATCCACCCAAAAGGGCCTCGGAGATATGCAAGATAGAAGAAAAAGATATATGGGAGCTTGCGGAATACTACGCCTTTAGCAAAAAGCTCATATCCCTGTGGTGCCAAGGCCTCAACCAATCATCGCAAGGTGTTATGAAGAACATAGCCCTCATAAACCTACACCTTGCCACAGGAAGGCTAAATAACAAGGGCTGTCCCTTTTCTTTGACCGGCCAGCCCAACGCCATGGGTGGAAGGGAGATGGGCTATCTTTCCAACGGCCTTCCGGGATACAGGGATGTGAGGAAGGAGGAAGACAGGGAGTTTATGGAAGCCTTTTGGGGAATTCCTACGGGTAGCATAAAGCCCGAGCCGGGTCCAACCATTACAGAGGCCATAGACCTTATGCTTAAGGGAGATATAAAGTTTTTGTGGGTGGTTGCCACAAACCCTGCCATTACTCTACCAAACCTTGGCAAGGTGTGGAAAGCCCTTGAAAAGGTCTTTTTGGTGGTCCAAGATGCCTATTGGAACCATACCTGTGAGTTTGCCAACCTCCTACTTCCCGCAAGCCAGATGGGTGAAAAGGAAGGGGTGATGACAGGGTCCGACAGGACCATAAGCCTATGCACCAAGTTCTCAGAAGCTCCCGGCCAAGCCAAGGAAGATTGGAGGATATTTACAGAACTGGCCCAAAGGATGGGCTATGAAAGGCACTTTCCCTACAGGTCTTCGGAAGAGATCTTTAACGAGCTAAGGAAGGCCACAAAGGGTAGGCTATGTGATATATCTTCCTTTTCTTACAAAGATTTACCCAAGAGGTGGGGAGGAAAACACCTTTATGAGGACCTAAGGTTTAAGACGGATACAGGCAGGGCCAAGATGTACCCAGCCGTATACAAGCATCATCATGCAAGGTTTATCCTTATAACGGGAAGGACAAAGAACCAATGGCATACCATGACAAGGACTGGCAAAAGCCCAGAGCTTTTAAAGGGGGAGGAAGAACCTTTTTTGCTTATGAACCCAGAGGACGCCCAAAGCATGGGGATAGCGGAAGGAGACAAGGTCAAGCTTATGTCTTTGGAGAACAAGGAGCTGGTTGAGTTAAAGGTAAGGCTTGGAGATATAAAGAGGGGACACCTTTTTGCACCCTTTGGCTATGGGTCTGTGCCAGTTAACCTGCTTTTAGGAGAAAAAATAGACCCCATTTCAAAGGAGCCAGAGCTAAAGTTTACACCTGTTTTGGTCTATGCAAAGGATAGGAGGTTTATGGCCCATGAGCTTGAAAGGTAAAAGGATTGCCATATGCGCCACAAGGAAAGCGCTGGATATAACAGAGAAGATCATAAACTTAGGTGGTAGACCCTTTGTGGAGGATATAGTTAGTATGGAGTATGTGCCAGAGGAAGAGGTAAGAGATGCTCTTATAGAATCCTTGTCCTTAAAGCCACACTTCTTTTTGTTTACCACCGGCGAGGGAGCGGAAAGGGTGTTCCAAGTGGCGCAGAAGTATGGCCTTTTTGAGCCTTTGAGGGAAAACATGCTAAAAGGAACTATTCTGGCAAGAGGCTATAAGACAAGAAAGGTGCTTCTTAAATATGGCTTTGAGGGCTTTAGGACCGTGGAAAGCTCGGGAGAGTTCATAGGTTTTTTGAAGGAGGAAGAGGTAAAAGGAAAGGTGGTCTTTATTCAAATGTACGGCGAGGAGCTTCCAGCCTTGGAAAGGCATATGCTTGAAGCTGGTGGAAAGGTCCTAAAGGTGTGGGTCTATAGGTATGTGCCAGATATGGAAAGAATGGATGCCTTTATTGAAAAGCTTTTGAATGGGTTTTACGATGGGGTGCTTTTCACTTCAGCCTTTCAGGTAAGGTGGCTCTTTGCCAAGGCAAAGGAAAGGGGCCTAAACAAGGAACTAAGCAAAAGGATGAGCAAAGAATTGACCACCGTATCCGTTGGGCGCACCACCGCAAAGGCTTTGTTTGAAAACGGCGTTATAAGGGTTTTTATACCAGAGAGGGAAAGGCTCAGCCTTGCAATAAAAGAACTCATAAGGGCCTTTGAAGATGGGTAAGGTCTATATTGTAGGCGCAGGACCAGGAGACCCAGAGCTTTTAACGCTTAAGGCTTTGAGGCTAATAAAGTCCGCCGATGTTATCCTCTACGACAGGCTCATAAACCAAGAGATACTTCTTTTTGCCAAGCCAGACTGTGAGCTGGTCTATGTAGGAAAAGAAGAT
Organism: Hydrogenobacter subterraneus; assembly: GCF_055390195.1. NCBI lineage: Bacteria > Pseudomonadati > Aquificota > Aquificia > Aquificales > Aquificaceae > Hydrogenobacter > Hydrogenobacter subterraneus. The sequence goes on along the minus strand of NZ_AP042473.1, from coordinate 616,017 downwards.
GGAAAGCATACCATAGAACAAGAGAAGATAAACGAGCTTTTGCTAAGGTATGCCCACACAAGGGAAGTGGTGGTAAGACTAAAAGGGGGAGACCCATTCATCTTTGGAAGGTGAGGAGAAGAGGCGCTATTTTTGGCAGAGCACAGCATAGAGTTTGAGATAGTCCCGGGAGTGAGCTCCTTTTATTCAGTGCCAGCCTATGCTGGCATACCGATAACCTTCAGGGGCATATCTTCATCCTTTGCCGTAATAACAGGACATGAGGACCCAAGAAAGGAAAAATCAAACATAGACTGGGAGAGCCTAAAAGGCATAAACACCTTGATAGTTCTCATGGGAGTATCAAGAAGAAAAGAGATAGCCAAAAGGCTTATAGAGGTAGGGAGGGACCCAAAGGAGCCTGTGGCCTTTATAGAGAATGGGACCACAGAGAGGCAGAGGGTCATTTTAACAGACCTTTATGAGTTATCCACAAACCCCCCTGAGGTAAGCCCGCCCGCCATCATGGTGGTGGGAGAGGTGGTAAGGCTGAGAGAGAAGCTTGTCTCATTTAATTTTGTGCTAAAAATAAATTAGACAAAAAATTTTTATACGTTTATATCCCTCATTGTCCAAATCCTACAAGGACACTCCTCTCAAAGCCACCTTTACTCTCTTTTGCTTTATATTCCTCATTGTCCAAATTCTACTCCACACATAATCCCGAAACCTTTTTAAGAACGCAGCTTTATATTCCTCATTGTCCAAATCCTACTCTGCTAACTTAAATTGGAATGGATGTGTTAATTCCTTTATATTCCTCATTGTCCAAATCCTACTATTCTCTTCTTTCTTCTGAGTCTTATAGTCTTTATCTTCCTTTATATTCCTCATTGTCCAAATCCTACGGTAACGAAGCAAAGACAATATTCTGATAACCTCTCCTTTATATTCCTCATTGTCCAAATCCTACTTCGACTACCTTGAAAATTTACAAACTGTAGTAAATACTTTATATTCCTCATTGTCCAAATCCTACTCGTTGAAGTTTCACGCGGGGATTTAGCCCACGCTTTCTTTATATTCCTCATTGTCCAAATCCTACCAGAGCGAGGACACGGAAGATAAGAGGATATGCAATACTTTATATTCCTCATTGTCCAAATCCTACGGCACACATATTGCATATCCTCCTGGACATTTTAGTCTTTATATTCCTCATTGTCCAAATCCTACAGTAGAAAAGAGGATAAAAGAGCTTGACCCATTACTTCCTTTATATTCCTCATTGTCCAAATCCTACCAACCTTTTAAGTAGTAGTCTTTCCCCCGCTGATTGTCCTTTATATTCCTCATTGTCCAAATCCTACCCAACACCTACCACCTAAAGCTAATATAGACACCACAACAACTTCAAAAACTTGCCAAGTGGTTCAAGTGAAGCAAAATTTCCGCGAACCTCCAGTTGGGAATTGATAATTTTTCGCAAATAGGCTTCTAAGCCTTGATACATCTTATCCAGAATGCTATGAACCTAAAAAGTAGGTTCACGGATGATTAAGAGATGATAAAGTCCTTATTCAATTGCCAAAAATATCAAGGGCCATCAAGACCCTCACTTATTACAAGTCCCAACTCCTTATCATATATATAGTTTACCACATACATATCTCTTAGCCAGTCTTTTAGCTTTTTATTATGACTTGCCAAATAGTCTGCTTTTATGCCATTTCTTACATAGCGATAATCCAAATCCACCACAAAGTTAGCCAAAATATCTTTCTTAAACTCCGTGTATTTTATATTCTCACCAAGTCCTTTTATAGCCTCAATAAAATTCTCTTCCATACTCTTTGGAATGACAGGCACACTAAGGATTTCTCTGAAGAATTTTTGTGCATCATCTTTTTTAATCTCATTATAGCCTGCATTCAAAAGCTTTATAGCATCTTTAAACTCTTGGATATAACTTGACTCTGAATTTGAATTTTCAAGTTCCTTGTATAGCCCTTCCACAAGATCTCTCTTTTTAATCTCTGGAAGATAGTCTATGCCTTTTAGAAGCTGTAAAGACTTATCCAAAAGTTCTTTAAGATATACCCTACCTACTCCAGATGGTTTTGTGATTATCACATTAGGCTCTTGTAAGTCTAAGCTTTCTTTTCTTTTTCTTCTTGCCACTCTTCCCATCCTTTGAATAAGTGCATCTATAGGAGCAAGCTCTGTAAAGAGGACATCCACATCTATATCCAAAGAAGCTTCCACAATCTGAGTGGCCACCAAAATCTTTGGTGTCTTTTCATTCTCAGGCTTTGGATTTTTAAACTCTTCTAAAATAGCCTTCTTTTTCTCGTCTTTATTATCTCCTGTATATTTCATTTCTTTATCCTTTCTTGTATATCTGGAGTGCAATATTTCTATATAAATGTCTTTGTCTTTTTCTTTTAGCCTTTTGTAAATCTCCTGTGCTTTACTTACCGTATTTAGAATAACAGCCACCCTTTTGCCTTCTCTTGCACTCCTCAAAATTCTATCTGTTAAGCTTTCCATTGGCTCATCTACCATCTGTATCCTATGCTTTATAGTGTCAGAGTATTCTTCATAGAGGTCTATAATCTCAAGGTCTTCTAAATTTTCCAGTTCTTTCCTTACAAAGCTTGGAAGTGTGGCAGTCATAAGCAAAAACTTTCCACCAAGCTTTGATATATCCTTGCACAGCTTTACAATGCATGCTACAGCTTTTGGATTGTATGCTTGAACCTCATCTATAACAAGCCTTGAATAAGAGAGTGTGGCATAAATCCTTTCATAGCCAGGGTATCTTAAAGCTGATGGAAATATCTGGTCCCCAGTGGCCACAATCACAGGATAGGAAAGATAATGAGAAAGCTCTATAATCCTTTCCCTTTCTCCTTCTTTTACATCATCACTATTCAAAAGCTTTAAATCCGCATCCGAGTGCAAAAGTCCCACATTTTCGTCTTTAAAGACAGCCTTAGCCCTATCATAGATAGAATTGACTTGGTTTTTGAGTGGTAAGGTGAAAAACATTTTTGTGCCAGCTCCCCATAGGAAGGCATACTCAGTCTTTCCAGCTCCTGTTGGTGCAATGAGGATGATGTTTTTGTCCCTTTTTAGCTTTTCAAACTGCCAGATATTACATCCCAGCCTTTCTCCTATAGCTTTTTCTACCACACCATACTCCACTGGCTTTCTCTCTATAGGCTCATCAATGTTTTCCTTCTGGATATAGGATGTAAAGTGGTCCACTCTCATTAGAGTGCCGAGGACCACTGTTAGTTTGTTTAGTTTTTCCTCCTCATAATAGCGGGCGTATGGATATATCAAATCATCCATTAAAGACTGTCCGTTGTAATTTAAGTAAGCACTATATCCTATATACTCTGCAAACTCTTCAAACTCTTTCATTTCTTCTTGTAAAAGCTTTAATAACTTTTCTCTTAAACTTTCATTTTCTTTTAAACTTTTCATGGCTTTAGGAAAATTCTCTTTGTCTCCATTTAGCACAATACTCCTTATAGTGTCATTGTGATGGTGGAATGCTACAGCACTTCTTAAAATCTTTATCTCCTTTTCAAAAATTCTTTTAAGCTTTAACATATCCATAAACACTAAAGAAAACAAGCTATGTGGCACCTCTGGAAGACTATCTTTAACTTTATTGCCCACCTTCTTTTGAAACTCTGGATGCACCTTTCCAACATCATGAAAGAAGATGGCAAACTCTATAAGCTTTTTCAAATCCTCTGGAAAGTTGGCCACTTCAAATAAAATTCTTGCCTGCTTTAAAAGTCCTTTTGTATGCTCACTCAAAGAGACTCCGTTGCTTTTTGCTAACAGCATGCTTTTTCCCTCTTATAGAAAAACAAAGGAAGCCTTGTCTCTTTATCAAGTATGAATTCCATATCGGATGTGTGTAAGCCATGCAAAAGCTTACTTTCAACGTATTCTGTAAAAACTCTTACACCATTTATAATTTCATAATACAAGCTAACCATATAAGTATTAGCTACCACATCTATATCATACCTATCATACATAAGCTTTTTTGGAAGCCATGTATAGTAATCAAAAGACTCAATTAACCCCTCTTCCGTCTCCACCCTCTTTACATCCTTTACCACAATCCAATCTTCTGCTCTTCCAAGATGTAAAGCCTTGCTTGGAAATCTTATTCTTTCGGAGAGTTCTTCTAAAAGCTCTTCATTCTCATGATAGACATAGATTATAAGCTCCACATCAAAGAGTAAATCCACAAGCACAGGCTGAGTGCCACCTACATGATAAGGAAGTCCATGCTTTGTTCTATTCTTAGCATGGACATACTCTTGAATATGATTCTTTATTCTTAAATTCCTGTAAGTTTGTAAAGTGGTAGCATAGCTCCCATGCTTTCCAAAGATAGAAAGAGATAGACCATCTTTTAATCTCTCTATCTTTTCCTTTTCCTCTAAGCTATTGCACAAAAGCCCCACCACGGTGGAGTATGGCGGTATAGGATAGGTGTGTTGTCTCATAAAGGTGAAAAAGACCCTATAATGTGCCACTGGTTGGTATATCTCTATCCTTATTTCTCCCATACTCCCACTCCAAGCCTTTTTAAAAACTCATGCCATCTTTGTTTTTCTTGACCCTGTATGTTCTTGTGGTCATATTTATATACAAGAGGTTCTCCTACATCTTTCACAATATAATCAGAATCAAAATCCCCATAGTGTAAAACAGGCATTGCCACTTCCAGACCTGCCACATAAAGTCTTAAAGGCTTTATGCCACAGTCTGTTCCAACTCTATACATTAACCCATTCTTTATGACCGTCATAATTTGATAAATTCTTCTCTTTTTCTCATCTTCATCCACAATAAACTTTACTCTCACAAGTCCAGCATCCTTATCCGTTTCAGGCTTTAGCTCTTCTATAATTATCCTGCCTTTATCAAGCTTATACTCATTATCACTTAGTTTTTCTGCCTTTACAGTGTGAGTGAAAATTGGTTTTTTCTCTATCTTCAGGTTGCCTTTCTTTTCACTTCCTGTTATTATCACCTGAATTTTTATGAGGCTCAGTTCTCCATCCTTATACTCCACCCTATTCACATACCACTCATCCACACCAAGCCTTCCCACATCTATGGTAAAGGATGCTCTAAAGGTATTGTAATCATTTTCCTCTTTTACTGGAATAGGTGTAGCATTGGGTACTCTTCTTGCAAAATCATGGTTAGCCATTACATGAGAAGTGCCATCCCAAGGATTTAAAGCTATAGCATGAGTTATACCAACTGGTGCTTTTCTTGATAGCCCCATGTCTCCTTTTATGGTATACATATAGCCAAAAGCATCAAGTTCTGGACTTGTTATTATGTTATGCTTTGTTAGGTCTGGCTGAACAACCACACTTTTATCATCACTCTTTTCTGTGTCCTTATCTGCCACACAGTCTGTTATAGGCCAATTAAATCTGTCATGCAAGGTCCAAAACAGATGATGCCTCAAACTCTTACTTGATATAAAGCTGTAAATCTGTCCATCCTTTTTTATCTTCTTGATGGTTCTCTCATTACCGCCAAGGTTTTCATCCCTGTTTAAAGCCCAGCCGTCAAACTCAATCGTTAGTGTTATTCCTTTCACTCTCATCATTTATCACCTCCTTTTTAGGATTTATAAATTCTTTTAGATAGCTATACATGTAAAACTTAAACTTTTCTTCATCCTGTTCATCAAACAACACATAGGATAAGCTATCTCCCAGCCTCTCTTTGTATAAACTATAAGTCCTTGTGAGTTTATATATAAGCTCATTCCTTCTTCCAAGCTTTACAAGCTCCAAATACCTAAGAATATCATCTTGAATTGCCCCAATTAAACGCCATCCACTGTCTCTTGTCTTCAACTCTCTTATATGCTTTTGCAAGCCTATTCTGATGTCATCCATGTCTTTTCCCTCCTCTATAACTAAATAATAGCTTGTAAGATACTTATCCAAAGCTTTTAAACTCTTTCTGCTTTCCTTTGCTTCCTTAAAATTTCTTAAAATATTCCCTTCAATATATGATAAGTCCTTCTTTACTATAGCATCTATAAGTTCCAAATCCAAGTCTTTTACATTTTTTACAGCTTTTGATAACAACCTTACCCCATCTTTATCCATAGTGCTTATCCTAACCTTTATCTTTTGTTCCTTGTTCCCTTTTCTTTGCTTATCGTAAGTTAAATACACTATATCATAGCTGTTATATGTTTCTAAAAGTTGTGTATTCTTTTCTAAATTATCTATCAAAGCACCTATGGTGGATAAGTTCCACATTGTTTCAAAAGAATCTGCGTTTATAAAGTAAAGCTCATTGTCATTAAACTTGTTAAATCCTATAAGATGACAGAAAAGTATAAAGGAACAATATTTACAAGCAAAAACACTATCCAGATTACAATTGTAAAAAGCATTAGGAAAAGAACTGGTCCCAAGCAAAAGTTTCATAAAGCCTTGATTTAAAGGTGAAATCTCTTCTATTTCAATATCACTAAAACAGAAAGGACATTTTATACTTCCTTGTGGATTGCTATACTGGAAAAACCACTTTATAGCTTCAGCTATCTTTTCTTCATTTTTGTTGCTAAAATAAGCTTTTTGCTTTCCATATAAAGCTTTTTCGTTTTGATAATTAATGATTTTTGACCTTTCTAAGGATAAATCTTTCCAAGTAAGAAATAGCTTAGGCACTTCTATTTTATCATTTTTCTCTTCAGGCTTTTCCTGTTCATTTTCCTGCTCTTCCTGTTCATCTTGCTTATCTTCTTGTTCAGTAATTTCAGCTTCCTGCTTACTTTTTCCCTTTTCTATATACACTATTTCCAGCAATTTCTCCATTTCATCATCCTTCAAATCAATCTCCACATAATTATCCTTGAATAACTTATTTACATCCATCCCCATCTCTTTAAGCAATCTCAAAAGCCCTATAACTCCAGCATTAAAAAGCCAATTGGAAGGATAAAGCACCCTCTTCATAGCACTTCCACCATCCCAAAGCCTTGTGAGGTCCTTAGTCCTATGCCTTTGTTATAAAGGAACTCTAAGTCCTCTGGATGGCCTGAAAGCCTAAAGTATCCATCAAAGCATGTAAAGTATGCATAAGGCTTGCCAAGCCCTTCTCTTATGCCATCTAAGGTATGCTTTACCACCACAATTCTCCAATCCACAGGCTCAAATTTCAGCTCCTTCTTTAGTCCTCTTCCAAGCAAAGCCTTCATAACTTTCTCCTCAATGAGATTTAGATAGATGTTAAACCTTTCAAAGTTTTCTTCTTTCAAAGGATTGTTCCCCTCCCTTTCTATAAGAATAGGAGACAAGCTTTTGCACAAAATCTCCCCCCTCTTTATCTCCTTTCCAGCTTTTACTTCTATGGATTTTACATACTCTTCTTCTAATAGCCCATTGTAAAGCTTTACTATAAACTTGCTATCAAAAGAACTTATCCACAAAGTATGAGGTTTCTCTGAATAAAACACATCCCCTTCCAGCCTTGAGCCTTTAGCCACAAGCACTGCAAAGGTAAAAGGTCTTGGCTTTTTGCTTGCATACAAACTTTCAAAATACTCTTTATCGCTTCTCTCTAAAGCAGACTTTATAAGAGATAGAACCTTATGCCTGTATAGAATTGGAAGTTCTTTATAGTTTAAAAGAGCTCTTAATCTCATTCCCCCACTTGTATAATTATATACACCCAGGTGATAAATTCAATCTTGTGTCCCTACATTTAATTGTCTCATTTATCTTCACCGTTATGCTTATAAAAAGCCAGCGCTTGATAAAAATCTTGGAAGCTCCGCCACGCTCTCCAAAATTGCAAAGGGTTCTATGCCCTTCTTTAGGTCCTCTGGTCTAAACTTGCCAGTCTTTACAAGCACGCCCCTTATGCCCGCATCCTGCGCACCTTTCACGTCAAACTCTATATCGTCGCCAACCATCAAGGCCTCATGAGGTTCCACTTCTAAGGCTTTTAGCACCAAATTGAAAAAGTCCCTTGAGGGTTTTCCTATTATCTTGGCAGATTTTCCGGAGGCATATTCCAAAGCCTTAACAAAGGGACCAGCATCCAAGGAAAGTTTTCCATCCTTATCCATAAAGTATCTGTTTGGAGCCACCGCAATCAGCTCCGCACCTTCCAAAAGGTATCTAAAGGCTGTGTTGAGATTGTCATAGGTAAAGTTCTTATAAGCATCGGCCACCACAACGTACTTTACCGGCTCCTTTGGCACGTCAAACTCCTCATAAACTTCCTCCGTTGATAAAAGGTAAGCACCACCACCTTGAGAAAGAACAAAGTCTTTTGCAATCCTAAGAGCTGTAAAAAGTTCTTTTTCTTCCAGCTCAAAGCCGCAATTTACCAAGCTTTGAAAGACTTTTTTTGTAGGTGTGCGCGTTGTATTGGTTACAAAGGCAAGCTTATAGTGTTTTCGTAGCTCATTAACGGCTTCCACACTGCCCTCAATAACCCTATCCCTTATGCACAGCACACCGTCAATGTCAAAGAGTATGGCCCTTATGCCCATAAGCTTTAATATATATATATCGGAATTAAGACATGCATAATTATAGGGCTTTTGTGGTATAATATTTGGACAAAACAGGCAGGAGGTAGAAAATGGACTTGGAACAGAGGATAAAGGAGATTATAGCAGACCAGCTTGGCGTGGAAGTGGATAAGCTAAATCCAGGAGCTAAGTTCGTTGAAGACCTCGGAGCTGACTCCCTTGACGTGGTGGAGCTTATTATGGCCTTTGAAGAGGAGTTTGGTATTGAAATACCTGATGAGGATGCAGAAAAGATAAGGACAGTGGGCGACGTTATAGACTACCTTAAGGAGAAGGTGAAGTCTTGAAGAGGCGTGTGGTAATAACCGGCTTGGGGGTAGTTTCCCCCATAGGGACCGGTGTAGAAAAGTTTTGGTCTAATTTGATAGCTGGCGTAAGCGGTATAGATATAATAAAGAGGTTTGATCCCGTAGAGCTTGGGCTTTCGGTCCATATTGCGGGTGAAGTAAAGGATTTTGAACCAGAAAAATACTTTGATAAAAAGGATGCTCAAAAGGTATCCGACTTTATAAAGTTTGCAGTAGCGGCGGCAGAGGAAGCCATAAAAGACAGTGGGCTTTTAGAGAGTAAATTTGACCCATATAGAGTTGGTGTAATCATAGGCACTGGCATAGGTGGCCTACGTGATATTGAAGAACAGCAAAAGGTCCTTATGGAAAAGGGACCAAGGAGGGTATCTCCCTTCTTTATACCCTACGGCATATCCAACATGGCAAGTGGTCTTGTGGCCATACGCTTTGGCTTTAAAGGCCCAAACTATTGTGTGGTCTCTGCCTGCGCCACAGGCAATCACTCTATCGGTGATGCTATGAGGCTTATACAGAAGGGGGACATAGATGTGGCCATAGCCGGGGGTTGCGAGAGCGCCATAACACCCCTTGGAGTGGCAGGCTTTGCCTCTATGAGGGCCCTTTCCACAAGGAACCATGAGCCTCAAAAGGCCTCAAGGCCCTTTGATAGAGATAGAGATGGTTTTGTGATGGGTGAAGGCGCGGGTATATTGGTATTGGAAGAGTATGAGCATGCAAAGGCAAGGGGAGCAAAGATATACGCAGAGCTTGTAGGTTATGGTGCCACCGATGATGCCTACCATATTACTGCACCATGCGCCGACGGAGAAGGTGCCTATATGTGTATGAAGCTTGCCTTAGAAGATGCTGGTGTAAGGCCTGAAGAGATAGATTACATAAACGCCCATGGCACTTCCACACCTTTGAACGACAAGTCTGAAACTTTGGCCATAAAAAGGCTTTTTGGAGAGCATGCCTACAAGCTAAAAATAAGCTCCAACAAATCCATGATAGGGCATCTCTTGGGCGCTGCTGGAGCTGTGGAGGCTGTGGCCACTGTAAAGACCATACAAACGGGCATAATACCACCCACCATAAACCTGGAGAATCCAGACCCAGAGTGCGACCTTGATTATGTGCCAAACAAGGCTATAGAGTATCCGGTAAACTATGCCCTTTCCAACTCCTTTGGCTTTGGTGGAACCAATGCCTGCCTCCTTTTCAAAAGACTTTGAAGGTCTTGAAAAGGCTTTAGGCTATCAATTCAAAGACAAAAGTTTATTAATTCAAGCCCTCACACACAAATCTTACGCCGGAGAACATGGCTTAAAAAGCTACGAGACCCTTGAGTTCCTTGGAGACTCTTTAATAAACTTCTTTGTGGTGGACTTGCTGCTTTCCGAATTTCCCCAAGCTTCCGAAGGCGAGCTTGCCATGATGAAATCTTATTTTGTGAGCGAAGAATACCTTTATGAACTGGCCGAAGGCCTCTCCCTTGACCTTTATATCCTTATAGGCGGTAGGAAAAGAAATAGCCATGTTAGCACCTCCCTAATGGCGGATACCTTTGAGGCCCTTTGGGCAGCTCTTTACCTTGACTGTGGTAGGTCTGCGGATACCACAAAAGCCATCTTTTTTAGACTATACAAGGACAGAATAGTGGAGGCGGTAAAAAATAAGGATTACAAAAGGGACTATAAGACGTTGCTTCAAGAGGAAACCCAAAAAAGGTGGAAAGAAAGACCTACCTACCGTGTGGTAAACATAGAAGGTCCTCACCATAGTAGAATCTTTGAAGTGGAATGTAGTATAAGGGAGTTTAGGGCTACCGCAAAGGGAAGGAGTAAAAAGACAGCCCAACAGCTTGCGGCAAAAAGGGTGCTTGAGCTTATACAGTCCTCTGAAGGTTAGACTCAAAAAGTCTTCTGTTAAAGCTTAAAGCTTGTCTTATTACCTCTAAAAAGGCTCTAAAGGGTGTTAAAACAGCATAGAGTTTTGGGCTTTCCCTTTCATATTGAAGTATATCCTCAAGAAGGTTGGCTATCTCTTCCATCTTTGAGTTTATGGAATTTGGTATATCCAACCTTTCTACCTCTCTCCAAAGCTCTTCTGGAATATTGGCAAGGAAGGTTATCTCAAAGTTGAAGACCTCATATAGGTCATAAAGATATTCTATAGCCTCATCAATGCTTTTAAAAAGGTCCTTTTCCACCCTTTGAATAACTTGTTTAAAAGCTTTTAACTCCTCTTCTCCCGAAAGGCAAACATCCGCCAAAAAATTCAGCTCTTCAATATCTGCCCTTAGCTCTTTTAGAGCCATCTCCAGCATATTGAGGTTATACCTTATGATCCTATCCTGTATTAGCAGGGCCGTCAATACGGAGCTTTTCTCCATAGATATCCTCCACATAAAGAATTCCCATAGCTCGCAACTCTTCTCTAAATTCTTCTATTAAAATATATCCCTGGCTTCCCAAAAGTGTTTTTACTTTCTCCTTTATTCTCTCACCATGCTTATCAAGGTCAAAGAGCAGTATAACCTCCGAGTAGCCCTCCAAAAGGTCGGGAAGGTCTGCAAACCTTTTGCCCTCTAAGGTAAATACGTTTTTAATACCAAGCTTAGAAAGAGCCTGTTTATCTCTCTTTCCCTCCACCAAAACGGCTCTATCTTTTGAAGCTTCCCTTAGCCTTTGTATCCAATCAGCAAGCATGCTAAGGTATAATTTTAAAAAACTATGGATATAGTCCTTGAAAAGTTTAAAGGAACTCTTTTGGGTGGCGCTCTTGGAGATGCCATTGGTAAAAGCCTTGAAGATGTGCCTTTTGAGGAGGTGATAAGCTTTTACGGTGGGGCTGTAAGGGGCTTTGTGGAGCCTCATCCTCACAGTCCATCGGTAGGCTTGGAGCCAGAACAAACTACGGATGAAACCACTATAAGCATACTGCTTGCCGAAAGCATAGTGGAGAAAAAGAGCATTGACCCTTATCATTTCTTTACAAAACTAAAAGAATGGGCAGGAAAAGAAGAAAGCCACCGATACCCGGACCCAACCCTTATAACGGCCATAGACCTTATATCCTCCGGCGTGGGCCTTGATGATGCAGGCCTCCTATCTTCTTCCGTGGAGGGTGTGCTTCGTTGCACCATCACAGGCCTTTTCCACTACTATAATCCCTACCTCTCTGCGGAGGCTGGAAGGCTTGTAAGCCTTATAACTCACAGAAGTAAAGAGATTTACGATGCAAGCGCCATAGTTTCTGCCCTTATTTCCTTTTTGGTCCTTGAGAGCTTTGACTTGAGAGATTTGAGGGATAGACTGGCACTCATTGAAAGCCTAAAGACCTTTATAAAGCATGATAAAAACAAGGTTTATCTTGATAAGGTGGCAAAGCTTTTGGATTCTGGTGCAGATGAAGAAGAAGCCATAAGGGAAATAGGAAACTCCACCTTTGTCTTTGAAGCCCTACCTTTGTCAATTTTCCTCTTTTTAAGGTATATAGAGGAGCCTCTTGAGGCCTTTTGGAGAGGTGTTAATGCCTGCGGTATGGTGGGTGGAGACACAGACGCTATAGGATACCTTCTGGGGTCCTTTGTGGGTGCCTATGGTGGCCTATGGGTTTTCCCTTTAGAACTTCTTGAAAATTTGGAAAATTCCCAGTATTATATTTCTTTAGCAGAAAAACTTTACCAGACAACTATGGAATTTTTGGAAAGGAGGAGCTAAAAGATGGCATACAAGTTGCAGGAAGCCTTTTTGAACACAGCAAGGAAAAGAAGGGTAAAGGTAACTATTTATCTTATCAACGGTGTTAGGCTTCAGGGAAGGATAAGGTCTTTTGACCTATACACAATTCTTATGGAGGATGGCCGTCAGCAAACCCTTGTTTATAAGCATGCTATAACCACCATAATACCCGCAGAAAGGATGGAAATAGAGTTTGAAGAAGAAGGAGTGCCAGGGGCTGTATAGCCCCCAACCTTTTAAAACATACCCGGTGGCTTCCCTTTTGAGACCACAAGCCTTTCTACTGGCTTTCCACCCTTGAGGTGGCTTTGCACTATCTCCTCCACATCGGAGGGTTTTACATTGCCATACCAAACGGCATCTGGGTAGACCACTATGGTGGGACCCAACCCACAGGGACCAAGACAGCCCGTTGGTGTTATAGCAGTACTCATAAAAAGCTCTGGGTCCATCTGGACCTTTTCCATAAAGGCTTGGTATAGCTCTCTGCTTCCCTTTTCTGCACAGGAACCCATGGGATGGCCCGGAGGCCTTTGATTAACACATATAAAGACATGCCTAAACTCCATTGATTACCTCCTAAGAAGTTTTGAGAGTATTCTACCAGAAGACTTTTAGATTTTGTATGAGGCTTATCACCTTTTAAGGAGGGGAGGAAGAGCCTCCCCGAGGAGTTTTTTTAGAACTTCCAGTTAAGGCCTATGGATATGGCGTTTTGAGCGTTGGAGGCTTCTATTTGACAACCACCAGGAGGTGCTGGACAAACCAGAGGATTAGTATTTGCGTTTGTAGCCTTTACAGTCTTCTTAAAGGCATGCTTGTAAGCCACATCCACACTAAAGGTCTTTGTAAATTCATAGCCCAAACCAAGGGTTATGTGCTGTTCTGTTATAGCTGGAAAGCCTATAAGGTTGAAGTAGGCTATGTTAAAGTCACTAAAGGGTGCTGTAAGGTTGGGAATGCTTTTGTTGAGCGTTGTATCCTTTGCTCCACCCCTTATAGGAGACTTTCCGTAGTTATAACCAGCCCTTAGGGCGAGCTTGGGTATTGGCTTGTACTCACCACCTATGGCAATTACCCATTGGTCCTTCCACTGAAACTCCTTATAACCCTTTGCATTCTTCCAGTTTATCCACCTTATATCCATACCCACCTTTAGGTTATCCATGGGCTTTACACCCAAACCAAAGGCAAGCTCTTGAGGCTGGGTGAGCTTTAGGTCCTCAAAGACTCTATCGCCGTTGGAATCAAAAACTCTCTTATAGGTCATAGAAATTGGGCTTTGATAGGTAAGACCTGCATATACAAAGTCTCCCATATTATAAGCTACACCAAGCTGGAAGCCCAAGCCATAGGTTTGGGATTGACCGCCGCCTAAATTTCTAACAACGGTACATGAAGGCGGGTTAAGGCACATAACTGCTCCCATATCCAAAGAGCCATAAGCCAAATCTAAGGCACCGGCTATAGAAAAGGCATCGTTAATCTTATAAGAAAGTGCCGGGATTACTCTCATAAACTGGAAGCTTGTATGCATATCATTAAAAGGATAGGCAAAGCCAAACCTACTCTTAGTACCTAAAGGATCCTGGTTCCTATAATCCACACCCATACCAGAAACACCAAAAGCTCCTATACCAAAGGTCAATTGATTGTTTATCTGATGAACTATACCCACTTCAGGCACCACAAAAAAGTCTGCTTTGCTTTTTCCAGAAACTGGTCCCATGCCAAGATCTGCTCTTGCCTTCACCTCAGGCATAAAGAGTATTCCACCAAAGCTCAAGTTAAAGCCTTTGTAGTAGCTCATCCATGCAGGGTTTCTAAAGATGCTGTCGGTGGGTCCTACGGGCATACCTACACCTATGCCACCCATACCCCTTGAGGCTGGAGAAACACCTATAAGGTTGTCTCCGTTGGTGGCAAAGGAAAGTCCTGCAAGTGCAAAAAGGGCTGTTCCAGCCAACACCTTTCTCATCTTTTTACCTCCCTTACAAAATTTCCTCCCTGTAATCATAAAAACAAAAATCTTTAAATGCAATTCAAAGAGTTTATAGTTAATTAAGCTTGCATTATATAAGGATTTAAGAATATCATAATTCTTCTATTAGGACTACTCTCTTTTCAAGACATTCTACCAAGTTTTCAAAATCCTCTCTTTTGACAAAATAAACCCTTCCACCTATGGGGACTCCCTCCTCTTTCATTGGTTTTATCCTTACATAGCCTACGGTTTTCCCAGCCACATAGCCCGTTGTATAATCTGGGTCATCACTCCAGCATAATTCCGCCGCAACTCCGCAGTGTATATTCTTTGTAGCCAAAGCCAAGGCATCCAAAAGCCTCTCAAGGTAGAACCTTTTTATTCCTCTTTCTTTCAAAAGCCTTTTTATAAACCTTCTGTCTTTCCAATCAAAGCGCACCGTCCTTACGCCCCTCTCTTGGTCTGGCTCAAGCCTCTCACCAGATTCCATATCCATAAGCACCGCACCCCTCATATTGCCACCCTTTGGATTAGGACCCTTCTTTAAAAGCTCCAAGCCCTTTAGGGCTACTTCTTCCTTTACTCCCTCCTTCATAAGCATGTTTATGGCAAACCTGTGAGCCTCCTCTACGCTTTTAAAGTCATAGCTATAAATAGGCAAGGCCTTTGGTATATACTCAATTTCTTTGACGTCTTCAATGGTTATAACCATCCTATCATAAAGCTTAGGCCTTCTTAAAAACTCTTTTATAGTTTTTTCAACCTCATTAGCCTTTATTATCCTTTCTGCCCCCGATACATGCCTTCCCTCAAGCTCCGCTCTCATCCTAAGGCTATATAGCATTTCTACCAAATCCTCCCTTTTTTGTCTTTGAGTTCCAACTCATAAAGGAATTTATACTTCAAAAACACATATATGGCACCAGACATGGCAACTAAAAAGCCTCTCAAGCCATCCAAAAAGCCAAGCTTTAGAAAATAGATTTTAAAGAAGTACCATAAAGGATTGAATATAAGGTTGTAAAGCCTAAACCTTTTGCCCTCTTCTTTCATCCTATCGGCCATTATCTTAGCATATCTAATAGTTTTCAGATACTGGTCTTCCAAGCTTTTATAAGAATAGTGATGTATATCGCCCTTTAGCTTCCCCGCCTTGCCTTCAAAGATGACCCTTTCGTGAAGCTCCCCTTCAAACCTAACCTTACCCTTTTTAAAGAGCCTTACCCTCCATTCGGGATACCAAGCATGGTTCAAAAAATCGCCAAGGTAAAAGGTTTTCCTACATAGCTTATAAACCTCATAACTCGGGTTTTTTAGCTCTTTTCTTATGCTTTCCCTTAGCTCACTTGAAACCTCCTCATCCGCATCCAGCACAAGGACCCAATCCTTGGAACACAAACCAATGCCGTAGTTTAGCTGTTTGTCATAGCCTTCCCATTCTTTAAAAAATACTTTGGCGCCTAAGTTTTTTGCTATCTCTACCGTCCTATCCGTTGAACCAGAGTCAAGCACTACAATTTCATCAGCCAAAGGTAGCACGCTCCTTATGGCCCTTCCTATATTTCTTTCCTCGTTTTTTGTGCGGATTAGAACGGACAGCATATAGGCTTATAATTATAAACATTTGTGAGGCATGCCACCACTGTTTTTTGCTAAAAATAAATGAGACAAACAAGGATGAGTTTATAGCCCGGTGTATGCATTATAATTTTAAGGGGGAAATATGAAAATAGTAATGGTGGCTTCCGAAAGCTCGGCCTACATAAAGGCTGGGGGACTTGGGGACGTCATACATTCTCTTGCAAAAGCTCTTATAAAGCTTGGCCATAGCCTTTATGTAATAATGCCAAAATACTCAAAAATAAAGGCAAGCCTTAAGGGAGTAGGGCAAGGTAAGGTCTTTTTTGATGGCAATTGGCAGGAGTTTAGCATCTACGAGGATATAAAGGACCATGTGAGGTATTACTTTATTGACTTTCCAAAATACTATCAGAGAGAACACATATACGCCACACCAAAGGGAGAGTATGAAGATAACCCTTTAAGGTTTGGCTTTTTATCTTTGGCAAGCCTTGAAGTTATAAAAAGCCTTGGCATTGAGCCGAGTTTGATCCATATACACGACTGGCACACTGGCCTTTTGCCTCTATACAAAAAGCTCTATTACCCAGAGTTTGAACGCACACCCACCGTTTTTACCATACATAACGCCATGCATCAAGGCATTTATGATCCTCATTTTATCCCCATGCTAAACCTACCTTGGGAAGTATTTCACCCTTACCAAGGCATAGAGTTTTATGGCAAGATAAACTTTCTCAAAGCTGGTATAGCCTTTTGCGATATTTTAACCACCGTTAGCCCCTCTTATGCCGAAGAATTAAGGCACTATGCCTATGGCCTTGAGGGCCTTATAAGAGAAAAGAAATACTTTTTTGGGATTTTAAACGGCATAGATTACGACATCTGGAATCCGGAGACGGATAAGCTTATAAAGCATAACTATACAGCAAAAAACTTCTCCAAAGGAAAATGGATAAACAAAAAACATTTAAAAGACATTTTTGGCCTCAAAACCAGAGATGAAAAACCCCTTGTTGGCATGGTCTCAAGGCTAACATCTCAAAAAGGACTGGATATAGTTCAAGGTATTGTATGCGAAGCTGTAAGAGAAGGCTTTGACTTTGTCTTTCTTGGTTCTGGTGAAGAAAGATATCAAGAAATGCTTATAGAATTCATGAAAAAGCATCCAGAAAGTGTAAGAGTTAGGATAGAATATAACGAAGAGCTTGCCCATAAAATCTTTGCTGGTGCGGATATGTTTTTGATGCCCTCTCTTTTTGAACCCTGCGGCCTTTCCCAGATGATAGCCATGAGGTATGGAACGGTTCCCATTGTAAGGGCAACTGGTGGTTTAAAGGATACAGTGCTGGATTTTGTAAAAGATCCACATGAGGGTAATGGCTTCTCTTTTGAAGAGTATTCTAGGAAGGACCTTATGCATGCTTTACTTAAGGCAAGGGTTTTTTACGATATGTATATATGCGACCATTCAAAGGATTGGGCAGAGATAATAAAGAGATGTATGAAAAGAGATTTTTCTTGGGAAAGAAGCGCAAGGGAGTATGAAAGAATATACTCCACCGCTATAATGTTAAAAAGCTATGGTTCTTAGTCTTGAGGAATTGCTAAAGGCAATTGAACCTTTGAGAGAAGATAAAAGAATAGTTTTTACTAACGGATGCTTTGACATTCTGCATGCTGGACACGCCTACTATCTTAAAAAGGCAAAGGAATTGGGGGATATTCTTGTTGTAGGCTTGAACTCTGATGAATCTATAAGGAGGATAAAAGGGCCTCAAAGGCCCATAGTGCCACAAGAAATGAGAGCCTATCTTCTTGATAATCTAAAGCCAGTGGATTATGTGGTTATCTTTGATGAAGACACGCCAGAAAGGCTTATAAAAGCCATAAGGCCCCATGTGCTTGTAAAGGGTGCAGACTGGGAGATAAAAAATATTGTAGGAGCAGATTTTGTATTGTCTTATGGTGGCAAAGTGGAAAGGGTTGAATTCAAGTTCGACATTTCCACTTCTGACATAATCAAAAGGATACTTGAAAACTATAGAGAGGTAGAAAGGTGAGAATCTATTGCTGTGTCAAGTTCCAAAAGGTATTTTTGATTTATTTTTAATCGTTCAAGTTTTATCAGTTTATCTTCTTCTGCTATAATTTTAGCAATTTTTATAAGCTTTTTATCAAAAATATCTTCTTTGTAAAGACCTAAACGTTTTAAAGATTCCAATTTGAACTTTATAAGTAAAACTGCACGGTTTTTGGGATTTAGTCTAAGATAATTTATAAGCATGTTAAAAAGCTCTGGGTCATATTGGACAAACCACCTTTCTACAAAGCTTACCAAGGAATTCATCCACAAGTAGGCAGAATAATCCCTAAAACATAGATAAGAAAAAAAATCTACTTCAATTATGTCTTTTAAAAATAAAACATCTCCGGATTGATTATAAACAGCATATAAAAGATTAAAAGGCTCCATATAACCCAAAAAGCCCCTTTCCGGAAGAAGTCCTTCTGATACAAATAGCTTTACAAGACCGTAAGGACTATAAGCCTTTACCATAAGGTCGCAATCACCCGCCCTAAACCTTCTTAGGATTAAAAACCTTCCTTTTGCGGACATAGCTCTATGATTATAGTGCCTTTCAAAAACACTACCACTTTTTTCAAAAAGAATTATGTTATTATTTTAACCATGAAAGAAGGGAGACGGGGAAAGTGGCTTTCACACTTTCTATTGGCATTATGGTTCTCTTCCATGGCTTTAGCTGGTTTTTTTCTACCGTATTTTACCGATAACATTTCTTTCTTTAAGATAAAGGCGCTCCACATAGATGGGCTTGAAAGCATACCGCCACAGGTGATAGTTGAAGAAGTCAAAAAATTAAAAAATAATTGGCTTTTTATAAACAAAAATATATTAATGAGTAATATAAACAAAAATACAGGCAACGCCGTAAAGGATATTGAAATCACAAGAATATTTAGCAAAAATGGTGTAGAACTAAAATTAAGTGTAAAAGAAAGGAAGCCTGTATTTTCCGTTATAAACAATGAAGTAAAGATATTTTTTGATGAAGATGGTGTAATGTTTCAATCACCCTATATAAATTACCACACTCCAACAATTTATACTTACAGCGTAGAATTGATTAATAAAAATTTTGCAATAATGAAAGATTTAATAAAGTTATTAGATAGCAATGGCACATTAACCGATGTATATGCAACCGAGCTTAGCACCATAGCCTACTTCAAAGGTGGAACAAAACTAATACTTCCACCCCTTTTCCTCATAGATGGTGGCCTTTTAAAGCATGTGGCTAAACTACTCAAAGATTATAATATTGATATGTACAAAGAAATAGAAATTAGCAAAGAAGGCTTAGTAATAATAAGAGGTGGAAAGGGAAATGAAGCTAATAACATCCTTGGACATAGGCACCAGTAAGGTGGTAGCTTTAGTAGGTGAGGTGGATAGCTATGGTGATTTACATGTAATAGGCATAGGAGAATCACCCTCAAAAGGTATTGATAAAGGTTATGTTACACGTTTAGACCTTGCGGTAAATTCTGTTTTAACAGCTATTAAAGAAGCTCAAGAGATGGCCGGTTCAAAAATATCAAACGTAGTGCTTGGTATTTCTGGCCCAACTCTAAAAAGTCAAAATGAAAAAGATACTATAAGCATATCTTCACAACCTATAGAGATAGATTACACCCATATAGAAAGGCTCATAGAAAGAGCTATAATGCGTTCAAAAGAGGAAGGTTATGAGGTGCTTGACGCCATACCAAGAAAGTTCATACTTGACGACCAAGAAGGTGTTATAGACCCTGTGGGCCTTTTGGGGTCTAGAATTTCTGCCGAAGTTCATGTGGTAAAGATCGGTTCCAGCATCCTTAAAAATACAGAAAAAGTTGTTCTTAATGCAGGAATGGAGGTATTGGGGAAGTTTTTATCACCCCTTGCCTCTGCAGAAGCGGTGCTTACACCCGAGGAAAAAGAAGAAGGCGTACTTATGATAGACATGGGTGCTGGGCTTACAGACTTCGTGGTATTTTTGGAAGGTTCCATACTTGTAACTGGATGTCTTCCTATAGGCGGATCAAATATTACAAAGGATATAGCCCACTTTATGAAGATAAACGTAGAACAAGCGGAAAGAATTAAAATAGAGAATGGCTTTGCTTATGCTGATTTGGTTAATGAGGCGGAAAGGGTTAAAATAAAGCCAAGGGGCGAAGAAAAAGAGGTTAGTATGAGCAGAAAACAATTGGCTGAAGTTATACAGATAAGATTAGAAGAGATTATGGAAAAGCTTAGCGATTATCTAAACCAACAAGGAGTAAATCTTGACTCTCTGCATGCTGGTATAGTTATAACAGGTGGCTCTGCTAAGTTGGCGGGCATGAGAGAATTCTTAGAAAGGTATTTTGACCTCCCTGTAAGAATAGGTTATCCTATGGGTGTTATAGGCCTCAAAGAAAAGGTGCAAGACCCTGCTTATGCTACTTCTGTGGGGCTAATAAAACTTGCTCATAAAAGCTTTATCTTTGACAAGCGTGATGTTTTTTCAAAAGGGCATGAAAAGGAAAAAAAGAACTCTACGTTTAAAAATTTTGTGGATAGGCTTATGTCCTTTTTTAGGGATATAATCTAAAAGGAGGCGTAAGATGGATATTTTGAACCCTACAAGGATAAAAGTTTTTGGAGTTGGGGGTGGTGGTTCCAATGCGGTAAACAGGATGTACCTTGAAGGTATAGAAGGTGTGGAGCTTTTTGCCATAAATACAGACGTTCAACACCTTGCTTCTCTGGCAGTACCCAATAAGATACAGATAGGTGAGAAGGTTACAAAGGGACTTGGGGCTGGTGCAAAGCCTGAGATCGGAGAGCAGGCGGCTCTTGAGGATGTGGATAAGATAAGGGAAATTCTTAGAAACACAGATATGCTCTTTATAGCCTGTGGGCTTGGTGGAGGAACTGGCACAGGCGCAGCTCCTGTAATAGCAGAAACAGCCAAGGATATGGGCATACTTACGGTGGCTGTGGTAACAAAGCCCTTTAACTTTGAAGGGCCAAAGAGGATGCACGTAGCCAACGAAGGGCTTGAGAAGCTAAAGGATGTTGTAGATACTTACATAGTGGTTAACAATCAAAAACTGGTAGAAATTGCGGACAAAAACTTTAGCATAAAGGATGCCTTTAAGATGGTGGATGATGTGCTTGCCAAGGCGGTGATGGGTATAACCAGCATAGTGGTGACTCCAGCCCTTATAAACGTGGATTTTGCGGATGTTAAGACTGTTATGGAGAAGGGTGGCCTTGCCCTCATAGGTATGGGTGAAGGTAGGGGCGATGGTAGAAGGGATTATGCGGTAGAACAGGCCATAAGCAGTCCTCTCCTTGAAGGCAACAGCATACAAGGTGCAAGGAGACTCTTGGTAACACTATGGGTGAGCGAGGACGTGCCTTTCAGAGAAGTGGAAGAGACCATAGGAAGGATAAGGGAAGTGGCCCACGAGGATGCCCTTATCATATTTGGTGCCATGCTGGAAAGTGATAAAGAAAACTTTATGAGGGTGGCCGTTGTGGCCACAGATTTTGAAAACGCCCAAAGCCTTAGCCAGTTAAAAGTTGTAAAAAAGCCGGAGTTTAAAGAACCTATAAAGAAAGCTGTGCCAGAAAGCACAATAGAGCCAGTCCAACCAGAGATTGAAGAGATACCAGCCTACTTAAGAAGAAAGAAAAAAATATAACATGCAAAGGATAGAAGTTGGTAGCAATAAGGCGCTCGCTTTTATACTGGGTTTAGCCTATGGCTATAAGAATGCAGAGATAGAGCTTAAAGTATTTTCTATGGAAGATTTTTCCGAAGATAAACACAAAGATGACAAAATCTACTACATAAACAGAAGAGAGGGTAGAGTTTATGAGGGCTTGAGGGAGGATGTGAGCCATATATGTGTTCTGAAAGAGGATAAAATTAACGGTAAAGTTAGGATATTTATATATAAAAAGCGTGTGAAATAAAATCCTTGATTTATCTTGTTTTTATTCCTATACTTTAATCCATGGTGTTTTTACTCATATTGAATTTGTTTTTCTTTTCTCTATCAAAGGCTGGTGAGCTTGAAAGCCTAATAGACTATGCCCTCAAAAACTCACCAAGGTTGAAAGTTTATCAAAGTATGATAGAATCCACAAAGCATAGGGAAACGTACTCAAAAAGCTTACCAAATCCATCACTATCCGTTGGACTCAACAACTTACCCCTCAACAGACCTTATCCAAATAAGTATGAGCCTATGAGTAACCTTTCCATAGGCATAAGCCAGATGTATATGCTTCCAATAAAGAGGGAAAGGGAGGCTTTGATGGCTTTAAAAGAAAGGCTTGCACTGTTGGAAGAGGAAGAGTTGCTTAAAAGGGAGCTTATAAAGGATATAAAACTTAGCTACTTAGAATGGCTTTACACTTTTAAAAGGGAAGATGTTTTAAATAGGATAAAAAGGGAGATAGATACCCTATACAAACTGGCTGAAGAGAACTATAAGTATGGAAAGACCAACCTTTCTGACCTTCTTTTCTTAAAAGGGGAACAGATAAAAGTGGAAAGTGAGCTTGAAAAGGTAAAATTGGAGAGGGAGAGTAAAAAGGAAGAATTGGACTACCTTGTGGGTAAAAGATTTGAGCTAAAAGGGGAAGAGGTGTACTTCAAAAGAGAAGAATTTCCAGAAGTGAACTTGGATGAAAGCCTATACATAAAAAGGCTAAAGGCTCAAAGGGAAAAGCTGGTAGCGGAAGTGGAAAGAAGAAAGGTAGACCACTTGCCAGACATTGAGCTGATGGCAGAATACATGATAAGGCCCTCTATGGAGAACATGTTTAGTTTGAGGGCAGGCATAAGCCTTCCCATATGGAAAGGCAAAAGGGAAGACCTTCTTGTATTGGAGAAGCTTGAGGAGGTCAAGGCAAAGGACTGGGAGATTGAAAGCACAAGGCTTGAGCTAAAAAGGACATTAAACAGCCTTAGGATTGAATACAGCAGGCTTAAAGAGGTGCTAAGTTTGCTGGAAAAGGCTATTGAAGAGAAGAAGAATGAGATAAAAGCCTTAGAGCTTGCCTACAGGTATCAAAGGGCGGACCTAAGGGACCTTCTTAGGCTACACAGAGAGCTTTGGGAGCTGGAGATGAACAAGCTTGATGTGGAGCTTTCCCTTCAAAAGGTATGGCCAAGGCTGGAGGTACTGTTATGAAGAAGTTGCTATTCCTTTTGGTTGGTTTGCTTCTACTGCTCCTTATTGCTGGCGGAGTGTTCTACTTTATGAAAAGGCCTAAGGCAAGCCAGGTGCCACAAGGCTATGAGAAAACTCTTTCCTTATCTCAGGAGGGGATAGAGGTTGAAGTCTATTCTAAGGGTAAAAGGCTGGATGTGGGCAAAAACATCCTTTACATACTCATAAAGCCACCAAAGGACCTACGAGAACTCTACTTTTACATGCCACCTATGCCGGGCATGGGTGAGATGAGGGAGGATGCAACCATAAAGAAGGTGTCTCCTGGGCTTTATGAACTTCAGCTAAACATAAGCATGGCTGGCTCTTGGCAGATGGTGGCAGTGATTGACCAAAAGGTTATAAAAAAGGACCTTTCCATACCTTTTACTGGTGAAGAAAAAATGCCAGCTCAAGAGAAAAGGGAGGGTGTTATAAGCGTGGATGTAAACAAGCTTCAGCTTATAGGCATTCAAACACAGGAGGTTAAAAAAGAAGACCTAATGGAAAGCTTCTCCACTGTGGGTTATGTTTCTTATGACCTTTCAAGGGTTTATGAGATAACTCTTAGAAGCGACGCATGGGTCTTGGATAGCTTTGGAAGGTTTGAGGGCGAGCTTATAAATAAAGGAACACCTTTGATGAGGGTTTTGAACCCGGATGTAGATATTGCAAAGGAAGAACTAAGGCTTGCAGAAGAGTTAAAGAGGGAGGACCTAAAGAGGGCTGTTTTGCAAAAGCTCTCTTATTTGAAGGCTGGGGGTGTTATCTCTTCTCCCTACGGTGGCGTGATAGTGGAGAGGAAGGTTTATGAAGGAAGTTTTTTAAAGGCTGGTGATGTAGCTTATAGGATAGCGGATATTTCCAGGGTTTGGGTTATAGCGGAGGTACCTCAGGAGTATGCGGGAAGCGTAAGAAAAGGTATGCGGGTGCTTGTAAGCCCTGTGGGGCAGGAAGAGTCCTATGAAGGAATTGTGGATTACATCTTTCCCGAGGCCGACAAGATGGCAAGGACCATAAAGGTTAGGATAAGCCTTCCTAATAAAAGTGCCAAGCTGAAGATAAACCAGATGGTAGATGTTTCTTTTGAAAGGCCATTGGGCAACGTGCTTGCCGTTCCAGAGGATGCGGTGGTGGATACGGGAAAGAGGAAAGTGGTCTTTGTAGAAAGAGAGCCTGGTGTTTATGAGCCAAGGAATGTAAAGCTTGGAAGAAAAGCCCAAGGCTACTATCAGGTGCTTGAAGGTCTAAGAGAGGGCGAAAGGGTTGTGGTAAGGGGAGCCTTCTTGCTTGATTCTGAGGCACAGCTAAAGGGCCTATACGGTGAGGAGGTAAAGGGCCATGAGCATCACCATCATTGAAAGGAGGTATGTACCATGAAAAAGCTTTTAGCCTTAGCCGTATTTTTAGTTTCTTCCTTTGCCTACGCTCAGCATGAACATGATGCACAAAGCACGCAGGCTCCCATGATGATGCCCATGATGATGATGGGGGACCCAGAGATGCAAAAGATGATGATGGAACACATGCAAAGGTGCAGGGAACAGATGATGCACATGCTTATGGAAAATCCAAAGTTTATGCACAACATGATGAGCATGATGCTCAAGCATAGGGAGACTATGAAGAAGGTCTTGGAGGCAAATCCTCAGATGAAGGAACAGATGAAGGAAATGCTAAAGTGAGAGGTAAAGCCATGATGGGCATGACTATAGTAATGGTTGCAGTACTACTAAACATTGGCTTTTTTGGCGTGTCTGGTGGCATGATGCACATGCATATGCATGATACCAAGACCCATGAGGAGTCTGGAAAAGGTGGCCACAAGGAGAGTAAACCTAAGGACGATTCACATGAGCACGAAAAAGAAAAGAAGGATAAATCAAAGGACGCTCAACACAAGCACGAAGAAAAGAAAGAGGAGTCAAAATGAAAGCAGCTATCTTGCTTTTGCTATTGCCTCTCTTCGTAATGGCCGAAGAGCTTTTGGCCTATTATAGCCCGAGCTGTGGATGTTGCACCTCTTACTTCTCCAAGCTAGAAAAGGAAGGCTTTAAGGTCAAAAGGGTTGAGGTAAACCCTGACAAGCTTATGGAAATAAAAAGCCAACTTGGTATTTCACCACAGCTAAGGTCATGCCATACCATGCTTTACAAGAACAAGTTCATAGAGGGGCATGTGCCCCCAGAGGGCATAAGAAGGCTTTCAAAGGACAAAAGTCTTCTTGGTGTGGCCTCTCCCCATGGTATTAAAAGCGCAAGGGGAGGCTATGAAAAAAGCTTTTTCCTCGTTTACAAAGATAAGATCAAGGAGGTAAGACCATGAGAAGGTTCTATCTTTTCTTGCTTTTCTTTTTCTTTGCCTTTTCCTTTAGCTTCTCTCAGCCCAAGGAGCCACCCAAGGGCGAGAGATGTGTGGTGTGTGGAATGGATGTAAACATGGACCCAAAGCTGACTTCACAGGTAAAGCTAAAGGATGGGTCCTACAAGTATGCAGAATCTCCAAAGCACATACTCAAGTACTACCATGAGAACAAGGACAAGGTGGCCGAGCTCTGGGTAAAGGACTACAAAAGCGGCAAGTGGATAGATGGTAAAAAGGCCTTTTATGTGGCTATAAAGGAGGGCCCTATGGGTAATGACCTTGTGGCTTTCAAAAGTAAGCTGGATGCTCAAAAGTTTGCCCAAAGCCCTCAGGCCGCAAAGAACAAGGTATATCAGTTTACAGAGATAGACAAGACCTTTTTGGAACACTTAGAGATGGGTCATGTTCACTGAGGGAGGTGAAAGATGATGTGGGATATGCATGGAATGGGTTGGGGCATGGGGCTACTTTATCTCCTTGTTATTCTCTTTTTAGTGCTTGGGATAATAGCCTTTGCAAAGTACATAATCAAGGGATAACCCATGCACCACCACGCCCATCACGAACACGAGCACAAGCATACTACCGCCACAAGCCATGAGATGCACCTTTTCGAGATAAGGAAGAAGGCTATAGTATGCACCCTTTTGAGTGTGCCTGTGGTCCTTCTTTCTCCCGCCTTTCAAGAGCTTTTGGGCTTTAGCCTTCCAGAATTTTATGGCAGAGACCTTATAATCCTTGTCCTTTCAAGCCTTGTCTTTTTGTATGGAGGATCTTTCTTCATAAAGGGTTCTTTGGAAGAGCTAAAGATCCTAAAGCCTGGTATGATGAGCCTTGTCTCTGTGGCCATAAGCGTGGGCTTTGCTTACAGCTTTTATGCTCATTTTAGCGGTGGTATGGACTTCTTCTGGGAGCTTTCTACGCTCGTTGTGGTTATGCTTTGGGGACACTTTATAGAGATGAAGTCCGTGCTTGGGGCTTCAAGGGCCCTTGAGGAGCTTGCCAAGCTTATTCCAAAGAAGGCAAGGCTTGTAAAGGGTGATGAGCTTGTGGAGGTGGATACGGCCAAGTTAAGGGTGGGTGATGTGGTGCTTGTAAAGGTTGGGGAAAAGGTGCCAGCCGACGGCACAGTAATTGAGGGGAATGCCCATGTGGATGAGTCCTTGCTGACGGGAGAATCCATACCTGTCTTTAAAAAAGAAGGAGACAAAGTGATAGCTGGCTCCATAAGCCTGGATGGAGTGATAAAGGTAAGGGTTGAGAGGACGGGAGAGGCTTCTTATCTGAGTCAGGTGATGAGGATAGTAAAGGAGGCTCAAGAGTCAAAGACCAGGCTTCAAAACCTGGCAGACAGGGTAGCCTTTTACCTTACCATAATAGCCATACTTGTGGGCCTTGGCACCTTCTTCATTTGGGTTTACTTCTCCAAGGATGTGGGCTTTGCAATGGAGAGGGCTGTATCTGTGGTGGTTATAACCTGCCCCCATGCCCTTGGCCTGGCCATCCCTTTGGTGATAGCCATATCCACTTCCTACGCTTCTTCCAAGGGCATCCTTGTCAGAGATAGGCTTTCTTTGGAGCTTTTGAGGAAGGTGTATGTTGTGCTCTTTGACAAGACGGGCACGCTAACGGAGGGCAAGTTTGGCCTAAGGGACGTATACGTAAAGGACATGGATGAAGAAGAGTTTTTAAAGCTGGTTGCCAGCATAGAAATAAACTCAGAGCACATCATAGGAAGGGCCATAGTCCAGTATGCAAAGACTAAGGGAATTGACCTTGAACCTGTAGAGGAATTTAAGGTATATCCTGGCAAGGGTGTGCTGGGGAAAGTGAGAGGTATGAGTGTTGCGGTGGGAACGGAAGGTTTTCTAAAGGAACTTGGAATGGCTATGGATGAGGATATTGTAAAGAAAGCACAAAAGCTTTCAAAGCAGGGGAAGACTGTAATATGGGTGGGGATAGAGGGCAGGCTTAGGGGAATTTTGGCCCTCTCCGACAGCATAAGGAAGGAGTCTTATGAGGCCATAAAAAGCATAAAGGCCATGAGAAAGAAGGTGATGATGATAACTGGAGATTCGGAGGAGGTGGCAGGGTGGGTTTCAAGGGAGCTTGGCATTGATGAGTACTTTTCAAGGGTTTTGCCACACCAAAAGTCCGAAAAGGTAAAGGAGCTTCAAGGGAAGGGCCTTAAGGTTGCCATGGTTGGAGATGGTATAAATGATGCGCCCGCTTTGATGCAGGCGGATGTGGGCATAGCCATAGGTAGTGGGACGGATGTGGCCATTGAGAGTGCAGGGATAATCTTGGTAAAGAACGACCCAAGGGATGTGGTAAGGGCCATAAGGCTCTCCAGCCTCACCTACAGTAAGATGGTTCAAAACCTCTTTTGGGCTACAG
This sequence comes from Hydrogenobacter subterraneus, assembly GCF_055390195.1. Taxonomy (NCBI): domain Bacteria; kingdom Pseudomonadati; phylum Aquificota; class Aquificia; order Aquificales; family Aquificaceae; genus Hydrogenobacter; species Hydrogenobacter subterraneus. The sequence continues at coordinate 587,781 of NZ_AP042473.1, read as the reverse complement.
CCTATAACTTCTTTGCCATACCTTTGGCAGCTGGTGTTTTTTATAAATGGGGACTGCTTTTGCCCCTGCCCCTTTCTGCCCTTCTTATGAGTATGAGCACCCTTGTGGTTTCCATAAACGCCTTGCTTATGAGGAGGCACCTGCAATGAAGAAGTTTTCTGAAATACTCTTGAACAACCGGTTTATAGTGATAACCCTCTCTGTCTTCTTACTTCTTTATGGCCTCTATTCCTTGAAAAAGACACCCATAGATGCCCTGCCAGACCTTACAGACACGCAGGTGATCATATACTCCGAGTGGATAGGACAGGCACCCCAGGTTATAGAGAACCAGCTCACCTATCCTTTGGTCTCCAACATGCTTGGCCTGCCAAGGGTGAAGGTGGTAAGGGGCTATTCTATGCCCAACTACTCCCTTGTATACATCATCTTTGAAGATGGCACAGACCTATACTGGGCAAGGTCAAGGGTATTGGAAAAACTCTCCTATATAAGCTCACAGCTCCCATCACAGGCAAAGGTTAGCTTAGGCCCGGATGCCACAGGCGTTGGCTGGGTCTATCAGTATGTGCTCTATTCAGAAAAGAGAAGCTTGGATGAGCTTTGGAAGATCCAAAACTTTTATTTAAAGTATGCCCTGCTTTCCGTTCCCAATGTGGCAGAATTGGCTTCTGTAGGAGGCTTTGAAAAGGAATACAGAGTGGTCCTTTACCCCGAGCATATGATGCATTACGGCCTATCCCTTGAGGATGTGATAAGGGCTATAAGAGGGAGCAATATGGAGGTGGGTGGAAAGTATGTGGAGGTAAACGGAAGGGAGTTTATAGTAAGGGTTAGGGGCTATGTGAGGGAGAAGGAGGGTATAGAAAAGGCTGTCATAAAGGAGGTTAACGGCGTTCCTATAAGAGTTGGGGACATAGGCAAAGTGATTGAGACGCCAGCCTTTAGGATGGGTACTGCGGACTTTAATGGCCTTGGGAACACGGTTGGTGGAATAGTGGTGATGCGCTTTGGTGCGGATGCCTACAAGACCATAAAGGAGGTAAAGGAGAAGCTGGAGGAGGTTAAAAAGGGACTGCCGGAGGATGTAAAGATCATACCGGTTTATGACAGGTCGGACCTCATAGAGAGGTCCATAGACCACCTTAAAAGGGTGCTTTTGGAGGAATCTGTAGTTGTCATCATAGTCATAGCCCTATTTTTGCTTAGCCTCACTTTAAGCTTTGCAGTCCTTATATTCCTTCTTCTTTCCATACTTGGAACCTTCATAATCATGAACCACACAGGCATAAACTCCAATATCATGTCCTTGGGTGGCATAGCCATAGCCATAGGCACCATGGTGGACGCCGCCATAGTTCTGGTGGAGACCTTCACAAGAAAGAGGGAGGAGGGGAAGGACCTAAGGACGGCCATTGTAGAATCCACCGCCGAGGTGGGAAAGCCCATATTCTTTGCCCTTTTGGTGGTGGCCGTTTCCTTTGTGCCTATGCTGGCTCTTAAGGCTCAAGCTGGAAGGCTCTTTGGTCCCTTGGTGCTTACAAAAACCTTAGCCATGCTTGTAGCATCCTTGCTATCTGTAGTCCTAATTCCTATCCTTCTGCTCTACTTTGGGAAAGGAAAAGTGCTAAAGGAGGAGAAAAACCCCCTTGTAAGATTGCTTATAAAGGCATACACTCCCCTCTTTCATATTGCTGTAAGGCTAAGATACCTCATGCTTGTCTTGGCTATTTTGGCCATTCCTGCCTCTTATATTCTTTTCAAAAACGTAGGAAGGGAGTTTATGCCCGACCTAAGGGAGGGAACACTCCTTTACATGCCTACCACAGCCCCCGGCATATCCATCCAAGAGGCCCAAAGGCTTTTGACCATACAAGACAAAATAATAAAGAGCTTTCCAGAGGTGGATACGGTCTTTGGAAAGGCTGGAAGGGCAAACACGGCCACAGACCCAGCACCCCTTTCTATGATAGAAACGGTTATAACCCTAAAGCCAGAAGACCAGTGGAGGGAGGGAATGACCTATGAAAAGCTAATATCGGATCTGGATAAGGCCTTACAGTTTCCCGGAGTTATAAACAGCTGGACCATGCCCATAAAGGGCAGGATAGATATGATAACCACTGGAGTGAGAACGCCATTGGGTATAAAGGTTTTTGGAGACAATCTTGAAGAGGTAGTAAGGCTTGCGCAGGAGATAGAGAAGGCCCTTTATGGTATGGAAGGGGTTATGAGCGTGTATGCAGAGAGGACAACGGGAGCCACCTACTTTGAGGTAGTGCCAGACAGGGAAAAACTAAGGCTTTATGGCTTGAGCCTTGAGGATATAACTGGCACCTTTGAAAGGCTCTTTTCCAACGAGCCCGTATCCCTTTATATATCCGGAAGGGAAAGGTATGGCATAACACTGGGAGTGCCAAGGGATTACAGGCAGGACTTGGAAAATATGATGCTTCCTCTTGGAGAAAAGCTTGTGCCCCTAAAGGCTGTGGCAGAAGTGAAAAGAGTAGAAAGCCCTATGGAGGTAAAGTCTGAGAATGGCCTTCTTGTGGCCTATGTTTATATAACGCCAAGGCCAGAGGCAAGCATGGACAAGATAGTGGAGGAGGGAACAGGAAGGATAGAGGAAAGGGTCAAGTTTCCACAGGGCTACTTTTACACCTGGACAGGCCAGTTTGAATACTGGAAAAAGGCTGTAGAGGACCTAAAGGTCATAGTGCCCATGGTGCTTGCCACCATAGTGGTGTTGGTCTACCTCAGCTTGGGAAGGGTCTTTGAGACCTTTTTGGTCCTCTTTACCTTGCCCTCTTCCCTCTTGGGAGGCCTTTTGCTTATGTACCTTATGGACTTTAGGCTCTCCATCGCATCCATAGCGGGCTTTTTGGCCCTTTTGGGCATAGCTGCAGAGATGAGCATAGTTATGGTGGTATATATAATGCATGCCTTGGAAAGGGAAAAGGACAAGGAATTTTATGAAGCCCTGTATAGCGGTGCGGTAAAGAGGATAAGGCCAAAGGCCATGACCATGCTAACTATAGTGGCAAGCCTTGTGCCAGCAGTTTTGCTAAAAGGCACTGGAAGTGAGGTGATCTCAAGGATAGCCTTGCCCATGCTTGGCGGTATAGTATCTTCTTTCCTTACTGCCCTCTTTTTAATACCGGCCCTTTACAGCCTTAGGTCAGGTCAAAGATAACCATCTTTATCTCCGTATAGTCTTCTACCGCAAAGCGTGGCCCTTCCCTTCCTATGCCAGAGTATTTAACACCACCGTAGGGCATATGGTCCGCTCTAAAGTTGGGACCTTCGTTTATTAGAACCCCACCAGCCTTTACCTTCCTTATGAACTCCCAAGCCACGTTAATATCCCTCGTAAATACACCCACCTGAAGGCCATATTCGGAGTCGTTGACCATCCTTATGGCCTCCTCCACATCCCTGTAAGGGTTTACCACCACCACAGGGGCAAAGGCCTCTTCCCTAAAGAGTCTAACATTGGTAGGCACAAGGGAGACTATGGTGGGAGAAAGCACAGAGGAAACCTTATCTCCACAGGATACACCACCGGTTATGAGCCTTGCACCCTCTTGCAAAGCCTCATCTATCCACTCTTGAACCCTTTGAACTTCTGATAAGGCTATCATAGGACCAACATCTGTTTCCTCTTGCATAGGATCACCCACCTTTAGCCTGCTTACAGCCTCTTCAAGCTCCTTTAAGTACTCTTCAAAGAGGTCCTCATGAACAAAGACCCTTTGCACCGATATGCAAACCTGCCCAGCTATGGCATAGCCTCCCAGCACGGTCTTCTGCACCGCTTTTTTTAGGTCCCCATCCTTGTGTAGCACTATGGCCGAATTGGAACCAAGCTCCAGCACAACTTTTTTAATGCCTGCCTGCCTTGTGATGATCTCGCCTATTTTTCTGCTTCCAGTAAAAGATACCACCCTAACGTCGGGATGCGTTGTCATAGCCTTTCCCACATCACCATAGCCTGGGAGTATGCTAAGGGCCTTGGGAGGAAGGCCGGCTTCTAACAGCACCTCACCAAGCATAAGAGGTGTCAGAGGTGTTCTCTCAGAAGGCTTTAAAATCACCGCATTACCACAAGCAAGAGCCGGGGCCACCTTATGCATAGAAAGGTTCAAAGGGAAGTTAAAGGGTGTTATGGCGGAGACTATGCCCACAGGCTCGCGCATGTAAAAGCCCACCTTACCTTTTCCGTTGGGGTGGGCATCTATGGGAATGACCTCACCACCTATTCTTTTTGCCTCCTCCGCAGAAAAGATCAAGGTTTGTATGGCCCTTTGGACCTCTGTGCGTGCCTCTCTTATGGTTTTTCCCACCTCAAGCACAAGGGTCTTGGCAAACTCCTCTGCCCTTGCGCTAAGTATTTGGCTTGCCTTCATGAGTATTTGATACCTTTCGTAGGGAGTAAGGGAAGATATCTCTTCAAAGCCCTCCTTTGCCAGCTCTATTGCCTTGTACACATCTTGTTCATCCGCCTTTGATACTTCTGCTACCTTTTCTCCTGTGTATGGATATACAACAGGAAGCCTTTCTTCCTTTGAGACCCACTGTCCACCTAATAAAAGCTCTGTCCTCATAGGTTATAATTTTAAATCCACCATGCTTAGTCCGGAAGAACAACTAAAGCTCATAAAACAAGGAACTGTAGAGATAATAGAGGAAGAGGAACTTTTAAAGAAGTTAAAGGAAGGAAGGCCTCTACGCATAAAGGCTGGCTTTGACCCCACCGCCCCAGACCTTCATTTGGGACACACGGTCCTTTTGCAAAAGCTCCGCCAATTTCAACAGCTTGGGCATGAGGTCTACTTTGTTATAGGCGACTTTACAGCCATGATAGGAGACCCAACGGGAAGGAGTGAGACAAGACCGCCACTAAGCAGGGAAGAGGTGCTTGAGAACGCAAAGACATACGAACATCAAGTCTTTAAGGTGCTTATACCAGAAAAGACAAACATCGTCTTTAACAGCACATGGCTCTCAAACCTTGGAACGGAGGGCATAATAAAGCTTGCCGGCCAATACACGGTGGCAAGGATGCTGGAAAGGGATGACTTTTCAAAGCGCTTTAAAGAGGGCATTCCAATTTACATACACGAGTTTTTATACCCATTGCTTCAAGGCTACGACAGTGTTTTCTTAAAGGCTGATGTGGAGCTTGGTGGCACAGACCAAAAGTTTAACCTACTTGTGGGAAGGGACCTCCAAAGGGCCTATGGACAAGAGCCTCAGGTGTGTATTACTTTGCCTTTGCTTGTGGGCCTTGACGGTGTAAGAAAGATGTCCAAATCCTACGGCAACTACATAGGCATAACGGAAAGGCCAGAGGATATGTTTGGAAAGGTTATGTCCATATCGGATGAACTCATGTGGGACTACTACTTGCTTTTGACAGACTACACTCAAGAGGAGATAGATGAGTTTAAGAAAAGCCTCCATCCTATGGAGGCAAAAAAGAGGCTTGCCCACTACATAGTCTCACGCTACCACTCTAAAGAAGAGGCGGACAGGGCCCTTGAGTTCTTTGAAAGGACCTTCTCAAAAAGGGAATTTCCAAAAGATGCACAGGTTATAGAGGTAAAAAGGGGCTACCGCCAAAAGGCCTATGAACTCCTTGTTGAACTTGGCATTGAACCTTCTAAAAACTCCGCAAGAAGGCTTATAGAAGGTGGAGGTCTCAAGATAAACGGAAGAAGGATAGAGGATCCAAACCAGGAGATAGAGGTTTTGGAAGAGCTTCAGATGCAAGTGGGTAAAAAGAGGTTCTACAGGATTGTCCCTACGGAGATGACTTGACTATTTTTACCTTGCTCCAGTCAATAGGCTCAAAGCCTATGGATTCGGCGTAGCTCTTTGCTGTCTTATAATTTATTAGCTCTTCTATCTGGGCCTTTAATTTTAAGGATTTTTCCTTTTCCCTCTTTAGCTCGGCAACCTTTTTAGCATAGTCCTTAGAGAGGTCTATGGTGTAAGCAGAGTATAAAAGGTTTATCCCTAAAAACATAAGGCTAAGCCAGAGGTATCTCATGGCTTTTCTCCCGCCCTCAGTTTTGCACTTCTGCTTGCTGGATTTTCCCTCACCTCTTCCATATTAGGGGTTATCGGCTTTTTTGTCAATACCTTTAGATGGTTTTTAATGAAATTTTTAACTATCCTGTCCTCAAGGGAGTGGAAGGATATGACCACAAGCCTACCGCCAGACTTTAAAAAATCAAGGGTTTTATGCAGGGCTGTGTTTAAAGCAGTTAGCTCTTGATTGACCTCTATCCTTATGGCTTGAAATACCCTTGTGGCAGGATGTATCCTCCCCCCTCTGTAGGGAAGAACGGAGGTTACTATCTTTACCAATTCTCCCGTTGTCTCTATGGGCTTTTTTGCCCTTGCAAGCACGATAGCCTTTGCCACCCTCTTGGCATATGGCTCCTCTCCATACTCTCTGAATATCCTCTCAAGCTCCCTCTCCGAGTAGGTGTTTACCACTTGGTAGGCTGTAAGCCTGTCCTCTGGGTTCATCCTCATGTCCAAAGGTTCATCCCTTTGAAAAGAAAACCCCCTTGGACTCCTTAGCTGTAGCATGGAGACCCCAAGGTCAAACAGAAAACCATCCACCTGAGAGACACCTTCCATACGGAGGACCTCATCAAGGTCTGAGAAGTTGGCATGGTAAAGGCTAAACCTACCCTCAAAGTCTTTTAGGTTTTCCTCCGCTATCTCAAGGGCATGGGGGTCTCTGTCTATGCCTATTAGGAAGGCTTTTGGATTCTTTTCAAGTATCTTCTTTGCGTGGCCTCCAAGGCCTACGGTGCAATCCACATAGAGTGTTCCACTGTTGCCCAAAAGAAGGTCTACCGCTGGTTCAAGCAATACGGGCACATGCATCAAAATAGGCTCATCTGTTTTATGGGTGAAAAGCTTTTCCTATGAATTGGGCTTTCTTTGTATAGGCTTAGGGCTTTTAGATGCTCTCTTGTAGCATAGCCCTTGTGCTTTGCAAAGTTATACTGGGGGTAGATTTTGTGGTAATGCTCCATTATTCTGTCTCTTAGGACCTTTGCCACCACACTGGCGCAGGCACAGCTAAGGCTTTTTTCATCACCTTTAACAAGGGCTATGCATTCATAGCCTTCCACAGGAAGATAATCACTTATTACCACATGGAAGTTATGCTTTAGGTCCTCTAATGCTCTCTTGAAGGCAATTTGGTTTGCCCTGAGTATGCCTACCCTGTCTATTAGGCTTGAATCAACCACAGCAGTGCCTATGGCCAAGGCCTTTGATTTTATGATCTCATAAGCCTCCTCCCTCTCCTTTTGGCTCATTCCCTTTGAATCCTTGTCTATAAAAGGTTCTGTAAAAGGTGGAAGGATCACAGCACAGGCCACTATAGGGCCTGCCAGAGGGCCCCTTCCAGCCTCATCCACTCCAGCCACAAGGAGGCCCTTCTCCCAATAAGGCTTCTCGTACTCTATCATCCCTTTTTCTTCAATTCCCAAGGCTTAATCTCTCTTATCTTGCCAACGGCCTCCTTACCCTTATACTTACGCAAGAAGTAAAGCCTTGCCCTTCTTACTTTTCCATACTTTACTATCTCTATCTTTTCAATGTTGGGGCTGTAGAAGGGGAAGGTCCTTTCAATACCCACACCATAGGATTCTTTCCTTACGGTAAAGGTCTTTCCTGCTCCGCTTCCCTTTATCCTTATAACTACACCTTCAAAGGGCTGAATCCTTTCCTTATCACCTTCCACAATTTTGTAATGCACTCTTATGGTATCGCCCACCTTAAAATTGTCATACTGCTTTTTAGGAAGGTATAAACTTTCCACCTTTTGAAGAAGACTGCTCATAACCAGACCTCCTTAAGAAATGAGATATGATATTATACCATAGAACATGGTGCATAAAAATTAGTATAGAGGGTGTTTCAAAAATAGTGAACTCTTAAAATACTCATATAATCTTTATCTCATGAGAATGGCTAATTTGGACATCTCCTACATCTACAAACCAGCCGAGTTATTCTACCAAAACCATCCACCAACCAAAACATCTAAAATGAGGTAGCGAGGCTTATGGTGTTGTGCATGTTTGTTTTATGGAATATGGGTAGATTGCAGGACTTGATAGGTGGTTATATTTTACTTTCTTTACAAGGCTGGTGTTTTATCTTGGGATTTTTGACACAGCCTCCCATTTGACTTTACATAAGTCCTATAACCTTGTAAAATATTCCCTATGAGTGTAAGACATCAAGTAAGGGCTTATGTAGAAAGGCTTTTTGAAGGTTTGAAGGAAAAGGTAGATAGCGATGAATATACAATATATTGTGTTTATTTGCCCGTATACGTGCAAAGGGAAAGCCTCCCAGCCAATCAGATAGATGTGGAAGAGTTTGAGTTTGTGGACCTTAGGGTAAATATAGGAGATGCAGAAAGCGAAAAAAAACTTTTGGATACGATAACAAGGGAAGCCCTGGAAAATGAAGTAAAGGGCTTATATCTTCTTGGCTTGGTGCTTGATAAGGGAGAAGGCTATGTATTTTCCTCAGAAAACCCTATAATGGAGGAGCTAAAGGAAGATATAATAGAGAAGATTGAAAGCTTGAAGGAAGAATGATAAGCCTTATTCTCCTTTCTGCGGGAGAAGGGAAAAGGTTTGGCGAGAAAAAACAGTTTAAGAACTTTTTAGGAAAGCCCCTTTTTATGCATTCCTTGGAAAAGACCCTTGGCAAGTTTGATGAAATAATTTTGGTGCTACCACCAGAGGATATGGAAAGATGGCACTTGCCACAGGGTGTAAAAAAGGTTCAAGGGGGTAAGGAAAGGCAGGATTCGGTCTTTAATGCCCTTCTTGAAGCCAATGGAGAGGTGGTAATTATCCATGATTGTGCCAGACCCTTTGCCAGCTTGGACCTCTTCTTTAAGGTTTCCAATCTTGGAGAATACCAAGGGAAGATCCCAGCCATTCCTGTAAGGGATACGATCAAAAGGGTATTACATGGTATAGTGGTTGAGACAGTGGATAGGTCAAACCTTTGGCTTTCTCAAACACCACAAGGCTTTGATAGAAAAGTGCTTCTTGAGTGCCATTTTAAAGGTAGGAATGAGGGCTTTTTTGCTACCGATGATGCCATGCTTCTTGAACATTACGGCTACAAAGTGGGTATAGTCCAAGGAGAAGCCACAAACATAAAGATAACCTACCAAGAGGATATGGTGCTTGCAGAAGCTATAGGAAAGATTTTAGGATACGGCTAACCTCTTCAAAGGCAAAAGTGTCAATTTTTAACCTTTTTCCTTCAAACTCTTCTACCACAGCACAAAGCATAAGGGAATTTAAAACCATTATACAGTCATAATCTTCCACACTACGCACATCTATATAAGCCTCCTCTATGGGAAGCTTCCTTCTGAGAAATTCAAGGGTGGTGCCCCACAAAAGCCCACAATCTTTTGCAGGCGTGTAAAGCTTAGAACCCTTTAGAAAAACCAAATTGGCCGTAGATGTTTCACATATATGCCCCCTTTCGTTTACTATGATCCCATCCCAAAAGCCCTTATTTTGGGCATGTCTTTTTACCAAAAGGTTAAAGAGGTAAGAGGTGCTTTTGTGCCTGCAGACAGGGTCGGAGGAGTGCCTTCCATGGGGAGAAAGGCAGAGCCTTACCCTTTCTGGTGTAGACTTTAATTCCTTTGTTATTATGAGTTTTCCATAGTCCTGAGGCCTGTCTGTAAGGTGGTCTCCACCTTTTGATATAAGCAAATATTTAACATAAAGTCCATCTCTTCCTTTTGTAGCCTCTTCTATGTCTTTTAAGAACTCTTCATAGCTTGGGTAAGGTATGCCAAAATACTTCGCGGAAGCCTCCAGCCTTTCGTAATGAAGCTTTAACTTTTCCTCTGGAGGCTTCCACCTTATAGTTTCAAAAAGCCCCTCGCCAAAAAGTAGGGTGCGATTGAGCATTAAAACTACTCGGAGGATTCCTGCTTTTGAGCTTCTTTCTTTGGAACCTCCACTTTTACCTCTTTTACCCTATCTGGTACTAAAAATTTAGCAATATCAAAAGAAGCTCTCATAATAATATCCCTTGCTACCTCTTCCATGGCTGTGCCAGAAAGACCACTCAAGGTTCCTCCAAAGCCTACACCGCTGGCATAACCAGCACCACCAAAGCCGTAAGAGGTCTTTCCAGCTTCTGCTGTATAGGTCTTGGTAAAAACCACTTCACCAGTTTCCACTTTTACCAACCTCACATCCATGGCAAGCTGTGCTGTTTGTTTTGTTACAGATATGGCGCTAAGGATGGGTATTATACCAAGCCCTAAGTTTCCACCTTTCCTCTCAAAGTTTATGGATGTTACATTAGCAAGCACAATGTAGTCTGCCGATTCGGCCTTCATAGTCTTACCGGCAAGGGCAAGCTCTTGCCTAATAGCCTCTAAAGCCTCCCTGTCAAAGATCTTAAAGCAACCAGTTTGGTTTAAAGCAGTATTAAACATATCCCTTAGACCATTACCAATGCCTTCAAAGTTAGGAACACCTGCAAGCTGAAGAAGTTGGAAGAGTCCTGGGCTTACATTAGCACCACTTTGTTGACAACCTGCTGCAGTACATCTCACATTACCCACAGTTAGCTTAATATTTGAAGGCACATCGCATTTAACCATAGACACCACTTGTCTTTCTTCCACCTTTGTTTCCCCAAAGGCTAAGCCTATTATAGCTATGGCTATGAGGCCTTTCTTCATAGGGACCCTCCTAGTAATTTTTGCTTCTTATTATACCATAAAATATTAAGAAAATCAAGCAGTTTAAGAAATTGTTCAAAATTCTATTCCTAATCCTAAACCATATGCGAGCATTCTTCTTATTCACCAAAGTCCTTCTCAAAGAGGAAATTTGTCCAAGCTCATACACATAAAGGCCTTTATGTATTAATCTTTAAATATGCATTGGATAAAGATAAAAAACAGCAAGATAAGAGTGTATGGAAAGGAAGGGAAGCTCCTTCCAAAGGGCATGGCAGAAGAGCATACAGCCTTTTTGCACAACCTTCTTAGCAACGATATAAAGGGTATGGCAAACTATACTATGACCTACAACCTTTGGTTAAGGCAGAATGGCTTTCCCATAGGCGAGTTTTATGTGCTAAAGCTTGGAAACAGCTACCTTCTTGATACGCCACTGGACAAGGACTTTGTGCTTGAAGAATTCAGTAGGTTAAAGCTCTCCATGAGGGTGTATTTTGAAGCCTTGGATATGGACCATGTCTTTGTCTTTGGAGAAGGCGCAAGGGATTTTATCCTTTCCAGCTTTGGTGTGGAGCTAAAAGAAGGGGAGGCGAAAGAATTAAACGGCATGCTCGTGGCAAGGAACGATATAAGGCTAAGGGAGGAAGGCTATGATATCATCGGAGAGAATTTAAACATTGACTTAAAGGAAGAGGAAGGAGTGAAGGAGGAAGATTTTGAGCATGAAAGAATTTTAAGGATGGTGCCAAGGCTTGGAAAGGAGTTAAAAGAGGGCTTTTCTCCTCTTGAGGCTTGTCTTTTGAAGTATGCCATAAGCCTCACAAAGGGCTGTTATGTGGGGCAAGAAGCCATAGCAAGGGTCCATTATAGAGGAAGGCCTGCAAGGACCTTGGCCCTATTTGAAGGAGAGGAACTTTCGGAGGGTCAAGTGATAAAGTCTGGTGAGAAGAAGGTGGGGATAATCACATCTGTTAGCCCGAAGGGCCATGTAGCCCTTGGATACATACTAAGGTCTAGCCTTCAAGCTCCCCTTAGCTTAGAAGATGGTAGAGAGATAAAACTCATTAAGACATGTGATTAGAGGCTTCCTATCGCCCACTTTAGGGTGTCTATCACATGGTCCATCTGGTCAAAGTCTATCACCAAGGGCATCATCAAAACCATCACATCACCAAGGGGTCTGAGAAAAACCCCTCTTTCTCTACACTTGTATGCCACTTTAAAGCCAGTTCTATCACCGTATGGGAACTTCTCTCCAGTCCTTTTGTCTTTTACCAGCTCTATGCCCACCATAAAGCCAAGCTGGCGCACATCTCCCACATGCTCAAGCTCCCAAAACTCTTCTAGCCTCTTTGTAAGGTGTTCTATCTTAGGCTTTAGCTTCTCCAAGGTCTTCTCTTCCTCAAAAACCTCAAGGTTGGCAAGGGCCACAGCGCAAGCCAAGTTGTTGCCCGTGTATGTATGGCCATGATAAAAGTGCTTTAGCTCCCCAAACTCTCCCAAGAAGGCGTTAAAGACTTCATCCGTTGTGAGTGTGACGGCGAGGGGAAGGTAGCCCCCCGTTATGCCTTTTCCAAGGCACATAAAGTCTGGGCTTACATCCTCTTGCTCACAGTAAAACATACTTCCAGTCCTTCCAAAACCCGTGGCCACCTCATCCACTATCATAAGCACTTTATACTTCTGTGTGAGTTCCCTCACGCCTTTTAAAAAGCCCTTTGGGAAGGGTAGCATGCCAGCGGCGGCCTGCACACCAGCCTCAAGGCTTACAGCCACAATATCATCCCTACTTTTGAGAATTTCTTCCAAAATGCTTAAAAGCTCCTCTTTACACTCATCGCACAGCCTTCCATACTTTTCCTTACAAAAGAGGTAAGGAGAAGGGAGCTTTATGGTTTCAAAGAGAAGGTCTTTGTATGTTCCGTGGAATAGGTCTATGCCACCAAGGCTTACCGCACCAAGTGTGTCTCCATGGTAGGCTTCCGAAAGGGTTATAAAGGCTTTCCTTTTCTCACCTTTATTTTTCCAATACTGGTAGGCAAGCTTTATGGCTATCTCTACAGCCTCCGCACCATCCTCCGAGTAGAAAACCTTTGTAAGGCCCTTGGGAGATATCTCCACAAGCCTCTTTGCCAAAAGGATGGCTGGCACGTTGGAGCTTCCAAGGGTTGTGGTATGTGCCACTTTTTTTAACTGTTCTACTATGGCTTGGTTTAGCTTGGGATGGTTGTGTCCATGCACGTTGCACCAGAGGGAAGATATGGCGTCTATGAATTTCCTTCCTTTTATGTCATAAAGGTATACACCTTCTCCCCTTTCAAAGATGAGGTTTTCCTCCTCCCTGTATACCTTCATCTGGGTGAAGGGATGCCAAAAGTATTCCTTGTCCCACTTTTCTAAAAGTTCGGGGTCTATCATCTACAGCCTCCAGAGTAAAACTATCTCCCCCTTTATCTCTGGCCTCTTTTGAAGGTCATCTAAAACATCTTTTAGCTTACCTCTTATGTATTCCTCATGCACCTTTGTTAATTCCCTTGCCACACAAACCTGCACTTCTTCACCATAGACCTTTTCCATGGCTTGAAGGCTCTTTATAAGCCTGTTGGGAGATTCAAAGGCTATTAGGGTTGTATCCGTATATGCCTTTACCTCCTCAAAGAACTTTTCTAAGCCTTTCCTTGGGAGGAAGCCCAAAAAGGCAAACCTGTCCGTTGGAAGGCCAGAGCCTACAAGGGCTGTAAGCACTGCGCTTGGGCCGGGTATTACCTCCACTGGAATGCCCTTTTCCACGCATGCCCTTATGAGCCTGTAGCCCGGGTCTGATATGGATGGCATGCCCGCATCACTTACAAGGGCCACATCTTCCTTTTCAAGCAATTTTAAAACCTTTGGCACCTGCACACTTTCTTTGGGTTCATAGTAGGATATGAGCTTTTTGTCCTTTATTTCATAGTGGTTCAAAAGTATAAGGGTTCTCCTTGTATCCTCACAGGCTATAAAGTTTACTTCCTTTAGCACTTCAAGGGCCCTTAAGGTTATGTCCTTTAGGTTCCCTATGGGTGTGGCTACTACATAAAGCTTGCCCATTTCACTTCACCAAAAGAAGGGGTATGTTTATATGGTGCATAACAAAGCTTGTAACGCTTCCCAAGAAAAGCTCCCTTACCCTTCCTTTTGAGTAGGCACCCATAAAAAGAAGGTCCACACCTTTCTCTTGGCAATGAACCACTATCTTCTCCTCTGGAATACCATCTTCTACCACCAGCTCTATACCTTCCGGTGCTTTTACACTCTCATTACCCACATACAAGGCATAAAGTTCAGCTCCATAAACCTTTGAAAGCTCCTTTGCCAAGTTTAATGCCTTCTTTGAAAGTTCTTCACCATCATAAGCCACACAAAACTTTTTAAGCTTCCTTTTTTCCTCTGGCACAAGCATAACCGGTGCCTTACTCCTTCTGGACACAACCTCCGCCGTAGAGCTTAAAAAAAGCCCCTTCACAGGCCTTCTTCCCTTCCTTCCTATTATGAGAAGGTCTTCTGGGTCTGCTTGGTTCACAAGCTCCTCGTAGGGTATACCTACCGTTTGAAAGGAGGAGACCTTTATCCCCTTTTGCCTTCCTTCCACAAGGAATTCCTCTATTAAAGCATTGGCCTGGTTTTCAAGAAAATCCTTCACCTTTTGGGATATGCCAAGATAGTATGTAAAGCCAAGCACTCCGGCCAAATCTTCAAGAAAGCTCTCCTCAAGAAGTCTGCTATCTATTATATGCACGCCCACCACCGGTATGGAAAGCTTTTGACCAAGTTCAAAGGCGTAATCTTTGGCGTTCCATCCTGCCTTTGAGCCGTCTATGCCTACCACAAGCCTTTTAAATATCAAGGTTTTTGACCTCCTTGGCGTAGGCCTCTATAAACTCTCTCCTTGGCTCTACCTCTTCTCCCATAAGAATGGAAAAGATCCGGTCCGCCTCTGCAGCGTCCTCTATGGTGACCTTCAAAAGCCTCCTTGTTTCTGGGTTCATGGTGGTTTCCCACAGCTGTTCTGGGTTCATCTCACCAAGACCCTTATACCTTTGTATTTCAAAGGATTCCTTTATAAGTTCCATAGCCTTGGAATAAAGCCCCTCCATACTTTCCACTTCCACAGACCTTTTCTCATGCACTATCTTTACAGGGAAGCACAAGGAAGTCCCTTCCAAAAGGGACCTATAAGATAGAGAGGATAAAAAGTCTGCGTCTATAATAACCTTTCTACCAGTTAATGGATCTTTGAATACAACTTCATAGGCGTCTTCAAGTTTATCATAATGAGTGTCTATGTGCATATTGGGAAGTAATTTTTCAAGATTTTCTATCTTTTTACTCAAGAGGGAAGAGTCTCTTAGGTCCTGCTCGGTAAATTTCACTTCAAGAAGTGCCTTTATAACATCTTCACCCTTTGTTTTTACCAAAGCCTTATAGTTTTCTTCAAGTTCCCTTATATTTTTAATGATCTTTGACAGTTCTTCACCTCTATATTCCAAACCCTTACAATCTATAAGAACAGCTTCATCCTCCAAAGTCTTCATTAACAAGGACTCCAATTCCCTATCGTCCTTTATGTATTGGACCTTTTTGCCCTTTTTAACCCTATATAAGGGTGGCTGGGCTATGTATAGGTGGCCCTCTTCTATGAGCTTCGGCATGTATCTATAAAAGAAGGTCAAAAGCAGGGTCCTTATATGGGAACCGTCCACGTCTGCGTCCGTCATAAGGATTATACGGTGGTATCTGAGCTTTGAAAGGTCAAGGTCCTCACCTATGCCACATCCCAAGGAGCTTACTATGGTCTTTATCTCCTCGTTGGAGAATACCTTATCAAGCCTTGCCTTTTCCACGTTAAGTATCTTACCCCTTAGTGGAAGTATGGCCTGCCTTCTTCTGTCTCTTCCTTGCTTTGCAGAACCACCTGCAGATTCGCCCTCCACTATGAATATCTCACAGAGGCTTGGGTCCTTTTCGGAACAGTCAGCCAACTTGCCTGGTAGGCTCAAATCCTCCAAAGGAGATTTTCTTCTAACAAGCTCTTTTGCCTTCTTTGCTGCCTCTCTTGCCAAGGCAGCCTCTATGGCCTTTTCCACTATTAGCCTAAAAACATCTCTGTTTTTATCAAAGTATTCGGAAAGGTATTCGTAAGTTATGGATTCTACAATGTTTTTCACATTTTGATTACCAAGCTTTGTCTTTGTTTGTCCCTCAAACTGTGGGTCTGGAACCTTACAAGATATCACAGCCACCAAACCTTCTCTTAAATCTTCTCCCGTAATTGTCTCTTTTAGCTCCTTTTGGAGTTTTATATTTGGAAGAACTCTCATAACAGCCTTGGTAAGGCCAGACCTAAATCCTGTTACGTGCGTTCCACCCTCCTGAGTTTTTATGTTATTAACAAAGCTTTCTATGGATTCCTTATAATCCTTGGTATAAGAGAAGGCAATATCCACATAAACCCCTTCCTTCTCTCCCTTTATCCTTATTATTTCATCAAATAGAGGCTCTTTCCCACCAAAAAGAAATTTAACAAGGTCCTCTATGCCTTTATCAAACTTAAAGGTAAGGTCCTTCCCACTCCTTTCATCAACAAGTCTAAAGGTGCATTCTGGATTAAGATAGGCAAGCTCCCTTATACGCCTTTCTACTATGTCAAACTTTATCTTTGTAGTCTCAAAGATCTCTGGGTCTGGTTTAAAGACCACTTTGGTACCACGTTTGGTGGTGTTTCCTATAACCTTTAGCTCATAAAGAGGTTCTCCCCTTTTATATTCCTGTTTGTATATCTTGCCATCCCTGTAGACCTCCACCATGAGCCATTCGGATAGGGCATTTACCACAGAGGCGCCAACACCATGAAGCCCGCCAGAATACTTATAAACCTTCTTGTCAAACTTACCTCCCGCCCCAAGCATGGTAAAGACCATCTGCACTGCTGGAATTCCCGTGTCTGGGTGTATGTCTACCGGTATACCCCTTCCATCATCCTCCACACTTACAGAACCATCTGCGTGAATTATTACAGTTATGTGGCTGGCATAGCCAGCCATATGCTCATCCACGGCGTTGTCAAGGATTTCCCAGATAAGATGATGTAGTCCCCTTTCCCCCACATCTCCTATGTACATAGAAGGCCTTAATCTTACGTGTTGAAGACCGGTTACGGCCTTTATGTCTGTGGCCTGATAATCTTCTTGGAAAGTTTTATTTCTTTTTTCACTCATGTTTGTAAAGCACCCCCAGCGGGATTCGAACCCGCGATCTCCGCCTTGAAAGGGCGGTGTCCTAGACCGGGCTAGACGATGGGGGCTAACTTCTTAATTAAGTATAGCATAAAAGATACCCTCATGTCAAGTGGTAGACCCTTCTTCATCAAGATAGAACACATCATCGGATATGGCCTCATTCCATCTCTTAAAACCAGGGAGTGCTTCTATCCTGTACCATGCGGACCTATACCACACACCTTTGGGTTGCCTTTTTACCGGTGCTACTTCTGCTGCCTTTGTTTCTGGATGATAGTCCCAAGTTATGTATGCGTTGAAATCTTGGACTATATCGGTTATAGCCACGCCAAACTCTGTAGTAAGGGCTATCTGAAAGTCCCTCCAACGGAAAACGGAAGAATCTCTTAAAGTAAGTCCAAAATACCCCACTCCGCCATCTTCTTTAAGTGTAGCAATACCTCTACCTATGAAGGCTCTAAAGGCTGGAAGGGTTTCTGGTGGGTCGGAAACAAATACATCATAATGTCCCAATATCTCCTCTGGGAAGGGGTTCCTTAGGTCCCAAACTCTTGCCTCTGCATTGTCTATGCCAAGTTCCTTAAAAATCCTGT
Organism: Hydrogenobacter subterraneus; assembly: GCF_055390195.1. Classification (NCBI taxonomy): domain Bacteria; kingdom Pseudomonadati; phylum Aquificota; class Aquificia; order Aquificales; family Aquificaceae; genus Hydrogenobacter; species Hydrogenobacter subterraneus. The sequence goes on along the minus strand of NZ_AP042473.1, from coordinate 570,139 downwards.
TGTCAAAGTCTATAAGCCTTTTGTCTATGTCTATAACCAATACACTTCTTGCTTTTCTTGAAAGAGCAACTGCCAAACCGGTAAGGTCATCCTCTGCTCCAAGTACCAAAATATCCTTATTCCTAAGGTCTCCCCTTGAATCCATAAAAAGGACTCTTGCCACTGTGGTTTCTGGAGTAACAGAACCCTGATCGTAGTCCCTTATAGCCTTTGGTCTATCCTTTGTAACCTGCAAGAACTCTCTGTAAAACTCTATGTCTATATAAAAAGGTATGCCTCTACCTTCGCAGGCTTGGCATACATATTCCACATAGGGTTCTATGCCAAGCTCCCTTACAAGGTCAAACCCCTTTTGGGTTAGCCTTATGTTTTCCTCATCATCTATAAAGGCTATGCCTTTTTCTACCAGCGCCTTTACTATGCCCGAAGCGGCAGGCACAGGAAGGTCCGACATGTCCACAATTTCCCAAAAATCACCACTTTTTAATATGGCAGAAAGCACTCTTTCTACATTCTTTTTGTAAACTCTTACACCGCCTATTTCCCTTGCTCTGTTAGCAATCTCTACAAGAAGGCTCAATATGCCACCTCCTAAGGTAATTTAAGCCTTATAATTATATCACAAAAAAGGAGGAAAGATGAAAATACAGAAGCTTTTTAGAGAAGTACCCGCAGATATCAAAAGTTTGGAACCCTTTGCCAGCTGGCAAGAGCTTTCGCCAAAGTTTTCCACAGAGAAAGTAAATGACTGCTTTCTAATTGTGGCCCACATAGATGATGCGGACTTTGAACCACTTACAAGTATATTTCAAAGCAAAGAAGAGGCTATGGGAGCCTTTCTTACTCTTGCCATTGAACATGGATGGGAAGAAGTGCCAGAAAGTTATTGTATATACCACGCCCAAGAGGTTGAAGGGAAGCTTTTTGCAGGCCTTTTGTTTAACGGGAATATAAACATATACGAGCAGACAACTGTGGAACAGATGGTCCAAACAATGGCCAGGGTCCATAGGATAGTTGTGTATTCCTATGAAGTGGTAACCTACATAAAGGACATATACCCAGAGATAGACCAGAAGGTTTATAGTATAGCACGGGAAATAGGTAAAAGACTTGGCAAGGCACCGGAGTTAGAAGAGTTGGCAAAGATCTACGGTATGGAGATAAAAAGCCTGGAGGATAAGCTAAGATTAATAGAAAAACTTCTGGAAAATCCTGTAAGAACACCTTATGGAGAGGTAAGCTTACCATCCTTTAGTTATCCGCTTGTGGAATGTGAATAGTCTTGCTGATAAATGCTTTTTTGTGTTTGAAATGTCCTTGAACACCTAACCCGTACAGGCCTAAAGCCTACCACTACGTTATATTTTGGAAAATTAATGATTTAATAATCTTCAAACTTTTTAATCTTAAAACCTTATCAATTGATAACTCTTGACAAGAGGATAAAAATGATTTATATCATTTATACAGAAAATTTAAAAAGGAGGTGAAAAATGGCGCACGAGGGAACCCATGCGGCGCACCATGAGACCAGCGTATGGGCTCTGCCCGTAGGTCTATCAACCTTTTTCCTTGCTCTTGCAGCCATAGCATACTTTACCTGGAAGCTCCCCTTCTTAGCAGTTTTAAGCGGTGGAGTAGGGCTTGCACTCTTCGTTCTCGGCATTGCGGGATGGGCTAACGAGTACTTCTCCAAGGGTCATGATGAAGGGCTGGGCTTCCAGGGTATAGTCTGGTTTGTCTTTGCAGAAGTGGTCATATTCGGCACCATCTTTGCAGGCTTCTGGATGGCAAGGGTAACCCATGCGGATGTATGGGTAAGGGAGTGGATACCAGAGGGTGGAATGAATTTGGGTCTTGTAGCACTGCTAACCCTCATCCTTTGGACCTCAAGCTTTACCATATGGAAGGCAGAGCATAGCATTGAAGAAGGAGATTTGGGCGGTTATAGGATGTGGCTTTTGGCAACTATGATATTGGGAACTTTATTCCTTGTGCTACACGCCTGGGAGTGGATGCACCTTTGGCACAAGGGCTTTACCATTAGCTCTAACATGTATGGAACGGGATTTTACATGCTTACAGGCGTGCACGCCTCCCACGTGCTTGTTGGTTTGGGTATGCAACTTATCCTTTTAATCAACAGTGGAAAGGCTTTGGGTAAAAAGACACCCGCCAGGGCAGCAAGCTATTACTGGCACTTTGTAGACCTTGCATGGCTTTTGGTGGCAGGTACTGCCTACATAGTGGGTTCCTACGGTAAGTTTTAAGCCATGATGAAGGGGTTGGCCATCTTTCTCCTGTTTTGGGTCTTTGCCTTTGGCACACCACAGCCCAAAAACACTCCCAGCATGTTTGATGCAAGGATAATGCAAATAGAAGAAGAGAAGTACCTTGGCAACAAGGTGGCCAATGTGGTCTTTACCGCAGAAGACGGAAAATCCTATAATCTATACGAGTTTATAAAAGGTAAACCCACAGCCCTTATACTTGCTTACTATACATGTGATTCGGCATGTCCGCTAATAGTCAAATCCGCCTTGGAAGCCACAAAGAACATAGGAAAGGATGCGAACCTCCTTATCCTTTCCTTTGACAAAGAGGACACTCTTGAAGACATAAAAAGGTTTAAATCACAGCTTGGCATCTCCAACCCTAAATGGACTTTTGGTATTATGCAAGAGGACCAGATAAGGAAGCTCACTCAATCCCTTGGTTATAGGTTCTTCTACTCCCGCCAAGACAGGGTTTTTGTGCATCCCAATGTGGTCATATTCATAGCCCCAGACGGGAAGATTGTTCGCTATCTCTATGGCATATCTCCAAAGGAAAAGGATTTTCGCATAGCCCTCGCCGAAGCAGAAAGCTTTAGGATAACCAAAAACACCATTGTGGATGTGGCTTATATGGTGTGCTATAGGTATGACCCAAATACAGGAAAGTATGGTCTAAACCCCACAGTTATCTTTGGTTTTGGAGGTTTAATGCTTGCAAGCCTTACTTTGCTTCATGCCATAGTTAGAAGAAAGAAGGAGGTAGTAAGATGAAGAACCTGTTTGTTTTACTTTCCTTGGTTGGGATGGCTATGGCAAAAGAAGATATACTTGCCTATCCCAGAGCCTATTGGGAAAACTCTGTAACCGTATGGTTCTGGGTGGCTGTGGCTATCTACATAATAGTGGCCATTCCTTCCATATACTTTATGATCAAATACCGTTATAAACCAGGTGAAAATGAAGAGGGCGCTCACATTGAGGGCAACACAGCTATAGAAATAGTCTGGACCGTTATACCCACAATAATAGTACTTTTCCTTGGAACTTACTCCTTTGCTAACTTTGTCAAGCAAAGGAATGCACCAGAAGGCGCACTTGAGCTTAAGGTTACAGCTTTTATGTGGGGTTGGGAAATAGAGTATCCAAACGGAAAGAAGGTCTATACCTTCTTTAACCAAGTATCAGACCCAGAAAAGAATATGTATCTAACACCGGATAAGATTGATGATTCTGTAAAAGCCTACATACCAGTAGGCAAACCTGTAAAGGTTTACTGCACCTCAAGGGATGTTATCCACTCCTTCTTTGTTCATGAAGCAAGGGTAACGGAAGACTGCGTGCCCGGAAGGATTACAAGGCTTTGGTTCCAGTTTAATAAGCCAGGTGAGTATTGGGTGTTTTGTAGGGAATACTGTGGCACGTGGCATTCAAGGATGGCAAGCGTTCTAAAGGTGGTTTCAGAAGAGGAATTTAATAAGTGGCTTGGTGGCCAACAGGCCCAACAACCTGCTTCTGCAGAACAACCGGCACAGCCGGTTCAACAATAAAAAGGAGGTGCAACCATGGCAGTAGCGCACGTACCAACCTCTGGCACCTGGTATGGTGCCACGCTGAAAGAATGGATCTTCACCACAGACCACAAAAAGATAGGCATGCTCTACTTCATCACCTCTTTAGTCTTCTTCATCGTAGCTGGCCTTTTTGGCCTTATTATCAGGTTTGAGCAGTCCGCACCCGGCATTCAACTTCCAAGCCTATTCGGACAAGAGGGAACAGACCTCTACAACTATATCCTCACCGGTCATGGTGCTGTAATGCTTCTTTGGTGGGCTGTAAACGTCTGGATGGGAGGATTTGCCAACTTTTTAGTGCCGCTTATGATAGGTGCAAGGGATGTAGCCTTTCCAAGATTAAATGCTTTTAGCTATTGGTCCTTCTTTGGCGCAAGCCTATTGGTATTGCTTAGCCTTATACCAGGAAACTGGATAAAGATGCTCTGGACTGGATACGCTCCCTATTCTATGAACGACAACGCTGGTCCAACCTCTCTCTATGTGCTTATAGTCTTGCTCTATAGCATCTCTTCCACAGGTGGTTCCGTAAACATGATCACCACCATTGTTAGCATGAGAGCAAAAGGTATAGGTTGGACAAAGCTAAACCTTTTTGTCCACGCTGTAATGGCTGCAAGCCTAATACAGCTCTTTGGTGTCCCAGCACTGATGGGAAGTGTAATACTTCTATTTACAGATAAATACCTTGGCACCAACTTCTACAATCCAATGCTTGGTGGAGACCCACTTCTCTACCAACATCTTCTTTGGTTCTACTCTCACCCCGTTGTGTATGTGATGATCTTGCCAGCCTTTGGTGTGTTCTCCGAAGTCATATCCACCATGGCAAGGAAGCCCATATTCGGATACATTTCTATGGCTCTCGCCATATACGCCATAGCCTTTGTAGGCTTTGAGACATGGGTTCACCACATGTTTGTCTCTGGTGTGCCAGACTGGCTTAGGGTATTGTTCTCCTACACCACCTTGTTTGTGGGCGTTCCCACAGGTATTAAGATATTCAACTGGGTAGCTACGCTTCACAAGGCATCCATAAGGTATAACACACCCATGCTCTTTACCTTTGGTGGCATATTGATGTTCCTAATTGGTGGTCTTACTGGTATCCCCAATGCTATGGTTTCCATAGACCTTGGAATATCAGACTCTCTCTTTATTGTGGGACACTTCCACTATGTGCTTGGTATGGCACTAACCTTTGGAGCCTTTAGCGGAATCTACTACTGGTATCCAAAGGTAACAGGAAGGATGTATTCAGAAGGCCTTGGAAAGCTAAGCTTTTGGCTCATGCTAATAGGCGCAAACATCATGTTCTTCTTCCAAATGTATATGGGAATGGCAGAAGGTATGCCCAGAAGGTATCCAGACTATCCACCTATCCCAGAGTGGGTACAGCTTATGCAGATTCAAACCGTTGGAGCTTTGATAATGACCGTTGGCATACTTCTATCTTTGATAAACTGGATTAAGAGCCTAAAAGGTCCAAAGGCAGAAGAGAACCCTTGGAAGTCTCCTTCCCTTGAATGGAGCATGACCACCACACCAATAGGTCCAAACAACTTCAAGAAATTCCCTGTGGAAGTTCCAGAAGACTGGCACCCCTATGCTTACTTTAAGGGGTACCATGCACATGTTTAAAGTGGTGGTGCACCTTTTACTTTGGCTCCCCTCTTTGGGGAGCTCTTTTTATATATGGAGGTTAATTATATGACACAGGAGCAGAAAAAGAAGCTGACGGGAATCATAGTTGGCCTTGTAGTGCTTGCAGGATTCCTAACAGGACTTTTGGGTATGATCCTTTCGGAAAAGAACAGAGAGTATTTTATAAACAGGTTGAAAAACATAAAAAACGTGCCATACATAAGACATGAAAAGGACCCAACAAAATGAACCTTGATGCAATAACCATTGGACACATACTTATAGTGGTTGCAAGACTTTTGGAGATGTTCAGCTTCGGTATGGTTCTTTTATTTGTTTTTAAGGGAGTTGCCCTCAAGCATGTATTTATCACAGCGGGTATAACCGTAGGTGGAATACTTGTTTCCATATTTGGTTATTTGGGAAATTTCCTCTCTCCTTTGGCTTCCTTTGCCGTGGACTCCTTTGTGTTCTTTGTTGTTCTTTCCATAGCCTTTTATGCCTTCATGGAAAAGAGGGAGTTTAGGATAAAGCCTCTCCCATTGCCACCGAAGGGGACAAGATGCCCTGTGTGTGGTGGTTTTGTAAAACCCGAGGATGATTATGCAGTGGCAAGGGAAGGTAAAGACCTGCTTTACTTTGATAGCAAAAAGCATCTGGAGAGCTTTTTGGAGAACTTTCAAGAGTATAAGGCTTTAAGGAAGTTGAACTTTAGAAGGATAGAGGATATATATTTAAAGGGAGAAAAAGGTTGGAGGAAGGTTGAGTATAATAATAGCCATGAGAGTTAAAGGTGTTATAATAGCTTGTCTTTTTGCCCTTTCATGCGCAGAAAAGGCTACGGTGGCGGTTAGTAATACCCCTCCACCCCCAAAAGCTCCAGGTCTTACCATAGCTTCTGAAAAGGCGGTTGAAAACGGGAAAAAACACCTAAGGAAAGGACATTGCAATAAGGCTATCCATGAGTTTGAAAAGGCTTTAAATAAGAATCCCAATAACTTTGAAGCCCTTTACTGGCTTGGCGTGGCGGAAGGTATGTGTGGTTATTATTCAAGGTCCTACGACAGATTGATGATAGCCCTTAAGTACTCACCCGATGGGGTCTGGAAGGCAAGGGTATATGCTACCATAGGTATAAACTTACTATACATGGGTAGGGAGGATGAAGCCATATCATACTTTGAAAAGGCAAAGAGCCTTGACCCAAAGAATGATATAGTGGTAGCTTATTATGAAGAGGACTATGGCAAAGGTAAAGGCTACAAAAAGCACAAGCTAAAGAAAAAGCCTAAGGATAAGGAAGGCTTTGAGCTAACCTTAAGGTGGCTTGATTAAGGAATTCCTTCAGCATACCTTTTACTAAGCTTAAAAAGCCTTTGGGCTAAAACCTTTGCCTCCTCCTTTTGTGTGTAATGTGGGTCATCCAACAAAAAGCTATTAACCTTCCCCCTTACATAAGCTCGGTAGCATTTAAAGAAGGGCAAGAACAGGTCAAATTCTTCATCTTCCGTTATTTTTTGATACTCTTCTTCATAAACCTTTGAAAGGTCTTCCCTTTCCATTAGGTCAAGTTCCATAGACAGAAAGCACATATCATTCAACATATCACCACACCGGAAGCGGTCGTTAAATTCAATGCAGTCAAAAACACATATACCTTCTTGTAAAAAGGCCACATGTTCAAGCCTTATATCGCCATGTCCATCCCTTATTCTTCCTTCCCTTATACGCTTTTCAAAAAGCCCCTGATACTTTTCATAAAATCTGTTAGTTTTTTCCTTTATATACTCATAGTCCTCCTTTTCTATGGTTATTCCGATGTATTTTTCAGTTTGCATAAAGTTTTCATCGGTGTTAAACTTCATAACCTCAAGCCTTCCAAATTCATCCCTTCTTTCTGCCTTTAAATGGAAATTGGCTATATGGCGTGCAAGCCTTTTCATATCATCTTTTGAAATCTCTGAAAGCATGTTTTTTAAAAGCCTTTCTTCTGGTATTCTTCTCATTTTCACCGCCTACTCCACAGGATTAGAAGAATCCTCTATTACGTATCTATTTCCTATGAAACTAATAGGCACCACACCAATATACACCCATTGGCATAACCTTTTGTTTAACTCCACCTCTTTTTTACAGTTTTCTAATCTTTTTTCAAGGGTAGAGTAGTCTAAAAATCCAAAATTAACAGGCTTTTTTATCTTATAAACTATATCTTCAAGTAGAAGGACCCAGCTGGTATGCGTTTGTATTACCTTGGCTCCAAGTTCCTTGGATAGTTCCTCAATCATAGTAATATTTTACACCAAACACACTTAATAAAAGCTTACTGAACATTTAGCAAGCTAAATTATAAGGATAAGCCAAAGATGAGAACTCATTAACCTACATTTTCAAAATTATTTGAAGCACACGTTGGGTGAGAAATTAATTAAGCAAAGGTGATGCCATTATGCCTTTTGTTAAAAATAAATGAGACAAAAAATGTAGTGGCACAGCATGCCGTGCTATTACTGATAAAAGAATCTACTGGTCTTTGACCCGCCTGATGTTTTATAATCTGGCAGGTTTAAAACCTGCCACTACAAAAGACGAATTTCTCACCCGGCGTATTTTTCAAAATTATTTGAAGCATTAAAGATAATGTGGAGGTATGATAAGGCGTGCCATTAAAAATCAAAATAACGGCGCAGTATATCATGCCCTTACAGAGTGTGGGCAATCTGCGTATAGCTTTTGCTAAAAAGTAGATACTGTGTTATAATAAAAAAGGAGGTTAAGGATGATAACCGTAAGGGTTCCTACACCATTGAGGCGGATCACCAACGGCCAAGGCGAGGTGCAGGTGCAGGCGAGCACCATAAGGGAAGCCATAGAAAAGCTTGAAGAAGTATATCCCGGCTTTAAAGAAAGAATTCTGGACGAGCAAGGTGAAGTAAGAAAGTTTGTTAATCTCTATCTTAATGATGAAGATATAAGGTTTTTAAAGGGGCTGGATACAGAGCTAAAGGATGGAGATGTGCTTTCCATAGTGCCAGCCATAGCTGGCGGTTATAGATAGACCCTTTCTATATGAAGTAAAAGCTCATTGAAAAGCTCAGAGGCTAAGTGTTCGCTTGGCATATCAATTATCATCCTTTCTACACCACCCGTTTGTATAACGATCTTGGTGCCTTTAAACTCTAAGGTCCTTATGTGATAATATGGTATAACTATGACCTTTTCCTGCGTTTTGTATATCAAATACCTGCTTTCCAGTTCAACGCCATGCTTTTTTAACTCTTCCCTTATACTCTTCATACCAAACCGGGTGGTATTTTTATAGGGCTTTGGAATCTTTCTGGCTCTTCCTTTATTACCATGGCGTAGGCGCCAAAGCAATACTTGCTAAGCTCCACAACTCTACCCAATCTTAGGCCAGCTTCTTCAAGCATAAGACCTAATTCCCACTCAGAGTAGACCTCTTCCGGAGGAGGTCCCTTATCCCTTTCCTCCTTTTTCCAGTCCACTATGCCCACATAGGCAAGAGGCTTACACACCCTCTTTACCTCTTCCATAAAGGCCACCGGGTTTTCCAATTCATGGAACACAAAGGCCATAAAAACAAAATCTACTGTATTGTCTGGTAAGGGTATATGGTTTTCCCCTGAAAGATAAACCTCCACATTGGAGAGTCCAAGGCTTTCCACCTTTTTCTTGGCATACTCCACCGCCAAAGGCTCCACATCTATGGCATAAACCCTGCCCTCTTGTCCTACCATCTCCGAAAGGTAAGGAAGATAAAAACCCGCACCAGTTCCCACATCCAGCACCTTCATGCCCTTTCTTAGCCCAAACTCTTTAAGGGTCTTTTGAGGGTCAAAAAGCTCAAGCCTTGATGGGTCATCCAACTTATTCAGTTTTGAAGGGTCAAACTTATGTGCCATGGGAAAATTATACAAGTTTTAAAAGTTCTCTGAGCTGTTTTATCTCATCCCTAAGCTTTGCTGCCTTTTCAAACTCCCATCTCTTGGCACATTCCCACATCTCCTTTTCCAGCTTGTTTATCCTTTCTATTAGGTCCTCCTCCGAAGATATGCCCTTGGGTAGCTTGGTAGGTAGCTTTACATAATCAAGCTCTTCAATGGCCAAAAGCTCTTTTATGGGCTTTACTATGCTTTTTGGTGTAATTCCATGCTCTTGGTTATATCTCTCTTGGATCTGCCTTCTTCTGTTGGTCTCTTCTATAGCCCTTTTCATAGACTCTGTTATCCTGTCTGCATAGAGTATGGCTTTGCCGTTTATGTTCCTTGCAGCCCTTCCTATGGTTTGTATAAGGGAGGTATAGCTCCTCAAAAAGCCCTCCTTATCTGCCTCCAGTATGGCTACTAAGGAAACCTCCGGCAAATCAAGCCCCTCTCTTAATAGATTGACACCTACTATAACATCAATGGAGCCTTCCCTTAACTCCTTTACCACCTTTGCCCTCTCTATGGCATCCAGGTCTGAGTGCATATACTTTGCCTTTATGCCCCTTTCGTTTAGGTATTCGGAAACTTCTTCCGCAAGCCTTTTGGTGGTGGTTAGCACAAGGGCCCTTTCCCTTCTTTTCTTCCTTTCTTGAACCTCCCTTATAAGATCCTCCAGCTGATTCCTTGTGGGCCTTACCTCTACCACAGGGTCCAAAAGCCCAGTGGGCCTTACTATCTGCTCCACTATAATGCCCTTGCTTCTTTGCACCTCCCAATCGCCCGGCGTGGCGGACATGTATATTACCTGGTTTATCTTTTGTAAGAACTCTTCAAACTTAAGCGGTCTGTTATCAAGGGCTGAAGGAAGCCTCCATCCGTATTCCACAAGCTTTTCTTTCCTTGACCTATCTCCGTTGTACATGGCCCTTATCTGAGGCACGGTAACATGGGACTCATCCACTATGAGAAGAAAGTCCTCTGGGAAGTAGTCCAATAGGGTGTAGGGCGGTTCGCCGGGCTTTCTTCCATCAAAGTATCTTGAATAGTTTTCTATACCTTTGCAATGGCCAAGCTCTCTTATCATCTCTATATCGTGCATGGTCCTTTGATATAACCTCTGGGCTTCCACAAGCCTACCTTGATTTTTGAACCATTCTACTCTTTCCTTTAGGTCTTTTTCAATCTCCTTTAGCGCCTCATCCACAATATCCCTTGGTGCAATGTAGTGGCTTGCTGGAAATAGAACTACCTTTTTCAAATCCTTTATCCTATGCCTGTTTAGGGCATCCATCAAAGTGATAGAGTCTATCTCATCATCCCAAAACTCAACCCTTAAAAGCTGGTCTTCCATATCGGATGGCACTATTTCAACTGCATTTCCCTTTACAGAAAAGGTGGCTCTGCGGATGGCATAATCGCTCCTTTCATAGCCTATCTCCACAAGCTTCCTTGTTAGCCTGCTTATGCTAAGCCTTTGACCCACTTCAAGAGGAATCCTTAAAGAGTAATAAGCCTCCGGAGAACCAAGGCCATATATGCAAGACACAGAAGCTACCACGATCACATCCTTTCTTTCCAAAACGGAAACGGTGGCGGAATGTCTATACCTTTCCAATATTTCGTTTATGCTTGCATCCTTTTCTATGTAAAGGTCCTTTTCTGGTATGTATGCTTCTGGCTGGTAGTAGTCATAATAGGAGATAAAGTATTCCACTGCGTTCTCCGGGAATAATTCCTTTAGCTCTCTGTAGAGCTGTGCTGCCAAAATCTTGTTGTGGGCTATTATTAGGGTGGGTTTGTTATACTTTTCTATCACATTGGCTATGGTAAAAGTCTTACCAGTGCCTGTGGCACCAAGAAGGACCTGTTCTTTCACCCCTGCTTCCAAATTATTTAGAAGCTCTGCTATGGCCTTTGGCTGGTCTCCCGATGGTTTAAGGTTTGTTCTAAGGCTAAAGCCCTTAACTGCCTGCATATTTAATAAATTTATTTTTGGTTGTGCACCGAGCGAGAAGTTAATTAAGCAACTGAGATGCCATTATAAATTTTTGCTAAAAATAAATGAGACAAGTGAGGTAGGGATAAACTAATGTGTTCCCTTACAAAGGTATTTAAGTTGGATTCTTCAAATAATCCACATACCTATCTATCCTAAAGCCACGCTTTAAAAGGGTGAGAAGGTTCCTCGGATTTTTCACCACCTCAAGGCTCAAGGATTCAAAAAAGAACTTCCAGCCAAGGGGCAGATTTCCCACACGGAAGCTAATATCTGCCATATGAAACAAAAAATCCTTTTTGTACTCCAAAGGTACCTTTTCTTTGTATTCTTGATAAACCTTCATGGTGGCAAGGAAGAATTTTCTCATATTTTTACTGCTCCTGTAGGGATGTTCCCTTATCCTAACCTTGTTGTTATCAACCACCTTTATCTTTAGGCCAGAAAGATAGCTTCTTATGTATATTTCCCAATCTTCTCTGTGTAATACATCTTCTCTGTAACCTAAAAAGGCCTCTCTCCTGAAGGCGCTTGCGGAAGGATAGCCAATCTGTCCAGAGAATATTAACTTCCCAACGTCCTCTGGAATCCTTTTCTTTGATACTCTAATTACATTTGAGTCTTGGTCTATAAAAGTTCTTGGCACAGAATATACAATATGATATTTTTCAAGCTCTTTTAAAGAGCTTTCAATGTAGTCTTCTTCCCATTCATCGTCTGCATCCAAAAAGAAAACATACTCTCCTTTGCTAACTTCAAAGCCTCTATTCCTAGTATAAGACCTTTCCATATTCTCTTGATTTCTCACGTAAATTATCTTTTTACCTATAAGACCACCAAATTCATTAAATATGACTTCCTTAGAATTATCCGTAGAACAGTCATCCACTATAATAATTTCCACATCCTTATAGGTTTGATTTAAAATAGATTGTATAGTTTTTCTAATAAACTTCTCACCGTTGTAAAGTGGAATTATTACGCTTACCATCTTAGTTTAAGGTTATAATTTTAGCAAAATAATTAAAGGGGGTCAAAGATGGATGCCTTGGATATGTTGGAAGGTTTTCCCGAACAGTTTAAAGTTGTTGAGATTAAGGCTATAAACCCAGATGGCTTCGAAGGTGTGGTCTTTAGCGGTATGGGAGGGTCTGGCATAGTGGGAGATTTTATAAAAACCTTTTTAAAAACAAACAGGCCCGTGCTTTCCTTAAGGGGTTATGATCTTCCACCCTTTGTTAAAGAAGGCTGGCTGTTGGTTTGTACAAGCTACAGCGGCAACACAGAAGAAACCATAAGCGTACTTGAGGAGGCTCTTAAAAGAGGTATAAAACCTATATGTGTAAGCTCTGGGGGAAAGATAAAGGAAATAGCCCAAAGAGAAGGCCTAATGCATATTCCTTTACCCACAGGATACGCTCCAAGGTATGCACTTGGCTTTATGCTTTCCGCCCTTATGTGCCTTTTTGGAATGGGAGAGGATGTGGAGAGTATAGGAAAACATCTTACACTTCATAAGGAAAAGATAAGGTCGGAGGCAAAAAGTATAGCCCAGTCCCTCTTTTCTTACCTTCCCGTGGTTTATGGCACACCACTTACAGAAACTGTAGCCTTACGGTGGAAGACCCAGATAAACGAAAATTCAAAAACCCTCTGTTATAATGCCTACCTTCCAGAAATGCACCACAACGAAGTGGTGGGCTTGGACAACCCGCAGATAAGGAACTTATGTAGCTTCCTTTTACTTTATGACCCACAGGACCATCCAAGGGTGATAAAAAGGGTTGAAATAACAGAATCCATCTTTAAAGAGCTGGGAGTGGTTCTAAAGGTTATAGAAGGAGAAGGGCAGAATTTAATGGAAAGACTTCTTTATCTTACCTATCTTGGCGATTGGACAAGCCTTTACTTGGCGGAGCTATATGGGCAGGACCCATTGCCAGTAAGGGTCATAGACTTTATAAAGAGTAGCTTGGTATAATTGATAGCATGGAGCTAAGCTGGCTTGTCTTTGGAACTGTGGTGCTTGTCGCCCTCTTTTTGGACCTTTTTGTATTTCATAGACATCCTCATAAAATATCCATAAAGGAATCTCTGTGGCTTTCTGCTTTTTGGATAGCTCTTGGGCTTGCCTTTGCAGGCTTTGTGTATTATACAAGGGGCTATGACAGAACGGTAGAATACCTTACCGGCTACCTCCTTGAGAAGTCCTTAAGCCTTGATAACATCTTTGTCTTTATCCTTATCTTTTCCTACTTTAAGATACCGGAAGAGTATAGGCATAAGGTCCTCTTCTGGGGCGTTTTGGGTGCCATCGTCTTTAGAGCCATATTTATCTTTGCTGGGCTGGAGTTGATAAAGCACTTTCATTGGATCATATATGTCTTTGGAGCTGTGCTTATAATCTCAGCCATTAAACTTTTGACCACAGAAGAAAAAGAGTTCCACCCAGAACAGACCATTGTTTATAGAATAGCCAAAAGGCTTATACCACTAAAACCGCATAATGGAGATGGCAGGTTTTTTATAAGAGAGGGCAAAAAGATCTACGCCACGCCTATGTTCCTTGCCCTTCTTTTTGTAGAAAGCTCGGATATTATGTTTGCCATAGACTCGGTTCCAGCCATAATAGCCGTATCAAGGGACCCCTTTGTGGTATACACTTCCAACATATTTGCCATATTGGGCCTCCGATCTCTTTACTTTGCCGCCGCAGGCATTTTGCCCCTTTTCCATTACCTACATTACGGCCTTTCCTTTATCCTCGGCTTTATCGGTGTAAAGATGATCCTATCAGACTTTTATAAGATACCCGTGGAAGTATCTTTGCTTTTGATTGGTAGTGCCATCTTTGTGTCTGCAGTGGCTTCCTTGGTGGTTAAAAAGAAGGTGGATGGTTAAGCTACTGCAAGTGGTGGACGGTGTAGGTTGGGGCGGCACAAAGGAGCAGACCTACCTCATAACAAGGGAGCTATCCAAAAGGGGCTTTAGGGTTCATATGGCCCTCTCCTTCCAGTATGACCTTATGGTAAGCAAGTTAAAGGGTTATGATGTAAAGCTTCATTTTTTTGAGAACCATAATAAACTCTCAAGGTTTCACCCTTTTAACTACTACAGGCTTTGGAAGATAATGAGAGAGGAGAACTTTGACATAGTGATAGCCAATTCTCCACATGCCCTTGATTTTGTAAGGACTGCCATGAGTTTTCTTAAAACTAAGCCAAAGCTTGTGGCCTACAAAAGGACTGGAAGAGGGTCCAACTTTTTTTCCAAGCTTTTCAAGTATTCTTTTGCGGATAGGATAGTGGTGGTTGATAGGGCAACCTTTGAAAGGTTAAAAGAAGATGGCTTTTTTCCAGAGAAGCTGGTTTATATACCAAGCGGTCTTGACCTTAGTAGGTTCAAGCCTATGGGTAAGGAGATGGCTTTGACAAAGAGAAGGGAGCTTGGTATAGACCCAAACAAAAAGGTCTTTATAAACGTGGCTAACTGGAACCCACAACATAAGGGCCAGCCTTTTCTTATAGAAGCCTTTCGTAGGCTAAACTGCCCGCAGTGCCTTCTCCTTCTGGTAGGCATAAATACAGACAAAGAAGCGCCCAAGTATGCCCAAAGGTACGGCCTTGGTGAAAGGCTTATAGGCCTTGGCTTTAGAGAGGATGTGCCAGAACTCCTCAACATGGCGGATTACTTTGTCTTTTCCTCCTACTTTGAGGGTATTGCTGGAGCCCTACTTCAAGCTATGGCTTGCGGTAAGGTGGTCATATCCACTCTTGCGGGTGGTATAAGGGATTACTTGAAGGATGGAGAAAATGGCTTTGCGGTAGATGTGGGAGACCTTGAGGGCTTTGTGGATAGGTTAAAAAGGGCCCTTGACCTTTCGGAGGAGGAAAGGGAAAGACTTTCAAAGAGAGCCATAGAGACGGCACAGCAATATTCCATAGAAAGGACTGTGGATAAGTATGAGGAGCTTTTTAAGGACTTGCTGGGTATATCTTAAGGCTTTCAAAGTATTCCATAAAGGCCCTGTTTATAAAAAGGCTTCCATCCTTAAAAAGCAAAAACACACCTATATGTGGGTTTTCCTTTATAAACCTTTCCCTGCTTTCATCCTCCATTGCCAATAGGGCTGTCTCTAAAGCATCCGTTATGGTGCAATCGTGGTATGCCACCGTTGCCTGAAGAAGGCTGTTTTCCTTTCCTATTATGTGTTTTCTAAGGTAGTTGCCTCCAGTGGAAAGGCACAGGTCCTTTGAGTTGTAGCCTTCGGCCAGTAATGTATTGTTTATGGGATTAAAAATGGCAAGGAGCCTTTTGTGGCCCCATACCCTTAGGTCTCCCGCTATGGAGATAAAGCCCCAAGGTGTTTTGAGCCTTTCGTAGGCCTTTTGCACCGCATAGCCCTTGCCTATGCCACCAAGGTCTATGGCCATACCCTTTTCCAAAAGACAAATCCTATCACCCTCTACTTTTACCTTTCTGTAATCTATTAACCTTCTTGCTTCCTCTTCACCTATAAGCCCTTTCCTTTTGTAGTTTATGGTGTAGGCACCAACCGTTATGTCAAAAAAGCCATAGGTCCTTTTAGAGATTTCAAGGGCCTTTTTTATAACCTCAAGGGTTTCTTCGGAAACCTTTTCACATCCTACGCCAGCACTCTTATTTATCCTTGATACCTCCGAATCTTCCATATAGTCTGAGAGCTTTTCTTCAAGGTTTTTCATATACCTGTAGGCTTGGTACTCTTTGCCCCCTGGAAGTTCTATGAGTGCATAGGTACCCATAAGGTAAAAAAGCTTCTCTTGAGAAAAGGAGAGGGAAAGGAGGATAAGAAGGATAAGAAATTTCACCTCTTCCTTTTTTGGGTTTTAACAGGCTTTGGTTCAAAGACGGAAACCTTTACCTCAAAGTCCTTAATAACTACCCTTGCAGGCTTTGGCTTTCCTTCCTCAAAGACAAAGCTTAGCATAGGGAGGTTTTCAAGCTTGGAAGATAGCTCTTCATCTACAAGCAGTCCGCTTACAAAGCCAAGGCCAAGCAAGGAAGGTTGAAGTATTATGCTTGGTTTTGGATTATAGGCGAGTACTCTTTTTAGGTCTTGGTTAAGCTGGGATTGCACCTCCTCCTGAGGTCTCTCTCCGTAGTAGGCCATGTAGACATGAAAAGGCTGTATAAGCTTTAGCCTGTTTTCCAAGCCCTCACCACCCTTCACATAGTAAGCTTCCACTCCAAGAGTCTTTAGAGATGCCACCAAGGAAGCGGCAAAGAGGGCGCAAAGGTCTGCACTTTCCATATACACCACAGCTATACGGTTATAGCCCATATCTTTGAGCTGTTTTGCTATTTCTACACTGGCGTTTATACGGGCGTTTGCCCTCTCTGGTATGAGGAATGTGTTTGCCTGCTGGGCGTAAGAAAGGCTAAAAAGGCCTACCAGTATTAAAAGCTTAAAAATAAACTGTCTCATGTTTAGTATTATATCCTTCTCTAAAACACGTAGGATGAAAAATTAATTAAAATTTGAAGCATAATTGCCTGGCTAAAAATAAATGAGACAAGAATGTGTTTTTCATAGGTATATATTTAATAACCTATGAGAAGATGCTATAAATGTGGTCAAAAGTCTGTAGTTTATCTGAGGCAATACAGGATAGCTTTTTGCAAAGAGCATTACCTTGAGTGGTATTTAAAGAGGGTGCAGGAGACTATAAAAGAATTTAGGATGTTTGGGAAGGGAGATAGAGTGCTTGTGGCCGTATCTGGTGGAAAAGATAGCCTTTCTCTGTGGGATGCCTTACACAGGCTTGGCTATGAGGCCGGTGGCCTTTATATAGACCTTGGCATAGGGGACTATTCAAGGCGTTCAAGGGAAGTGTGCGAAAAGTTTGCCAAAGAGAGGTCCTTAAAGCTTCATGTGGTTGAGCTAAGCAAGGAGATAGCCACCATACCGGAGATAAAAGAAAAGGAAAAAAGGCCAGCATGTTCTTTCTGCGGTCAGATAAAGAGGTACTATATGAACCATGTTGCCAAAAAAGAAGGCTATAGCGTGGTAGCCACAGGCCATAACTTGGACGATGAGAGCGCCACTCTGCTTTCCAACGTGCTAAGCTGGAATATGGACTATCTTTCAAGGCAGTTCCCCGTGCTTTTGGAAGGTGAAGGCTTTGTGCGTAAGGTAAAGCCTTTGTTTAAGTTTACAGAAAAAGAAAATGCTCTTTATGCCTTTCTATCTGGCATTGAATTTGTGGAAGAGGAGTGTTCCTTCTCCGAAGGCGCCAGTTCCATTGAGTACAAAAGAATACTCTCTGAGATAGAGGAAAAAAGCCCAGGCACTAAGCTTAGGTTCTACATGGACTTTCTAAGAAGGATGCATCCTATACTTCAACAGGATAAGGCCCAGCTAAGGCCCTGTAAGGTATGCGGTGAGCCAACAAGCTCAGAGGTTTGTTCCATATGCAGGCTTAGAGAAAGACTTAGTTTAAAGGCTTTGTCATTCTAATCCAGTAGTTAAACCTGTCCTTTTCTTCAAAACCCAAGCTTTTGTAAAACTCAAGGGCTTGCGTGTTTTTATCTCCCACCCAAAGCTCTGCCGTATCAAGCCCCCTGCTTTTAAAGTACTCAATAGCCTTTTGCACAAGCGCCTTGCCTATGCCCTTGTTTCTATACTCTGGAAGGATTACAAGTTCATGAATGGCCCCAACCACCTTTCCTTCCCTTTTGCTAAACCAGTTGCCATCGCTTGCGATAAAGCCCACTATCTTACCCTCTTCTTCGGCCACCCATATACCGGCCACATCCCTCCTAAACAGCCAGTTTAAATAGGCCTGCACATCCTCGGGATGGGTGTAAGAATACTCTTCAAGGCCCTTGTAGCCTTGCAAATAGACCTCAATAAGGTCTTTTATATCTCCATTTTCCGCCCTGCGTATCCTCATGGTTTTAGTATTTTGGCCACTTCTGGAACCTTTACCCTAAATAGGTCCTCCGATGGTGTAAAGTTAAAAGATACTCTTACAAACTCTATGGTGGTACTTATGCCTTCCCTTTCTTCTACCTTTATACTCCTTATATCGCCCCTTTGGGAAACTTCCACAAAAACCTTTGAAAAATAATCATCCTTCACCTTGGGTTTTAGGACAAAAACTTTACCTTCTGTATTTTCTACTTCACCCACAAGTTGAAAGACCTCCGATAAGGGTCTTGATACTAAAAATAGCGCCTCAATAACCGGTGAATTATTCCTATCAAGGTTATCAATAAAGGCAGTCTTGTCCTTTGGAGAATAGACCAACACCTTAAAGCCATCGGAGACTATAAGGGTCTTTTCTGGATGTTGGTATTCTATCCTAAACCTTCCACCCCTTTGGGCATAGAAAAGGCCTTTTGATACATCCGCCTTTGATTGCCATGGATATTGAACCTTTTGAACAAAGGCCACCTTTATGCTTTTTATGTTCTCCAGCCTTTTCTCAAACTCCTCAAAAGATTGGGAAAAGGAAAGACATATTAAGAAAAGGAGAAAAGTTAAAACCTTCATAGCTTATGAAACCTCCTAAGAAAGGATAGTATAACCTCATACCACATAACCACCATATCCCAATTTATGGCATCGTAATTGTCGTATTGGGTGTGCCTTATGGTAAAGGGATAAGAGGTAAGGAAAAGGCTTTGCACGCCTCTCTCTTTAAAAGGTATATGGTCTCCATCCAAGTCTTTTGCCCTTCTAAACTCTATAGGCATTTTTAGGTCCTCCACATGCTTATAAAAGAGATGGTTTATCCTCTCTCCGTTATACCCGCCCAAGTCTTCGTATATTACACAGGGATTGTGCCAGCCTATGCCATCAAGGTTTATACAATAATAAACATGCCTTGGCTCCTTTTTTAAATGCCACCTTACACCCTCTAAACCAAGCTCCCTTGCATCGCTTATAAGGAACCTAAGCTTGTAAGGAGTATTGTATCGTTCTCTCAGTTCTTCATATAAAAAAAGCAATAGAAGAAAAGCCACACCATTATCCATAGCTCCATAAACACCATGCACCGTATCCATATGTGCCACAAGGTAGATCACTGGACCCCTGCCTATTTCCATAATCCAATTTTGCCCTTGCAATGTCTCCTCCTTAGATTTTACAAAAAGCTTTATCCTATAGTCCTCCACTTTACTTACATGCTCCCTCTGAAGGCTAAGTATGGGTATATCAAGCCCCGTATAGCATCCATAAACATAGCCATCTAAAGCCTCTTCCCTGTAGGTTAAAATGGCAATGGCCCCCCTTTTTTGTGCTTCAAAGGCTTTATCCCTTGTGAGGTCTGGTATGAGCGCAATATCACCCTCCCAATACTCTCTTTTCACGTAGGCTTCCTTTTCTATCTCTTTGCTTCCTATGTAGGCAACGCAGTCTATCCTTTCACCTTCCACCTCTATCCAAGCTTCTTTGGGTATACATCTGTTTACAAAAAAGGTTTCCTTTTCATAAGGACAAGAAAGCTGTTCAAGGAAAGATTCTATTAACTTATGCGCCCTTTTGTGTCCCTCCGTGCCGGTTAGTCTATTAATGCTTAAAACATCGTAGGCAAGATCTTTAAAAAGGTCCAGCCTTTCACTTTTCATAAACAGGCGTAAGCCATACCAAATATCGGTCTATCATGCCCCTTACCGCTCGGAAGTATACATCTTGAAGCTCCTTTGTAATAGGTCCTATTTCTCCATTCCCTATTTTCCTGTTGTCCACTTCTATCACCGGCGTTACCTCTGCAGCCGTGCCGGTCATGAATATCTCATCGGCCACATAAAGCTCACTACGGGCCACTGGCCTCTCTTCTACCTCTATTACAAGCTCGTTCTTCAAAAGCTTTTTAACCGCAGACCTTGTGATGCCTTCCAATATATGCTCCGAATAGGAAGGGGTTATGGCCTTGCCATCTCTTATGAGGAATATGTTCTCTCCAGAACCTTCGGCCACAAAGCCGTGTTGGTTTAGCATAATAGCCTCATCGTAGCCAGACATGATGGCTTCAGTTTTAGCCAAGGCGCTGTTTACATAGGCACCTGCTACCTTCCATCTTGAGGGTATGGAGTTATCATCGTTCCTTCTCCAAGAGGAGACCTTAACTCTTATGCCTTTGGAGGTATCTAAATACCTACCAAAATTATAGGTGTATATGGCTATCTCCGGCGTGTAGTCTATTAGCTTTGGTGTTAGCTTTAGGTCCTTAAAATAGGCAATTGGCCTTATATAAACATCCTCTTTTACTTCATTTTTCCTAAGCAGTTCTACCGTTATGTTTACCAGGTCTTCCACCGTGTAGGGAAGTTCCATAAACATGGCCTTACAGTTTTTCAAAAGCCTTTGGTAATGCTCCTTTGCAAAGAGAAGGTAGAGCTGTTTTTGGTCCTCGTTCCAGTAGGCCCTAATGCCTTCAAAAACTGCCGTGCCATAATGGAATGAGTTGGTCTTTATGTTTATCTTGGCTTCTTCTATAGGGACAAAGCTTCCTTCAAAAAAGGCATACTCCATGTTTAAAGATTATAACAGAAAACCTTTATAATATTCAGTCATGATAGTTTCACGCTTTGCTCCAAGCCCAACGGGTTATTTGCACCTTGGCAATGCCAGAACGGCCATCTTTAGCTACCTTTTTGCAAGGCATATGGGTGGAAAGTTTATCCTCAGGATAGAGGACACGGACAGAGAACGTTCTACAAAAGAGTTTGAACAGATGCTCCTTGAGGACCTAAAATGGCTTGGCCTTGAGTGGGATGAGTTTTATCGCCAGTCGGAAAGGTTTGACATATACAGGGAATATGCCCAAAAGCTTTTGGACAGTGGGCATGCCTATCCGTGCTTTTGCACCGTAGAGGAGCTGGAAGAAGAAAGAAAAAGAGCGGAAGAAAAAGGCGTTCCTTACAGGTATTCGGGCAAGTGTAGGGCCTTGAGTAAGGAGGAGGTGGAGGAGTTCAAAAGGTCTGGAAAGCCATACACCATTAGGTTCAAGGTGCCGGATGGCAGGGTGGTGGTCTTTGAGGACCTAATAAAAGGACACATAGCCATAAACGTGGATGACTTTGGGGACTTTGTAATAGTGCGTAGCGATGGGACGCCTACCTACAACTTTGTGGTGGTGGTAGATGATGCTTTAATGGGTGTGACCCATGTGATAAGGGGGGAGGACCACATACCAAACACGCCAAAGCAGATACTCATATACGAAGCCCTTGGCTTTAAGGTGCCTGCCTTTGCCCATCTTCCCGTAATACTGGGAGAGGACAGGAGCAAGCTCTCCAAAAGGCATGGTGCCGTATCTGTGAGAAATTATAGAGAAGAAGGCTACCTTCCAGAGGCCTTGTTTAACTATCTTTGTCTTTTGGGATGGAGCCCTCCAGAAGAAGGAAGGGAGATCTTTTCAAAGGAGGAGCTTATAAGGATTTTTAGGCTTGAGGATGTGAACTCTTCACCGGCGGTCTTTAGCAAGGAGAAGCTAAGGTGGATGAACGGGGTTTATATAAGGGAGGCGCTTTCCCTTGATAGGCTTGTGGATGAGTTCATGCCCTTCCTTGAGGGGGCTGGCTACAGGGCAGAAAGGGACTATGTAAAAAAGGTGCTTGAAAAGACAAGGGACTCTTTCGAAACCTTGAGGGAAGGGGTGGAAAGGCTAAGGCCCTTCTTTGTGGAAGAGTTAAGTTATTCGGAGGAAGCCTTGTCCGTGCTTGAAAATGAAACTTCAAGGGCTGTGCTTGAGGCCTTTCTACAAAAAATACAAGATACAGACCTAAGCGCAGAAAGGGTAAAGGCCATAGCCAAAGAGATACAAAGGGAGTTAAATGTTAAGGCTAAGGATGTGTGGCATGCCCTAAGAACTTCCCTTACGGGAGAGCTGGAAGGTGTGGGCGTGGATATACTATGTGATGTTTTACCAAAGGAGAGGGTAATTAAGAGGATTTTAAAGGCTTTAGAGTTTGTAGGCTGATATACAACTTTTTCAAAGAATAAAAATAGAATTGTTTGAAAAAATCTAATGTAAGTATCTGTAGAAAGCCATATATTGTAAACTTAGGAGGTGATAATATGCAAAGAAGAGCCTTTTTAAAGGCATCTTTTTGTTGTTTAGCTTCCTGTTTTATACCTCTTAATATAAGTTTTAGCGCTAAACAAAGGAAAAAGCTAAAGCTTATCTATCTTGCTGAATTACCTTATAAAGATAAGATAAGATTATGGATACCCATGCCCATGAATACAGAATATCAAAGGTTAAATGATTTTGAAATAGAAAGCAATGCTTCAACTGTACTTATTACAAAAGATAATGTCTATCAAGCTCCTATACTGTATGTAGAATTTCATAATGCCTCTGAGAAAAAGTTTATCCGCGTTAGTTTTAACGTTGAAATTTGGGAAAGGAAAAAGGTAAACTGGAAAAAGGTACCGAAAAACAACCTTAGAATACCAGATGAAGTAGCCTTGTATTTAAAACCTACAGAGCATATACAGATTGACGGGATAGTAAAGGAGCATGCGGATAGGATAACAAAAGGTAAAAAGACTGACCTTGAAAAGGCAAGGGCTATATATGACTGGGTTGTGGAAAATACCTTTAGAGATCCTAAGGTCCTCGGTTGTGGTGTGGGAGACGTAAAAAGTATGTTAGAGAGCGGTTATTTGGGTGGTAAATGCACGGATATAAACTCCCTTTTTGTTGCACTTTGTAGGGCTTCTGGTATTCCAGCTAGGGAGATATTCGGTATAAGAGTTCTTCCTTCTCAGCTTTCAAAAAGCATATCCTCAGTTCAAGGAGACGCTACTAAGGCTCAGCATTGTAGAGCGGAGTTTTATTTAGGCAGATGGATACCAGCAGACCCTGCTGACGTGAGAAAGGTTATACTTGAGGAAGAGCTTGACCTAAACCATCTAAAAGTTCAAAAGGTACGAGATTTTATGTTTGGTGGATGGGATGTGCATTGGGTAGCCTTTAATTACGCAAGGGACTTTCAATTAAATCCACCTCCAAAAAATGGTGAGTTGGTTAATGAGTTTATGTATCCTATAGCAGAGGTGGGAGGGAAGATGATGGATAAATTCAAGCTAACTTTTGATCATTCAAGATACATAGTTAAGCTAATGCAGGAAACTTAAAGAGCGTCTAATCAAAAACCTCAAGGAACACCTCCCTTAACCTTTTCATGCTCTCCCTTATCCTTTCTTCCAGTTCCTCTCCTTGCATACCCAAGGAGCTTGCAAGCCTTTTCATATCTTGTGGAGAGACCAAGGAGCCAGCAGACTCCTTAGAGAGCCTAAGCCTTGTCTCCACAAGCCTCAAAAATAGGTAGTTTTCATAAACCTCTTTTAGTGTGCTATATTTTTGCATAAGGGCTTCACAGGCCTTGATCATGGAGGGTTCTCTTAGCTTTTCCAGTAGGATATAGTATTGAATGAGAAACTCCGCATCTATAAGCCCTCCCGGTGAAAATTTAAGGTCAATGTATCCCTTCATCTTTTTAGCGTTGCTTTCAAGAGCGAACCTCATATCCCTTATCTCTTTCCTCTCCTTATCGCCGATGGGCTTGTTAAAAAGAAAGTCTTTTAGCAAGGCTTCAAACTCCTCCATGAGACTCTTTTCACCCGCCACATACCTACACCTTGTCCAAGCTATCCTTTCCCAAGTCCTTGCCTGAGTTTGGAAGTAATCTCTGTAAAAGTCTATGGAAGGTGCTATCTCACCAGCCCTTCCCATGGGCCTGAGCCTAAAGTCCACCTTGTAGAGGTAGCCCTCTGATGTGTGTTTTGTCAAAAAGGCTATAAACTCTTGTGCCTTCTTTGTGTTTTCTAAGCCTGCTGACCTGCATGCAAAGACAAGGTCAAGGTCTGATCCTATGTTTAGTTCACTGCTTCCGTATTTGCCCAAGGCTATAAGAAGCATGTCTTTTATCTTGAGGTCTTCCCATAGTCTTTGAAGTAGAAAATCTGAAAGGTCAGAGAGCTTTTGGAAAAATTCAAAGAGCTTTTTATACCTTTCATTCTTCTTCACAAGGTAAACAAGGGTTATCCTTATCTCCCAAACCCTTTTGAACCTTCTGTATAGGTCCTCCAGGCCAAGGCCAAGGGTGCTTCTGTACTTTTCAAACTCTTCTTTAAGGTCTTCTAAGGTGGGAAAGTCCTGATATAGAGTTAGCACATCCTCCACCAGGTCCGGATACCTGCTTATGAGGGTGGAGATGTAAGAGGAGAGGGAAAAGACTTTACAGAGGGTCTTGTTTACATCCTCCTTTGCCGGGCTTAAGACTATCTTTCTCCCTGTAGGATTTGAAAAGAACTTGTCAAAGTTGGCGAGGGTCTCATCCGGGTCCGGTGTCTGGGACATACTCTCTACAAGCCTTGGAAGTAGCCTTATAAAGCTTTGCTTTTCTTGCGTGGAGAGCTTTATACCTTCCCTACCTGT
Organism: Hydrogenobacter subterraneus; assembly: GCF_055390195.1. Taxonomy (NCBI): domain Bacteria; kingdom Pseudomonadati; phylum Aquificota; class Aquificia; order Aquificales; family Aquificaceae; genus Hydrogenobacter; species Hydrogenobacter subterraneus. The sequence goes on along the minus strand of NZ_AP042473.1, from coordinate 545,263 downwards.
TATATAGCTGGAAAGTATGTTATAGGCCCTTACTGGCTCTTTAAAGCCAAGGCTTTTCAGGATTTCTTTTGCCTCTTCTACGTCTTCATTGAGGAGGGCCCTTTGAATGGGGTGTAGCTCTTCCTCCTCTTGTGAGGGCATTATGCCAGAGAAGATAAGGCTTACACCTATTGTGTATTCCTTGTATACCTTTATAAACTCCTCCTCCTTCATGTTTAAGACCTTTGCAAGCCTTTTTATTTCCGAGTCCGAAAAGCTCTGTGTTGAAATACATCCATAGACCTGAATGGCATGCTCCAAGCGTCTTAGAAATTCATAGGCCCTTTCTAGCAAAAGAGCCTCCTCATTGGAAAAAATACCCTTTTGGTTTAGCTTCCATATGGCCCTAAAGGTGTTGCTCTCTTTTAAAAAGGGGAACTTTCCGCCAAGAAGTATAACAAGGGCCTGAACGGCAAACTCTACTTCTCTTATACCTCCTTCACCCGTCTTTACGTTTTGCTTGTTTAGTAGCTTTTTCTTTGCCTCGCTGGCTATCTGAGCCTTCATAAGCCTTATCTCTTCAATGATCCTGTAGTCTACAGACCTTCTAAAGACAAAGGGCTCTTTAACCTCCCTCTCAAAGGCTCTATAAAGCTCTTCATCCCCAGCGCAGTACCTTGCCCTCAAAAGGGCAAACCTCTCCCAGGTCCTCCCGTAGGATTCATAATAGAGCTCTGCACTTCTCAAGGACATGCTTATGGGACCGGACTTTCCAAAGGGCCTTAGGTCCAAATCCACCTCATAGGGCTTTCCCTCTGGCGTTACCTGAGTCATGAGCTTAAAAACCTTTTGAAAGACCTTTGAGAAAAACTCGTTTAGGTTTAGCTTGCCAGCCTGGCCTTTGTCTGTAGAGTGCAAAAACATTATGTCTATGTCTGAGTAGTAGTTTAGCTCATAGCTTCCAAGCTTTCCAAGTGCTATTATGCATCCTGTGGCTGGTTTTCCGTTCTCACCTACAGGCTCTCCATATTTTTCCACCATTTCCTTATAGGCACTCTCATAACACAGCTCCAGCATGGCATCGGGAAGCTGGGAGTATTCATAAAGGATGTCTTCAAGCTTGGCTGTGCCAAGTATCTCCTTTGACATTATCCTCATAAGCTCCCTGTGCCTGTAGTAGGCCAGGGCCTTTGAAAACTCCTCATCGGACATGCCATCATGCACAAGCTCTTTTAGTTCCTTTAAGTAAGCCTTTTTGTCCTTGAAAACATACCAAAGGCCAGGTATGGTATTTTGAAAGTCCTCCGGGTGGTTTATAAGAAACTTCTTTATACACTCGGACCTGTCAAGGAGCTCAAGGAGCAGTATAAACCTCCTTTCGTTAAGGTAGTCTATAAGGCTCTGTGGGTTTGGGTGAAGGCTAAGGAGCTTTTCTAAGGCTTCCTTTGCCTTTGGTAAGTTGAAGACCTTTTCCTCTGCCTTGGCCCACCAGTGGGAAGGGAAATCATACATTCCTAAGCTAAAATTATAAACCTATACACGCCGGATGAGAAATTCATCCTTTGTAGGGACAGGTTTTAAACCTGCCAGATTATAAAACATCAAGCGAATCCAAAACCGGTAGATTTTTTATTAGTAGTGGCACGGCATGCCGTGCAACTACATTTCTTGTCTCATTTATTTTTAACAAAAGGCATAATGGCATCACCGTTGCTTAATTTATTTCTCACTCGGCGTATTGTTTTAAGATTTTATTTAAGCATGTTCAAAGTCCTTCTATGGCTTGAAGAAATTACTTCAACGCAGGATTTTATAAAAGAGAGAAAACTTCCCTTATGGAGTGTGGTAGTTGCCAACAAGCAAACAAAAGGGAGGGGAAGGCTTGGAAGGGTATGGTATTCCCAAGAAGGTGGTCTTTACTTTAGCTTTTCTTTGCCACAAGGTATAAGGGATGAGAATACTCTTCCCCTTGTCTTATCCAACGCCGTGGCGGATTACCTTAGGTCTTTGGGTTATATACCAGCCATAAAGTGGGTAAACGATGTTTATTTGCAAGGTAAAAAGGTGTGTGGTGTGCTAACAGAAAGGTTAAAAGACAGAATAGTGGTTGGTATGGGTATAAACTTAAATCAGGAAAGCTTTCCAAGGGACATTGAAGCCATATCGCTAAAAATCGTATCAGGAAAGGACCATGATAAGGTTTGTTTTCTCTTGGAACTTTTGGATTACATTGAAAGTTCAATAGAAAAGCTGTCCAAAGATGGTTTTATGGTTTTCAAAGATATTATAGAACAAAGGCTTCTCTTCAAAGATTCAGAGGTAATACTCTATACGCCCCATCCTGTAGTTGGTATACTTCAGGGAATAGACATGGATGGAAGCCTTTTGCTTATGACGCAGGATGGTCTAAAGGCCTTTCAGGTGGGAGAGATTACCCTTAGGGCTTTGTAGTGTTATACTTTAAACATGCTAAGAATAGCCCTTCCGAAGGGTAGGCTTTTTGATGAGACCTTAGACCTTTTTTTAAAAAAAGGAATTATAAAAGAGAGGTTTGAAGAAGGCAGAAAACTAAGCATAAGGTTGGATAACTTTGAATTTTTGTTGGTAAAGCCCTTTGATGTGCCAGTTTATGTGGAGAATGGTGTGGCAGACCTTGGTGTGGTTGGCAGAGATGTGCTACTGGAAAGAAGGCCAGACCTATATGTTTTGCTTGATTTGGGCGTGGGCTTTTGTAGAATAGTGGTAGCAGGGAAAGAAGAAAACAGAGAAAAGTATAGAAAAAGCTCCTATATAAAGGTTGCTACTAAGTATGCACGCATAACCCAAGACTTCTTCTCGGAAAAAGGTATTAGATGTAAAGTTATACCCTTGAGCGGTTCCGTAGAATTGGCACCCCTCATAGGACTTTCGGACTTTATAGTTGACCTTGTGCAAACAGGAAGAACCTTAAAAGAGAACAATTTGGTAGTAATAGAGGAAATAACTTCCTCAACGGCCATGCTTGTATGCAACAGGGCAAGCTACAGAAACATGAGGGATGAGATACTAAATATGGTAGATAGGTTTATGTGAAATGAAGAAGGGGCTACTTATACTTTTTAACTTTTTCCTTTTTTCCTGTTCTGTTCCCACCATAGTTATCTTAGAAGACCCCCTCACCTCTCAAGAACATGTGAACTTAGGCTATATATACGAAAAACAAGGTAAGCTTGAACTTGCAGAAAAGGAATACAAGAAGGCAATAAAAAAAGACAAGAAAAATTGGATAGCTTATTACAATCTTGGAAATCTATATGCAAAGAAAGAAGATTGGAAAAAAGCTGAAAGCTTTTATAGGAAGGCCCTTGAGATTAAAAGAGACCCAGATGTTTTGAACAACCTTGCCTACGTCTTAAATAAACAAGGAAAATACTGCTCTGCTCAAAAATTTATAAAGGAAGCCATAGAAAAGGAAAGTAAAGAAGAATACATGGAAACACAAAAGGAGATAGAAAAGGCTATAAAAGAAAAGAATATTGACTGCCTATCTTTTGAAGGGGAAGGGGAACTTTGGTAGCTGTGGTATTCCTTGCATACCTTTAAGCTTTTTTATCATCTTTTTCATTTCCTCATATTCCTTTAAAACCTTATTCACGTCGGATACGGTGGTACCACTGCCCTTGGCTATCCTTTGTTTCCTGCTAAGGTTTATTATCTTTGGATTTCTCCTTTCCTGCTTTGTCATAGAGAGTATTATGGCCTCAGTTTTTTTGAACTTTTTCTCATCTATTTTAAGACCTTTTAGCTGGGCTCCTATGCCAGGGAGCATACCAAGGAGTTTGTCCAAAGGACCCATGTTCTTTATAAACCTTATCTGCTTTAACATATCTTCAAGGTCAAAATCACCCTTTAAAACTTTAAAGGCAAGAGCTTGGGCCTCGTCCTCTGGAATAACTTGCTGGGCTTTTTCCACAAGGGTTTGTATATCTCCAAGACCCAGTATCCTTTGGGCTATCCTATCAGGATAGAAGGGTTCAATATCTTCTATCTTTTCACCAACTCCAATAAACTTCACACCCACGCCGAGAGCTTCTTTAACAGATAGGGCCACGCCACCCCTTGCATCGCCATCCATCTTGGTAAGAACAAGGCCTGTAAGCCCAAGGGTCTCATGAAAGGCCTTTGCAGCACTAAGGGCAGATTGGCCTTGCATGGCATCAGCCACATAAATTATCTCCGAGGGCCTAACAGCTTCCTTTATCTCTTTTAGCTCTTCCATAAGCTCCTCATCTATATGCAACCTTCCAGCCGTGTCCAAAAGGAGATAATCCACACCTTCCAACCTTGCCTTCTCCACAGCCCTTTTTGCTATCTCCACGGCGCTAAGGCCTTCCTCAAAGCCATAGTAAGGCACGCCTATCTTTTCCGCCAGCCTTTGAAGCTGGAGCATGGCCGCCGGGCGCCTCACGTCTGTGGAGCTTACAGCAACCTTAAAACCTTTTTCTTTTAAATAGTTGGCTATCTTACCTATGGTGGTAGTTTTACCAGTTCCTTGAAGGCCTACAAATAGGACCACGCCCTTTTTAAGGTCCTGCTTTTCTCCACCAAGGGTGTTTACAAGCTCTTCGTATATGCTAATCAAAAAACTATCTTGAGGAGATGGACTTTTTGTTAAATCTTCCTTTAACGCCCTTTCCCTAACTCTCTTTATAAAGTTCTTCACCACATCGTAGTCCACATCGGCCTCTATAAGGGCTGTGCGTATGTCTCTAAGAATATCATTTACCTGTTTTTCTGTAAGCTTTCTTGTATCCTTAATCCTTCCAAGGGCTTTGCCAAACTTTTCCGTTAGCAATTCAAGCATAAGGTTTAGTATAATACACTCTATGCCTACTTTCAAGATAGCGGTTTTAGAAGGTGATGGTATAGGCCCAGAGGTGGTATCCTCCGCTTTAAAGGTCCTCAAAAAGATTGGAGAGCTTTCGGGTGTGGATTTTATCTTTGAAAAAGCACTTATAGGCGGCTCCGCCATAGACCAAAAGGGCACACCCTTGCCACAGGAGACGGTAGACCTTTGTCTCAATTCTGATGCGGTGCTTCTTGGTGCGGTGGGTGGTCCCAAGTGGGATGACCTTCCCACGGACAAAAGGCCGGAAAAGGGACTCCTTGGCATAAGAAAGGCCCTTGACCTTTATGCGAACCTAAGACCTGCAAAGGTGTATGAACCCCTCATAAGCTCCTCACCTCTAAAAGAGGAGGTGGCAAGAGGTACAGACTTTATTGTGGTAAGAGAGCTAACTGGAGATGTATATTATGGAGAGCCAAGGGGCATATTCATTGAGAATGGCAAAAGAGTAGGAATAAACACCATGAGATACACAGAAGATGAGATAAGGAGGGTGGTAAGAAAGGCCTTTGAAGTGGCTCTTCAAAGGAAGAAAAAGCTCACAAGCGTGGACAAGTCCAACGTGCTTGAAGTAAGCGGACTATGGAAGAGTGTGGTGGAAGAAGAAGCAAAGAACTATCCAGAGGTGGAGGTAGAACACCTCTATGTGGACAACTGCGCCATGCAGATAGTAAGAAGGCCTTCTTCCTTTGATGTGATAGTAACTGGCAACATCTTTGGAGACATACTCTCCGATGAGGCGGCCGTCATCACTGGAAGCCTTGGTATGCTTCCTTCCGCAAGCTTGGGAGATAAATATGCCCTCTATGAGCCGGTGCATGGCTCTGCACCCGATATAGCTGGCAAGGGCATAGCAAACCCCATTGCCACCATACTTTCCGCCAGCATGATGCTAAGGTATTCCTTTGGTCTAAAAAGGGAGGCGGATATAATAGACAGAGCTGTGGAAATTGTGCTTGAAAAAGGTTATAGAACACCGGATATATATAGCGAGGGCTGTATAAAAGCAGGCACAGAGGATATGACAAAGGCTATAATAAAGGTTGTGGAGGAGCTATGGGAAGGCTTATCTTAACATTTTTACTTTTCTTTTCTTTTAGTGTAAAGGCTCAGGAAGCCCTTGATAAGGTAAGGGATTTCTTTGGCAGGGAGGGTTATGCGGTAAAGGTGGAAGGACAAAGAGTGCTTGTAGACCTTGGGAAAGACAAGGTAAGACCTGGAGAAGAGTTTGATGTGGTAAGGGAAGGGAAGGAGATAGTCCATCCCATTACAAAACAGGTGATAGGGAAAGAGAGGGAAAGGGTTGGAAGGATAAGGATTGAAGAGGTGCAAGAGGGCTTTTCTTATGGGAGGCTTTTGGAAGGCTCTGTCAAGGAGGGGGATAGGGTAAAGCTAAGAGTAGAAAGTGCATGCTTTGACGGTGGGGATGAGCTATTCTTTAAGCTAAAGGCCCTTCTTCCAGAATTGAAGAGGGGAAAGGCTTGCACCTATGATATAAAGGAGCTAAGCGATGGCATAGGTGTAGAGTATAAGGGCAGTCCTGTAGCCTTCTTTAGAGTGCAAAACCCCACCCTTGGCATAGAGAGGGCAAGGCTGGAGGATATAAACCTTCTTGCTAAGTCTAAGCTCCTTAGGTCTTTGCCTTCTTTGCCCTTGTCCGCAGACCTTTGCGACCTTATAGGTACTGGGAAGGAATTTCTTTTGATTCTCTACTCTGGCAGGCTTGAGGTATATGAGCTTTTAAAGAACGACCTTGTAAAGAGGTTTGATTATAGCCTACCGGCAGGTGTGCCCGTTGGGCTACAGTGTGGCAAGATAGGAGAAGGAAATCAAGACTATGTGATTGTAAACATGGTCTCTGGCGATAGCGCAAGCTCCCTTATCCTTAAGGCCGTAGGCGATAGCTTGGTGCCAGTTGTCAAAAATGTGCCATACATAATGGGCGTTTTGGACAAGGAAAGGCCCAAGGATAGCTTTGTAGGCCAGAGGTATAGCTTTAGGGAAAGCTTCGGTCAAAGCGTGAGGCTCTCCTTAGAGAGGGAAGGTCTAAAGGAGGTTGGAGCCTTCCTTGCGCCAAGGGGTTTTAGAATAGACAGCGCCTTTTACTTTGGCAATTATCTTGTATTTACCGACAGTATGGGAAGGGTGAGGGTCTTCAGGGGTGATGGTGAGGTGTTTTCAACGGAAGAGGGCTTTGGTGGTTCTTACACCTTTGTAGAAATACCCTTTGAACAAGGAAAGATAAACTTTGTATTTAACCCAAGGGGGGCAAAGACCCAATTTCTAAACATGCCTATGGCCTTTGTGATAAAGAACCATGCGGGTGTGGTACAGAGGTTTTTGGATATTTTAAAGTACAGTAGGGGCGAGCTTTTCATATTGGGTGAAAAGCGCAAAGACCTTATCTTTATAAAGCCCTTGAGGGGTGGGAACTTTGAAGAGGCCGTTCAGGCCGTGCTTACCGCAAAGGATGGAAGGATCCTTGTCATCACCGGAAGGACTGGAACCCTTGCCATACAGAACAGGGGAGATGTGTATGAGGTTGAATTAAGGGCGCTATAGTTTTTTCTGCACAAGGACTCTAAAACGCTCTCCCATGCTTATAAGAAGGGTCTTTAGGCGGGAGAGCCTTTCTATATCCTCTGGAGACTCAGAGAGGCTAAGGTTTTCAAGCTCTTGCAAAAAGGCTGGGCTTTTCAGCAAAAAATCCCTTAGGCTCATAAAAGCCACGCTTTGCAGTCCAAAATCTTTGCCATACTCTTCAAGCAAGGAAAAGTTCACATGGGAAGTTATATCCATGCCAAGGGAAGGCCTGTTATAAAACCTGTGGCCTTTGTAGCCCACCACAGTTCCCTCTGGAAACTTGGCCATCTCTTGAGTTGTATATCCATAGTCTATTACGATGTGATAGCCCTCCAAAAGGTTTTCAGCTATGATTTTTAAAAAGTCTATGCAATCAAGGCAGACCTCTACCACCTGCGAAAGCCTTTCATAGCCCATCCTACTAAGAACATCCTTTAAAGGCTCATAAGAAACCTCTTGCCATACCTCCTTCTCACCATCAAGGAAAAGCTCTTTCCCCTCCTTTATTACATGTACGGGAAGGCAGTCAAAAAACTCATTGGAAAAGACCACACCACGCATAGGAAAAAAGTTTTCTGTCCAAAAGACCTTTTCTTCAAAATCTTTTAGCTTTCTTTTTTGAAGCTCTATAAGCCTTGGGCTAAAGTCGTATATATAGTAGCTTACTCTTTCAAAAAGGCTTGGCTCCTTTTCTTTTAGATAAGTTAAAACATCGTAAGCTAAGGCACCACTGCCACCACCAAGCTCAAGAAGAATAGGCCTTTCATAGTCCTTTATCAAACTGGCTAAATATTCGGCCAAGGCGTAGCCAAAGGACCTATCCAGCTCTGGCGCAGTAAAAAAATCCCTTCTAAAGTCAGACTGGTAGTATTCTCTTACCGCATGGGCCATCCAGTCCCTAAAGGAGATCATCCCGGTGGCCACTCCATCTTCCTGCCCGCTATAAAGTGAAGGTGAAGATGGAAAACGCTCTGGCCCGCATCCCTTCCTACGTTAAAAACAAGCCTATAGCCCTTGTTTAAATTCTCATCGGGCGCATAGCCCAGCTCTTCACCAAGCTTTCTTGCCACATAAAACATATGCCCTACCAATTCCTTGTCTTCCGGCTCAAGGCTTTGAATACCAACTATGTGTTTTTTGGGAACTATCAATATATGGGTGGGTGCCACTGGGTTAATATCATGGAAGGCATAAACAAGGTCATCCTCATAGGCCCCTTTTGAAGGTATCTCTTTCCTTACTATCTTGCAAAAGATGCAGTCCTGCATGGCCTTACCTCCAAGATAGATTATAAATCAAGCCCAAACCTCTCTTTTAAAACCTTTAAAACATCCATAAAAACCTCTTCCTCACTCCTTGTTCCATCCAGCATAACTATCCTATCCTTTTGCTCGTGGGCTATAAGTATGTAAGCATCCCTCACACGTCTTAGATAATCCCCGTCCTCAAAGCGTGTTCTTTTTCCCTTTATCCTTTCCAAGGCTACCTCCAAAGGCACATTTAGCAAAAAGGTAATATCTGGCTTTCTTCCCCTTGTGGCTATGTGGTTTAGGATGTTTACCGTGCCAAGGTTTATCTCCCTTCCATAGCCCTGGTAGGCCATTGTGGAATCTATAAACCTATCCACTATCACCACCTTACCATTCCTTAGGTCTGGAAGTATCTTCTCCCACACAAGGCTGGACCTTGCGCACTCAAAAAGCAAAAGCTCTGTGGTTGGGTCTGTTTCAAAGCCAAGGATAAGCTCCCTTATCTTTTCGGCCAACTCTGTAGAGCCAGGGTCCCTATAAAGGGATACCTTATAGCCAAGGCCTTTGAGGTGTTCATAAAGCCTTTTTGCCTGCGTGGTCTTTCCAGAGCCGTCAATGCCTTCAAAAGTTATGAGCATACTTGCCTCCTTATCCTTGAGGATAGATTTGTCATAAGCTCATAAGGTATGGTTCCCGCCAGCTTGGCAAGGTCTGTAAAGCTTTGATTTTCTCCCACAATTTCCACCCAGTCTCCCACCTTTGCCTCTGTGCCAGTTAGGTCCACCATGGTCATGTCCATGGTGATGTTGCCAAGTATCTTTATAGGCTTTCCTTGATAATAAAGGTATGCCTTGTTTGAAAGGCTTTTCATAAGACCGTCCGCATAGCCAAAGGCCACTACCCCAACCCTTGTGGGCTTCTCTGTTATATAGGTCCTTGAGTAGGATATGGGAAAGCCTGCGGAAGGTCCTTTATGGATATTATCCTTGCCTTTAGCTCAATGGCTCTCTTTAGCTCAATGGGATAGTCCTGCATGGGTTTTTCTCCATAAAGGGCAAGGCCTACCCTTATATGGGTTGTAAAGGGTATTCTGTAGACCACTCCCGCTGAGCTTTCCATGTGTATGTATCTGAGGTTGGAATATCTTTTAACTATCTTCTCAAACTTCTCTATCTGAAGAGAGGAAAAATCCCTGTCAAGGGGGCTTGAAAGGTGGCTAAGGACGCCTTCTACCCTTTCATCCTCCACAAGCTCCTCCAAAAAGCCAAGCCTTCCCATGCCTGTATCATACTTTACCTGTATGGGTACGTTTAGGCCCTCAAGGGCCTTAAGATGTTCCCAATGGGAAACCACCGGAGTAAGGTTGTATTCTAAAAAGGCTTTGGCCTCGCCCTTTAGAACACCACCAAGCACCAATATTTTCTTTTTTATGCCAGCTCTTCTTAATTCTATTCCCTCTTCCACACAGGCTACAGCAAAGGCTGAAACCTCATCAAAATTTTCAAGGATGGAGCTAACATATATGGCTCCTATTCCGTAGGCATTGGCCTTTACTACAGCAATAATCGGCTTCCCAGTATACCTAAGAAGATTGACAAGGTTTTCTTTAATATTTTGGCTCCTTATGCTAAGCACTGCCCTGTACATTCTTAATTATTCTAAAGCTTTTAAGCGGGTTTTTCATGCACAGGCTAAAACCATCCGCATATCTTATTAGTTCTATTTAAATGCCCTATCAACGGCCTATATGTTCTTGGTTTTTAATATATAGCAATATAACAAGGGAATTTATACGCTTTTAAAACAGGAGATAAAGTCTGCTTTAAGCAAGCCTTACTTAGACTACGTATACCAAAAAGAATGCTTTATATGCAAAAGCAATACGGCAGTGTTTTGGACTGTATGCCATCCTTTCAACTTTTCTTGTCAAAAATATATAGTTTTTATCATACATTTTTGAAATTTTACAATATTTTACAAATTTAGGTTATACTTTTTTACATAAAACAACCGTAGGAGGTGTAAACATGGAAATAAGGGAAGAGGTCCATTTAAAGGTGGAGGAAAAGTACAATCCACCAGCCCACATAGTAGAAAGAGCATGGATAAAGGATTATGAAAGCCTTTACAAGGAATCTATAAGCGACAGGGAAGGCTTTTGGGCAAAGGTAGCAGAGGAACTTCACTGGTTTAAAAAGTGGGATAAGGTCCTTGAATGGAACTATCCTTATGCCAAGTGGTTTGTAAATGCAAAGACCAATATAACCTATAATTGCTTAGACAGGCACGTGCAAAACGGAAAACGCAATAAGGTGGCTTACATATTTGTGGATGAAGACAATAGGGAAAAGAAGATAACCTACGGGGAGCTTTTGGAGCTTGTAAACCGAATAGCCAACGGCCTTAAGTCCCTTGGTGTAAAGAAGGGTGATAGGGTATCCATATACATGCCCAATACCATAGAGGCCATAGCGTGCATGCTTGCCTGCGCAAGGATTGGTGCCATACACAGCGTAGTCTTTGCAGGCTTTAGCGAAGGCGCCCTTAGGCTTAGAATTGAAGATGCAAAGGCTAAGGTAGTAATTACTGCCAGCTATACCAAGAGAAGGGGTAAAAAGATAGACCTATTTGCCACAGCCCAAAGGGCCATAGATGGATTGGGATTTGTGGAAAAGGTTATAGTATGGGACAGAGATGGGGATGTGTTAAACGGCTCTGGTGGCCTATTTGTAAGCCTTGATGAGCTTATAAAAAACAGTTCTCCCGAATGTGAGCCTACGGTTATGGATGCGGAGGACCCGCTATTTATACTTTACACTTCTGGCACTACCGGCAAGCCTAAGGGAGTGCTTCATACCACCGGAGGATACATGGTAGGCACCTACTTTACTACCAAGATAACCTTTGACCTTCATGAGGATGATATATACTGGTGCACTGCCGATATAGGATGGATAACCGGACATAGCTACATAGTTTATGGTCCTCTTGCCTGCGGTGCCACATCGGTTATAACGGAAGGCGCACCCGATTATCCAGACCCCGGAAGATGGTGGAGCTATGTAGAAAAGTATAGGGTGAACGTCTTTTACACTGCGCCCACTGCCATAAGGATGTTCATGAGGTATGGCGAGCAGTGGCCAGCCAAGTATGACCTGTCCTCTTTAAGAATACTAGGCTCGGTGGGTGAGCCTATAAACCCGGAAGCATGGCATTGGTACTATAAGCATATAGGAAGGGAAAATTGTGTTATTGTAGATACTTGGTGGCAAACAGAAACGGGCATGCACATGATAACCACCATACCCTCTTACCCCGCAAAGCCCGGAAAGGCAGGAAAGCCTTACTTTGGAATAGAAGTGGCTGTTGTGGATAGCAGCGGGAAAGAGCTACCACCCAACACAGTTGGAAACCTTGTTATAAAAACGCCATGGCCATCCATGCTTAGAACATGCTGGGGAGAACCAGACAGGTACGAAAAATACTGGAACACCATACCAGGTTATTACTTTGCTGGAGACCTTGCCACCTACGATGAAGAGGGATACATAATGATACTTGGCCGTGCGGACGATGTGCTTAATGTGGCGGGCCATAGGATAGGAACGATGGAAGTGGAAAGCGCCATAGTGGACCATCCTGCAGTGGCAGAAGCGGCGGTAATAGGCAAGCCTCATGAGATAAAGGGAGAGTCCATAAAGGCTTTTGTAATACTCAAAAAGGGCGTAGAACCCACAGAACATCTAAAGGAAGAGATAAAACAGCATGTCAAACAGATACTCGGCGCCATAGCGGTGCCAGATGAGATAGAATTTGTGGAAAAGCTTCCTAAGACAAGAAGCGGTAAGATTATGAGAAGGGTCCTAAAGGCTCAAGAGCTTGGCCTTCCTGTAGGAGATATATCCACCTTAGAGGATTAATCACTGGGGGCCTGCGCCCCCATTCAACTTTTTATACTCAATAAGCATTTTTGAATTACAAGCACACTATAGTGGTATTAAAAACGCAAAACTGCAAAAAATCATATTGAAAATTCACAGGGTAGGAAAGATATTTATAAAGCCAAATCCTTTAAAGGAGGTTTTGCATGTTAAGGGCTGAGTGGGTAGAAAGGAGAAAGGGCTTTAAAAATAAAAGCCAGATGCACCTTGCCAGGCAGGGCATAATTACGGAGGAAATGCGATATGTGGCCAAAAGGGAAGGCCTCCATCCAGAGTTTGTACGTCAAGAGGTGGCAAGGGGTAGGATGATCATCCCAGCCAACATAAACCACCTGCATCTTGAGCCTATGTGTATTGGTATAAACTCAAGGGTAAAGGTCAATGCCAACATAGGAAATTCTGGCCTTGCAAGCGATATACCAACGGAAGTGGAAAAGGCAAAGGTAGCCATAAAGTATGGTGCGGATACCATAATGGACCTATCCACTGGAGAGGCAATAAAAGAAACAAGAGAAGCCATAATAAAGGTCAGCACTGTGCCTGTGGGAACGGTACCCATATACGAGGCCCTAAGAAGGGCAAAAGGTAATGTAAAAAATATGACGGTGGACCTAATACTGGACGTGATAGAAGAACAAGCCCAGCAAGGCGTTTCTTACATGACCATACATGCGGGCGTTTTAAAGGAGTTCTTGCCTCTTGTCCAACACAGGGTTATGGGTATAGTCTCCCGTGGCGGTGCCATAATGGCCCAATGGATGATGGAACATGGAAAGCAAAACCCCCTCTATGAACACTTTGACAAGATATGCGAAATATTCAAAAAGTATGATGTGAGCTTTTCTCTTGGAGATGGCCTAAGACCTGGAGCCATTGCGGACGCCTCCGATGAGGCCCAGCTGGCGGAGCTAAAAGTTTTGGGAGAACTGACAGAGAGGGCATGGAGGCATGATGTGCAGGTGATGGTGGAAGGACCGGGCCATGTGCCTATGGACCAGATAGAGTTCAATATGAAGATTCAGCAAAAGGTATGCCATGAGGCACCCTTCTATGTGCTTGGTCCCCTTGTTATAGATGTGGCGCCCGGCTGATGACCATATAGCCTCCGCCATAGGCGCTGCCATGGCTGGTTGGTATGGCGCTGCCATGCTATGCTATGTAACACCCAAAGAGCACCTTGGTCTTCCAAACATAGAAGACGTAAAGCAAGGAGTTATAGCATATAAGATAGCCGCCCATGCGGCCGATGTGGCCAAAAACTGGCCCGGTGCAAGGGATTGGGACCTGGAGATGTCAAAGGCTCGCTTTGCTTTTGATTGGAACAGGCAGTTTGAGCTTGCCATTGACCCAGAGACGGCAAGGGCATACCACGATGAGACCCTACCACAGGAAGGCTACAAGAGTGCCAAGTTCTGCTCCATGTGTGGGCCAGAGTTCTGCGCTTACAAAATCTCTCAAAACGTATCCTCCAAAATGGAGGAAATGCTACAACTTGACAACTGGATAGCACCATAAACTTCCCTTTGGGGGCCTTGCCCCCATCTTAACCAAATCTTAACCAAAGCTTAAAGAAATCTTAACCTTTCCCTCCTATCCTTATACTCATGAGCTTGTTCCTTTTAGAACTTCACGACGTTAGCCCTTACTACAGGAAGGAGTTTTTTAAGGCCCTTGACCTTCTGGAGGAGGTGGGATTGGATGGATTCTCCCTCCTTATAGTGCCTTACTTTTGGGAGAGGGCACCCTTGGGGGAGGATAAGGATTTTGTCTCATTTATAAAAAGCCTACCTGCAGAGGTGGTGCTTCATGGCTATACGCACAAAGGAAGCAGAAGGTTTAGCGACCTTCTTTGGACGGATGGGGAGGGGGAGTTTGGGGGGCTTGACCTAATAAGCACCTATGAAAAGGTGTATTTAGCCCTTGAGCTTATGGACTATCTTGGTATAAAAACAGAGTTCTTTGTCCCTCCCGCATGGATAGGAAATCCTTACCTTGATGACGTGCTGTATTCTTTGGGCTTTAGGGCTGTGGCCTACAGGTGGTATATAAAGGACCTAAGCACGGAAAAGATTATAAAGTCGCCGGCGATAAGCTTTAGCAATAGGCATCTTTTCTCTTGGTTTAGCCTTATGCTTGTGCCAGAGCTTGAAAGGCTATACAAAAAACACAAACTCTTGAGGCTTGCCATACATATGGCAGACCTTAGGGACGAAAGGAAAATACTTCTTTGGAAGGAAATACTTAACAAGTTCAAAGAAAGAAGGAGGTGTGTGAGCTATGGGGAACTTTTTGGCAAAAGCGGACCTTCACCTTCATTCAAAGGCCTCCAACCTGCCGGGAGGCTGGTTTAGCAGGCTAATAGGCTGTCCTGAGAGCTTTACAGAACCTATGGAGATATACAAAAGGCTAAAAGAAAGGGGCATGAGCTTTATAACCATAACGGACCACAATACCATAGAGGGAGTATTGGAGATAGCCCACCTTCCCGAGGTCTTTATAAGCTGTGAATACACGGTGGAGTTTCCGGAGGACAAAAGGAAGGTGCACGTGCTTGTCTATGGCCTGAGTGAAAAGGATCACCAAGAGCTTACAAAATTAAGAGAGAATATCTTTGACTTTGTAAAATACCTAAAAGAAAGAAGGCTTGCCCACTCCCTTGCGCACCCACTATACTCTGTGGAAAGATCCAAGCTTGACAAAAGCTTTGTGGAAAAGCTGGTGCTTCTTTTTGACAACTGGGAGGTAATAAACGGCACAAGGGGGGAAGGTGTTAGATATGTGGAAGAGGCTATAGCAAGAGCTTACGATGGATGGGACAGGATATACCAATTGGCTGAAAAACACAGAGTAGAGCCTCAAAGGATAAGGGAAAGGATAAGCTTTACGGCGGGGTCAGATGACCACGGTGGTATGGATGTGGGAAGAACATGGACTGCAGTGGAAGGAGCAACAAGCAAGGAAGAGTTTTTGAAGGGTCTGTGGGAAGGGAAAACTCAAGTGGGGACGGAAGACCTTGGAGAACAAAGGCTTTTGAACATGATAGGAAGGGTGGGCTATGATTTTCTAAAGCGCAAAAACTACATTCCATCTGAGATAAAGCCTTTGACAGACTATATCTTTATGCACTCCGACAACCCCACCGTAGGCTTTCTTATAAGGAATTTTTTGGGCATAAGGGCAGAAAGGACAGATATGTTGAAAGAGGTTATGAAGGCTTTGCCTTCTCTTGCCTTGGAAAGGCTTATAAAGAGCCCCTCACCGCAAACCATTGGGGAGCTGTGCCTGTCCCTCGTGGCTCATGGCTTCCCCGCCTTTTTAAAGTATGCCCAAAGAAGGGAAGAGGAAAAGATAAAAGAGCTTGGAAAAGAGTTTGGTATTACAAAAACAAGGCCACCAAAGGTGGCATACATAACAGACACTTACCACCATATAAACGGCGTTGCAAGAAGCGCTAAGCTCATAAGGCAGATAGCCATGGAGGAAGACCTGCCCTTTACAGTCCTTATATCCAGCTCAAGCATAAGGGAAGAGGAAGGCCTCATAAACCTAAGGCCTTTGGTGGAAATTCCCACACCCTTTTATGAGGAGCTTAAGATGGGCCTTCCCAACTTCCTTGACCTTGTGGACCTCTTAGAAAAAGAAGGCTTTACGCAGGTTCATATAGCCACGCCGGGGCCTTTGGGCCTTTTGGGCCTTTTGGCAGGGAAGATTTTGGGCCTTAGAATAACCTTTGCCTTCCACACAGACATACCCACCTATGCAAGGACCTATACAGGAGACCCAGACTTGGAAGAACTCCTTTGGAAGGCCTTTGTGTTTATAGGAAATATGTCCCACAAGTTCTTTGTGCCTTCTGAATACTATAAAAAGGTCTTTGTAAATAATGGGCTAAGCTACGGAAAGATAGGTATATTTAAAAGGGGTGTGGACACAGACCTCTTCTCACCGGACAAAAGGGAAGATGGCTTTTGGGCAAGAAGGCTTGGCATAAAGAAACATCAAAGGGTCATACTCTATGTGGGAAGAGTCTCAAAGGAAAAAGGCTTGGATAACTTTTTGTATGTGGCAAAGTGTTTCCCGGAAGACACCTTTGTAATAGTGGGCGATGGCCCATATAGAAAGGAAATAGAGGCCAAAAGGCCAAAAAATGTACATCTTACCGGCTATATGGTGGGTGAAGAGCTTGCAAAGGCCTACGCCAGCTCCGATGTCTTTCTCTTCCCTTCCGAGACGGAGACCTACGGTCAGGTGGTGCTTGAAGCCATGGCAAGCGGTCTTCCTGTTATAGTTAGCTCTAAGGGTGCTTCCCATGAGCATGTACAAGAGGGTGTAAACGGCTTTATAGCCACAAGGCCAGAGGAGTATGTGGAAGCTCTATCTTTGCTCCTTTCTAACGAAAACCTAAGGAGAAGTATGGCCCAAGAGGCCCTATACAGCGCCAGAAGGCTTGATTTGAGAAAAAGCTATATAGATTACATGCTTGCCATAGCAGGCCTTGGGAGGTTAGTGTATGAAGTTGATTGATATAACACCCTATTTTCATAGCAAGAGTGGTGGCATAAAAAGGTATCTTTTGGAAAAGGCAAAGTTTTTACGGGATAAGGACATAGAACATGTGATCATAATACCAGGCAAAAAAAGGAGGGAATACTACATAGAGTCCTCCAAAGTATATGAACTTCCTTCCTTTCCCCTTCCACTCACGGGAGGCTATAGGTTCTTTTCCTCTTTGAATGAGATAAAAGAGATACTCAAAGAAGAAGGCCCAGAGGTGGTGGAGCTTGGCGGAACCTACCAGCCCATCCCTTTTTTAAAGTCGGAAGGCTACCTTCTTAGCGTTTTTTATCACTCGGATGTAAGGACGGACCTTTCCCTTCTTCCTGCACCGAACAAGCTAAGGAAAAGGCTTTTGGAACACACCATAAAGAAAAGGCTATCAAAGGCAGACCTCATCATCACCCCGTCAAAAAGGCAAGAAGAATTCTTAAGAAGCTTTGGGCTTGAAAAGGTTATCACCATAAACTTGGGTGTGGATACAAACATCTTCAACCCAAACAAAAGAAACCCTTACTTTGAAAAGGCCCTTGGTGTAGAAAAGGACAAGTTCAAAATAGTCTATGTGGGAAGGCTTTCCCCAGAAAAGAACGTAGGGCTTTTACTTGAGGTCTTTCAACATCTTGACCCCACTCTCTTTCATCTTATAGTGGTAGGAGATGGACCCCTAAGAAAGAGGGTGGAAAATCTCTCCAAGAAGCTTCCAAACTTAACCTACCTTGGATATATAGAAGATGAGAAGGAGCTTGCCCAGATTTATGCCAGCTGTGATATATTCCTTAGCGCCTCTCTTGGAGAGACCTATGGTCTTTCCTTCCTTGAGGCGCAAGCCTGCGGATGCCTCCTTGTGGCCTTTGATATGGGTCTTGAGACACAACCCTTTAAGGAGTTTTTGGCAAAGGAGAAAAGCCCGGATGCGCTTTACGACGCCATAGTAAAAGCATGCCATTCTTTAAACCTTAGTATGAGAGAAAGAATAAGCTCTTATATTGCGCAAAACTTCTCTTGGAAATCCACCTTTGAAAAACTAATAAACCTTTACGCCGGCTCTCTTGCGGGTGCTTGTTCTTAACCAAATCTTAACAATTTTTCTTTAAATTATTTTTTTATGAAAGACAGAATAGAAGATTTATTGAGGGAGATTGAAAGGGAAAAAGCTTCTTACAACAGGCTTCTTAAAAAGGGTGAAAAGGTAAGAAGGCGTGAGAGAGATACCTTTTTAACAGAAAAGGACAGGACCATCCTTATAGAATCTTTTGTAGTTGGTGGCCTTATAGAAAACCTTATAACAAAGGCTATAAATAGAATCTTTTAACACTTGGTAAGGAATCCATTCGCCGTATACCATGCCCTTGTTTGTCTCATTTATTTTTAGCAAAAAGTGATAGTGGCCTCACGTTGCTTAATACATTTCTCACTCAAGGTATGTTGCAGATAATTATAAAAACCTCTAAAACACTTTCTCTATAGCACTTAAAACCCTTTTATAGTTTCCAGGTATAGAAAAACCAGATTTTAAGTTTCAAACGTATTCAAATAACCTGGTTTTTCCATCCACCCTGCAGGGAATGATGTTCCCTGCCTACTACTCCCTATCCGTAAGGACTCAGGAGATACTTTGTAAAACAAATCAATCAATTTAAGTCTTACAGGATTGCAAAGCTTTATAAAGAAAGTTTTAAGATTTTCGTAAAATCTAAGTCTCAGGAGCTTGGCTCCTACTCTAATAATATTCACAGCTCCTACTAAGTCTGCGTGAAATACTTTATTTAAAACTTTATCTTTAAATATATTTCCATCTCTTTTTCCTTGACATATTTCTTTATTTTTTGTCTCTTTTACTTCAAATATATTAGCTAACGGTGATGTTTTAGATGTATAACTCTCATCAACCTCTATAACTTCCATTCCATACTCATAAGCTTTGTACTCTATTAACTCTATTAACCTTCTAAAAGGAATAGATACAAACTCTTGATTAGTTTTCTTTCCTAAGTCTATGCCGTTTTTACTTTCAATTGCATTTTTTCCTATGTAGATGGTTTTATGTCCTGTTTCACGGAGTAAATCAACCAGTTTCCTTGCTATTTTGTGAAAGTTGTTATCAAGCCACCTCTTTCTGTAGGAAGATAAAGATTTCATCTTTAATTCTAATTCATGAATCTTCTTAGTAGCAACTTCGTTTTCAATAAAACCTTTCTTGATAGAGTTTCTTAAGTTATCTATTTCAGCTCTAAGTTTTGACATTTCTTTGTTAAACCACTGATTGAAAGCTTTTATTTCTTTTCCTGATACTATAAAACTTTTTAACTCTGGATTTTCACTCACGACAGAAAGGAGTTCATTTAATCCTATATCTATTCCTGCTCTGTATTCTCCTTCTGGCTGTTCTACTTTTAAAGGATACTCATAAACAACATCTACATAGAGGTCGTCGCCAAAGAGTTTTATTCTTACTGAAGAAATTTTATAAGGGAAATCTTTAGGTAATTTAACTTTAAGATACTTATTGTTTTTGAGCCTGATTATTATTTTATCTCCTTCTTGCTTAAAAGTGTTAACATTTCCTTCTACAGAAAAGTTCATAAGGTATTTAAGTTTTTTAGCTTTAGGTGGTTTTGGCATTTCTTTGAACTTTTCAGGATTGGTTTTAAAGCTTTCAAGAGATTTAAAAAAGCTTTTAAAGTCTTTTATAGTCTGACGGATGATGTATTGGATGTAGCAAGGATTATCTACTTTCTCTTTTTGATTTTTAAGTTTTATAAGTAGGTCTGCTAATTCAGGATTACTTTCTATATTTTTTAAGACCTTTTCAAACTCTTCTTTGTATTTACCTGTATAGTTTTTTGCAACAAGGCCATAAAGAATAGACTGGTTTAGTAAATGTTCTTTATAAAGCGTATAATATTTTCTGACAAGAATTATAAGTATGTTTCTAAAGTGAGCAAGGTCTAAAAGTAGAGTTCTTACTTTTCTTTTTCTTTCTTTTCCCCCTATTCTTATGGTAAGAACTCTTTTACCTGAGAACATCTTCTACCGCCTTTCTGAGTTTTCTTCTGTTTGAATAATATTTCATGGAAAATGAATGTAGCAGAGTGATGATTTCTTCAATTATTTCTTCAACATCTTTCTTCTCGCTCGTATAGTCATTTATCACCACTATCTGGGTTCCAAATCTTGAAAAGAGGTTTTCAAAGAAATTAAACCCTGTTCTCGTAAGTCTGTCCCTGTAGGTTATCACCACTCTCTCTATGCGATAACTGAGAACCTCGTTTAAGAGAGTTTGGAAGTCTTTTCTTGCATCAAAATTAAGAGCTGAAGCTATGTCCTTATAAACTCCATCTATTTTCCAGCCTCTTGTAATACAAAAACTCTTGGCAAGCTCTATCTGGTTAATTAAATCCTGTTTCTGTTTTGGAGTGGAAACTCTCGCATAAATGATAGTTTTTCTGTACGGGGACTTTCCTGTAGTTTCTAAAAGGTACTTGTAAACACTATCTTCGTCATATTCATATCTGCCATTTGGCAAACGAGTTGCTTTTATTTTTCCCTCCTTCCTGAGTCTTCTTAAAGTACTCCGGGATATTCTTAAAATCTCCATCACTTCATATGATTTCATACAATTAAAGTAATCATTTGACTGCATTTTGTCAAGAGTTGCTAAAAAATTTTAGTCATATATCTTTACCCTTCCCTCAAGGATATACCTCAAAAGCCTTGAAGGCTTCTCAATAACTCTAATAAGGTCCTTGTAGTTCAAAACTATTCTGTCTTCCACTTGCGGTGGCTTTGAGGTGTGGCTTATGCCCTCTTGGCTTATAAGAAAGTGTTCCAACTGTCCGTTGGGAAGCTCTACCGTTAGAAGTATGGGGCTTTTTAGCTCTCTTAGGGCTTGGCCATGCTCTTCTTGTAGGTGGTGTGCCAGTAGCTTTAGCTCTCTAAGGTAGTCTTCAGTATTCGCTTTCAATGTGTATGATCCTCTCATCCCTTGATAGCCTCCCTATTATGTCCTCAAGCACCTCAAAGGCCTTCTCCTCTGTGGAATAGATGCCAAGGACAGCAGGAAGGAGAGGCTGGCTCATGTAGGCCACCACCTTATAAACCAGCCTCTTTTTACCTTCCACCTCTATCTTTGCCTCTTCCACCGAAAGGGATATAACGTGAAGAGTATTAAGATACCTTCCACTTCTTGTCCTCAAAAAGTTCATGCCTCTTCCTTCTTTTCCTCCTCTTTGAGGGCCTTTTTGGCACCCTCTACTGCACCTTCCACCGAGTATCTGACCACCCTCAGGGCCTTCTCTCCTATCTCCGCCGTAGTTTTAACTATCTCCTTGCTAACCTCCATTACCTTGGATAGGGCTTCCGTAGGCAACTCCCTTAGGCTCTTCTCTTCCGCCATTCCAAGCTTTTTCTTTAGCTCTTCCAGCTCTGCCTTGATCTTTTCAAGCTCTTGGGCCAAATCCTTTTTTTCTTCCATGACTTTCACCTCCTTTTGATTGAATATAATCCTAAAAGCAAAGTAGCACCGTTGTTTATAAGGGTTGAGACCGATGGGCCAATAAGCCCAAGGGCTGAACCCAAAAGGCCAGCAGTGTTTATAAGGTTGTTCAGTCTATAGACTTTTTTAAGCCTTTCCATAGTCTCTTGGGCTATATCCACCACATCCAGTAGATGCCAAAGGCTATCTCCTATAACAATGTCTGCCACCTCTATGGCTATGTCTGTGCCACTCCGTAGAGATACACCCACGTCTGCAGAAGTCAAAGCGGGAGAATCGTTCACACCATCACCCACAAAGGCCACAACTCTGCCTTGACTTTTGAGCTTCTCCACCACCTTTGCCTTTTCCGCGGGAAATACCCTTGCATAAAACTCCTCTATGCCCAGCTCCCTCGCCATGTGGCTTGCAATGCCCTCGTTGTCTCCAGTGCAAAGCACCACCCTTTTACCCCTCCTTTTTAGCTCAGCCACCACATCCTTTGCCTCTTCTCTGAGAGGGTCCCTAAAGGTAAGAAGGCCCACTATCCTTTTGTCTTTCACAAGGTATAGAACGGACTTTGCCTCCGAGTGAAACTTATCCACAAGGCCTTTTATCTCTTGGCTTATCCTTATCCTTTTACTCTGCATAAAGCGAGTGCTTCCAAGCATAAACTTTTGGCCCTCAATTTCTCCCTCAATTCCAAGGCCTATGTGGTATTTGGAGTTTTCCCTTGGCAAAAGCCTAAGGCCCCTTTCCTCCGCCAGTCTAACTATGGCCCTTGCCACAGGGTGGGTAATTCTTTGCTCCAAAGAGGCAGAGTAAAGAAGCACATCCTCTTCCGACATTTCTAATCCTACCACATCCTCCACCTTGGGATGGCCTACCGTTAGGGTGCCCGTCTTGTCCATCACAAAGGTATCCACCTTTGAAAGGGTCTCCAGCTTTCCACCGCTCTTTATGAGTATGCCATGAGTTGAGGCCTTGGCTATTCCAGACAGCACGTTGAGAGGGGTGGTAAGGTGTATGCCCGTGTGGTAGTCTATGATAAGAGTGGAGGTAAGCCTTCCTATGTTTCCGCTAAGCATATAGGAGGAAAGGCCAATACCTATGGTGGGCAATACCATCCTGTTTGCCCACTCTTCTGCCATCCTTTGCACCCTTATGGGTTCTTTTATGCTCTCTTCCACAATCTTTGCGATCTTTGCCACAACCGTGTTTTCTCCCACCTCCTCCACTCTTACATAGAGCTTTCCATCCTCCACAAAGGTGCCCGCATAGACCTTGTCTCCCACCTTTTTATGCACAGGGTTTGACTCTCCCGTAAGGCTTGCCTGGTTTACCAAGGCATCACCCTCTTCCACCACGCCGTCCACCGGTATCTTTTCACCCGCATACACTACAATAAGCTCTCCCTTTTTAAGGTCCAAGGCCTTTACCCTTATGGCTTGGCCATCACCCACAACCAGCCACGCCATATCCTCCTTGTAAGAGAAAAGCCTTTCAATCTTTTCATAGGCCTTTCTTTCAACCCTTTCGGAGAGGTAGTCTCCAAGAGAAAGAAGGAATACCATGGTATGGGCTGAAAGGGGACTTCCCGTAAGGCTTGCCAGCACTATGGCAGAAGAGTCAAGGAAATGGACATCAAGCCTTCTTTCTCTTAGAGAACTTAAAGCCTTGTCAAAGATAGGCTTGGAAAGAAGTAAGGTCATGCCGGCCAGCAATGGATTTGGAAGGATGCTTCTAAAAAGGTAAGGGATAAAGCCAAAAGAGGTAAGCACAAGCCACCTTAAAGCTCCCTTTTCTTCCTTTTGCACCTTTGGCCTTTCCCTTGAGAGGTCCTCAAGGAACACATCCCTTGGCGTGTTTTCTATGTGGTTTAAAAAGTCTATTAGGTCAAAGCTGTCTGGGTCATACTCAAGGGTAAGCCTTCCCGATGCTTTGGAGTATTTTACCCTCCTTACTCCGCCAAACCTTGAAAAGTAGGACCTTAATGTTTCTTCTGGATGGTGAAGGTATTGGAAAAGGTAAGAAGTTAGCCTTATTCTTCCCTGTGATAGCCTCTCTATCTTGTAGCTCATTGTCCTTCTGTCTTTTCTTCCTTTAGCTTTAGCTCAAGGGCCTTTACCATAGCTTCAATCTCCCTTTGCGTCTCCTCAAGCCTTTTCTTTTCTCTTGCCCTGTCAAGCATATAAAGGGCAAGCACTCCAAGGCCAAAGCCAAGGGCAAAGCTAAAGGGACCGGAGCATACAATCCTGCCAAGTATGGACCCTATTTGGTTCATCCTTCTACCTCCTTACAGTCTTTCTTTTATTCTCTGCAATATCTCCTGCTGTTTCTGGAGTATCTCCAGCTTTTTCTCCACCTCAAGCCTGTAGAGGTGCTTGGCCTCTGAGACCACATCCTCCCAAAACTCCTTACCCTCCTCCAGATTTCCTGTGAGCCACTGCTGGAAGGCTATAACTTCCTTTGTAGCAGATACAAGTAGTGGCCTTGAGTCCTTCATTACCTTGCTGAGGACCACAAGGCCTGCAAGGGCGCCAAAGCCGTATAGCATCATGTTGGTGGATAGGCATCCACCTATGGTAGTAGGAAGGCTAAAATTTAGCATCCTTTACCTCCTTATAGCTTTGTTTTTAAATAGGGGACCAAAAGCATACTGCAAAGGGCAAAGGAAATAAGGCCCGCACCCCAGCCAAGGAAAGCAAGGCTCACGACAAGCTTCACTCCAGGGTGTTTTAAAAGGTGCTGAAGGTAGAAATGTATATCTTCCTTCTCCAGCCTTTGAACCGGTTTATGCTTTATGTTCTCAACAAGGTAGTGGAAAAAGCTCCCTTCTTTGAACCTTACAAGAAGGGTTTTTGTGTTTTCTTTGTATTCCACCCCCATAACCCCCTCCATCCCGCCCATACCACGCAAGAAAAGGTCCCTCTCCTCTACGCTTGAAAAGTAAAGCCTCGCTTCACCTTGCCTCAGAGAAACATACTCAATCATAGGCAAACATTGTAGCAAGCTATTGTTAAGATTTGGTTAAGAGGAATTGTGTTATAATTACTTAACCTGTGAAGCCATGCCAACGCTCTTTAGAAAGATAAAGGAGATAAGGAACTACATAAGGTCTGTTAAGTGTGAGAACAAGCATACTATAGGCTTTGTTCCTACCATGGGCTATCTGCACGAAGGCCACAGAGAACTAATAAAAAGGTCAAAGATACAAAACGACATTACCATAGTGAGCATATACGTAAATCCGCTTCAATTTGGGCAAGGTGAAGACTTTGACAGATACCCAAGGGACCTTGAGAGGGATATAAGCATATGCGAAGAGGAAGGCGTAGATGTTGTCTTTGCACCCCTTGACGAGGAGATGTACCCAGAAAAGCCTCTCATAAACATAGAGATAAAAGGCCTCACAGACATACTGGAAGGGCAGTTTAGACCGGGACACTTTAACGGCGTTTGCACTGTAGTTCTTAAGCTCTTCAACATAATACAGCCAGACAGGGCCTACTTTGGTGAAAAGGACTACCAACAGCTAAAGGTAGTAGAAAGGCTTGTAAAGGACCTTAGCATCCCCGTAGAGATAGTGCCAGTGCCTACGGTAAGAGACAAGGATGGCCTTGCCCTTAGCTCAAGGAATACATACCTAAGGCCAGAGGAAAGAGAATCTGCCCTCTCTCTATATAGGTCCTTTTTGCTTGCGGAAAAGCTCCTTAGAAACGGAAACAAGGATGCCCAGACTCTTAAGGAAGCTATCAGAGAGTTTATAACAAGGCATCCACATGTGAGAAAGATTGATTATGTGGAGATAACCGATGAGAACCTAAGGCCCGTGCAAGAGGTAAAGGAGGGTGATAGAATACTCCTTGCTGTGTGGATTGGAAATACAAGGCTCATAGACAACTGGAGGATAGGAGATGCAGAACTTTGAAGGCCTTTTAAAGGCGGAAGGTTTTAGCTTTGGTATAGTTGCCAGCAGGTTTAATCACCTTCTTGTAGACAGGCTAATAGAAGGTGCCATAGATTGCCTTGTAAGGCATGGAGCTTCAAGAGAAAGCATCTATCTTGTAAGAGTGCCGGGTTCTTGGGAGCTACCAATTGCGGTAAAGGAGCTAATAAACAAAAGAAAGGTGGACGGTGTGGTAGCCCTTGGCGTTCTCATAAGAGGGCAAACGCCTCACTTTGATTATATAGCCAGTGAGGTAGCAAAGGGCTTAGCATTGGTAAGCTTGGAAACTGGCAAGCCGGTTAGCTTTGGGGTCATAACTGCGGACACACTTGAACAGGCCATAGAGAGGGCTGGAACAAAGCAAGGAAACAAAGGCTGGGAAGCTGCCCTCTCTGTTATTGAAATGGTAAACCTCCTGAGAAATCTTTAATGATATACAAGCCACAAGCAAGGAAGGACGCCTTTTTAGTCCTTTATCAATGGGATATGAAAGGAGAGCCTATAGAATCACTCATAGAAGAATACATATCCGCCAACAACATATCCCTCCAAGATAGAAGAAGGTATATGAGAAAGTTGGTAAGGACCTTCATGGAACATTCAGTAGAAATAGACAAGCTCATAGCCGAGTATTCGGAGAAATGGGACATAGATAGGGTAGGTTTTATAGAAAGAAATATACTTAGGATAGCCATAGCCGAACTTTTGTATATTTCAGCAAAGAACCCCAAAATTACTATATCTGACTACATAAAATTGGCCCAAAAGTATGCAGGGAAAAACTGCGCAAGGTTTGTCAATGGTATACTGGGGAGAGTATTGAGGGAGAAGTTGGGCATACAGGATTAGGGCTTTTCCTTTTCTTTTATCTCTTGACCATTTACCTCCTTTACCTTTTCTTCCTCTCCAGATATAGCCTTTTTGAAGTTTCTTATACCTTCACCCAAAGCTCTACCTACCTCGGGGAGTTTACCAGCACCAAAAAGCACAAACACCACAAAGAGTATAAGAAGTATCTCGGTAAAGGAAAAGTGGGGAATCATGCCTGCTCCTTCTTCTCGGGCCTTTTCTCCTCCTCTTCTCCAGAGAGGGCCTTTTTGAAGTTTCTTATGCCTTCACCAAGCCCCTTACCAAATTCAGGCAACTTTGAAGCTCCAAAAATAACAAGCACAACCAAAAGTATAAGTATCAACTGCCAAGGTAACGGGAAATGCATCTTTTACCTCCTTTCAATAAATTATAACCCTACCCCTTGACATAGGCAAGGTTATGGACTATGATTATAGGTAGGCAAGTAAGGAAAGGGAGGGCGCCTTACCTTTCTAAGCTTGCTAAGTAATAATTTTTAAGGAGGTTTTTGTTCCATGCCACTCACAGGTACAGTCAAATGGTTCAGCAAAGAAAAGGGTTATGGTTTTATAACCCGTGATGACAATCAAGGAGATGTGTTTGTGCACTTCTCCGCTATACAGCAAAGAGGCTTCAAGACCCTTCAGCAAGGTCAAAGGGTCGAGTTTGATGTAGAACAGGATACAAAAGGTTTAAGAGCTAAAAACGTAAGAGTTATCTCCTAAGGCTGATAAGCCCCCTTCCGGGGGCTATAATTAAACTTTATGCGTGTTTATGACCTTTATAAGGGTAAAGACTACCACATAGTTCCAACCTTAGAAAGAATAGAAAGGGCCGTAGATTATCTTGGTTTAAAGCCTTCCTACGCATCTATTCAGGTGGGAGGGACCAACGGTAAAGGTTCTACCTGTGCCTTCATAAGCAATCTATTGCAACATCACGGTTATAAAGTTGGCTGGTTTGTATCTCCACACCTCTTTGATGAAAGGGAAAGGTGGAGGATTAACGGAAGGAAAATACCGGAAGAAAGGCTATCCTACTTAATAAAAGAGCTTAAAAATGTTTTTGAAAGATTTGAACTTACCTATTTTGAGGCATGCACTCTTTTGGCGCTAAGATTCTTTGAAGAGGAAGGGGTTGATCTTGCAGTCTTTGAAGTGGGCATGGGTGGAAGGTGGGATGCCACAAAGGTGTGCTTGCCAGAGGTGTGCGTAATAACAAACATACAGAGGGACCATACAAAGTGGCTGGGTGCAGACTGCGAGAGTAGGGCCGTAGAAAAGCTTGGTATATACAGAAGGGGAAAGCCCTTGGTCCTTGGAAGTATGAGGTACCCACTATATCCCAAGGCTTTGGAAATGTGCAGGGAGGAAGACCTTTATGTGGCGGGCATTGACTTTTTTTCTTACGGAAGGGTGGAGGGGCTTACCACTTTGATGGACTTTTACAAAGATGATGCTATGGACATAAAAGAGGTGGAGCTTGGCCTATGGGGAAGGTATCAGATAGACAACGCAAGCCTTGCCCTAAGGGCCACAGGCCTTTTGATAAAACTTGAAGAACAAAGGGTAAGAAGGGCGTTGAAAAATACAAGATGGGAAGGCAGGATGGAGATAGTAAGGAAGGACCCTCTACTCATACTGGATGGCGCTCACAATCCCGATGGTGTGGCCAGGGTTGTAAAAGAGGTTAAAAGCCACCTTGGAGGCCTTACACCAGTTTTTACAGCCTTACGTGAAAAGGAATGGGACCTATCTCTAACATACCTTAGAAGCCTATCGGACAAGCTTTACCTTGTTCCCATAAAACACCATAGAGGAGAAGATATACAAAAGGTCTATCAGAAGGCAAAAGAATTGGGCTTTAAGGAAATCCATCTTCTTGAAGAGGCACGCCAAGCCTTGGACCTTCAGGAGGATATAATAGTCCTTGGGTCCCTTTACCTTATAGGAGAAATAAAGGAAATACTTGAGGGAGTGCATGAAGGTTAAGTTCGTTGGTAGTTTTAAGAAGGACTTTCCTAAGGATGAGAGAAGGCATGTGGTCTTTGCAGGAAGGTCCAACGTAGGTAAATCCTCCCTTATAAACATGGTGGTGGGGCAGGATATAGCAAGGGTGAGCAAAGAACCCGGAAGGACAAGGAGCGTTAATTTTTTCCTCCTTGAAGATTATGATGTTTATCTTGTGGACCTTCCCGGCTATGGCTTTGCAAAGGTCTCAAAGGCAGAAAGGGAAGAGTGGCGTGCAATGATAGAAGATTACTTTAAAAGCTGTTGGGAGAATATAAGGGTTGTCTTTTTGCTTATAGATAGCCTTGTGGGTCCTACGGATTTGGATGTGCAAGCTATTGAATGGTTTGAGGGCCTAAGGCTTCCATATATTATAGTTCTTACCAAGTGTGATAGGGCTACACAGAAGGATATACACCAAGCTATCAAGAAAGTGAAGGAAGTCACATCAGCCACAGTTATACAGACTTCTTCAAAAGAGGGAAGAGGAAAAAAGGAGATTTTAAAGTATGCTGTTGGTTAAAGCACCTCAAAAGGAGGTTTTATTCAAAACACAGCAGGTTTTGAGGAAGTATTCTCTTAACACCGTTTGTGAAGAGTCTCTATGCCCCAACATAGGCGAATGCTTTTCTAAGGGAACTGCCACCTTTTTAATATTGGGTAAGGTATGCACAAGGGCTTGTAAGTACTGTCATGTGGCAACAGGAAGGCCTACTGCACCAGACCCATCGGAACCCATAAGGCTATACTATGCTATAAAAGAGCTAAGGCTAAGGTATGTGGTGATAACTTCCGTAGACAGGGATGACCTGTCCGATTATGGCTCTGGGCATTTTCGCAGGTGCGTAGAGTTTTTAAAATCAAGGGATAAGGACCTTAAGGTGGAGGTTTTAACCCCAGACTTCCAAGGGTCGGAAAGGGCTCTTGAAAACATAGTTATATCCCATCCAGATGTGCTTGCACACAACATAGAAACGGTAGAAAGGCTTTTTCCAAAGGTTAGGCCTCAGGGAGATTATAAAAGAAGCCTCAAGGTCTTGGAGTTTTATTCAAAAAGCCAAATTGCACCCGTGAAATCAGGGCTTATGCTTGGTTTGGGGGAAAGATGGGAGGAAGTTATCAAGACAATGGAAGACCTTAAAAGGGTAGGTGTATCCATACTGGTTATAGGTCAATACCTTAGCCCAGGCCCTAAGCACTACCCAGTGGCCAAGGTCTACTCAAAGGAAGAGTTTGATAGGTTAAAAGATATAGCATTGTCTTTGGGCTTTGAAAGGGTATTGTGCGAGCCTTTGGCAAGGTCCTCTTACCATGCCCATGAGTTGGTTTATAATGTGTAATTATGGGTATTAAAGTTGGCATAAACGGCTTTGGTAGAATAGGTAGGTCCTTTCTTAGAGCTTGCTACGGCTATGAAGATATTGAAATAGTGGCGATCAACGACCTAACAGATACGCAAACTTTGGCCCATCTATTAAAGTATGACTCTGTGCATGGAAGGTTTAAAGGGAAAGTGGAAGCAAAAGACTCAAGCCTTGTAGTGGATGGAAAAGAGATAAGGGTATTCTCTGTAAAAGACCCGGCAGAAATACCATGGGGCGAGCTTGGCGTGGATGTGGTGATAGAATCCACGGGCGCCTTTACCAGCAGAGAAAAGGCCGAACTCCATCTTAGGGACACGGTCAAAAGGGTTATCATCTCTGCACCCGCCAAAAACCCTGATATAACCGTAGTTTTGGGTGTTAACGAGAGTATGTATGACCCAGAACAGCACAGGATCATATCCAACGCCTCTTGTACTACCAACTGCTTGGCTCCAACCCTTAAGGTGCTTCATGAAAAGTTTGGTGTAAAGAGGGGTTATATGGTTACGGTGCATGCTTACACCAACGACCAAAGGGTCTTGGACCTTCCTCACAAGGACCTAAGGCGTGCAAGGGCCTCTGGAATAAACATAATACCAACCACCACAGGTGCAGCAAAGGCCATAGGCGAAGTAATCCCAGAGCTTAAGGGTAAGCTTGACGGCACAGCCAGGCGTGTGCCTGTGGCCGATGGTTCCTTGATAGACCTAACAGTGGTGGTAGAAAATCCCCCCTCTTCTGTGGAGGAGGTAAACAGAGCCTTTAAAGAGGCCTCAGAAAACTCTCTCAAAGGCATACTTGAATACACAGAAGACCCTATAGTCTCACAGGACATAATAGGAAACCCCCACTCAGCCATCTTTGACGCTGGGCTAACTCAAGTGCTTGGAGACTTGGTCCATGTGGGCGCTTGGTATGATAACGAATGGGGTTATTCTTGCAGGCTTAGAGACCTTGTCCTTTTTGTTGCAGAAAAGGAACCTACACTTAAAGCCTGAGATATAATTTTATATAGATACGGGGTGTAGCTCAGGTGGCAGAGCGTTGGCTTTGGGAGCCAAAGGTCGCAGGTTCAAGTCCTGCCACCCCGAGGGTCCGTAGCTCAGCTGGACAGAGCAAGGGATTTCTAATCCCTAGGTCGGGGGTTCGAGTCCCTCCGGACCCGCTTTTCTTCATCCACGGATGGGGGTTTAGCTCAAAGGTCCTAAAAAACATACCATCCATAGACTTACCCTTTCATGGAGAAAGCACACTTGAATACAAGGACCTTTGGAGTCTGGCAAGGGATATAGCCCTAAGGGTGGAAAAAGGTTCCCTTTTGATAGGTTGGTCGCTGGGTGCAAGCTTGGCTCTTATGATGGCATATATGTTTCCAGATAGGTTTAGGGGGCTTTTGCTCATTGGAGCTTGTGCATGCTTCTCTTGTGCTTGGCCGGAGAAGAACCTTAGAGGTTTTATGCTAAGGCTTGAAAGGGACAGAGAAAGCTTTTTAAAAGAGTTTAGGTCCTTAGCCTATCCCAAGCCTTTTGAGGATAGCCTTAACCTTGAGGGTGCAAGGGAGATGTTAAAGGATTATATGAAATTGGACCTAAGGCCCATACTACCATACATAAGACAAAGGACCATAATCTTGCACGGCACAGAGGACCCCATAGCACCCTTTAGCTCATCCCTTACCCTTTACAACATGCTAAAAAGGTCTAAATTAATAACCTTCTTAGGAGGACATTTCCCAAAGGATGAAAGTCTTATCTTTAAAGTTCTCAAGAGCGTGCAATAGCTACGAAGATTGGGCTCTGCCCCAAAGGTACTCTGCAGAAAGGCTAAAAAGAATTGAAGATATAAAAGGGTCTGTCCTTGATGTGGGCTGTGGCACTGGCCTTATGAGTCAAGGGTTGCAAGAGGTGGTTGGCGTGGATATTGCCATGGGTATGGCAAGGGTATATAAGGAAAGGTTTGGGAAGGTTGTGCTTGGAGATGCTCATAATTTACCCTTCAAGGATAAAAGCTTTGACTGTGTGGTTAGCAATTTTGCCCTTCATTGGACAGACATAAATAAAAGCCTGCCGGAGGCTTTGAGGGTTTGTAAAAGGCTTTTTTTATGTGCTTTGCCAGTGGAAGGTAGCCTCCCACAAACAGGCTTCCCCTTCCCAAAGGTAGAGGAAGTAGGGTCCATTCTTGAAAGTAAGGCGACAATAAAGAGTTTTTTTGTTGAGGATATTCTTATCCCCTTTCAAGGCTGGGATTTGATACGGTTTTTCCACTATACGGGTTCTTCCTATAATCCTCTCCTCAAAGGTGGTATAATCTCAAAGAGGAGGCTTGAAAGTATGATAAAAACGATTGACAAGCCCCTTTTTAGGGTCCTATTCTTTTCCTGTGAGGTAAAAGGATGAAGAGGAGGTTAAAGATGCTATCCTTCTTATCGGTTTTTTTCTTGCTTTCTTCCCTGTTCTTTAGCTGCAAAGCACAGCAAAAGGAAGCCCAACCTACAAAAGAAGAAAAGCCTGTAATAACCTCCAACGTGCTTTCTCAGTTTGAACAGGAGCTTACCACCATAGTGGAAGCCGTATCCCCTTCTGTGGTAACCATATTTGCAACGCAAGAAGTATCGGGCATAGAAGTTCCCTTCCCCTTCCCATTCCAAATACCACCACAGGAGAGAAGGTCCCTTGGTTCTGGTGTAATAATAGACCACAAAAAGGGTAAGTTTTATATACTTACCAACAGTCATGTGGTACAGAATGCCAGGGCAATAACTGTAAGGTTTGATAAGCACACAGAAAAAAAGGCAAGGATAGTTGGCACAGACCCCAAAACGGATGTGGCTGTGATAGAGGTGGATGATAAGGATATACCAGACCCCCAAAGTAGGATAGCCAAGCTTGGAGATTCTGACAAACTAAAGGTTGGACAATTGGTAATAGCCATAGGAAATCCTTATGGTTTGGAAAGAACTGTAACCGTTGGCGTGGTGTCTGCCCTGAGAAGGGCCATAGGTATTACCCAGTATGAAAGCTTTATACAAACAGACGCAGCCATAAACCCGGGCAACTCTGGCGGACCCCTTGTAAATATAAAAGGCGAGGTAATAGGTATAAACACGGCCATTTTGGCAGAAGGTCAAGGCCTTGGCTTTGCCATACCCATAAACTTAGCCAAGTGGGTGGCGGACCAACTTATAGAAAAGGGTAAGGTGGTAAGAGGATGGCTTGGGGTGGTAATACAGGACATAACGCCAGAAATGGCGGAAAACCTTGGTATAAAAGAAGGTGTAATAATAGCTCAAGTAATGCCCGGAAGCCCTGCAGATAAGGCAGGTCTTAGGGTAGGGGATATAGTGGTGGAGATAGATGGTCAAAAGGTTAATGAGGTGAGGGAGCTACAATTTAAGATAATGAGAACACCGCCTGGTAAAGAAGTTAATATGAAGGTCATAAGGGAAGGTAAGGAGATAAGCCTTAGGGTAAAAGTGGGTGAGATGCCAGAAGATAGGCAGGTGGGAGAGCAGGACCAAACACAAACAGACATAGGTCTTATGCTAAGAGAGCTTACACCTGAGGAAGAAAAAAGGTTTGGTGTTAAG
Organism: Hydrogenobacter subterraneus; assembly: GCF_055390195.1. Taxonomy (NCBI): domain Bacteria; kingdom Pseudomonadati; phylum Aquificota; class Aquificia; order Aquificales; family Aquificaceae; genus Hydrogenobacter; species Hydrogenobacter subterraneus. The sequence continues at coordinate 511,837 of NZ_AP042473.1, read as the reverse complement.
GGTTTGCTTGTGGTTGGTGTGGCGCCCAACAGCCTTGCCATGCAAAGCGGTATATTGCCAGGTGATATAATACTCCAAGTGGGCAACAGACCTGTATACAGTGTAAAGGACTTTCAACAAAGTATAGAAGCCTTAAGGCAGGGGGGTAAAAATAGCGTCCTCCTACTCATAAGAAGGAGAGGGAATAACCTCTTTTTAGTCTTAAGGTTGAGGTAGGAAAGATGATACCAGATACAGAGCAAGAGATCATAAACCAATACCTTAAAAAGGTTTCCAAAATACCCCTCCTCACTCCCGAGGAGGAGAAGGAAGTGGCCAGAAGGGCAAAGGAAGGCGACCCACAGGCCTTTAGGAGGCTTGTGGAGGCAAACCTAAGATTTGTTATAAGCATAGCCAAACAATACCTTGGGTATGGTCTTCCCCTTTCCGAATTGATCGCCGCTGGCAACCATGGACTAATAGAGGCGGCCAAAAGATTTGACCCAGATAGGGGCGTAAAGTTTATATCTTATGCCGTTTGGTGGATAAGGCAGGCAATTATGCAGGCACTTTCCCAACAAACGGGAGCAGTGAGAATACCAATAAAACAATCCCATCTTATAAACCGTATTAGCAGTATATACAGCAGGCTATACAGGGAGTTTGAAAGGGAACCAACTTCTGAAGAGATAGCCTATGAATATACAAAGGAGATACTTCAAAAGGAGCTTGAAAAGGAGCTTGGAAGGGAGCCAACCGAGGAAGAGATAGAAAAAAGGATAAAAAAGGAAGGTTATAAGATAAGCCCGGAGGAAGTGGAGAAGTGTTTACAGCTTTGCAGGGTTCCTCTATCCCTTGATGCGCCAGTGGGCGAAAACGAGGATACTTCCTTTGTGGACTTTTTGAGCCAACACGGCACTGCGGACGTGGAAGAAAAGATAATAAACGAAGTTTTGGAAAAGGAGATAGAGGACCTGTTGGATAAACTTCCCGAAAAGGAAAGAAGGGTTATAGAGCTTAGGTTTGGTCTAAGGGGTGAGGAGCCAAGGACGCTAAGGGAGATAGGTGAAATTTTGCAGATATCAAGGGAAAGAGTGCGTCAGCTTGAGACAAGGGCGCTTAGAAAGCTAAGAAATATGGCTATGAAAAGGCATCTTAAAGACTTTTTAAGCTGATGCTTTCTGGAATACTCCTCGTAGACAAGCCAAAGGGCATGACCTCTATGGAAGTGGTGGAAGGCATTAAAAAAAGGTTTAAAGTAAAAGCTGGGCATAGTGGAACCCTTGACCCAATAGCCACTGGACTTTTGCTTGTCCTTATAAACGAGGCCACAAAGTTTTCCCAGTTTTTCACAAGCTTGGATAAGGCATATATCACTGTAGCAAAGCTTGGTGAGATAACAGATAGCTATGACGCAGAAGGAGAAATATTGGAAACAAGGCCAGTAGAAATATCTTGTGAAGATGTAAAAAATGCTTTAAAAAGCCTTACTGGTACCATACTCCAAACACCACCGCCTTTTTCGGCAAAGCGTGTGGGGGGAAAAAGGGCCTATGAATTGGCAAGAAAGGGCCTAAAGGTGGATATAAAGCCGGTAGAGGTGCATGTTTACAAAGCAGAATTGAGAGAATGCAACCTACCACATGTTAGTCTATACTTTGAGGTATCTTCCGGCACCTATATAAGGAGCTTGGTTCATCAGCTTGGCCTTGACCTCTCCTGCGGAGCCCATGTGGTAGAGCTAAGAAGGTTAAGGATTGGAAATTTTGGCGTGGAGAAGGCTATAAGCTACCATAGGCTTATGTCCCTTGAGGACCTCGCCGGGCTTTTGATACCCATAGGGGATGCCCTTGATTTTCTGCCAAGGATAAGCCTAAGTAGAGAACTTTCAAGAAGGATAAGGCACGGCATGCCTATAAGGCTTGAAAGGCCTTATGAAAGAACCTTTCTCAGACTGTATGAGATGGATAACTTTTTGGGTGTGGGCCTTATAGAGGATAATATGCTAAAGCCTTACAGGCTTATGCGAGAGCTTTAAGCTTTTCTTCTATATCGTGTTCTATAAGGGCCTGTATAATCTCATCCAGCTTTCCTTCCAATACATCTTGTAGCCTGTAAAGGGTAAGGTTTATCCTGTGGTCTGTAACCCTATTTTGAGGAAAGTTGTAGGTTCTTATCTTTTCGCTCCTCTCTCCAGTGCCTACCTGTTGTCTTCTTTCCCTTGCCAATTCTTCTTCCTTTTGTCTTTCAAAAAAGTCCTTTAGCCTTGCATAGAGTATTTTTAGGGCCTTCTGCCTGTTTTGGAATTGGGACCTTTCATCTTGACAGGAGACGGTTATACCAGTTGGAAAGTGGGTTATCCTTACTGCCGTTTCTGTAGTGTTTACATACTGGCCTCCCGCACCGCTTGCCCTAAAGGTCTCTATCTTAAGGTCCTTTGGGTCTATCTGTATTTCTGTTTCATCCGTTTCTGGGAGGACTGCCACGGTAGCCGTTGATGTATGTATTCTACCGCCCGCCTCCGTTGCTGGCACCCTTTGAACCCTATGAACGCCGCTTTCAAACTTAAGCCTTGAGTATGCTCCCTCACCCTCAATAAGGGCTATAACCTCCTTATATCCACCAAGGCCCGTTTTGTTGGCAGAGAGTATGCTAAACTTCCATCCCTTTTCTTCCGCATACTTTTGGTACATATGCAATAGGTCTGCCACAAAAAGAGCAGCCTCTTCACCACCCACACCAGCCCTTATCTCAAGGATAACGTTTTTGCTATCCTTTGGGTCTTTTGGTAGCAACAGAATTCTTATCTCCTTTTCTACCTTTTCCAGCTCTTTGGTAAGCCTTTCCACCTCTTCCTTTGCCAGTTCTTTTAGCTCTTCATTCTTTAAAAGTTCCCTGGCTTGTTGTAGGTCAGAAAGGATCTTTTTGTAGTTTTTGTACGCATTGTAAAGCTCCTCAAGCTCTTTTAGCTCCTTTCCAAGCTTTGTAAGCTTTTCTCTGTCAGAAACTACCTCTGGACTACTAAGTTGGTATTGAAGCTCCAAATACCTCTGCTCGGCTAACTTTAACTTCTCTTCAAGCTCCTGGCTAAGCATTACTTCTTGCTGGTTAGCTCAAGGAAGGCGGGCTTTACTCTTAGCTTTCCTGTGTAAAAAGGATGGCAAGCGTTGCATGTTTCAAGGTATACGGTGCCACCCTTTGTGGAAAGCAAGGTAAACTGGTTCCCACAACCACATACAAAAAGCGTAGGTTTAAGCTCTGGATGTATGCCCTTTTTCATCCTTTCACCTCCTTAAGCCTATCTATTATAACAGATTTTAAGGCCTCCAAGGCAGTTTGCAAGCCCTCAAGGGTGTTTACCCTTCCCTGCACAAGGTCATCCCTTCCGCCTCCACCACCGCCAAGATGTTCAGAGACAATGTTCATAAGGTCCTTTGCAGAAATTTGGCCTGTCAAGGCCCTTGAAAGGGCTATAAGGGATGATACCTTGTCCCCTCTCTTGCTAAGGAGGAATACTATGGCTTTGTTGTCTTTGTTCCTTATATTATCGGCCAGGACAAGCATATCCTTTGGGTCCACATCCTCCAAAAGGCCAAAGTAAAAGTCTATTTGTCCTAAGCTTTCCTTCTTTATGTCCGAAAGGGCTGTTCCGCCAGTCAAGAGCTTTTCCTTTAACCTTGCTATCTCTCTTTCTTTTTCTTTAATCTCCTCCATAAGCCTTTGTATTGCCTTTGGTATATCTTCTGTGGATACTCCAAGGAGGCGTGCGCTTTCGGTAAGGACCTTTCTCTCGTTGAAGGCATCTTCCACTGCCCACCTGCCCGTTTTGGCCACTATACGCCTTATGCCAGCACCTACGGAAGACTCAGAAACTATTCTAAAGTAGCCTATATCTCCAGTCCTTTTAACATGCGTCCCACCACATAGTTCTTTTGAAAAGTCCCCCACGCTCAAAACTCTCACCCTATCTCCGTACTTTTCCTCAAAGATGGCTATGGCTCCGCTTTTTATGGCAGATTGATAGTCCATTTCCTCCACCATCACAGGCTGGTTTTTCATGATTTGATAGTTTACAAGCTCTTCTATCTTCTTTATCTCCTCCTCCGTAAGGGGTTGGAAGTGGGTAAAGTCAAAGCGTAAATACTGGTCTGCCACCAAGGAACCAGCTTGTCGCACATGTTCTCCCAACACCTCCCTTAAGGCTGCATGCAAAAGGTGGGTGGCCGTGTGGTTTCGCTTTATATCTTCCCTTCTTTCTTCCTCTATGTGGGCAAAAACTTGTTCTCCTACCTTTAAAACGCCTTTAACCATATATCCCTTATGGGCTATTATGCCTTCCAGTGGAGATTGGGTATCCTCAACGAAAAAGATGCCTTCTGGACCTTCAATGGTTCCCACATCGCCTATCTGGCCACCCCTTTCTGCGTAGAAAGGTGTTTCTTTTAGGAACACTTCTGCCTTTTCTCCCTCTTTTAGTTCAGAGACAAGCTCCCCATCCTTTATTATGGCCAAAACTTGAGTGTTTGCAGATGTTTCTTCGTAGCCTATAAATTTGGAAGTCATGCCAAGCTCTTTTAGATGGTGATAAATGGGCTGTGTTTCTTCCGCTTCTATCTTAAAGTGCTTTCTTGCCCTTTCCCTCTGCTCTTCCATCTCTTTATGGAAGCCTTCCATATCAAGGCTTATGCCCCTTTCTCTTGCCATCTCTTCAAGGAGGTCTATTGGAAAGCCATAGGTGTCGTATAGGGTGAATATCTGGTCTCCGGGAATAACCCTTTCTGCCTTCTGCAATATCTCCTCTGCGTAAGGCATACCCCTTTTCAATGTGTTTATAAACCTTTCCTCCTCTCCCTTTATAACAGACTTTATAAAGGACCTTGCCTGCACAAGTTCTGGATAGGGGTCTTTCATTATATCCACAACCAAATCCACACCCTTGTGTAAAAAGGGTTCTTCAATGCCAAGCTTGTAGCCAAACCTCATTGCCCTTCTGAGTATCCTCCTTAGCACATAGCCTCTTCCCGCATTGGAAGGTAGGACCCCATCACCCACAGCAAAGGTGAGGGCCCTAAGGTGGTCCGCTATGACCCTTAGGGCGCTGTCTGTTTCAAAGTTTTCACCGTAGGATTTCTTTGATAGCTCCTCACCAAAGGTTATAAGGGGCCTTATGAGGTCTATCTCAAAATTGGTCCTTGTGCCTTGGAGAACGCTTGCCACCCTTTCTAAGCCCATGCCCGTGTCTATGTTAGGCTTTGGAAGGGGTGTGAGATTTCCCTTTCGTCCCTATTGTATTGCATAAAGACCAGGTTCCATATCTCAAGGTACCTTTCTGGCTCATAATCTGGACCCCTATCCACGTATATTTCCGAAGAAGGCCCACAAGGGCCCGTATCTCCCATCTGCCAAAAGTTATCCTCTTCTCCCATCCTCCATATGCGCTCCTCTGGCAGGCCTATATGGTCTCTCCACAAAAGAAAGGCCTCTTCATCCTCCTTAAAAACGCTCACATACAGCCTTTCCTTGGGTATTTTTAGATGTTCTGTGACAAATTCCCAGGCATACTCTATGGCTTCCTTTTTAAAGTAATCCCCAAAGGAGAAGTTGCCAAGCATCTCAAAAAAGGTGTGATGCCTTGAGGTAAAGCCTACGCTTTCAAGGTCGTTATGCTTTCCAGAGACTCTCAAACACTTTTGACAGGAAACTGCCCTTGTATATGGCCTTTTTTCAAGGCCAAGGAAAACTTCTTTAAAAGGCACCATGCCAGCGTTTACAAAAAGCAAGGTAGGGTCCTTTTCAGGCACAAGGCTGGCAGACTTTACCCTTGTATGCCCTTTCTTTTCAAAAAAGCTCAAAAAAAGTTCACGAATCTCATGTCCAGTCATGGAAATAGAATTATATACAAATTACACGCTGGGTGAGAAATTCCCTTTAAGCCAAACTTTCCATATCAATAAAAAGACAGCAGGGCTACTATAATAGTAGCCCTAAAAACCATCGGAGGTTTTTACCATGGAAATTATACCACCTTACCTACGCATCTACCAACAAATCCTAAAAGACCTTGAAAATGCCTTGCCATTCCTTAATGTGCCAAAAGCTAAAGCAGGCAGAAAGCCTAAACTCACAGACATCCATATAGCAGCCATCTTTATACTCTCCTACATAACCAATACAAAAGTCCTCACCTTAGCTAAACTACTTATTGACCCATCCATACAATCATGGCATATCTTCAGAAGATACAGACTCAAGAGAGTATACAGGATATTGAGAGAATACAAGCTTCACAAGCTGAGGCTTATGATTTTAGCAAGGCTTTTGTATGGTAAGAAGATAGAACTTGTAATAGATGGAACCATAGTGGACATAGCCAATGTAAACAGGGCGAGGACACAGAAGATAAGGAGGGTAAGAGGGAAGGTATGGTGGGCAAAGAGGAGAAGGAAGATAGTTCGGAGAGACAATGGGAAGGTAGTGGAGTTTGAGGAGGTCAGGTATGGCATGTTGATGATGGTGTTATGTGATAGGTGGGGAAGAGTTTATGATGTGTGGATAAGCTTTGGAAGTGTGCATGAGGTTAGGGCATTTAGGGAAAGGAAGAGAAGGAGTTTATGGTTTAGGAAGCTTGTGGAGAGTTGTGTGGTGTATGGAGATAGGGGTTATAGGGGTTGTGAAGGTGTGATTGTGTGTGGTAGTAGGGAGATGAGGGCAAAAAGGCAGGTAGTGGAAGGTGTTATAAGTCAGATAAAGCTTTTTAATGCTGGTAGTGGGTGGAGGACTTTAACTTGTGTGCTTGTGTATGTATATGCTTATGCTATTGGATATAGCTATTATAGGAGGGGTGAACTTGAGGTCTAATTTCTCACCCGGCGTATGGAAATAGAATTATATACAAATTGGGATTATTGCAATAGGGAACCTGGCTTTATTGTAAAGGCAACAAGGTCACCAAAGACCCATGTAAACCTTCCTAACCACATCCTTGGAAAGTAGTTCTTCCACCTCCCCCTCCGCCACAAGGCTTCCAAGGTCCAGCACATAACCCCTCTTACATAAAAGCTTTGCGAGGTATATCTCCTGCTCCACAACCAGCAGAGATACACCCTCCTTTGTGCTTATCTCCCTAAGGGCTTCTCCAAGCCTATCCACCACCTTTGGAGAAAGGCCCAAGGAAAGCTCATCTATCATAAGAAGCACAGGCTTTGACATGAAGGCCCTGCCTATGGAAAGCATCCTCTGAAAGCCTCCAGAGAGGTCGCCAGCCAGTTTCTTTCTCACCTGTGCCAGCTCTGGAAAGAAGTAATAGACCTTTTCCAACCTCTCTTTAAAATCCCTCCTCTTTGTATATGCGCCAAGCACAAGGTTTTCTTCAACGGTCATATCCAGAAAGAGGTTTTTTGTATCGCTTGCCAAAGCTATGCCAAGTTTTAACCTATCATAAGGGCTAACCTCAGATATGTCCCTGTCCTTAAACCTTATACTTCCATTCCATGGCTTGAGAAGGCCAGCTATGGTTTTCAGGAGAGTGCTTTTCCCAGAGCCGTTAGACCCAAAGACCACCACCGACTCTCCTTCATAAAGCACCATGTTTATCTCCTTTAAAACCACCATATCACCATAGCCTACGCTTAGGTCCTCAACCTTCAAAAGCAAGGTGCCTTTCTCCAAGATAAGCCCTCCTTACCTCTTGGTCCTGCGCCATACCCTCCAAGCTTCCATCATACACTATCCTTCCCCCATGAAGAACCACAACCCTATCCACAAGACCAAAAAGTGCCTTAAGCACATGTTCCACCATAAGTATGCTAATGCCCTCTTCCTTTAGTTCTTTTAAAAGGCTTTGAATCTCTTTTGTAGATGCTGGGTTTAGGCCCGCAAAAACCTCATCAAGTAAAAGCAAGCTTGGCTTAAGCGCCAAAGCCCTTGCCAGCTCAAGCCTCTTCCTTTGGGCTAAGGAAAGTTCACCGCCCTTTTTGTTTCTTAGCTCATATAACCCTACCCTTTTAAGAAGTTCCTCCACCTCAGCACCCTTTCCCGCATGGTGGCTTGCTATCTGTATATTCTCCCAAAGGGTAAGGTTCCAAAAAGGTCTTGGAATTTGAAAGGTCCTTCCTATACCAAGCCTTGCCCTTCTGTAGGATGGTAAACCACTTATATCAATGCCTTTAAAGCGCAATGTGCCAGAGTCCTGTCTTATTATACCAGATATGATGTTTAAAAGGGTGGTCTTGCCAGAGCCGTTTGGTCCCAATAGCCCAACCACTTCTCCCCTCTTTACACTAAGGCTTACACAGTCCAAAACCAGGTTTCCACCGTAAGATTTTTTAACATCTACCACCTCTAAGACCTTCTCCATACAAACCCCCTTGGAAAGAAGAGTATAAGTAAAACTATGGCAATGCCAAGAAGAAGGCCATGAAGCATAAGGAACTTGCTCCAAAGCAATTCAAAAAGCATCTCAAAGAAAAAGGACCAAAGGAGAGGACCATAGGTAGGAAGGGATAGGGAGAGGGTAAGTATGAAGAAGGTTTTTACCGACAGCATGGGATTAAAAAGGGTTGAAGCATCCACATAAGCATTCCAAAAGGAAAAAACACCTCCAGTTAAACCAAGGAAGAAAGCCATAACCATAAAGGCAATGGACCTATATAACACAACGTTTATACCCACGCTTAGGGCTGTGGTCTCATCCTCCCTTATAGCCTTCATGGTAAGCCCAAGCCTTGACCTATCAAGGAAAAGGGTAAGCATAAAGAGGGTTAAAAGTAAGGTAAGGAAGGAATAAAAGGCGATGAGGTTAGAATATTCAGGAAGGTTGAAGGCTATTCCCTTTGTGCCTCCTGTTATTTCAAGGTTTTGGGCAAGCTCCATCAAACAAAGTTGAAAGGCTAAGGTGGCTATAGCAAAGTAGTGGCTTTTTAACCTCATAAGGATGGGGGAGATAAGGAGGGAGAGAACAAGAGAAGATAAACCTCCAAACAAAAGGGATAAAAGAAGGGGAGTTGAATAGTTGTTGTAAAGGATGGAAAAGGTGTAGGCTCCAAAACCAAAGAAGGCTACACCTCCAAAGGCTGGATAGCCAAGGAAATGAAAGAGAAGGTTATGAGAATATGAGAGGCAGGATAAAAAGATAAAGGCTGTCAGAAGGCGAAGCCAATAGGGGTTTATCTGGAGGGGTAAAACAAAGAGAAGAAGGATTAAGAAAAGGAGTATTAAATCAGCCTTTCTCATGGTACCTTATGCCAAAGAGTCCTCTTGGTCTTATGGTAAGGAAGGCAATCAGAAGCATAAGAGAAACCACATTTTTCCAATCTTCTCCTAAGTAAAAGCCAGAGAAGACTTCAAAAAGGGATAAGATAAAACTACCAAAGGCAAGCCCGCTTACACTACCAAGCCCTGCAATAACACATATTAAAAAAGCCCTTATGGTAAGCCAGCCGGACTCAAAGGGTGTAAAGCCTTGAAGCATAGCATAAAAGCTACCAGAAAATAGGGCAAGCCCTATGGCAATGCCCGTGCTTATCATAAAAACCTTTTTAGGATCTATACCGCAAAGCTGGGCGCCAACAGGGTCCAAAGAGACAGCCCTTATAGCCCTGCCGGTCCATGAGTACCTTAGAAAGGTATAAAGGGCAAAAAGGGAGATTAAAGAAAAGAAAAAGACCAGAAGCCTATTAAGTGGAAGGATAAGGTCTGCAATAAAAAGGGAGGAGTTCTCAAAAGGAAGGCTTATAGACCTTATGTCCGCTTTGAATATAAGGTTTAAAAGGTTGGTTATAACCACATCAAAGCCAAAGGTAAGCACAAGTATGGTAAAGGGTTCATAACCCATAAGCCGGTTTACAAAGAGGGCTTGAAAGAAAAGCCCAAGGAGAAAGCCAAGGATAAATATGATAGGAAGGAAAAGCAAAACATCAAAGCCTGCCATATATATGATGTATGAAAGATAGGCTCCCAGAATTATAAAGGACCCGTAGGCCAAGTTTATTATGCCAGTTACACCCCACATTAAGGAAAAGCCAGCAGAAAGGATGGTATAAAAGCCTGAGAGTAAAAGAGCATCCAGTAGTAGCTGAAGCACTATTTCCATGAGGGCTTGGGATATATGGGTCCAGCCTCTTTTATAGGATATACGGTTACCTGACGCCCCTTTTGTATCTGGATAATGGCCATAGGCTTTGTGTTTATCTTACCTGTAGAGTCAAAGCCCACAGGTCCAAAGAGGGTTTCTACCTTGTTTTTTGTAAGAGCCTCCCTTACCTTGGGAACTTCAAGGCTTTTTGCCCTCTCTATGGCTTTTTGGAATACTATGCCAACGGCCACAGCTCCCGCCACATGATACTCTGGGTCTTCCTTAAACCTTTCCCTATAAAGCTTTACAAAGTTCTGCGTATTTCCAAAGATGGGGTCTTTGTAGTTTAAGGCAGGACTCCACTGCACAGGGCCGAATATTCCTTCCGCATCCTCTCCGAGGGACTTTACAAAAGCTGGTAGGGCGGGTCCAACGGTCAGGCCAAGGAACTTTGGATTTACCCTAAACTGTTTTAGCTGTTTTACCAAAAGAACAGAGTCTGCAAAGTGGCCAGAGCCTATTATTATGTCCGGTCTTTGAAGTCTTACCTTTTGAATAAGACTGGAAAGATCTTGTGCCTCCTTTGGATAGCCTTCAAAAAGGACCACTTTAAGGCCTTTTTTCTGAGCATGTTCATAGGCTCCCTGGGCTGCATCTTGGGCGAATATGTCCTTTTCATAAACTATGGCTATGGTTTTAAGATTTCTGTCTAAGGTGGTAGCAAGCTCCACAAGGTCCCTTCCATAGTTTGGTGCTATGGTGTAAAGCCCAAACACATTTTTGTATCCCTTTTCGTATATGTCGCTGGAGGCTCCACCAGCTTGAATCATAATGGCTCCATACTTTTCCACTATGGGTGCCGCTGCAAAAACCTGAGCACTTCCGTAGGGTCCAAGGATAAACCTTATACCATCTTGGACTATAAGCCTTTCCACAAGCCTTGCTGTGGTAGTAGGGTCGCTCTGGTCATCGTAATAAACTATCTCAACCTTATAATGCCTATCACCTACCTTTATGCCACCCTGTTCGTTTACCTTTTCCTTCCAAAGTTCATAACCCCTCTTTAAGAGCTGTCCCTCCTTGGCAAGCTTTCCCGTCAGAGAAACCGCCGCACCAAACTTTATAACCTCCTGCGCTCCCACAAGACTTAAAAGAGTCAACAAAAGAAAGATTACGTACCTCATAGTTATTAATTTTATACGCCGGGTGAGAAATTCGTCCTTTGTAGTGGCAGGTTTTAAACCTGTCAGATTATAAAACATCGTGCGGGTCAAAGACCAGCCGCTTTTACATTGCTCGTCTCATTTATTTTTTTAACAAAAAGGCATAATGGCATCACCGTTGCTTAATTAATTTCTCACCCAACGTGTAAAGGTTATAATATTTTTTTAAAACTACGCAAGAGTGTGTAGGATGAGGTTTAGGGAACCTATTAAGGGCTTAGAACTGGAGTTTGCCATAGTGCCAGAGAGCAAGATAGTTATACCATCTATTCAGCGTGAATTATCGGATGCACACATAAAAAGACTTATGGAGTCTATGGAGAAGATAGGCTTTGTGGAGCCTTTAACCGTGATTCCAACGGAAGATGGCTACTATGAGGTTATAAACGGACAGCACAGGTTTGAAGCAGGAAGAAGGCTTGGCATGTCAGAATTTCCAGTCATTATCCTCCCAGCCTCTGCCAAAGACTATATCATAGCCCTCAACGTAGAAAAGGTGCCATCGCTAAAGGATAAGGCCCATCAAGCCTATGAGATATTTATGTCTTATCTTCAGAAGGAGCCTTCTTTGGAAGAATACAGGCTTGAGAAGTTTGTAGAGGAAGCCTACCTTATAACCATAGGCTTTATAGTGGATAAGATAGGGGACAAGAAGTTTCCGGGCTACGCCTTTGAAAAGGTTCTAAAGAAGGTAGATTTCTTCTTGGACTCTCCCTTGGAGTCTGCAAAGGAAGAGAGGGAAAAGAGGGCGGAGGTTTTGATGAAGGCAAAAGAGGTGCTAAACAGAAGGTATGAAGAATTGGGACTAAAGAACGCCCTTCAGAAGGAGGCCATAGTTTCAAAGGCCTTCCAGATGGAGTATGGAAGGTATGTAAGGAACATAGGCGATGATTTTTATACTGTTTTTGAAAGGCTCATGTCTGCCATGGAAAAGGTCACCTTTGAGGAGGGAGAGCTGGAGGAGTTTTAAAACCTAAGGGGTATAAGTTCTCTTACCCTTTGCACCTGTTCCCTTTCCACACCTACCTGAAGTATGCTATCTCCCTTTTCGGAAAAGGCAAGCACCTCTCCCCAAGGGCTGTATATGGCAGAATGTCCGGCATACTCCTCCTCTCCCACCCTTCCCCAAGCGTTGGAAAGCATCAAAAAGGATTGATTTTCTATGGCCCTCACACGGGATAAGACCTTTAGATGTTCCTTTCTTTTCTCACCCCACATGGAAGGCACTATTAAAATATCCGCCTCTTTTAAGCTTTGTGAAAGTTCAGGAAACCTCAGCTCAAAGCATATGAGGATGCCAATTTTTGCCTTACAGCTTTCAAAGACCGGGTTTTCTACGCCCGGAGTAAAATGTTTTGGCTCTTCATACAAAGGAAATAGCTTTATCTTGTGCCTTACGCCTACTATTTTGCCCTTTTCCACCAAAATGGCCGAGTTGTATATCTTTCCTTCAAGCTTTAAAGGGTATGTGCCTACAAGGGTGAGGTCCCTCTCAAAAGAGAGCCTTTTTATCTCTTCCAACACATCCTCTGTCTTTTCCGCATGCTTGTCTAAGTTTTCATAGTCAAAGCCACACTGCCACATCTCTGGCAAGGCCACTATGGAGCCTTCCTTTATGTATTTGAGAATTTCCATTACCTTGGAAAGGTTTTCCTCCACCTTTCCAAAGGCTGGCCTGTATTGGACTACCGCAAGGTTTAGCATGCTGTTGGAATATAATTATAGGATAGGCGAGGTGCCGGAGTGGACGAACGGGGCGGTCTCGAAAATCGCTGTGGGTTCAAAGCCCACCGGGGGTTCGAATCCCTCCCTCGCCGTAGGAGAAGATTATGAGCTACCTTGTAAGAGAGTTAAAACCAACCTTTGAAAGGCTTGTAGAGCCATTGGTAGATTTACTTAATAAACTTGGCACCACTCCAAATCTTATAACCATACTTGGACTTTTTCTTGTGGCCATAGGCGCTCTTTTCCTCTACCTTGGCCAAAACCTTATAAGCTTTATCTTTTTACTTTTGGGTGCTTTGTGTGATGCTATAGACGGTAGCCTTGCAAGGCGTTCTGGCAGAAATTCGCCCTTTGGTGCCTTCTTTGACTCTCTTATGGACAGAATTTCCGATGCCCTTCCCTTTATAGCTATAGCCCTATCTTCGGAAGACAAAGTGCTTTCCCTTTTTTCCATGCTTGCTATGGTTTTTTCTTACACGGTTAGCTACGCAAGAGCAAGGGCTGAGGGGCTTGGCTTTGAGCTAAAGGTAGGCACCTTTGAAAGGCCTGAAAGGTGGATAGTCCTTCTTTTGGGCATTGCCCTTGATATGGTATTCCTTGCGGTGTTGATAATAGCCATAGGTTCTCTTTTCACCACCCTTCAAAGAGCCTATATTTTTATGAAAATTCAAAGGAGGTAAGACATGCTTCCAAAGGACCTTGTGGAGCTAATGCGCAATCTTGGAGTTTTTCCAGTGGTGCTTTGCACGGTGGATAAGGATGGAAGCCCTCATTTAACCTTTATAACATGGGTATATCCTGTAGATGATAAAACCATAAGGATAGCCCTTAGTGCCAACGCCAAAAGTGCCAAAAATATGCTTCAAACAGGCACAGCATCCCTTATGCTTATAGCCCAAGATAAGGCTTTGGCATGTTATGGAAGGGCAAGCATGATAAAGGATAGGATAGATGAGGTAAAATTCCCTGTTTCTGTTTTTGAGGTGGAGATATACAACATAGAAAACAACCTCTTCCCCGGTGGCACCATAACGGGCACCATACCCTTTATGCATACGGGAGACCTTCAAAAGGCTGGTGAGCTGGACCAACTGGTGCTGGAAGCACTAAGAAGCTTATGAAGAGCATAGCAAGGATTGAGAACCTACGCCTTAACATAAACGGAAGGGAGATTTTAAAAGACATAAGCTTTGAAGTCTATGAAGGTGAGATATTCACCATACTGGGTGGTAGCGGAAGTGGGAAGACTACCATTACCAAGTGCTTGGTGGGTCTCTATAGGCCCACCTCTGGCAAGGTGGAGGTTTTTGGAAAGGAGGTGCCCAAACTAAGCCAGTTTGAGCTGGACAGAATGAGGAAGTATATAGGCTACGTCTTTCAAGGTGCTGCTCTTTTTGACAGCTTAAAGGTTTGGGAGAACGTGGTATTTTACTACTTGGAGCATGGGGACTTCAAAGAGGAGGAGCTAAGGGAGATGGCCAAAAAGTATTTGAGCTTGGTTGGCCTTTCAGAAGAGCATCTTGATATGTATCCTTCCGAGCTTTCAGGTGGTATGAGAAAAAGGGTAGGAATAGCAAGGGCTATAGCCACGGAGCCAAGGCTCATAATCTACGATGAGCCTACCTCCGGCCTTGACCCCATAACCAGTAGGCTCATAGATGAGCTTATTGTAAGCCTTAGAGATAAAACAAACTCTACGGCCATAGTGGTGTCCCACGACCTTGTGTCCGCCTTCTCCATCTCAGACCGCATACTCATACTAAGGGATGGTGAGCTGGTTCAAATAGGAACAAAAGAGGAGATATTAAACTCCAGTATTCCCTTTGTAAGGGAATTTATAAAGAAGGGCCTTGGGGACCTTCAAGCGGTTAAAAGTGGATAGCCAAACTGCCTTCTCATCACAGGATAGCTGTTTACTACACCCTTGGAGAAGAGGAATTGGAAAAGGTGGTTGCTACCTATGTAGAAGGAAACGGCAGAGGCAGTAAGATAAAGCTCCCACATCCTAAAGAATTCCTCACCATATCTTTTTATGACCCAGTCCTTTACTTTATAAAACCTCTTCTTCCACTCTTTGAGTGTAAAGTAGTAGTGAAGCCTCCAATCGTCTATGTCTATGAGGTTAAAATCAAGATCCTTAGAGGCTTTTATTACCTCCTCTATGGAGGGTAGATAACCACCTGGAAATATGTACTTCCTTATCCACCTGCTTTGGCTTGATGGGTGAACCTTCCCTATGGTATGCAGTAAAAAGAGCCCACCCTCTTCCATGATCTGGTTTACAACTTCAAAAAACTTTCTGTGTCTTCCTTTTCCTACATGCTCAAACATGCCAACGGAGACCACTTTGTTGAATTTCTCCCCAAGCTTGGGAAGGTCCTCGTAGTGCATAAGGTATACCTCTACCCTCCCCTTCAAACCAAGCTCTTCTATCTTATCCTTTACAAACTCGTACTGGTTTTTAGAAAGGGTTATGCCAACAGACCTTATGTTATAAAGGGATGCGCTCTCAAGTATGATTGAACCCCATCCACAGCCTATATCCAATAGCCTATCACCTTCTTTTAACTGCAGTTTTTCGTAGATTATTCTTCTCTTTTCACTTTGTGCCTCCTCAAGGGACACGTTGGGCTCTGAAAAGAAGGCGCAGGAGTAGGTCATGGAGCTGTCAAGCCAGAGTTTATAAAAATCGTTCCCAAGGTCATAATGCCTTCTTACTTCCTTCCCTTCCAAGCCTTTTATGAGCCTTAGACCTTTTAGCAAAAACCTAAGAAGGTATGAAAAGGTATCCTTTAGACTTTTCCTTTCATTGGAAGCTAAATACTCCATACAGGCCATTAAAACCCTCTCCAGATCGCCTTCTACAATCACATCACCTCGCATGTAGGCTTCACAAAAACCCATTTCTGCATCCCTGAGTATATCCTTTAGAGCTTCACCCTTTGTAATCCTTATTCTGTTCTCTCCCTGTCCATAGCATACACCATTGGGAAGCTCCACTATAAGACCATTCTCTATCTTTTGGTTTAATTTATCTACAATTTCTTTCATCATTGACAACCCTCCTCAGTGATTAAATATAAAACAAAAAAGGAGGGTCTAGTATAAAAGTATAAAATAAAAAAAAGAAACTGTTTATTCGCCTGAATCGTTGTAAGACCAAGCCCTCTGTTTCCAGGCTCAAGCACAAGGTCGTTCATATCGGAAGGTTTATGGGGTGTGAAGATGTAAGTGTAAGCCCAGTAGCCACCAGTGCCAAGAAGACTATGAACTGTTTTAGAACCGTTGCCGTTGTTTTTACCTGAGGAGTGAATACCAAGTAGGTTTACATTGGCTGGACCAAGCTTTCCAGAACCCTTAAACCTTGCAAGCCATACACTCTGCTTGTATTTCCAATCTTACCGCTGTTTGCAAGCACAACTCCATGAAGATTAAAGAGGTGAATCCAGAGAGAAGCTCTAACAACTTTTTAGGACATGCAGATGTCTATCAGTAGTACAAGGTGACCTTCCTGCTCTCCAAAGGTGGCTTCTTCCTAAACTGTGAGGACCACTTTAAAGGAGACCTCTACAAGTTCTCACTGAACAAGGAGAACATAGTAAGGTTCTACTTTGAGGGCTTGGCCACAAGGCATAATCCCATCACCGGTAAGTTTATGCCCTGTTATCCAAGATATGTGTCCTTGAGAGAGGCAGGTCAGTATCAAGGCTTTGACCCAGACAAGATAGAGCAGGAGTATCCCTTCAAGTTCATCACCTACAAGCCCACCTTACACACAAGGTCTTGGCCAGATTATAAAGAAACTAAGCCCTTTGTAACGCTTACTATTGGAGATTGAGTACCATATTGACATGAAAGGAGGGTATGCTAAATTATGAATTCATATTCAATCAAGGAGGTACGAAAATGGACGAGCTTGAGGCGGTGTCAAAGATCAGGATTTTTCTAAGGCAGGAAGGTTTTATAGTGCCTAGAAAGCCTGTGCAGGAGTTTTATTCAAGCATAGTAAAGCTTTCAGGCTTTGGTATAGGTGGCATACTCAACATGTCTGGCAAAAAGGCTGGGAAGATAGCGGGGCAAATATTAAAGGAACTTATAGGGAATCATGCGCCCTCCACGGAGGAAATAGAGCTCTACCTTAGGACCTTCCTTGAAGAGGCTGGTATAGGAGTTGTGGACCATTGGAAGAATGAGGAGAACAAGATAAAGATATACATTAGAAGCTCTGTCTTTGCAGAGGGGCAAGAAGGCAAAAAGCCTGTCTGTATACCCTTACAGGGTGCTCTTTCCGGCATCTTTGAAGAGCTAACAGACCTCAAATGGGAATGTAAAGAGGTGGAGTGTGTAGCACAAGGCAAAGAGTTTTGTCTTTTTGAACTGGAGGTGAAAGGATGATAAAGATCTATGATACGGTTGTTGTAGGAAGCGGTCCGGGGGGTTTTACTTCAGCCCTCATACTTGCAAAGGGTGGACTAAAGGTAGCCCTTTTGGAGGCTGAGGAGCTTGGTGGTACATGTCTAAACAGGGGATGTATACCAAAGGAAGGGCTTTACCGTATAGCTAAGGAGGCCTACTCTTTAAGGAAGAAGGGCTTTGAGGTAAAGCTGGACTTTGAGAGGGCTTTAAAGTATGTAAGAACAAGGATAAACCAGATAAAGGCTAATGCGGAATTTTTGCTAAAAAGGGAAGGTATAGACCTTATAAAGGGTATTGGTGTGCTTGTGGATGAGAATACGGTAAAGGTAGGTAAAAACCTTTATCTTAGGGGTGAGCATGTTGTGCTTGCTTGCGGCTCCAAGCCTAAGGAAAGACACACAAGCCCGGAGGATGTGCTAACGGGAAAGGTGCTTCCAAGGGGTAAAATACTTATAGAAGGTTCCGGTGCTAGCGCCTGCGAGCTCTCCTTTATCCTTTCGGCCTTTGGCTACCATGTTTGTCTAAAGGTTGAGGGAAGGCTTTTGAAGGACTATCCAGTGGATGAGGACATGGTGGAAAAGTTGGAGAAAGAGTTAGAGCTCTGTGGCGTAAAGTTTGTGGACAGTATAATAGATGCGGACCTTCATGTAAAGGCTACTGGTAGGGTTCCAAATTTGTGCAAAGAGAGCTTCCCCTTCCTTGAGTTTGACCAAGAGGGTTATGTTAAGGTTGATGAGTGTATGAGAACAAACATAAAGAATGTTTACGCTGTGGGAGATATAACAAAGCCCATGGGTGCAAGCCATGCCATTGCAAAGGCAAAGTCTGCCTGCCAGAGCATAATGGACCTCTATAACCCTTACAGGCCTGAGCTTGTGCCCATAGTTATATGCTCGGCCTTTGAGCTTGGCTTTGTTGGCTCTTATGAGGCAAGGCATAAAAAGATCACAAAGACCTTGAACGCAAACACAAAGAGCTTTGTAAACGGAAGAAGGGGGATAATAAGCATGTATGTGGACGAGGAAGGAAGGCTTTCTTACTTCTCCATCGTCGGGGAAGAGGTTAGCGAAGCTTTAAATCTGATATCCTTTACCATGAACAACGCTCTCTGGGACGATCAGCTCTTCCGCATGCCCTATACGCATCCCTCCCTTTGCGAATACTTTGGAGACATAGCCTTAGATTACTCTGTAAACAGGGTTTGAAGATGGATGAGCTAAAGGGCCTTTCCTTCTTTTATTATGCCTTTTCCGAGCTTTTTTTGGAAAAGGACTACTACTACCTCAATTCCTTATGCAATGACCTAATCAACTCAACATACTCTAACTATGCCTTAAAGGTGCTTAGGCATATGGACAGCTTTAAGCTTCAAGAGGAGCTTGAGCTTATGGACGGAATTTCCCTTTTGGAAAGGGACTATAGGGATGTGGACCCAAAGCTGATCTCTTCAGCTTATGAGCATTTGGGGTTTAAATTGGATGAAGGCTATGAGCCAGACCATGTGGGTGTGGAGCTTAGGTTTTTATCCCTTCTTTGCTTAGAGGAAGACCTTGTTAAAGGCTATACAAACCAGTATAGGTTTATAAGGAACAGGCTTGAGTGGCTTGTAGACCTTGAAGAGGCCTTCAAAGAAAAGGGCTTTTTAGCCTTGGCAGATTCCCTATCTTTCCTCAGGGCCTTTCTCAGAGACCACAAGGCCTTTCTTATGGGTGAACTCAAGGTCAAATAGGAGCTTAGCTATATCCTCCCTTATCATCTCCTTTGGTGGCACAAGGCCCTTCCTCAACATCTCCCTTATCTTTGTCATGCTCACATAGGTTCTGTAGCTTTCCCCATGCCCACAGCTTTTGTCCGATACCATACAACCACACTGGCTACAGTAAAAGACCGCAGTAACCCTTATTATCTCTATGCCTATGTCCCTTGGAAGCTTATCAAATATCCTGTGTGCATCGTAAGGGCCATAAAAATTCCCAACGCCCGCATGGTCCCTACCTACTATAAAATGGGTGCATCCAAAGTTCTTCCTTACTATGGCATGAAAGACCGCCTCCCTCGGGCCCGCATACCTCATGGCAGTGGCAAGGCCAGAAAGAAGCACCCTTTTGGAAGGATAGTAGTTATCTATAAGGTACTCATAAGCCCTTAAAACGGTGTAGGAGTCAAAGTCGTCAGACTTCTTCCAGCCCAAGACAGGGTTTATAAAAAGGCCATCTGCTATTTCAAGGGCTATCCTCTGAAGGTACTCATGGGCCCTGTGAGGTGCATTCCTAGTTTGAAATCCCACCACCCTCTTCCAACCCCTATATTCAAAGACCTTCCTCGTCTCCTCAGGGTCCAGCACCCAATCCCTAAGGGGTTGGTTTACCCTTTCCAAAAGCCAAACCTCTCCACCTATGGCCCACCTTCCCCTTGAGTAAAAGATCCTCACGCCTGGGTGCTCTTCCCTGTCCGTACCCCATACGAACCTGGCAACTTTTTCCAACTCTATGGGATATATGTCCTTAACATCAAGCAGGGCCTTTAGCCTGCCTTCATCGTCCCTTAGGGCCACTCTCTCTCCAGGTCCAAGGGACCTTGCCACCTCTTCTTCCACCTGTAGAAGTATGGGTATGGTCCAGACATGACCGCTTGGAAGGAGCATATGATAGACCACACCCTCAAGCTCTTCTTTTGTCATGAAGCCCTTGAGGGGCGAAAAGACGCCTGTGGCAATGTTCTCAACGTCAAGGAGTGTATCCCTATCCACATGGAGGGACGGGTACCTCTCGGCCTCAGTCAGTATCTTTACCCTTTCCCTCTCTGGCACAACCCTGTTTACAAGCTCTCCTCCATGGGGTGCTATAAGCATGCCTCAACCTCCTTTAATGCTAATTTTTCCCTCAGTCTTACCACATGTCCCACCACCATGATGGCAGGAGGGCTTACCTCAGGCGGGTTTGTGGAAAGCTCATAAAGGTCTGTAAGTATAACCTTCTGCTTCTCTGTGGTCCCATTCTCTATAAAGGCCACAGGCTCCTTTGGGTCCCTCCCTACCTCTATAAGCCTTTTGGCTATCTCTTTTCTTCTTGATACTCCCATGAGAACTATCAAGGTGTTTATCCCTTTTAGACTCTCCCAATCTATGCTTGATTTTTCCTTTCTTGGGTCCTCATGTCCTGTTATTACGGCAAAGGATGAGGATATACCCCTGAAGGTTATTGGTATGCCAGCGTAGGCTGGCACTGAGTAAAAGGAGCTTACTCCCGGGACTATCTCAAACTCTATGCCATGCTCTGCCAAAAATAGCGCCTCTTCTCCTCCCCTTCCAAAGATGAATGGGTCTCCCCCTTTTAGTCTTACCACCACTTCCTTTGTGTGGGCATACCTTAGCAAAAGCTCGTTTATCTTCTCCTGCTCTATGGTATGCTTTCCATCTTCTTTTCCTACATAGACAAGCTCACATTCTGGCTTGGCAAAAAGAAGTATCTCTTGGTTTATGAGCCTGTCGTATAGGATAACATCGGCGGACTTTATTAGCCTCAAAGCCTTAAGCGTTAAAAGCTCTGGGTCTCCTGGTCCTGCGCCTATAAGATAGACCTTACCCATTGGTAAAGCTCCTGTACAAAAGGTTTAAGGCCACCACAAGGAGCATGGCTGATATGACAAGCCTCAAAGGCTTTGGGTTTACAATCCTTGTTAGCCTTGTGCCAAGGTAGACTCCCAAAAGGCCACCCAAGCCCATGGGTAAAAGGAGATCTCTTTCAAAGTGTCCCAACATCATGTGAAGGCTACCACCCACAAAGGAGCAAGCAAGGCCAAAGGCTATGTCTGTGCCTACGCATCTGTTTGGTTCAAGGCGTGTAAAATAAAGCAGTAAGACCATGCCTAAGGCCCCTGCACCTGCAGAGGTAAGCCCCACCTCAACGCCTATGAGGAAGCACAGAAATGGCAGAAGGTAATCGTACCTTGTTAGGTCTATCCTTTTCCCTTTGAGAAGAAAGGCCAAATTAAAAAGAAGGGAGGCTAAGATGGTAAGGCCTATGATAAAGAGCAATGTTTTCTTAAAGGCTTGCACAGAGGAAAGCTCGGAAAGAATGTAAGAACCTGTAAAAACGCCCGGTAGCCCTCCTAAAAGCATAATCCTTAAGGTTTTGTAGTCTAAGTTTTTGTAAAGTATGTGGAAGAGACATGCGGGTAGCTTTACAAGGCTGGAAAAGAAGAGGGCAGAGCCTACGGCCTTTGTAGGGTCAAAGCCAAGGAGTATAAGGGTAGGGGCCGTAAGGGTCCCTGCGCCTACGCCTGTGAGCCCTATAGCAAAGGCTATAGAGAAGCCAAGGAGAAGAAGTCCCAAAAGGTCAACAACCATACTCCAACCTCCCAAACATGGCAAAGTCAAACTCCTCCGATAGGTCCTTTACCTCCTCCAAAAGCCTCTTTACACCTTCCGAATGCATCTTTGAACTTTCCTCAAGGGCAAAGGAGGCAAACTTGGCTTCATGGTCAAAGACCAAGCATATCCACAACCAGCTTTCCAGCTCCTTCATCATGCATGCCCTTCCGTTAAACCTTCCCTCCTTCCAACCCCTTTTCCTTAGCCCATCTTCAAAGGCCTTCCTGTCTTTGATCTCCTTCAAGCTTATCATTTCCTTTCCCCCAATATCTTGTCCGATATTCTTTCAAAGCTTCCCGTCTCCAGACTGCAGTGCATACCACACTCCTTAGGAGCTCCCACTTCCCACCACCATCTTCCTACCCTTGGGTCCTCATAGGGAGCCACAGGCCTGGTGCAAGGTGAACATCCTATGCTTCTGTAGCCCTTCTCGTAGAGCTCGCTATATGGCACTCCCTTTTCCTTTATGTACTTCCACACATCCCTTTCCGTCCAATCTACCAAGGGGTTTACCTTTACTATCTGTCCGTGGTCATGGTCCACTTCAATCTTCATAAGGTTGTGCCTGCTTGCCCATTGTTCCCTTCTCAGGCCTGTGATCCAGGCATCCACCTGATTTAAAGCCCTCAAAAGGGGCCTCACCTTCCTTATATGACAGCAGAGGTGTCTGAGCTCCACAGACCTGTAAAAGAGGTTTACGCCAAACCTCCTTACCATATCCTCCACCTCTTCCTTGTCTGGGAAGTAAACCTCTATCCTTATGCCGTAGACCTCATAGACCTTTTCCATAAGCCTGTAGGTCTCCTCATGAAGCCTTCCCGTATCAACGGTAAAGACCCTGACCTGTGGGTTTATCCTGTAAGCCATATCAAGGATCACCATGTCCTCTGCCTGACCGCTCCAGGCTATGTAGAGCCTTGGATGAAAGTTCTCTATGGCCCAGGCTATCACATCTTGGGCAGGCCTTCCTTCGTATTCGATGGCGAGTTCATGAAGCTCAAGCTCGTCATACATGGGTGCACCTCCGGCAAGGGCTGGATATATGGCTATCTCATCCCCTTCCTTAAGAGGAGTATCAAGGCCCTGCAAGAACTTTATGTCCTCCTCATTCAAAAAGACCTTTATGTAAGGCTTTAGCTCACCCCTTTCATCAATGGCCCTTCCACGAAAATCTTTAAACTCCTCCTCAAGCTTCAAAAGAGCTTCTCTCACTGTCTTAGCTTCCACCTCCACCTCAGAAAGCCCACCGAAAAACCTGCTTATGGGCCCAAAGAGCCTTACCTTTACCTTCCCCTTCTCCTCTTGCACCACCGCCTTTCCACCTTGCATAATGCTCAAGAGCTCCTCATCAGAATAAGACCTCACAAACTCCTGAAAGCTTTTATGTCCTGAGCTTTTGTATGCCAGTATAAGCCTCTCTATGTACTCTTTTGCCAAAGGCAGTGGCACCTTCTTGGCCACTATCCTACCTATGTTTGCATACTTTCCATAGCCACCTCCTAGCACTATGTTTACCGCGCTCTCTACGCTTCCGTCGGGATGTCTTATGTGGGTGGCCTGAAGCCCTATGTCGTTTAGCCAATGGTGGGCGCAGGCATGGGGACAGCCATCCACACCTATGGCAATATCTCCCAAATCTCCTAGCCTCTCCTCAAGATATTCCAAAAGCTCCAAAAGAAACTCCTTTGAGGAGCCAACGGAGTAGTTGCAGAAGGGGTCGCTTGTGCAGGCTATGGATATGCCCCTTGATATGCTCTTTTTGAGGCTAAAGCCTATCTCTTCCATCCTTCTTAGCACATGGTCAAGCTCCTCCTTTGGTATATTGGTCAGTATGAGGTTCTGCCTTTGAGAGACCCTTATGGAGAGGTTTAGGTCCTGTGCAAGCTCTGCCACCTTTATGAGCCGGCTGACCAGATACCCTACCTGCCTCCACAGGAAAGCCCACGTAGAAAAGGCCCTCCTCCTTCTGCTCTCCTACTCCCACGTGGAAGTTCCTGCCTATGGCCACAGGCTCTTCCTTGATAAACTCTGGGCTAAAGCTTAGCCTCTCAAGGAGCAATTCCCTAAAGCCTTCTACCCCAACCTTGTCTACGAAGTACTTTATCCTTGCCCTTACAAAGGACCTTCTGTTTTCTGGATCCTCGCTCCATATGTCCACCACAGCCCTAGCTACCTCTAGGACCTTTTCCTTTGGTATGAATAAGCCCAGCTTTCTTGCAAGCCTTGGCGTTGAAGAAAGCCCACCGCCCACCCAAACTGCAAAGCCTTCAACACCATCTTTTACCATGCCCACAAAGGCAAGGTCATGCATCTCCGGACAGTTGCAATGGTAAGGACAGCTTGAAAGGGTTATCTTAAACTTCCTAGGCAGGTTAAAGTATTCCCTGTTTTCTGGATTGTGGAAAAAGCCCTCAAGCTCCTCTATGCATCCTTCAACGTCAAAAAGCTCATATTTATCTACGCCTGAAACGGGACAGCTGGTTATGTTCCTTACCGTATCACCACAGGCCCCTATGGGGAAAAGCCCAACGCTGGAAAGCCTTTCAAAGACCCAGGGTAGGTCATCAAGCCTTATTCCATGCATTTGAATATCCTGCCTTGTGGTGAGCTCCGCATAATCATTAAAGCTTTTGGCAAGCTCCCCAATCACTCTCAGCTGGTCTGGCTTTACCTTTCCACCGGGCAGTTTAATCCTCAGCATGAAGTAGCCTATGCGTGGTTTATCATGATAGAGGCCGTACCATTGAAGGCGCACAAGGTCCTCTTCTGGGACCCTCTCATAGCCCTCCTTTATAAGCCTTGGAAGCTCTTCAATTATATCAAGGGGGTGCTTTTCTGCCTTAAGCTTTTCCCTTGGATTCTTGTCTATAACCTCTTTCCAAAGCTTCATATTACCAACCTCCTAACCAGGTTTATGCAAAATGCATGCCAGCAGAAAAGTCTCAAAAAGGTAAGGATTTTTCAAGTCTATCTGACCTATCTCATGTATATTTTGTAAACAAGCTGTATAATCAATAAACATGAAATATGTTATTCTTTATACAAAGGACAAGGGCTTAAAGGTGGAAGGCCTAAAAACAGTTGAAGAGCTCCCAGAGGACCTAAGGAACTCCATAGTTATCTTGGATGTGGATACAGTCGGGCTCTCACCACTGCCAGACCTTAAAGAGGATGGGAACTTGGTTATAGCCATAACGGGAAGGACCTTACCAGGATACACCATGAAGCTTATGAGCCTTGGCTTTTATGACGTGCTTCTAAAGCCTGTAAATCCTAAGGAGCTAAGGGAGGTAATTGAAAAAGCTAAGGGCGAGCTCTACCACAGAGAAGAAGTGATACCTATAGTTTACAGCGAAGAGGACCTCTCTGGAGACCTATGTAAGGAGCTATGTTCCATAATAGGGAACTCTGAGGGGAGGATGAAGGAGGTTTTAAAGACCATTGGGAAGGTGGCACCCTTGGATGTGCCAGTTTTAATAACGGGTGAGACTGGTGTGGGGAAGGAGCTTTTTGCAAAGGCCCTTTGGAAGCTCTCCAGAAGGTGGAATGGACCCTTTTTGGCCATAAACTGCTCTGCGGTGCCACCGGAGCTGTTTGAGGCTGAGCTTTTTGGATACGAAAGAGGAGCCTTTACAGGAGCTTCTACCTCTAAGGCTGGCCTTATAGAGATGGCGAAAGGTGGCGTGCTATTTTTGGATGAGGTGGGAGACCTGCCTTTGGTCCTACAGCCAAAGCTTTTAAGGGTACTACAGGAGAAGAAGGTAAGGAGGCTTGGAAGCACAAAGGAGGTACCCTGCGACTTTAGGCTCATCTGCGCCACCAATAAAGATATAAAGAGTTTGGTAAAGGAGGGTCTCTTTAGGGAAGACCTTTACTACAGGATAAGTGTAGTGCATATACATATACCACCTTTAAGAGAGAGGAAGGAAGACATACCCATTTTACTCAACTGCATAGTAGGGAACCTATCTACCGAGATGGGAAAGAGGATAAGGGGCTATACAAGGGACTTTTTGGAGAAGGTGCTTAGCTACAGCTGGCCCGGTAATGTGAGGGAGATGGAGAATATGCTAAGAAGGGCCATAGCCTTAAGCGATGGTGATGTTTTAAGGGGTAAGGATTTGGAGCTTGTGGCGGAGGAATATAAGCCACGGGACATTGACAGGGTTGTAAGGATGGAGGTAAAAAGGCTCATAGAAGCTGGTGAGAGGGACATATACCGTAAGCTTTTAGACAGCGTAGCCTACGCCATAGTAGAAGAAGCCTTTTCAGTCCTTGGTAAAAACCAGTCTAAAACGGCCAAGGTTTTAGGTATAAACAGGATAACCCTTAGAAAGCTTTTAAAGGATAAGGCTACTCCTTTAACTTAGCGTTGGGAGTATTCCTTGATATGCCAGGGAGCTTCCTCATGAAGGTTGTTTCAAGCTCTTCAAGGGCATTAGCCAGTTCTAACCACTTTAGGTTTATAGTATATTCCTATGAAAAAAGTGGCAAGCTATTTCATACATTCAAGCAAAGAGCCAGAAGTTTATCTTATCAGGTTTTTAAAAAGACTCTTTAAGCTTTTTCTAAACAAAGAGAGGCTCTGCCATGTGGCCCTTGCGGGCGGTAAAACACCCCTTGACCTCTACAGAATCTTATCAAAGGAAAAGCTCTTGTGGGATAGGTTAAGGTTTTATCTTAGCGATGAAAGGTATGTGCCTCTATCTTCCGAGCTTAGCAACTACAAAAACATAAAAGAAGCCCTTGGAGAAAGGGCAAGACTGGCCTTCTTTAAAACGGAGATGCCACCAGAGGAATGCGCCATGGATTATAGCCTTCAGCTTCCAGAAAGACTGCATATAGCCTTACTTGGAGTAGGCAAAGACGGGCATACTGCCTCTTTGTTTCCCAAAGTAGAATGTGAAGATGTAAGCCCGAAGGTGTGCCTAAGTAAGTCCCCCGATGGGCTTTTGAGGCTTTCTTTGAAGGAGGAATACCTAAATAGGTCCTGTGCGGTCATATTCTTTTTAAAGGGTGAGGAAAAAAGAAAAGCCCTTGAGGCTATGCTAAGGGGTGAAGACATTCCAGCAAGTAGGATAAGAGGTAGCCTAAGAACATATATCTTCACCGACCTTTTATAATTTTCTCATGGAAGTGAACATCCTTGTGGTGGATGATGAAAAATCCATAAGAGATACTTTAAAGGGCATACTTGAAGAGGAAGGCTATAAGGTCTTTACAGCAGAAAGCATAAAGTCTATGAAAAGCTTGGTTGAAAAAAACTACTTCCACTGTGTACTTTTGGACCTTTGGCTTCCCGATGGAAACGGTCTTGATTATATAGGCTATCTCAAAGAAAACCTTCCGGGGTCTGCCATCATAGTGATAACGGGCCATGGAAAAAGCGAGCATGCCGTAAGGGCTGTAAAGGAGGGGGCTTATGACTTTTTGGAAAAGCCATTTTCAATGGATAGACTTCTGCTAACCATAGAAAAGGCACTCAAAGAGACCATAAGGTCAAGAAGGGAAAAGGATGAAGATGAGATTTTGGGTGAAAGCAAGCAGATGCTGTATGTGAAGGAGTTAATTAACAAGATAGCCAAAACGGATGCCAGCGTTCTTATAATAGGTGAAAGCGGAACAGGTAAGGAGCTTGTGGCAAGAAGCATACACAGGCTGTCAAACAGGTCCGAAGGACCCTTTATAGACATAAACTGTGCGGGACTGCCAGAAGACCTTGTGGAGGCAGAGCTTTTTGGTTATGAGAAGGGAGCCTTTACCTCAGCCACTCATAGAAAGCTGGGAAAGCTTGAGCTTGCCCATGGTGGCACCTTGTTCCTTGATGAAATATCCGAACTAAGCCCCAAAGCTCAGGCAAAGCTCTTGAGAGTTTTGGAGACAAAGGAGTTTACAAGGCTTGGAGGCACTCAAACCATAAGGTCCGACTTTAGGCTCATATGCGCCTCAAACAAGGACTTAAAAGAGGAGGTAAAAAAAGGCAAGTTCAGAGAAGACCTTTACCATAGGATATCCACCTTTTTAATAAGCCTTCCACCCCTTAGAGAAAGGGGTAATGATATTCTCCTTCTTACAGAATACTTTTTAGGCTACTACCTTAGGAAGTATGGCAAACCCAACAAGT
Organism: Hydrogenobacter subterraneus; assembly: GCF_055390195.1. Classification (NCBI taxonomy): domain Bacteria; kingdom Pseudomonadati; phylum Aquificota; class Aquificia; order Aquificales; family Aquificaceae; genus Hydrogenobacter; species Hydrogenobacter subterraneus. The sequence continues at coordinate 483,926 of NZ_AP042473.1, read as the reverse complement.
ATTTGAGTGAAGATGCAAAAAGGCTTTTGCTTACCTACCAATGGAAGGGCAACGTCAGAGAGCTAAAAAACCTTATGGAAAGGCTTGCCATATTGCATGAAGGATCCCAGATAACAGAAAAGGACCTTAGATATCTCCTCGGCTTTGAACACCACCCTGAGGATATAAACTCACTCCTTTTGGAAAAGGACCTAAGAAAGGCAAGACAGGAGTTTGAAAGGATATTTATAGAGAGAAAGCTAAGAGAATATGATTATGACCTCAAAAGAACTGCGGAAGCCATAGGCATAGACCTGTCTAACCTCTACAGAAAGATAAGGCAATACGGCATAGAGGTTGGAATATAATTAATATATGGAAATACTTGAAGGCTATACCTTTGATGACCTACTTTTAATACCGCAATATTCTGAAGTTTTGCCCCACGAGGTAGATGTTTCTACTTGGCTCACAAAAAAGATAAGGCTTAACATACCCATAGTTTCCGCAGCTATGGATACGGTTACAGAGGCCCGTCTTGCCATTGCCCTTGCCCGTGAAGGCGGCATAGGCATAATACACAGAAATCTCTCCATAGAAGAGCAGGCTCAAGAGGTGGAGAAGGTTAAAAAATCGGAAAGTGGCATGATTTTACAGCCTGTAACCGTTAGGCCAGACAATACGGTCAAAGAAGCCCTTGAGATAATGGAAAGGTATAAGATTTCTGGCGTCCCAGTGGTAAGCGATGGCAACAAGCTTGTAGGCATCCTCACCAACAGAGACCTAAGGTTTATAAAGCCTACCGACTACCACAAGCCCGTATCCCTTTTCATGACCTCCCAGAACCTTATAGTGGCCCAGGAAAGGGTTACCCTTGAGGAAGCAGAGGAAATACTCCAAAGGCACAAGGTTGAAAAGCTTCCCATAGTGGATAAGGAAGGAAGGCTTGTAGGCCTCATAACCATAAAGGATATTACCAAGCGCAAAAAATACCCCAACGCCTGCAAGGATGAACTTGGTAGGCTAAGGGTTGGTGCAGCTGTAGGCACAGGACCGGATACAAAGGATAGGGTTGATGCCCTTGTATCCGTTGGCGTGGATGTAATAGCCATAGACACGGCCCATGGGCATTCTAAAAGGGTTTTGGAAACGGTAGAGTTTATAAAATCCACATATCCAAACCTTGAGGTGATAGCGGGCAATGTGGCCACTGCCGAAGGCGCCTTAGACCTCATAAAAGTAGGTGCGGATGCAGTTAAAGTAGGAGTAGGACCTGGTTCCATATGCACCACTCGTATAGTGGCAGGTGTGGGAGTGCCACAGCTAACGGCTATTAGGTGGGCTTATGAAGTGGCAAAAGAATATGGTGTGCCAATAATAGCGGACGGTGGCATAAAATACTCTGGAGATATAGTAAAAGCCCTCGCCATGGGCGCAAGCTCTGTAATGCTTGGAAACCTATTGGCTGGCACAGAGGAGGCTCCCGGAGAGACGGTATATTATCAAGGTAGGGCCTACAAGGTCTATAGGGGTATGGGGTCCTTGGGCGCCATGATGAGCAGGAGGAGTGCAGACAGGTATGGGCAGGAAAAGATGGAGAAGTTTGTGCCAGAAGGTATAGAAGGTAGGGTTCCATACAGGGGTAGGCTTAGCGATGTGATATACCAGCTGGTGGGTGGCTTAAGGTCTGGTATGGGCTATGTGGGTGCCAAAAACTTGGAAGAGCTTCGCCAAAAGGCAAAGTTTGTAAGGATAACCTGGGCTGGCTACAAAGAGTCCCACGTGCATGATGTGCAGATAACAAAGGAGGCACCAAACTATTGGGTGGAGTAAGCGGACTTATTTAAAAATTCTTGATTAGGAATATGATAATGAAAAGTATAAGTAAAGCTACTATAACCAGCCTTTCCGTGCTTAGTTTCGTTTTAAGTTCTTGGATTTTCTGATTTAATTCCTTTTCTTTTGCTTGAAAGTCTTGGATTATTTGGCTTATTCCTTGCTTTAGCCTAATTTTTTCTATTTCTTCTCTTATCCCTACTGCTGCAGCGGTAGGCGTATCACAACTTCTATCCGAAAAAATATCCAAATATGTTCTATCTTTACTATGTCCAATAGCTGATATTCTAAAGGATGGTAAACTTATCCAAGCATCTATAACATTTAAATCATTAAAAACGTCAAAATCTACCTCATCTCCACCACCTCTAATTATAACCACGATATCCCCTTCTGCTTGTTTTATAGATTGGATTATACTTTCTGGCGATTGAATATTTGTTGGTATAGGTTTAATATCAACTTTATCTAAATTTCCTATATTTCTTGTGAAATCTTGTAAAACAGTACCACTGCGGGGATGAATAACGCATATAGTATAACTATCCCTTTCTGGAAATTGATGAGTCCTTGATTTATATTTGTTTAATAAATCTATTATACGCCGAGTGAGAAATTCCCTTTAAGCTAAACCTTCCATATCAATAAAAAGACAGCAGGGCTACTATAATAGTAGCCCTAAAAACCATCGGAGGTTTTTACCATGGAAATTATACCACCTTACCTACGCATCTACCAACAAATCCTAAAAGACCTTGAAAATGCCTTGCCATTCCTTAATGTGCCAAAAGCTAAAGCAGGCAGAAAGCCTAAACTCACAGACATCCATATAGCAGCCATCTTTATACTCTCCTACATAACCAATACAAAAGTCCTCACCTTAGCTAAACTACTTATTGACCCATCCATACAATCATGGCATATCTTCAGAAGATACAGACTCAAGAGAGTATACAGGATATTGAGAGAATACAAGCTTCACAAGCTGAGGCTTATGATTTTAGCAAGGCTTTTGTATGGTAAGAAGATAGAACTTGTAATAGATGGAACCATAGTGGACATAGCCAATGTAAACAGGGCGAGGACACAGAAGATAAGGAGGGTAAGAGGGAAGGTATGGTGGGCAAAGAGGAGAAGGAAGATAGTTCGGAGAGACAATGGGAAGGTAGTGGAGTTTGAGGAGGTCAGGTATGGCATGTTGATGATGGTGTTATGTGATAGGTGGGGAAGAGTTTATGATGTGTGGATAAGCTTTGGAAGTGTGCATGAGGTTAGGGCATTTAGGGAAAGGAAGAGAAGGAGTTTATGGTTTAGGAAGCTTGTGGAGAGTTGTGTGGTGTATGGAGATAGGGGTTATAGGGGTTGTGAAGGTGTGATTGTGTGTGGTAGTAGGGAGATGAGGGCAAAAAGGCAGGTAGTGGAAGGTGTTATAAGTCAGATAAAGCTTTTTAATGCTGGTAGTGGGTGGAGGACTTTAACTTGTGTGCTTGTGTATGTATATGCTTATGCTATTGGATATAGCTATTATAGGAGGGGTGAACTTGAGGTCTAATTTCTCACCCGGCGTATGGTTTTTAAGTATAAAGGAATTAAACACTCCTATGTTAAAACTCTTTGAGACGTATAACCCTTGCCTTTAATATGGGCTTGTTCTAAAATTTTAACTATGCCACACTTGACTATTGATGTATTACAGCTACTGGAAGAGAAGCTCGGAAAGGAAGAAGCTAAAAAGGTAGCAGAGGCTATTGAACTCGCCTTAGAAAGCATAGAAGAGAAAGCCAAGGATGTGGCACTACAGAAAAAGCTAGAATTAAAGGAAGAGCTTACAAAAGAACTGGCAACAAAGGCGGACTTGCAAGTATTAAAGGCTGAGCTTGAGGCAAGGATAGAAAAAGAAGTATCAAAGCTAAGGGAAGAGATACTCAAGCTTGACAGGAAGTTCACCATAATGTTTTTAATACTGCTTTTTGCCATAATCCTTTTAAACAAGGATGCCTTAGAGTTTATAGCAAGGCTTTTTGGCCTTATTAAGTAAGGCTTAGGCCCTAATTTTCTCCTTTTCTGTTAATACCTTCCTCAAATACTGGCCTGTATAAGAGCCTTCCCTTTGAGCTATTTCCTCCGGTGGCCCCACGGCCACCACATAGCCTCCCCTTTCCCCGCCCTCTGGCCCAAGGTCTATGATCCAATCTGCGCACTTTATCACATCAAGATTATGTTCTATAACCACTACCGTATTGCCTTTATCCACAAGCCTTTGCAGTATGTCTATGAGCTTTTTCACATCGTCCATATGGAGGCCTGTGGTAGGCTCGTCTAAAAGGTAAAGGGTCCTCCCTGTTTCCTTCTTGGAAAGCTCCCTTGCAAGCTTTATCCTTTGAGCCTCTCCACCAGACAAGGTGGTGGCGGGCTGTCCCAGTTTTATGTATCCAAGGCCTATGTCCTTTAAAAGTTGTAGCTTCCTCCTTATGGTGGGTATATTTTCAAAGAATTCATAGGCTTCGTCCACGGTCATATCAAGCACATCCGATATGTTTTTGCCCTTATATAGAATGTCAAGAGTTTCCCTGTTGTACCTTTTGCCCTTACACACATCGCAAGGCACATAAACAGGTGGCAAAAAGTGCATCTCCACCCTGATCACACCCTCACCCTGACAGGCTTCGCACCTTCCACCTTTTACGTTAAAGGAAAACCTTCCCGCATTGTAGCCCCTTGCCCTTGCCTCCGGAGTCTGGGCAAAAAGCTCCCTTATGTGGTCAAAGACCTTTGTGTAGGTGGCTGGGTTTGACCTTGGAGTCCTTCCTATGGGAGATTGGTCTATGTTTATGACCCTGTCAAAATGCTCAAGCCCTTCTATCCTATCAAAGCCTTCCACCTCCGCACTGCCTCCATAGAAAAGGGCCCTGCTATATTCCCAAAGGATATCATATATTAGCGTGGACTTGCCACTGCCGGAGACTCCTGTGATACACACAAAAAGACCAACTGGAATTTCTACCGTAATATTCTTCAGATTATGCTTCCTTGCTCCAACTATCCTTAGCCATCTATCCTTTGGCTTTCTTCTTTTTTCTGGCACAGGTATGGAGAGCCTTCCTGAAAGGTAGGCACCAGTAAGGGACCTTTCATCCCTTAACATATCCTCCACCCTCCCTTGGAAGACCACCTCACCGCCCTTTTTACCCGCCCCCGGACCCATATCTATGACCCAGTCTGCGCTCAGAATAGTCTCTGGGTCATGCTCCACCACTATAACCGTGTTGCCAAGGTCCCTTAGGTCCTTAAGGGTCTTTATAAGCTTTTCTGTGTCCCTTGGATGCAAGCCTATAGACGGCTCATCAAGAACATACAAAACTCCGGTAAGCTTAGAGCCTATCTGTGTTGCAAGCCTTATGCGTTGCATCTCACCACCGGAAAGGGTGGTGGCACTACGTGCAAGGTTTAGGTAGTCAAGCCCCACGTTTATAAGAAAGCCAAGCCTATCGGATATCTCCTTTATTAGCCTTTCTGCCACTATAAGGCTTTTGCCCTCAAGCTTGGAAGGAAGACTATCAAAGAACTCCTTTGCCATCCTTATGGGCATGCGTGCCACATCCCATATGCTCTTTCCATCTATAAGAACCGAAAGGGCCTCAGGCCTTAGCCTTGCACCACCACACTCAGGGCAGGGCTTTTCCCTTATAAACTCCGATATCTCCTCCCTTAACCTCTCCGACTCCTCTTCCAAAAACCTCCTCTCCAAGTGTTTTACTATTCCTTCAAAATTCCCACCGTCAAGAGAACCACCATAAAGCAAAAAGCTTTTTATTCCGCTTGGTAGGTCCTGCCATGGCGTCCTTGGGTCATAACCAAGTTTTCTTAGGATGTTCATTATGGGATATTTCAAGTATTCAAAAAAGGAAGAATCGGTTATCCTTACGGCATCTATGGCAGGCTCTTTTTCATCTATCAAAAGCTTTACATCCACCTCCCACTTTACGCCCAAGCCCTTGCAGGCTTGGCAAGCACCATAGGGGGAGTTGAAAGAAAAAAGCCTTGGGGAAAGCTCTGGAATGGAAAAGCCATGGTCTGGGCATGTAAGCCTCTCGCTAAAAATCTCCTCCTTTTGAGTTTCCACATCCTCTATCTTTAAAAGACCCTTTGAAAGCTCAAGGGCCTTCTCTATGGCCGTAAGCAGTCTTGCCCTCTCTTCCTCCTCAAGGGTGAGCCTGTCTACAACCAAGTCTATATTATGCTTTTTGTTTTTGTCCAAAGGTGGCACTTCCAAAATCCTCATATATTCTCCATCCACCTTTACCCTTGAAAAGCCCATTTTATCAAGCTCTTTAAAAAGTTCTTTAAACTCACCCTTTTTGCCCCTTACCAAAGGAGAAAGCACGCTTATGCGCCTGCCTTTGTATTTCTCCCACACCTTTTCCAGCATCTCATGGGCCGAAAGGCCCTCAAGCAACCTTCCACACTCAGGACAATGGGGCTTTCCTATGTTTGCCCAAAGGACCCTCATATAGTCGTATATCTCTGTTACAGTTCCAACGGTGGAACGTGGATTTTTTGAAGTGGTCTTTTGGTCTATGGCTATGGCTGGAGAAAGGCCTTCTATTATATCCACATCGGGCTTTTCCATAATGCCCAAAAATTGCCTTGCGTAAGAAGAAAGGGATTCCACATACCTCCTTTGTCCCTCCGCATAGATGGTATCAAAGGCGAGGGAGGATTTGCCAGAGCCAGAAGGTCCGGTTATTACCACAAGCCTATTTTTTGGTATATCAAGGTTTACGTTTTTAAGGTTATGCTGACGGGCACCCCTTATGATGATCTTGTCATACATCAAGTATGTTATAATGTAGGGCAAAGATGGAAAAAATTCAAGAGATAATAAGCAGGCTTGAAAAGGTCTTTCCAGACAAGCTTGAGCTAAACTTTTCAAACCCTCTTGAACTCCTTGTAGCTGTCATCTTGGCAGCCCAAGCAACGGATAAAAAGGTAAATGAAGTCACAGAAAGCCTTTTCAAAAAGTATAAAAGCTGTGAAGACTACTTAAAGGTCCCTCTTGAGGAACTGGAGAAAGATATAAGCTCCATAAACTACTACAAAAATAAGGCAAAGTATATAAAGTCTGCCTGTCAAAAGATAATGGAAGAGTTTGGTGGTAAGGTGCCAGACACCATGGAGGACCTTGTAAAGCTTCCCGGCATAGGAAGAAAAAGCGCAAACATAATCCTATATAATGCCTTTGGAAAAAACGAAGGCATAGCCGTAGATACCCATGTGGCAAGGGTGAGCCAAAGGCTTGGCCTCACTAAGGAAAGCAAGCCAGAAAAGATAGAAAGGGACCTTATGGAGCAGGTCCCAAGAGAGCTTTGGGGCAAGTTTTCAAACCTTCTCATACTGCTTGGAAGATACATATGCACGGCACAAAAGCCAAAGCATTTTGAATGCCCTTTGTATGACCTCTGTCCCTCCAGGGAGCTATGATAGGTGTAATTGGTGGAAGTGGTCTATACAAGCTTGAGGGCTTTGAGGTAATAGATAAAATCAAGATAAGAACACCCTTTGGAGAACCCTCCTCTCCCGTAGTGGTGGTGAATGTGGCAGGGAAAAGGCTTTTCTTCCTCTCAAGGCATGGAGAAGGCCACATATACCCTCCCCATCTTGTCCCATATAGGGCAAACCTCTGGGCTTTTAGGGAGCTGGGTGTAAAGAGGGTAATAGCCATATCTGCTGTGGGTGGTATAAACAGAAGGCTATCACCGGGAGACTTTGTAGTTATAGATGACCTTTTGGACTTTACAAAGAATAGGAAGGACACCTTTTATGAGGGCAAGTTCTCCCTGCCAGTGGCCGGTGAGGACAAGGTGGCAAGGCTTTTAAAAGAGGGTAAGGTGGTCCATATAGACGCAACCCAGCTCTATTGCCCTCAGATGAGAAGGATTATGATTGAAGTGCTTGAGGAGCTAAAGCTTCCTTATCATGCCTCCGGCACCTATGCCTGCACGGAAGGTCCAAGGTTTGAAACGCCCGCAGAGATAAGGATGATAGAAAAGCTGGGTGGGGATGTGGTGGGCATGACGAGCTATCCTGAGGTGGTCTTGGCCCGTGAGCTTACCATGTGTTATATGAGCCTTTGTGTGGTGGCAAACCCAGCGGCGGGCATTGCAGGCTATCGCCTAACAAGCGATGAAGTTATAAACTTAATGAAACAAAAGGAAGAGGAGATAGGAAAAGTTCTTATTGAGTTTTTAAAGAGGATTCCAGAAGAAAGAGATTGTGGATGTGAAAAAATACTTGAAGGCGCAGAAGTTTAAACAAAAACCTCTTCCAAAATTCTGTTTAACTCTCCTAAAAAGTTCCTAACGGCAGGGCTTTGTGGCCTATCTTTGCTGTAGATAAGATAGAACTTCCTCACAAGAGGGTCCATTCCATCAACCTTTAAAACCTTTACCTCTGGAGGCCTAAACCTCTTTAACACATGAGAGGACAAAAAGGAAACAGCCCTAATATTCCTTAAAGCTTCTAAAATAACCTCATTTTTGTTTGCCACCAAAACTACGTTAAGACTGCTTACATCTACACCTATGGACCTTAAAAAGTTCTCCACAAACCTCCTAGTTCCAGAGGTCTCTTCTCTGAAAAGGAAGGGTAGCTTTATAAGTTCTTCTAAACTTATCCTCTCTTTCACCGCAGGGCCGCCAAGAAAAACTATATTATCCTCCCACATTTCCTTTACCACAAGCCTAGGGTCTTCATATTTTACACCCACAAACCCCATATCCACCTCCCCAGCCTCAACCTTTTTGATAACTATGTAAGAGTCCTCCACCGTAAGGTCTATCTTTGTATTTGGGTTTTTGTTAATATACCTGCTTATAATACCAGGCAGAAGGTAATTCCCCGGTATGGAACTGGCGCCTATCTTTATATTACCCTTGTAGGAACCTGTAACAAGCCTTATTTCTTCTATGATGGATTGCTTTAGTTCTACCAACTTTTTGGCATAGGGATATAGCATATGGGCGTTGCTTGTAGGAAGGTATCTCTTTCCCTTTTTATAAAAGAGTTTAAGGCCTATGGATTTTTCTAAATTATGCACGTGGAAGCTGATGGTAGATTGAGAAAGGTGCAAGCAATCTGAACTTTTAGAGATGCTACCTTTTTCATATACACAACAGAATATCTCCAAAAGCCTTAGGTCTATGTCTATTGGTTTCATTCTTTGTCTAAAAGATTAATTGAAAAACCTATATGTTTCAATGAGGCTTTTCATAGCTTTTTGTTCATAGGTTGATCTTTTCCTCTATCAAAAAGGGCTTTTCCTCTTTTGTTCGGTAGTATATCCTTACTAAAAGCTCCGCTATTATGCCTGTAGATATTAGCTGTATGCCAGCCAAAGTAAAAAGTACGCTGAGGATAAGCAGGGGCCTTCGGCCTATATCCTCATCCATGAAGAGCTTTATAAAGATAAGATAAAAGAGCATTAAAAGTCCTAAGCTCAAAAGCAAAAAGCCAAAGGTTCCAAAGACATACATGGGTTTGTTTAGGTATTCGTTTAAAAACTTCACCAAGAATATGTCCAGTATGACCCTTATGGTCCTTCCTATGCCATACTTGGACCTGCCGTAGATCCTCGGATGGTGCTTTACTGGGATTTCGGTTATTTTTGCTCCAAGCCTTTTAGTCAAAGCAGGCAAAAATCTGTGCATATCTCCATAAAGCTCAAGCCTTTTTACTATATGGGACCTATAGGCCTTTAGGGTGCATCCATAATCGTGCAATTCCACGCCCGTTACCTTTGATATGATCCAGTTGGCAATCATGGAAGGGAGCTTCCTTGAGAAGAAGGGGTCTTTTCTGTCCTTCCTCCAACCGCTTACAATATCGTAGCCTTCTTCCAGCTTTTCCAAAAGCCTTGGTATGTCCTCCGGGTCGTTTTGAAGGTCTGCATCCATGGTTATGATGACCTCTCCGCTGGCGTGCTGGAAGCCAGCATACATGGCAGCAGTCTGCCCATAGTTTTTCCTAAACCTTATTAACTTTACCCTATTGTCCTCCTTGGCTATAGCCACCAGCTTATCCCATGTGCTGTCTGTAGAACCATCATCCACAAAGATTATTTCATACTCCCTATCAAAACCCTTTAACACTTCCTTTAGCTTTTGATATAGGAGTGGCACATTCTCCTCTTCGTTATAGGCTGGTATAACTATGGAAAGATATACCCCTTCAGACTTCATACCTTCCCTCGGACCTAAGGATTACATAAATGTGCTTTCCCTTTTCCCTTATGTCTTCCACCTTATAGTCGTAGAAGTTTATCCTATGAAGCTCAGAAAGTTGAAGCTCCTTCTCCGCTATATACCTTAGGGTGTAGGCATAATGCTTGGCTGGGTTCATAACTTTTTTGTCCTTCCTGTAATACTCAAAGTTTACTACCTTTTCCACGCCCGATAGGTCAAAAAGGGAGAGGTATTCCTTTGAAATGAAAGGAAAGACCACCTTACCCTTTAAAAGCCTTTGGGACACATTTTTTATATGAGGCTTCCAAAAGTCAAAGAGGCTTTTGTCCTCATAAATATCCTTCCAGCCTATAGGTGCATAGGACATACATGCCTTTGGCTTTACAAGTCCATAGATGGGTGAAAGAACATAAGAGTTCTCATTTATGTATTCCATAACCTTTGGTGGCATCACCCACATCTCCAAGCTCTCCCAAAATGGCCCACCAAACCTCCTATAAAGAGGCGCAATAAAACTGTCTTGAGAAAATGCCTTTTCCAAAAGCCTTGAGAAAGGCTCAAACTCCAAAAGGCCGTAGGCACTATCACAGTCCCGTAGGTTGATCCTGTGCTGTTTTTTGCTGTAAGGCAGTATGAAAAGGAACATGTCTAAAATTATAAAGCATGAAGCTAAAAAAACATTTAGGACAACATCTGCTTGTGGCTCCTGGTGTTTTGGACCGAATAGCCCAGCTTATTGACCCAAGGGAGGGAGAGGTTTTGGTGGAGATAGGTCCCGGAACGGGAAACCTTACAAAAAAGGTCCTTGCACACCCTTTTAAGGAACTCCACCTTTTGGAGATAGACCAAGATATGATAAGAAGCTTAAGGGAAAGCATAAAGGACCCAAGGGTAGTTATCCATGAGGCGGACGCAGTAAGCTTTGATTTTTGCAGTCTGGGAGAAAATCTCAAGGTTTTTGGAAATCTGCCCTACAACGTGGCAAGCCTTATAGTTGAGAACACTGTTTTTTACCACAGATGCATACCTCAAGCAATTTATATGCTTCAAAAGGAAGTGGCGGAAAAGATACAAAAGGGACCCTCTTGGCTTTCCACCTTTGTTAGAACCTTTTACAAAGTAGAATACCTTATGAGCATACCAAGTAGGTTTTTCTATCCAAAGCCCAAGGTGCAATCCGGCCTTATAAGGCTTACAAGAAAGGAAGAGTTGCCAAAGGTTGACCTAAAAGACTATAAGAACTTCTTGACAAGGCTATACTCCATGAGAAGAAAGGCAATAAAGCATAAACTTCCTGAAGAGGTTTTACTTGAGCTATCCATAGACCCCATGTGTAGGGTAGAAAGCCTTGACCCAGAAAAGCTTCTTTTGATTTATAATATCCACCAAAAAGTGAGAGGTGATAAGAGATGATGGACACCTTCTTCATGGAAAGAGACCCCTACGCCCCCATTAGACATTGTTATCCCATTAGCAACGTGCTTTACTATGGAAAGAGTGAGTACCAAGAGATAATGGTGGTAGAATCACCGCACTTTGGGAAGATCCTTGTCCTTGACGGCGTAGCCCAGTGCGACGAAAGGTATGAGTTTATCTACCACGAGTATATGGCACATGTGCCACTCTATGCCCATCCTAATCCGGAGAACGTTCTCATAATAGGTGGTGGTGATGGAGGAGTTTTAAGGGAGGTTCTTAAACATCCAGAGGTAAAAAGGGCTGTGCTTGTGGATATAGACAAGGAGGTTATAGAAGTTTCAAAGAAGTTTTTACCCACAATGGCCTCGGCCTTTGAAGACCCAAGGGCCATTGTGTTAAACGAGGATGGTTATAAATACATACAAGACTATGAAAATGAGTTTGATGTGATAATAGTGGACTCTACAGACCCGGTAGGCTTTGCCCATGTGCTAACAACGGAGGAGTTTTTCAAGTATGTTTATAGGGCGCTCAAAGAGGATGGTATATATGTGGGACAAACGGAATCTATACACTACCACCTTGAAATTGTAAGGAGGATACAAAAGGCTCTTAAAAAGGTCTTTCCCATAGTGGACCTTTACACCGCCGTAATACCCGGCTATGCAGGATACTGGTGGACCATGTCCATAGCCTCAAAGAAGCACCCCGTAAGGGAACCTTCCAGACCCGTAAAGGTTCAAACAAAGCTCTACTCCGAGGATATGCACAAACATGCCTTTTTGCCAGAAAGCTTTTATAAAAAGCTCATATCTGGTGAGTATGTCTTTTAGTATTTTCCGGTAATGTAGTCCGCCACCGTGCTGGCTGCGATGGAATAGGGCTTTACCACTGGCTTTAGGCCTTGGGCCAACACATAGCCTATGGCCTCTTTGAGTATTACGCTAGAGTTGTGTTCTGGGTTTGGGTTTATATCAAGATGGACCTCAAAGGGCCTTTGGCCCACCACCTCCGATATCTCAAGGGCAAGATATACCGCCCTGCTAACCTCCTCCAAAAGCCTCTGTCTAAGGGACCTTATGCGTGGCACCCTATCCACCCTCCAAAAGATCTTAGCACCCCTGCAGGAGTCTATATGGACCACCACCACAGAGACGAATACGGTATGGTTTTTCACCTGCCTTGAATCACAGCCCACATAAACGGCAGTCTTCGGAGATGTATTCTTTATAAACTCCTTTACCTCCTCTATATCCCTTATTAGGGGCATGAAAATATTTTAAAGCTACAAATGACCATAAGGATTAAATTAGTTTTTGTGGAGAACATCTTTATGACTTTTCTGTCCTATGTGATCTTTACATCCCACATAGTTCAGATAAAACAAAACCTGCAGAGTAAGAGTTCAGCTTCCTGATAACGACTTTACATCCCACATAGTTCAGATAAAACTAACTTACGAAAAAGAGGGTGTTGGCCCTTTCTTTCCTTTACATCCCACATAGTTCAGATAAAACTTGCTGACGAGAATACTGAAGTTATAGAGCATATTAGTAACTTTACATCCCACATAGTTCAGATAAAACAATCGTAAGTGTTGACTTAGAATTGTCTCCTCATGAAAGCTTTACATCCCACATAGTTCAGATAAAACAAGTATGGGAGCAATTTTACTTACCTGTGCAAGCACACTTTACATCCCACATAGTTCAGATAAAACCCTTCTGAGATAACCTTCATCCCGCCGCGCCTGGGCTCTTTACATCCCACATAGTTCAGATAAAACATGATGAAATTCATTATAAAGCAAAATTCTACTTTTTCTTTACATCCCACATAGTTCAGATAAAACCAGTTCTGCGTCGTATAGCTCGTTGTGATAATCGCTTCTTTACATCCCACATAGTTCAGATAAAACCATAAATAGCTCTCTGTATTTTGTCAGCAATGCCTCACTTTACATCCCACATAGTTCAGATAAAACTAAGTCCGCACTTGTTAAGAGGGTGTTAGAGATAGCCTTTACATCCCACATAGTTCAGATAAAACAGTGAGTTCCACTGCAGAGCCTTTATGCCCTCTACACTTTACATCCCACATAGTTCAGATAAAACAAACTCAGACAACTCAAAAATCTTAGCAGGGAGAGACTCTTTACATCCCACATAGTTCAGATAAAACCCGCATTTTTCTTTTGTAGTAAGCAGACAGCATCTCACTTTACATCCCACATAGTTCAGATAAAACCCCACACCTACCACCTAAATCTAATATAGATAATACACCAATTTTAGGAATCTGTCAAGTGGTTCAAGTGGGGTTATTTTTCCGCGAACCTCCAGTTGGGAATTGAGATGAAATATCAAAACAATTCTAAGCCTTGACACATCTAATTCAGACAAACATAGGCCATTTTACCCCTTTGCGGAAAGCTTGAGAGACTTGGATTAGAGAATGTTATCAGTAATTTCCTTTTCTATGCCAAGGACTCTTTTTGATAGGTTTTTCTTGTTTTCTACACTATAAAAGTAGATTGAGTCTTCATTTTCGTTGATAGCTCTTTTCAACTCCAGAATGCATTTTTCAAGTTTACCTTCACTTATTTCCCCTTCAAAGACCGAGTTTTGAACCCAAAGAAAATACTTCTTTAATATTTTTCTTACTTTGTTTATCCTCTCTTCACTTATGTCATAAACCACTATTAAATACATAGCCTTACCACCAAGCTTTCAAAGGTTTGTAAATTTCATCTCCAAGAAAATGTTTTATAAGCTTATAACATTCAAGCCTTATTAGAGTTCTATAAGAAACATTTCTATTCAATTTTTTATGCTTTATAGTAGTGTTAAGCTTTTCATCAAAAGCCTTTACAAACTTCTTTTTACCATTATCTTTCAAATAGCAATAGTTCAAATCTTCATCAAAGTCCTCAGGTTTAATAATACCATTATTAACAAGTTTAAATATAAGCTTATCCGCTAATATAGGTTTAAATATCTCCGCCAAGTCCAAGGAAAGAGAAAACCTACGCTCCCTTGGTTCATGCAGATAACTTATAGTAGGATTAAGTTGTGTATGATACAACTCAGATAACACAGTAGAATAAACCAAAGAATTGGCAAAGGATATAAGAGCATTCACAGGATTAGTCGGTGGCCTTTTCTCCCTTTTATCAATATAAAATCCTTCTTTTAGAATTACATTGAAAGCTTGGTAATAAGCCTCCCTTGCTCTACCCTCACAACCCATGAGCTCGCTTATACTCCTTGCCTCTTTAGCCTTTTCAAACTCTTTTTTTATTTTCTCTCTAAACTCAAAAGTCCCTTCATATTCTTTTAAGTTCCAAAGCATATGAAATAAAGCACCTTCTACAAAACAGTAGGCAAGATATAACCTTTCTTCAGGATCAAGGTAGTGTTCAACTTGTTTTATCGCCAGATGACCTGAAACGTTTATATCCCTTGGCACAAAGCTTCCAGAATAAAATCCGTAATAGTTATAAACGTGCACAATTTTATTTTGTTGAGATAAAAAGTTTAAAAGTTTTGTGTTTAACTCTACTTCACCAAAAATATGTATAACCTCTACATCTTCTATTGGAATAGCCTTCTTTTCCCCATTATCCGTTTCTATGTATATGGTGTTTTCCTTGCGCCGAATTCTGCCGTTTGTAAACAAGTAATATGCCCTACCCATGATCAATTACCCAAAGCAGAATTCATAATAAGCACACTTAGTACAGTATGGTTTTTTCACCACCTTCGGAGGCTTTTCCATACTTAAAACCTCTCTAACCCTTACCAATGCTTCCTCAACCTCCTTTTCAGCTTCCGGTGTAAGTTCAACCTCCTCCCTTTTTCTCATCTTAGGATAGTTTATAACACCTTTCTTTTCTACACCAAGCCTTTTAAGATAATAAAGGTAATATAGAAGTTGCATCCTGTGAGCATAAACCAGCTTATTGGAATATTTAACTTCTCTTATTTCTTCTTGCGCTACTATATCAATCTTTATAAGATTGTCTATCAAAACCTCTTTTGTTTCCTCTTTTGGATAAGAGTATTCCCCCAACAGCTTACCAAGGAGTACCTTATCAGAACTGCGTTCCATCTGAATTCCCCTATCAAAAAGCCAAAGCTTCCTCTCACAAACATAAAGATAGTTTATCTTTATTCCATTAGTCTTTAAAGCCTCAAAGTCAAAGTCCATACCTAAATTATATTATCTTTAGCTTCGTAATTTTCTCCTGATATCCCTTTTAAACCTAACTGTTTATCATAAGCATAAGACCTAACTATGTAAATATCCTCAAGCCAGTTTACAATCTTCTTCCTTATATTCCTATCTTCCAAACAACTTGCTATATAAGAAGCATTAATCAAGTCCTCACCCTTCTTAAGCAAATACCTATAATCCAAATGCACAATGAATTTTGCTAAAATATTCTTCTTAAAGAATGTATAGTCTATATATCCATTTTTTGCAAGCTTCCCTTCCAATCTCTTTAATTCATTTTCTAAATCACTAATCCTATTTTCTGGAATAACAGGCACATCGTATATCTCCCTAAATATTTTCAAGGCTTCTTCCTTGTAGTTTGATTGAAACCCTGCATCAAGTATTTTTAAAGTTTCGTAAAACTTTCTAATATATTCAGAAGAGATATCTTTTAAATTTCTATAAAGCTCTTCAACAAGATCTATCTTATCCCCTTCTGATAATTTAAAAGATAAAGTTCCGTTTCCAATTGATTTTAAAATCTCGGAATAAGCCTTTTTATACTGTTTGTTTGTAATATATTTCTTTAGCTTATCGTCAATTTTTATTTTACATAACAATACAAGAGATAAAATCAACAGATCTTCACTATAAACTCTACCAGCCCCGGAAGAGATTCTTTCTTCATCCTCACCATATACTATGATTACATTTGTTTCATCACGTTCTAATTTCCTCCTTCTTAAAACCCTACCCATTCTTTGTACAAGAACATCAATGGGAGCTAATTCCGTATATAAAATATCCGCATCAATATCTAGAGAAGCTTCCACAACCTGAGTAGCAACAAGTATTTTACCTTCCCTTTCATTCTCTGATTTAGGATTTTTAAATTCACGTAGAATTTTTCTTTCTCTTAATTTTCTATCCTTTAACGTGAACCTGGAATGCAGAAGACAAATCTTTATATTTTTACCTTCAGCCTTCTCCATAATTTTCTCATACACCTTTTGAGCCTTTTCCACAGTATTGAGTATAACTAGTACTCGCTTTCCTTCATTATTTGCTTTGTTAATAATTTCTTTTATGAATTCATCTTTTTCTAGATCACCTTTAACTAATTGAATTATATGCTTTTGCATATTTTTATATTCTTCATATTTATCAATCTCCTCAAAATTCTCTTCTCCAATCCTTTCTCCTAACTCCTCTCTTACGAAGCTTGGTAGTGTAGCAGTCATAAGTAAAAACTTCCCACCGAGCTTTACAATATCTTCTATAAGCTTAACAATAATCGCTACAGCTCTTGTATCGTAAGCTTGAACTTCATCTATAACCAATCTGGAATAGGATAAGGTAGCATAGAACTTTTCATAACCCGGATATTTTAAAGCGGATGGAAAAATCTGGTCTCCTGTTGATACCAAGACAGGAAAGGCCAAATGACGAGCCATATCAAGCACTCTTAACCTCTCACCTTCATAACTTGTAGAATCCTCGTAAAGATAAACATCCGCATCTGAATGTAAAAGTCCCACTTTGTCTTCACCAAAGAGCTCCTTTGCCCTTTTATAGATAGAATTTACAGCACTTCTTAAAGGCAATGTGAAAAATAGCTTTTCTCCCGCTCCCCAAAGGAAAGCAAATTCTGTTTTACCAGAACCGGTAGGAGCTACAAGAATAATATTTTTATCTTTACGTTCTTTCAAATCATCTCTCTGCCAGAAGCTATTTCCAAATTTCTTTTCAAGTTCTTTTTCTATTTTACTATAACATGGTGGCTGTTTTTCTATATCTACATTTATCTTTTCCTTCTGAACAAAAGATGCAAAATGGTCTATCCTTATTAAAAGACCAGCTACGATTGCCCAATCCTTTTTAAAAGATTCTTCCAGCCCTAAACGCTGTGGAAGATGTATATTACCATAAGGTGGTGTAATAAAAGCAAAAAGGTCCTTGTATTCGCCTACGTTGTATGCCAAATCTTCATTAAACCCCAATAATTCCAAGAATTCTTTGTATTCATTTGATTGATCAAATTCCTCTTTTAGATTTCTAAGGAGTTCATTTCTAAATTCTTCGTCTTCCAAAACCTTCTTAACCGCTTCAATAAAATTCCTATCCTTTCCTAGAACAATACTATCAAAGCTATCCCTCCAATGGTGAAAAGCCACAGCTGATAGAACTAATCTTTTATACTTATCTTCATCATCTGGCACATTTTTTAAAAAACTACAAATTTTTTCCTCATTAATCCAAAGCAAGGAAAAGATACTATGCGGTATATCAGGAAAAGGTTTTTTAGGTTCATATTGCCAATTACCTATCCCTATTTGAAAAGATGGGGAAACCTTTCCAAGGTCATGAGCAAAAATTGAAAGTTTTAGTAGCTTCCATATATAAGGCTCGATTCTATTGCCCATCACATTAAACAAACTGTCCATTTGTTTTAAAAGCTCCTTTGTGTGTTCACTTAGACTAATTCCATCACTCTTTGCCCAAATCTTTCCCATTTTCTGCACCTCCAGGCAATTTGTAAAAGAATAAAGGAAAGTCCTCATCTTTATCTAAATAAAACTCAAAAGGTCTAAAACTTTGCCCTTCATAAAGCTTTGCTATTACATATTCGTTGAAAATGCGCTCTCCTTCTATCTTTTCATAATATACACCAATCTTAAAAATATTAGCATTCAGATTTTTAAAAAACTTCTCATAACCCTCTTTAAAACTTTTCTCACCATCTTCTGAAAGTTCATAATAGACATACTCTGGAGCTGGAATCCAAGTAAAGTAATTCTTTATAAATCTTATTTTACCAATCACTGGCTTTATTTCTCTAACTTCTTTAATAACTATCCAGTCTTCTGTCCTCCCCAAATGAATAGAAGATAGTCTTTTAGTGTTTCCATTGAAAGCATCTTTAATTCTCTCAAACCATCCACTATCTGTATGGAGTATGTAAACTATAAGTTCCACATTATGAAGAACATCTATTTTTACAGGTATTTGCCCACCAGGATGTTGAATTATGCCATTTATTGACCTATTTCTAACACTCCCAAATTTTTCTATATGGCTTTCATAACTCAAATTTCTAAACCAAATATATTCCTTTACTAAGCTTTCGTATCTTCCATAAATCGCTAAAGATAAACCTTTTTTAAATTCTTTAAACTCATCGTCATTATTTATTCCAAGAAGATTGCAAATTAAACCTTTTACTGTTGAATAAGGTGGTATAGGATAAGTCAATCTTCTTTGATAAGAAAAAGGAATTCTATAGTGAGCCTCAGGTTGATAGATTTTGACCTTTATTATCCGTACGCTCATCTGTTGACAACCCTATTGCCTTAAGAAATTCTTTCCAATCTGTATAAAAGTCTTTTTCATAACCTTCTATATTACTAACAAAGCCACGGCTTTTGAATTTCTCCGATCTAAAGGCATAAATCAACTTCCTACCTTGGTTTGTCCTATTCTCGTTTTGTGCTGGAATACACTGATCTGGCGCCGGTAGAATGTATCCATTTTCCAAGATGGATGTATCCATATAATCAAGCTCCACAAAAGGGTGGAAAATAGGTATCGGTAGCTTCAGAGCGGCAGCTATTATAAAGTGTGGAGTTATTCCCCAATTTTCTCCGCTGGAGTGATAAATTAAACCATTTTTAAGAACGTTTAGGATTTGACAGAGCCTTTTTTTCTTCAAATAATCATTTAATCTAAATATAACCTTCTTTTTTCCAGGTGTTTTATAAACTTCAATATCACCGAGCGTGGCTCCTTTACTATCCTTCACTTCATATACTTCACAGTTGTTTTGGTTATTTTGGCTATATTTCTTTAAGCAATTAATTTGACAAGTCAATACCCTGGATAGTTTCAAGGTCTTTTTAGTAGGATCATACTCATAATTACTAACATTAAATTTGTACTTTTCCTCTTCTTCATTAAACTCAAAATCCCCTTCATAGATTTTGAAAGTGTCCTTTTTCGTTTTCTTGTTGTTTTTATTTTCTTTAGCTTCTTTTGTTTCACCACTTTTTTCTTCTTTATGAATATGAATAAGATCTTTCTTGAATGTTATGAATTTTTTACCACTTTTATCAGCTTTCTCTTCCATTAAACCTTTGTCTACAGACACTTCTGTTCCATACACTTCTATCTTTAATCCTTTTCCTTCTATAGAATAAACATTTTCTTCCTCTATAATAACATTTTTTAAAACAATATCTTCCCCCTTACCTGTTAAAAACAACCTTAATATACCTTCTTTACCATTTTTATCTTCATAATCATAATCCTCAATCCACCACTCGTCCCCTCCAAGCCTTTCCACATCAATAGTAAAAGAAACCTTGTAATATGACACATGCTCTTCTTTATTAACTGGATTTGGATCTGTACCAGGTCTTCTGGCAAGGTCATGATTGGCGTTAAATTGCATATCGCCTTCCCAGGTTTCAAGAGCTATCGCTTTAGTTATACCTACGCAACCCTTCCTGCTGATCCCTTGCTGACCACCAATTGTATACATATACCCAAAAGCATCCAATTCTGCGTGAGTAAGTATATTTTGCTTTGTAATATCAAACTGCACTACTTTGTTATCTCCACTACCAGATTCTACACACTCTGCCGGTTTCCAGTCATCACCATACAATTTATTTAAAGTTTCAAATAGGTAATGTCTCATAGCAACCTTTGATAGATAACTGTAAGTTTTACTTCCAAATCTTGTTAGCTTCTTTATGGATGGTATATTTCCACCTATCTTTTCATCTCTATTGAGAGCAGAAGCTTCAAAAATCATAGTCAAGGTAATTGCACTTGGTAAGCTCCTTCCGCTATTCATTTCCTTCCTCCCTATCCTGTTTTATAAAACCGCTTAAAAAGGCATACATATAAGCTCTAAAAAGATTTTCATCATATTTAGGCTTAATGGCTTCAATAATCTCCTCTGGAAACTCTTCTCCATTTACTACGAAAATCCTTAGCAACATTCCACATACTGAATCACGCTTTCCTAACCTTATTTGTTCAAGCATTCGTAGCATTTGATCATTTATTGCTTTTCTTAAAGATGCATTTTTAGCAAGCCTGTATCCTTTATTCCTCAACCTTTCAATAAGGAAATCTGGATAAATTTTCTTCAATTTGAATAAAATAGCATTGATTCTTTTGATTCTATCATCATTCCTTGTTCCCCTTCTCTCAAACTCAGTTTTCACAGCCTCAATGGCAGTAATGAAATCTTTTAATTTTTCAAACTCGGAAAAAAGCCTTATAATTTTATCCACATCTTCTATCCAGGAGTCGTCCTCAGGATTTATTCTTTTGTATATCTCGTCAAGCCTATTGTAGATTTCTTTATATGCACTCATAACACACGCCCCTCCGCAATACTCCTTTGTGATATTTTAACATATAATAATGGAAGTAGTGTTGTCAAGTATTCAAGCTTTTCTTTATCCCCTCTATTCTTAAGCTCCGACTCCGAAATATAAGCATCATCACACTTTTCTTTCCAGTTGTTTAAACACCTCATAATTCTGTAATTAAGATCTAATAAATAATCAAAATTGCCTTCCAGTATTTTTTCCAAAACCTTAGGCTCATCTGTTTGCTTGATCATGCTAGCAATCTCTTTATCTAAAAGGATAGAAGCTATTTCGTAAGGCAAAGAATAGTAATCAATTGTATCTTTATCTTTACCTTTTTTCCTAATTACCATTTCTATATTCATTAAGCTCCATGCTCCTATAGTAGCCCTTACCCTTTGCGATAAATCTATAAGGCTTATCCCCAATATTTTTCCCAAATCTTTTCCTCCTTCGCTTATTACTCTTTCCGCAAATCTGTTAAGATACCACATAAGCTTGAAAGATGGAGCATTTATGAAGATTTGACTGTTTCCTTCAGAAGATATGAACGCTAAATGGTTATGAATTAAAAGGTATGAACAAAGAAAGCAAATTTTTAATGAATTATTTAAATTCCATAAAGCGTTGGGAAACTTGTTTATTGATGGTCCTAAGCTAGGGAAATGTGGATGTTGAAATGTTGTTAACCTTAATTCAAGCTTACTATTAGTGTTTATCTCTTGTATGTTCTCACCACATAATCCACATTTTAAGTTTGTAGTATTTCTAATAAACATACTAGATATTAATTCTGAAAATTCTAAATTTCTCCACTCATTCAGTTGAACTAAATTTTGATATGGCATATCACTAGAAAAAAGTATGTTTCCAGTAAAATAAAATTTACATGCAAGTTTTTCTTCATCACTTAAATTTTCTGGATTATTGATTATTTTATTGCTATCCAGACCCAAATTTTCCAAGAATTTTTCAAATGCTGTCTTTTCATTAACTTCCTTTTTCTTTCCTTTTTTCTTTTTATTTTCGTCAGTTTGCTCTTGCCTTTGCTCTTGCCTTTTTTCTTTAAGTTTTTTTATCTTTTCAACTTCTTTTTTTATCCTTTCAATCTCATCCTCGATTAAGAACTCTGCAAGATATTTAATACTTTTAGGAATGGATTTATTTCCTATGTTTTCTGTATTTTTGAATATCTCTAAGTAAAGTTTTACACTCCCATCATCTTGAAGTATTTCTTTTTCTACGTAATATTCACCCTCCCCTTTAGCTACCACCTTCAAGAACCCAATCACCGACGCATTATAAAGCCAATTGGATGGATATAAGACTATCTCATTTCTCTGAGTGTTGCTTTCACATAATGTTTGATTTGTGGAAGAACTATCTAACTTCTTGTTAGATGAATCAAATAAAGAACCCTGCCCTGGTATATTTTGCTTACTTTTACCCCTCCTCACCTACACCACCTCCACCATTCCAAAGCCCTGTCCTGTCCTTAAGCCCATACCTGCTTGGTAAAGTATTTTAAGGTCCTCTGGGTGTCCTTGCAAGGTAAAATATCCCTCAAAACATGTAAGTGTGATGTAAGGCTTTCCTACCTTTTCCCTTATCTTCCTCAAGGTGTGTTTTACCACCTGCTTTTTCCACTTTATAGGTTCAAAAAGAAGGCTGTCTTTTAGGCCTTGGGACCTTAATTCCTTTAGTTTCTTATCATGGATTATGTTAAACTCTCGGTTGTATGCCTCCAAATCTGTGGGTAAAAGGGGCTTTCCATCTTTGTCTTCTATGAGTATGGGTGATAGAGTTTTAAAGATTATCTTATTGTCTTTTATATCCTTCTCCTTAGGCGTCCATATCCTTTCAATCTCTATATGTCCTCCATTACTAAGAGAAAACCTGCGAAGTTTTAAAAGACCATTGTAAAGGTTTAAAATAAACTCAAAATCGTAAGAGCTTATAAAAAGGTTTATGTACTTGTCGTGCGGTGGGTAAAAGACTATATCTTCTATCTCTTGGTTTTCAATAAGTATTTTTTCCTTTTTAGTCTTTGTTCCCTTTGGGAATACAAGGCTAAAGGTGAAAGGCTTGGGCTTTTTGGTCTTTTCATCATAATAGAGCTGGTTAAGATATTTCTCGTCGTATGTGGAAAGTGCCTCTTTTATAAGGCTCATGATGATATTTCTGTAGAATATGGGTATCTTGTGAGCCTTTAAAAGCACCTTTAACCTCATTGACTAAAATTATAAGCTTATTAAAGCTCTTACCACATTTTAGATTTTTTGAGGCACGCATTGTAGCGTCCATACATTGTTTGTCTAATTTATTTTTAGCAGAAAAATAATAGCCTTAATTGATTTCTCACTCTACGTGTGTTTTTATGAGATAATTTTATGCATGCATCCTATCCTTGAAAAGGTGAGGCTATCGGAAGAGGCATGTCTTTTGAAGATAAAGGCGCCACACATAGCCAGTGCGGAGCCAGGGCAGTTTGTTATGGTTCAGCACACAGAGCTATCCGAGCTTATACCCCTTGCCATACTCTCCACCTATGAAGAGGGTTTTACATGCCTTGTAAAGGCGGTGGGAAGAAGCACCCTTGAACTCATAGAAGAGGCACAGGAGTTAAGCTACGTGGCTGGTCCTCTTGGAAGGCCATTTCCGGTAAGGTCCTATGGCAGGGTAGCCTTTTACACACACTCCTGGGGCATTGCGCCTGCCCTGATGGTGGCAAGGGCGCTAAAGAAGGAAGGAAATTATCTGATATTATTCCACACCTCTGAAGACTTTTACCTTGAAGAAGAGGCAAAGAAGGTCTTTGACGAGGTTTTCCAAAGTAGCCCAAAGGCTTTGGATGTGAACCTTGTGGTCTCTGTGGGTAGCAACAGGCTTTCAAAGGACCTTCTATCTTTATATACGCAGACTCCCATAATAAGCATGGTGAACGTGCATATGTTGGATGCAGTGGGCTTGTGTCTTGTATGCAGGGTTTTGGTGGATGGAGAGCAAAGGCTGGCATGTGTGGATGGTCCTTGGTTTGAGGCTCACAAGGTAGATTGGGATAATCTTATGGAGAGAGAAAGGGCTTACGAGGAGCAGGAAAGGATAGCCTTTGAGGAGTATAATAAATTGTTAAAAAGAAAGAGTCTAAAAGCTTAGTTTATAATGTTGGGATATGGAAGAGCAATATAGTATATATAGAGAATGTATAGAAAAGCTTGAGCAGTGCAAGAAGGAATTAGAAAAGCTTAAATCTGACCATCAAACCCTACAAGAAAGGCTATACGATCTTGAATTTGAAAAAGCTTCACTTGAAGGAAAGATTAAAAGCTTAACAGAATATATACAAAATATAGAAAGTATCTCTAGAAGCAAGGACGATATAATAAAAAACGTTTCACAAGAAGCAAGCACCTATAGAAAACTTTTAACCCTGTTTATAATACTAACTATACTCCTGCTAATTATGATAGTATACCTCTCACTAAGATGAGAAGGCTCATAGTCATCCCCTCAAGGCTTGCCTCCACAAGGTTAAAAGAGAAGCCCCTTGTTGAGATTCTTGGAAAACCTCTCATAAGATGGGTGGTAGAAGGCTGTTTAAAAACTGGTGAGAGGGTTCTTTTGACCACAGACAGCGAAAGGATATACCAGGCGGTAATGGACCTCCCTGTAGAGGTAAGATACACACCCTCAGACCTTCCCTCTGGGAGCGATAGGGTGGCCTGGGCCATAAAGGATGAGCCTGTGGATTACGTGATAAACTACCAAGGAGATGAGCCTTTTGTGTATAAAGAAGACATTGAAAAGCTCTTTGAAGCCCTTGAAAAATACCCCGTGGCAACCCTCGCCCTAAGGGATGAGAAAGCCTATGAAGACCCAAACTCTGTGAAGGTGGTGCTTAAAAAGGACCACACAGCCCTATACTTTTCCAGGTCTTCCATACCTTATATGAAAAAAAACTCCAATCTATACCCGCTCAAGCATGTGGGCATTTATGCCTTTCGGAAGGAAGTGTTGCTTGAATTTACAAGCATGCCAAGAGGTTATCTTGAGGAGCTTGAAAGCCTTGAACAGCTAAGACTTCTTGAAGCAGGCTATCCCATAAAGGTGATCATCACAGAAAACTACTATCACGGTGTAGATACAAGGGAAGATGTGGACCTTGTTGAAAGGGAGCTTTCCGCAAGGCTTTTTACAAATTCATAATTCAAGGCATGACCACCAAGGTAAGAGAAGACCTTACCCCTTATCCTAAAGCCCAAAAGGCTAAGGTCCCCTATAAGGTCAAGTAGCTTGTGCCTTATTGGCTCATCCTTTGACCTCAAACCCTCTGGATTATAAACAAAGCCCTTTCCTATTACCACCGCATTCTTCAAACTACCACCCTTGGCAAGGCCCTTTTGAAGGAGGTATTCCACCTCTTCCTCATAACAGAAGGTCCTTGCAAAAACTACCTCTTTGGCATTACCGCAGTATTGGGCAGTTCCTTCCTCAAGTATGCCCTTTACATAGCCCTTGTAGATGACACAAAAGCCTTCGGAAGGCTCCGCCTTTATGTATGCCTTACAATTCTTTACCTCAAAACCTTCCCTTATCTCAAGAACCTTAGCCTCGGCGCTCTGTTCGTAGGTTAAATCCTTTAATGCTTTGTAAAACTGATAACCGCTTCCATCTAAAATAGGCACCTCATACCCTTTTAAGAACTCCACCGTAAGGTTATCTATGCCAAGCATGTAAAGGACTGCCAAAAGATGCTCTGCCGTGCTAACCTTTGCCCCATCTTTACCTAAAACTGTGGCGTGGTCTGTGCCAAGAACATATTTATAGTTGGCTGGTATGTATTTACCATTCACCAAAAACCTTATCCCTTTATTCTCCTCTTCTGGATGTAAAACTATCTTTGAGACCTCTCCGCTGTGTATGCCTACTCCTTCAAACTCCACTTCCTTTGAGATGGTTTTTTGTAGCATGGTCAATCCTATTATTTGCAAACTTTATGCCAGTTTTTTAAAAATTCTACCACGCTTTCCATTGTAGGTTTTTCAGGCATCTGGCTATCCAGTCCCAACTCTTTCTTTATAAATTCTTTTGTAGTTTTGCCAATGGATAGGATTTTTTTATCCTTTAGAAGCCTTATGGCTTCTTCCTTTGGCAAGTTTGCAAGAAGGCCCTTCACCGCCGAAGGGCTGGCAAAGAAAACCACATCAGCCCTTTTTAGCCTTTCAAGAAGCTCTTCCTTTTCATACAACCTTTCCTTAACCCTATAGACATCTATGGGATACACCTCAAGGCCAAAAGCCTTTAAGCCTTCTATCACCTCATCCCTTCCCACCGCAGACCTTGGAACAAGCACCTTCCCAGAAAGTCTTTCAAACAGCTTTACAATCTCCTCTGCATAGTATTCTCTTGGCATAGCCCAAACCTTATATCCAAACTCCTCCACCGCTTTTTTTGTCTTCTCTCCCACCACCACAATCTTTTCATTACCAAGCTTATACTTTGAGAGGAACACCCTAACGGCCCTTGGGCTTTGAAAGACCACAAAGTCAAAATTCAAAGTAGGAACTTCAAAGCTTAGCACTTCCTCTTCTATAAGAGGCAACTCAATGACCTCAAAACCCGCATTTTCAAAGAGTTTTTTATCCCTCTTTATATCCTCAATGCTCCTTGTTAAAGCTATTTTAAACGTCATACATTGTAGTTTAAACCATCAATCATCATCCCAATGCCAGTGTCTCTTCCAATGTTTTTTGTGCTTCTTTTTTTCTATTATCACTACCTTTTCGTAGGGTTCATAATAGTAAACGGGAGTTGGTCTAACCACGATCACATCCGGCCTTCTATCCACATAAACCACTCTTTTTTCAGGGCAAACATTATAGCCTAAGCTTATACCAAGATAAACCCTATCACCAGCCATACTTACACCATAAAGTCCAAAGAGCATAGTACCAATGGCTAAAAACCTTCTCATAGCTCGTCACCTCCTTTTCAAAAAATTAAAGTATTTACAAAAAAATGAAAGTACTATGAAAATTTGCCTTAAAATATACTCATGGCTCTTGTGCTACCTTACAAAGATAAAAAGCCAACCATACATAATTCTGTCTTTTTGGCGGAGAACTCAGTTGTTATAGGAGATGTGGAGATTGGAGAAGATTCTTCCGTATGGTATGGCACTGTTATAAGAGGGGATGTGAACTATATACGCATAGGTAAGGGGACAAACATTCAAGATAACTCTGTGGTGCATGTAACCCATGACACACACCCTACCATAATAGGGGACTATGTTACAGTTGGGCATAGGGTTATTTTGCATGGCTGTAAGATAGGCAACTATGTATTGGTGGGTATGGGTGCGGTGGTGATGGATGGTGTGGAGATAGAGGATTATGTGCTTGTGGGCGCTGGAGCCTTACTTACACCGGGCAAAAAATTCCCTTCTGGCGTTTTGGTAGCTGGCTTTCCTGCCAAAATAGTCAGAGACCTAAGGGAAGAGGAGATAAAGCTTATAAAAGAATCTGCGGAAAACTACATAAGGTATAAGAACACATACCTTAAGTCTGTCTGAGTTTCATAAAACCAAAAAACACAAGCAGTATGGTGAATATGGCAAGAGGGTAAACAAAGTATTCCTTTAATAAGTGTGGTGACAAGGCAAGAATCAAGAGGGAGGAGGACAGCATAAAGCCAAGGGTTAGTATGCTCATAGAAAGCCTGTTTATATCCCTTCTTAGGTCCTTCATAAACCTTTCTTCACCCTTGTAGTCTATGGATACCCTAAACTCACCCCTTTCAACATTGTTAAGAAACCTTTTTGTCTTTCCAATACCCTGAAGTAACATCTTTGTGGTCATAAGTAGATTTTTCGTAGTTTCTTGTTTTGAGAACATGGGAAGTAAGACATGCTTGAAGCCCTTACTTACATAGGGCTTCATTTCTTCAATCAGTCTAAATTCTGGGTCAAGTTTTAGGGCTGTGCCTTCTGCAAGGGCAAGAGTTTTTAGTAGTAAGAAAAGGTCTGAGGGTATTCTCATGCCATATCTGTATGAAAGCCTAAGCGTATCTTGTACTATTTTTGAAAGCTTAACTTCCTTCAAAGGTTGCATAAAGTAGTAGGAAAATAGTATCTCCAGTTCTCTGTTCAAAAACTTTTCTCTTTCTGGTTTTATATATATGCCAAGGTCGTAGAGAGCATCTATTACAAGGTCAAGGTCGTTTTTGATGATGCCGTACATAAGCTGGAAAAGATTGATCCTGTTAATACTGTCAATAGTTCCTACCATCCCATAGTCTAATAGACCTATCCTACCATCCTTCATGACTAAAAAGTTTCCAGGGTGGGGGTCTGCATGGAAGAATCCATCCCTAAGGATCATCTTAAGGTATATACCAGCTCCCTTCCTTGCAATGTCTTTGAGGTTAAAGCCACCTTTTTCAAGCGCCTCTCTATCACTTATTTTTATACCTTCTATCTCTTCAAGGCATAGGACCCTTTTGGTAGTATATTCCCAATATACCTTTGGTATATAAACATCTGTGTCCTTTGAAAAGTTTTTTCTAAAGGTATCACAGTTTCTTCCCTCCCTTGTATAATCAAGCTCGTTCTTTATGGTATAAGAAAACTCTTCAAAGATTGCTTGAATATCCCATATCTGTCCAAGCTCTGTTTTCATGGCAGTCTGGGCAAGCTCCTCAAGTATGGCCAAATCTTCTTCCACCTGGCTTTCCACATAGGGCTTTTGTACCTTTAGCACCACCTTCTCACCAGTCTTTAGCCTTGCCCTATGCACCTGACCTATGGAGGCTGATGCCAAAGGCTCATCCTCAAAATAGTCAAAAATGGCTTCGCATGGCCTTCCAAACTCCTCCTCTATAACCTTCCTTATGCTTTCGGAGTCCACGGGTGGCACCTTGTCCTGAAGCTTTGAAAGCTCCTGAATATAGCTATCCGGCAAAAGGTCAGGCCTTACGCTAAGTATCTGTCCAAGCTTTATAAAGGTAACACCAAGCTCCTCAAAGGCTAATCTTAGATGTTCCTCAGGCGTGTATCTTTCCTTCCTCCTCTTATGGCCCAATATGCCCCAATGAAAGGGTACAAGATGTCCAAGCCCAAGCTTAAAGAGTAAAAGGCCAAAGCCGTGCTTTGTAAGCACCTTGGCTATATATACCTTCCTCCCTAAATGGTCCATAAACATCCCCTTTAAAAATATATTAAAAGTTGGGTGATAGATTAAGCTTTGATTTTTCAATGTAAGTCCTGCCACAATAAAGCACATGTAAAGGGCTAAGATTGCACATCCTAAGTATGTTGTTATCTTTACCAAAAGCAATATTTAAAAAACCTATACTACCCAAAACCTATAAGCATATTACCAACTATCATAAGAATTGCAGGCAGGAATGCCCTGTTTAAACTCTCGCCCAAAAATATTTTTCCGTATATAAGAGCAAACAAAAGAGAAAGTCTTTCTGCGGAAGCCACATAAGAAGACAAGGTGAAAAGTAAGGCGAGGTTATAAAGCACGTCTCCTATTGCAAAGAAAAAACCAAGGGTTGGAATTTCCCAGTGCTTATAATTATCCAATCTTATTATGTAAGAAGGTTTTACAAAAAGCAAAGAACCCAAGCCCATTAAAACACAATAATACCAGCTAAAAAACAGCCCATTGCTTTCTATAACAGAAGCCTTGCCAAGCACCACATTAAAGCCAAAAAGGGCTGTTGAAATAAGCATGTAAATAACTCCCCTGTTCTTCTTTAAAAAGTCCCTTGGTGAAAAGCCTACCATTATAAGGCTTGCAAGAATTATGAGTCCTATACCAAGAAGGCCTAAGGGAGAAGGTTTTTCGGAAAGTAATAGCCAACCAAAAAGGACAGAAAAGACGGGCATAAAGGAATAAAAAGACATGGCGGTGGATAAGGGTGCATACTTTATGCCCTTCATAAAAAGCACACCACCCAAAACCTCTAAGGGAAGCCAGATAAGGCTATAAAGAAAAAGCTTGAGGCTCATGTCCCAATAATAGAAACCAAAGGGTGTTAAAAGTAAAGAAGCTATGGGAAACCTCACCCAGAGAACAAAGTTTTCATCAAGTCCCTTTAATAAAAGCCTTTTGTTTAGGTAGTCGTTTGTTCCCCAAAAGAAGGCGGATAAGATGGCAAGCCATAGACCAAGCATTCGGAGTAAAATATTCTACCATGCGCCAAGAGAGGATATTTACACCCGGTCCGGTAGAGATCCCAGAAAGGGTAAGAGAGGTCCTTGGAAGGCAGATAATCCATCATCGCACGGAAGAGTTCAGAAGGGCATTTTTTGAGGTAAGGGAGCTTTTCAAAAAGCTCCTGGATAACCCTTCGGACAACTTTGTCTTTTTTGCTTCTTCCGGCACCGGTGCCATGGAGGCCACCATATTGAATTTCTTCAAAGAAGGCGATAAGGTCTTGGTAATAAATGGTGGAAAGTTTGGCGAAAGGTGGCTAAAGCTCTCTAATCATTGGGGCCTTGTGCCCATAGAGTATAAGGTAGAATGGGGGAGGTCTGCGGACCCAGAGGAGGTAAGAAGACTCTTGAAGGAAAACCCGGACTGTAAAGCGGTGCTATTCCAGATCTCAGAAACTTCTACCGGTGCCTACCATCCTGCTAAGGAGATAGGGGAGGTATGCAAGGAGTTTGATGTGCTTTCTGTGGCAGATGCCATAACTGCTTTGGGAGTTTACAACATAAAGCCATCTTATTGGAACCTTGATGTGATAGTGGGCGGGTCCCAGAAGGGCTTTTTGCTCCCACCGGGCCTTTCGGTCCTTTGGTTTTCAGAGAGGGCGGAAAAAAGCCTTGTGGATAGGGCCTTTTACTTTAGCATAAAAAGGGAGCTTCCAAAGCAAAAGGAGGGTCAAACGGCTTGGACGCCTGCCATAAGCCTTATCCTTGCCATGAAAGAGTCCTTAGAGCTTCTTTTGGAAGAGGGTATGGAAAGGATAGAAAAGAGGCATAGAGCCTTATCGCAAGGGACTCTAAGAGCCATAGAAGTCCTTAATCTACAAAGATTTGCTCAAAATCCAGCTCTGTCGGTTAGCGCCATAAGGTCAGAGAGGTCGGAGGACATAAGGAAGGAGCTTTTAAAGCTTGGTGTGAGGGTGGCTGGCGGTCAGGATGAGCTAAAGGGTAAGATCTTTCGTATATCCCATATGGGTGTAGACCCAAAGGATGGGCTTATGGTGATTGGGCTTTTGGAGGTTGTCTTAAAAAGGCTTGGCTTTGATATAAACATAGGAGAAGGTGTAAGGGCTTATAGCCAAACTTTAATGGAAGAGGGAATATGGTAAAGCTTTATCTTATAAGGCATGCAGAAAGCGAGTGGAATCCCATAGGAAGGTATCAGGGCCTTTTGGACCCAGAGCTTTCAGAAAGGGGAAGAGAACAAGCCAAAAGGCTTGGGGAACGATTCAAAGATATTGAGCTTCATGCCATATACTCCTCTCCACTCAAAAGGACCATGCAAACGGCCCTTGAGATAGCCAAGAGGAAGGGTAAGGATGTTATTCCAGAAAGGAGGGTTATAGAGATTGACCACGGTGTATGGTCCGGCTTGCTGGTGGAAGAGGTGCAAAGAAGGTTTCCAGAACAGTTCAGGCAGTGGCTTGAAGAGCCACATAAGGTAAGCTTTGAAGGCGGTGAGAGCCTTTTACAAGTGTATGAAAGGGTAAAGAGCTTTTTGGAAGAGTTAAAGGAAAAGCATTGGGGTCAAAGTGTGGCAGTGGTTTCTCACACTGTGCCTATGAGGGCTATGTATTGCGCCCTTTTGAAAGTGGACCTTTCAAGGTTTTGGTCCTTTGGCTGTGATAATGCCAGCTATTCTGTTGTCCATATGGAAAAGGATAGGAATGTTATAATGGCTCTTAACATAACCTGCCATTTGGGGGATTTGTATGTGGAAGCCCATAAGGCTCTTTAGCCTTCTTTTGCTTTTGGCCTTTGCCTTAGCACAACAGATAACAAAGGAGTTTGATGTAAAGGTAGAGCTAACAGGCAAGCTGTACGAAGAAAAGCCCAAGCTTAGCCCACCAAACTACCTTCCCATGCCACAGGCAAAGGAGCTTGACCTATCCTACATGGTTCTTGAGGCACCAAAGATCATGGAGTTTGCCCAGATAAAGCCTATAGAGAGGAGTGGCATAAGCTGTGGAGAGCCAAAGGATGCACTATCTTACAGGCTTGGAGTGGATTATTATCTGAAGGGTAGGTATGACCTTGCGGAAGAAGAGCTTGGAAAGGTGCTTTTGGTGCCAAACTCAGCCTTTGGGCCTATGGCCGAATATGTGCTTGGCATAATAGCCTATTCAAAGGATCAAAAGCAAAGGGCCTTAGAGCTTTTTAAAAATTCTTGCAACTTTACCCATATGTATCAGGAACCGGCCTGCGAGGCCTACTATGCCTTGAGCCTTACCCTTAAGGGTTCTGTGCCAGAAAACCAAAACAACCTCTGGAAGGCGGTAAAGGCTATAAAGGAGGGAAGACCAGCCAACCTCTCCTGTGATGGTGTGGTCTTTGTTCAATACTGCCAGTATGTATCCGATTTTGTAAAGGGAAAGGAGAACTTACTTTATAGGGATAGCACAAGGCTAAGGTCTGGCATTCTTGCCTACTTTGGAGGAGACCTAAAGGGGGCCAAGGCCATCTTTGAAGATTACTCCAGGCCTGGAAGGCCCTACAGGGATGTGGCCCTTTATTATCTGTCCTTGATAGACTACAAGGAAGGCAAAGGAGAACAAGCCTTGAGGCATGCAAGCATACTGGAAAGCATAAATCCATACCTTGCAAGAGAGCTTTATGCTCTCATATCCGAGAAGGATGTTTATCTTTCAAGGCTTACCTATACCCTTACAAAGGATGTAAGATTTCTGGAAAAGGCTGGTATTATAGCCTACAACTCTGGGGACTATGCCCTTGCTTTGAGGAACTTTTTGGAAGCTGGAAACACAAGGTATGCGGTCTATTCTGCCATAAAGATGGGAGACTACAAAAAGGCCATTGAGCTTTTGAAAAACAAGAAAAAAGACAGAGAGGACTACCTTTGGCTTCTGGAGGCTCTCTATTGGTCCGGTGAGGATATGTCTGGCACCCTTTCGGAGGTGGCAAAGCTCTATCCAGACCTATACAAGGAATACCAAGGATGGGAAAACTTTAGAAGGGGCGATTGGCTTGGAGCCCTTGGCTTTTTTGAAGACCCGTATTATAAGGCCTTGGCCCTTTATAACCTAAAGAAGTATAAGGAGGTTATAGACCTCCTTCAAGGAAGGATGGACGAAAGGGCAAGGCTTTTGAAGGCAAGGTCTGCACTAATGCTTGGCGATACAAAGCTGGCCAGAAGCTTTTTGACCGGCAAATCTGAAGAGGAGTTTTACCTCTTGGGGCTTTCTTACTTTTTGGAAGGCAACTATCAAAAGGCCGTTGAATTCTTTGAGAAGGTACCAAAGGATAGTCCAAACAGGGCCAGAGCCCTTCTTAAGATGGGGGAGAGCTACTATAACATGGGGAATGTGGAGAAGGCAAAAGAGAAATATCTTGAGGTTCTAAGGAGCTTTCCAGACAGTGAGGAGGCCAAGTCTGCAACCCTCGCCCTGCTTGATTTTGCTGGAAAGAACATAGGGGATGAGGAACTGGAAAAGGTCTTAGAAGAGTATATGAAAAAGGAGAAGAATCCACCACCTGAGATCATCTACCAGTATGCAAGCCTTATGGCAAGAAAGGGCAACAAGGCGGAAGCGGAAAGGCTACTCCTTACACTCCTTGACACACCCATAAAATTCAAGGCTATACTAAAGCTGGCAGACTTGGAAGAAGACCCTTCCAAAAGGCTTGTGCTACTTTACAAGGTCTATAAAGAATCACCCGTGGAAGAAGAAAGAAAGAGAGCAAGGGATGAGATCATAAAGATATATTCTTCTTTTGGAGAAGCAAAGAGCCTTGCGGATATGCTGGCAGAAGGAGATAAGCCAGACAAGATTAAGGCAATAGGTTTATACCTTAGCATAAGGGACATCTCTTCAGCCCATAGCTTGGCACAAGAGCTTATAAAGTCTGGCTATAGGGATCAAGAGTTTGAGAGGTATCTCCTGGACCTATACAAACAAACGGGGGACTTATCCCTACTTGACTATGTATCAAAAAGCCCAGAAAAGAGCTTAAGAGGGCAGGCTTTATACCTTTATGGTATGGACCTGTCAAAAAGAGGGGAAAGAAAAAAAGCTTTGGAATACTTTGTAGATATTAGCTTGAACTATAAGGGAGAGCCTTATTATAACTCTGCAGTTTTGGAAGGGGCAAAGATACTTTTAAAGCTTGGTGCAAAAAGAGATGCAAGCTGTATGTTGGAAAGGTTTGATTCAAGCACAGCAAGCCCAGAGGAGACAAGCATGTATAATAAGCTTAAAAAAGGCTTACCAAAGTGTGAGGTGAAGTAAGATGGAGGGACTTATAAACCTTTTGCAAAAAGGTGGTCTTGCCATATATCCTCTTCTTTTCCTTTCCATCCTTTCTTGGGCTGTTATAGTAGAAAGGCTTATGAACATGAGGCCATCCAACTACAGAAGCAGGTCCTTTAAGGACCTAAAAACCTTGCTTGCCAGCGGAGACATAGATGGTGCCATAAAGCTACTTTCAACAGACAGCTCCCATATGGCGGTGGTTTTAAAGGACCTCTTACAAAGCTACAAAGAGGGAAAGATAAAGAAGGAAGACATTATAAAAAGCCTGGATTTTGAAATCTCTCTTCTTGTGCCAAAGCTTGAAAAGAACTTGGCCATTCTTTCTACCGTGGCAAGCGTGGCACCTCTTATTGGCCTTTTTGGCACCATAACGGGGCTTATAAAAGTCTTTTCAGCCTTTTCCGTAGCAGACCCAGAGACGGCCATGCCTTTACTATCAAAAGGCATAAGTGAAGCCTTAGTGGCTGCAGCTACAGGCCTTGCGGTAGCCATACCAGCCCTTGTAGCTTATTGGCTTTTCAAAATCTGGGGCAACAACATACTAAGCAAGATAGAAGAAGAGCTTTTTGATATGGTGAGGGTGTTATGAGGAGGAGAAGGCTTAGCTATGATGAGAGAGCTTATATAGATGTGGTGCCTCTCGTGGATACTCTTCTCGCCGTCTTTCTTTTCCTTGCCCTTTTGGCCTTCCAGTCTCCCATAACCTTCCTTGCGGTAAAGCTACCCTTTGCAAAGGAGGGTGAAAAGGTAAGCCTGCAAGTCTATAGAGTTCAGGTGCTAAAAGAGGGAAAGTATATGGTAAACGGAAAGGAGGCAAGCTTAGAACAGATAGAAGAAGACCTTAAAAATAAAAAGCCAAAGACCATGGTCATAGAGGCCGATGAGGATGTGGCGCATAAGTTCGTTGTAGCCCTCATGGACTTAGGAAAGAAAAGTGGTGTGGAGAATGTGCTAATAGGTGTAAGAAAAAGATGATCTTTTTCTTAAAAAAGCTTTTTAGCTTTTTGATCCTTCCACCTGCGCTTTTTATCCTACTTTTTTTAACCATATTCTTCTTGTCAAAAAGAAGGCTTATAAACCTTTTGGCCCTTTTTGGAGCCCTCAGTCTATATCTGCTTTCGGTAGAACCAGTCAAAGATGCTCTTTACAAGCCCTTGGAAGACAAATACCCTGTGCCACAGAGTGTGGATGTGGATGCCCTTGTGGTCCTCGGTGGTGGCTCTTACAACACAGGCATACTCAAAGAAGACTCCATGAAAAGGCTTCTCACAGGCTTTATACTTCACAAAAAGTATGGACTTCCTATCATACTTTCCGGGGGCGCCAGCGTAGGAAGGCTTCCCGAGGCTGAAATCATGAAACAACTGCTTGAAGAGCTTGGTGTGGACAGAAGAAGTATAATCACAGAGGTAAGAAGTAGGGATACCTACGAAAATGCCTTGTATGTAAAGGAGATATGCCAACAGCACGGCTTTAAAAAAATAGCCCTTATCACCTCAGCCTACCATATGCCAAGGGCTATGGAGACCTTCAAAAGTGTAGGGCTTGATGTTCTCCCTTATCCCACCGATTTTAAACAGGACAAAAAATACACCCTATACAGCTTCATTCCTCGTATGAGCGTACTAAACGACAGCTACAAGGCACTAAGGGAACACTTAGGCCTTTTGGCCTACGGCATACTTTATTAGCCCTTCCCTTTCCAAGCCTCTCTTTATGGCCTTCAAAAGAAGGTCCATAGCCTCCTCGTAGCTGTTAGCCTTTATCTTACAACCGGAGGCATACTTGTGGCCACCACCACCCAGCTCTTCCGCTATCTTTGCCACATCCACCTTCCCCTTGGACCTGAGAGAAACCTTCCAAACCTTCTCCTCCGGCTTTTCAATGATGGCGTAGGCCACCTCCACACCTTCTAAGGACCTTGGATAGTTTACAAGGCCTTCACTGTCCGCATACTCACAGCCCGTCTCTTTGAAAAATCTATCAAAGATAGTTATTCCAGCCACAAGGCCATCCTCATGAAGGGTAAGAGTTTCCAAAACCTTTGATATAAGCCTTATCTTGTTTATGCTTTCCCTCTCTGCAAAGTTAACATATGTCCAATTGGGCTTTGCACCAAGCTCTACAAGCTCCTTTGCAAGCTCAAAGGTCTCCGCAGTAGTATTAGAATATTTGAAAAAGCCCGTATCGGTAGCAAGGCCTGCATAAAGGTTTTCCGCTATATCCTCATCTATGGCGGACTTGTCCCAAGCACACAAAAGCCTGTAGATGAGAGAAGTGGTAGAGGGCGCATCGGGATCTATGTAATCATACTCTCCATAAAACTCTCCACCTATGTGATGGTCTATCCTTGCCCTTCTGAAGGCCTTTACTTCCGCATTCACACGGGAAAAGCCACTGGCATCAACCACTATGGCAAGGCTAAATATGTCCTCCACTGGAAGCCTTATAACGTCGCTTGCTCCAGGTAAAAAGTCCAAAAAGTGTGGCACCTTATCCTTGCAACCCACCACCACATTTTTACCCTTTTTCTTCAGGAAAAGGTATAGGGCCAAGGCGCTACCCAATGTATCCGCATCCGGATTCTCATGGCTTGCTATTAGAATTGGACCCTTTTCTTCCTTCAAAAGCTCTATAAGAGGTATGTTTTGCTCCATCATCTTAGACCTCCACAAAAGAATAAATTTATATCCTTTGAAGCACGCTTGCACACCTTTTGCATACCTCTCCTTCAAACTCTTCTTCTGGATAATACAGCCAGCATCTTGGGCATTTGCTACCTTCTGCCCTTGACACTCCCACCTTTACACCCTTTACAGCTTCGCCATCTACCTTGTATGCTCCACCCTCTTCAAACTTTACAGAGCTTACGGTAAAGAAGTATTTAAGATAGTCCTCATAGCTCTTAGCCACCTCTAAGCCCTCTCCCCAGAGGAAGACTTGGGCCTCATAAGGGTGGTTTATAGCCTTGTCCTTTCTTGCCAGCTCTATGGCCTTCATCACATCTTCCCTTAGGCTTATGAGGAGTTGGTAGTCTTTTAAAAGAGTTTCATCTATTAGCTCCTTTCTTGGTGTGGGTATGGAGTGCATAAAGACGCTTTCGGGCAATTGGGGGTTTATACTCCTCAAGTGTTCCCATGCCTCCTCCGCAGTAAAGCTCAAAAAGGGCGCTATGGATGTTATTAAAGCTTCCGCAAGGTGGTAAAGTACCGTCTGGGCAGACCTCCTTTCCCAGCTGTCTGGCGCATATATGTATAGCCTGTCCTTTAGCACATCAAGGTATAGGCTTGAAAGCTCCACAGAGCAGAAGTTCCTTATAAGATGGTAAACCCTATGAAAGGCGTAGCTTTGGTAGTGTTGATGGACTTCTTGTAAGACCTTCTGAAGATAGGAAAGCATCCACCTATCAAAGTGATGGAGTTCTTCAAAGGCTACAGCATCCTCCGGCCTGTAGTCATAGAGGTTTCCCAAAAGGAACCTTATGGTGTTCCTTATCTTTTTGTAGTCTTCCACAAGCCTTTGTATGATGTTCTTTCCAAGCCTCACATCCTCTGTGTAATCTTCTGAGACCACCCAAAGCCTTAAAATATCCGCGCCATACTGCTTTATTATCTCCTGTGGAGAGACCACATTGCCCAAAGACTTGGACATCTTCCTTCCCTGCTCATCCACCGTAAAGCCGTGTGTAAGCACGGCCCTATAGGGTGCATGTCCATAGCTTGCCACCGACTCAAGAAGGGATGCCTGAAACCAACCTCTGTGCTGGTCTGAGCCTTCAAGGTAGAGGTCTGCCTTTTCTATGCCCCTTTTCCTTAACACAAAGGCATGGGAAGACCCCGAATCAAACCAAACATCAAGTATGTCCTCTTCTTTTACAAACTCTCCTGATCCACACTTTGGACACCTGTAGCCCTCGGGAAGAAGCTCTTTTGGACTTTTCTCAAACCAAAGGTCCGCACCCTCTGAGGAACTTTCTACCAGCCTTGCTATCCTTTCAAAGACCTCTTCCTCCGCCACCACATGCCCGCAAGACTTGCAATAAAAGACCGTTATAGGAACTCCCCAATACCTCTGCCTTGATATGCACCAGTCTGGCCTGTTTTCCACCATAGAAGCTATACGGTTTTTCCCGTAGGTGGGTATCCATTGGACCTTCTCTATCTCCTCAAGGCTCTTTTCCCTTAGGCTTTTGCCATTTGCCTTTGCTTCCATGCTTATAAACCACTGAGGAGTGGCCCTAAAGATAACAGGGTTTTTACACCTCCAACAGTGAGGATAAGAGTGCCTTATGGTGCCTCTATAGAGTAGTAGCCCTCTTGACTGCAGGTCCTCAATTATGAGCGGGTTGACTTCAAAAACCCTTTTACCCCTTATGAACTCCGGCGCCTCCTCTGTAAACCTACCTTCATCATCCAAAGGAGCAAAGGGTTCAAGGCCATACCTAAGGCCCACCATATAGTCCTCTCTACCATGCCCCGGTGCCATATGCACCAGGCCCGTACCAGTGGAAAGCTCCACAAACTCTGAGGGATAAACTTTATTTATCCTATCTCCGTAGGGAGCGTAATACTCAAGGCCCACAAGTTCTGTTCCTTTTACCTCTTTTAAAACCTCACCTTCTGAGCCTACCAAGGACCTTAAACTTTCAAGCACGTCCTTTGCCACCACATAAGTCTCTTCACCCACCTTCCAAAAGGCGTAGGTGTATTCTTCGCCTACCATTACGCCAAGGTTTGCTGGCAGTGTCCAAGGCGTGGTGGTCCATATGAGAAGGTAGGTCTTTTCATAGTCCTTTAGTGGGAACTTCACATATATGCTTGGGTCTTCCTTATCATAGTACTCTACCTCCGCCTCGGCTTCCGCCGTCTTATCGTATATACACCAATAGACAGGTTTTTTGCTTCTTACAACCATACCTTTACTGAAGATCCTTCCAAGCTCCCTTATCTCCTGAGCCTGATAGGCCGGGTCCATTGTTATATAAGGATTTTCCCAGTTTGCAAGCACACCTAACCTTACAAACTCATCCCTTTGAATATTTACAAACCTGTTGGCATATTCCCTACATAGCCTCCTAAAGGCCACCTTACCAAGGGCTTCCTTTGAAAGCTTTTTCTCCTTTAATTCCTTTTCTACCTGTTGTTCTATGGGTAGGCCATGGCAGTCCCAGCCTGGCACAAAATCCACATCAAAGCCAGAAAGTAGCCTGTATTTTACGATCACATCCTTTAAAATCTTGTTTAGTGCATGGCCTATGTGTATGTGGCCGTTGGCATAGGGCGGTCCATCGTGCAACACAAAGGTTTTTTTCTCTTTATTCCTTTCCTTTAGCTTTGTATAAAGGCTTTTCCACTTTTCCAGTATTTGTGGCTCCCTTTCTGGAAGGTTTGCCTTCATAGGAAATTCTGTTTTTGGAAGGTTTAGAGTTTCTGCATAGTTTCGCATGGAGATATATTATAATCTCCATACATCAATGTTTTCCTTTAGAGTGATAAAGTCCGATGGAAAGGCAAGGCTCGCGGAGCTTGTAACGCCCCATGGCAGGATAGAAACGCCCGTCTTTATGCCCGTAGGAACCCAAGGAACGGTCAAGGCCATGCTTCATAAGGACCTTTTGGAGATAGGAACTCAGATAATCCTTGGAAACACCTACCATCTTTACCTCAGGCCTGGTGTGGAAATAATCAAGGAGGCAGGTGGACTTCATAGCTTTATTGGCTGGCAAAGGCCCATACTTACCGACAGCGGTGGCTTTCAGGTCTTTTCTCTTTCAAGGGATAGGAACAAAAAGTCAAGGGTGAGGGTGAGCGATGAGGGTGTTGAGTTCAGAGACCATCTGGCAGGAGACCTTCACTTCTTTACACCGGAGAAGGTAATAGAGATCCAAGAGGCCTTTGGCTCAGACATAATAATGCCCCTTGATGAATGCGTAGAATACCCAACCACCTACGCCTACGCCAAGATGGCCCTTGAGAGAACGATAAGGTGGCTTGACAGAAGCATAGAAGCGAAAAAAAGAGAAGACCAGGTGCTTTTTGGGATAGTGCAGGGCGCCTTCTTTGAGGACCTAAGGGTAGAATCGGCCTTGAGGACTGTGGAAAGAGACCTTTTTGGCTACGCCATCGGTGGCCTTTCTGTTGGTGAGCCAAAGGAGATAATGTATAGCATGTCAGAGGTTGTGTGCGACCTTCTGCCTTGGGATAGGCCCAGGTACCTTATGGGTGTAGGCATGCCGGAGGATATAATTGAAGCTGTGGCAAGGGGTGTGGATATGTTTGACTGTGTGGCGCCCACAAGGATGGCAAGGACTGGAACCCTTTTCACATCCCAAGGAAAGATAAACATAAGAAACGAAAAGTATAAAAAAGACTTTACACCACCAGACCCTGAGTGTGATTGTTATACCTGTCAAAACTTTACAAAGGCCTACCTTAGACATCTTTTTAACGCAGAGGAGATATCGGCCTACGTGCTAAACACCATCCATAACCTACGCTTTTATCACAGGCTTATGGAAGATATAAGAAGGTCCATAAAGGAGGGTAGGTTTGAGGAGTTTAGAAGGTCATGGTATAAGGCTTATTGTTAAAAAGATCCTTGTCCTTCTTTTAATATTTTTACTTTCCTTTTCTGCGGAAAGGGAAAAATCAAACCTTAAGCTTGCCCAAACATACTTTTACAGGGGCTATATAGAATACACTCAAGGCAACTATTCGGATGCCATTGGGGAGTTTAGCAAGTCATACCTTGCGGACAAAGAAGGCTACTATGGAGAACTATCCTACTTATACATAGGCATAGCTTATGCCCAACTTTCTTACAAAAAGGGACAAAAGGGAGGCATAGCCTCCGCCATAGCCTATCTAAACATGTACCCTTACTACTACAAAAAGCCCACATACCTTTTCCTTCAAAGGGAGTTTATAGGATACTCTTACCTGCTCCTTGGTTTGTATGACAAAGCCAAGGACATATTCTTGAGCCTTTACAAAGATACCTTAAGGCAGGACTATCTTTTGAATTTCCTTTATGCCGATGCCCTATCGGATGGAACTAACAGAGAACTTCTAAACATGATAGACCCAAGAAGCCTCACAGAAAAAAGATACTTATACCACTTGGTTAAAGGTTTTTATGCCTTTAGGGATGGAAATTACAAGGAGACGATAAAAGAACTTTCGGAAGCCCAAAGCCTAAACAGATACATTGAAGATGACCCAGAGTTTTTGTATAGGTATGCGGTAAGTGCCTTTATGGAAGGTGATTGGAGGAAAGCTGTCTTTTACTTTGAACAGCTGGACAGAAAAGACATGTACAGAAAGTATGGTGAATCTTTGGATTATTACCTTGCGCTCATATACCTTATGAACAAGAACTATGCGGATGCAAAAAGGAGAGTGGATAAACTAATGGAGCTTAACAATGTGAAGACAGCCCTTCTTATCTCCCAGCTTTGGACCTTTCCAGACTTTTTAGAAAAGTATAAGTTTAATGATTATAAAAAGACCCTAAAGTCCATAGCATGGCGCTACCTAAACAGCTCTTACTCCATACCAGCCATCTTAGGCCTTTACTACTACAGTTTAAGAGATAAAAAGATTGAAGAAGAAAGCCTTTTTAAGTTAAAAAATCTTGACCTAAAAGAGGAAATAGTTTTTCAAGACATAAAGGTAAATACAAGGCCTATGCTTGAGCTTTTAAAAGGCCTTATGGATAAGATGGACCCCTATGGCAAAGACGCAAACTTTTTGATAAATCTTTATTCCTTAAATAAGGGAAACTACGCCCTCCTCTTTGGGTATGAAAAGCTGGCAAGAGCCATAACCTACCTTGGAAACACATCCATGAAGGATGTTGTCCAAAGGGTGGAAGAGCCATTAAGGAGCTTTTTGCTTGGACAGATAAGCCTTTTGGAAGGTTCAGAAGAAGGGTTAAGGATGATTGAAAGTGCTTCCAAGCTTTTGGAAGGAGAGGACAAAAAAGAAGCCCTTTTTATAATTGGTATATACAAAAAGGATATAAGGCTTTTGGAGAGCCTCCTTAGTGAAAAGCTTTCTCCCAGATTAGAACCTTACCTTGAGCCATCCCTTTTGGAGCTTGGCGATTTTTACTATGCGAGAAGAGACTACAATAAGGCAAAAGAATACTACAAAAAATACCTTGAAATAGCACAAGAAAGCTACCTTTACTGGCTTGTTGCCTATAAGCTTGCCAAGGCTGGAGAGCTTACTAAGGACCAAGAAACTATAAGCTGGGTTGTAAAAAAGGCAGAAATGAGAGATAATATAATAAGCAGGGTTATATTAGCCCTTTGGGGGTAATAGGATGGATATATTCAAGGATGTAAGGGAGGTTATGCCCTACCTTAACTACACATGGAAAAGGCACAAGGTAATACTTGGCAACCTTGCCAATGCAGACACACCCAACTACAAGGCTAAGGATGTGGCTTTTAGCTTGGATGTACCCGAAAATCTTAAGACAACAAGAGATAGGCATATAAAGCCTACGGCTTCTGAAGATTTTAGGGTTTTTGAAATAAGGAAAAGGCTAACTGGCAACGACTTAAACGATGTTAGCATAGAGGAGGAGATGGCAAAACTAAGTCAAAACAGGATAGCCTATGAGGTTTATATGAGGTTTGCCACAGGAAGCCTTGAGAAGCTAAGAACGGTTATAAGGGAGGGAAGATGATGATGGACCTCTTTAGAGCCTTTCAAATATCTGCCAGCGGTATGTATGCACAAAGGATAAGGATGAACACAGTAGCCAGCAACATAGCCAACTTTGAATCTTACAGGACCGCAGGAGAACCTTTTAGAAAGCTGGAACCTGTCTTTGAAGCAGTAGAAAGTCCAGAGAGCCTTCAAAAGGGTTATGTGTCTGTAATTGTAAGGGAAATAAGAGAATCTCAAGAACCCTTTAGGATTGTCTTTGACCCAAC
This sequence comes from Hydrogenobacter subterraneus, assembly GCF_055390195.1. Taxonomy (NCBI): domain Bacteria; kingdom Pseudomonadati; phylum Aquificota; class Aquificia; order Aquificales; family Aquificaceae; genus Hydrogenobacter; species Hydrogenobacter subterraneus. Next base: position 440,418 of record NZ_AP042473.1, on the reverse strand, counting down.
CAACCCAAGGGCAGACGCAGAAGGCTTTGTGAGATACCCCAACGTGGAGCTTGTAAAGGAGATGGCTGATATGATCTCAGCCATGAGAAGCTATGAGGCAAACCTAAACGCCTTTAAAACAACAAGAGAAATGGCCCAAAGGACCTTAGAGCTGTGGAGATAAGGCAAATAGACGGCTTTTTAAGAGAGAAGTTTGATCCAAAAAAGGCAGAAGGGGGAGATTTCTTAAAAGAGCTTGGTAAGTTTTTACACTGGGTAAACCAAGAACAACAAAAGGCAAAGGCAATAAGGGAAGCTGTTTTAAAAGGTGCAGATATTCCACTACATCAGATGGTCATTGAATTTGAAAAGGCAAGCGTAGCTTTAAATTTACTTATTCAAGTGAGGAACAAGCTACTTGAGGCCTACCAAGAACTAAACAGAATGCAGGTATAAGGTATGGCCGAAATTAGGGAGGTAATAAACACCCTAAGGGATAAATTTACAAGCCTTCCACTTACTCAAAAACTTCTTGTGGTTGGCATTCCCACCCTTGCCCTTGTCCTTCTTATCCTAATAGCAACCCTTGCCACAAAGCCAAGCTATACCACCCTTTACGCAGGCCTTTCTCAAGAGGATATGTCCGCCATTATGGCAGAACTTGACAAAGAAGGTGTGAGTTATAAGGTAGGCCAAGACGGAAGAAGTATATTGGTGCCAGAAAGCCAGGCAAGGGACATAAGGCTTAAGCTTGCTGCAAAGGGCATTCCCAGTAAAGGCATAGTTGGTTATGAAGTCTTTGACAAAAATAATATAGGTGTTTCCGATTTTCAAAATCAAGTGAACTTCAAAAGGGCTGTGGAGGGTGAACTGGCAAGGACTATCCTCAGAATGGAAGGAGTGGAAGATGTAAGGGTAAACATAGGCATGCCCCAAAAGTCTATTTTTGTAAGAGAAGAGGAGGAGCCTACCGCCAGTGTGTTTATAAAGCTAAAGCCTGGCCATGAGCTTACTCCAGAACAGGTAAAAGCAATAAGAAATTTGGTTTCCGCAAGCGTCCCAAAGCTAAAACCTCAAAGGGTTGTAGTGGTAGACAACCTTGGAAGAGACCTTACGGCCCTTTTGGATGAAGAAGAAACTATAAGTAATAAGGAATTAAAACTAAAACTGGAGTTTGAAAGAAGGCTTGAGAAGGAAATCCAAAAGGCGTTGGAAGATGTGCTTGGGCCTGGCTCTGTGAGGGTTAAGGTCTCTGCAGACCTTGACTTTACAAAAAGGGAACAAAAGGAAGAAGTGTATGACCCAGATATGACAGCAATAGTAAGCCAGCAGAAGAAGAAGGAAAGAACTATGGGTGGTGGTATGGCTGGTGTGCCTGGTGCTCAGGCCAACATACCACCAGGAGCGGGTGCTGTGGCTGGCGGAGGGCAGGTTATCACAGAAAAAAGCGAGACTATAACAAACTATGAGGTGAGCAAAAAGGAAGTTTATACCATTGATCCGCTTATAAAGGTTAAGCGGTTGAGCATAGGCGTGTTAGTTGATGCCAACATAAAGAACCTTGATATGGAAAAGATAAAAAGGATAGTTGTAGCTTCCGCAGGTATAAATCAACAAAGAGGCGATATAATTACAGTTGAAGCTATACCCTTCCAAAGGTCCACCTTTGAAAAGACCACAACAGAATATGAAAAGTATATAAAATTGGCTTTGATTGCCTTTCTCGCTATTATATTTGCTATAGCTATGCTAATATTGTTAAGGAAGCTTTCTAAGAAGAAGGAGATAACTACTTTACCACCACCCACAGGAGTGTCTGGTATTGAAGTGGTAGAAAGTGCAGAGGAAATAAGGCTAAAGGCAGAAAAAGTTGAAACAATGGAAGCTATAATTAAAGCTGCAAAGGAAGAGCCTGATAAGGTAGCTAAAATATTGAAAAAATGGTTAAGGAGTAAGGGTTAAAGATGGCAGACGAAATTCTTAGTCAAGAAGAAATGAAACTTCTTCTCCAAACCTTTGAAAAGGGGAAGAAGGAAATTTCATCCGAAGAGAAGGTAAAACCGCTTGACATCACCCTTTTTGAACATATATCCGCAGGTAGGATAGCTGGTCTTGAACTTATCTTTGAAAGATGGATAAACGGTTTAAGGAAGGGTCTTACATCTCTGATAGTTAGCATACCGGATATATTCAAAGAAAGTGTTAGTATTGTGAGGTTTGGCGACTTTATTTCAAAACTTCCATTTCCATGCGCTGTAGGCATTTTTAACGTTGAACCTTTAAGAGGGCAATGCCTTATAGCCATAGACCCCAGGCTTATATACATAATAATTAGTAGTGTTTTTGGTGGTAGTGTAAGAAATTATAAAGTAGAAAATAAAGAATTTACACGTATTGAAATGAGGTTTATTCAAAAATTGCTAAATGTGTGCTATCAAGAACTTGAACTTGCTTGGAGTACTGTAATGAAGGTAAAAATAACACCTATTGGTATTGAAACAAATCCAACTTTGCTAACTGTAGCCCGTGCCAAGGAAAAGTTTATACTGCTAAGGCTTGCAATTATCATAGAAGGTAGTGAAGGCTACATATATTTAGCAATACCAGAAGCTTCCATATTACCCTATAAGGATATGTTAAAAGGCACTGCTGAAATAAAGTCAAAAACTGAGCAAAAGGATTTAGTAAAAGCTTTCCAAAAGATCCCTGTAAAACTTGAAGTAATACTTGGAAGGTCGTATATAAACTTTAAAAAATTACTTGAGCTAAAACAGGGGGATGTGATAGTACTTGATAAAACTATAAGAGAACCTTTAGAAGTAAAGGTTGAAGGCGTTTTGAAATTTTTAGCTTTTCTTGGTCAGTTGGGAAAGAAAAAAGCAATAAAGATAAATAAATACATACAAACGGAGGATTGATATGGATGAAGAAAGGCAAGAAAGCACTACAGGTATGTGGGAATCCGCTATAAAGGAACAAGAAGAGGCTTCTAAACAAGAGAAACAAGAACAGCAAGCTAAGCAGGAAGAAGGTGAATTGGAAATAAGCGACAGGCTAAAAAGGTTTTTAGACATACCACTTCAAGTGGAAGTGGTTGTAGGTTCAACGGTTATCACTCTGGGAGAATTACTCCAACTGGATACGGGATCTGTGGTTGAGTTGGAACAAAATGTAGAAGCACCCGTTGATATAAAGGTAAATGGAAAGCTTATAGCCAAGGGAGAGATAGTCATAATAGAGGATAGGTTTGGCGTAAGGATAATTGATATACTTGGAAGAGAGGAAAGGATCAAGGAAGTTATGTAGGTAGGCTTTCCATATCCGGTAGAGAGTTCAAACATTTATTTATTTTTGAATATAATTAAATACCTAAAGGAGGTAGACATGTTTCAAGTGCCAGAGGTTGGGCCACAGGAAGCAAAGGAGATGCTTCAAAAAGAAAACGTGGTCCTTTTGGATGTAAGAACTCCTCAGGAGCATATACAGCTTAGAATACCAAACTCCATTCTAATCCCCCTTGATGAGCTTAGATATGCTTTTAAGGACCTGCCTAAGGATAAAACCTATATAGTTTATTGTAGAAGTGGGGAAAGGAGCGCCTTTGCCACTTACTTCCTCAGGCATATGGGATACGAAGCCTATAACCTGGCTGGAGGAATTTTAATCTGGCCTTACGAGAAAGAGTCCGGACCGCCTAAATGAGAAGGTGCCTTTGGGTCCTTTTTCTTTTCTCTGCGGGTTGTGGCATAAAGGCAAAGCCAGAGGTACTAAAGGGGCCAGAGGTAGCCATAAAAAGAATAGGTGATAAGGTTTATGTAAAAAGTATAGCTGGAGAGATAAGGGTTAAAGGCTTTGAAAAGGTAGGGGATTATTGGATAAAGGAAAACAAAGAGGCCTTTTGTTTTGTGGTGGAAAGGGTCGGCGGTAAGCCTAATAAATTTTGCGTAGAAAGGGCTATAGAGGAAAGGCCGTATCTAAAAGTGGAGGAAGAAAAAGATTTTGTAAGGCTTATGCTTTTAGGCTTTGAGGCCTATAGGCTTTATCCTCTCAAAGAAAAGAGCATTGATCTGGAAGAGGGCAAGGATTTTAAAAATAGCCTTAGGCTTGAAAGAGATTATTGGGAGAGATGTTATGCCATTACGGGAATAAAAGGCATTTTGGGAAGCCAGCCTGTGGAGCTTTGTGTAAAGCCTAAGCCACCACCAGTGGTAAAAGAGGTGGAAAAGCTTGAAGTAAGGACAGGAGAAAACAAGCTTTACCTTGTTTGGTTTTACAAAGAAAACTACAAGGAGTTTGTAATATACGAAAGGGGAAAGGAGATAGGAAGGACTACAGGCTTTGCCTTTGAAATCCCACTACCAAAGGATAAGACAAGCTTTACGGTAAAGGTTATAAGCCCTCTTGGCTTTGAGAGCAAAGGTGTAAGCGTGGATTACAATCCATAGTAGGCTGCGATGGCTGCAGAAAGGGCAAGGGCGAGGGTCTCTGGGTCCTTCTCACCCTCTATTTCAAAGTCGTAAGTGGGTAGCTTTTCTTCAAGGAACCTTATGCCAAAGTATCCGGAGATAAAGTCTGGGTCTCTTATGATCTCTCTATGAAGGGGTATGTTGGTGGGAACTCCCCTTATTATAAACTCATCTATGGCTCTTCTTGCCCTTGCCAACACCCTATCCCAGCTAAGAGCCCAAACACTCATCTTGGCTATCATAGAGTCATAATAGGGTGGTATTACATAATCTTTGTAAACTCCCGCATCCATCCTTATACCAGGCCCTCCGGGTGAGTAGTAGGCTGTTATCTTACCGGGCGCTGGTGCAAAGTTTCTCCTCGGGTCTTCTGCGTTTATCCTAAACTCTATGGCATAGCCTCTAAAGGTTATATCACTCTGAGTAAAGGGTAAAGGCTCTCCCATGGCTACCCTTATCATAGTTTCCACAATATCTATACCGGTAACCATCTCCGTTATTGTATGTTCTACCTGAAGGCGTGTGTTCATCTCTATAAAGTAAAACTCCTTATTTTTGAGGTCCACCAAAAACTCAAGGGTGCCAGCACTATAGTATCCTACCTGCATCATAGCCTTTACACTCAAGCCAAGCATCTTCTGTCTTATATCTTTGGGAAGAACGGGGCATGGCGTAATTTCTATAATCTTCTGATGCTTCCTTTGGACAGAGCAATCCCTTTCACCAAGATGTACCACATTGCCATACTTGTCTCCAAGTATCTGAACTTCTATATGCTTTGGATTATCCAGGTATTTCTCTATAAAAAGGTCACCCTTTCCGAAAAAGGTCTCTGCCTCTCTGTAGGCAGATTCAAAAAGCTTAGGAAGTTCCTCAAGGCTTCTGACCACCCTCATGCCCCTTCCACCACCCCCATAGGCCGACTTTAGAATAACCGGCAGGCCTATCTCCCTTGCATAATGCATGGCATCCTCGTAGTTTCTAAGGGGGTCTGGAGAGCCGGGAATGGTTGGTATGCCAAGCTTTTGCATTGCCCTTTTTGCCTTTACTTTATCTCCAAAAAGCTCTATATGCTCCGGTGATGGACCTATAAAGGTTATACCCTTTTTCTCACAATACCTTGCAAAGTCTGCATTTTCTGCCAAAAAGCCATAACCGGGATGTATGGCATCCGCACCTATGGACTTGGCAAGGTCTACTATCCTTACATAGTCAAGGTAAGCCCTAACGGGGTCTCCCGGAATTAGATAAGCCTCATCAGCCTTTTTCACATAAAGAGATTTGGTGTCCGCCTCCGAATATATAGCAGCCGTTCTTATACCAAGCTCTTCACAGGCCCTTATTATCCTTAGGGCTACTTCTCCTCGGTTTGCCACAAGGACCTTTTTAAACATGGATAAAATTTTACCCCAGCTTTTCAATAATAAAGTTTTGGTTGGTGTATATGCATATCTCTCCAGCTATTTTTAAAGACTCCTTAACTATTTCCTCGGCGGACATGTTGGTATTTCTGTAAAGTGCCAAGGCGCTTGCCCTTGCATAATCTCCACCAGAGCCTATGGCAAGCACTGGTTCATCTGGTTCTATTACATCGCCGTTGCCAGAAAGAAGGTACATATGGTCTCTGTCTGCCACCAAAAGTAGAGCCTCAAGCCTTCTTAGGCTTCTGTCCATCCTCCAATCCTTGGCAAGCTCCACGCAAGCCCTTAGCAGGTTCCCCCTAAACTCTTCCAGCTTTGCTTCAAGCCTTTCCATTAGGGCAAGGCCATCGGCGGCGGAGCCGGCAAAGCCCACCAAAACACTGTCCTTATAAAGCCTCCTTATCTTTTTGGCCGTGTGCTTTATAACAGAAGCACCAAGGGTAACCTGACCATCACCACCCATAACGGTGATATTATCCCTTCTTACGGCTAATATGGTGGTTGCTCTTATTTCCTTCATTGTATAATATTCTAAACCTTGAGATTGGAAAAAGAGAACCTAAAGGATTTTTTAATACCGGCCATAGACTTAAAAGAAGGTAAGGTGGTAAGGCTTTTAAAGGGCGAATTTGACAAGGCAAAGGTTTATTCCAGCTCTCCCGAGGATATGGCCAAGTTCTTTGAAGATATAGGTTTTAAAAGAATCCACGTGGTAGACCTTGATGGGAGCCTTGAGGGTATTCCAATAAACCTTGAGGCCATAAGATCCATAAGGCGTGCCTTTTCTGGGACAATTGAGGTAGGTGGAGGCATAAGGAGCTTGAAAAGCTGTAAGGTCCTTAAGGAGGAGGGTATAGACCTTTTTGTCATAGGCACTCTGGCCGTAAAGGAGCCAGAGACTTTTGAGGAAATAATCTATGAATTTCCACAGAGGGTTATACTGGCGGTGGATGCAAAGGGTGGAAGGGTGGCCATTGGAGGGTGGAAGGAGGAAAGCGCACTAAGGCCGGAAGACCTTGCATTAAAATACGACCAAAAGCCCATATGGGGCTACCTCTACACCAACATAGACAGGGATGGAACGCTGGATGGTGTGGATGTGGAACCTTATAGGGAGTTTAAAAAACATGTAAAAAAGCCTCTTATAGCCTCTGGCGGTGTGGCAAGCTTGGAGGATGTTTATAAGCTTATGGATGTGGTGGAAGGGGTGGTAGTTGGAAAGGCCATATATGAGGGCAAAATAAACCTAAGGGAGCTTTTATAATCTTCACATGGTTGGCGTAGTTCTCTTCAATATGGGAGGTCCCGACAGCCTTTCGGCCATAAGGCCCTTTCTATACAATCTCTTCTCCGACCATGACATTATAAGGTTTCCAAAAGCCATACAAAAGCCTTTGGCTTTTCTCTTATCCATCCTTAGGGCAAAAAAGACAAGGCACTATTATGAGATAATGGGTGGCAAATCTCCACAAAGGGAGCAAACTCAGGCCCAAGCTCAAGCATTGCAAAAAGCCTTAGGTGAAGGCTATAAGGTGGTGGTTGCCCTAAGGTATTGGCATCCGCTTACAGAAGAGGCCCTAAGAGAGCTTTTAAGTTATCCCATAGAGAGGATTGTGCTTTTGCCTCTATATCCTCAATATAGCAGGACCACTACAGGTTCTTCCTTTAATGAGTTTGACAGGGTCCTTAGAAGGCTTGTAAAAGGTGGAAAGCACTTTAACCTTACAACCTTAAAGGGTCAAGAAAAGTCTTATTTTTATCCCTCAAGCATACCGGTGCATAGGGTAAACTGCTACTATAATCACCCAACTTACATAAGGGCAATGGTGGAAAACATAAGAGAAAGCCTTCCCAACTGGCAAGAGTTTTTTTTCCTCTTTACAGCCCACAGCCTACCTATGAGCATAATAAGAGAAGGAGACCCCTACCAAAGGCAAACAGAAGAAACGGTAAGGCTTATAATGGAACATTTCCCTGGTGTAGGCTACGCCTTAGGTTATCAAAGTAAGGTGGGACCTACCAAGTGGCTTGAACCTTTTACACAAGACCTTTTGGAAAAGCTCATAGATTCTGGGGTAAAAAAAATAGCCTTGGTGCCAGTTTCTTTTACCTGCGAGCATTCAGAAACCTTGTATGAACTTGACTATCTTTATGGAAATATGGCAAGGGAAAGGGGTGTGGAGCTTATAAGGATACCAACCCTTAAAACACACCCCCTATACATACAAGTCCTAAAAGAGCTTGTCCTTCACGCCATCTCAAGCTGTGAGAAGATAAAGGGTATTTCGTAGTCTGCGGATTCCTTTGAGTCGGAGGCATGAACGGCGTTTTTGCCCTTGTCTGTGCCAAAGAGGGCCCTTATGGAGTTGGGTGCCACCTTCCTTGCCTCGTTGCTGTCCGTTGGACCTATTATCTCCCTTACCCTCCTTATGGCATCCTCACCCTCCAGCACCATGGCAACCACGGGACCAGAGGTCATAAACTCCACAAGCTCTCCAAAGAAGGGCCTCTCCCTATGCACCGCATAAAAGCCTTCCGCCTGCTCCTTTGTAAACCTAAAAAGCTTTAAAGCCCTAATCCTAAAGCCCTCGGATATAAACCTGTCAATTATCTTGCCTGTGGCGCCCTTTTCAAAGGCATCTGGCTTTACTATAACAAGGGTTCTCTCCATCTTTTGACCTCCTCTATTCTCCTTCAAAGGATTGTAATTCTTCCATAAGGGATTTAACCTGGTGCATTATGGCGCCAAGGAGGCTTTCCATAGAAGAAGACCAATAGGCCTCGTTAAAGACAATCTCCTTTTGGGGACCTTCCTCATCACCTTCAAGGTAGGTTATTACCACCGTGGGGTATTCCACGCTATCCCTATCTGGCAACAAAAGCTCCACATCCACCTCTGGTGGTATGGCCATAGTCTGCAATCTTTTTGCTAATTCTTCAAACTTTTCCCTTGGGTATTCCATATTAACCTCTAAGAAGGGTTTCAAGGCTTCTTTTCACAGAAGCGTCCAAGACAAGGCTTGAGGTCTTTAGAAGAAAACCACCTATAAGCTCTGGGTCTTCTACTATTTCAAAATCATAATCTCTTCCTGTAAAGTCCTTTATGGCCTTCTTTATCTTTTCCAAATGGGACTCATCCACCCTCCTCGCAAGCACCAAAAGGGCTTTGCTAAGCTTTAGGAGCTTTTCTACCTCATGGTCATAAACCCTTTTGACCTCGCCAAGGAAAGGAATGGCGTTTATCTCAAGTATGTAGTCAAAGACCTCATCCACCTTATCTTCTATGCCAAGCCTTTCTCTAAGGCTCTTTATAAAGGCAAGCTTTTTCTCTTTTGGTATGTTTGGGTTTAAAACAAATCCTCTAAAATCCTTTTCCGACCTGTATAACTTGTAGATGAGTTCAAGCAGTTGGGATGTTTTTATAAGCTCTTCCCTTTCCTTTTTGGACCTTTCTAAAAGGGCCTTGACTATCTTTCTTACTATCTCTGGTCTTGCACTCATCCTTGGGCCTCCAACCTTTTGAGTGTTCTTTCAATATAAGCCTTTTGGACCTCCTCTTCCTTAAACCTTTCCTTTAGAATTTCTACCGCCAATGTGTAGGCCTTTTCTGCACCGTAGCGCACCAGTTCTTCCTTTGCCTTTTTAAGCTCTATATCAATAACCTCCCTTGTCTTCTCCCTTATCCTTCCTGCCATATCCTGCGCCTTTCTCTCTTCCTCCTCTTTTATGCTCTTTGCCGTCTCTTGTGCCAGTTTGAGCTGTTCTTCATACCTTCTTTTTGCATCCTGCAAGCTTTCTCCTGCCTTTTGTAGCTCTTCTTGAGCTTCCTTTAGCTCCTTCTCCGATGCCAAAAGCCTTTCAGTAAGTCCATTAAAGTATCTGTTGAAAGCCTCTGATATGGGCTTTTTCCCAAAGTAATAGACTATGCCAAGAAAGGCCAGTATGTTTAGACCCTTCCATAGGAGTTCAATGGTGTGGTGTCCTTCGCTCATGCTGCCTCCTCCAAGACCTTCCTGTATATAAGCTCTGCCACCTCTTTTATCCTTTCATCCAGCTTTTTCTTCTCTTCTTCAAGGTTCCTTCTTATCTCTTCTACGGCCTTTGCTATCTCCCTTTGTGTTTCTTCTTCAACCTTAGCGATCAGCTCTGCCTTAAACCTTTCCGCCTCCCTTCTGGCATTCTCCAATATTTGATTGGACTCTACCCTTCCCTTTTCCACTATGGCTTGCGCCTCTTCAAGGTACCTTTGGGCCTCTTCCCTTAGTTTGAGTGCCTCTTCCGTGTTCTTTTGGACTACCCTATCCCTTTCTTCTATTACTTGAGAGTATGGGTTTACGAGGATTGACCTTACAAGGGCCACAAAGACAAGGAAAAGAACTGCTTGAATAATAAGGGTTATGTTTGGGTACATGGCCTGTTGTATATCCATACTAAGCCTCCTAAGAGTATTATAGCATATCTTCTATCTCTCTTATGAGCCTTACCCTTCTTTCGTGCCTCCCTCCTTCAAAGTCCGTAGAAAGCCAAGCCTCCACTATGGATAGGGCGAGGTCATCCCCTATTATCCTGTCCCCAAGGCATAGCACATTGGCGTCGTTGTGTTTTCTGCTCATGCGGGCCATGTATTCGTTCAGACAAAGGGCTGCCCTTATACCTCTAAACTTGTTGGCCGTTATACACATGCCTATGCCCGTACCACATATGAGTATGCCCCTCTGGGATTCTCCTCTTTGCACAGATAGGCATACCTCCTTTGCAAAGATAGGATAGTCTGTGGACTCCGTAGATTGGGTCCCAAAGTCAAGCACCTTATAGCCCTTTGAAAGCAAAAACTCCTTAACCTTCTCCTTAAGTGGGTATCCTGCATGGTCTGAGCCTATGGCTATAGTAAGCATAAACTTTATTTTAAATGATCCTTAGCACATAAAAGGTAAGAACTACACAGGTCAAAAAGATGATGAGCCCATAGACCTTATAATACCAAAGGCTTGTCCTATAAAATCCTCTATCTACCTGCCTTATGGTTCTAAAGAAGTTTATGGCTCCCAAAATTAGTGTAATGAGGCCTATTGATATGATAAAAAGGCCTATCTTTGCCAAGCCTTGGTGGCCATTGCCCAAGTGCATACTAAAAACCCTTTCCAATTGCCTTATAAAGAACTCAAACCTTTCAATAACAAAGCCAAATATGATTAGAGATATGGCAGTCCTAACCCATGCCAAAAAGGTCCTCTCCGCCGCCATATAGATCCTTGGGTCTATAACTTCTTTTTTGTCCACCATTATGCCTCCTTCTATATAAGATATATCCCAGTAAAAGACCAAAGCGCCCAGGAGTATAAGGAAATCACCGATCAACGCGGATGCTATGGCCACAGTTCTTAAAATCACAGATACATCTATCTTTTGTGTTATATCTGCCAAAACTTCAAGCTTCATCAGAAAAAGGGCAAAGGAAAGGGCGTAGAGGGCAAGCCTAATATATCCCAGATAGGTCCTTTCTACGGACATGTATATTCTGGCATCCCTTACCGATGGTAGCCTTTTATAAATAAGCATAGCTTAAGCCTATTTGGATAATTTAATTTTACAAAAGTGTTGTATAAATAGAAACTGATTAAAATCATGTTATAATGTGCTGTGGAGTGATGAATAAAAGCAAGAGTTTTACTCTACGCTTTGGTATTTTTTTATGGTATCTTAACTTTAATTCTTTATGCAATTTTATATTTCGTTGCAGAAAGATATATGATTTCATTCACTCAAAATATGGCCTTTCAGATTGCAGACGGCGCATCAAAGCAAGTTTTTAACTCCATGTATCAGGTTATGAAAAGAGGATGGGAAAGGAAGGACCTTTTGGAGTTTATGAAGGCAATTGAGTCTTCTTACTATGGAACGCCCATAAGCATAAACATATACCGTTCTAATATTGTGAGGGAACTTTTTGGAGACATACCAGAACCAGAAAAAACCAAATTGCATGAGCTTGCCTTTAAGGGCCAACCGCAGATGGTATTCAAAGATTACCTTTACACATACATCACTCCTGTTAAGGCAGAAAAAGATTGTTTAAGATGCCATGTAAACGCAGTAGAGGGAAGCGTCCTTGGCTTGGTAGAAACGCGTATAAACTTAGCCACTTTTGCAACAAAAATAAAAAGCCTTTTTAGCCTTTTGCTTTTGTTGCCCGCTGTAGTGTTTTCTCTTTTGTTTTTAGCACTTATTATGAAATTTAGAAGTGTTATGCTTTCAATGAGCGAAGAGATAAGTAAGAATGTAGAAGATATCAAGTATGTAGAAGACGTAGAAAATATAATAAATCTTGTAAAAAACTCTTACGAAGAGATAAAGCCAATTTATGAAGCGATTCAGAGTCTTGGCGAAAAAATAAAATCCATAGCCATAGATAGAAAAGTATTAGAGCTGGAAACTCAATTGTTTGAAAGAATAATAGTAACATCAAAAACCATAGAAGAATGGCATGAATATGTGAAAAGTCTTATAAAAGAAATGAATTCTATGATTACCATAGATATAGTGTTCGTTATGTTTCTTGAAGATAGAGAGCTAAGAGTTGATGTTTTTTGGTATAAAAGAGCTGAAGAAGATTTCAAAAGTTATATAGAGGGTTTTATAAAAACAAAAATAAGCTTAGAATTACCTATATCTCTGTTAATGGACAAGCAGATCTACTTTAACCATCATACAATAAACAACAATGAAGTTTATAACGATGTTGATAAGGAAAGTATTAGATTAAGAACAAAGGCTATTTTCCTTGATAAACCACAAGTAGGTGGTATAGTTGGAATAGGTTTAGAATCAAGTTTAATAGAGGATGAGACAACTCAAATGGTTGTGAGCAGCTTACTTTCTATCCTTATAAACGCGGTTGGCTCATCAAAAGCTATAAGCGACTATGTGAAACAGATAGAGTTTTATGCCATGAGAGACCCTCTTACCTTCTTTTATAATCAGAGAACCTTTTGGGAGCTCTTGAACTATGAAATAGATAGAGCAAAAAGGTTTAATAGGAAACTTGCTCTATTAATACTTGATGTTGATAACTTTAAGTTTATAAACGACACCTACGGACACTATATGGGAGATATGGTATTAAGAGAGATTGCCAGGGCCATAGGTGAGAGAAAAAGAAAATCGGATATAGTTGCAAGGTATGGCGGTGATGAGTTTGCCATAATAGCCATAGGTGCGGATACTATAAGTGCCTACAACCTTGCCACTTCCTTGAAAGAACAAATAGAAAACTTATCTATAACCATGCCCGATGGTAATGTTTTGAATGTAAAAATTTCCGTAGGTATAGCCGTTTTCCCAGACCATGCAGGCACACCAAAGGACCTGTTTTTGCTGGCTGATAGCATGTTGAGAAATGCAAAGGAGGAAGGCAAGGGCAAGGTAAGAGTGCCTGGACCTGAAGAATTGGTGGAATCTTATAAGAATCTAAGTGCAAAGGCTATAAAGCTGTTAAGTGCTTTGGATAAGGGAGAAATTTATCCATACTTCCAGCCCATAGTGGATTTAAAAAAGGATGAAATCTTTGGTTATGAGGCTTTGATGAGGCTTGGAAAAGATTGTTCTACGGCAAGTGAGTTTATAGATATGGCGGAAAGGATAGGCATCATCCTAAAGCTTGACCTTTTGCTCTATGAAAAGGTGTTTAAATTGGTAAGCGAAAAAGGCTACAAGGGTAAGGTCTTTTTGAACATGTCCCCCCGTGCTATGCTTGACGATAATTTTGTGGAAAGCGTTCTGAATCTTCTTAGAACATACAATTTAGAACCTTCACAGATTGTTTTTGAACTCACTGAAAGAGAAAGTATAAAAAACATAAGCCTTGCAGAAAAGTTTTATAAAAACCTAAAGAGTAAAGGATTTTTACTTGCAATAGATGATTTTGGTTCTGGATATTCCTCTTTTCATTACGTAAAAAGGTTGTCTGTGGATTTTGTAAAAATAGATGGAGAGTTTATAAAAGACTTAGACGTAGACTTGAAGGATAGGATATTTATAGAATCAATACTAACCTTAGCTAAGGGTATGGGCATAAAAACCATAGCGGAATGGGTAGAAAGGGAAGAGGTTTATAATATTCTTAAAGAGATTGGCGTTGATTATGCTCAGGGCTTCTACTTGGGAAGGCCCTCCGAGAAAATGTTATAACATTTCCCTTAAAAGCTTATTTACCACTTGAGGGTTTGCCTTTCCCTTTGCCTTTTTCATAACCTGTCCCACCAAAAAGCCAAAGACCTTCTCCTCACCAGACCTATACCTTTCCACTTCCTTTGGATTTTCCTTTAAGACCTCTTCTATGAAAGCCCTTATCTGCCCTTCGTCGCTTACCTGCTTTAAGCCCTTTTCTTCCACCACTTCATTGGGGTCTTTGCCTGTTGCCACCATCTCCTTTAGCACTTCCTTTGCCAATTTGGAAGAGAGTGTTCCTTCCTTTATTAGCCTTACAAGCTCCGCCAAGCCCTTGGGGCTTACAGGAGAATCTTCTATATCTTTTCCTACCTCTGAGAGGTTGCCCAAAAGGTCGTTGAGGAGCCAGTTGGCCACAAGCCTTGGCTCTTTATTGTAATGTTTTAAGGCATCTTCAAAGAAGTCTCCCAGTTCTTTGTTGTCTGTCAAAACCCTTGCAGAATACTCATCCAAAGAGTAGTCTTTTACAAACCTTTGGAACCTTTCCTCTGGAAGCTCGGGCATTGTCCTTTTTATTTCTTCTATCCACTCCACTGGCACCACTAAGGGCAAAAGGTCTGGGTCTGGGAAGTATCTGTAGTCCTCGGCCTCTTCTTTGCTTCTCATGGGATGGGTGAGGCCTGTGGATGGGTCAAAGGTCCTTGTCTCTTGCACCACCTTTTGTCCAGAAAGCACCAATTTTATTTGGCGCTCCATCTCCGCCTCTATGGCCTTCTGCACAAACCTAAAGGAGTTTACGTTTTTTATCTCCACCCTTGTGCCAAACTCCTTAGAGCCTTTTGGCCTTATGGATAGGTTTATATCGCACCTTAGCTGGCCCTTTTCCATATCTGCCCGGGAAACACCCGTATATCTCATAATGTTCCTTAACTTTTCAAGGAACTCTCTGGCAAGCTGTGGTGAATCAATGTCTGGCTCTGTAACTATCTCCATCAAAGGTGTGCCTGCCCTGTTTAGGTCCACAAGGGTTTTTGAACCTTCGTGTATGTTTTTACCCGCATCCTCTTCTATGTGAAGCCTTCTTATCCTTATCCTCTTTCCGTTTACCTCAAGCCAGCCGTTTACTGCAATAGGCTCCTCATACTGGGAGATTTGGTAGCCCTTGGGAAGGTCTGGATAAAAGTAGTTTTTCCTTGCAAAGACAGACTTGGTGTTTATCTGACAGTTTAGAGCAAGCCCCGCCCTTATGGCAAACTCCACAGCCCTTTTATTGATGACAGGAAGGCTTCCCGGAAGCCCAAGGCACACAGGACATACATTGCTGTTCGGCTCTGCGCCAAACTCCACAGGACAAGAGCAGAACATCTTTGTTTTTGTATCCATCTGCACGTGTATTTCCAGACCTATAACCGGTTCAAACTCCATGTTTATAATTTTAGCATGCTAAACCGATTATTACTCGCTACCACCAACAAGGGGAAGATAAGGGAGATTAAAGAACTCTTTGAAGGCTCTGGCATTGAGCTGGTGGAGCCTGAAAGGGAAGTAGAAGTGGAGGAAGACGGAGGTAGCTTTTTAGAAAACGCCTATAAAAAGGCAAGGGCCTATTATGAGGTTTATAAAATACCTACCTTGGCGGAAGATTCTGGCTTGGTAATTCCAGCCCTTGGGGGCTACCCGGGAGTTTTCTCAAGCAGGTTCTACAACCTTGAATGGGGAGGCGTAGAGAAGGTAGAAGACAGCAAAGACAAGGCAAACATAAGGAAGGTGTTAAGGCTTATGGAGGGCATTGAGGACAGAAGGGCTTACTTTATAACCTTTACGATGGTTTATATGGATGAGGCGGGCCTTTGGTCGGAAGGAAGGTGCAACGGTCAAATACTTCATGAGCCAAAAGGAAGTGGAGGCTTTGGCTACGACCCCATATTCCAGCCAGAGGGCTACACCAAAAGCATGGCAGAGCTAAGTCCTCAAGAAAAAAACCTCATATCCCATAGGGGAAGGGCTATAAGAAACCTCCTCAAGCTTATTAAAATGCTAAAATAAAAAGCTTATGAAGATAGCTTTTATCTCTACTCATAACGCCATAAGGAGCATAATGGCCGAGTCTGTGGCAAGAAAGATGTCAAAGCTTGCCCTTTTATCTCCAGAAATATACTCCGCTGGAGTAGAGCCTGCAAAGGAGGTTCCAGAAGAGGTGCTTAAGCTTTTACAAGAAAAAGGCTATTCAATAGAAAACCTATATCCCAAAAGCCTTAAAGATATACCTTACGACAAGATTGATATACTTATAACCCTCTCACCGGAGGCACGAGACAACTGTCCTTATTCCATATCTCACATGAGAAGGGAGCATTGGGTAGTTGAGGAAGTAAAGCTTATGAGAAGAGAGGAGCTACTAAAGACCTTGGAGCAGATAGAGAACCTTGTAAAAGCACTTTTTAAAGTAAACTAACACTCACATATATCTCAAATTATATGTTTGGTGAGGGAATAAAAGCCATATAAGGTAGGCTTAGAACATAACACTTAAAAAGGAGTTTATCGCTTAGCTTTATTTTGATAATAAGATTTTCAACCCTTATTTTCTACTTGACAGTATGGAAAAGGAACCTACATTTATTCTTGTAAGTAATCCTTTACTAAGGAGGTTGGCCATGAGTATAGGGTGGCTGGAGGTAGTAGTAGCAACGCTTCTTGTGTCCCTTGTGGTCAGTTTGGTCCTCGCAAGAGGACGCCATTGGCTTGAACCGGGCTTCTGGAAAGTGGCCGCTGTTATAACCAGCTCAGTTATGGCAATAACTCTTGTCTTGCTTACATTACATACCACGCAAGCCATAAGCATGGGAGGTAAACGTGTTCCTTCTCCAGAGGTTATCAACAAGGAAATAGGCTACGTTTACAACGCAGAAAGGAGAGCCATGGAGCCTGTTTTTGGCAAGGAGGTGGGCTTTTTTGGAAAGGTATGGAGTAAGGAGGAGGCTCAAAACCTTATAGTGAAGGGTAAGCTGGTTATACAGAGTAGGAACTGTATGGACTGTCATACCCTTTTGGGCAACGGCGCCTACTATGCTCCAGACCTAACAAAGGCTTGGCTTGACCCCAAGTGGGAAAAACAGATAATGCCCATGGTGGGTGCCAAATCAAGGGAAGAAGCTATGAAGGTATGGCTTATGAACCCAGACAAGTACCCAACTTGGGTAAGGAAGATGCCCAACCTTAAGCTAACAGAAGAGGAGGCAATAGCCGTCGTTGCTTACCTAAAGTGGATGTCTTCCATAGACACAAACGGTTTTCCAGCCAACTTTCCAGAAGTAAAAGTCCAATAAAAAGGGAGGTATAGCCATGGAAAGGCTTTATGAATCTCAAAAGTTAGCCCTTTGGTACTTTTGGACTGCTATTGCGCTCTTTGGCGCACAGCTGCTTTTTGGCTTAATCTCAGCCTATCAATTTATAAACCCAGACTTCCTTTATGGCACGCTCAATTTTATGACAAACAGAATGCTCCATATAAACGCCATGGTTGTATGGCTTCTTATGGGCTTCATCGCTGGTATATACTGGTTTTTGCCTTTGGAAACAGAGAGGGAAGTGGTTGGTATAAAACTGGGTAAGCTGGCCTATTTTGCCTTTGTGGGTGCTGTGGCCGTTGTAGTTCTTGTATATCTTTTAAAGCAGTTTGGTAGTGGAGACTTCTTTACCATGTGGTTTATAACAGAGGGTAGAGAGTATATAGAGGCTCCACGGTGGGCTGATATAGGTATAGTTGCTGTAGCCCTTGTGGTGGCATACAATGTAATAGCTACAACCCTTGCCAGCAAAAGGATAACTGGCATACTGGGCGTTTTGATAGTAGACCTTGCCTTTCTCTTTGGCCTTTATCTGGCTGGTATGTTCTTTACACCAAACATATCTGTAGACCAATTTTGGTGGTGGTGGGTTGTCCACCTTTGGGTGGAGGCCACATGGGAAGTGCTTGTTGGTGTTCTAATGGGTTGGCTTCTTATGCACCTTCTTGGCACTCCAAGGAAGATAATAGAAGCTTGGCTCTATGTGGAGGTTATGCTTGTCTTCGGCACGGGTATATTGGGCCTTGGACATCACTACTACTGGATAGGCACACCCGAGTATTGGCTTGGCATAGGTGGCTTTTTCTCTTCTCTTGAACCTTTGCCCTTGGTGGCTATGGTTGTGCATGCGGTTTACGATGCAGGCGTTCACAAGCTTAAAACAGTAAACAGGCCAGCCCTCTTTTGGGCTTTTGCTCAGGCCTTTGGAAACCTCTTTGGTGCTGGTGTTTGGGGCTTTATGCATACCCTACCTCAGATAAACCTCTTTAGCCATGGAACGCAGATGGCGGCAGCCCATGGACACTTGGCTTTCTTTGGAGCCTATGTGGCGGCAAACCTTGCCCTATTCTATTTTGCCTTGGGTAAAACAAGGGTAAAAGAAGGCTACATACTTAATGGTGTGCCATGGAAGATAGCCTATGTAGGTATGATCATTGGCATTTTTGGAATGGTGGCATCTCTTACTGTGGCTGGCTTTGCTCAAACTATGATAGAAAGGGCCACACTTGGAAGCACATGGGAAGCCTATATTCAAGCCCAAATGCATCCATGGATGGAAGAAGCTTATAAATGGAGGCTCTTGTTTGGTGTGATCTTCTTCCTATCTTACTTGGTGCTTTTGTATGACCTTCTTACAGCTGGCAAAAGGGTGGAAGCCCTCAAGGAGGCGGAAATTGCTGGCTAAAACCATTTATGAACTTATGCTTTATGGCTTTTTCTTTGTGCTTTTTGCTGGCGCTTATGCCATTCTTTATGCCATGGGGAGGTTTGCAGGCCTCCCCTGGCTTATAAGGTTTTCTTATCTTTTTGCCCTACTTCAGTTCCTGTCTGGTATGGGTATGTTCCTCTCCAACTACCTTGATGCTTTTTGGCGCTACATAGTTCTCCTTAGCAGTGTGGCTTACTTTTTCATACCGCCCTTTATGTGGAGAGTGGTGGAGGAGATGCACAAAAGACACGACAATTAAATTATGGTAAACAGGTCCTCTAAGCTCCTCCTTGGCGTTGGTAGGGGTTTTTCTGCAGGGTAGCCTACGGTAAGGATAGCCACTGGCTTCCATTCCCTTGGCGCAGAAAGACATGCTTTTAGGCCATTTTCCTCAAAGGCACCTACCCAACATGTGCCAAGGCCCAAAGCTACTGCAGCAAGCTGGGCATAGGCACAGGCTATTGTGGCATCTTGAATGCAATAAAGCTCTGCACCCCTCTTACCATACTTTATGGCACTTCTGCTTGGGTTGGCAAAGAAAACAAATACTGCGGGGGCATCCGCTATAAACCATTGATTTAAGGCCCATCGGGCTATCTCCATCCTTTTTGCCTTGTCAAGCACCAGAAAGACCTCATAAGCCTGGAGATCTCCTGCGGAGGGCGCACTTCTTACGGCCTCCATTATTTTTAAAAGCTTTTCCCTTTCCACAGGCTTGTTTTGGTAGGTCCTTATGGAATGTCTCTTTTCCAAAACCTCAAAGAACTCCATCTTTTAAAAGCTCCTCAACTTCCCAATCTTCCACCTGGCGAAAATCTTTATAAAACATACCCACTGCAAAGCTTCCCTCTTCGGCCACATGATAACAATATACTTCTGCATGGGTGCTTAACCTTCTTAAGCTTTCTGCATGGCATACTGGTACTGCCACTATGACCTTTTTAGCCTTCCTTCTTTTCAAATATTCAACGCCCGCAAGCACCGTTTGACCCGTGGCAATACCATCATCCACAACCACTACCACCTTTCCTTCCACCTCCAGAAGCTTGCCTTTGAGGAATTTTTCTTCCCTTTCCCTTATCTTCTTTAGCTCTTCCTCAGCTACCCTTTTTATCTCTTCTTCAGAAAGTCTAAAATATTCCACAGTCCATTTGTCTAAGTATATATGCCCATCCGGGTCCATGGCGCCAAAGGCAAGCTCTGGGTTTGATGGGACGCCGAGCTTTCTAACTATAAGAAGGCTAAGAGGGGCATTGAGAGCCTTTGCCACCTCTTTGGCTACCACCACACCACCCATTGGAATTCCAAGCACAAGGTCCACCTTTCCTACCTTGTCCTTTATATACTCTCCTAAAATCCTTCCTGCCTCTTTCCTGTTTTCAAACAGCATTATGTTATAATTTACAACCAAAATCACGGAGGGATGCAATGAAAGTCAATAAGTTTATACCTTTACTCGGTCTGTTAGCAATTGGAATATCAAACTGTGGTGGCGGAGGAGGCAGTGGCTCTTTGGATTTTAATTCTGTGGTGGTGAGTATACTGGGTGCAAATCCAAATCCTTTAGAGAGTGATGTAATAATAAGAAAAAAGGAAACCAGATACGTTTGGACAAATTATCCAGCTTGTGATACTTTAACCCCTGCTAACGATGTTTGTACAGGTACAACTTTTAAAAGCGATGTTATTACTATAACCTTTAGGTCTCAAACTATAAGGAAT
This sequence comes from Hydrogenobacter subterraneus, assembly GCF_055390195.1. Taxonomy (NCBI): domain Bacteria; kingdom Pseudomonadati; phylum Aquificota; class Aquificia; order Aquificales; family Aquificaceae; genus Hydrogenobacter; species Hydrogenobacter subterraneus. The sequence continues at coordinate 419,885 of NZ_AP042473.1, read as the reverse complement.
GCACAGGGCCAACCAGTTACTTCTAACCCCTCACCCGTCTATGTAGATAAGTTTTTCCAATTGTATACCAGGCACCTATGAATCTTCTGTTGGAGCAACCATACCTCCAGATACTGACACACAGATATCTATACAGCCTATAACTTTTGATATGAAAAAGTCTATAGCCTTACAAGGTCAATATATTTACATATCAAATGATGGGTGTGGAACAATTTTTACAGTTTATACCTATCCTAATCCTTGCAATGCAATTGCTAACATAGAGTTTTATCTTGTAGAACAGTATTCAGGAAAGCACAAAACCATCAGCTATCCTATAAATGTACGGCTTGCGGACATTACAACGCAAGACGATGAATGTAATAGATAGGTGCCATAAAAACCCAGTATAATAAAAATCATGCTAACAACACTCATAACCATATTGAGTATGCTCACCATTTCAATAAGTGGCCTTGCCATAGTGCTTGGCATTTTCCTAATCAAAAGTGGAAGAAGGGAAGCTCATAGAAGGGCTATGATAACTGCTTCCGTCTTTGCTCTTATATTTGTTTTCCTGTATGTGCTTAGAAACTTTCTGCAATCTCAAGGTCTTATCCCTATGGGTAAATACGAAGGTCCCTACAGGGGCCTTTTCCTTTTTATCCTTTGGTCCCATACTATCCTTGCCATAATCAACTTCCCCCTTGCTGTCATTACTTTAAGGTACGCCTTTAAAGGCACTTTTGAAAAACATAAAAGGATTGCTCCCATAACAGCCTTTGTTTGGATCTACGTGGCCATAACTGGCTGGCTTATCTTTTACTTTATGCAGTTTTTAAACCCATGAAGCTTCGCATAGGCCTTGGTTTTGATTCCCATGCCTTTGAGGAGGGAAAGCCCTTAAAGCTGGGTGGTCTTCTCATAGACTTTCCAAAGGGCCTAAGGGGCCATTCGGACGGCGATGCTCTTTTGCATGCTATAACAGATGCCCTCTTGGGAGCCATTGGGGAGCCAGACATAGGTGAGCTGTTCTCCGATAAGGACCCAAGGTGGAAAGGTGCAAACTCTGAGGTCTTTTTAAAAGAAGCCCTACGGAGGGTAAAGGAGAAGGGCTACAGAGTGTTGAACCTTGACTGTGTGATAGTGGCGGATGAGCCAAGGATTGCACCCTATAAGGAGGCCATAAAGGATAACCTTTCAAGGCTTCTTGGCATTCCAAAGGATAGTATTTCCATAAAAGGCAAGAGTCGGGAGGGCTTTTGTAAAGAAGAAGGTTTGGCTTGCTTTTGTACTATCCTTTTAATCCATGAAGGTTAACCTTGTGCTTTCGGGCGGGGCTTCTCGGGGCATAGCCCATATTGGTGTGATAAAGGCTTTGGAAGAGCTTGGCTTTGAGATAAGAGCCATAAGCGGGGTAAGTGCCGGCGCCCTTGTGGGAGCTTTCTACTGCGATGGCTACACACCAGAGGAGATGCTAAGGGTTGTAAAATCAAAGGAGTGGCTAAAGTATTTGAGGCCAGCCATTCCAAGGCTTGGCTTTATATCTTTAAAAGAGGCGGAAAAGTACTTGAATAAGATGCTATCCATAAGGCGCATTGAAGAGGCAAAGAAAAAGCTATTCATTGGGGCCTTGGACATAAAGAGTGGAAAGACCTTCTACTTTGATAGTGGAGACCTTGTGCCTATACTTTTGGGTAGCTGCGCCCTGCCGGGCATCTTTGAACCTATAAGGTATAAGGAATATCTTCTTATAGATGGTGGTATTACCAACAACCTTCCTGCAGAGCCTTTGCTTTCCATGGATGGCATGCTTGTAGGCGTGGATGTAAACCCAAGCGAACAGGTGGAGAAGATAAGGAATATATTTCACCTACTTGTGAGAAGTTTTCTCTTGGCGGTGAGGTCTAACGTGGATAAGAGGAAAGAGCTTTGCCATGTGGTAATAGAGCCAGACCTTTTTAAATACTCACCCCTCAGCCTTCTAAAGGCTGATGAAATATATAGGCTTGGCTATGAAAAAACCATGCAGGTGCTAAGGCCATATGTCCAATAACAAAATACTTATAGACCCATCGGAAAGCAAGCTAAGGGTAATAAACAGAGTGCTAAGGCTTGCCATGCCCATCATCCTTTCAAACCTACTCTACACCATAGAGAGTGCCTTTTCCATCATACTGGTTTCTGGCATTTCCGCCACCGCCGTGGCCGCCGTGGGCTACTCTGCCAGTATGCTCTGGTTTATATACTCCCTCATGGCCCTTGCATACACTGGCACCACGGTGCTTGTGGCCCAAAGGGTGGGAGCAAACAAGGACCCATCTCCAGCCCTCCTTTGGGGCTTATTTATCTCCCTTTTTATAGCCCTCCCTCTTACCTTCCTTGGCAAGGATTTGGTAGCTTACCTTATGCTTACCTTTGGCGCCTCAAAAAGTGTGGCAAGCCTTGCAAAAGAATACCTTGAGCCAGTTTTCCTTTTTATAACGGTGGGCTTTGCCACCAATACCCTTTATGCTGCCTACAACGGATACGGAGATACAAAGACACCCTTCAAGGTGGCCCTTCTTATGAACGTGGTAAATATTTCCTCTGCCTATCTTTTAATATACGGTAAGTTTGGCCTTCCAAGGCTTGAAGTAGCCGGTGCAGGCTGGGGCATAGCCCTATCGGAAATAGTAGGACTTCTCTTTTACATCTACCTTTATGTGCAATACAGAAAGCCCTTTCCCATAAGCCTTTGCTTTGACAAAGATATACTCTTTAAGATGTTGCGCATAGGTACGCCTACGGCCATAGAGAGAGCCTTTACAAGCCTTTCTTTTAATGTGTTTGTGGGACTTGTGGCCCAGTTTGGTGATAAGGTGCTTGCAGCACACCAAGTGGGCCTAAGGGTAGAAAGTATTTCCTTTATGATAGGCTTTGGCATGATGATAGCTTCTACTACTATTGCAGGACAAAACTACGGAGCAAAAAACTTCAAAGGGCTTGATTATGGAGTGAGAATAAGCGCCCATACTACAGCCCTTATAATGGGACTTATAGGGTTGCTTATAGCCATCTTTCCACACTACTTTTCCTTGATCTTTACAAGGGACAAAGAAGTTATAAGCTATGCAGTCTATTACCTTGTTATAGTTGCCCTATCACAGCCACAGATGGCCCATGCAAGTATTTTTTCTGGCTCTCTAAAAGGCATGGGGAAGACACACATACCCCTTTTGGTGAACCTGTCCTCCTTTTGGGTCTTTAGAATATTACCTTCCATGCTTGTGCTAAAATTCATACACAGCCCACTGGTGCCTTGGGTCTTTATGAGCTTGGAAACCACTTTGAGAGCTATCATATTCTACTTAGCTTATAAAAGGGAAATAAGAAAATACCTATAGGACCCTGCTTCTTTTGTTTTCATACATAAGTTCATCCGCTTCTCTTATTAACTCTTCCACGTCTGTATACCTATCATTTACTTCCACAACGCCATAACTGAAAGAAAGCTTTAACTTTTGACCTTTTACAATAACCTGCATATATTCCAGCTTTCTTTTTAACCTTTCTGCCACACAGATGGCCTGTTCCCTTGTTGTATTTGGCATAAGTACGGCAAACTCATCTCCTCCCCATCTTGCCAAAATATCTCTAGCCCTAAGGCTTTTTCTTAAGAAGAAGGCTACCCGTGCCAGCACCATATCACCTACAGAATGTCCGTACATGTCGTTTATTTTCTTAAAACCGTCAAGGTCTATAAATACCAGAGAAAAGGGGGTTTTTCTTTTCTTGTACTCCTCGAAGCACTCCCTAAGGGCTCTTTCAAAGGACCTTCTATTAAAGGTGTTTGTTAGGTAATCAATGTTTGCTTCTACCTCAGCTTGTTCAAGCCTTTCCCTAAGTTTTTCTATTATGTAGTGTTGTTCTTCCACATCTTTTAAGAACCTTTCATTTTGTGCCTTTATATCCCTTATATGTGCTAAAAGTTCTGATAAAAGGTGGGTTAATTCACCCTCTGGTATTCTTTCCTCTATACTAGAAATCTCTTTTTCCTTTTTTCTGGCATATTCTTTGTAGTCTCTTGTCAATTTACTAAGGTCATCTGTTAGTTTATAAAGTATTTCCAGAGTAATATCTACATCACAATTTGCATCACTTAAACCATCTTCCCCATGCAGTTTCTTATATAGGCTTATAAGCTTTTCATCAGAGGGCAAAATATTCATGTTTTCAAAGGCGTAACAGAAAACCACAAACCACCTTTCATAGTTTTTAGGCGTAGGTAGTATGTTATTTCTAAGGAGGAACTTAAGCTCCTCCCTTATTATGTTGGCAAGCGCCTTCATGTCTGAGTTTTCCAAAGGTAGCCCGCTACTAAGTTTATGATAAACCTTACACTTATTCATGTAAGTTTCCCTCAGTTGTATAATTTATACAGCTATATATTTTATATTAAAACATGGGTATATTTATTGAGGACCTTTTAAACTTTGGGAATCTTATAGATGCAGAGATTGAGATAAAGCTTAGCCCAGCGGATCTAAAAAGGGCATATACAAGCCTAGACTTTGACCTGAAGGACGGGGTGCTAAGAGTTATATCAAGAAAGAAGGTGCTCTTTTTCAACAGATCATATGAAATTAGGCTATCTGAGATGGGCGATAGGGTGAGAAAGGATAGGGAGAATATGAGGCAATGGGCTTTCTTTAGAGTTTTGTCCAGAGAGGGCTTGGAGGAGGTTTTAAAGCTTCCTGAATTTACAATGGAAGAGGAGTATTTGGGAATGGACCTTATGCCTGCGGTTAGCTTAACAGAGATCTATGAAAAGATACCAAAGCAGTTTAGAGAAAAGCTAGTTATAAACAGATATAAGTTGGGTAAGGAGTACCTATCTGCCTTTTTCAAGTTTGAAAAATGATGGTATAATTCCTTTTGGAGGAGTAAGATGGCAAAGGTTTATTATGATCAGGATGCAAGCCTTGAACCTCTCGTAGGCAAAACGGTAGCCATACTGGGCTATGGTAGCCAAGGACATGCCCACGCCCTAAACCTTAGGGACAGTGGAATAAGGGTAGTTATAGGTCTGTATGAGGGTAGCAAGTCAAAGGCTAAGGCCATAGCGGATGGCTTTACGGTTCTTACGCCGGAGAGGGCTGTGCAAGAGGCGGACATAATCATGTTCTTAACTCCAGACACTGTCCAGCCTCAAATATATAAAGAAAGCGTGGAGCCCTTTTTGGATGCTTCCAAAAGCCTTGCCTTTGCCCATGGCTTTAACATTCACTTTAAACAGATTGTGCCTCCAAAGGATGTAGATGTATTTATGGTGGCGCCAAAGGGTCCGGGCCACTTGGTAAGATGGATGTATGAAGAGGGGAAGGGTGTGCCAGCCCTTGTAGCCATATACCAGGATGCCTCTGGCACTTGTAAAGAAAAGGCCCTTGCCTATGCAAAGGCCATAGGTGCCACAAGGGCTGGGGTGATAGAAACCACCTTTAAAGAAGAAACGGAAACAGACCTTTTCGGAGAGCAATCCGTTTTGTGTGGTGGCGCAACAGCTCTTATAAAGGCTGGCTTTGAAACTTTGGTGGAGGCTGGCTACCAACCAGAAGTGGCCTACTTTGAATGCTTGCACGAGCTAAAGCTTATTGTGGACCTTATATACCAATACGGCATTGCTGGCATGAGATATTCCATTTCAGATACGGCTAAGTATGGCGATGTAACAAGGGGAGAGAGGATTTATAAGGTTGTAAAGCCTCTTATGAAGGAGATATTGGAAGAGATTCAAAAGGGTGAGTTTGCCTGTGAGTGGATATTGGAAAATCAGGCGGGAAGGCCCGTATTTAATGCCTTGCTTGAAAGGGACAGGCACCACCTTATAGAGAAGGTGGGAGAAGAGCTAAGAAGGATGATGCCTTGGATAACCGGTAAGGAGCTAAAATGAACCTAACAAAAAGAAGGGATACTCTCAAAAAGGTTTATGCTCCGGTGGGTATAGCCCTATACAGGCTACACCTGCCACCCAACTTTATAACCCTTCTTTCTGTAGCCTTTGGCATGGCTTCTGCTTACGCCTTCTACCATGGAAAGCTCCTTACCGGCGCAAGCCTTCTTTTTCTGTCTGGCCTTTTTGACTTGGCGGATGGTATGGTGGCAAGGCTTTCCGAGAAAGCTTCCAAGTTTGGTGCGGTCTTTGACTGGCTTGCGGACAAATGGGTGGATGGCTTTGTGCTTGGAACGGTAGGATACTTTTATGCGGGACCTTTTACAGCCATAACGGTGGTAACTGCCTCCATGCTTCATTCTTTTATAAAGCCGGTGGCCTATGCGGAGATAGGGTATGAAGAAAGGATTTCTGGGAAGATAAAGGACCCCCTTGAGGGTGTGGGCTTTTTTGGAAGGCCAGAAACACATCTTACCCTTATAGCCTTTACCATATTGGAAAGGCTTCAGGCGCCCGTAGGCCTTGAGTTTGGAATAAAGCTTATTGCCCTTCTTACCTTGGCATCTTTACTTTTGAGGATCATCTACCTGTATAAACACTACGGGAGAGAGTACGAATGAGGCCATACATAATAATAGTGTCAGAGGTTAGCGTGGACGGGAAATTGACCCTATACAGGGGAGCATCCAGTAAGGAGCTTATGACCCTTATGGACCAAGAGGCGTACAGGTATCTTCATGAGATAAGGGCAAAGGTGGATGGCATAATGGTGGGCTGTGAGACGGTAAGGACAGACAACCCAAGCCTTACAGTAAGGTATGTGGAGGGGAAAAACCCAACGAGGATAATCCCATGTTCTACTGCCAACGTGCCAACGGATGCCAACATATTCTCCAAAGATGCACCCACCATAATAGTCACCACAAAGAGGGCGCCACAGGAGAGGATAGAAAAGATAAAGGCTTTGGGTGCGGAGGTGCTTGTGGTGGGCGAGGACTTAGTGGATTTTGAGAGGCTTATGCCCATGCTATATGAAAGGGGTATAAAAAGCCTTATGATTGAGGGAGGCGCTTCTATAAACTGGGAGTTTGTGCGTAGGGGCTATGTGGATGAGATAAGGCTTATACATCTTCCTGTTATAGTTGGTGGTGAGAATGTACCCACCCTTGTGGGTGGAGAAGGCTTCAAAAGTCTCAAAAACCTTTTGCACCTTAGACTTAGGTCCCATTTCAAAAGGGGCAATCACCTTATAACCGAGTGGGAAGTGGTAAGATAACTACCTTTCCTCTAAGATTAAAAGCACTTCTGGGCTTAAAGTGCCGTTTACAAACATTCCCTCTCTAACAAAAAGCTTTTTTACAACGCCTTTTGTTGGTGATTTTATAGTGCAATACTCTACAAGCTTTTCCACCCTTTCAAGTTGTGACTTAAGTGCTTGATATTGACTTAGTTCCTTATCATATCTGCTCTTCCAATCTTCATACTCACTCCTAGATAACAAACCACGGTTAAAAAGCTCCTCATACCTTTTAAAATCCCTTTCCACCTTTTCAAGTGTGGCTTTTTGAGAATTGAGCTGAGCCTTTAGACCATCCCTCTGAGTGGTATAAAGGACAGGATCTATGATAACTAAAATGTCTCCCTTATTTACCCTTTGACCCTCCTTTACAAAAAGCTTTTCCACCTTTCCTTGAACTATGGCCGAAACCTTTACTTCTTGAGCAAAGACCATTATAAAGTAAGACAAAAGTACAAGAAATATGAACCCCATGAAAGAAATTTTAATCTATCACTTCTTTGAAAAGTCTTTCAAACACATCCTTATCATCACAAACTATAAAAACTTCCTGCACAGAGGTGCCGTTTTTGTATAAAAGCTTGTAGCCAGAAGTGGTTCTATACTTTAAAAACAAACCTTTAGACCCTCTGCCTCCATTTTGCCTTGCTATTCTACCGGGAATTATAGCCTTCACGCATTCAAGGGAATTTAGCTTTTCTAAGTACTCCTCCAAACCTTCCAAAAGATGATGCTCAAGCTTTACTTTACCTTTTCTGTACTTTCCCATGACCTAAATTTAATCTTGGTCCAAAAACTCTCCGTCTTCAAGCGTATAGTATGGCCTTTCATAGCTTGAATAATAATAGGGTGTATAGGCTACAAACTCACCGGCGCATGTATCCACACCTTTAAAGGCAGGAAGTATATTCCATTCATACCTTAACCTTCTTACCTCCTCCTCCCCCATGCCAGTAAGCCTTCCTATTTCCATATCCGAATAGCCCATCTCTTTGGCCATCCTTAAAACTTCCGGCGTCAGATTTCCTTCCTTTAACACCTTTTCAAACTCCACTATCTGCCTTATATTCTCCAAAAACCATGGGTCAATCTTGCTAAGCTCATAAACTTCCTGAAGGCTATAGCCCTTTCTGAAGGCGCTCGCTATATACCAAAGCCTGTTAGGGTTGGGCGTTCTTATAGCCCTTTTTACCTCCTCATCCTCCAAAGAAGAATAGTCTGGAAAGGCAAGGCCATATGCATCCTGCTCAAGGCTTCTTATGGCTTTGTTCAAGGCCTCTTTAAAGGTCCTTCCAATGGCCATAACCTCCCCCACAGACTTCATCATGGTGCCAAGAGTTCTATCTGTGCGTGGGAACTTGGCAAAGTCAAAGCGTGGGATCTTTACCACCACGTAATCAATGGATGGTTCAAAGGATGCGGGCGTGTGCTTGGTAATGTCGTTCTTTAGCTCGTCAAGGGTGTAGCCCACAGCCAGCTTTGCAGCCACTTTTGCTATGGGAAAGCCTGTGGCCTTGGAGGCCAAGGCGGAAGACCGTGAGACCCTTGGGTTCATCTCTATAACGTAAAAATCTCCATTCTCCGGATTTACAGCAAACTGTATGTTGGACCCTCCCGTATCCACGCCTATCTCCCTCATTATCTCTATGCAGGCATCCCTCAAAATCTGGTATTCTTTGTCCGTCAAGGTCTGGGCTGGCGCCACTGTAATAGAATCCCCCGTATGAACTCCCATAGGGTCAAAGTTCTCAATGCTACAGACTATTATCACATTGTCCTTTGAATCCCTTATCACCTCAAACTCAAACTCCTTCCAGCCTATAAGGGACTTGTCTATTAGCACCTGATGGATGGGTGAGGTCTTTAGAGCTATCTCCACCTTTTCTTTAAACTCTTCCATGTTGTAGGCAATGGAACCTCCTGTGCCACCAAGGGTAAAGGCTGGCCTCAAGATGGCTGGAAAGCCCACCTCCTTTACCTTTTCAAGGGCCTCTTGAAGGGAAGATACCACCACGCTGGGTGGCACCTTAAGACCAATTCTTTCCATTGATTTTCTAAAGAGGTCTCTGTCTTCACCCTTCTTTATGGCCTCGTAGTTGGCACCTATTAGCTTGACGCCATACCTGTCTAAAATACCTTCCTCATAGAGCTGGACGGCTAAGTTCAAGGCCGTTTGGCCACCAAGGGTAGGCAAGAGGGCATCGGGCCTTTCCTTCTTTATTATCTCTTCCAACACCTCCAGCACAAGGGGTTCTATGTAGGTTCTGTGGGCAAACTGGGGGTCTGTCATTATGGTGGCCGGGTTGGAGTTAACAAGGACTATCTCAAAGCCTTCTTCAAGCAAGGCCTTGCAGGCCTGAGTGCCAGAATAATCAAACTCTGCCGCCTGACCTATCACTATGGGACCAGAGCCTATGATGAGTATCTTCTTTATGTCTGTTCGCCTTGGCATTAAAGTCTATATTTTACACCATAAACAGGATTAAAGCCCAATTCAAAAACATATGACCTGCTTAATTGTGCCTTTTTTACGCCTTGTATTAAAATATTAAAATCTACCAGTGGGAGGTTCTATTATGAAGCATGTATGCCTTATATACGCACACCCCAACCCAAACAGCTTTAACAGAGCCATAAGGGATAAGGTCCTTGAATACTTGGGTTCAAAGAATATAAGCTACACTTTAAGGGACCTATACGCCTTGGGCTTCGACCCAGTTTTGTCCTCAAAGGATTTTGAAAGCCTTTTGGCTGGAAAGGTGCCAGAAGATATTGCAAAAGAGCAGGAGATTATAAAAGGGTCCCAACTGTTGATATTTATCTATCCCATATGGTGGACTGGCATGCCAGCCATACTCAAGGGCTACATAGACAGGGTCTTCAGCTATGGCTTTGCCTACGAAGAAAGGGATGGAGAGCTTGTAGGCCTTTTGTCGGACAAAAGGGTAATCATAATAAACACCCTTGGGGCAAGTGAAGAAGATTACAGGCCCTCTGGCATGGAGGAATGCTTAAAGAAAACTACAGATGTGGGCATCTTTGAATTCTGTGGCATGCAAGTGATAAAGCATATCTTTTTGTATTCTATTCCTTATGTAAGCGATGAAGAAAGAAGGAGTATGTTGGAAGGCATAATCAAAGAACTGGAGGTGGTACTATGAAAGAGTGTCTTAGGCTTATAACAGAAAGAAGGTCCATAACCTTTTTTGACCCCACAAGGGATGTGCCAGATGAGGTGATAAAGGAGATACTGGAGATCTCCGCCACCGCACCATCTGGCTATAACCTACAGCCTTGGGAGGTTATAGTGGTAAAGGATAAGGAAAAGAAAAAGAGGCTTAAGGAGATATGCTACAACCAGCAGAAGGTAGAGGATGCAAGCGCCAACATAGTGCTAATTGCCAATACAAGGGCTGGATTTGAGCATGTGGATAGGGTTCTTCAAAGCTGGGAAGAGCTTGGCTATATAAAGCCAGAGGCAAAGGAAGGCCTAAAGGCACAGATATTATCAGGCTGGCAGGACCCACAGAGGGCCTTTAGGAAGGCTGTAAGGGATACGGCCCTTTTTGGCATGACCATAATGATCACCGCAAGGGCCTTTGGCCTTGAAACCCATCCTATGGAAGGCTACGATGAGCAAAAGCTAAAGGAGTTTTTGAACATAGAAGATTACAAGGTGGTCCCCATGATAATAGCCATAGGCTATAAGGACCCTTCAAAGGAGCTACTTCCAAGAGCCTACAGGTTTAAGTTTGAGGAGTTTGGAAAGATAATTTAATGGAAGCCTATCTTTTGGCCTTTTTTGCCTCTGTGTGCGCCGGTGCCATAAATGCGGTGGCTGGCGGTGGAACCCTTATAACCTTTCCTTCCCTTGTTTGGCTTGGCCTTGACCCAGTGGTGGCAAACATAAGCAACACGGTGGCCCTTTGGGTGGGGTCCCTCACAGGAGCCTTCGGCTTCAAAGACAGGCTAAAAGAATCAAAGGATGCATTCCTTCCTCTATTCTTCTCTTCTGTGCTTGGTGCCCTTGTGGGTGCCTTGCTTTTGATAAAAACACCCTCTAAGACCTTCAAGGATATAGTGCCTTTTCTCATCTTTTTTGCCGTGCTGATGCTGGCCCTTAGCGAGTTTATAAAGGGCCTTTTGGCAAGGTTTGCCATAGAGGATGGAAGGCTTCACCCTCTTATACCTACAGGCCTTCAGTTTTTGACCGGCGTGTATGGGAGCTACTTTGGTGCTGGCATAGGCATTATGATGCTGGCAAGCCTTACCCTCTCCGGCATTCACAACATACATACAGCCAACGGCATAAAGAACCTTTTGGGCCTTACCATAAACTTAATTGGTGCCCTTATCTTTGTTTTGAGCGGTAAGGTAAGCTGGCCCTTTGCCCTTGCCATGATGCCCGGCTTTGCCCTCGGAGGCTATATGGGTGCAAGAATATCTCAAAGGTTCAGGCCAAAGGTGGTAAAAGCCTTTGTAATAGGCTGGGGGACACTTATAGGGCTTTACATGCTTTTGATAAAATAATCTCATGCTAAAGCTAAGCAAAGCAAAAAGAGCAAAAGGAGAGCTAAGGGTACCCTCAGACAAGTCCATATCCCACAGAGCGGTTATCTTCTCAGCCTTGGCGGAGGGAGAAAGCTATGTAAAAGAGTGGCTTTCTTCCGAAGACACTTTGGCCACCTTAAACATGCTTATAGCCTTAGGTGTAGAGGTAAAGAAGGATGGAAAAAACCTAAGGATAAAGGGAAGGGATTACAGCTTTGTTGAACCCTCCTACGTGCTTGATGCCAAAAACTCTGGAACTACTGCAAGGCTTATGCTTGGAGTCCTTTCCACACAGCCCTTTTTTAGTGTGATAACGGGGGACGAGAGCCTCAGGCAAAGGCCCATGCTTAGGGTGGTAGAGCCCCTAAGGCAGATGGGTGCCTACCTTGACGGAAGGGAGAAGGGGAACAAGCTTCCCGTATGCGTAAGAGGAGGAAGCCTAAAAGGTATCTCCTTTTTTAATAAAAAGTCCTCTGCACAGGTAAAGTCTGCCTTGCTTTTGGCTGGGCTAAGGGCGGAGGGCTACACGGAGGTGGTAGAGCCTGTCCTCTCAAGGGACCACACAGAAAGGATGTTAAAAGCCTTTGGCGTGGAGCTTATACAGATGGAGGGTAAGGAAGGGCATGTGATAAAGCTAAAGGGTGGTCAAAGGCTTGTGGCTACAGAGGTATTTTGTCCTGCTGATCCCTCATCTGCCAGCTTTTTTGTAGCCCTTGCCGTGCTTCTTGAAGGTTCTGAGCTCCTGATCAAAGATGTGCTTGTAAACCCCACAAGGGATGGCTTTTTTAGAAAGCTAAAAGATATGGGTGCGGACATAAGGTATGAAAACCTAAGGGAAATATCCGGTGAGCCTGTGGCAGACCTTTATGTGAGATATTCTGGAAAGCTAAAGGCCGTGGAGGTGCTTCCGGAAGAGGTGCCTTCCATGATAGACGAGCTTCCCATTTTGGCGGTGGTTATGGCCCTATCGGAAGGAGTCTCAAGGGTTAAGGGTGCGCAGGAGCTAAGGGTAAAAGAGAGCGACCGAATTAGGGCTGTGGTGGAAAACTTGAGGGCTATGGGGGTAAAGGCGGAAGAGTATGAAGATGGCTTTGAAATAGAAGGGGTAGAAGTCCTAAAGGGTGCTTCTATAAAAACCTTTGGGGACCACCGAATAGCCATGGCCTTTTCCATTGCCGGCCTTTTGGCGGAAGGGGAAACTATCATAGACAATCCTGAATGCGTAGCCATCTCATATCCAAACTTTTATAAGGACCTTGAAGGTATTTTGGAAGGTTGATAAAAGATGCCATCGTACGTAAACCTTACTTTAAATAAACAGGTGCCTGTGCCTATCTTACCCTAAACTAAATAAACGAATTGCTTATGGATTGTCTAATTTATTTTTTTAGGCAAAGGGCTGTGTGGTAATTGAACCTTTATACACGGCCCTTTACGTGTACCCGATTGCGCATACATCTACGGCTATAAAGTTAACATAATACATACGATTTTAATTTTCCCATACTATATTTTTATTAATGCTTATAAGGAAGGCTAAGCTTAAGGATGTGCCAGAGCTTTATAACCTTATAAACGAGTATGCAAAGGAAGGTACCCTTCTGCCAAGAAGCCTAAACTCTCTGTATGAGAACATAAGGGATTTTTGGGTTTGTGAGAAAGATGGGGAAATAGTGGGTTGTTGCGCCCTTCACATAGTTTGGGAGGACTTGGCTGAGATAAAGAGCCTTGCGGTCAAAAAGGATTATAAGGGCATGGGCGTGGGTAGTTCGTTGGTGGAGGCTTGTCTGAAAGAGGCGGAGGAGCTGGGCATAAAAAAGGTCTTTGTTCTTACCTATGCGCAGGGATTTTTTAGCAAGTTTAACTTTGAGGAGGTGGAAAAGGCCAAGCTTCCACATAAAGTTTGGGGTGAGTGTATAAACTGTATAAAATTCCCAAGCTGTGATGAGATAGCCATGTGGGTGGATTTGGAAAAAGTTTTTATCAAGCATGACAGTAAAGTTTAGCTATATAACCTCTGGAGAAAGGCTAAGCAGGGCCTACGAAAGCCTAAGGGAAGAGCCTTATGTTTTCCTTGATACGGAGGTATCCAACGACAGGATAAGGCTTGTACAGCTGGGAGGAAAGGAAGATATATTCATCCTTGACCTTTTTGACCTTGGTGAGGAAGGTGTGCTATTTTTAAGGGAGCTTCTCTCCAGCAAAGGCATAGTGGGGCATAACCTTAAGTTTGACCTTAAGTACCTCTATAGCTACGGTATAGAGCCATACGCAGTCTTTGATACCATGATAGCAAGCCAGCTTTTGGGAGACACGGACAAGCACTCTCTTCAAAAGGTTGCCATGCACTACTTGGGGCAGGTTTTGGACAAGGGCCTTCAGGCCTCCAACTGGGGACAGCCCTTTTTAGGAAAAGAACAGCTTGAGTATGCCGCGCTGGATGTGAAGGTGGTAAGGGACCTTTTTTACATATTCCTTAAAAGGCTCAACGAAGGCCATCACCGAGAGGAAATACTTCTCAAAACAAGGACTTCAAGGGTCTTTAATCTCTTAAATCCTGTGGCCATAGTGGAAATGGCTTTTGTTCAAGAGACGGCAAAGCTTGAGCTAAACGGCATACCGGTGGATAAGGAAGAACTGGAAAGAAAACTAAAAGAACAAGAGAGGCTTCTTCAAAAGAAAGTTATGGACTTTATGGTGAAGTATAGGATAGACCCCATGTCGCCCAAACAGGTGGGAGAGCTTCTTACAAAGAGGTTTGGCCTTGACCTTCCAAAGACGGAAAAGGGCAACGTTTCCACCGATGATAAGGTGCTTTCCGAATACGCTTCACACCCTGTAGTCTCCGAGCTTTTGGACATAAGGGGGATGAAAAAGGTTATTGAAAAGCTTCAGGAGATAAAGGAAAGGATAAGAGGAAATAGGGTCTACCCAGAGTTTAAGCAGATAGGCGCCATCACTGGAAGGATGGCAAGCATGAACCCAAACGTGCAAAATATACCAAGGAATTTAAGGGGCATCTTTAAGGCAGAAGAGGGTAATGTGTTTGTTATTGCAGACTTCTCCCAGATTGAACTAAGGATAGCCAGTGAGTATGTGGGTGAGGAGAAGATGCTTCAGGCCTTCAGGCAGGGTAAGGACCTACACCGGTATACTGCAAGCGTATTTTTGGGAAAGCCAGAGGAGGAGATAACAAAGGAGGAGCGCCAGCTTGCCAAGGCTGTAAACTTTGGACTCATATATGGCATATCTGCCAAGGGCCTTGTGGAGTATGCAAAAACTTATGGCATTGACCTTTCTCTTGAATCCGCCCAGAAGATAAGAGATAGCTTTTTTGAATACTACACTTCCTTTAAAGCTTGGCACGAAAGGGTAAAAAGGGAGTTAAAGGAATACAAAGAGTCAAGAGGCCATACCCTTTTGGGAAGGCCTTACGTAGCCCATACCTTTCCGGATGCGGTAAACTATCCCATACAGGGAACGGGTGCAGACCTTCTCAAACTTTCCGTGCTTATGTTTGATGCAGAACTAAGAAGAGAAGGCCTTAAGGCAAAGGTGGTTAATCTGGTGCATGATGAGATATTAGTTGAATGCAGAGAGGAAGACGCGGAGCGCATAAAGGAACTTTTGAAAAAGGCCATGCTACACGCAGGTAGAGTTATACTAAAGCAAGTGCCGGTAGAGGTAGAGGTTTTTATAAACAACCGGTGGGAAAAGGATTAAATTATATAGCCATGGGGAGGTGGATAATCCTTTTAATAGTGTTTGCCTTTTCCTGCGGTCCCAAGGTCAGCACCTTGGAGGATTATGAGAAGAGAAACCCTTACCCTGGCCTTCAGGAGAGGACAGAGTACAGCTCAAGGGGTAGCCTTATGCCAAAGGAGGGCTACCAGGACCTGTATTCAGAAAGAAGGGCAAGCAGGGTGGGAGATGTTATATACCTTCAGATAGTAGAGAGTATAAACGCCATAGAAAGCATATCTGCACAAACTCAAAGGTCTTCGGCTTTTCAAGAAGGCATAAGCTCTCTTTTTGGCTTGTCAAAAGGCACTCTTGCAGACATAGGTGGAAAAGGCTCTGGGCAGATGAATACAAAAGGCTCTGGGAAGGTCCAGCAAACGGGAGTTTTAACCACAAAGCTTGCGGGCAGGGTTATGAAAATATACCCCAACGGCAGTATGCTTGTGGAGGCAAAAAAGTATATTGCTATAGAGAACGCTCAAAGGGAGGTGGTTTTGAGGGGTATAGTTAGGCCGGAGGATATAGACAGCACCAACACCGTTTCAAGCGATAAGATAGCCAACCTCGAAGTCTTTATAGACGGCAAGGGCTTTTTGGCAGATGGAGGTAGTCCGGGATGGCTTGCAAGAATACTTGCAAAGGTCTTGCCCTTTTAATGCTCCTTTTCTCTTTTGCCTTTTCTACGCGCATTGGGGATGTGGCAAGCTTTGAGGGCAACAGAAGCAACTACTTAGTAGGCTATGGCCTTGTGGTAGGCCTAAAAGGCACTGGCGATGGCAAAAGCACCCTTTTTACAGTGAGAAGCATAGCCAACATGCTAAACAGGATGGGTATAGTGGTGGACCCAAGGAGGATGACCACAAAGAACGTGGCGGCTGTTATGGTAACAGCCAAGCTACCACCCTACGCAAAGCCGGGCATGAAAATAGATGTGGAGGTCTCCTCCATAGGGGATGCAAAAAGCTTGGAAGGTGGCACTCTTCTCCTTACTCCCTTGAGAGGGCCGGACGGTGTGGTATATGCCTTGGCACAGGGACAAGTGCTTGTGGGAGGCTATGAGGCAAGAGGAAGAGGTGCCCAGCAAGTGGTAAACGTGCCAACGGTAGGAAGGGTGCCAAACGGTGCCACAGTGGAGAGAGAACTTCCAACAGAGAGCATACCACAGGAGATAAACCTTTACCTGGATAGTCCCAGCTTTTCCCTTGCCAAGATGATTCAAGATAGGATAAACATGGAGTTTGGCAAAGACACGGCACAAGCGATGGATGCCAGCACGGTAAGGCTTAGAATACCACAAGGAATGAGTCCGGTGGATTTCCTTGCCAAGGTGGAGGACCTACAGATAGATGTGCCATCCCTTGCCAAGGTGGTAATTGACGGGAGGTCTGGAGTGGTCCTCTTTGGCGGAGATGTAACCATAAACCCAGTCTCTGTAGCCGTTGGAAGTCTAACGGTGATCATCAAAGAAACTCCAGAGGTATCCCAGCCACCACCCCTTTCTCCGGGTGAGACCAAGGTGGTACCAAGGACGGAGATAAAGGTGGAAGAAAAGACTGCAAGGATAGTTCAATTAAGGGGTGCCACCGTCTCACAACTGGTGGAATCTCTCAACAAAATAGGTGCCACGCCAAGGGAGGTTATCTCTGTGCTTCAGGCCATAAAGGCCTCTGGGGCCCTTCGGGCAAAATTGGAAGTGCTTTAAACCAGCACAAGCTCAAGCCTTGCCCTCTCCTCATCTATGGCCACCACCTTTACCCTAACTTTGTCGCCAAGCCTAAGGACCTTACCCGTGGTTATGCCAACAAGCCTATGGGCAGGCTCATCATAAACATACTGGTCATCGGTCAAGGTGCTTATATTTACCAAACCCTCCACCATATACTCTTGTATCTCCACAAAAAAGCCAAAAGCTACCACACCGGTTATTATTCCATCAAACTCCTCTCCAAGGTGGGACCTCATAAAGCGCACCTTTAGCCTGTCTATGGCTTCCCTTTCTACTTCTTCTGCCAACCTCTCCTGCTGGGAAAGGTGCATGCCAGCCATCTCAAGGTAGGAAAGGGTCTTCTCATAGTCTATCTCTTCTCCCTTTAGGGCCTTTTTCAAAAGCCTATGGACTATGATATCCGGATATCTTCTTATGGGTGAAGTAAAGTGGGCGTAGTGTTCGGAGGCAAGGCCAAAGTGGCCAAGGTTATGGGGAGAATAATGGGCCCTCTTCATAGACCTTAGGGTCAAAAACCTCACCAAGTTCTCCTCAGGCCTTCCCTCAAAGTCTTCTATTATCTTTTGGAAGAACTTAGGGGTAAGGCTTGGCTTTTTAACCTTGTAGCCCAGGCCTGCAAGTATCTCAAGGAGGTTTTCCACCTTGCTTGGGTCTGGCTTTTCATGAACTCTATACAGACAAGGATAGCCCATGTTTTCAAGATGCATGGCAACCGTCTCGTTGGCTGATACCATAAACTGCTCTATTATCCTATGGACCACATGCCTCTCATAGGGTAGAACAGCCACAGGCTCACCATACTCATCCACCACCAGCTCCGCCTCTGGTAGGTCAAAGTCTATGCTACCCCTCTCCCACCGCATCCTTGCCAGTATCCTGTATAGGTCCTCCATAAGCCTTAGAGATTCTATTATTTCCTTTGGGTATTTGTCTTCCAAGGCAGGGTCTCCAAGGATTAGCCTTAAGGCTTCGTTGTAAGTTAGCCTTGCCTTGCTCCTTATCACGCTCTCATATATGTCATATTCCAATAGCTTTCCCCTTTCATCAAAGATCATCTCACAGGTAAAGGCAAGCCTATCTTCCTTGGGCTTTAGGCTACATAGGTCCCCAGCAAGCTCTTCGGGAAGCATATGCAAAGCCCTATCGGGCAGGTAAAAGGTAAAGCCCCTTTTAAAGGCCTCCTTATCAATGGCAGAGTTTTCTTTCACAAAGTAGGAAACATCCGCTATATGAACCCAAAGCCTGTAGCCCTCTGGAGTTTTCTCAATTGCTACCGCATCGTCAAAGTCTTTTGCCCTTTCTGGGTCAATGGTAAAACAGACCTGTTCCCTTAGGTCCCTCCTCCTTTTTAGCTCCTTTTCCAGGTTGATCTTTAAATTCTTTGCTTCTTTTATCACTTCTTCTGGATAAGAGGTGGGCAGGTTATACTTTCTTATAAGCACATCTATTATGAGGTTTTTCTCCTCTGGATGGCCCAAAACCTCTTTTATCCTTCCAATGGCAGGGTGCTTTTTTGTAGGAAACTTCTTTATCTGTGCTACCACTACCGTTCCGTCCTTTAGGTCCTTGCAATCCTCCAAAAGTATGGTCTGGTGCTGGTTTTCATCCATGGGTAAGCCAAGGCAGGACCTTTTCTTTTTTTGTATCTTACACACTATTTCCTTCTTTGCTCTCTTTAAAACCCTTAAAATGCGCACTTCCTTTTTGTCCTTATACTCTACCACCTTGGCCCTCACCACATCACCCGCAAAGAGATTGACCATCTCAAAGGGAGGTATATATATGTCCTTCTCTCCCTCTCCAATTTCCAAAAAGCCAAAGCCCGCAGGATAGGGTATTACCTTACCGCTTACTATCTCCTCTTCCGCATAAGCATACTTGCCGCTTTGAATCGCCACTTTACCCGACTTTTTGAGGGACCTTAATGCTTTTTTAAGGGCTTTTCTCTCCTTTTTGTCCAGCCCAAGCCTTCCCAGTATTTCTTCAAAGCTCAAAGGCCTTTTACTACTTTTGAGAACTTTTAAGATTAATTCCTCTAAGGGCACCCCTTCCATTGTAAAATATTTAACCATGAAAGACTGGCAAAAGTATACCCAAAAGGTAGAGGAGTTAAAAAAGGCCCTTGGAGAAGCCCTTGGTGCTTTGGATGTGGAGTATGAAGTCAAAATGCCCGGAGAGGAAGGCTTTGACCCTTCCTTTAAGGTCCCCTATGTGCTTGTAAAGTATTACACAGATGAAGGCCACTCACACGAGAGAAAGATAGAACTTTTTGAATACTACCTTGAGGAACCCGTTGAGAATATGGTAAAGATGATAAAGGATATGATAGAGGAGTTTCTAATGGAAATAGACCAGAGCGAATATGGTGGAGGTTGAGTTATAATATTTTATTTTGAAGAACGCAGGAGGAAGAAAGATGGCACTACCCAAGGCTTTAAAGCAAGAGCTAATAAGAAGCTTTCAAAGGCATGAAGGCGACACTGGATCACCAGAGGTGCAGATAGCCATACTTACGGAGCGTATAAACAGGCTCACAGAGCATCTCAAAAAGCACAAAAAGGATGTGCATTCAAGGCGTGGGCTTATAGCCCTTATACATGCAAGGAGAAAGCACCTTGAGTATTTGAGAGAAAAGGACTACAAAAGATACTTGGAGGTAGTAGAAAGACTTGGATTGAAGGTGAGATGATGGAAAGCGTGCAGGCAAAGCTTGGGGAATCGGAAATAATTATAGAAACTGGAAATTACGCAAAGCTGGCGGATGGTGCGGTAGTTGTTCGCCAGGGTGATACGGCTGTGTTGGTAACAGCCGTAATGTCTGAAGAGCCTGTCCAGGGTATAGACTTTGTTCCCCTCTCCGTGGATTACCGTGAGCAGTCCTCAGCATGGGGCAAAATACCAGGCGGTTTTATAAAAAGGGAAGGAAAGCCCACCGAGAGGGAGATTTTGGTTTCAAGGGTTATAGACAGGCCCATAAGGCCTATGCTACCAGAGGGCTTTTTCCATGAGGTTATAATAACGGCCCTCACCCTTTCGGCCGATGACAAGTATGACCCCGATGTGCTTGCCATAACTGGTGCTTCTGCAGCCTTGCATATATCAAGGATACCCTTTGATGGTCCCATAGCGGGCGTAAGAGTATGTAGGATAGACGGCAGGTTTGTGGCAAACCCCACCTACGAAGAAAGACAGAGGGCGGACCTTGATATAGTTATGGCCGGAAGCAAGGATGCCATAGTGATGGTGGAGGGTGGCGCAAAGGAGGTGGATGAGGACACCCTTGCAGAAGCTCTATATTTTGGCCTTGAGGCCATACAGGACCTTTTAAAGGCCCAAGAAGCCTTAAGGGAAAAGGTTGGAGTTCCAAAGGTAAGCTTTGAGGGTATGGACCTGCCAGAGGAGCTCCAAAAGGCCCTTGAAGAGTTTTGCACGGATAAGATATTGCAATCCTTTAACATCTCCGACAAAAGAGAAAGAAAGACCTTCCAATCAAACATACTCAAAGAGTTCATAGAGGTAAACCAAATCCCAGAAGAGTGGCACTTTAAAGTAGGCTATAACTACAAAAAGCTTATAAGCAAGCTTATGAGAAAGAGGGTTTTGGAGGAGGGTGTTCGTATTGACGGAAGGGGTCCAAAGGATATAAGGCCTATAAGTATAGAGGTTCATCCCTTTGAAAGGCCACACGGTAGCGCCATATTTACAAGGGGACAAACGCAGGCCTTTGCCACAGCCACCCTTGGCTCTCCAGAGGAAGCCCAGCTTGTAGAAAGCATATACGAGGGTGAAACCTTCAAAAGGTTCATGCTACACTACAACTTCCCACCCTTCTCCACCGGTGAGGCCAAGCCTTGGGGACCACCAAGGAGGAGAGAAATAGGTCATGGAGCTTTGGCAGAAAGGGCTATAGAGCCTCTCATACCACCGGAGACGGAGTTTCCTTACATAATAAGGGTAGTTTCCAACATACTTGAATCCAACGGCTCCACATCTATGGCTACCGTATGCGCAGGCTCCCTTGCCCTCTTTGATGCGGGAGTGCCGCTCAAAAAGCATGTGGCAGGCATAGCCATGGGCCTTATTATGGAGGGTGGAAAATACGCCATACTATCGGACATTCTGGGAGATGAGGACCAGCTTGGCGATATGGACTTTAAGGTGGCTGGCACAAGGGATGGAATAACGAGCGTTCAGATGGATATAAAGATAAAGGGCCTTAAAAAGGAGATAATGAAGGAAGCCCTATACCAGGCAAGGGAAGGAAGGCTATACATACTTGAGAAGATGTATGAGGCCCTACCAGAGCCAAGGAAAGAAGTATCCCCTTATGCGCCCAAGATTGAGATAATAACCATACCAGAGGATAAGGCCTTGGTGGTAATAGGTCCCGGTGGAAGGAATGTAAAAGAGTTTAGGGATAAGATGGGTGTATCCGTTTGGGTCCATGAGGGTGGAAGGGTATCCCTCACCTCCAATTCAAAAGAAGCCATAGAAGAGGTGAAGAAGATAATACAGAATCTTATAGCAGAGGTAGAGGTTGGCAAAGTATATAAGGGTAAGATAACAAGGGTGGAACCCTACGGCGTCTTTGTGGAAATCTTGCCGGGTAAGGTGGGGCTTTTGCATGTGAGCAAGATGGAGGGGTATGTTAAGGATGTAAGGGCGAAGTTTAGCGTGGGCGATGAGCTGTTGGTAAAGGTGCTTGAGGTGGATGAACAAGGAAGACCTAAGTTAACTAATATAGGCATAAACGAGCCGGCGTAGCTCAGCGGCAGAGCGAGGCACTCGTAATGCCTAGGTCGTGGGTTCAAGTCCCACCGCCGGCTTGGAGAAAGCTATGAGGATAAAAGTCAAAAGACTACCACATTCGGAAGGTTTACCTTTACCTTTTTATGCTACGGAACATGCTTCTGGTATGGACCTTTTGGCGGCGGTGGAAGAGCCTGTTATTTTAAAGCCCATGGAAAGGGCACTAATTCCTACGGGCATAGCCATAGAAATACCACCGGGCTATGAGGCACAGATAAGGCCAAGGAGCGGCCTTGCTATCAGGCATGGCATAACCCTTTTAAACACCCCAGGCACCATAGACGCAGACTACAGGGGAGAGATAAAGGTAATCGTTATAAACCTTGGTAGTGAAGACTTTGTGATAAAAAGGGGGGACAGGATAGCCCAGATGGTTATATGCCCAGTGGTTAAGGTGGAGCTCCAAGAGGTGGAGGAGCTAAGCTCCACAGAAAGGTCTGATGGGGGCTTTGGTTCAACGGGTTATAATATTTAAGGCATGGAATTACATAGCATCTTTTTGTATCTTGCCATAATACTCTTCCTTGCCCGCATCATAGGCGATACCTTTGGAAGGTTTGGCCTTCCGCCGGTGCTTGGTGAGATACTGGTAGGTGTCATACTTGGTAAGAGCGCCTTGGGAATAATAGAGCCCAACGAGGTTTTAAGGCTCTTGGCAGAGATAGGGGTCATCCTTTTGCTCTTTCACATAGGCCTGGAGGCGGACATAAACCAGCTTAAAAAGGTGGGCCTTTCGGCCTTTGTGGTTGCCTTTGTGGGCGCCTTTACACCCATGCTCCTTGGAACCTTGGCAAGCTACTACCTTTTGGGCTTTTCTTTGACTACCTCCCTCTTTTTGGGTGGAACGCTAACGGCCACAAGCATAGGCATAACGGTAAGGGTGCTTGACGACCTTGGAAAGATGAAGGAAAGGTTTGCCCAGATAGTTTTGGGCGCCGCCGTGCTTGACGATATATTCGGAGTTATAGTCTTGGCAGGGCTTTATGAGTTTTCAAAGGAGGGAGTAGTTCATTTTGATGCCTTAACAATGCTTGTGCTATACATAACAACCTTCTTTATCCTCTCTCCCATCTTGGCCCAGATATTGGCAAGGGTTATAAAAATACTTTCCCAAAAGCTAAAAACGGAAGACTTTATCCCTCCCACCGTTATAGCCATTGTATTCCTCTTTGCCTTCCTTGCCCACGAGGTAGGTTCTCCAGAAATACTGGGAGCCTTTACGGCAGGCCTTGCCCTCTCAAGGCGCTTTGCCCTACCCTTTGCCATGTTTTTAAAGACGGACGAAAGTATGGCTCACAAGATAGAACATACCATCACACCCCTTGTGTGGGTCCTAACACCCATATTCTTTGTCTATGTAGGACTGCAACTAAACCTAAAAGCCATTGATTTTACTTCACAAAAATTCTGGATGCTTTCCCTGCTTATACTGCTCATAGCCGTTGTGGGGAAAGTCATTTCTGGCTTCTTTGTAAGAGGCTCTATGAAGGAAAAACTACTTATTGGCTTTTCCATGCTACCAAGGGGGGAGGTAGGCCTTATATTTGCAGAGTTTGGAAGACAGATAGGCCTTTACGATGATACCCTTTATGCAGTGGTCATCTTTGTGGTGGCCATTACCACCCTTATGGCTCCTGTGGTGTTAAAGATGCTTGCAAGGGCATGAAAGTAGAAGACTTTGACTACCACCTGCCAGAAGAACTAATAGCCAAGTATCCAATTACACCAAGGCACAATGCAAGGCTTATGGTCCTAAACAGAAAGAACCAAAGCATAAAGCATGACATATTTTGGAACCTACCACTCTATTTAGAAGAAGGGGACCTTTTGGTCTTTAACAACTCAAAGGTTTTGCCCGCAAGGCTATACGGAAAGAAGCCCACCGGTGGAAAGGTGGAGGTGCTCCTTACAGACTTTATCACAAAAGAAGAGTGGTATGCCTTGATAGGTGGGAAGAATATAAAGGAGGGATTGCAGATATATGTTGGTGAGGGTCTGATAGTGGAGGTGTTGGAGCATGTGGAGGGTGGCAAGTTTAAGGTAAAGCTCCTGTCAGAAGACCCACTCAAGGCCCTTGACAAGTATGGCAAAATACCCATACCGCCTTACCTAAAGCGTGAGGAGGAACCCATAGACAGGGTCTATTATCAAACGGTCTTTGCACAGATAGAAGGCTCTGTAGCTGCGCCCACCGCAAGCCTCCACTTTTCAAAAGAGCTTTTAAAAAGGCTGGAAGAGTATGGGATTAAAAAAGCTTTTATAACCCTACATGTCTCCTATGGAACCTTCAAACCGGTAAAGGTGGATGAGGTGGAGCTTCACAGGGTAGACCCGGAGTATGTAAGTGTGCCAAAAGAGACAATTGAGCTTATAAAGGAAACAAAGAAAAGGGGCAAAAGGGTGATAGCCGTAGGCACCACGGTGGTAAGGGCATTGGAGACTGCCGGCTTTGAACCCTTTGAAGGCTGGACAGAGCTTTATATATACCCAGGCTATTCTTTTAAGGTGGTGGATGCCCTCATCACCAACTTTCACCTTCCAAGGTCCTCTCTTCTTTTTCTGGTCTGCGCCTTTGGAGGAAGGGAGTTTATTTTGAGAGCTTACCAAGAGGCGGTAAAAGAGAGATATAGGTTTTATAGCTATGGGGATGGAATGTTGATATTGTAAATATAAAATATTTCTTATGAGGCGTAGAAGTTATTCTTATTTAAAGCTATTGAAAATTTACATACATAACATACTGGAAAACGAAAGGTTTTACATGCATACTATATACACTACCATAGGATTATTTTTAGTAATCACTTCATCTATAACCATTTTTATTCTAATCACTCCTGAGGCAGAAAAAATGCCTCCAGACCTTCATAAGTTTTTGGAACACTACGAAAATTTCACTATCTACTTCTTTACTATAGAATATTTACTAAGGCTTTGGGTTGCTTCAGATTTTATTGATGACTTTAAGCACTATCTTGAACACAAAAGGAACTACTTATATGCTTTTTGCATGCTTTATCAAAGAAGTTAAAATGGATGCTAAGGCCCACATCCATAATTGACCTTTTGGCCATACTTCCCATCCTCAGGCCTCTTAGGGTTTTTAGGTTTTTGCTTATCCTTAGGCTTCTTAAGATCATCAGATATACACATTCCCTTAGGGTGATCCTTAGCATCTTTAAAGAGAACAGCTATCTTTATTTTGTTAGCTTTTTAATAATATTCACTTTGATATTCTTTTCGGCAATAGCCGTTTATATCTGGGAGTATAACGCGGGAAATACAAGCTTTGATAGCTTTCTTAATTCCCTTTACTGGGCTATCATAACGGCTACCACGGTAGGCTACGGAGATATTACTCCAACCACACCAGTAGGGAAGTTTTTTGCAGCCATTTTACCAATGTCCATAATCTTATTAATTTCTTCTTTACGCCGGGTGAGAAATTAGGCCTCAAGTTCACCCCTCCTGTAATAGCTATATCCAATAGCATAAGCATATGTATAAACAAGCACACAAGTTAAAGTCCTCCACCCACTACCAGCATTAAAAAGCTTTATCTGACTTATAACACCTTCCACTACCTGCCTTTTTGCCCTCATCTCCCTACTACCACACACAATCACACCTTCACAACCCCTATAACCCCTATCTCCATACACCACACAATTCTCCACAAGCTCCCTAAACCATAAACTCCTTCTCTTCCTTTCCCTAAATGCCCTAACCTCATGCACACTTCCAAAGCTTATCCACACATCATAAACTCTTCCCCACCTATCACATAACACCATCATCAACATGCCATACCTGACCTCCTCAAACTCCACTACCTTCCCATTGTCTCTCCGAACTATCTTCCTTCTCCTCTTTGCCCACCATACCTTCCCTCTTACCCTCCTTATCTTCTGTGTCCTCGCCCTGTTTACATTGGCTATGTCCACTATGGTTCCATCTATTACAAGTTCTATCTTCTTACCATACAAAAGCCTTGCTAAAATCATAAGCCTCAGCTTGTGAAGCTTGTATTCTCTCAATATCCTGTATACTCTCTTGAGTCTGTATCTTCTGAAGATATGCCATGATTGTATGGATGGGTCAATAAGTAGTTTAGCTAAGGTGAGGACTTTTGTATTGGTTATGTAGGAGAGTATAAAGATGGCTGCTATATGGATGTCTGTGAGTTTAGGCTTTCTGCCCGCTTTAGCTTTTGGCACATTAAGGAATGGCAAGGCATTTTCAAGGTCTTTTAGGATTTGTTGGTAGATGCGTAGGTAAGGTGGTATAATTTCCATGGTAAAAACCTCCGATGGTTTTTAGGGCTACTATTATAGTAGCCCTGCTGTCTTTTTATTGATATGGAAGGTTTAGCTTAAAGGGAATTTCTCACTCGGCGTATAGGAGTGTTTAATTCCTTTATACTTAAAAACCATGAGGCAGGTGGCGGTTATAGGCTCTTCAAAGGCAAAGCCTGAGGAAGAAGAATACAAAATAGCTTATGAGCTTGGCAAAGAGATAACCAAGAGGGGATGGGTGGTGGTATGCGGTGGGAGGGGTGGCGTGATGGAAGCGGTATGCAAGGGTGCAAAGGAGATGGGAGGGCTAACGGTGGGCATCCTTCCTTCCTACGAAGGTGATGAGGCAAACCCATACGTGGATATAAAGATAAGGACCGGCATGAATTGGAACAGGAATCCCTTGGTGGTAGCCAGCGGTGATGTGGTAGTAGCCATAGGTGGCAACTGGGGAACTCTGTCAGAAATAGCCTACGCCCTTATTTTGGGAAAGCCCATAATCGGTTATAAAACCCATAACATAGAAGGACTGCGTCAAGCCAATAACTTGTCAGAAATACTATCCTTTTTGGACAGTCATGCCAGTTGAAAATGTGTCTCAAAAGACCATATTTATATGAGAGGATTAGCCATGGGAAAAGAGCTTTTCTTTTTAGAGGATATGCTTTTTAAGAGCACTTATGAGGAGATAGAGGAAAGGTATGCGGAAGTTATACAAATGTATGCGCACGACCCGGAGATAATCAACATAGCCAAGAGTATAAAGGGCATGTGCGATTATATAATGAAGACCTACAAGGAAATACCCAACCCAGAGAAAAAGCTGGATGAAAACTTATATACAACCCTTTACCAAGTGCTAAAGGACCTTAGCATAACCCTTTATGACCTCTCCATAGCCGAGGGCGAGCAGATATACTACGTGATATCCAGCGCATACCAGAAGCTAAACGGGGCCAACAATCTACTGGAAAAGTTGGTCTAATCTGGCTATGATCCTCACACCCACCAAAAGGCAAAAGAAAGAGTAATAGAGCCACATAAGCAAAAGAAGGGGAGACCCTATTATGCTATAGAGGGGGCTAAGGCTAACCATCTTGACCACTATGAGAGAAAAGGCCTTATTCAAGAAAAAGAGCATAAGGGCCACAAGGCCTGAGGCAATAAGGGTAGCTCTCTTAAGCTTGAAATACAAGGAATAGAGCATGGTAAGCACAAGGAATATGATAAATAGGTTAAATAGCTCCGCAATCCTGTAGTATATGCCACCAAGGAGGGCTTTGCTTACGGTAAGCAGGACTATGGCCACAGAAAGAAGAAGGGTATAAAAGACCATCATAAGGGGCATTACCGTCCAAAAGAAAACTTCCCTTTCTACAGGTTTTTTCCCATAAACAAACCCAAAGGCTGTGTTCAAAGACTTGGCAAAGGATAGAGAAAAGTAGTAAGCAAGTACCAAAGAAAGGATGGAACCAGTTGCCTTTTTTTCATAAGCAGGGAGTATTTTATTCAGTATATCTTCCGCATAAGAAGGGATAAGGCCTTGAAGGTATTGATAGACTTTCATAGGGTCAAGGAAGGGCAAATACATGGATAAAAAGGCAAGTAATATAACAAGAGAGCCGATTACCGTGAGGAATTGATAGGTTAAAGAGGCGCTGTGATAGCCCACCTCTCCTTTAAGTGCATCAATTAAAGATAAAAACAAAGCCTTAAAATACTTCCACATCGGAAATAGTGTATTCTACAATACCACCAAGGGGGCTTCTAAAGGTGTATGTGTCTCCATCCTTTTGAATTATATAATTGGGGCTTATTGGCACCTTGCCCTTTCCACCGGGCAGGTCTACCGCATAGGTGGGTATGCCCATGCCAGAAATCTTTCCTCTCAAATACTCCATTATCTCAAGGCCCTTTTCCAAGCTTGTTCTAAAATGCACCGCACCCTTTACAGGGTCGCAGTGAAAGAGATAAACAGGCCTCACCTTTATCCTAAGCAGTTCTCTAAAAAGCCTCAGCATTGTCTCCGGGTCATCGTTTACACCCTTCAAAAGCACCGTTTGGTTGTTTACCGGAACGCCATGCCTTAGTAGCCTTTCTATGGCCTCGGCAGACTCTTCTGTTATCTCCTTGGGGTGGTTAAAGTGGGTGTTTATCCATATGGGTGAATGCTTTTCTAAGATATTTAGAAGCTCCTCATCAAAGAACCTCTGTGGTGCCAACACCGGAAGCCTTGTTCCTATCCTTATTATCTCCACATGTGGCACCTCCCTTATCCTTGAAAGCACATAGTTTAGCTTCTCGTTGCTTACAGAGAGTGGTTCGCCACCAGATAAAAGCACTTCTCTTACTTCCTCGTGTTTTTTTAGATATTCTATGAACCTATCTATCTCCTCCTTTGTCCTTGCCCTCTCTCCTTCCTGAAAAATCCTTTTTCTCATACAATGCCTACAATACACGGCACAAAAGGTGGTAAGGGTAAATAGTACCCTGTCGGGGTATCGGTGGGTAAGGCCGGGAATATCTCCCTCTTCCTTAAAGGGGTCTGGATCACCGTAAGATTGGACTCTTTCATCCACCTCCACAACTCTTGGTATCGCCTGTAGTCTTATGGGGTCTTGTGGGTCCTCCGGGTCTATGAGGGAAAGGTAATAGGGGGTTATGGCCATTGGGTAAAGTCCTTTAGTTCTATCTATGCCATCCTCCTCTTCCTTTGTAAGCTTTATATATCTTTTTAGCTCTTCCTTTGTCTTTATCCTGTTTTGAACCTGCCAATGATAGCTTCTCCACAACTCTTTTGGAACCTTTTCAAAGAACCTTTTCATGGTGTATATATTATTCCATGAAAGTGGTAGTTTTAACCGGTGCTGGCATATCCGCAGAAAGTGGAATTCCTACCTTTAGAGGTAAGGATGGCCTATGGAAGAATTTTAGGGCAGAAGAGCTGGCTACGCCAGAGGCATTCAAAAGAAATCCCGCACTTGTGTGGGAGTGGTATCTTTGGAGAAGAAGCATAATAGAAAAGGCAGAACCAAATAAGGGCCACAAGGCCCTTGTAGAACTTGAGAATATTCTTGGGGATAACTTTCTTCTTATCACACAAAATGTGGATGGACTTCATCAAAAAGCAGGGTCCAAAAGGCTTGTGGAACTTCATGGGAACATATGGAGGGTAAGGTGCCTTAGCTGTGGTGCCAACTACTACGACTATAAGACCTTCTATGAGAAGCTTCCACCATCTTGTAAGGAGTGTGGAGGGCTTATTAGGCCAGATGTGGTTTGGTTTGGTGAAAGCCTACCGGAAAAAGCTCTTAATATAGCCTTTCAATGGGCTATGACCTGTGATGTTTTTGTTTCCATAGGAACCTCTGGAGTGGTCTATCCAGCCGCAGAACTTCCCTTTTTGGCAAAAAGGCATGGGGCAAAGGTGATAGAGATAAACCCAGAGTCCACTCCCATATCTTCCATAGCAGATGTTATAATTAGAGAACCAGCCACTATCGGAGTGCCAAAGCTCTTGGAGGTGCTATGAAGGTTCACATTATGGGGTCAGACCAGAGGATAGTTAGGTGTGCAAGGGTTTCCTTTGGAAAGGATCAAGAGGTAGACAAGGAAAGGGACATAAAGCTTATTAAATATCTGCTACAACATAAGCATGCCTCGCCCTTTGAACACATTGTAATTGCCATAGAAGGAGATAAAGAGCTCTGGCTTGAAATCCTTGGCAAGGTGGAAAACCCCGCAGTGCAGATATATTATTCCAAAGGCTTTATATGGCTAAACCTCAGAAACTTTATAAACGCTTGGGAATCTTTACCTTCTTACTTGGAGGAAGGCATAAAAGAGGCCCTTCCAGCCACCCTTTCCCTATTAAAAGGCACAGACCCAGAAGACTATTCTATGGATAAAGCCTACTTAAAAGAAAAAGTAGAAACATCTTCCGGATGGATAGGTCTTGTAGACAGCCTTGAGCTTGGAACAGATATGGACTATTACACCTTTGTGGTAGAATGCCCCCTCTTTATAGCTCGCCAATGGCACAGGCATAGGTTTGGTTCTTATAATGAGATAAGCAGAAGGTATGTGGATTATGAACCAGACTTTTATATACCTCCTTACCTTAGAAAGCAAGCCAAAAGCAACAAGCAGGCCTCCATAGAAGAACCCGTAGAAGAGCCATGGAACTCACTTTTTTTGAAAAAGGTAGGCTGGTATGTGCAGGACCTTAAGGACCTATATAAGTCCATGGTAGATCATGAGGTGGCCAAAGAACTAGCAAGGGGCATACTGCCCCAGTTTATGAAGACAAGGTTCTATTGGACTGTGCCAAGAATCTCCCTAGATAACTTCTTAACTCTAAGGACCCATCAGGGAGCCCAGAAGGAAATAAGGGAGTTTGCCTTGGCTATAGAAGGCTTAGTAGGCTATAAAGGTAGCGACAAAAAACTTAGGCTGTAGCACTTTGCAAAGGTATTACGCTTACAAACTTTTTGTTCCTTCTGTTTTCAAACTTCACCACGCCATCCACAAGGGCAAAGAGAGTAAAGTCTGAGCCCATGCCTACGTTTAAGCCTGGGTATACCTTTGTTCCTCTTTGTCTTACCAATATATTACCAGCCCTTACTATCTGGCCATCGTACCTTTTAACACCAAGCCTTTTAGAATGGCTATCTCTTCCATTTCTCGTTGAGCCACCGCTTGCCTTGGAAGCCATGCCTTAGACCTCCTTAATGTCTTTTATAAGTATTTCTGTGTATGGCTGTCTATGACCTTTCCATCTTTTGTAATTCTTCTTTGCCCTAAACTTAAAAACTATCACCTTTTTGTGCTTGCCATGAGATGTAACTTCTGCCAAAACCTTTCCCTTATTGAATTCTACGGTGCCATCCTCTTTTCTTATAAGTATGGGGTTCAACTCTATAAGGGTTCCAGGCTCATAAGGTAGCTTTTCTACCTTTAGCCTTAAGCCCTTTTCAACCCTATATTGCTTTCCACCAGTTTCTATAACCGCATACATGTTCCTTCTCCCAGAAAAGAGATTTAGGGGGCGAGGCCCCCCGTAGATATTTTACTTCTTCTGCTCTCCGGCAGGCTGTTGTTGCTGTTGTTCTCCAGCGGGTTGCTGTTGCTGTTGCTCCCCGGCAGGCTGCTGTTGCTGTTGTTGCTCAGCGGGTTGCTGTGGTTGTGCAGGTTGCTGCTGCTGTTGCTGTTCTGCTGGCTGCTGCTGTTCTGCAGGCTTTTGCTGGCAGGATGCTGCCAGGAGTGCAAGGCTTGCCACTCCAAGTGCTATGAGCTTTCTCATTTTATCTACCTCCTTTATGAATTATTTTGACCTAAAATTATAAATCCTACAACTTTAACTTGTCAAGAGTTTTTAAAAGAGCTTCCACATGTCCCTTTGCCTTTACGTTGTACCAAGTCTTCAGTATTCTACCGTCAGGTGATATGAGAAAGGTACTTCTGATAATACCTTCCGTTTCTTTGCCATACATTTTCTTTTTACCATACGCTCCATAAGCTCTGGCTACCTCTTTGTCTGGATCGCTGAGAAGTGGAAAGCTTAAGCCATATTTTTCTTTGAACTTTTTGTGAGATTGCACACTATCTGGGCTTATTCCTACCACATTGTAGCCTTTAGATTGAAGGATATTAATATTATCTCTAAAGTCGCAAGCCTCTTGGGTACATCCGGGTGTATCATCCTTTGGATAGAAATATAGTATAAGGGGAGAGGAAAGGAAGTCTTTTAGACAATACCTTCCTTCTCTCCCATCTTTATCTATGCCCTCAAGGCAAAAATCCGGCGCCTTATCACCTTCCTTTAGCATACCACTATTATATCACCCGTAAGTATCTCCTTCTGGTTTTACCGGTTCTATCCTCAAAAGGGCATCGTCTGGTGTTACGTTGTCTCCAGGCTTTACGAATATCTTCTTTACTATACCTGTAATGGGTGCATGTATCTCGTTCTCCATCTTCATGGCTTC
Organism: Hydrogenobacter subterraneus; assembly: GCF_055390195.1. Classification (NCBI taxonomy): domain Bacteria; kingdom Pseudomonadati; phylum Aquificota; class Aquificia; order Aquificales; family Aquificaceae; genus Hydrogenobacter; species Hydrogenobacter subterraneus. The sequence continues at coordinate 387,565 of NZ_AP042473.1, read as the reverse complement.
TACTATTGCCACTGTTTGGCCTTCGTTTACGGGCTGTCCTTCTTCTACCAAAACCCTTACAACCCTACCGGGCATGGGCGCTGTAGCATCTCCCGGTTGGCTTGCCTTTGGAATACCCTTTTCTTCTGCCTGGGCTACCGCTTGAGAAACTCCTCCCGTTGGCACTGCCTCCACTTGGGGTATGAGTTGTACTTCCTCAAGCCTTCCATCCACTCTCACATAGTATTTTCTTGGCTTACCAGGTTCTGTATGGGCGCTTACGCCTTCTATCTTAACCTTAAACTTTTCACCATGATAGACTATTTCAAACTCTACAGGTGCTGCGCCTGGAACTGTACCGGCCTTTACCTCTGTAGCCTCCACAAGCTCCTCTACGGGTTCTGCATGCAACTCTCCCTTTTCCCTTGCTACGAAGAAGTCCTTTGCCTGCATGGGGAATAGGGCGTAAAGCAACACCTCTTCGTCGGTGGGTTCTCTTCCCAAAAGGGCCTTTGTTTCTTCATAGGCCTTGTCCCAGTCGTTGGGGTCTGCAAGGTCTGCAGCCCTTATGGAGAAGTCCGGTTCCTTTCCGGGACCAAGTATCTTTTCCGCAAGTTCCTTAGATATGGGACCTGGTGGTCTTCCGTACTTGCCCTCCACATAGTCTCTTACCTCTTTGGTTATCACCTTGTAGCGTTCTCCGGATATTACGTTTAGGACCGCCTGCACTCCCACTATTTGGGAAGAAGGTGTTAGAAGTGGTGGATAACCCAAGTCCCTTTCCACATTGGGAACTTCCGCCAAGGCCTCTTCTATCTTATCTATGGCGTTTGCCTCTATAAGCTGCGCCACCATATTGGAGATCATTCCACCGGGTATTTTGTGTATAAGCACCTTGGCATTTACTCCCGCATATTCAGTTTCATACTTCTTGTACTTCTTACGTATTTGTTTGGTGATCTCCGCACATTCTTCTATCTTCCTTAGGTCAAGGCCTGTGTCAAAAGGTGTGCCTTCCAGCATGGCAACCACCGATTCTGTGGCTGGGTGAGAGGAACCAAAGGCCAATGGTGAAAGGACCGTATCCACCATATCCACGCCTGCCAGTATGGCCATCATATGGTTCACTATAGCCGTTCCGCTCATATCGTGGTTGTGAAGCAATACAGGCAACTTTCCGCCGGTAGCTTCCTTTATACCCTTTATTATGGCATAGGTCTCAAGGGGCATTATAATACCGGTGGCATCCTTAAAGGATAGCCAGTCCGCACCCATTTCAGCTATCTCAAGGGCATACTCTATCCACTTTTGATAAGTGTGGACGGGGCTTCTTGTGTAGCTTATCTCCGCATGGGCTTCTCCACCAAGCTCTTTTATAGCTTTTACGGCTGTTTGAATATTCCTATTATCATTTAAAGCATCAAAAACCCTAAATACAGTAATACCGTTGGCTATTGCCCTTTCCACGAATTTATAAACAAGCTTGTCCGACTTTGGCCTATAACCTACTATGTTTTGGCCTCTAAAGAGCATCTGGAGCTTTGTATTTGGCATAACTTCCTTTATACGCCTTAGTCTTTCCCATGGGTCTTCCTTTAGATACCTAAGGCACACATCGTAGGTGGCACCACCCCAAACCTCCACAGCATAGAAGCCTACCTTGTCCAGCTTCTCGCAGAGGGGCAAAAGGTCATCGGTCCTCACACGGGTTGCCAGCTTACACTGTATACCATCCCTAGGCGTGAGGTCTGTTATCAATATCTTCTTTTTGAAGCCAGACCTCTCATACTCTTTTAGCCTTTCTTGGATGTCTTCAATTATCTCTGTTGCATGCATAGTTTAACCTCCTTGTTTATAGTCCATGATAGGCGGCAATAGCCGCAGATATAAAGGCTACAAAATCTTCTTTATCTCTATGCTCTTGGTAATCAAAAAGATGTGGATGGGTCTCTAAGTATTTGGTGTTAAACTTGCCAGCCCTAAAGTCTGGGTCTTCCATGATCTTTATAAGTAGTGGTATGGTTGTTTTTATACCTGTTATTTCGTAGGTTTCTAAGGCTGCCTTCATCCTATCTACCGCCACTTCCCATTGGGGAGCCCAAACTATAAGCTTGGCTATCATGGAGTCATAATAAGGTGTTATCTCATAACCCCTTGAGGCTGCATGCTCCACCCTTATACCAAAGCCTCCGGGTGTGTAATATCTTTCTATGGTTCCTATGCTTGGAGCAAAGTTTTTCTTTGGATCCTCTGCGTTTATTCTACACTCTATGGAATAGCCGTTAAACTTTATATCCTCTTGTTTATATCTTAAAGGCTCTCCCGCCGCTATCCTTATCTGCCATTTTACTATATCCACTCCCGTTATCATCTCCGTAACAGGATGTTCCACCTGTATCCTTGTGTTCATCTCAATGAAGTATATGTTCCCTTTTTCATCGGCTACAAACTCCATAGTGCCTGCGCTGTAGTAGCCTATCTCCTTGGCCGTGTTTACCACAAGCTCTCCATAGTAGGCCCTCTTACCGGGTGTAAGAAGCAAAGATGGAGCTATCTCCACAAGCTTTTGGTTTCTCCTCTGTATGGAACAATCCCTTTCTCCAAGGTGTATCACATTGCCATACTTGTCTCCCAAGACCTGAAACTCTATGTGGTGTGGGTTTTCTATATACTTTTCAAGCAAAAGGTCTCCTCTTCCAAAGGCCTTTAGAGCTTCGTTGTAGGCGCTTTCATAGTTTCTCAAAAGCTCCTCTTCGTTCCTACATATCCTAATACCCCTTCCACCACCACCTGCGGAAGCTTTTAAAAGAACAGGATAGCCTATTTCTTTTGCTATCTGTTTTGCCTCCTGCTCATCCTTTAGAATGCCATCGCTTCCCGGCACCGTAGGAAGGCCCGTCTTTTTGGCTATCTCCTTTGACCTTGCCTTATCACCCATAAGCTCTATAACCTTCCAGTGGGGGCCTATAAAGGTTATACCCTTTTCTTCACAAAGCCTTGCAAAATGCTCATTCTCCGCCAAAAAGCCATAGCCAGGATGTATGGCATCCGCACCTACCTCAAGGGCAAGGTCCACTATACGCTCTGCATTTAGATAGGTATCCAGTGGATTGACTCCAATCATATAGGCCTCGTCGGCCATCTTTACATGCCTTGCGGTAGATTCTATTTCGTTGTATATGGCAACCGTTTTTATACCAAGCTCCTTACAGGCCCTTATTATCCTACAGGCTATTTCACCCCTGTTGGCCACAAGCACCTTTTTGAACATGCCAACCTCCTAAAGGAGTTCTATTTTGTATTCAATGGGTGCTACCTTGTTTATCATATAGGCTATGGAGCATGTGCCGGGATTGTATATGGTCTTGTCAAGGGCCTTTTTTACATCCTCTTCCGAAACATGTCCTTTCACTTTTACATAAAGGTATATCTTGGTAAAGACCTTTGGATAGCCTTCTGTTATCCTTTCTGCATCCGTTTCTATCTCTATATGCTCTGTATGTTTGCCCTCCTTGTGAAGGGCCTCATAAAGGTGAATGCCCACACAACCCGCTATAGAATGGAAAAGAAGCTCTGGAGGCCTTATGCCTCTTCCCTTACCACCCACGTAGCCTGCGGCGTCTATGGGCACCTCTCTGCCCGACTCACCTGTGCCTATAAAGTGAAAATCTTCCTTTTGCACCACCTTAACCTTCATTCCAACCTCCTAAAAAGGGTGGATATAAATTATAAGCCAAGTTTTCAAAAAGTGGTGGTTTTTATCATAAAAATTTGGGAAGAGGTTATCTTATTTCCAAACTATAGGACAGATTAAAGCCTTTGAAAATTCGCTTCTTCCAAAAGGGACAATCTTAATTTCTCACTCGGCGTAGCAGTGCCTATAATTATACCCATGGTACCTAAGATATACCTCGGCGTTGAGTGGATAGGTGCGGAGAGGCTTCTTTCCCATTATCAGGTGCCTCATGAGTGTGGTGCAAGCGTAATATTCCTTGGCATAGCCAGGTCTGCACCGGAGGATGGAGATGTGGCAGAACTACATTATGAGGCCTTTCCAGAGATGGCCATAAAGGTTATGGAAGAGATAAGGGAGGAGGCCTTAAAGGCCTTTCCAATAAAAGAGGTTTTTATACATCACAGGCTTGGTGTGGTAAGGGTTGGTGAGCCTTCCTTTATGGTGGTGGTTTTTGGTGGGCATAGGGATGAGAGCTTTAAGGCCTGTAGGTATGTGGTGGATGAGGTAAAAAAGAGGGTGCCCATATGGAAGAAGGAAGTCTTCAAGGATGGAAAGGGTGAGTGGGTGCTTGGAGCATGATCTTAGATAAGCTTGGTAGAGAACTTCATGACCTAAGAATATCCGTAACGGACAGATGCAACTTCAGATGCACCTTTTGCATGCCAGAGGGCCAGGATTATGAGTTCTTCAGACGGGAGGAGATACTTTCCTTTGAAGAGATCACCAAGTTTGTAAGGGCCATAATCCCCCTTGGAATAAAGAAGGTTAGGCTCACCGGTGGTGAGCCACTCTTAAGGAGAGACCTTGAAAGGCTTATAAAGATGCTCTCAGAGCTTCCCATAGAGGACCTAAGCCTTACCACCAACGGCTTTCTACTAAAGGAAAAGGCAAAAGTCTTAAAGCTTGCGGGCCTTAGGAGGATAACGGTCAGCCTTCCATCTTTGAAGGATGAGGTATTTTCAAAGCTTGTAGGGAGGAATGTAAAGGTTTCTCATATACTTGAAGGTATTGAAGAAGCCCTAAGGGTTGGACTAAAGCCTGTTAAGGTGAATGTATGTGTGGTAAGGGGCTTGAACGATGGGGAGATAGTGGATATAGCCAAGTTTTTCAAAGGTATGGGTGTGGTGGTCAGGTTTATAGAGTTTATGGATGTGGGGAACCTTAACGGATGGTCCTTGGATAGGGTCTTTTCTGTAAAGGAGATGCTACAGCTCCTAAAGGAACATTTTGAGCTTGAACCTATGGAAAAAAGCTATAGGGGTGAGGTGGCAGAAAGGTACAGGTATGTGGATGATGGCGTGGAGGTGGGCTTTATATCTTCCATAACTCAGCCCTTCTGTGGAGACTGCAACAGGCTTAGGCTTACGGCGGACGGAAAGGTGCTTACATGCCTTTTTGCGCAGGACGGTTATGATGTGAAGAGCCTTATAAGGTCTGGAGCTACGGAGGAGGAGATAAGAGAGTTTATATTGCATATATGGTCCCAAAGGGAAGACAGATATTCAGAAAAAAGGCTTGAGATGTTAAAGGAGGGCATAAGGCCCAAAAAAGTGGAGATGTTTAAGATAGGAGGTTAAACATGATAAGCCAAGACCTTTTGGAAATACTTGCCTGTCCCAAGTGTAAGGGGGACTTGGTTTATGACCAGGAAAAGAATGTATTAGTCTGCAATAACTGCAAAGTCTTTTATCCCATAGAGGAGGATATACCTATACTCCTTATAGACTCTGCAAGGCCCCTTGAAGAGCTTCAAAAAGCTTCTCAGGAGGGACGGGCATAATACCTTCTGGCACTGCCTTTTCTCCCACATGTATATACTCAAAGGGCTTTGCATAGATCCTTTTGTAATCTTTTAACATCTGCCAGTCTGCAAGGCTATCGCCCACATAAATGCCAGCGTCAAGGTCAAGGGCCTCAACGCAAAAGTGTAAAGCATAAGGGTGAGGCTTCCTCAGTTCCTCTTGGGGTATGCTATCCTCGTCCACTACAAAGTCAAAGAAAGGAGAAAGGTTAAACCTTTCCAGAAGATAGTTTAGGTCCTCCCTTGGTCTTCCTGTGACTATGCCAAGGGGATAGCCAAGGTTTTTTAACCTTTCAAAGAAATCCCTTTGAAGAATTAGCCTTTCCTTGTCCCTAAGGGAAAGATAAAACCTATTAAAAACTCCTATAACATCTTCCAGCCTTGCATCTCCTCCAAACTCTCTTATGACTTCAAGGGTGGCAAGCCAGTCGTTGTTTATCCCCCTTGAAAACTTTATTTTTATGACCTCCTGTAGTGGAATTTCTTTTTTAAGGAAATGTTCTGCAGTGTATTTTATGGCGTAATGATAGGATTGGCTTACATCCACTATAACTCCATCCACGTCAAAGATTATGCCCTTTCTCATCCTGCTATAAGCTCGGTGCTTGTCTTAGAAAGCAAAAACTTCATAAACCTGCTTGCAAGGAAGGTAAGTTTTTCATGCTCTGGATATATTATGTAGTACCATCTTACCGCGTTAAAGCCCCTTATTTTTACTGGTACCACACTACCCTCTTCTATATCCTTTTCTATTATGCCTCTTGACAAAAAGCTACAGCCATAGCCCTTTTTTACCATACTTAGTATGGACCTTCCGCAGTTTATTTCTATCTTAACTTTAAGTTTTTCAAAGATAATTCCAAGTCTTTCAAGCTCTTCTTTTACTACCTTCCGTGTGCCAGAACTTACCTCTCTAAAGATTAGGTCTGCATTATAGAGTTCTTCAGGGTCTATTTCACCCTTTTTTGCAAAAGGATGGGATGGATAGGTAAAGAAAACAACCTCATCCATAAACCACTTTACAGAACTAAACTTTTCTGAAGGGTCCCTTTCAATGATGCCTATGTTTAAAACACCTGAAGAGAGAGCATCTTCTATATGCTGTGAGTTATCCACCAAAACCCTAACCGATATGTTGGGAAACTGTTGATGAAATTCCACAAGAAGCTCCGGAACTTTGTACTCGCTTAATGTAGTGCTAATACCCAAAAGGAGTGTATCCTTAAAATCCTTTTTTATCTTTGCCATTTCTTCCATAAGGTTTTCATAATTGCTAAGAAGGCTCTTCGCTATCTGGTATATTCTCTTACCCTCATCTGTAAGCACAATCCTTCCGCCCTGCCTTTGGAAAAGTTTAGCACCCACTATCCTTTCAAGTGCCTTTATCTGTTGAGTTACCGCTGGCTGTGTAATGTATAGTATTTCTGAAGCCTTAGAAAAGCTCCCAAGGTCTGCAACTGCCACAAAGGTCTTAAGCTTGCTGATGTCAATCATTACGATTTATAATTTTAATATAAACTTTTCTTATGGCAACGCCGGTGGCTGTGGCAAAGGCCAGCACCCTATTATAAAAGTTTGACTTGCAACCTTAAGCCTTCATAAATATATTTAAAAAGGTTATGGAGGTCTATGTAAAGCATCTTCCTTATAGGAGGTTTTCTGCATGATTTACAAGCAACTTATGAAAAAGCTTATGGACCTTAGCGAAAAGGGCTATGTCACCCACGATGAGATCAATGAGCTTTTGGGTCTCGAGCTTGTGGATACGGAGCTGTATGAAGAGATAATGGACTTTTTACAGGAACGTGGAGTAAAAATAGTTGATACGGAAGAGGCCCTTGAGGAAAAAGAAGATACCATAACCATATCCACAGAGAGCCTTCTGCTTAGCGGAAAGGACGGAGACCCAGTAAGGCTATATCTCAAGGACATGGGTAAAATACCTCTTCTCAAAAGGGAAGAGGAAATAAAATACGCAAAGCAGATAGAAACGGGAAGAAAGATCATGAGAAGGGGCCTTTTGAGAACTTCCTTCCTCATAGACAGGGTCCTAAGGGAATGGGGTGAGGTGTGCAACGGTAAGATAAAGGCAACGGACCTAATGGATACGGTGGATGAAAGTAAAACTATTGAAGAATATGAAGAAAGCCATGAGTATTTAGAAAGGTACTTTATAGAGAAGGGATTGGAGCTGGCAAAGGCGTATAAAGAAGCTCTTTATTGGAGAGATACTTACCTACTTTATGGAACACCGGAGTATAAGAAGGAATACCTGAGAAGACATGCAAAGATGAATAGAATACTAAAGGATATGAAGCTCAAGCATTCAAAGTTTGAACGCATAGCGGATGAACTTTTAAACCTGTATAACAAATACACGAAAAAGCTCAAAGAGTTTGAACTAAGAAAGAAGAAATTGGAAAGCATACACCCAGACATAGAGGAGCTTTTAAACAACTACGATAAGGACCAATCCCTCCGTGAAAAGGCGGAAAGACAGGGCTATGGCTTTGCAAAGTTCCAAATGTTAAGGGATGAATATCTGGCGCTCAAAAAGGAGATAGAAGAATTAAGAAGGGAAATGGGCATATTGCCGGAAGAACTTCAAAGGGTTATTAACATAATAAGGGAGGGCAGGACAAAGGTAACGCAGGCAAAGCAGGTTATGGTAAAGTGCAACCTAAGGCTTGTGGTCTCCATAGCCAAAAAGTATGTAAACAGGGGCCTTCACTTCCTTGACCTTATCCAGGAGGGCAATATAGGCCTTATGAAGGCCGTGGATAAGTATGACTACAGAAAAGGTTATAAGTTTTCCACTTATGCTACCTGGTGGATACGTCAGGCTATAACAAGGGCCATTGCAGACCAGGCGAGGACCATACGCATACCGGTGCATATGATAGAAACCATAAACGATATAACAAAGGCCCACAAAAAGCTATTCCAAGAACTTGGAAGGGAGCCTACCGCCGAGGAGATAGCCAAATACCTTGGCATATCGCCAGAAAAGGCAAGGAAGGTTATGCGTGTATCCCAAGAGCCTGTCTCTCTTGAAACACCTATCGGGGATGATGAAGAAACTCATCTTAGGGATTTTATAGAAGACAAGAGCGTGCCATCACCGGAGGAGCAAGTTTCAAGAAAACTTCTTAGAGAACAGCTTATAAAGGTGCTAAGCACCTTAGGTGAAAAGGAAAGGGAAATACTTATGTACCGTTATGGACTTGTGGATGGCATAGAGTACACCCTTGAGCAGATAGGCAAGATGTTTAACGTGACAAGGGAGAGAATACGCCAGCTTGAGACCAAGGCCATAAGAAAGCTAAGGCACCCCGCAAGGGCTAAGTATCTACGGGATTTTGAGTGGTGAGCCTGTTGTAGACCTCTGCGAGGACTGAAAAGTCCTCGCCACCCATCCCTAAATATTTTGCCAAGGCGTAAGAATTTTTAACGTTCTGCAAGGTAAAGGTAAAAGCCCCAAGGTCCTTTACCATATCCTCCGCATAATGAAGGTCCTTGTGAATTAAATCTACAGAAAAATGCACAGAGTAATCCTTTTCCAAAAGTTTTTTCTTTTTAACATCAAGAAGGTAAGACTTGCCCGCACCGCTCTCCAAAACCTTTATAAGAAGCTCCCTATCAAAGCCACACCTTTCTCCTACGCCTATGGCCTCTGCAAGCACCTGCATAAAGCCACCCAAAACCATGTTGTTTATCAGCTTTAGCCTTGTGGCATCGCCTGCCCTGCCCACATAAAAGATGTTCTTACAAAACTTCTCAAAAAGGCTTACATTTTCTTCAAACTTCTCCCTATCACCACCCACAAGTATGGTAAGCTCTCCCCTCTGGGCTGGTATGACGCTTCCCAGGATGGGAGCATCAAGGTAAAAGGCACCGAGCTTTTTAAGTTCTTCGTAGGCAAGGCTTGCGTAGGCATAATGGTTTGTGGTCATATCTATGATGGTCTTGCCTTTTATATTTCCCTTTGACAGTCCATTTTCTCCAAAGATGACCTCTTCGGAAGCTCTGGAATCAAAGACTATAACAAAGACCTTATCTACCTCTTTTAGAAGGTCCTTAGGGCTTTCTGCTATTGGCACGCCAAGTTCAAGGGCCTTTTCCTTAGTGCGATTCCAAACTATAAGCTCTACGCCTTGTTCCATAAGCCTTTTTGCTATAGCTCTGCCAAGACTTCCCAAACCAATAAAGCCTACCCTCATAGCAAACTCATTATAACAGGACTTACCATTTCCCAGTCTTCGTAAGGAAAGCTAAGGTATGCCCTATCTGAGTCGGATATGACCTCTTCCGGCGAGCCACCCACGCTTTCCACAAGCTTTTTTAACCTATCCGCCTTTTCCTTTGGCACGCTTATGGTGTAAGTCCTTCCAGACCACCCCTCTTGAGTCTTCTCAAGATAAATATCTATCCATATGTCTCCAAACTCATAGGAAAGCATAAAACCCAAAGGTTGAGCAAGGCCTAAGATTTTTGCTATTTGGGAAAGGTGAAAATCCAACTCTTCCATATTAAAATCTTAGCATGAAGTTTTTCATAGTTTCCATCTTTGGGAAGGATAGGCCCGGCATAGTCAGCCGGTGTTTCAAAGGCCCTTTATGAGCTTGGCCTTAACCTTGAGGACTCTTCCATGACAAGGCTCAACGGTGAATTTACCATAATGCTAATAGTAAGCTCAGAAAGGGAAATAACCTCGGAGAAGATCCTTGAAAGCCTACAAGAAGTGGGCCAAAGCTTTGAGCTTTTTATGGTTTGCAGGGAGCTTGAGGAGATAGTATATGCACAGCCCGAAGCCATATATAGGATAGTTGTCTTTGGCTCGGACAAACCCGGTATAGTATACAGTGTGGCTTCAAGGCTGGCAGGCCTTGGCTTAAACATAAGCGACCTAAGAACAGAAAAGAGGGGGAACCTTTATGTAATGCTTATAGAGGCCGAAGGCAAAGAGGATATGGAAGACAGGCTCCGAGAAGCCATGGAAGAGGTAAAACAATCCATAGGCGTGGAGATAAGCCTTGAAAGGGAAGAGGGAGAGAGGCTGTGAGAAAACTTGAGGTGATTACTTATCCCGATGAAAGGCTAAAGGTGCCATCCCTTGAGGTGGTAGATTTTGGGAAAGACCTTGAGGAGTTTGTTAGCGACCTTGTGTATACCATGAAGACATCACCCGGTTGCGTGGGCATTGCATCGCCTCAGGTGGGAGTGCACAAAAGGATAATTGTGGTAGATACCTCCCAATCAAAGCACAAGGAAAACAAACTAAGCCATGGACTTATGGTCCTTATAAACCCTGTAATAGTTCAATATGAGGGGGAGATAGTGATCAGAGAAGGCTGTCTTAGCGTGCCAGATTATACGGGCAATGTGAAAAGACATTATTGGATAAAGGTTCAAGCCTTTGATATAAAGGGGAATCTCATAGAATTTGACACAGAAGGCTTTGAGGCGGTGGTGGTGCAACATGAGATAGACCACCTTGATGGGAAGGTCTTTTTGGAAAGGCTTGTATCACCAAAGGACCTTTTTAGAAGAAAGGTTTATAAGTGAGAGGTTTATACCAGTTGCCCAGTTTTTCAAGCAAAAAACTTTTTACACAAACCTTGGCTCAGAAGCTTTTTTAGCAACTCCACTAAAAAAATGTGTTAAAAATTCTAATAGCATATACCGGGTAAGAAATTAAAGCCTTAGGCTTTCCGCCAGCTGGTTTTCTAAAAGTGCGGCATGGTTTGCCAGTGCATCAATCGGACACTTGTAAAGAGTATCCCTACACAAAAATGCTTCTGTAGAAACACACTAATGCATGCTTTGACAGGTCTGGGACCTACTGTTACGGACACAATACATTAGTGAAAAATTAACTATGGAATACGCCGGGTGAGAAATTAGACCTCAAGTTCACCCCTCCTATAATAGCTATATCCAATAGCATAAGCATATACATACACAAGCACACAAGTTAAAGTCCTCCACCCACTACCAGCATTAAAAAGCTTTATCTGACTTATAACACCTTCCACTACCTGCCTTTTTGCCCTCATCTCCCTACTACCACACACAATCACACCTTCACAACCCCTATAACCCCTATCTCCATACACCACACAACTCTCCACAAGCTTCCTAAACCATAAACTCCTTCTCTTCCTTTCCCTAAATGCCCTAACCTCATGCACACTTCCAAAGCTTATCCACACATCATAAACTCTCCCCTCCCTATCACATAACACCATCATCAACATACCATATCTTACCTCCTCAAACTCCACTACCTTCCCATTGTCTCTCCGAACTATCTTCCTTCTCCTCTTTGCCCACCATACCTTCCCTCTTACCCTCCTTATCTTCTGTGTCCTCGCCCTGTTTACATTGGCTATGTCCACTATGGTTCCATCTATTACAAGTTCTATCTTCTTACCATACAAAAGCCTTGCTAAAATCATAAGCCTCAGCTTGTGAAGCTTGTATTCTCTCAATATCCTGTATACTCTCTTGAGTCTGTATCTTCTGAAGATATGCCATGATTGTATGGATGGGTCAATAAGTAGTTTAGCTAAGGTGAGGACTTTTGTATTGGTTATGTAGGAGAGTATAAAGATGGCTGCTATATGGATGTCTGTGAGTTTAGGCTTTCTGCCTGCTTTAGCTTTTGGCACATTAAGGAATGGCAAGGCATTTTCAAGGTCTTTTAGGATTTGTTGGTAGATGCGTAGGTAAGGTGGTATAATTTCCATGGTAAAAACCTCCGATGGTTTTTAGAGCTACTATTATAGTAGCCCTGCTGTCTTTTTATTGATATGGAAAGTTTGGCTTAAAGGGAATTTCTCACCCGACGTATTAGTGAAAAATTAACTATGGAATGGGGTATACCACCTGATAAAAATAAATGAGACAAACAATGTAGTGGCACGCTAATACGTGCCCTCAATAAAATCCAGAATGTAAAGAATTTTGACTAGGGTACTGTATACAGTGCCCTTACAAAGAATGAATTGCTCACCCAGCGTATTATGACACACCAAGGAATTAATTAGAAAATAGTTATGAAAAGTCGGGGCAATATATTTACTACTTGCGGAGCTACAAAGCTGGAAGTTAGTTCGTGAAAACCACAGTCTATCCTTGAAACACCCTCAGTAAACCTTGACAAATATCATACTGTGATATAATGTTAAATAAACGCTAAATTGGAGGTAAAGTAATGAGAAAAACCACCTTCATTTTAACAGCTATCTTTAGCCTTCCAGTCTTTGCCCAAGAGGTACTTTTGAAAGAGGTAGAAGTTAAGGGAAAAAGGGAGACCTTTAAAGAAAGCCTTGAGATAAGGGAGGTAAGGGAGTCTTTTGCAAAGGATGTGGGAGAGGCCCTAAGCAAGATTGAGGGGCTTCACAGGTTCAGAAAGGGTGGCATAGCCAACGATGTGATAATACGCGCCTTCCAAAGGGATAACATTAACGTGCTAATTGATGATTCAGAGGTTCATGGTGCATGTCCCAACCGAATGGACCCGCCTGCCTTCCATGTGGATTTTTCGGAGGTGGAGAAAATAGAGGTTATAAAGGGACCATTTGACATAAGGCATCAAGGCTCCTTGGGTGGTATGGTTAATATAATCACCAAAAGGCCAGACTTTGGCTTTAGGTTTAAGCTTAACCTTAGCCTTGGCTCCTTTGACTTTAGGAATATCTCTCCTGTGGTCTCCTACAGGGATGATAAGTTTTATGGCCTTGCGGGCTACTCTTACAAGTATTCAAAGCCCTACAAGGACGGAGATGGAAAAAGGATAACGGAGTATGCCAACTACAAGCCACAGTATATAAATTCAAAAGCCTTTGAGATAAACACCTACTGGGCCAAGTTTGGCCTAAGACCCTTGGAAAACCACCATCTTGAAATGGCCTACACAAGGCAGGATGCCAGACATGTTTTGTACCCAGCCCTCATGATGGATGCGGATTATGACAAAACGGACAGGTTTAACTTTACCTACAGGGTAGATAAAATATCCGACCTTATAAACTCCCTTAACTTCCAGCTTTATTACACAAAGGTGGACCACTGGATGGATGACAGGTTTAGGAAGTTTATGACAAATCCATCTGGACCTTACAGCATGGCAACGGATGCAAAAACAAAAACCTTTGGTGGAAGGGTGGAAGCACAAATAAAAGATTTTGCCTTGGGCTTTGAAGCCTATAGAAGAAACTGGGATGCCACCAACTACATGTGGGATCAAATGAGTGGTATGTATATGAGGCAGTTTGTAATCCCAGATGCAGACATTGCCAACTTTGGCGTGTATGGAGAATATAGGAAATCTTTTAATCCTAAATTGAGGCTTGTAGCAGGCCTAAGGCTCGATACTACCAAAAGCGAGGTAGACAGCTCCAAAGCAAACACAGACCTATACTATGCCTACCAAAACACAAAAAGCACATCAAAGACGGATACATACCCTTCGGGTAATCTACAACTCTTTTACAACTTGACACCAGAGATTGAACTCTTTACCGGTTTGGGCTATGCAGTAAGGGTGCCAGACCAGCAAGAAAGGTATTTTGCCTTACAAAGAATGTGCAATCCACCAGCCAATACATACTGTGCTTGGGTTGGAAACCCAGAGCTAAAGCCTTCCAAAAACTTAGAGCTTGACCTTGGAATAAAACACCAGACGCAAAGGTCTTTGACAAAGGCTACCCTTTTTGTAAGCTATGTATGGGATTATATAACCTTACATAAGAAAGATGTGGTTAATCCTATTCCTATGGTGGCACCAGCTAACGGTCAGGCCATGACCTATGCCAACGTGGATGCTCGTTTCTGGGGCTTTGAGCTAAGCTCCAATTACAACGTGTGGAAAAACCTTTTCCTCTTTGGTGGTGTAAGCTACACGGAAGGCAGAAAGGATACAAAACCAAGCTTGAACATAAAAGACAAGGATGTGGCGGAGGTGCCACCTTTAAAGGGCAGGCTTGGGCTAAGGTATGATACTGGCCTGTGGTTTGCAGAGGCAGAGCTTGTGGCTTCCGCCACCCAAAGCAAAGTAGACTCCGATGTAAATGAGACAAAGACCTCCGGCTGACGGCATAGTAAACCTAAAGGCTGGCATAAGCTACAGAAACTTTACCTTAAATGCTGGAGTGGAAAACCTCTTTGACAAAAAGTATTATGAACACTTCTCCTATATGAGAAATCCCTTTAGCACAGGCGTAAAGGTGCCAGAACCCGGTAGGAGTTTCTATGTTAGTGCTTCTTACCAGTTTTGAGGCCTTTGGGCAACCTACGGGTTGCCCTTTCAAAATTATTTGAGACAGAACTTATGGTTTTACCACCGCAAGGTATATAACAAACAGGGAAACTATTATCAAAGGGATAGCCACTATATAGTTAAAAAGGTCATACTTTTTGTAAGCCTTTATCTTATCTTCAGCCTTTGGAATGTAGATATTTACAAACCAAAAGTTTAAAACTTCAAGTGGCAAAAGCACTCCAAGGACCAAGGGTATTTTGTAGTTTAACCACCTTATATCAAAGCTATAGCCAATAAGATGGAGCATGTAAAGGCCCATAGTAAGGGCAAGGAAAAAGCCAAAGATTTCCAAGTTTGTCATCCATCTGTAGAAATTTCTTAGTATGTGCTGGTTGCAACCAGTTTCTCTATGCATAGAGTAAAACATAAAAAGACCGAGGGAAAAAGAAGAACTTGCCCACAACAATATGCCTATAATATGGATAAACTTTGCAGTGGCGTACTCCATCTTTTGAGATATTTTACAGACTTTTTGATGTATGGATATATCTTTTTACCCAAAAAGGGAAGTTTTTTAAGCCTTACAATATCCCTTTTGGAAGCTTTTGAAAGGAAAAGTATGGCAAGTAAATACAAAGGCACAGTAGGCATTATAGGCAAAAAGATACCCACCGTTCCAAGCACAAAAAAGGAAAAGCCCAAAAACCTATAGGTTTGCTTTTTCATAATTAATTGAAAATATATTCCCTTGGTGTTGTTTTTACCCGTAAATTACCATAAAGGCCCTATAGCCTATATCTTTTCTGTAGTGCATACCCTCAAAGTTTATCTTCTCAATGGCCTTGTAGGCTCTTTCCCTTGCCTCTTTTAGGTCCTTGCCCCAGGCGCAAACATTTAGAACTCTTCCACCCTTGGTATAAACCCTTCCATTTTTTAGCTCTGTGCCGGCGTGGAAAACCACCACATCTTCCATTTTTTCTACTTCTTCAAGCCCAATTATCTCCTTTCCATCCTCTGGCTTTTCTGGGTAGCCTTTGCTGGCAAGGACCACGCAGAGGGTATGCCTTGGGTCTATCTCAAGGTTTACAGGCTTGCCTTCATAAAAGTCCAAAAGAGTTTTTAAAAAGTCTCCCTTTATCCTCATAAGAAGAGGTTGTGCCTCTGGGTCGCCAAGCCTTACGTTAAACTCAAGCACCTTTGGTCCATCCTTTGTTAGCATAAGACCAGCATACAAAAAGCCCCTGTAGTAAATGCCCTCTTCACGCAGGCCCTTTATAACCCTTTCTATTATGAGTTCCCTTATTGCCTTCTCTGTGGCCTCATCCACAAAGGGATTGGGAGAGTAGGCACCCATTCCACCCGTGTTTGGCCCTTTGTCTCCATCCAAAAGCCTTTTGTGGTCCTGAGAGGTGGGCAGTGGCACATAGCTATCCCCGTTTAGCATAACTATATAAGATGCCTCCTCACCTTCCAAAAACTCCTCTACAACCACCTTTGAACCAGCTTCTCCCAAGGCTTTTTTAACCATTAAATTATCTATGGCCCTTAGGGCCTCCTCATAGCTTTTACATACAAAAACACCCTTCCCACTGGCAAGGCCATCCGCCTTTATAACCACCGGCACACCAAAATCTTTTATAAAGTTTTTCGCCCTTTGAGGGTCCTCAAAGGTGTGAAACTCTGCAGTAGGAATACCATACTTTTGCATAAACTCCTTGGCAAAAGCCTTGCTACCTTCCAGCATGGAAGCTTTTTGACTTGGCCCAAAGACCTTAAGACCTCTACTTTCAAACTCATCTACCAAGCCAGCCACTAAGGGAGCCTCAGGCCCAACTATGGTAAAGTCTATACCCTCCCTTTGGACAAAGTCTGCCAAAGCTTTTACGTTGGTGGGTTCAATGGATACATTTTGAGCTATCTTTGCCGTGCCACCGTTGCCTTTGGCACAGTATAAACCTTTTACCAATGGACTTTGGGATACCTTCCAAAGGATAGCGTGTTCTCTTCCACCGTTGCCAACTACAAGAACCTTCACCTATTAGATTATAGCATAAGGATAAGCTTGATGGGAATTTCCCTCACCTTATTTAACCTTTGAAAGTGCTTCCCCCCTTGCTATTTTCAAAAAGTTTTCCAAAAGTCTTAGGCCCTCTTCAGAAAGTATGGACTCTGGGTGAAACTGCACTCCAAAGACGGGATACTCCACATGCTCCACACCCATAATTTCCTCATCCTCGGACCAAGCCGTTATCTTCAAAACCTCCGGCAAGCTTTCCCTATCTATCACCAAGGAATGATACCTTACGGCCGTAAAGGGATTCTTAAGCCCTTCAAAGATGCCCTCGCCCGTGTGGAATATCTGCGATGTCTTTCCATGCATAAGCCTTTTTGCTCTCACTATCTTGGCTCCAAAGGCATAGCCTATGGACTGATGGCCAAGGCACACACCCAGTATGGGTATTTCCTTGTAAAACCTCTTTATAACATCCACCGATATGCCAGCCTCTTTTGGAGTGCAAGGCCCGGGAGATATAACTATGGCATCTGGTTTTGCCCTTTCTATGTCCTCAAGGCTTATCTCATCATTCCTGCGAACGGCCACATCTGCGGAAAGCATCTGAAGATAATGCACAAGGTTATAGGTAAAAGAATCGTAGTTATCTATCATCAAAACTCTCATAGGGATTAAAATATAACTTTAAGGTATGTATAGGTCAATCTTTTATGGCATAATCTTAACTCTCTTGTTTGTGTTGGGTTCTTTAGTTTACATTGTTAAAAAAACACTTACTAAGGACTTTCTGGGAGTCTTTGCCCATATAGACAAAAGGTATCTTATCCTATCGCTTCTTTTTATGTTCTTGTATCATACCTTTGATAACCTTAGGCTTTTTGTGCTTTCAAGAGCTATGAATTTAAAGTATTCTTTTTTTTATGGCTATATCATATCCTTTATAAACACCTTTGGGGCTACCATAACTCCAGCACACATGGGTGGCGAATTTATGTCTGTATATACTCTTTCCAGGAAAGGTGGTAGGCTCCATAAAGTAATAAGCATAGTCACCATGAAAACTATAACAGGCATGGTCTTCTTCATACTGGCTTTTCCCTATGCTATGTCCTATCTCTATAAAAACCCAAAACAATCTTTGAGAATTTTAGGTTTATTTTTCTTTTTTCTTGTTTTGTTTTCATTTTTATACCTTCTTTTAAAAGCTATTTCAAAAAGAAATTTTGGTGAAAACAAAAAATTTATCCAAAAGATAAAATACACATTCAAAAGGTACCTTGTAGTATCAAGAATATTCCTAAGGGACAAAAAACTAAGCATACTTTTGGCATCTATAAGCAGTGTGTTTCTCTATCTTTCCTTTTTATCCTCCGGCGCCTTTTTGGTCAAAAGCTTCAATCCAGAATATAACCTTTTTACCTTGATAGAACACCAAATTATGCTACTTTATGCCATATTCCTTAGTCCTACGCCGGGTGGTAGCGGGGTAGGAGAGGTAGGTGCCTTGTATGTCTTTGATGCCTTCCTTGAGGCAAGCTTACTTGGTGGTTTTTCCATACTTTGGCGGTTCATAACCCAGTATATGAGCGCCCTTCTGGGCGGTATATTCCTTCTGTTCCTTGTTATAAAAGACTCAAGAAGATTTACCCATGCTTGACCTAATAAACCCTTATGCCTATGCGGTAAGAATAAGAAACTGGCTTTATGACAAAAACTTCATAAAACCATGTAAGCTTCCTGTGCCTGTTCTATCCGTGGGCAATCTCTCTGTGGGCGGCTCTGGTAAAAGCTCCTTGGTGAGATATATGGGAGGGCTTTTAAAGGACCTTCATGTATGCATACTTTCAAGGGGCTATGGCAGAAGGACAAAAGGGACCATTTTGGCATCCGAGAGGGGAAGGCTTTTAGTAAGTTGGGAAGATGCTGGGGATGAGCCTTATATGCTGGCAAAGCTTTTGCCTTGGGCAAGCGTGGTGGTGGACGAGAACCGATGCAGGGGAGCTTTCTTTGCTCTTGAAAGGCTAAAGCCAGATATATTTATACTTGATGATGGCTTTCAACACAGGAGAATACATAGAGACTTAAATATCTTGCTTCTCAAAAAAAAGGACCTTTCAGACAGGCTTTTTCCCTTTGGAAGGCTAAGGGAGCCTTTAAGTGGTATGGAAAGGGCTGACATAATAATTCTGTCTTATGCAGATATTGAAAATTTTGACTGGAGGCATCCTACAAAGCCTACACTTAAGATGGTAAGGGAAAACTGGAGAGTGGTAAGGAGTTCGGACGGTAAAGTTTTTGAAAATTTTAAGGAAACAAGCTTTATAGCCTTTGCTGGGCTTGGAGACAACAGCCAGTTTTTCAAAAGCCTTGAAAGGCTTGGAATAAAAACAAAAGAAAAGATTAGTCTTCCAGACCATTACTCTTACAAGGATTTTAAGTTAAAGGAGGATGAATTCTACATAACCACTTTAAAGGATGCCATAAAGCTAAAACCATCAGAAAACCTTTTTTACCTTGATTTTGATGTAAGGGTGGATGGTTTGGAAGAAATACTGTTGAGTAAAATAAGAAATTAAAAAAGTAGGAACGTGGTTATGATGGTATAGTAATTTTGTCAATTCTTCACGTAATCTTCATGAAAGGCTATTTATAGCTAAGTTATAATACACTCTTATGAGTACTCCTATGGAGGTTTATCAATGAATAAAGTTAAAATTCTTACATACCTACTTTTTGTCTTTTTGGTATCTTGTGCCAGCGTGGTAAGCACCAAAAGGGTTGATATACCTAAGAATGCCTCTTACGTAGTTTTGCCCTTTGAGAACAACACAGAAACTCCTTTGGCAGGCCTTAGGGTGGCATCAATAGCCGAAGGTGTAGCTCTTTCTAAAGGCTATAAGGTGCTATCAAGAGTATACAGAGAAACAAAGGAGTATACTCACACAGACATAGAAAATATGATAAGGGAACTTAAGGAAAGGGGTGATGTGGATTATGTAATAACGGGTAGCGTTAATGAGTTTAGGTATAAGACGGGGATAGATGGGGAGCCTGCAGTAAGCATAACGTTAAAGATATACAGCCTAAGGGAAGATAGAGTTGTTTTGATAAACACCGGTTCAAGGACAGGCTGGGCTCATGAATCTGTTTCCACAGTAGCACAAAAATTGCTTATGGCCCTCCTTCCATAAGGCTATGCAAAAGAAGAAAAGTGGATTTAGAGGAGTTTTCCTTGGCCATTGGTATTTTCTTCCAGAAGGTATATCTACAAAGATCATTTTGGCCGAGATAATATTTGTAGTTTTTGGTATGTATTTCTTAGGTTTTTATCTAAACAAGGAGGACCCTCTTTTCCTTAACTCAAAGCTTAACTTTTTATACAACCTTTTACCTATAGCACTCATAACCTTGTTTTATGGTATATTTGCAGGGCTTGTTTATTTTGCCTTGTTTACCAGCCTTGCATATTTTACATACAAAACCATAGACCATATATATTTTTTATCACTTTTCCTCTTCCTACTTGTCTTTTCCGAGTTCTGGTTTTACTGGAAAGGAAAATTAAAAGAGGCGGAGATAGAATACAACTACATAGCACAAAGATTAAAGGATTTGACCGCAAGCTTTTCCTTGCTTAAGCTTTCTCATGAACAGTTGGAAAGGTCTTATATTACAAAGCCGATAAGCCTTAAGCAGATAATATTAAATATAAGGCACATTATAGCCAGAGATGGAGATATATACATGGCCTTAAGGAAGGTCTTTGATTTAATTCTTGTAAATTATGACGTGGAAGAAGCTATCCTAATTGAAAAATATTCCAACGGCAGATATAAAGTTATAGCTAATACAAGCAACATTAATGATGTGGACTTAGAAGACCCACTTATAAGGACGGCCATAGAGAACCAAAAGATAGCATACGTTTCGGACCTAAAAGAATCCGAGATAACAAAATACTTAGCTGTAATTCCTATAAACATAAACGATGAATTCTTCTATATTTTTGTCCTAAAAAGAATGCCTTTTATGAAGCTAAACATTGAAAACCTCATTACTATAAATCTACTACTTTATTACGTTGCCTTAGAGAGGCTTGAAGAAGCAATAGCCTTTCAGAGTAGCCTATTAAATAAGTTTGACATCAGCTTCTTGAAAGAGGTTTATAGGCTTATAAAGCTTAATAAAGAATTTGGAATAGAATCACATATAGTTTTATTCTGCCCAAAGATTTACGAATATGAAAAGTTTGAAATTTTGGAGGATGTATTACAAGAAAACATAAGAGGTATAGACATGATGGAGGTGATTTATTTGGATGGAATAAAGGTAATTGCTGTGCTTTTACCTTTCACAGATAGGTTCGGTGCGGAAATGTTTGTTAAAAGGATAGGTAGCTTAATAGTGGAAGAGTTATCCTACGAGTTTTTAAAGGAAGAACTATCAATTAGCATATACCATGTTAAACAGGTTGAAGATATAACCTTTTGCCATGGAACCAAGCAAGCTTTATAAATCCATCCTATTGGAACTTCTAAGCTTTGCACTTTTTATAAATTTAAACATATACACTTTAGTTCCATTCTTAACCTTACATGGCTTGGCCCTGTTTATCATAACAAGCCTTTTAGCTTCCATTATACCTAAAAGGTTTAAAGACCGCAGAAAAGCTATCTTTGTATTCTTTATAATACTTTACCCCACTCTTTACTTAGGATACATCTTTCTGTTAGTAGCAGTATTTTATCTGCTTAGGAAGCAAAAAGTAGATGTATATCAGCCACCAAGAATACCTTCCTTAGAAGAAATCATAACGGAAGATATAAAGTTTTCTGGAAGAAAGATAGGTGAAGCGGCCTTAGCTGTTATTCAAAGTGGTGAAAGTAAAATAAACCCATTAAGGTTGGAAACTATACTTTCCTACCTTCTCAACCTTGAGTCTTCTCAAATCATACCAGCTTTAAAGAAGGCCTTGGCCTATTCCGAAGACACCATCAGACTCTATGCCTTTGGTGCCATAAGCAGGATAGAAAAAAACCTTAACCAAACCTTACATGCTTTAAGAGAAAGGCTAAGTCAAGAAAGGCTCCCGCCAGAGGAAAAGGCCTATCTCTACTATCAAATAGCCCTAATATACTATACCTTTGTACATTATAAATTGGCAGATCCCGAATTTAGAGGATACATGCTAAAAGAAGCCTTGGAGAACGTTAAAAAATCCTTAGAAATGAAAAGCACGCCAGAGGCAAAACTTTTATTGGCCAAGATACACATAGAGATGAAGCAGTTTGATGAGGCACTTATCCATCTGGAAAGTTTGATGGAGAGTAAGGAGTTAAATCCTGTGAGCTACCTTATGCAGCTTGCAGAAGTGTATTATGAAAGGGGGGATTATAAAATGGTAAAAAGGTTAATAAGGGAACATCCAGAAATAGAGCTTTTGCTTGATGTGGAGGCCAACTTTGTAATAAGGTTTTGGAGAGGGAAAAATGGTAATCTTAGATAAGAACAAACATGTGGATGTTCTTATCATAGCGGAAGGCACCTATCCATACATAAGGGGTGGTGTATCCTCTTGGATACATGACCTTGTAAGCAATCTTCCCGAACTAAACTTTGGCGTTGCGTTTTTGGGTAGTAGGAGGGAAGATTATGGCGAGATAAAGTATAAGCTTCCGGAGAACCTTGTATATCTCACAACGGCCTATCTTTTTCAGGATGTAGAAAAGCCAAAAGCAAAAGAGATAGAGGGCAACAAGGAAGCCTTTGAAAGTATAAGGAAGTTAATATACTGGTTTAAGCATAAAGGTACAGGGGATATTCCAGCGGATGTTTTAAACGCAGATTTTTATGAAAAGGAAATAACCTATGAGGATTTTTTATATAGCAAAAGGTCGTGGGAGATAATAACGGAGTTCTACGCAGAGTATGCTATGGGAAGTCCCTTCATTGACTACTTTTGGACCATAAGGAACATGCACTATCCTCTGTGGGTGGTGGCAAGATTGGTAAAAAAGATAGGAGATAGGTTTGATATAGTCCATAGCCCTTCCACAGGTTATGCAGGTTTTTTAGCTTCACTCCTAAAGGCCTATTACAAAAAGCCTTTTATCCTAACAGAGCATGGCATATATGTAAAGGAAAGAAAGATAGACATACTTAATGCAGATTGGTTAAAGATTAAAGGCTTCCAGCTTACTAAAGGTACTGAAGAAATAGAGCATATTCATAAGCTTTGGATAAACTTTTTCTTTGGTCTGGGAAGGTTAATATACCACAGTGCAAACAAGATCATATCCCTTTTTAACGAGGCAAGGAATATACAGATATCCTTGGGTGCAGACCCTCAAAGGTGTATTGTAATCCCCAACGGTGTGGATGTGAAGGCCCTATCCCCTATAATAGAAATGAGAGGTGATAAACCACCTAAGGTGATAGGCCTTATAGGCAGAGTTGTACCCATAAAGGATATAAAGACCTTTATAAAGGCTATGAAGCTTACCGTTGAAAAGATGCCCGAAGTTCAAGGATGGATAGTAGGGCCTACGGACGAGGACCCAGAGTATTTTGAGGAGTGTAAAAACTTGGTGGAAGCCTTGGGCTTAGAAGATAAGGTCCTATTCTTAGGTTTTCAAAATATAAAAGATATATTGCCAAAGATAGGGCTTTTAACTCTTACATCAATAAGCGAGGGTATGCCCTTGGTGGTGCTTGAAGGCTTTGCCGCAGGACTTCCCTGCGTGGCTACCGATGTGGGTTCTTGTAGGCAACTCATATATGGAGGTCTAAACGAGGAGGATATAGCCATAGGCAAGGCTGGAGAGGTGGTCCCTATTGCCAACCCTGCCGAACTGGCAAGGGCTTATGTAAGGATCCTTGGCGATGAAGACCTATGGAGAGAATACCAAAAGAACGCCATAAGAAGGGTAAATACTTTTTATACAAAGGAGCTTTTTCTGGAAAACTACAGAAGGATATACAGTGAGGCAAAGGGATGGCGGGTATAAGCTTTGAGCTAAGAAGGGTTTTGAGAAAAGGCACCATAACCGCCATAGTGGAAGCTTTTGGCTATTCTTTGGCCCTAAGCTCGGGCCCATATATAATAACCATACTGTCCCTTATAGTGTCCTCTCTGCTATATTATAGATATTCTGGCGATGCCTTATCCATAACAAGGTTTCAAGTTTCCGTAACTTACCTAATAGCTCTAAGCCTTATATATTCTGGTTTTGGTCAGCTTGTATTTACAAGGTATGTGGCAGACCGAATATTTGAAAGGGAATACTACAGGCTTATGCCGAACCTTCTGGGCTTATTGACTATTTTTATGGCTTCAGCCTTTCTTATAAGCCTTCCTTTAAGCATTTACTTCTTTGCCAGAGAGGCTGGTTATTCTTATGCCTTGATATTTTCTTTAACCTTTACCGTCTTGGTAGGCCTATGGCTTGTGAATATAGTGCTTGTAGGTCTAAAGAGGTATAAGTTTATCCTCCTTTCCTTTGCACTTGCCTACTTGACCTTCTTCCTTATAGGCTATGTCCTCTCCAGCTTTGGTTTAAATGGCCTCATGGTGGCCTTTTTCCTCTCTCAATCCTTGTTATTTTTAATGCTTTTGGCCTATTTTATCTACAACAATCTTTCAGACAGAATAATAGAGTTTGATTTTTTGAATAAAGAAAGGGTCTTTGTATCCCTCATATTTGTAGGCTTCTTTTATAACTTAGCCATTTGGATAGATAAGTTCGTCTTTTGGTTCAACACAGCCACCTCCACACCGGTTTTAGGACCGCTCAGATATTCAATAGTCTATGACATACCCATGTTTTTGGCTTATTTGGCCATTGCTCCCGGCATGTCTGCCCTGTTTATAAAAATAGAAGTGGAATTCTCCTATTGGTATCAAAGATACTACGATGCTATAATAAACGGTCTATCTTTAAGGAAGATATATAACTACGGCGATGAGCTTATAGAGTCTGGGAGGTCTGCCCTTTTTGAAATAGCAAGGGTGCAAGGCATATTTAACATAGTTCTCATACTTTTTGAAAAGCCTATTTTTACTCTTTTCAACATACCCTTCATCTACATACCACTTTTCCATGTGCTTTTGTTTGGAACCTTCTTCCAGCTCCTGCTCATATCGGTAATATCCATGCTTTTTTACTTTGACAGAAGGAAAGAAACCCTAATAACCGTCTTTGTATTCTTTGTGCTAAACTTTTTGCTTAGTTATGCCTCTATAAAACTTGGTCCATACTTTTATGGTTATGGCTTTGTTATATCAGCTTTTATAAGCTTCCTTGTGGCTTTAATCCTTCTTAGGAGGTTCTTACATGGTATTCATTATTACACTTTTATGTTTGTTTAGTCTGTTGTATGCAAAGGATCTTTCCGTAGGCTTTATATACAGAGATGGTGTGCCAGAGGAAGCCCTTTACCTCTTTGATTGGCTTGTGGTAGACCCAGACAGCAAGCTTCCTCAAAAGCTAAGGGAAGAAAAGTTTTACATAAGAAACAAAAAGGCAAAGCTTATAGCCTATGTAAGCGTAGGCGAGCTTGAGCCTACGAAGGAATATTACAAGGAGGCAAAGAGGGAGTGGATGCTCGGTGATAATCCAGCTTGGAAGAGTAAGATAGCAGATGTCCGAAGAGAGGATTACGTAAATTTCCTCTTTGAAAAAGTTTTTAACCGGCTAAAAGAATATGATGGCTTTTTCTTAGACACATTGGACAGTTATCAAAAGGTCCTAAAAAGTGAAAAGGATAGAAGGGATTATGAGATGGCTTTGGTTGACCTTATAAAAAGGCTAAGGAAGACTTATCCCAATAAGCTTATTCTTATAAACAGAGGCTTTGAGATTGTAGAGTATGTAAAAGATGACATAGATGCCCTTGTTGCAGAATCTCTCTTTTATGGCCTTGACTTGGAAAGGGGTCTAAGGTATAGAAAGATGAAAGAAGAAGAAACAAGGTGGCTTTTGGATAGGCTAAACTATGTGAAATCCCTTGGATTAAAGGTAATAGTAATAGATTATGTGGACCCAAAAAACAGAAAGCTTCAAAAAGAGGTGGCAAAAAGGATATATGAGCTTGGCTTCATACCCTATGTATCCGACAGATTTTTGTACACCATTGGCACAAGCATATACCAGCTTAAGCCCAGAAAGGTGCTCCTCATACACGATGGCAAGCTTGACCCAGCATACAGCGATGTGCATAGGCTGGTACAACCATGGATAGAATACTATGGCTATGTGCCAGTCTTGAGAGGCATAGATCAAGCAATGTCCGACCAGTCCTTTCAAGGTCCTATGGCGGACCAATACGTAGCTATCATATTGAGTGTAGGTGAATATAAGGATGCTAACAAGCTATACAGGTGGCTTTTGGAGAAAAAGGATGAAGGCCTTAAAGTTTTTTTCATAGGTAGTATACCTTTTGCGGACAGGGATGATTACCTTTCCTCTTTTGGCATAAAAAAAGTGGGAAACCTTGGGCCTCTTGACGACTACAAAATAGAAGAAAGCTCCTTTCCCTTTTTTGAAGCAGAACCCACATTGGGAGAGATGCCAATGCTTTGGGTTGAAAGGCCACTGTATTACATAAAGGCACGGGCAAAGGGAAAGGTCTTTTACCCCCTTGCCATAACAGACTGGGGAGGCTACGCCTTAGAAGGAAGCTTTTATAAGTATATGAGGGAGGACCTCTTTGTAGTAAACCCCCTTGACCTTATAAAGGCCCTTTTGAGGCCCAATTTTCCCATTCCAGATATAACCACAGAGAACGGAAGGAGGATCCTCACAGCCCATATAGATGGAGATGCAGGCTTTGGAGTGGCAGACTTTGACCCAAACAGGAATGTTATAGAAGTTATAAGGGATGAAATTATAAAAAGGTATCCCATACCCCACACTGTATCCATAATAGAGGGAGAGATAGCTCCCTACGGCCTTTATCCAGAAAAATCTCCAAAGTTGGAAGAGATTGCAAGGTCTATTTTTTCCCTTGACAATGTGGAGATGGCAAGCCACACCTTCTCCCATCCTTTTAGATGGCAAAAGCTTGAAAATAATGAAGGCTTACCAGAATACGCAGAGGCCCATTACAACTTAAACATACCCGGCTACACTTTTAGCTTAGAAAGGGAAATCTTTGGCTCCATAGAGTATATAAACAAGAGGCTTTCTCCAAGCCCCCAAAAGAGGGTAAAGGTCTTTCTTTGGAGCGGGGATTGTATGCCTTCTTCTAACGCCCTTAGGCTTGCCTACCGTGCAGGTGTTTACAACATGAACGGAGGATACACCTGGATAAACAAAAGAGAACCCTTCTACAGCTACATAAGCCCCATGGGTTTGGACAGGGATGGATATTTTCAAGTCTATGCTCCTGTGCAAAATGAAAACCTTTATACAAACCTTTGGAGTGATTACTACGGCTATGTTAGAGTAATAGAAACATTCCAACTCACAGAAAAACCGAGAAGGCTAAAGCCCATAGCCATATACTATCACATGTACTCTGGACAAAAGATAGCATCTTTAAAGGCATTAAGAGAGGTTTATGAATACGCTCTTTCTCAACCAGTCAATCCCATGTTTGCATCAGAATACGCGCAGAGGGTTTTGGAGTTTAGAAATATGGCCATTGCGGAGGATGTAAGGGATGGTAGCATAGTAGTTAGGTCCGAGGGCAACCTTAAGACCCTTAGAGTAGATGAAAATAGGATATATCCCCATGTTTTTGAAAGCAAAGGTGTAGTAGGTTTTAATTACATAAACCAAAGCCTTTATATTAGTTTAGACAATTCGGGAGATTATAAGATTTTGCTTGGAGATAAGGAACCAAGCTTTTACCTTGTAAGCTCCAACGGTCAGATAGTAGAAAGCTCAAAGAAGACGAATGGGATGAGTATAAAGATAAAGGCACATGTACCTCTTGAATACGAAATATATGCATCGGAAGGTTGTAGCATCCATATGAGTCCAAAACCAGACATCATGGAAAGAAGGGGGTCCATATTGAGGGTAAGGTATAAGGAGGAAAGGCTTGGTGAAGTGGAGGCCAGTTGTAAGTAGTCAATTTTTAAAACTTTGGGAGCTTGTAGCACTATCTGTCTTCTTTTTGGTTATGCTTTTTGTTATCTTTCCAAAGGGAAGGCTGGAAAGATATGTGGCAGATGAAAAAGATAAAAACCCACAGCTTGCCCTAATTTATTTAAGGGAGCTTGATAGAATAAGGCCATCACCAGAGTTTAAGCTTATGATAGCAAAAACGAGCTTGCAGTTGGGCCACTATGAAGATGCAGAAAGGTATATAAAAGAAATAGATTACACGGCTTTAAAGGAAGAAGACCTTATAGACCTTTATTTCATTCTAAAGCGCTTATACTTTGATACAAAAAATAAAGATTATTACGCATACGCACAAAAGGTTCTCAAAGCCCTACAAACCTCTTCCAGCCTTAAAACCTTAGAATTGGTCTACAGAGAAGCTATAGATATGGCAATGCCCTCCCTTGCTCTTTCCTCATCCCTTAGGATAAGCAGCCTCAAGAAGAATAAAGATATACTTTGGTTGGAAAGAACATACAAGCACGCCCTTGAGTTAAAAAACTACACGCTTGCCAAGAGATATTTGGAATATCTCATAGAAGAAGACAAGGCAAGAAGAGCCTACTGGCTAAGGGAGTATTATAACTTGGCTATGGCTATGGAGGACACTAAATTGGCTCTTGAAGTTCTTATAAACCTATATACTATAGAACCCGCAGAAAGGGAGAGGATAAAACAAAGCATAGCTTGGCTACTTTTGAAAAGCTCACAAAACCCAGAGCTTTTGTTAAAAGAGTATATGATGAAGCATCCATACCAAGAGATGTATTACATGGACATATTGGCTACACTATATAGGGCAAAGAAGGCATATAAAAAGGCCTTTGAAGTGTATAGCGTACTGTATGAGAAGGTAAAGGACCCAAGAGAAAAGGCTCTTATTTACAAGAACATAATAGGCCTTCTTTTGGAAGCAAAAGATTACAACACTCTTAAGGATTTTATAGAAAGGAACTATGTTAACCACCTTGACAACTTGGAGCTTTTAAAGCTTACATTGAGGGCCTCTTTGGCCACAGGAGACCCAAGCTTTGCATACAAAATAGCAAAGGACATAGCGGGGAGGATAAAATGAGTAAGAGGTTCTTAAGCCTTTCCTTAGCCTTGTGCCTATTTAGTATAAGCCAGCCCATCCTTGCTACCCAAAGGACACAAGAGGTGGTAAAGAGCATAGGCACTATAAAAGTGGATGAGGAGTTGTTAAAGCTTTTGATCACAAGCCTTCTGGGAAAGGGAGGGCTGGAAGAGGCCTATAGCATATCCAAAAAGGCCATAGAACTATTTCCAAAAAGCGCCTATTGGCTTGACCTTCACGCAAAGATATGCCTTTGGACAGGAAGGAATCAGGAGGCCTTTGAGACCTATAGCAAGCTTGCCAACCTAAGGCCTTCAAAGGATAGTATAAAAAACCTCTTTCTCATGGCCTTGGCTACAAACAGGTTTGACGTGGCAAGCCAGCTTATAAAGAAGTATGAATACTTGAGAGAAGATAGGTCTATAAAGGACCTTGTTTATATATTTGAACAGGCTGGAGAGCTAAAGGAACTCATAAGGCTTCTGGAAGGGCTTTATGAGAAAAAAGAGACACAAGCATACTCTATAGCTTGGCTCAAATTAGTTATAACTATGGGGATGTAGAAAAGGCCTTTGAATACATGAAAAGGCTGGAAAAAGAACATGGTATTACAAGTTCGGAACAAGCAAGCCTCTATTCTAACATACTCTTTACCATGAGAAGGTATGAAAAGGCCCTTTTTGTGCTTAAAAAGTATGTCAAACTTGCAAAGGATGAAGATATAGAATACTTTGAAAACCTTTCCGACCTTGCTTGGCCTCTCAAGGATATAGAAACAGCCTTTTATGCAAGCCAAAGGCTTGAAAGCTTAGGAAAGGCAAGGCTGGTAGATTACATAAGGCTTTATATGGTCTTATACAGTAGAAAAAAATATCAAGAGGCTTCAATATATGCCAAAAGAGGTTATGAAAAATACAAAGACCTTTACCTGTTGAGTGCTTATGTACAATCCCTTGCCAATATTGAAAGGTGGGAAGAAATAGTTAGCTTTTTATCAAAAAAAGAAGAAGAGGTATTAAAGAGTTCATACCTTTCTGGACTTTATTTCAGAGCCTTATATAAGGTTGGCAAGAGGGATTATGCTACAAGCTTTCTAAAGACGGCTTTGAAAAATAGGTTTTCGGAGGACCTTTTGGCACAGGCCATATATAGCGCCATTGAAGGGTCGGACAGGAACTTGGCCATATACATAGAAAACAACTTCAAGCAGTTTAAAGATAGGATGCCTAAGGAGTTTGCATCCTTATATACCTTTTTACAAAATGCTAAATCAGCTTTGGACCTATTGAGGGATATGAAAAGGGAAAGCTTGGAGGACCTTTTAACCTATTCGGATGTGCTTGCATTGTATGGAAGAGAAGAGGAGGCTTCTCAGATAAGGTTTTCTCTCTTTAAAAAGCTAAGCCAAGATATGGAAGATACATACAAGGACCCTAATAAGCTTTATGCCTACCTAAGGGTGGGAATATACTATATGTCCGCAAGCCAGATAGACCAAGTTCTAAGGATAGCCAAAGATTCCTTATCTAAGGTGGCCTACGAGGATATATACCAGACTTATCTTATATCACAGGACCAGCAGGACAAGCTAAGTTATATGGCAAACATAGAAA
This sequence comes from Hydrogenobacter subterraneus, assembly GCF_055390195.1. Classification (NCBI taxonomy): domain Bacteria; kingdom Pseudomonadati; phylum Aquificota; class Aquificia; order Aquificales; family Aquificaceae; genus Hydrogenobacter; species Hydrogenobacter subterraneus. The sequence continues at coordinate 356,971 of NZ_AP042473.1, read as the reverse complement.
AGAAGGAGCTAAAACCTTGGATGCAGTTAAACATAGCCTTAAACTACGACGACAGAGACAAGCAAAAGGAGCTGTTGGAAAAGTATGTGGATATACTACCCATAAGGGATAGGGTGGAGGCTTTAAGGCGCACTGGACAGTTAAAAGAGGCTGGAGCCTACGCCTTTAAGGGTCTGGAAGAAAATAGAGAAGACTATCTCCTTTATAAACAGTTCAGAGATCTGGCAAGGGAGCATTATTCCTTGTTTGAAGATGAGCTTTCCTATGTAAACTTTGGTGATGTATTCTTTTTGAGGAACTATATAAACCTAAGACACTATATGGCTAAAGGTATATACTTGCTCTATGACTCAGACAGCTGGCTAAGGCTTTCTAACAAAAATGCATCTATTAAGAGAACAGAAAATACACTTTTTAATCGGATAAAACTGAGGAAGGTGTTTGATAAAAGCTATGTGGAGGCTGGCTTTTCTTACCTTTCTTCCCTTAGAGGTGTGGGGGGCTTTTCTCTTGGATATGGCACCTACCTTTCCAATAGGACAAGCCTTCAAGCAAGTCTTGACGTAAACCAGCCTTCTTATGAAAGCATATACATGTTGCAAGGTGGAATGAAGGATAGCTTTTCTCTGTCAATACAACATGGCCTTAGCAGTAGGCTATTTCTGAGTATGAAGAGTTCTTATGAAAGCTATAAATCTCAAGACTACAAGCATGTTGGCACAGGTTTTATAAACTATGGTGAAGTGTATTATAAGCTTAGAGTAGGCTATCCAGATTATACCCTTAGGGCTTTTATTCAAGGCAACATGTATAGAGAAAAGGAGAGAACAAAGGGTGTTATAGATGAGATGGTTTTTGTTCCAAGCCCTGATGTTTTGCCAGAAAGTTATGGCCTTCTGGGTGTTGGTTTTTCCTTTGGCTTTGACAACAAGGACAACTATGTGAGGGTAGTAAGACCCTTCCTTGATGTTAGCTTAAGCCTTGATACGCGTAAAAGGCTTGGTTTTAATCTTCTTGGTGGCATAGGTGGTACCATCCTTAGACAAGATAACCTTTCCTTTGGTCTGTCTTATACCACCAACTTTATGGGAAGTAGGAATAACCTTTGGGGAAGCTTTATCAAATACTTAAGATTGTATTAACAAGCTTTGTATAGTGTTATAATATATTCTTAGTAGCGGTTAGGGTCGGTAGCTCAGCTGGCAGAGCAACGGACTCTTAATCCGTGGGCCGAGGGTTCGAATCCCTCCCGACCCATTTAAAGATTACCACAGCAAGGGGAGGAAGAGTAAGCCTTAAAGAGTAAGGCCTGTTGTGAAAGGGTATATCTTCGGCATAAACACCACCCAAGTTTCCAAGGTTGCTACCACCATATATGTATGAGTCTGTGTTCAAAATCTCTTTCCAAAAGCCTTCCCTTGGCACTCCAATTCTATAATCAAAGCGTGGCACAGGTGTAAAGTTGCATACCACAAGGACAAGGTCTCCATCGGAAGACTTTCTAAGGTAGCTTATTATGCTCTTCTCCCAGTCATGAAAATCAATCCATTCAAAGCCCTCTGGCTCACAGTCAAGCTCATGCAAGGCTTTCTCTTCCCTGTAGAGTCTGTTTAAATCCTTCACAAGCCTTTGAATACCTTTGTGGCTCTCATAATCTAACAGATGCCAGTCAAGGCTTTCCTCATGGTTCCACTCCCTCCATTGGGCAAACTCTCCACCCATAAAGAGAAGCTTTTTACCCGGATGGGTCCACATGTAGCCAAAGAGGAGCCTAAGGTTTGCAAACTTCTGCCAATAGTCTCCGGGCATCTTGTTAATGAGAGAACCTTTTCCATGCACCACTTCATCGTGGGACAAGGGAAGTATGAAGTTCTCTGAAAAGGCATACCATATACTAAAGGTGAGCTGGTTGTGGTGGTATTTCCTGTATATGGGGTCCTTGGACATGTAAAATAGAGTGTCGTTCATCCATCCCATATTCCACTTGAAGCCAAAGCCCAGGCCTCCTATGTAGACGGGCCTGCTTACCATGGGAAAGGCGGTAGACTCTTCTGCTATAGTCTGAATGCCTTCAAAATCCCTATACAGGCAAACGTTGAGCTTTTTTAAAAAGTCTATGGCTTCCAAGTTCTCCCTACCCCCATACTGGTTTGGCACCCATTCCTTCCTTGAGTAGTCCAAATAGAGCATGCTGGCCACTGCATCCACCCTTAGTCCATCCGCATGGTATTTTTCAAGCCAAAAGTGGGCGGAGCTGAGAAGGAAGGACCTTACCTCACCCTTTCCGTAATCAAAGATGTAGCTGTTCCAGTCTGGATGCCATCCCTTTCTCCAGTCCTCATACTCATAGAGATGTGTGCCATCAAAGTAGGCAAGGCCGTGGCCATCGGTGGGAAAGTGGGAAGGGACCCAATCAAGGATAACGCCTATGCCTTGTTGGTGAAGGTAGTCTATAAGATACATAAAATCCTGTGGGGTGCCATACCTTGAGGTGGGTGCAAAGTAGCCCGTTATCTGATAGCCCCATGAGCCATAAAAGGGATGCTCCATAATTGGCAAAAACTCCACATGGGTAAAGCCCATCTCCTTTACATACTGGGCAAGCATGGGAGCCAGTTCTCTATAGCTTAGCCATCTGTTTCCCTCTTCTGGTACCCTTCTCCAAGAGCCAAGATGGACCTCATATATGCTTATGGGAGCCTTGTGATGGTTGATATCCTTTCTCTTTTTTAGCCATTCTTCATCCTGCCATTGATAGCCTATGTCCCACACTATGGAGGCTGTGCCTGGGGGCGTCTCATGGAAAAAGCCAAAGGGGTCTGCCCTGTCTGTCCAATAGCCCCAAGAGGTGTATAGATGATACTTATACCTTTGGCCCTTTTTTACACCCTCCACAAAGCCCTCCCATATGCCCGAGCCATCCTCCCTTCTCTTCAAAGGCAAGGAGTGCTTGTCCCATCCGTTGAAGTCTCCAAAGACAAAGACCTGCTTAGCATGGGGAGCCCAAAGGGCAAAGTAGGCACCATCTTCAAAAAAATGACAGCCAAGCTTCTCATAAAGCCTGCAATGGGAACCCTCTCTAAAAAGGTAGACATCATAATCCGTTATAAGGGAAAAATCGTATAGGACCTTCATATAAAGGATTTTACCTTTTAATCTCAAAAACCTGAGGGATCATCAAAGCATAACCTTGAAGTTGCCAGTGTATTATTTCTGTGATGGCGGAAGGCACAAGCTCCACAAAAGGATAAAAATCCTTTTCAGAGAGGCCGTATATCTGTTCAGCGGCCATCTTACAAACCTTAAACTTAACTCCATACATGCTAAGGTTTTCCATCCTTTCCACCATGTCCGCATACTGGTCCCTGTTTTTTATAGCAAATACAGGAAGCTCCCTTCCATGGGAAACAACCACAATGTCTATGTCCTCTGGGCTAAAGTTATAGGGTGGTTTGGTAAGCACAAATATCACATTAGATATCCAGCCAAGGGCTGGCCTTAGCTTTTCTGGATGGTCAAAGAAAAGCTCATAAACCACCTTAAAGGGCTTTTGATAGGGTGTTTGGACAAACTTGCCATGTGGCTGGGAAAAGGCTAAAGAAAGAAGCAAAAATAAAGACAATATCTTTATCATTTCCACACCTCCCTACTATAATATTTAGCCTACGCATGGTTAAAATCAAGCTTTGTGGCTTTACGAGAGAGGAGGACATAGAAAAAGCTGTAGAGTTTGGAGTGGACTATGTGGGAATAATCCTTTATGAGAAAAGCCCAAGGTATGTAAGCTGGGAAAGGCTAAAAGACCTTTTGTCTGTAGCCACTGGGGTCAAAAGGGTGGCCGTTATGGTAAATCCTACAGCAGAGGAGACTTTAAGGGCCTTTGATGTTGGCTTTGATCTAGTCCAGCTACACGGAGAAGAAAGCTTGGAGTTGGCCAATGTCATTGGACTAAACAGGGTTATAAAAGCCTTTAGAACATGTCCAGGCCTTGAAGTCTCAAAAGAGTGGAAAGGTTCTCATGGTGTGCTTTTGGATGCATGTTCTAACCTTTACGGTGGAAGCGGGCAAGAGTCTGATTGGGAATTTGCCAAAGGCCTTGTGGAGGAGGGCTTTAAGGTGTTTCTGGCTGGTGGTCTAAAACCAGAGAACGTAAAAGAGGCCGTAAGAAGGGTAAGGCCTTATGCAGTGGATGTATCTTCTGGTATAGAGGTAAGCCCTGGCATAAAGGATCACAAAAAGATGGAGGAGTTTGTGAATGCAGTTAAGAACGCATTTAAAGATTGACAAAAGTCTAAGCGGAGAAGTTGTAGAGCTGTCAGAAGGTTATGCAAAATTGAGGTTAAAAACAGATAGCCGAATGGTGGCGGATGATATGGGTCTCGTGCATGGAGGCTTTATCTTCTCCTTGGCTGACTTTTGCGCCATGGCGTGCGTAAATGAACCCAATGTGGTTCTGGCTCAAGCCAGCATAAGATTTCTAAAGCCTGTAAAAGTTGGGGATGAAATCTTTGCGGAGGGGAGGATAATAAGGGAAGAGGGAAAGAAAAGGTGGGTACAGGTAGAGGTGAAAAGGGGAGAAGAAAAGGTAGCAGAGGGGGAATTCCTCTGCGTAGTGCCAGAAAGGCACGTTCTATCTTAGTAAGAATAAGAATACACCCCCATTTGCCTTGCTAACTCTTTTAGCCTTTCTATCCTTTTTTCTGTGGATGGGTGGGTAGAGAAGAGTTCCCATATGCTTTGACCAGATAGGGGATTTTCAATAAAAAGATGGGCTGTGCCTTGGTTTACTTCTGCGGGTATTTGATGCACATAGTTGTGTATCTTTTCTAAGGCGCTTGCCAAAGCGAGTGGATCTCCGCTTATCCTTGCTCCAGTCTCGTCTGCCAAATACTCCCTTGAACGGGATATGGCCAACTGTATTATGGTGGCAATTATGGGGGTTATTATTATCATAGCTATGCTGGCTATGATAGAAAGTGGATTATTATTTTCTTCATCCCTTGAATGGCCCAAAAGTAAGGCCCATTGGAACATATTCACCAGGTAAGATATAGCTCCAGCTATGGTGGCAGCCATTGTAGCCACAAGCACATCCCTGTTCTTTATATGCCCTATCTCGTGTGCCAAAACTCCCCTTAGCTCGCGCTCGTCAAGAAGATGGAGTATGCCAGATGTTACAGCTACCGCACCGTTAGAAGGCCCCCTTCCTGTGGCAAAGGCGTTGGGCTGTTCCATAGGCACCAAGTATATCTTGGGTTTTGGTATGTTTGCCCTTTGGGCAAGATCTTCTACCATTCTGTGAAGCCAAGGCGCTTCTTCGTAGGGTATTTCCCTAGCGCCATACATGGCAAGCACTATCTTATCGGAGAACCAGTAGGCTATAAAGTTCATGATGCCAGCCAGCACAAGGGCTATGGTCATACCAGTTTTTCCACCGATAAGATGGCCTACAAACAGGAAAAGGCCAGTAAGAGCTCCAAGCAGTATGGCGCTTCTTATAGCATATCCCATATTATTTTCCTTCGTGTCCAAGCCCTTTATACAGGCTTGGGCTGGGGTATTTATATCCCGCCTTTCCTGAGATGTGGACTGCCCCAGCAGGCGGTATTAGTCCACACCCTTCCTTTTTGTATATAAAGATAAGCATAAGGTTATATCATGTCAATATCCCTGGGAGGGTGTTTCAAAAGGCGCATTAAATTAAAAGGCATTAGAGATTAAAAGTATTGGATAAAATACTTCACAACCAATCCTGGCTTACCATCTGTTAGATAATCCACAAGCTCCTCCCATTCTTTCGCATCATCGTCATCCCCAAAGCAATCCCTGTATAAAACTGCATACTTCTTGGGTGTTTCCAGCATGTCAAAGTATTTTTTGGCAAACTCCTTGTCTCTTCTGTTTAACCCCAATCTATAAAGGTCAAAGATCCTTTGAGTGGGCGTGGTGCTTTGAATGTATTCTTCCCTTGTGGGGATTTTTAGATTATACTTTTCTCTCACTTCCCTCTGCACCCCAGGATAAAACCAATCTAACAACTCTTCCTCGCTCATATAATCATAAATGGTCTCCTCTTGCATGTGTAAGCATCCTTGTTATAAATCTAATATTTAATAATCCCTTATCATACGCCGGGTGAGAAATTAATTAGGAAGCTGGGATACCATCATACCTTCTTGCTAAAAAATAAATGAGACAAGAAATGTAGAGGCACGGCATGCCGTGCAACTATTAATAAAAAATCTATTGGTCTTGGACCCGCCCGGTGTTTTATAATCTGGCAGGTTTAAAACCTGCCACTACAAAGGATGAATTTCTTACCCAACGTATAAATTTAATAATCCCCCATCATCTCCTCAAGGGCAGAAAGATAGCACTCCAAAATCCTTTGAGAATACTCTTTAAGATTAAAAGATGCTTTTGAAAACCCGCTTGAAAGCAATTCTTTAAGCCTTGTGTATAGTTCTATTTCATCTTTTACTGGAAATCCAAGACCTACCTTTTCAAGGAAGTCTTTTAAGTCCTTTACCTTGTGGGTGTGTGGTCCATAGAGGACTGGCTTTCCAAAGTAGGCAGGCTCCAAAAGGTTGTGTCCGCCAATAGGAACAAAGGTGCCGCCCACAATGGCCACATGGGCATAGGCATAAAGAGAAAAAAGCTCGCCAAGGCTATCTACCACAAGCACATCCCAATCTTCCTCTTGATTGCTTCTAAAACTTACCCTATAGCCTTTAAAAACATCCACCACCTCTTTGGCCCTTTTTACATGCCTTGGTGCCACTATTAACTTAAGGTCCTTGAAATCCCTTCTCAAAAGGTCAAAGGCTTTTTTTATGATGGCTTCCTCTCCCTGATGGGTGCTTCCAGCCACTATAAGCCTTGAGGCATTTACTTTTAATTCCACAGGCCTTGGCTCTTCAAGGACAAACTTTAGGTTTCCACAGGGTAGGACTTTTTTACAGCCATAATTTTTAAACCTTTCTGCAGAGCTTTCATCCCTTGTGATAATGAGAGAAAACTTTTTAGATAAGCATCTTTCCAAAAGCCCACCCTTGGCATAGGCGTTTAGCCATATTTTTGGAGCCTTTGTAAAGGTCAAAAGGGAAGGCCAGAGTTCCCTTTCCATAATGACTATAGCCACAGGTTTAATCTTCCTTTCAAAGGATATTACAAAAGGTGGGAGGTCAATGGGGAGTCTGTAGAGCTTATGAAAGTATGCCTTGCCCTCTTGAGCCTTTAGATACTCCTTTGCCCTAAAGGAAAAGTAGGTAAGAACTATTTCATATCTTGGATAAAACCTTTTTAGAAGTGGCCTTATAGTGTTAAACTCGCCTACGCTTGCAGTGTGAACCCAGAGGCTACCTCTCCCTTTCTCCACGAATAAATTCTTCCACCATCTTCCTTGCCTGCCAGTCTGGGTACTGTATGGGAGGATGCTTCATGGTGTAGGCGCTTATAGAGTAAAGGGGTCCTCCTATGCCCCTGTCCCTTGCCAGCTTACAGCACCTTATGGCATCAATCATTGAGCCTGCACTGTTTGGTGAGTCCTCCACATCAAGCTTGACTTCCACATACATGGGCACATCACCAAAGAGCCTTCCTTCTATGCGTATATAGGCTATCTTCCTGTCCTTTAGCCAAGGCACCCAGTCGGAAGGACCTATATGTATGTTCATCGGGTCCATCTCATAAGGTATGAGGGAAGATACCGCCTCTGTCTTTGAGACCTTCTTGGTCTTTAGCCTATCCCTCTCCAGCATGTTGAGAAAGTCCGTATTGCCACCGAAGTTAAGCTGGTAGGTCCTGTCAACCTTTACGCCCCTATCAAGGAATAGCTGGACAAGGGTTCTATGCAAAATTGTGGCACCCACTTGGGATTTTATGTCATCCCCAACTACGGGAATGCCTTCGTTTTCAAACCTCTTTGCCCACTCTGGGTCCGAAACTATAAAGGTAGGCATGCCGTTTATAAAGGAAACGCCAGCCCTAAGGCAGGCCTCCGCATAAAAGCGCGCAGCCTGTTCCGACCCAACGGGAACGTAGTTTATAAGTATGTCCGCCTGAGTCTCTTTTAACACTCTTACCACATCCTCCAGTTCATCCTCCTTCTCATCGGACAAAACAAAGCTTCTCTCCGGTGGGTAGTTGGCCATATGGGAGGCATAGCCATCAAGCACCTTACCCTTTCTGACCACCACACCCATCCTTGGTATGTTTGGTTCAAAAATGGTTGTGCAGTTGGGTGGTGAAAAGATGGCTTCTGATATGTCCTTGCCCACCTTTCTTGCGTCAATGTCCCATGCTGCAACTATTTCAATGTCCCATGGCTTGTAGCCACCTACATCCTCAAACATAAGACCGCTTACACCCTCTCTGTGCTTTGCGTAGTAGTAGATGCCTTGAATCAAACTACTAGCACAGTTGCCAACGCCAGCTATTGCCACTCTTATTTTTGACATTTCAACCTCCGCAAAGGCTTATAATATTATAACAGGATGAAGGTTCTTTTAGTTTTCTACTCAAAACTACTTAGCGAGAGTGAGCTTTTGCAAAGGGTAAGTGAAAAGGTTAACACCTTAAAAAGGTTTATAGGGCCAGATAGCCTTTATGCTGTCATTACCTCTGAGATGAAGGACTTTATAGATAAGTTTCCAGATTTGGTCTTTATAAGGAACGACAAGGGGACCTTTCTTTATGGTCTTTATAAGGGTTTGAGAAAGTTGAGAGGCAATGATGTGTTGGTGCTTGACCCATTCCAAGCCATAAGCCTTGATAAGATAAAGGAGTTTATAAGTAAGAGAAGGGTGAATGCTTTCCATTCTTTGAACGAACATGGAAAGGGCATAGCCCTCTTTAGGCTGATTGACCTTGATTACTTTATAAGGTCTTCGGAGATTTTGCTTCTAGAAAAGGAAGAGGAAGACCTTAGCACGCTTATGGAAAAGGTCAAACAAGATTATGGTATAGAATATGAAATGCTTTGAGGAGGTAAGATTATGGAAGACATCATAGTGGGTAAGTATGTGGTAAAGACAGACAGGTATTACACAAAGGACCATGAATGGGCCCTTGTTAAAGGCAATAAGGCATGGATTGGTATAACCGATTATGCGCAAAAGGAGTTGGGTGATGTGGTCTACATAGACCTACCACAGGTAGGTGAATCCTATGAAAGTGGAGATACCATTGCCAACGTGGAATCTGTGAAAAGTGTATCGCCAATCTATGCGCCACTCTCTGGCACAGTGGTAGAGGTCAACGAAACCTTAAGCGATGAACCTCATCTTATAAACGAATCTCCTTATGAGGATGGATGGATTGCAGTCCTTGAGCTTTCCGACCCTATGGAAGTGGAAGACCTTATGCCCGCCGAAGACTACGCCCAGCTTCTTGTGGAGATAGTCAAAGAAGAAAAAGGAGAAGAGGTAAAGCTTGAAATGCCAGAGGAAGAGGTTATAGAAGAATCCTTGGAGGCACTGCCAGAAGAAGAACTTGGCTACGAAGAAAGGGAAAAGTAAATGTATATACCCCATTCCGAAGAAGAAACTGAAAGGATTTTAAAAACGCTTGGCCTCTCCCGCCTTGAGGACCTCTTTTCACACATAGACCCTTCTCTACTTTCTGAACCTTCTTTGCCTCCACCAAAAAGTGAAGAAGAGATAAGAAGGTATATAAAAGAATTGGGAAGTCAAAACGCAGAGCTTGTGTGTTTTGCAGGCTTTGGTGCCTACGATAGGATCGTTCCATCGGTTATATGGCAAATACTAAACAGGGGAGAGTTTTTGACAGCCTACACACCCTACCAGCCGGAGGCCTCTCAAGGAACCCTCCAGGCCATCTTTGAATACCAAAGCCTCATATGTGAGCTTACCAAGATGGATGTGGCCAATGCAAGCATGTATGATGGTGCCTCTGCCCTTGCGGAAGCTATTTTGATGGCAAGGGCTATAAGGGGAAAGGGCAAAAGGGTTATACTTTCGGAGGGCATAAACCCTCTTTATAGACAGGTGGTAAGCACCTACCTTATGGGCTATAGGGATGAGATAGCCCTTTGCACTCTCACAGAAGAAGGCCATACGGACCTTGATAGGCTGGAAAACCTTTTAAAGGATGGAGAGGTCCATGCACTTGCGGTGCAATATCCAAACTTTCTGGGCTTTGTGGAACCACTAAGGGAGATATCTGAACTTTCCAAAAGGTATGAGGTGCCACTGGTGGTGGTGGCAGACCCTATAGCTTTGAGCATTTTGAGGCCACCAGGAGAGTTTGGTGTGGACATTGTGGTGGGAGAGGGCCAGCAGATGGGAGTACCTTTAAACTTTGGCGGTCCTTATGTGGGCTTTTTTGCCACAAGGATGGAACATGTGAGAAGGATGCCCGGAAGGCTTGTAGGCATGGCAGAGGACATAGAAGGAAAGAGGGCCTTTACCCTTGTGTTGCAAACAAGAGAACAGCACATAAGAAGGGAGAGAGCCACATCCAACATATGCACTAACCAAAACCTCATAGCCCTTGCCAACCTCTTATACATGGTGCTTCTTGGAAAGGAAGGACTAAGGGAGGTGGCAATTCAAAGCCTCTCAAAGGCGTTTTACTTAAAAGAAAGGCTTTTAAGCCTTGGCTTTGAAGAGGTTTATAAAGGGAAACATCTTTGGGAGTTTCCACTAAGGCATGAAAAGAGTAAAGAGCTCTATCAAAAGGCCTTAAACTCCGGCTTTCTCTTTGGCGTGCCCCTTGATGACTTTGGATATAAAAACACCTTGCTTATAGCAACCACAGAAAAGAGGACAAAGGAGGAAATGGATAGGCTTGTACAGGTCCTTCTTTAAAAGGTGCAAGCCTTACTTTTAATTTCAAGTTCTTTACAAACTTTCCTACAGTAATTTTTACTTTCAATCATACTTTCTTGATCGTTAATTACAAAAAACTTTCCGTCAAAATCATACACTTTAGCCCTGCAATAATCCTCTTTCTTGCCATATATGGAGTATTCATAAACTTTTAGTTTTTCCTCAAGCTTTACATTGTAAGAATACCTTCCAGCGCCTCCTGTACCAACCAAAAATATAGCATCTTTGTATTTATCTCCATCTTTAATTTTAGCAACTTGAAAATTGTTGTCTTTATAAATTAAAAGAACTGTAAGGTCCGTTGTGGCACCCATACTTGCAAAATGAACCAAAATTAGATTTTTAGACCTACCCACAATGAAGGGCTTTTCAAAAAGGTTGTCGCTCCTGATTATAAACTCAGAACTCCTATAGTTGCTAAAGGACTTTTTTATGAATTCTTTTAACTTATTTTCGTCAATCTCCGGCTGGGACATAGAAAAGCCAAAAAATAGGAAAAGGATAAAAAGAAGCCTTGTAAAAACCATAGGTATAATTTTACACCTATCCTTTTCTTTTACGCACTAAAACATCTTTAAAAAGAAGATAAAAGATAGGAACACTTCCCAACAGGGCCCAAAGGCCAGCTAAAAATAGGGTGGAGCCAAAGGCATCAGATAGGGCATAGAGGCTTTGAAGCTGGTAGAAGAGGGCTTGTGCCTTTTCTTGAGACTGATGGGTGAGGAGGCTAAGTTCTTGAGACCACCTTTGGATATGCATCTGGACCCATTGTATATTTTGCACTTCTGTGCTTCTTTGGAAGTTTTCTGTAGCAAACCTTTGAAGGTCGTTGGTGGCCAAGGCTGTACCAAAGGAGCCTCCCACAAAGCGTATGTAGTGCATAAGGCTAACTCCAAATGTAGTTTTTTCTCCCAAGCTCCTTAGGGCCATCTGGGTTATGGGAGCAAAGAAAAAGCCCATGCCCACACCCATAAGGGTAAGGTATAGGATGGCCGTATGCCTTGGAGTAAAGTAGTTTAGCCTTGGAAGAAGTAGGAAGTTAACAAGAAGATAGCTAAGGGTGGCTATGTAGAGGGCTAATTTGGGGGATTTTTTATCAGATATTAGTCCTGCCACTGGAGACAAAAGGCCTATGGCGAGGGCCATGGGGAGTATGGCAAGGCCTGCCTGAAGGGTGGTATAGCCCTTTAACTTTTCAAAGTAAAGAGGAATTAGGTAAAAGACCTGATACATGGAAAAGCCAAGCACAAAGCAATAGACCCAAAGAGCTATCAAAAACTCCCTTATCTTAAAGAGGGAGTAATCTATTAGCCTGTTTTTGGAAAGGGTCTCCCACAAGAAGAAGAGTAAAAGTGAAAAGACAGAAAGGATAGTAAGGTAAAGGATAAAGTCGCTGGAAAACCAGCCCTCCTTTTGGCCCCTTGAGAGGACTATAAGAAGGCTAACGGTAAAGCTTGTCAAAAATAAATAGGACAAAGGATTAAGTTTTACCTTGTGCTGTGGCCTGTAGTCCTTTAAAAAGAAAAAGGCCAAAGCAAAGTTAAAAATGCCTATGGGTAGGTTTATGTAAAATATCCATCGCCAGTCTATATGTTCTGTTATCCATCCTCCAAGTGTGGGTCCAAGAGCTGGTGCAAAGCTTACTCCCAAGCCATATATGCCCATGGCAAGGCCTCTTTTTTCCGGTGCGTAGGCGGAAAAGAGCAAAGCCTCTGCGCTCACCACTATAAGAGATTCTCCAAAGCCTTGCACTGTCCTTGAGGCTATCATCCACTCCAAGGATTGGGCCTGACCGCAGAAAAAGGAAGCTGTGGTAAAAAGGAAAAGGCCCAAGAGAAATACCTTCTTTAGGCCCATTATGCCCTCCAGCCACTCTACCAAAAGGATGGCGCTTGCGGCTGAGGTCATGTAAGCTGTTATTACCCATTGCACGCCGTAGAGGTCCGTAGAAAGGGGTGCTATCATCTTTGGCACCACAATATCCACGATGGTAGTATCCAAAATGGCCATAAAAACGCCAACCATCAAAGAAAAGGTCAGTATAATCCTCTCTGCCGAGCTTAAGGTTTCATGAAAGGGCCTCATTCCCTCTTTATCTCCACCCTTCCACCCATGCCTACCCTCAAAAGGCTAAGGTCTCCTTTTGTGATACTTATCTTTACCGGTATCCTTTGGACCACCTTTGTAAACTCTCCGGCAGATATGTCTCTTGGCACAAGGGCAAAGGTAGCGGCGGAAGCTGGGCTTATCTCCTCCACCACACCTTCAAAAACCACCTTTGGATAGGCGTCAAGCCTTATGTAGGCCTTTGAACCTACCTTTACACCCCTTAGCTTGTCCTCCTCCAGCAGAACCTCCACATAGTAGGAATTTTCCTTTATGAGGCTAAAGGCGGGCTGGCCAGCTTTTACCGTATCTCCCACGCTTACAAACCTCTTTGCCACCACACCATCAAAGGGGCTAACCAGAAGGGTCCTGTTTAGGTCCAGCCTTGCCTTCTCAAGCTTGGCTTTTAAACCTTTTAACTCTCCCTCCATGGCCTCTATCCTTTTGTCAATCTCTTTAAGGCTTAGCTCTTCCGCCTTTGCTATGCCATACTCCTTTTCAAGCCTTTGGATGGCTATGTCCAACTCCCTTATGTTGGCCTCAAGGGCAGAAAGCCTTGAAAGGAATACCTTATACTGGGTGTCCACCTGCTCAAACCTTTGGCTTGGCACAAGCCCTTTTTCTAAAAGATTTTTTAATCTTTCCCTATCCTTGGAGAGCTGTTCAATCTGTGCCTTTACCTCTTCCCTTTGGCCCAAAAGGGCCCTCTTCTTTTCTTTTAGCTCCTCCACAGAGTCCTTAACTGCACCCACCCTTAGGCCCACCTGCTTGGCAATCCTTTCCCTTTGGACCTTCAAGGCCGATATCTGAGCCTCCAAGGAGCTTATGCTATTTTCCAGACCTTTTACCGCTATTTTGTAGTCTGTGTCTTCAAGCCTTGCCAAAGGCTCACCGGCCTTTACCCTGTCCCCCACATCTTTATAGACCTCCACCACCCTACCGCTTACTTCAAAGGCTACATTGCTCATGCTGTCCGACCTTACAAAAACCGCATCGCTTATGGCATAGTCCATCCTATGCTTTATCCATCGGTAGGAAAAAAAGGAAAAGACCAAAAGCAAGATTATAAGGATGGTAATCCCCAGTCTCTTCATAGCTCTCCCGCCTCTCTTAAAAGTTCAAAGTAAGCCTTAAGAAGATCATAGTAGGCTATGACCTTTGCCTTCCTTGCCTGGGTTAGGCTTGCCTCCGCACCTAGCAGGTCCGTACCGCTTATTATTTGGTTTCTGTATTGCTCAAGGGAAAGCCTGTAGAACTCCTCTGCAAACCTTAGGTTTTCTTCGGCCACCCGTAGGTTATCCCTTGCGGTAAGAAGCCTCTCATAGGCAGACCTTATGCCCAAGACTATCTTTTCTGCAAGGTCCTTTAGCTCCTCCTTGGACTTTTTTTCTTCCTCCACATAGGACAAGGCCCTGTAGTAAGAGCTAAGGGCATTAAAGCTTAGGCTTACACCAGCACTAAGGGTGAAAAAGCCCTTGGGGTATATGTTGGGGTTTTGGTCTGAATAGTTGTATAGAGCTTCCAAAAAGGCCTTTGGATAAAAGGCAGAAAGCTCAAGCCTTCTTTTTAGCCTTGCCACTTCTATGCTTTCCTTTGCCAGCCTTATGGCTGGCCTTTGGACCATGGCCTTATTTATGAGTTCTTTTAAATCCGGAACCTCCACATTCCTCTTTATAGGTTCAAGGCTTTTTAGCCTCCCTTCCTCTATGCCCGTGAGCCTTGAGAGGTTTGCCAAGGCTATGCGGTAGCTTCCTTCCGCCTGTCTTAAGTCCCTTTCCACCTCCGCCAGCCTTACCTTTGCCTGAAGCACGTCTGTGATGGCCACAAGACCCTCCTTATAAAAGGCCTCCCTCTGTCTTAGGTCCGCCTCTATGGCCTCCTTTTGCTTTTTTATAACTTCTATTTGGTCCAAGGAAGATAGCACCAAAAGGTAGGCCTTTATTACCTCAAGCCTTAGGTCCAATAAGGCTTCTTTGTACTCTTCTTCTGAGATCTTTAAAAGCCTCTCTGATATGGCCGCCTTGGAAGACCTTTGGCCCCCATCAAAGATCATCTGCCTTATGCCAGCCTGAAAGCTCTGGTATGTGTCCTTTGAACTCTCCACCACAAGAGGCGGAAGGCCTCCAAAGGCTGGTATGCTTATGGACTGCCTCTCCGACTGCCAAGAAAACCTGTAGTTTAATAAAAACTCCGGATAATAAAGGCCCTTGTCCGCCTTCAGCTGTAGCTTGGCAGACTCTATGGCATACCTCTTGGAAAGAAGGCTTGCGTTCTTCTCTTCTGCAGACTTCAAAAGCTCCTCAAGGCTAAGGGAAAAGGAGAGGCTAAAAAGACAAAGCAAAAGTCCTACAACCCACATTTTAAACCTCTAAAGATAACATCAAGCCCCTCTTGTGCTTCTTGAAGTATCTCCTCAAGCCCTGCGTTGTTTAAAAGCAATCTTTCCATATACAAGAGCCTCATATAGCCTACGATGAGATTGACCAAGGTCCTCACACTTCCACATCTAAACTCATCCTCCTTGTAGCCCTTTTCCACCATCTTGGTCAGCAAGGCTAAAATATCCTCCATGTGCCTTTTGTGAAGCCTTTTAAACTCCTCCCTGTTGCAAAGGAGCTCAAAGAAAAAGACATAGGCTATG
Source organism: Hydrogenobacter subterraneus (assembly GCF_055390195.1). Lineage (NCBI taxonomy): Bacteria > Pseudomonadati > Aquificota > Aquificia > Aquificales > Aquificaceae > Hydrogenobacter > Hydrogenobacter subterraneus. The sequence goes on along the minus strand of NZ_AP042473.1, from coordinate 341,374 downwards.
TGCCTGTCTTGATAGCATTCTATCAAAAAGTCCCTTATGTGGCCCCTTATCATCTCCTCCGCAGAAAGGCCCTTATTTAGCCACCTTCTCATTATCTCTTTTGTCCTCTCTGCCATGCTGTTTATGAGCTCTTCCATAAGCTGGTCCTTGCTCTTAAAGTAGAAGTAAAAGGCTCCCTTTGAAAGGCCCGCATGTTTCACTATGTCCTCCACAGTGGTGTGGTTGTAGCCTTTTTTGGAAAATAGCTCCTTTGCCGACTGGATTATCTTTTCTCTTGTGCTCATCTTGTTAACCTCTCAAGCCTTGCGAGGCTTGTATTGTAAAGGTAAAGGGTATAGTAATAGCTTTCAAGAAGGCTGTTGTAGTTGTTTATGGCATCAAGCACCTCCAGCTGGTTTGCCACACCAAACTTATACCTTTCCGTGGATAGCCTCAAAGATTCTTTTGCAGACTCAAGAGAAAGCTCAAGGGCATTGAGCTGTGCTTTCAAAGACCCAAGGTCAAGGAGTGTCTTCCTTAGCTCTGCCCTCTGGCTTGTCTCAACATCTTTCAAGTTTTCCATCTGTTTTAGCACATCAAGCTTGGCTTGCGCCACATTGGCCTCCCTTGCAAAGCCGTCAAATATTTTGTAGTTTAGCCTTACTCCAAAGGTGTAGCCCTCCACCATTTTGTCGCTACCCCCCAACCTTGCAGTGTTTCCTTGATAGGTGGCAAAGGCAGAAAGGCTTGGATAGTATTGGGATTTTTGCACCTCCACTGCCTTTTCAAGCACTTCAAGGCTCTTTTTTGCAACTTTTATGGTGCTGTTGTTTTCCAAAAGCTTCTCATAGTCCTCCTGTTTGTATTCTATGGCCTTTAGCTCTCCCTCCGGTTCTATGTCCTCCCCCTCATACTTGAGAAAGCTTTTAAAATCCTCAAGGCTCTTTTTGTAATCCGCCTTAGCCTTTTCAAGGTCTGCCTTAGCCTTTTCAAGCTGTGCCTTTGCCCTCATTAGTTCCACCTTGGGCAAAATGCCCGCCTCAAACTTCGCCTGCGCAAGCCTTAAGTTCTCTTCCCAATAGCGCAAGTTCTCCTGAGCTATCCTTACCACTTCCTTTTTGTAAAGGAGAGCATAAAAGAGCTGTTTGGTCTGAAACTGCACCTCCCTCAAAACATCCTCATAAACAAGCCTTTGTAATTCTTCTTGATTCCTTGCAAGGCTTAAGCCCTCAAAGACAGACTTGTCAAAGATGGCTTGGTCAAGCTCAAAGGTGTAGCTGTGTCTGTTTTTTGGAGTGAAGCCAAAGGCGAGCTCTCCTCCAAGCCTTGTATAGCTGTAAGAAAAGCTAAGCTGTGGCAGTATGCCAGCCCTTGCCTTTTTTATGTTCTCCCTTGCCTTTTCTATGTCCAAAAGTGAAAGCTTGGAGGATGTGTGGTTTTTTATGGCAAGCTCCAAGGCCCTATCAAGGGTCAAAGAAAAGACAAAGGAAAAGCTCATCAAAAGCCAAAGCACAAACCTCATCTTACCTCCACCTTCATACCCTGCTGTAGCACATAGGCATTGTCAAGGGCTATCTTATCTCCCTCTTTTAGACCTCCCTTTACATACACCATACTACCCTGGCCCTGCTTTAGCACCTCAACCTCCACAGCCTGCGCCACACCATTCTCTATACGCCAAAGTATGTTTTTATTCCCTTGTAGGACCACAGCCCTCTCTGGCACCGCAAAGGCCCTCTCTGTTTTTATAACCAATCTGGCTTCACCATACATGCCCGGCTTTAAGTTGCCTTTAGGGTTAGAAAGCTTTGCCTTTATGGTTATAAGCCTGCTGCTATCCGCCACAGGAGAGACAAAGAAAACCCTTCCTTCCAAATCTCCAAGGGGTTCCACTTTTATTTTTACAGTTGAACCCTCCTTGGCATAGGGAAGGTACTCTTGAGGCACCTGAAAGACAAACCTTATGGGGTCAAGGGCCACAAGGCGGAAAGTCTGGCTTTGGGGTGTTATATAATCCCCTACATTTACAAACCTTTGGGCTATGTACCCAGAAAAGGGTGCCATTAAAGTGGTTCTCTCAAGGTTTAGCCTTGCATTGCTTAGCTGTGCATAGAGGCTTTTTATAAGCTCCTCTTGGGCTTTTAACTGTGTTTTCACATTCTCATACTCTTCCTTTGCTATGAGCTCCTTTTCAAAGAGAAGCCTCCTTCTTTCCACAATGGCCTTTTGGTTTTCATAATTTGCCTTGGCTTGGCTTATCTGGGCTTCTATCTGTCTTACCGTGTTTTCATAATCGGCAGGGTCTATCTTTAAAAGGGGTTGTCCCACCTTTACAAGGCTTCCCTCATCCACAAAGAGGCTAAGGACCCTACCGCTTACTAAGGGTCTAAGCACTATGTCTTTTTCTCCTTCAAAGTATCCCTTTGTGGCATACTCTATAGGAACCTCCTCAGACTTTACGGTGTAAAGGCTAACTACCACCTTTCTTTCTTGGGGCTTTTGCACTTCCTTTTTTTGGCAGGAAAAGACAAAGAGCACCAAAATGCCAAGCCATAAAAACTTCCTCATAATACCTTATATTATAACATACCGACCAGTCGGTCGGTGATAGAAAAAAGGTTTTAAAGAAGTTTAACCTGCTTGATTTTTAGAGGGGATGGTATATATTATACCTTTAAACATATGATGACAGAAAGGGTAGAAGAAAAACTGGATTTAGGCAGTTTTGATGAAAAGTTTTATGCCATAGTAGGCCGGGGCGATGAGAACCTAAAATACTTCTCCCAGATATTTGATGTAAAGATTTCCGCCAGAGGAACGGAAATAATCATAAGGGGTGAAGAAGATAAGGTAAGGCTGGTCTATGAGTTTCTAAAGGAAATAATAAAAGACCTAAAAAACTCCACAATGACATCTCAAGAGGTTAGAGAGAGAGCTAAAAACTATCTCCAATCAAAAACTGCTACAGAAACTGTCCAAAAGGAAGAAGTTATACTTATAACACACAGGAAAAAGGCTATAGTTCCAAAAACCCATACACAAAGATTATACATTGATGCCATTAAGAATAACGATATAGTCTTTGGTATTGGGCCTGCTGGAACAGGAAAAACATACTTGGCCATGGCAATGGCTCTTGCACACCTTAAGGCCAATAAGGTCAATAAGATAATACTTACAAGGCCTGCGGTGGAAGCCGGTGAAAAACTTGGCTTTTTACCCGGAGGCATAGCCGAAAAGGTGGACCCTTACTTGAGACCTCTATATGACGCCCTTTACGATATGGTGGATTACGATAAGGCAGGCTATATGCTTGAAAGGAACATAATAGAAATAGCACCCCTTGCCTTTATGAGGGGTAGGACCCTTAACGATGCCTTTATCATACTGGATGAGGCACAAAACTCAACAAAAGAACAGATGAAGATGTTCCTTACAAGGATAGGCTTTGGGTCAAAGGTGGTGATCACTGGAGATATTACACAGATAGACCTTCCAAAAAGGGAACAATCGGGGCTTGTAGAAGCTATAAAAGTTCTAAAAGGCATAGAAGGCATCAGCTTTGTATGGTTTAAAGAAGAGGATGTGGTAAGGCATCCTATAGTAGCGAGGATTATAAAAGCTTATGAAGAGTTTGAAAGGTCAAAAGAAGAACAAAGTACTGGTAAGGAAGGAGAAAGGGAATCTTCCCGTCAGGTGGATTAAGGATATAGTCAATAAATTATTAGACTTACAGGGGCTTAAGGGTATTGAGGTAAGTCTTTATTTTACAGACGATGATACCATAAGAGAGCTAAACAAAACCTACAGAGGCAAGAATAAGGCCACGGATGTACTTTCTTTTATCTTTGACGAGCCAGCGGGCCATTATAGGCTTTTGGGAGAAATAGTTATATCTGTGGATACAGCTCGGAAGCAGGCCAAGGAAATAGGCCATAGCCTTGAAGAAGAGATAAAAAGGCTTGTTGTACATGGATTTGTGCATCTTTTGGGCTACGACCATGAGCTTGGTGGAGAGGAAGAGAGGAAGTTTAAAGAGCTGGAAGATAAGCTTTTGAATTCTCTATAATCTTCCTTATGCCCAATTATGTAATGCTTTTATCCTTTGTGGGGACTAACTTTCATGGCTGGCAGATACAGCCCCAATTGAGGACAGTTCAAGGAGTGCTAAAGGAAAGCATAGAAAGGCTATTCCAAGAGCCTATAAGGCTTATAGGTTGTTGCAGGACCGACGCCGGAGTTCATGCAAAGGAGTATGTGGCGAACTTTTATGCAGAGCGCACTTTTAATACGGATACATTGCTTAAGGCTCTAAATTCCTTGCTTCCAGAGGATATAGGGATAAAAAAGGTCTGGGTTCAAGAGGGCTTTAATGCACGATACGGCGTAAAGGGCAAGGTTTATCTCTATAGGATTCTGAACACCCATGCCAGAGACCCTTTTCTGGAACCCTTCTGTTGGAGAATTCCATATAGGCTTGACTATGAGAAAATGGCCTTGGCTTCTGAGCTTTTTGTGGGCCTTCATGACTTTTCTGCCTTTGCCAAGCTGGAGGAAGAAAAGAACACGCTTATAAACATTGAAGAGGTGAGCTTAAAAAGGGAGGATGAGCTTATAGAGTTTAGAATTAGGGCAAGGAACTTTTTAAGGTATATGGTAAGGAGGATCGTAGGTAGCTTAGTCCAGTTAGGCCTTGGAAAGTTGGAATTAGAAGATATAAAGAATTATCTACGGGGCAGGGGCATATGCCCCCACACCGCAAAGGCCAAAGGCCTAACCCTTGAAAAGGTTATACTTTAAGGGCATTTGCTGGCATCGTGGGGTGGGCTATCTATAATGTCAAGGAAGGCTTCAAAGGGACCCATGTTCTTCATGGCAACACCTTTGGGACCTTCAAACTTAAGCCTTCCAAACATCATAGCCTTCATGGGGCCGTATTCTTTCCTTCCCATCTCAAGCCACCTTTTTGTCTCGGCATACATAAGGAAATCATCCTTACCCCTTTTGTCCTTGGCAGGTCCACCATATACGCACATGGCCTTACCGCCTTCGTTCTTTATGGTTAGCTGTATCTGTTTTGCTTCTCCGCAGTCCTCCCTGTAAATGAATATCTTCCTCTCTGGAACTGCCACCCAGCTTTCGCTTTTGCCAAGCTGTTCTACAAGTTGTGGAGTTTTGTTCCACGCTTCACACAAGGCCTTTGCATATTCTCCGCCCATAAAGACTGGAGTAGACATGGCTATAGCACTTATACTTAGAAGTGCCATATAAACCTTTCTCATCTTGGACCTCCCTTAAATTTATACATGATGTTTAGAAAAATATCACATATAACTTATTCTTTCTATCATATTTTCTTATTGCTTAATAAGATATAGGAATGTGCTTATATTGTTATCCTACTATTTCCGTTCCCACCCCTTCCTGTGTAAAGACTTCCAAAAGTATGGAATGGGTTATCCTTCCGTCTATTATATGAACCTTTTTAACGCCTGCCTCAATAGCCTCTAAGGCGCTTTTTACCTTTGGAAGCATACCGCCCTTTATAACACCATTGGATATAAGCTTTAAAGCCTCATCCTTTGTAAGGGTGGATATTAGCCTGCCTTCTTTATCTTTTACTCCTTCCGTGTCTGTAAGGAATATGAGCTTTTCTGCCTTTAGGGCCTTTGCCACCTCTGAGGCCACAAGGTCTGCATTTATGTTATAGGCCTCTCCCTCCTTTCCCACACCAACGGGTGCTATTACAGGAATGTAGCCCTTTTCCATAAGAGTCTGAAGTAGTTCCACATTTACTCCCTCCACCTGCCCCACATAGCCTATGTCTTCCTCTGGGACTTCTAAGCCCAGTTCTCTAAAGTAAGCCTCTTTATCAAGCTTTTTTGCCCTTATGAGCTGTCCGTCCCTTCCCGAGAGTCCCACCGCATATATGTTTTTACCACTATGTCTGTTTATAAGCGCCACAATGTCCTTGTTTATATCTCCAGATAGGACCATTTCTACCACGTGCATGGTCTCTTCGTCCGTCTTTCTCATACCACCCACAAAGTGGGGCTTTATACCAAGCCTTTCCAAGGTTTGGCTTATCTGGAGTCCTCCACCATGCACTACTACCACCCTTATACCCACATACCTTAAAAGCACCACATCCTTGGCAAAGTTTTCTCTTAGGCCCTCCTCCGTCATGGCAGAACCGCCATACTTGATTACAAAGGTCTTGCCATAGAACTCCCTTATGTAAGGAAGGGCCGACTGAAGCACCTTTGCCTTTAAGATAAGGTCCTCTATCATGGCTAAAGCGCCCTCTTGACCTTTTCTATATCCTCCACCTTTTCCACGTTAAAGACCCTTACCTGTGGTGCCGTCTGCTGGATGAGCTTTGAAAGCACATTTTTGGGACCTATCTCTATAAAGGTATCTACACCTTGTTCCACCATATAAAGCACGCTTTGGTACCACCTTACAGGGGAAAAGATCTGCCTGTATAGGTTTTCTCTTATCTCTGGCGCTAAGGTATGAGCCTTGGCCGTGTAGTTTTGCACTATGGGTAGGTTTAAGTTCCTTATGGGCGTTTGGGCAAGCTTTATTCTAAAAGTATCGGCCGCAGGCTTCATAAGAGAACAATGTGATGGCACAGAGACCTTTAAAGGTATGACCTTCCCACCCATTTCCTTTGCAATCTGGCTTGCCCTTTCCACCGCCTCCCTTTCTCCAGATATGACCGTTTGTTCTGGAGAGTTGTAGTTGGCAGGCTCTACAACACCTACCTCTTGGGCAAGCTTGCAGGCTTCTTCCACCTTTTCCGGTGGTAGTTTAAGCACAGCCGCCATAGCACCTTTGCCTTCTGGAACTGCCTCTTGCATATACTTTCCACGCAGATGAGCAAGCCTTACAGCCTCAAAAAGCTCCACACCACCCGCTACCGCAAGGGCTGTGTATTCTCCAAGAGAGTGGCCAGCTACAAAGTCTGGAACTGGAAAGCCTTGGGCTTTCAAAACGGCATATATGGCAAAGCTTGTAGTGAGTATGGCCGGCTGGGTGTTTATAGTCCTATTTAGCTCCTCCTCTGGGCCTTTAAAGATTATACTGCTAAGGTCGTATCTCAAAGCAGTTTCTGCACTATGAAAAACATCTGCCGCTTCGGCAAACTCCTTATAAAAGTCATAGCCCATACCTACATATTGAGAGCCTTGGCCTGGAAATACAAAGGCTATCTTTCCCATAAGCTCTTTATTTTAACCCAATTCTTTGAGCTTTTCTCTGAGAAGGTCCCAACTCCACCAGGTAGCCTCATGCACGGGCATGGTTTTACCTATGTTTTCCTCCGTTCCTTCCACCCATACCACTTTGCCATCGGTCAAAAGCTTAAAGTTTCTGGTCCTGGATGACCATCTCCAAAAGTTATGTGGCCCAATGCCAAGGGCCTTTTTAAAAAGCTCAAGCTCGTTCGGTAAAAGGGGTCTTCCTTGCATGCTTTAATTATAACCTTTATACAATTCCAATCCCTTTTCAATGACAAAAGGCACGTCCTTTTCACTTTCAAGGACCACACACCTTACCCATGGGTGATGGTGATAAGAAGCTGGAAAATCCTTTACAAATATGGCTAAAGTGGGAACCCTTAGGGCAACGGACATGTGATAGGGACCACTGTCTGTGGATATAAAGAGAGAACAGGACCTTATAAGGCCTGGCAATTCAAGTATATCTGTAGCTCCTGCAAGGTCGTAGGCGGGTAAAGGGTAATCCTTGAGAAACTCTTCATTTATATCCTTTTCAAAGGAAGCTCCAGTAAGCACAAGTATGGACCCTGTGCTTTTTTGGATTTCTTCAATTACCTTTCTCAACAGCCTTAGGTTGGGACGCTTCCAAAGGGCATCTGGTGTGCCACACCCTATGTTTAGTCCTATAAGATTGGCTTCCTCCGGAATTCCAAGGCTTTTGCGGAAATTTTTTCTAAAACTTATGGCCTCTTCTGTCTCTTCCAGTTCTATTGGTATATTATTCCTATCTATGCCCAAGGCCTTTAGAACTACAAAATATCTATCGGTGTAATCGGAAGTTTTTAGCACCTTTCTGGATGGTGGTGAGGACATACTATAAAAGAATCTCCTAAAGGGAATTTCGGCTACACCAAGTGTTGGAATTTTGTGCCTTAGGCGTGCATAAAGGCAAAGTATGGAGCTTTTAAGGCCATGAGGTTCAAAATCTATAATAAAGTCTGGTTTTACTGTATTTAAAACTTCTTCAAACTCCCTTATAAACCTTTTCCAATCCTTTAGGCCCTTTATCCTTTTATCAATAACGTGAAAGGAAGACAAAAGATGGTGTTTAGAGATTAGCCTTTCGGAAACATAACCTTTATCCTTTGTAAGGAAAAGAAGATGTAGATTAGACGTTGGAAATCTGTTTTTGAGAGCTCTCCAGCTTGCACTGGCCCTCAACAGGTCGCCAACGCCAGCGGAGTGGCCAAATAGCATAAGTATTTCCTTAGGCTCTTTCATACTGCTCTATCATTCTAAACCAGAGGAAATACAAAGGCAATAAAGCATCCCAAAAACCTGTAAATAAGGAACCTACAAACATTACGGAAGGCATAAGTAAAAAGGGAATAACCAAAAAGTCTGCAAGCTTGTATCTAAAAACAAAAGAGTAGTATTTCCAGTATAGCCAAAGAATGGCCAAAAGGCCCAAAAGCCCCTTTTCTATAAACTCTGATATGAAAAGAACAGATTCATAACCTACGGCGGATTTTATGTGTAGTCCCTCCCTTTCCTCGGGTTTAAGGCCATGGCCTATCAAAAGTGGCACAATATTTGCTTCCTTTATATCCCTTTCTATTACCATAAGCCCTGCTCTTAAGTTGGCCCACCTTAGGCTGGATATGGCATCCAATGTTCTATTATCAAGCTTTTCTTGACCAGTAAGAACCTTATAAAAAGCTTGGAATCTTGCATCTTTTTTTACAAAGTTGTATGAAAAAACTGCTCCAAATGAGATGGAAAGCAAGGCTATTACTATCATATACCTAAGTTTTATAACACCTCTGAGTAAAAAGACGAGCAATAGGAGAGTTATAACAAGGCCAAGTATGGTGGACCTTCTGAGTGAAAAAAAGACCATTGATATAAACACAAAAAAGGCCAAAAGCCACCAAAGCCTTTTTGTTTTTAAGAACAAGGCTAAGGCAGAAAGGCTAAAAAGAGAATAAAAGGTGGCCACCTCAAAAACACCACCCCATATTGGAGCTACCGTGCCTTTATAATGGTATTTATAAAACACAACAGGTAGCAAAAGAAAGCCAATAAGCCTAATTATAAGGTTTAGCCTATAAAGGTATTTTTCATTAACTTTTACTTCATCTCCACCAAAATAAAGAAAAAGGAATACGCTTCTTTCAAAGGCTTTGTTTAAAAGGTGTGGTGCGTATATTAAAGTGGAAAGTAAGGTAGGGATTGCATGAACTAATAAGGGTAAAGAAAGCTCACCTTTTAGGCTTTTCTTTTTCCTCAGATAGGCTATGAATATATAAATTAGCCCAAGGATGAGCGCACCTTCAAAGACGCTTATTGACAAAAAGGATAGTATGGTAAGCAGAATTACAAATGAGTTCATCTCATAAAATTATAACTACAAGGCTTTTCTCTTTCCAATCTGTGATATTCTCTTGTGTAGTTCTTTAATCTTTTCTTTAACAAGTCTGTGAAACCTATCAGCCTCAATGCCTGTTAATACTTCTATGGCATCATCCACGCTATCCACTGTATATATATGAAATTCTCCTTTCTCAACGCTATCAAGCACCTCATCGCTCAAAATAAGGTTATCATAATTCCTCTGTGGGACTATAACCCCTTCTATACCCTTTAGACCACGTATTTTGCATGTTTTATAAAAGCTTTCCACCTTTTCCTTTATGCCTCCTACTGGTTGCACATTGCCAAGCTGGTCTATGGAGCCTGTAACCGCAATGTATTGCTTTAGTGGAACCTCTGCAATGGCAGAAAGGATGGCCAAAAGCTCTGCCATAGAGGCGCTATCACCTTCCACCTCATCGTAGCTTTGCTCAAAGGTAAGGGTGCAAGAAAGGTGCAAGGGCATATCCCTTCCGTATTTCCTTCCAATATAACCGCTAAGTATTAACACTCCCTTTGAGTGAATAGGCCCACTTAATTCCACTTCCCTCTCTATGTTTATTATCCCCTTGTCCCCCACATAGATGGACGCCGTTATCCTTGTAGGCTTCCCAAAGCTATAATCACCAAGGTCAATAACACTAAGGCCATTTATCTGCCCCACCTCTTCCCCTTCAATACGTAATATGACCTTGCCTTCCTCTATGGCCTTCCTTACCTTTTCCTCTATTAGGTTTGACCTAAGGACCTTTTCATTTATAGCTTTCCTTATATGTTCTCCCTTTATAAAACCATCATCTTCTACAAAGCTTTGGGCCTCTCTAACCACATCCACAAGGTAACCAAAGACCACATTGAACTTCTTCCTGCTTCCAGAAAGTTCTACTCCATACTTAAAAAGTTCTGATAGGGCATCGGGGGAAAGGTGCCTTATGCCTTCCTCTTCCACTATCTTCCTGAGTATTTTTGGAAAGGCCTCAATTAGCTCATCTCCTATATCCACTATGGGGTCAAAGTCCGCCTTGACCTTAAAAAGCCTTCTAAACTCTGGGTCGTAGTTATACAGAAGGTAGTAAAGGTATGGGTCTCCTATTAGGACTACCTTAAAGTCCGCCGGCACAGGCTCCGGGCTTATGCCCACAAAGGGCAGTAGGCTATCCTCAAAGGGGTGAAGGGGCATGTATATCTTTTTGTGCATAAGCACCTTTTTGAAGGCATCCCATAGGAAGGGGTTTTTGAGAAGGTCGCTAACCCTTAGCACAAGGTAGCCACCCCTCGCCCTATGCAGACAGCCCGCAGACAGACTCATGTGGTCCGCATACAAAACACCCATCTCCGCAGTGTAAAAGACTCTTCCAAATAGGTTTTGGAAGGTGGGAACCTCACAGAAGACTACGGGCGCGCCTTCAAGGTCCGAGTTATCCACTATAACATTTACTCTAAAGGCGTTGAAGGACTTTTCAAGCATCTTTTGAATGGCTATGTTTCCCTTTGAAGTATGCCAAGAGAGGAAAAGGTCTGTATTTTTAACAAGCTCAAGCTTTAGGCTTTTTATATGTTCTGAAAGTCCATCATAGGGCGTATACTTGCTTTCAAACCTTGAGAATACCTTATCCACCACATAGCTTGCCACCTTATTCCTAAGCTCCAATATTTCATCGGAAAGAGAATGGTCAAGCTCCCTAAGGGACCTCATAAAGTCCCTAAACTCTTCTTCAAACTCAGAAAGGTTTTTCTCATAGCTTTCTTGGAGCCTTGGATTGGCGTAGAGTTCTTCTTCCGTTATTACTCTCCTTCCCACAAGGGGCAAAAGCCTTATACCGGCAGGAGTAAAAACTACACCCAAGCTGTGCTTTTGGGCCTCTTCTGCAAGCCTTTGAATTATCTCTTCCTTTTTACTTTCTACCCTCTTTGTTATCCTTGATACCTCTTCTTCGTATTCCTTACTCTCAAAAGCCTTTGGAATTTCCTCCTTTAGAGCTTCTATCGCCCTTTCTATATCCTGCGCAAAGGCTTTTCCCAATCCTGCGGGCAAAAGTAAAGGCTTTGGCTTAAGCGGGTTATCAAAGTTGTTCACATAGCATATATCCTCTGGAACTCTTTTGTTTTTTGAAGCATCCTTTAGTGTGGTAAGGGTATAAATGGTCCTTCCTATGCCTTCTGGTCCAGAAACGTAAAGGTTATAGCCTTCCAGCTCTGTCCTTAGGGCAAGGTCAAAGGCGGATCTTACCCTCTCCTGTCCTGGAAAGTATTTTCCTGGTTCCACATCCTTGGTAGAATAAGAGTAAGTATAGCCATATAGCAGGTCTCCCTTTGAAAGCTTTTTTATAGCCACCTTACCCTACCTTCTTTATCTCTCTTCCTATCTTCTCCTCCACCGATTTTACCTTGCTCTGTATCCTTCCAGACTTGCCTTCTCTGTAATCTATCTTCATGGTTATGGATATGCGGGGACAATCTTTTTTTAAGGCCTCAAAGCCCTCCTTTAAAACGCTCATAACCTCATCCCAACTCTCACCCTCTATTATGGTGCCCATGGGTGTAAGCACATAGGGAAGGCCAGACCTATCCACTATATCCACAACCCTTGCCACATATTGACTTACACTTTCACCCTTGCCCAAGGGAGTCATACTTACAAAGACAAGCACACTCATAGTTATAATATTCTACAGGAAGGAGGGAAGATATGGCTATAGAATACCAGCCCCTTTATATCCTCTCAAGCGGTATGCTCCTCCAGCAGAGAAAGCTTGAAACCATTACCAACAACCTTGCCAACGTGGATACACCTGCCTTTAAAAAGGACCTTATGTTTGCAAGCCTTTGGGAAACACCAATGGGTCAGAGGGTAATGGATACGGACCCTCAAAACCCAAACAACAACTTCCTTTATCCCATAATAGAAAGGGTCTTTACAGACCTCTCTCAAGGCTCTATAAGGCAGACTTCCAACCCCCTTGACCTTGCTATAGAGGGTGAGGGCTTTTTTGCTGTAAGGAGAGGGCAAGAGGTTTTTTATACAAGGAAGGGAAACTTCAGGCTTGATAATGACGGCTTTTTGGTAAACGAGCTTGGCTATAGAGTCCTTGACCAGAACTTGAATGAAATAAGGCTTGAGGGAGTGCCTACCTTTGGAAGGGATGGTTCTGTCTTTGTAAACAACGTGCAGGTGGCAACCCTTGGCATCTTCAGGCTTGAAAACCCTCAAAAGGTGGGAAGGGACCTCTTTCTGGGCCAGCCTCAGCCAGCGCAGAACTTCAGAGTGCTTCAAGGCTACCTTGAAATGTCCAACGTGAACCCTATACTTGAAATGGCAAACCTTATACAAACTCACAGGGCCCACGAGACCTACTCAAACCTCATAAGGTCCTTGGATAGCCTTTATGAGAGGTTCAACCAAAGCTTTTAGAAGAGGCTCTTTTGGGCTACCCTCTTTGAAAGGTTTTCCAGCTCCTTTATAAGGCTTTTCATCTCAAGCTCTTCAAACTTCTTTCTTAGGGCTGGTATGTTCGGCTCCTTTAGCTTTAAACTTTCTTCATCAAAGTCAAGGCCCTCAACCGTGTGTAGCTCAAGCAAAGCTAAGGCAAGCTCAAGGTCTTCCTTCTTTGCTTGAGGAAAGGACAGACTAAAGTCCTCCCAATTTCTTAGTATGTTTTCCACGCTTCCATACTGTTGGAGTAGCCTTATGGCCGTCTTTGGTCCAACGCCTTTTACTCCTTCTATGTTGTCCACCTTATCGCCCACAAGGGCCAAATAGTCCTTTAGCTTTTCCGGTGGAACTCCAAACTTTTCCAAAACCTTCTTTTTGTCAAAGACCTCACCGCTTATGGGGTTTATCACCACAAGCCTATCGCCTACCAATTGCATTATGTCCTTGTCTGGAGAGTAGACCTTTACAGAAAAGCCCTTTTCAAGGGCCCTCAAAGCCAGTGTGGCTATTATATCGTCCGCCTCATAGCCCTCTATCTCATACCTTTTGATGCCAAGAAGGTCCACAAGCTCCTTTATAACCGGTATTTGCACCTTTAGTGGGTCTGGCATGGTGGGCCTTTTGGCCTTGTATTCCCTGTATAGGCTTTCCCTTTTTGTAGGCGCCGGAAGGTCAAAGGCTATGGCAAAATAGACAGGCTTCTCTGTCTTCAGAAGGGCAAAGATGGCCCTCATAAAGCCGTATATGGCGCCGGTGGGAAAGCCCTTTGAAGTAGAGAGGGGAGGTAGGGCAAAAAAGCTCCTATAAAGAAAGGCAGAGCCGTCAAGGAGATATAAAACCTTCATGCATAGCCTTCCTGTAGTAGCTTTTCATGGCCTCCACAAGGCTCCTTGTGGCCTTTTCCACATCCTCAAAGCCAAGGATGGCCGAGACTACAGCTATACCCTTTGCGCCAGCCTGTAGCACCTCTCCCACCCTGTAATGGGTTATACCGCCTATGGCCACTACGGGCTTGGAAGTGAGCTTTACAGCTTGGCGAAGGCCCTCAAGTCCAACGAGCTTGTAGTTTTCCTTTGTGGTAGTCTCATAAACAGAGCCAAAGCCTATGTAGTCTATGGGAAGATGCTCCACTTCTCTTAGCTTGTCCACCGAGTTGACCGAATAGCCTATGTACATCTTGTCTCCCACAAGCTTTCTTACCACATCGGGTGGCAGGTCCTCCTGTCCCACATGTACGCCGTCGGCCTCCACAGCGAGGGCAAGGTCCACTCTGTCGTTTACCACCAGGTCCACACCATACCTTCTGGTGAGTTCTCTTAGCACCAAAAGCTCCTCATACATCTGCCTTGTGCTTTTGTTTTTGAACCTATACTGAAGGGCCGTTATGCCACCCCTTATGGCAGACTCTATGGTGGAAACAAGGTCCCTGTCTTGAAAGTATCTATCATCTGTTACAAGGTAAAGGGTCAAGTTGGGCTTTTTCATCTAAACCTCCTGTTGAAAATGATATTCATTTAGCTTATATTATATGCCATGCAGTTGGAGGAGTTAAAAAGTAAATTTGAGCAGTTTTTAAGACAGAGGGGGTATAAGGTAACAAAGGGCAGGTTTGAGATAATTGATAAGATAGCCAATTATGGTCCCCACTTTGAGATAGAGGAGCTTGTAAGGTGGATAGCCAATCAAGACAGGTCCATAGCCAGTAGGTCCACCGTTTATAGAACGGTCAGACTTCTTCAAGAGTTTGGAGCCATAAGGGAGGTTATAAAGCTTGGAAACAGGACCATATACGAGTTTGTGGCAGGAAAGCCCCATCATGAGCATCTTATTTGCGTTGAATGTGGGAAGATAATAGAGTTTTACAAGGAAGAGATAGAGGAGCTCCAAGATAGAGTATGCGAAGAGTATGACTTTACTCCCTTAAACCACAGGCTTGAGGTCTTTGGCATATGTTCAGAGTGTAAGGGGAAAAGGTATGAGAGTGGAAGGCTGGAAGCTGGAGCTTAAGACCACAAGGGAAGAACACATAAAGCCAAAAGAAGACTTTAGCTTTTATCTTCAGTCTGCCGTTGAGGGTCTTAAAAACAAAGAATTTAAGGAAAATATACCCATAGAGGCCAGAGTAAGGGCAAAGGTGGAGGAAGTCTCACAAAAATACTCCATACCAAAAGAGTTAATCCTCGCCATCATAAAGCAGGAGAGCAACTTTAACCCAAGGGCATACAACAAAAACAAGGACGGCACAGAGGATAGGGGCCTTATGCAGGTCAATTACCAGCACAACTTAAGGCTTATGAAGGAGTATGGCATAGAAAACCCAGACCAGCTTTATGATATAGAGACCAACATAGAGATAGGCGCGAGAATACTCTATGAGAACTTTAAAAGGTTTGGAAACTGGGTGATGGCTGTCAAAGCATACAACGGGCTAAAGGCAAACAACTGGGACTATGTAAAGGGCGTTTTTGAAAAGATTTCCCTCCTTAGGTGAAACCATGAGGATAAGAGAGCTTGAAGAAAGACAGAAGGAGTTTTTAAAGAACGTCTTTGAGCTTGAAAGCCTGCCGGAAGATATGGAGCTTGAGGAGTTTTTGGCCTCAAAGGGCTGTAGGCTCTATGAGTGTCTATCTTGTGGCAAGCTCATTTTTCATGACAACTACGAGTTTTGGAACCTTACAGACTGCTGTGATGACAACTCAAAGATAACGCAAGAGGGGCTTCTATGCGAGGTTTGCTATTCAAAAACTCCGGAGAACTTAAAACATTGGATATTCTTTAAGCCCACCTACTATAAGGAGGTGGAGTTTATAGACCTTAAGAGAAAAGGAGAGACCTAAGCCTTACCATCTCCTTCAATTCTATCTGCCCAGGCGCTACAGCAGAGCCCACAAAGGAGTAGGTTATAACAGAGCCAAAGACAAAGCCAGCCACCCTTGACACTTTTCCATAGTCCCCCATGGCTATGAGTATCTTTTCTCCCTCCTCTTCCTTTCCAAGGCACAAAAGCCTTGCCGTATCCTCATAAGAGTTGGCCTTCACCGCTATCTTTACAATGTCCGCAGACCACCTTTTTGCTTCTCTAAGGACCTCCCTCAGTATCCAATTGGGTGGTGTAAGTTCAAAGTTGTGGTAAGAGATGATAAGCTTTTTACCAGAGCTTTTGACTATTTCCCTTACATAGGGAAGGATATCTTGAGAGGAGAGTTCTATATCTGTATAGTGGCTTAGAGGTGAGCAGGCCTTGAATATGTCCAGCCTGTTTTCTACCTTTGAGCCTCCTTCCTTCTCACTCCTTACAGTTAGTATGGTCTTAAGGCCTATGCCTTGGACTTTTTTTATGCATTCAAGCACAAAGTCTGGGCTTTTGTTTTCAAAGAGGTCCACCCTAAGCTCTATTATGTCCGCACCCTCTTCTTTGCAAAGCCTTAGGTTATCCTCAAAGTTTTTGTCCGAAAGAGGCACCGCTATAAGCATCATCTTTTCCTTACCCTTCCCAAGACCTTTAGTGGCAGGCCAAATACCTTGGTAAAGTTGGCGCCAGCCTTGTGGTCAAAGGCATCCTTTTCTGAGTAGGTGGCAAGGTCCTCCACATAAAGGCTGTTGGGTGATGTCCTTCCTACCACCTGCACATGGCCCTTGTAAAGCTTTAGCCTTACTTTACCACTTACATACTTGGCAAGCCTTGAGGTAAAGGCATCCAAAGCCTCTCTCAAAGGCGAAAACCAAAGGCCTTCATAGACTACCTTGGCATACTCATGGGGGATATGTGTCAAAAAGTAGTGGAAGGTAAAGCGGTCAAGCACGAGGGAAAGGAGGTCCCTGTAGGCCTCGTAGAGCACCGTTGCGCCGGGGGCTTCATACACCTCCCTGCTCTTTATGCCCACAAGCCTGTTTTCCACCATATCTATCCTGCCTATGCCATGCCTTCCTGCTATGGCGTTGAGGTCAAGGATAAGCTGGCTAAGATTTTCATACCTTTTGCCCTTTATGCCAACTGGCACACCCTCCTCAAACTCTATCTCTATATACTCTGGCCCCTCTGGAGCCTTTTGAGGGCTTTGTGTCCATTCAAAGGCGTCTTCTGGTGGCTCCTCCCATGGGTCCTCCAAAGGTCCACATTCAATAGATATTCCCCAAAGGTTTTTGTCTATGGAATAGGGCTTGTCCTTTGTGGCTTTTACGGGTATTTGGTGCCTTAGGGCATACTCTACTTCTTCTTCTCTGGATTTGAATTCCCACTCTCTAACCGGTGCCAACACTTCAATGTCCGGATTTAGGGCCCAGACAGAAAGCTCAAACCTAACCTGGTCGTTTCCCTTACCGGTGGAGCCATGGGCCACATAGTCTGCACCAAACTTTTCCGCATACTCTACAAGCTTTTTGGCAATAAGGGGCCTTGAGAGGCTTGCGGTAAGAGGATATTTGCCCTCATAGAGGGCCAAGGCCCTAAGGGTAGGAAGGCAGTATTCTCTTGCAAACTCCTCCTTTAGGTCCTCCACTATGGCCTCTACGGCCCCAGAGGCCTTTGCCTTGGAGGGAATTTCAGAAAGCTCTTCACCTTGGCCCACATCGGCCGTGTAGGTTATGACCTCATAGCCCCTATCGGTGAGCCATCGCACTATTACAGATGTATCCAAACCACCGGAATAGGCAAGGATAACTCTTTTTGGCATGATGGTATTATAGCATATGATAAAAGCCATAAGGAAATCTTACCTCTAAGGTATAAATTTTCTTAAAAACTCAAGGAGGGTTATTATGGAAACAAGGGAGGTTCACTATAGAGCTTACAGGCCAAGACCCTTTACAAAGGAGGAAAGGCCTCACACCACCATACTCTTTGGAGGCCTAACTTGGAAGCACGAAAGATTGATACAAGGCTCTCTGGAGAGGATGGGTTATAAGGCACAGCCTTTGCCCAACATAGAGAGGGTGGACCTGGATATTGGAAAGGAATACATAGATGTGGGCGCATGCTGTCCCACTACTTTTACTGCGGGCAACTTGGCAAGGACGCTTATAAGCATCAAGGAAAAAGAAGGTGAGGAGGCTGTAAAAAACAATTATCTTTTTGTCACGGTAGGTGCCTGCGGACCTTGTAGATTTGGCCAATACCATGAGTCTTATGAGAGGGTCCTTGAGGGCTTAAACCTTAGGGACTTTAGGTTATTCCTTTTGGACCTACTTCAGATGGAGCAGTCTGCGCCGGGGGGTGGCCTTGAGATAAACATGCCTTTGACCTTTGGGCTTATATACGCCATGTTTTTGGGAGACCTTATAACCGATATGGAGTATGCCACAAGACCTTATGAAGTAAGGGAAGGGCAAACGGACAGGGTGGTAAAAGAGAGCATAGAACTGCTCTATGAGAGGCTAAAAAACAGGCCCATAAAGGGCAAAAAGCTGGATTCTCTCCTTTGGCATGTGTTTACAGACTATTTTGTAAAGGCTTTGAAAAAAGTAAAAAGCCTTTGGGATGAGGTGGAGGTAGACAGGTTAAGGGTAAAGCCAAAGGTTAAAATAACGGGCGAGTTTTGGCTTCAGACCCATGAGGGGGATGGAAACTACAACATAAAGAGGTGGCTGGAAAGGGAAGGGGCGGAGGTGATCCCACCACCTATAGCTGTTTGGATGGACTACCTTATAAACATGGAGCTTTTCAAGCTTGAGGATGCCAAGGGCTTTGTCAAAAAGTATTACCTTAAGAAAAGCGCCGTAGGCACCATAGCCTACCTTTACAGGTTTGTATATAACAGGCTAAGGAAGGCCTTAAACAACATACCAAACCCACTGCCAGACCAAAGGCAGTTGAAAGAGCTGGCAAGGCCATACTTTTACTACAGGCTTACCGGTGGGGAGGGCCACATGCTAATAGGGAAGGCCCTGTATGCCTACAAGAGAAAACAAGCCCATATGATATGCGAGCTTTCTCCCTATGGGTGCTTGCCCAATACCATGTCCATAGGAGCTATGGCAAAGGTTTTGGGAGACTACCCAGACCTCCTCTATGCACCCATTGAGATAAAGGGAGATGCGGAGGTACATGCCTACTCAAGATGTCAGATGATACTAACGGAGGCAAAAAGGAGGGCAAGGGAGGAGTTTGAAGAGGTGCTAGAAAGGACAGGCTTAACCGTAGAAGATATAAGGAACTTTGAGGAGGAACATCCAGAGCTAAGGAAAGCTACCTATAAGGTGCCTCACTACGGGTATGCGGGCACTGCCAGCAACTATGTGATGCATGTGGCCAAGCTTATGGGTAGGGGGTAGCCATGCTTTTGCTTGGTATAGATGTGGGAAGCACCACCTGTAAGTATGTTTTGACGGATGAAAAAGGGAACATCCTTGACAAGGCCTATGAGAGGCACAACACAAAGCAGGCGGAAAAGGTATTGGAGTTTCTCCTAAGGCTGGAAGGTCAATATGGCTTAAGGCATGGAAGGGATAGGGTTTATATAACAGGCTCCGGTGGTGGCTTTATAGGAAGCCTCGTAGGTGCAAGGTTTGTGCAGGAGGTGGTGGCCGTTGCCACGGCGGTGGAAAGGTTGCATCCCGACGTGAGGTTTGTGAGCGAGATAGGCGGAGAGGACATGAAGACCATCTTTATAAAGGAGCAGGAGGGAAAAAGGAACAGGCAGGTGTATATGCAGAATGTATGCGCTGGAGGCACGGGCACCTTTATAGAAAAGGTGGGCAGAAAGCTTGGCATACCACCAGAAGAGCTATCTCAGATGGACTATGAGGGCTATACGCTCCACCGCATAAGCTCCAAGTGTGGCATCTTTGCAGAGGCAGATGTAAACTCCCTTGTAAAGGCGGGCGTTCCAGTGGAAGAGATCATAGCTTCCCTCTTTGAGGCCGTTGTCTATCAAAATTTGGCCCAGCTCACAAAAGGAAACACTCCCCTTCCAAAGGTCCTTCTTTTAGGTGGTCCCAACCTCTTCTTTAAGGGCCTTCAGCAGGCGTGGAGGGTTCACCTTCAAAGGCTTTGGAAGGAAAGGGGTGTGGGAGACTTTAGCAAGGAGGATATGGAAAAGCTTGTAATAGTGCCGGAAAACTCCCTCTACTATGCCAGCCTTGGCTGTGTCTTTACAGCCCTTGAGGAGGAGGGAGGAACTTATACGGGTCATGAGAGGCTAAGGTGGTGGGTGGAAGAGGGTCAGTATGAGCAGAAGTTAAAGGAAGGAAAGAGGGGGCTTGTAAGCTCAGAAGAAGAGCTTGAGGAGTTCAAGAGAAAGTATTCTTACGTTGTGGAAAACCGCATAGTGCCAAAGAAGGCAAGAGAGGTTATAATAGGCTGTGATTTTGGTTCCACAACGGCAAAGGCTGTATGCATAACGCCTCAGAAGGAGATAGTTTTCTCTTGCTACACATTGAGCAAAGGAAACCCTATAGAGGATGCAAAGGAGATATTTAGAAGGATAAGGGATTATCTTGGTGATGGGAAGGTTTTGGCTCTTGGCCTAACGGGCTATGGCAAGGACCTACTCAAAGATGTTCTGGGTGCGGATGTGGCTGTGGTAGAAACGGTGGCTCATGCCACCGCTGGCCTTCACTTCTTCCCCGATGCGGACTGCATATGCGATGTGGGCGGTGTGGATGTAAAGATCATGATACTCAGGCAAGGCTCTGTGGTAGACTTTAGGCTAAATTCTCAATGTTCTTCTGGCAATGGTGCCTTCCTTCAGGGTGTGGCAGAGAGGTTTAACATACCTTTGGAGGAGATAGCGGATAGGGCCTTCTCAGCCAAGGCCATGCCCAACTTCACCATGGGCTGTGGCGTTTTTCTCCAGAGCGACATAGTAAACCAGCAGAGGAAGGGCTGGAAGGCGGAAGAGATTTTGGCAGGCCTTTGCCACGTTTTGCCTTTGAACGTGTGGGTCTATGCGGGCAACATAAACAACCTGGCTCAGGTGGGCAAAAAGTTTATCCTACAAGGTGGAACGCACAAAAACCTTGCGGTGGTTAAATCTCAGATAGACTTTATAAAGTCCAAGGTGCCAGAGGCTGAAATCTATGTGCATCCTTATTCAGGTGAGGCTGGCGCCATAGGCGCAGCACTTATAGCCTTAGAGCATTATCAAAGGCATGGAAAAACCAACTTCAGAGGCTTTTCCACTATAGAAGGGCTTACCTACAAGGCCACCACCTCCAAAGATACGGTGTGCCATTGGTGTCCTATAAACTGCCAGAGAAGCTTTATAGACGCTCATATTGGAGAAGGGGAAGGAAGGCCCTGGAGCAAGGTACCCCTGCCACCGGGATGGGTAAGGCTTATCGTTAATAACGCCTGTCCAAAGGGCCTTGTGGAGGATGAAAAGGAGCTAAAGGTGGTAAGAGAAAGGATGGAGAGGGTAAAAAATGAGTTTCCTAACATCGCTGATCTTGTTAAAAAGGAGGCCTTTAGGGTCCCAGCAAGACAGAAGGTACATTAGGGTGGGTATACCTAAGTTTTTGAACATCTGGGGGACCCACCAGTTTTGGGTGGGCTTCTTTAAAGCCCTTGGCGTAGGTAAGATAATTTTCAGTTCAGACACCTCGGAAGAACAATACAGAACATACGGAAAAGGTAGGATAACTATGGACTCCTGCTATCCGGTAAAAGCCCTTGCAGGACATATGGGAGAACTGCTATATAAGGATATAAACCTTCTCTTTGTACCCATGATCTATTCCTTACCTTCCTTTTTGAGGGGTCATGTGGTAGATACCCTATCTTGCACCCGAGTAATGATGAGCGTGGAGAACATAAGGGCTGGTTTTACAAGGGAAAGGGATGAGTTCTCCCAAAGGGGTATAAGCCTTGTCTCTCCCTTTGTTCCCTTTGGAGAGCCAGAGCTCTTGCCCAAATACCTTTGGGAGTCTTTAAAAGAGGTTATACCGGGCCTGAGTCTTGAGGAGACTGCAAAAGCTGTGGAAGAAGGTTTTAGAGCCCTTTCAGATTTTGAGAAAAGGATGAGGGAAAAGAGCCTTGAGATCATAAAATGGTGTGCCAAGAATCAAAGGCCTGCCTTGCTTGTGCTTGCCAGGCCATACCACATGGACCCGGGCATAGGCCATGAGATAGACGCAGAGTTCCAGCCCTATGGCTACCCTGTCCTTTGGTACAATTACCTTCCCTTAGATGATTGGCTTCTGGACTGGCTCTTTGGAAAGGAGATAAGAGCTGGCATAATAAAAAGCCCCTTTGACATATCAGACGTTTGGACATCTTCATACAGCTCCAACACCAACGAGATCATATGGGGTGCCAAGTTCTCCGCAAGGCTTCCTTGGATAACAGGCGTTATAAGGCTCTCCAGCTACGAATGCGGCATGGACCAGCCCACCTTTACACCAGTCCAAAAGATTGTGGAAAGCTCTGGCACCCTTTACTTTAAGTTTGGAGAACTGGATGAGACAAAGCCGGCGGGTAGTGTAAAGATAAGGGTAGAAACCATAGTCTACTACCTTGAAAAGTATTCAAAAGATATCATAGAGAAAAAATTAAAAAGGCTTGGACCCATTCCGAAAGAGCTTTTGACCTAAAAGCTGTTTATAATAAAAACATTTCATTTCTTACTAAAAGGAGGTATGCGGATGTTTGAGTATGCCCAGAGGATAAAGACCCTTCCACCCTATCTCTTTGCTCAGATTGACCAAAAAAAGAGGGAAAAGCTACAGCAAGGAGTGGATTTAATTGACCTCGGAGTAGGAGACCCAGACATACCCACGCCACAGCCCATAGTGGAGGCTATGAAAAGGGCTGTGGAAAAGCCAGAACATCACAGATATCCTTCTTATGAGGGCATGCTTTCCTTTAGACAGGCGGTGGCAAACTGGTATAAAAGGCGCTTTGGTGTAGATTTGGACCCAAACACAGAAATAGTTACTCTCATAGGCTCTAAGGAAGGAATCGCCCACTTCCCCCTTGCCTTTGTAAACCCCGGTGATGTGGTCCTCTGCCCAGACCCAGCCTATCCAGTCTACAAGATAGGAACTATCTTTGCAGGCGGTGAACCTTACATACTACCCCTAAAGGAAGAAAACGGCTTTCTTCCAGACTTTAAAAGCGTACCAAAAGATATCCTAAAGAGGGCAAAGATCATATGGGTAAATTATCCCAATAACCCCACCTCTGCGGTGGCAGAGGAAAGCTTCTACAGAGAGCTTATAGATTGGGCAAGGGAAAACAACATAATAGTTGCCTCAGACCTTGCCTATTCGGAGATATACTTCGGCGATAAAAAGCCCATGTCCATCCTTCAGGTAGATGGAGCAAAGGAGGTGGCCATAGAGTTTCACTCCCTCTCAAAGACCTTTAATATGACAGGCTGGCGCCTTGGAATGGCCGTGGGCAACAAGGACCTAATAGCCGGCCTTGGAAAAGTAAAAACAAACGTGGATTCGGGACAGTTTCAAGCAATTCAAGAGGCTGGCATTACGGCGCTAAGCCTACCCGAAGAAGAAGTTCAAAAGATAAGGGACGTATACAAAGAAAGAAGGAGTGCCATGATTAAGGCCCTTGAGGATGTGGGGCTTGAGGTCTATAAATCCGATGCCACTTTCTACCTTTGGGTAAAGGTGCCAAAGGGCTACACTTCCGCAGAGTTTGTATCCTTACTTTTGGATAAGTGTGGTATTGTATGCACGCCGGGCAACGGCTTTGGACAGTATGGAGAAGGATACTTTAGAATATCTTTAACAGTGCCAACGGAAAGGCTTTTGGAGGCCGTTGAGAGGATTAGGGGGCTAAAACTATGAAGAAAAGGGAGACTTGGGCCTCAAAGATAGGCCTAATCTTTGCCGCCGCCGGCAACGCCATAGGCTTGGGAAACCTTTTGAGGTTTCCTTCCAAAGTAGCCCTCTATGGTGGTGGTGCCTTTATGATCCCTTACTTTGTCTCCTTCTTCCTTTTAGGCCTGCCACTCATGATCCTTGAGTGGATTATAGGAAGGTATGCAGGCTCTAAGGGACATGGTTCCATGACGGGCATTATGGGATCACTCTTTCATCATGCCAACTGGGCGAGGGTCCTTGGTTCCCTTGGTGTTGCCATACCCTTCCTTATAGTTTGCTATTACATATACATTGAGTCGTGGACCTTGGGCTTTGCAGTACTTTCCCTCTTTGGCCAGATGCCAGAACCGGTTATAGGCCAAGACGCCAAGACGGCCATGGCGCCCTATGTGGAGTTTTTCAAAGTATATACCAAACCCTCTAATATAGCCATAATCTTTTTGATCCTAACCCTTGCCATAAACTGGTATATCCTTCAGAGGGGAGTGGTAAAGGGCATAGAACTTACCGCAAAGTTTGGCATACCAGCCCTACTTGTAATGGGTCTTTTACTTTCCATAGTATCCCTTTCCATCAGGGGTGGTAAGGGTCTTGAAGGGCTTTTATACATCTACACTCCCGATTTCAGCAAAATATGGGACCCTCATGTGTGGCTTGAGGCCTCGGGCCAGATCTTCTTCACCCTCTCTCTTGGCATGGGTGCTATAGCCACCTACGCCAGCTATGTAAAGTCTAAAGAAGATGTTTTAAAGGCGGGACTTTGGACGGCAGGACTCAATGAGTTTGTGGAGGTGGTGATCGGTGCCTCCATTGCCATACCGGCCGCCTTTGCCATGTTTGGAGCCTCTGCAGTTCCAGAGCTTGCCAAAGAAGGCACCTTTAGGCTTGGATTCATGTCCATGCCAGCCGTGCTTATGGCCTTACCTTTGGGCAGTATTCTTTCGGCCGTGTGGTTCTTCTTGCTTTTTATTGCAGCCCTTACCTCCTCCTTAGCCCTTATTCAGCCTCTAATATCCCTTTTTGAAGATGAGATGAGATGGTCCCATACAAAGGCTGTAAATGTTTCCATGCTTATGGTGGTACTTGGTGCTTTTCTATCAGCCTATTTACCCGGTTTCATAGATGAGCTTGACTTTTGGGCAGGTACTTTTATGCTTGTATTTTTTGCCCTTTTGGAGATAATAGTATTTGTGTGGATATTTGGCGTAAATAAGTTCCACCATGAGCTTACAAGGGATGTTTTTATAAGAATACCAAAGGCGGTGGTTTACTTCTTTGCCATAGTATCGCCTATATTCTTGGTGAGCCTCCTTTATCAATGGGGTGTGGTAAAGGCTCCAGAAGTTCTATCCGACACAAACACTTACGTGGTAATAGCCAGGCTTTTCATAATAGCCACACTTGTGCTTCTTGCCTTTGTAGCCATAGATAGTAAGAGAAGATACCTTTCTGGACCACACCTATGAAGGAAATAGAGCTTTCCAGCTTGGCAACGGGCGTGCCTATTATAGAGCTTTCCCTTGGAGTAAAGGAAGCACTAAGAACCTTTGAAGAGTATGGCATATACGATTTTTTAGTAGTTGTAAAGGATAACAAGCCTGTAGGCATTGTTTATAAATTTGACCTTATAAACGCGCAGCAAAGGCCAAATTTAATAGTTGGGGACCTTGTCCATCCTGTTATGAAGTTAAAAAATGTGGTAATAAAGTCGGATGAGCTTGTATATCTTCTGGACTTTTTTAACTTTTCAAAATCTCCTATACTGCTTATAGACAAAAAAGGCTTTTATATAGGTGTTTTGTTCTACCATGTGGTGCTTCATCATATAAGCCTGTTTAAGGAAACTGCCATTCCTTTGTTCCAAAAGATAAGGTCCCTTTTTGGTCAAGATTATTATTTTTATTGCTTTTATATAAAGTCTTTAAAAGGCTTTGTAGAAGCTTACGGAACCTCTGCGGGTGAAAGCGTTCAAAAGATATTATACGAGGATATAAAAAATAGCATACCGGGCGATATAAGCCTTTCCCTCGAGGAGAAGGAGGTTTATGTTCTTTCAAAGCATAGAGTAAAGGAAGAGGATATAAGGTCTTTGTATGAAGAATTTCACAAAGAGTTTACACTGCTTTATGCAGAGGCAAACCCGCTTTACATACGGGGTTATTGTATACCAATAAAGGATGTTAACAACTTTGAAGAGCTTTTTAGGATAAGCTCAGACCTTAAAAAGAGGATGGAAGGGGTTTATGATGCTTCCTTTTTCATATTTTATGATGAAAGGCCTTCCGTTGTTTTATGTGAGTATAAAAGAAAGGAATTTATACATCAGATAAAACTCAAAATAAAGCAAGATTTTGAAAGAATAGTGGAGATTTTAAAAAGGTCCGACAGAGACCTTTGGGAGTTTATACTATATGACCTTTTTAAAGAATATCCTTATTTTGAGCTTTTCTATATAATGGGAGAAAGCGGACTTCAAGTTTCCAACAATGTGGTAAACCCGAGGATAACCTATCCCATAAAAACTGGTAGAAAGGGTGCGGACAGGTCGGAAAAGGAATACTTTAAAAAGGCAAACTACGAGGATGTTTATATCTCCAACATATACATATCTCAGGCAACGGACGATTTTTGCATTACCGTATCAAAAAGGTTTAACTATGGAGGAAAGAGCTACATCCTTGCAGGAGATATAAACTACAGAGAAATACACAAACTGGTAAAGGAATATGCAAAAGAAAGCGAGATTAGTAGGTAGTTTGGCATATAAGAAGCTAAGATATACCAACAACCATCCCCTCAGAATACCAAGGGTTTCTTTGCTCATTGAACTGTTAAAAGCTATGGAACTTATAGAGGAAAAAGAGCTTGTGGAAAGTAGGGAAGCAAGATGGGAAGAGCTAAGGCTATTCCATGATGAGGAGTATTTGAGAGCTTTGGAAGAATGCGACAGGTGCATGTGTGTAAAAAAGGATTACAGAGAAAGGTTTAACATAGGCAATTATGAAAACCCTGTGTCTCCAGCCATGTGGAAGGGTTCCCTTCTTGCCACAGGCTCTTCCGTGCAAGCGGTGGAACTCTTCTTAGAGGGCCATATAGCCTTTAACCCTGCCGGTGGCATGCACCACGCTTATAAAGACAGGGCAAACGGCTTCTGTTTTATAAACGACCCTGGAATAGTTTTGCAATACCTGTTAGAAAAAGGCTTTAAAAGGGTCCTTTACATAGACCTTGATGCCCATCACTGCGACGGCGTTCAAGACTTTTTCTATCAGGAGGGCAGAGTTTTTGTCTTTTCCATACACCAATCTCCCACCTATGCCTTTCCCTTCAAAAGGGGCTTTTGGGAGGAGAGGGGAGAAGGAAAGGGAAAGGGCTATAACCTAAACATACCTCTACCAAAGGGAGTAAATGACAGTGAGTTCCTCTTTGTCTTAGAAAGCCTTCTACCTCTTATAGCGCAAGCATACAAGCCAGAAGTCTATGTATTACAGCTTGGCACAGACACACTCAAAGAGGATTATCTCTCCAAGTTTGAGCTCTCCAACTGGGGCTTTTTGAAGGCCTTTGACCTTGTGAGAGAGGTTTTAGGGGAGGGCATTTACCTTGGTGGTGGAGGCTACCATCCCATAGCTTTGGCAAGGGCTTGGTCCCTTATCTGGTGCAGGATGTCCAACAGAGATATTCCAAAGGGTCTTACTCCTTTGGCAAGGGAAGTGCTATCCTCTGTGGATTTTGAGGAACTGGAAGAGGAAGACAGGAGCTATATGCTGGATGGCCTTTTGGACAGACCAAGGGAAGGAGAAATAAGAAGCGAGGTAAGGGAGATTGTGGAGAGGGCTAAAGCAGAATTTTGCTAAGACAATTAAATGTAGGGGAGGGTTCCAAACCCACCCGGTGAGACCCGATCCACCTAAATTTCAATAAGAGCGCGGTGCACCATGCCTCTACAAAGTATGAATTTCTCACCCAGCGTATTTTTGCTAAAAATAAATGAGACAAAAAATGTAGAGGCACGGCATGCCGTGCAACTACTAATAAAAAATCTACTGGTCTTGGACCCGCCCGATGCTTTATAATCTGGCAGGTTTAAAACCTGCCACTACAGAGAATAAATTTCTCACCCAGCGCATTGTTTCAAAAATTTTCAAAATATTTGAAGCAAAGTCAAAAATTAAGGCAAGACTTTTTTTGCCTCTTCCCTTTTGTGCAAATACTTTGCCAATGTGATAACCGTATATACTCCCGTTAATACAAGCCCCAAAAGTGCTATAAAGAAGAGAAACCTTTGAACTTTCTCCCACAGAGGAGCTTTGCCTTTGGCGTAATCTAAGGCTTTTTCCAACTCCCTTTTATCAAAAACCACACCATACACATACTTTTTAATCTTCATATCCGGCGAGATGAAGACCAATAGGTTTGGATGGACAAAGTCCTTACTTTCCGGTATGGACATAAACCTAAAATCTATGGCATCCAAAAGCCTAAACAGGTCTTCCTTGTTTTTTACCATAGCCACAATCCAACCCTTACCATCCAAGCCATGCTTTTCTTGAAAATCCTTTATGTTTTTAAGGCCGTCCGTTGGGTCAAAAGTGAGGGATATTACCCAAAAGTCTTCACCCGGCCTTCCGGGAAGGGCCTTTTTTAGAGAATCGGTAATTATGGGGCAAGCGGAAGAGCAGTTGGTATAGATTGGGCTTAAAATTATAGGCTTTCCCTTCAAGCTGTATAGGTCAAACTCCTCTCCATAGGAGTTTATAAGCCTTACATTGGGCAAGGGGTTTTCTAAGGTTTTTCCCTCGTTGGGTGGTATGCCAGTGGAGCCTTCTTGGGCAAAGGCTGTTAATAAAAAAAGAGGAGGGCTAAAAGCCCTCCAAACAAATGGCGCACGACGGAACCCTCATCTAAGCTCTGCCTTCTCATTCTTGTCTTCCTTTGCAGACTGGGGCTTTGTAATAGGAACTGGGTTTTTATCGTTATATCCGGGAGAGTCAAAGAATACACCCCTCTTGGTCACATCGTAAAGGGGTGGTATGTAGGATATGAGGAATAGGAGTGAGCTAAAGACCACCCAAGGTGTAAGCTTTTGGAGAGCTGGCATCTTCTCATCGTGGTAGGCTTCAGCGGTGGGTATTTCAAGGTCTGCCTCCTTGGTGGCTGGGGACAAGAGAGTTCCAAAGAAGGAGATGGCCCAGAATACAAAGCCAACTACTATAAGCACGCCGGCAAATACGGAAAGCTCTGCATAGCCTACCCACTCGGGCCTGTAGAGGGGTGATTCTGGGTTTAGGTAAGATATGCCCGTGTTTGTCCTCCTTGGGAAGCCATGAAAACCTGCCACAGACATGGCATATTCAAATATAAGCATACCTTGCCACCAGAGCCATGGAGCCAAGACTGCCAAGCCTTTGAACTTGATCTCCTTTCCGGTGAGCTGAGAGAGGAAGTAAAGGGACATGCCAAGGAATACAAGGGTTACAAGACCACCAACGGTGGTGTGGAAGTGTCCGGGCACAAAGGAGGTGTTGTGAACCACTTGGTTCATGTTATAGGAAGCGTTGATTATACCCGTTATACCACCCACGAAGAATAAGAACAGACCAGCCATAAAGTAGGAGACGAGCCACTTGTTGCCCTCAAGGCTTATGTAGGGTATTTTTGCCAACCAGTAGAGATAAGAATCTTTAACTTCTGGATACTTGGCCTTTATAGAATACTCAAGGGATGCCGCCACAGTAAAGGCAGTTATCATACTTGGCACTGCCACACCCAAGGTAAAGAGAGCATGTATGAGCTTGTAGTTGTTGGTTATACCGGGTTCTGTAAACTGGTGGTGAAGTCCTACCGGGAAGGATAGGATTAGGAAGAGAATGAACACAAGCCTTGCTGCACCATCGGAGTATAGCTTTCCTTCACCAGTTACTATTTTAGGAAGCACTGTGTAGAGCATCACATAAGCTGGCAGAAGCCAGAAGTAGACTACCGGGTGTCCAAAGGCCCAGAAGAGGGTCCTTGCCAAGGATGGGTTAATCTCTTGCACAAGGCCCAAAGACAAAGGCAGAAGTTGGAAAAGCACCTCTATAACAACGGGCACCACCATTATGACCCACATAATATGGTTTACGAGCATACCGTAGACCGCAAGTGGCACCTTTTGGCCGGGGTTTTCCCTCTTCCATGCTATATAGTTGGGTAGCCAGTCAAAAAAGAGGGGAACTATGGAACCTACTATCAAAAGTGCTGCGCCAAGGTAGAAAGTCCAGTGGGCAATAAGTGGAGGATAAAAGGTGTAAAGCACGTTTGCCTTGCCCGTAAACATGGCCCAGGCTGCCATAAGGGTGCCACCAAACATAAGGATAAGGGAGAGCCATTGGACAGCAGGCCTCAAAGGCTTTTTAAGGTAGTAAAGAAATACAATATTTCCAAGGGCCACTATGATTATGGTTGTAAAGACTATGGCGTTTATAACACCGTGCAGGGTAAGGCCTTGATAATATTCAATGCCCGCCACAGACATATCCTTTATCACACCAGCCCTGTAAAGCACTTGCATAAGGCCATGGTAGATACCAAAGACAAGCAATAAGATGGGAAAGACTATCTCCGCCACAAGTATGTTTCTTATGGTCTTATCCACCTTCATGGCACACCTCCTTATTTAACTACTATCTTTGCGGACATATCCTGATGGCCTATGCCACAGTACTCATGGCAAACTATGTGATAAACGCCGGGCTTGTCAAACTTATACCTTGCATAGGCCACCGTTCCTGGAACTGCCATGAGGTTTACGTTTGTGTTGTCAATCTGAAAGCCGTGGATCACATCACCACTTGTTAGGTAAATATCCACCACAGAACCAGCGGGTATTTCCACCTCTGCAGGCTCAAAGTACCACATCTTGGCAAGGTAGTGAAGCTCATACCTGTTGGGTGCATGCTGGATAACTTTGCCTTCTGTGAAGGGCTTTACATCGGTAATACAGGTAGGCACGTCAATGTTTAGGGCCTTTGCGGCATAGACTATAAGCGCAGCAAAAAAGGCCATAAGTCCTACTGCTAAGGTTAAAGCGGTTTTCTCTGCCCTATCCATGGCATCACCTCCTTATGGCTGGGTTTGGCCCCTGGAGACCATAACCAAATAAGTGGAAAGCCACACAAAAGCGTAGAAAGCCATCATGAGCAAGAAAAAGGCTAATGCGCCTTTTGGAAAGAAGCCCTCTTCCTTCATAGCACACCTCCTATAAGGATTTTTTATAAAAACATAAGTTGCACTTATAAGTATATGCACTTATATGTCTTTTGTCAATATATTTCTGAAGAAAAACATTCTCAATAAGAAATTTTTAGATTTAAAAGTAAGATTATGAAAATATTATTAATAAGTAGGTTTAGAACCTATTCCTACAAACCTTGTAATGTGGAAGTATAGGGCTATATTTATTAAAATCCCATGAGGCTCGTGGTCAACGGAAAAGATACGCACATGCCCGAAGGCATTAGTATACTTGAACTCCTTGAAAGACTGGAGATAAAGGTAAGGGAGGTAGGCTTGGCGGTGGCCGTAAACGGGGAGATAGTGCCAAAATCAAGGTATAAGGAGTATATACTTAAGGATGGAGATAGCGTTGAGATAGTAAACATTGTAGGAGGTGGATAGATGACGGATTATGAGAAGCTTCTTGAGGATGACTACTTGGAGATAGCAGGTAGGCGTTTTCGCTCAAGGCTTATCATAGGCTCTGGTAAGTTCAAAAGCTTTCAGGAGAACAAGGAGGTCCTTGAAGCCTCTGGTGCAGAGATTATAACGGTGGCCGTGCGTAGAGTAAACATAACAGATAGGTCCAAGGAGAACCTACTTGATTACATAGACCCCAATAAGTATCAAATACTCCCAAACACAGCTGGTTGTTATACGGCGGAGGAAGCCATAAAGACGGCCATGCTGGCAAGGGAGGCCACAGGAATAAACTGGATAAAGCTGGAGGTTATAGGAGACCAAAAGACCCTTCTGCCCGATATGGAGGAAACGTTAAAAGCTGCCAAGTTCTTGGTAAAGGAAGGCTTTGTGGTATTGCCCTATATCTTTGACGACCCTATTTATGCCAAAAAGTTTGAGGATGTGGGCTGTGCTGCTGTTATGCCACTTGCGGCGCCCATAGGTTCAGGCCTTGGTATGCAAAACCCTTATAATCTAATCTTCATAAAGGAAGCCGTTTCTGTGCCTGTTATAGTGGATGCCGGCATAGGCAGTGCTGCGGACATTCCACCCGTTATGGAGCTTGGTATAGATGCCATCCTTACCAACACAGCCCTTGCGGAGGCAAAGGACCCCATAAAGATGGCTGTGGCCATGAAGTATGCGGTCATAGCGGGTAGGCTCTCTTACCTTGCTGGCAGGATGCCAAAGAGGACCTATGCGGTTCCATCCTCTCCACTAAAGGGAGTTCCATTTAAGACATGATAGATGTGGCAGTGGTAGGCTCGGGCATATCCGGGCTATCTGTAGCATGGCATCTGTCAAAAAAAGGCTTTGAGGTAAAGGTCTTTGAAAAGGAAGACCTTCCTGGTGGAAACATACAAACCGTAAAGAAGGAAGGCTTTATCTTAGAGCTTGGCCCACAGACTATAATGGCAGACAAAAGGGTGGAAGAGTTCCTTTCCGATGCAGGAATAGAACCCGAATACGCTAGCGAAAGGGCCAAGATAAGGTATATTTACAAAAAGGGAAGGCTTATATCCTTGCCCCTGTCTCCCTTAAGCTTTTTAAAATCTCCCCTCCTTTCTCTTTTTGGAAAGATAAGGGTTCTAAAAGAGCCCCTTATAGCACCCTCCATAAAGCCAGAGGAGAGCATTGCGGAGTTTGTAATAAGAAGGCTTGGAAAGGAGTTTCACGATTACATAGTGGCACCTTTTATATCCGGCGTTTATGCAGGAGATACGGAAAAGCTCTCTGTAAAGTATGCAGTAAGAAGGGTCTATGAGCTTGAAAGGAACTTTGGAAGCCTTATAAAGGGAGCTATAAAGCTAAAGGCTTTGGGACCCGCTGGTAGGCTCATATCCTTCCCAGGAGGAAATTACACCTTAATTGAAAGGCTTTCTTCAGAGCTCTCTGTGGATACGGAGAACGTAGTCCTAAAGATCAGAAGGAAGGATGACAGGTTTATAATAGATGCCAAAAATGGTAAGTATGAAGCCAAGGCTGTAGTAGTGTCTGCACCAGCCACCTCCGCAGGCTACCTTCTTAGAGACATCTCTTGGAGTGCTTCCCAGGAGTTTGACCAGATATACTACGCACCTATTGTGGTGGTGCATGCAAGCGTAGAAAAAGGGTCCATTCCAGAGGGCTTTGGCTTTTTGGTGCCAAGGGTGGAAAGCAAAAGGATGCTTGGTGTCCTCTTTTCTTCTCAAATATTCACCGGCAGGTCTCCAGAGGGCAAGGAGCTTCTTACCATATACCTGGGCGGTGCCACAGACCCAGAGGTGGTTGAATATGAAGATGAACTTATATACTCGCTTGTGGAAAAAGAACTAAAGGAAATCTTAAGAATAGACAAGGTCCAATTTTTGAACCTGACAAGGTGGAAAAGAGCCATACCACAGTATACGCTTGGCTATGGCAAATACCTTGACCTTGCCAAGACATTGGAAGGGGAAAACCCAGGGCTATTTTTGACGGGCAACTACCTTTATGGTGTTTCTGTGGCGGACTGCATAAGGGCTTCTCATGATGTGGCGGAAAGGGTGGAGAGATTTTTAACAAGAAGATAATCACGCCGGGTGAGAAATTAATTAAGCAACGGGGATGCCATTATATCTTCTTGCTAAAAATAAATGAGACAAAAAATGTAGAGGCACGGCATGCCGTGCTACTACTAATAAAAAATCTACTGGTCTTGAACCCGCCCGATGTTTTATAATCTGGCAGGTTTAAAACCTGCCACTCCAAAGGACGGATTTCTAACCCGGCGTATTTTTAACAAGAAGATAATACCTCTTTTAAAATCCTCTTGAGCCGTGAATGGTGTGAACCTTTCCAATAAATTTTCCCACAGCTTTGGCATAGGGTAAAGTCTCTGCCATACTTATAAACCATGGGCGGTATTTTGTCTTTTATCTCTTCTTTACTCACAGGCATAAGTGGGGAATTGCAATAATAACATCTGTTTAGCTTTAGTTCTCCTTTTATGTCAAAAAATTTCAAAATAAGACACAACTGCACCTTCCAATCATCCTTTGGAAGCAAAAAATACTCCACTCCCCAAGCCTTTAGATGTTCTTCCATCTTCCTTGAAGTGGTGATAAAAACCCGACCAGGGTGCTTAAGAAGGTCTTTTTTATTTATGGCGCCCTCCAAGAGGAGGGCATCCTGGCCCAAAAGCCTTAGCCAATAGGCTATTTTATGGAGGTCCGCCTCAAGCAAGAACCTCTTCAAGCTCTTCTTTTTTGACCACCTCCTCAGGGTGGGCTATTCTACCAAGCACTGCGCTGGCTGCCACCACCGCCGGATTTGCCAAGTAGGCTTCGCTCTTTGGATGGCCCATCCTACCGGGGAAGTTTCTGTTGGAGGTGGATATGCACCTTTCACCCTCTGCCAATATGCCCATATGACCACCAAGGCATGGGCCACATGTAGAAACGGAAACAGAACAACCCGCCTCAAGGAATATGTCTATGAGGCCTTCTTTTAGAGCCTGCATATAGACCTGCTTAGAGGCTGGTATAACTATGCATCTCACATAAGGATGGACCTTTTTACCCTTTAGCACTTTGGCCGCTATCCTAAGGTCCTCTATCCTTCCGTTGGTGCAAGAGCCTATGAAGGCTTGGTCTATGGTTATGTGGGTAGATTCAGAAACGGGATGCACGTTGGAGGGAAGGTATGGCCATGCCACAAGAGGCTCTATCTTGCTTGCATCCCACTCATAGACCACCTCATAGTTGGCATCAGGGTCGCTCTGGTAAACCTTCCAGGGCTTTTTGGCCCTTTGGGAAACATACTCTATGGTCTTTTCGTCCGGCGCTATTATTCCGCTTTTGCCGCCTGCCTCTATGGCCATGTTGGCTATGGTTAGCCTCTGCTCCACAGAAAGGCTTCTTATGGCTTCGCCGTCAAACTCCATGGCCTTATAGAGGGCGCCATCCACACCTATATGGCCTATGGTGTAAAGGATAAGGTCCTTGCCCGAAACCCAGGGCTGTAATTTCCCATAGAAGATAAACTTCATGGTGGGTGGAACCTTCAACCATGTCTCGCCCGTTGCCATGGCGTAGGCTATATCGGTAGAACCCATACCTGTGGCAAAGGCTCCTATACCACCATAGGTACAGGTGTGAGAGTCTGCACCCACCACAAGGTCTCCCGGCACCACTATACCTTGCTCCGGCAATATGGTATGTTCTATGCCTTCACCCTCTTGGAAAAACCATTTTATATTGTGCTTCCTTGCAAACTCTCTTACTATCTTTGCCTGCTCTGCAGACTTTATGTCCTTGGCTGGCACAAAGTGGGATAGCACAAGGGCTATCTTCTCTGGGTCAAAGACTTTGTTTATTCCGTACTTTTCCAAGGTTTTTATGGCCAAAGGCGCAGTCACATCGTTGGCCATAACAAGGTCCACCTTAACAGTGATTAGCTCTCCTGAGTGGACCTCCTTTTTGCCCGCATGGTCGGCCAATATCTTTTCTGTGATAGTCATACCCATCACTTTACCTCCTTTACTTCTTCTTTCTTTTCCTCTACTTTAAACTCCTCTTTTTTGCACTCGTTTTTGACTTCTACACCATAAAGCTTTAGTATCTCCACCACTTCCTCGCAGGACATAGTTTCCTTTTCTAAGAGCCTTTTGACTACAGCCTGTATGGCCTCTTTATGCTCCAAAACTATCCTTTTTGCATCCTCATAAGCTTTTGTAAGTATATTCCTAACTTCCTCATCTATCTCTCTTCTTAGCTCCTCGCTTATATCCACGGAGGTAGTCATGCCACCGAGGAAGGGGTTTATGGTCCTTCTTACCGCCAAAGGTCCTACCCTTTCGCTCATGCCCCACATGGAAACCATCCTATAGGCAAGCTCTGTAGCCCTCTGAAGGTCGTTCTCCGCTCCCGTGGTAATACCTTCCTTACCATAAAAGACTTCTTCCGCTGCCCTTCCACCCATAAGGCTAAGTATCCTGGTATAAAGGTCTTGCTTGTCATACATATGCTTATCATCTATGGGCATCTGTTGTGTTACACCCAAGGCCATGCCCCTTGGAATGATAGATACTTTATGAAGGGGGTCTGTGCCGGGCACCATAAGGCTCATTATGGCATGGCCCATTTCATGGTAGGCTATCTTCTCCTTTTCTTTGGGAGATATAACCATGCCCTTCCTTTCAAGGCCCATGGTAATCCTGTCTATGGCATCTTCTATGTCTTGCATCTCTATGGCTTCTTTTCCTCTTCTTGCTGCAAGAAGAGCAGCCTCGTTCATCACATTGGCCAGGTCAGCACCGGTAAAGCCCGGCGTAGCTCTTGCCACTATCTCAAGGTCCACATCGGGCGCAAGCTTTTTATCCTTTGCATGCACCTTAAGTATCTCATACCTTCCCCTCACGTCCGGTCTTGGGATGAATATCTGTCTGTCAAACCTGCCGGGCCTCAATAGGGCTGGGTCAAGTATATCTGGCCTGTTGGTAGCTGCAATAACTATGATACCTTCTGAGGTGTCAAAGCCGTCCATCTCCACCAAAAGCTGGTTAAGAGTTTGTTCTCTTTCATCATGGCCACCGCCAAGGTTTATAGCACCCCTTGAACGGCCTACCGCATCAATCTCGTCTATGAATATAATGCATGGTGCATGCCTTTTTGCCGTATCAAAAAGGTCCCTTACACGGGCCGCACCCACACCCACAAACATCTCCACAAAGTCAGAGCCGGAAACGGATATAAAGGGCACGTGGGCCTCTCCAGCTATAGCTTTGGCAAGGAGTGTTTTACCCACGCCCGGTTCACCATAAAAAAGCACACCCTTTGGAGGTCTTCCACCAAGCCTTTGGAACTTTACAGGGTCCTTTAAATACTCTATTATCTCCTTTACCTCCTCCTTCACCTCTTCCATACCCGCCACATCTTGTAGTGTTACCTTTGGCTTCTCATCTATATAAACCTTTGCCCTGCTTTTTCCAAAGCTAAAGGCCCTTGAAGTAGGGTTGCCGCCGCTCACCTGCCTCATCATGTATATCCAAATACCTATAAAGAGCAGTATGGGAAGCCAAGAGACAAGGAAAGGCATAAGCCAACCGCCCTCTTGCGTTACAACTTCAACTTTTACACCCTTTTCTATAAGCTTGTTAACAAGGTCAGAGCCAGGGGGTATGCCCGTTTCTATCCTTTGACCCTCTGTGGTTATGCCGGTTAATATATTATCTTTAATCTTTACTTCTTTTAACTTACCCTGGTCCGCAAGCTCTATAATAGTGTTTACAGGAGTTTTGACTGCAATGTGTTCTCTATTACCTTCAAAAAGGTTAAAGGCCAAAACCATAAAACCCAAAAGTATCACCCATACAAAAAGGCTCTTCATCCACTGCATTCTTTTACCTCCGTACTTAAGAATTTAATAATAATCATGTGTTAGGGCTTTTCAAGTAGGAACCCCTTCTTATACTCTTTATAGCCCTATCCACGTCCTTAAGGTTTCTTAAATTATAAACTTTATAGATAACCCTTCTTTGTATGGCAATTGGAAGGCTTAAAAAAGCTTTTCTATTCAACTCTATGCCATTAAATACTTTACTTATTGCCTCCTGCGTTAAGCTTTCTAAAACTTCCTCTTCATCTTTTAGGATCTCCCTAAGCCTCAGAAAGCTTTCTTCAAGCTTTAGATTTAATTTTTTAAGCTCTGGGACAATTTTATGTCTTATAAGATTCCTTGCTATCTTTAGGTTATAATTGGTAGAATCTTCAACCCATTCTTCACCTTTTAGTCTTACAAAATCCTCTATCTCTTCCCTTTTTGTAAGATAAAGAGGCCTTATCACATTTCCTTCCTTCTCTTCAAAGCCCAAAAGGCCCTCCCTGCCCGAACCTCTTACAAGCCACAAAAGTATGGTCTCTACCAAGTCGTTAAGGTGATGGGCTGTGGCAATAAGGTCAAAGCCCTCTTCTCTCCTTATCTCTTCCAAGGCTTGGTAGCGTAGCTCCCTCGCCCTTGCCTCCAGATTACCCCTTTTGGTATCTATCTCTAACCTCTTTACAAATATCTCAAGGCCCTTCCTTTTGGCAAACTCCACGCAAAAAGCCTCATCTCTAAAGGCCTCTTCTCCCCTTATGCCATGGTTTATGTGTGCAAGGGCAAGTCTGCCTATACCCAAGAACTCCTTTAACTCCAATAGGGCAAGGGCCAAAGCTACCGAATCCACACCACCAGAAAAGGCCACCAATAGCCTTGCACCTTTTGGTATAAGCCTTTTGCTCCTTTGAAGGGTTGCCACCTTTCTTAAAAGAACGTGGTACTTCATCCCTTAAGCCTTTTCTTTACCTCCTCGTAAAAGGGATGGGGAACGCCTTCAAGATGAAGTTTTTCAAGAAGGTCAAGGGCCTTTGACCTTTCTCCCTTTCTCTCAAGAAGGTAAACCATGATCTCATAGGAGTTAATCTGTGGCAAGCTACCTCCGTTTCTTTCCTTTAGTTCTTCCTTATATTCATCAAAAAGGCTTAGGTCCATGGAGGCATACCTTTCCATCCTTTCAAAGTCCTTTAGCTTTTGAGAAAGCATGAGAAGGTCGTTAAGTATTAGGTGTTTTTCATAGGCCGATTGGGCGAAGTCAAGGGCTCTTAAGTATAACCATTCTGCATCCTCATACTTTCCATCAAGCAGGGCCGTCTGGGCAAGGGTTCCAAGAAAAGTGGCTTTCGTATAGCCGGGGTTTTGCACCTCTCCACTGTCAAAGTGTTTGGCTTTAAATGGGAATCTCATATCCTTTATGCTTTTTAAAGAAAAAAAGTATTTAACACGCTTCTGGTCCTTTGGGTCCAAGCCTTCATACCAATCCCAAAGGTCAAGGGCTTTTAAAATTCCTCCCCTTTCTCTAAATATACGGAAAACCTTACCAATCATAAGTGCTTCCAACCCCTTCTATCACCATTTCTCTCTTTACTTCCCTTATTTGATTGTTCTCATCCACGTAAACCAAAAAGGGTCTGTAATTCTTTAGTTCTTCCTCATCAAAGAGGCCGTAGGAGGCTATTATGATTATGTCTCCTACTGCTCCAAGCCTTGCGGCGGCACCGTTTAGCCTCACTTCGCCAGAGTACCTTGGTGCTGGTATTACAT
This sequence comes from Hydrogenobacter subterraneus, assembly GCF_055390195.1. NCBI lineage: Bacteria > Pseudomonadati > Aquificota > Aquificia > Aquificales > Aquificaceae > Hydrogenobacter > Hydrogenobacter subterraneus. Next base: position 302,230 of record NZ_AP042473.1, on the reverse strand, counting down.
ATGTAGAAAAGCGTGCACCGTTGCTCACATTATAAACCTCTATCTTTTCAAAAGGTAAAAGGTTTGCCGCCTCCATAAGGGCAAGGTCAAGGGATAGGCTTCCCTCATAGTGAAGCTCTGCACCAGTAATCTTAGCTCTATGCACCTTAGACTTTAGCATAAACCTCTGCATTCTTACCTCCAAAAGGTATAAATATATAAATATAGCTTAAACCTTAAACTGTGTAGGAAATTGATAAACCACGTCGGAAAAAATAGGACTTTTCAACTGACGAATGTGTATTATAATTATATCATTATGATATACTCAGAAACAGTTAAATATGCCCTGTTGGCTTTAGCTTATTTAGCAGTAAATAGGGACAGGCTGGTAAAGGTGGAAGAGATTGCGGAAGCCCAAAGGATACCCAAGCCCTTTCTCTCTAAAATTTTCCATAAGCTTGCAAGGGAAAGGGTTTTAAAGTCCTACAAGGGGCCAACTGGTGGCTTTACCCTTGCGGTGCCTCCAGATAAGATCACCATAATGGACGTTATAAAGTATCTGGATGAGGATTATAAACTGGACTACTGCGCCCTTAGGCCCGGAAGGTGTGAAGAATGGAACGTCCTACCCTGTGCAGTGCATGACAAATGGACCAAGCTTAGACAAGAGATTCTGGAATACCTTAGCACAACCACCATAGCAGAGTTGGCAGAGGTGGAAGAAAAGCACAGAAAGCCAGTCAATTCAGCTAAGTTATAACATACTCCAGCCTGTCCTTGAACTCCTCCTGCTTTCCCTTGTTCCACCTTTGCACCGGTCTATAATAACCCACTATCCTTGAGTAGGTCTCTGTTTCCTTCCCGCATATGGGACAGGTAAAGTGTTCTCCCTTTATATAGCCGTGGTCCTCGCATACAGAGAAGGTGGGAGTTATGGTAATGTAAGGCACTGGATAGTTTTCAAAGACAAACTTTACAAACTTGGCTACCGTTTGCTCCTCTGGAGACTCTTGCAGGAAAAAGTGGATAACCGTTCCACCTGTATAAAGCACCTGTAGGTCCTTTTGGTGTTCCAAGACCTCTATGGGGTCATCGGTGTAGTTCACCGGCAAGTGGGTGGAGTTGGTGTAGTATGGCTCCTTTTCTCCAGCAGTGATTATATCTGGAAACTTACTCTTATCTATCTTGGCCAGCCTGTAAGAAGCTCCTTCTGCGGGCGTAGCCTCAAGGTTATAAAGATGTCCCGTTTGCTCTTGGAATTCGGAAAGTTTCTCTCTCATAAACTTGAGGACCTTTATGGCAAAGGCCTTACCTTCTGGCTCTGCTATGGACACACCAAGGAAGTTTAAACATGCCTCGTTCATACCCACAAGGCCTATGGTTGAAAAGAAGGTATCAAAAGATTCAAGGTATTCCCTTGAGTAGGGCATAAGCCCCCTTTTGAGATTTCTCTCTATAACCTTCCTTTTTATTTCCAAGCTATCTCTTGCAACCTTCATCAGGTACTCAAGCCTTTCAAAGAATTCCTCTTCACTCTTTGATAGGTATCCTATCCTTGGCATGTTTATAGTTACAACGCCTATGGAGCCAGTTTTGTCTGCGCTTCCAAATAGACCACCCATCCTACTTCTTAACTCTCTTAAATCCAGCTGCAATCTACAGCACATACTCCTTATGTCCTCCGGCCTGAGTGAGCTGGATACAAAGTTCTGGAAATAAGGTATGCCGTATTTGGCCGTCATCTTCCATAGAAGCTCTGCATTGGGCGAGTAAAAGTCAAAATTCTTGGTTATATTGTATGTTGGGATAGGGAAAGAAAAGATGCGCCCATTGTAATCTCCTTCCATCATGATTTCCATAAAAGCCCTGTTTATCATATCCATCTCTTTCTGAAAGTCTCCATAATAGCCTATATCCTCCCTTTCCACACCGCCTATAATCACAGGCTTTTTCTTCATATCCTCTGGCACCGTCCAGTCAAAGGTAAAGTTTATAAAGGGTGCCTGAGAGCCCCATCTTGAGGGTACGTTCAAGGAGAATATAAATTGTTGCATGAGCTGTTTTAGCTCATCATAGGATAGCCTGTCTATCCTTACAAAGGGTGCAAGGTAAGTATCAAGAGAGTTAAGGGCTTGAGCACCAGCAAACTCCATCTGGGCAACGCCCAAAAAGTTTACAATTTGACCAAGCAAGGAAGAAAGGTGCTTGGCAGGCCCGGCGGTCACCTTACCCTTTCCACCCCTAAAGCCCTTTCTAAGAAGGTCCTCCATGGACCATCCTGCACAGTATCCTACTATGCCATGGGATAGGTCGTGTATATGAATATGACCCTCCCTATGGGCCTTTGATATGTACTCTGGGTAAACATGGGTAAGGGTGTAGTGGGCTATAAGAGTCCCCGCAGTATGGAGCATAAGGCCGGAGAAGGAATAGGTGGCGTTGGCGTTCTCCTGAACCCTCCAGTCTTGTTGGTATATGTAGTCGTTTACCACCTTTTCCGCATCCACTATGGCCTTTGATATGTCTCTAAGCTCCTCCCTTTTTTTCCTATAGAGTATGTAAGCCTTTGCAGTTTTGGCAAAACCATGAAGTATAAGCCTTTCCTCAACTATGTCTTGTATCTCTTCCACATGAACCTTATCCTTTTTAAGCTCCAAAACCTTTTCTATTACCTCATCGCACAGGTCCTTTAAAACACCTTCCTCCAAAGGCTCGCCAACGGCCTTAAAAGCCTTGGATATGGCCCTTTCAATCCTGCTTCTGTCAAACTCTTGCAATGTGCCATCCCTCTTTATTACTTGAGGAAGCTGACCATAATACCTTTTTTTGAGCTCCAAGGGGCTTTCTATCTTCAACATGGTCCACCTCCTTCAAATTTATGATTTTAATATCATAAAAGTTCTTTAACTAATTTTCAATCTAAAAAACAACATAAACAAAAGGTTTAGAGTATGTTGTTTCTAACTTATGGGGAAACTATAACTTTTTTATATCCAAAAACTTTAAGGCTAAATGGGTAATTATCTCCTGCCTCTCTTTTCCCTTAGGTAGGCTTTTCCTCATATCTTCCAATGTCTGCTTTATATCCTCTATGTTTTGTGGTAGGGACCCTTCTATGTATTCCCTTATGGCCCTTGAGAGGGCGGGAACTTTACCAGAGGTGGATATACCTATAACCACATCACCTTTTACCACAAGGGCAGGAAATATAAAGGAGCAATAATCTATACTATCCACTGAGTTGCAAAGTATGCCTTTTTTCTTGCAGTATTGGTATAGCCTCTTTTGAAGCCTTATATCATCCACAGCCACTATGACCATAAAGGCACCTTTTATATCTGCAAGCCTGACCTTCCTAAGGGTAAGCTCTATTTTTCTTTGATTGTATAACTCTCTTATGCCCTCTGTTATTTTTGGGGATATGACCCTTATCCTTGGCTCAAAAAGTAAGAGCTTTTCTATCTTTCTCTCCGCCACCTTTCCACCACCAACCACCACAACTTCTTTATCCTTTAAATCCACAAAAACTGGAAAGTAGGGCATAGTTTATAATCTAAGATATGAAACCCATTTTGGACTTTTTACCTTTTCTACTTTTTTTGGTGGTGGTTCTCGCCAGCGTAGCGGGAGGGGACATATTAAGATTGATAGGAGGTGTAGCCGTGAGCTTTTCACCCTTTATAGTGATAGCTATTGCCATTATTGTATTTTTGGCTGCTTCGGTAAAGATAGTGCCAGAATACCAGAGGGCTGTTATCTTTAGGCTTGGTAGGGTAATTGGGGCCAAGGGGCCAGGCCTTTTTATACTTATACCCATAATAGATAAGATGGTAAAGGTGGACCTAAGGACTGTAACCCTTGATGTGCCAACACAAGACATAATAACCAGGGACAACGTTTCTGTAAGCGTGGACGCAGTGGTGTATTTTAGGGTTATAGATCCTGTAAAGTCCATTGTGGCTGTAGAGAACTACCTTTATGCCACTTCTCAGATAGCTCAAACAACCTTAAGGAGTGTATGCGGTGCTGTAGAGCTTGATGAGCTTTTATCGGAAAGAGAAAAGCTAAACTTACAACTGCAAGAGATTATAGACAGGCAGACAGACCCATGGGGTATTAAGGTGGTTGCCGTTGAACTAAAGAGGATTGACCTACCAGAGGAGCTAAGAAGGGCCATGGCAAAACAGGCGGAGGCAGAAAGGGAAAGAAGGGCCAAGATAATAGCGGCGGAGGCAGAATACCAAGCGGCCCAAAAGCTTGCGGAAGCGGCGCAGATACTTGCCACACAGCCCATAGCTATACAGTTGAGATATCTTGAAACTATACAGAGCGTAGCCAACAAGCCCGGCAACACGGTGCTTATACCTATTCCCACAGAGCTTTTTAGAGTGTTCTTCAGTGAAGGTAAGGGTTAATAGGGCAGGGGTAATATTCATAGGGATAACCATCTTTTTGGGCGTTGCAGCGGTCAATACTGCAAATAACCTACTTTATCTTGTGGTCTCCTACATGCTTTCTTTTATGCTACTTTCCGGTATGCTTTCCCTTTATAACCTTAAGGGCCTTGAGGTTTTGCTTTTGCCACCGGAAGAAGTATATGCTGGCTTGGAAACACCTTTTAGAGTGGTAGTGAAAAACCAAAAAAGGCTACCTTCCTTTCTAATAGAGGTAAAAAGCGGTAAAGGCTATTGTCTATTTCCCTTTATAAAGGAAGAGAGTGAAGGCATCATACACATATACTTTGAAAAAAGGGGCTTATACGAAAACCTGGAGGTGGAAATTTCCTCTTCCTTTCCTGTGGGCCTTTTTGAAAGGTTTTATAGTTTAAGTGTGCCGTTGAACCTGGTAGTCTTCCCTAAGCCTTTGAAGGCCAGCGAAAGTGCTTTGAACTCCGTAGGCAAGAAGGAGGGCATTACTCCTCGCCACAGTAGGATAAAAGGTTATGAAGAGCTTGAGGGTATAAGAGAATACACGAACGAGCCAATAAAACTTATACATTGGAAGATCTCTGCAAAAACGGGAGACATTTATGTAAAGGAAATGGTAGAAGAAGCTTCTCCGCCTATCATACTATCTTTGGACAGCGTGGATGGAAGCTTGGAAGAACGTATTTCAAAGCTTACCTACCTAATTGTTAAGTTTATATCTCAAGGAAGAGCAGTGGGCTTGGAACTTCCCCATATCACCATAGAGGCTTCCACTGGCACAGCCCACAAAAGAAGAATGCTTAAAGAGTTAGCCCTCCTGTAAAAAGGCCTTTGGATAGGACCCCAAAACCTTTACCATCTGCGCCCTCTCCTGAAGCAAGTCAAGAGCCTTTTTTACCCTTTCCTCTTCCACATGCCCTTCAAGGTCTACAAAGAACACATAGTCCCATACCCTTTTCTTTGAAGGCCTGGATACTATCTTAGTTAGATTCACACCATACTTATAAAAACACTCCAAGGCCCTAAAGAGGGCTCCAGCTTCATCCTTTACTGCAAATATAAGGCTTGTTTTGTCGTTGCCCGTGGGCTTCATAGCCCTTTTGCCAATAACTATAAACCTTGTGTAGTTGTTGGGATTGTCTTGAATATTCTCCGCCAAGATGTTAAGGTGGTAGGTATAGGCTGCCACTTCACTGGCTATGGCGCCCGCATCTTCCATCTCTATAACCAGCTCGCAAGCCTTTGCCGTGCTTTCTGTCTCAATAAGGCTCACAGTAGGTAGGTTTTTCCTTATCCACTCCTTACATTGGGCCAAGGCATGCCTGTGGGAGTATATGGTTTTTATATTGCTTAATGCGCTGCTGGTAGAAAGAAGGTTTAGTTTGACTGGTATAACTATCTCACCTACAATCTTTAGGTCAGACTCTAAAAACATATCTAAGGTGTAATTGACCACTCCCTCTGTGGTGTTTTCCACAGGCACCACCCCATAATCCACCCTGCCAAGCTCCACTTCTCTAAAAACATCACCTATGGTGCTTACAGGCACATAGTGAGCAGAAAAGCCAAAGTATTCAAGAGCTGCTTGGTGTGTAAAGGTGGCCTTTGGGCCAAGGTAGGCAATCCTTAGTTCCTTTTCCAAAGAAAGACAGGCCGAGATTATCTCTCTGTATATGTGAAGTATGGCTTCTGTAGGGAATTCCTCTCCATATACTTCTTTGTTTAGCTTTATCATTCGGTTTATTATTTCCTTTTCCCTTTCTGGGGCATGCACTTCAAGGCCAAGCTCCTTTTTTACCTCACCTACCCTTTTTGCAAGCTTTGCCCTTTCATTCAAAAGATGGAGTATTTGCTGGTCTATCTCGTCTATCTTAAGCCTTAATTCCTTTAGTTCATCCATTAGCCTTTGGTATGTGTATGCATATAAATGCTATCTGTATATGCTTCCATGGAAGGCATGTGCCTTTCCTTAGATTTCCAGTATTTTCTGCGCCTCCTGTAAATATCTCTAAGGTACTCTTTAAGCGTAAGGCTTGGGTATTTACCCTTTGCTACCTTGTGAAGGTGCCACCACCACTTTTCTATGGGTTGGCTATCATCATCCTCCATAGGCTCGTCAGAGTTTTCAAGAAGTTCAAGGAACCTATGCACATTTTGAAAGAGCTTCTTATCAGCCTTTCTAACATAAATGCTATCTTCAAGGCCTTCTTGATGCACTTTTTCCCTTAGCTTGATTATAAGGTCTGGATATCCCACACCGTAGTTAAATAAGAGCTCCACCTCCGCAAAATAAATATAATCTGTATCAAGTTCTCTTTTAAATTCGCCCATAATAGGTAAATTATATACCATGAGGAAAATCATTGTAGTGGGTAGTGGTGTTATAGGGCTAAGCTGTGCTATGTACCTTGCTCATGAGGGGCACCATGTGCAGGTTATCACCAGAAACCCAGAGGAGGCCACCTCTTGGGTGGCAGGTGGCATGCTTGCACCCTTTTCTGAAGGCTTGGAAGGAGAACTTTTTGATTTTTCTTACAAAAGCTTAAAACAATATCCAGAGTTTATAAGGTTTGTAAAGGAGGTTTCTGGCCAAAGGGTTGACTTTTGGGAAGGTGGTATATACAGGGTAGTCTTAAAGGAAGAGAAGGAGCTTTTGGAGATAGCCAAAAGGTATAAGGATATGGGATATGAGTTGGAAGTGTTGGAAAAGGGAGATTGGCTTTCGGAAGAGGTTCTTTGCCTTATTAATTATGTGGAGGAGGGCTGGGTGGATGCAGAGATGCTTATGGATGGCCTCCTTTTTGCCATGAATAGGCTTGGTGTGGAGATTAGAATTGATGAGATTGTAAAAGTGGAAAAGAGTAAGGATGAGATAACCCTTTTAAAGGGTCTAAAAGGGAATTATACGGCAGATTTTTATCTTTTTGCCCTTGGGGCCTGGACTGGAGAGCTTTTTGACCTTCCCGTATATCCTATAAAGGGCCAAGCTTTAAAGCTTAAGGGAGAAAGGCTTCCAAGGGTGCATTACTCTTCCATCTCCTACCTTATACCAAGGGATAGCTATCTTTATGTTGGTGCCACCTCCGAGGATGTGGGCTTTTTATCGGGTAATACCCTTGAGGGTATAAAGAGACTTTCGGAAGGTGCCATAAGGGTCTGTCCATCCCTTTCAAAGGCTAAGGTCTTTGGCATGCTCTACGGCTACAGGCCAGCCACACCAGACGAAAAGCCCATCTTTGAAGTGGGACAAAACTATATGGTGGCTACTGGACACTACAGAAATGGCATTTTGCATGCGCCGATAACTGCAAGGATAGCCTTGGAGTATTTGAAAGGTGAAAGGCCATACTTTATAGACCTTTTTTCCCATAGGAGGTTTTCTTAAGGAAGTGCCGAGGTAATAGATTAATCCTTTTGCAAAAAATAAATGAGACAAAGAAACTATGGCAAAAGACTAAGAAAAGAACAGGAAATAAACCTTAACCGAAACTTAACCAAACCTTAAAGATTTCTTAACAAAAAGCCCATAAACTTAGTCCAAAACCTTAAGGAGGCAAAGCCATGGGTGAGTATTTTGGGGACGTATTGAAAAGAGCCTTGAGTAGGAGAGAGGTATTAAAGTCTGCCATCTTTGGTAGTGCGGGCCTTGCCCTTGTGGCCTGTGGTGGGGGCGGTGGCTCCTTGGCGGAGGTAACCCAGTCGCCTTTAAGCTTTAAAACCATCTATCCAAACACAGAGGACAAGATAACTGTGCCAGAAGGCTACAAGCACAACGTGGTAATAAGGTGGGGAGATGCGCTGGATAGTGGTCCAAACCTAAATTGGGACAGCATCTACCAAAATGGTCCCACGGACCAAGATATAGAACGTCAAAAGAATTGCTTTGGTTATAACTGCGACTTTTTGGGCTTTTTCAAAACTCCCAACGGGAAAATCCTCCTTGCCATAAACCACGAATACGCAAACCCAGAGCTCATGTTTAGCAACTTTTTAGATGCTCAAGGCAATCCAAACTCTGGAAGGCCTACGGCAAATGAGTCAAGGTTTATGCTTGAGGCCCACGGCGTTTCCATAGTGGAGGTAAGAAGAAGGCCCGATGGCTCTTGGGAGTATGTGAAAGGCTCATCATACAATAGAAGGATAACAGGCTCAACGGAGATAGACATATCCGGTCCTGCAAGGGGGCACAGTTTGATGAAGACTTCTCAAGAACCAACTGGCACAAAAGTACTTGGCACTCTCAACAACTGCGCAGGAGGGAAAACGCCTTGGGGCACCATGCTAACCTGTGAAGAAAACTTTAACTCATACTTTTATGGAGATATAAACCAGGTGCAGGACCCTACAGTTAAGGCCATACACCAAAAGTATGGTGTGCCAAGTGGCTACAGCAAGTATTACGGCTTTCATAACATAGACAGCAGGTTCAACATAAACCAAGAGCCTAACGAAGCCTTTAGGTTCGGGTGGGTGGTGGAGATAGACCCAATGGACCCAAGCAAAAAGCCTGTGAAGAGGACAGCCCTCGGAAGGTTTAAGCATGAAGGGGCTACATGCGTGGTGGCACCAAATGGTAGGGTAGTGGTCTATATGGGAGATGATGAGAGGTTCCAGTATGTGTATAAGTTTATAACCAAAGGCACATACAACCCAAACAACAGAGATGCTAACTGGGGACTTTTGGACGAGGGAGAGCTTTATGTAGCAAAGTTTAACGATAATCTTACAGGCCAATGGATGCTAATAGCCAGGTGTGAGAAGAATCCCGATGGCACATATCAGATCACACCAAACCCAGCCCTTCCGCAGGAATTTCAAAATGACCCAGCCCTATGCTTTATAAACACCAGAGGAGCTGCCGACGCCCTTGGAGCTACCAAGATGGACAGGCCGGAGGATGTGGAATGGAACCCAATGAGCAAAAGCGTATGGGTGGCACTTACATACAATGAGAGAAGGGGTCAATCTGGTCAACCTCCCGCAGATGCTTCAAACCCAAGGTCACCCAACTATATGGGCCATATACTTGAGATCATGGAAGACAATCAAAACCCAGCTTCCACAACTTTTAGGTGGCAGATACCAGTGCTATGTGGAGACCCAAACTCTCCGATAATAGATAATAGGCTCATCATCTACGGACAGTTTGCAAACTCTCAGGTGCCAGCCATATCAGCACCGGACAACTTTGTGATAGACAAACTTGGCAACGTGTGGATAGCCACCGATGGAAACCCAAGCTCAAGCAGGCTCAATAAAAACGATGGAGTTTATGTTTTAAATCCCTTTACAAAAGAGCTTAAAATGTTCCTTTCTGGAGTAAAGGGCTGTGAAATATGCGGTCCCGAGTTTTCCGATGATTGGAAGACTTTCTTCTGCAACATACAGCATCCGGGAGAAACAGATACCAATAACCCCTCAAGCAGGTGGCCCTATGATGGCACGGCCAACATTCCAAGGCCTTCTACCGTAGCGGTTTGGAGAGAGGATGGAAGGGAGATATTCGCATAAAGCATGCCTTGCCTTCCTTCTCCTCCTTTTTTACACAAAGCTGGGCTCATAAGCCCAGCTCTTTTATATTCTTAAGACTGCCTTGTCCTTTTCTTGATCACGCATGATAAAATAAATCCTGTGGGACGCAAGATTAAAAACATTAAAAAGAAGCTTAGAATAAGAAAGAAAAAGGAGAAAAAACTTATTGAAATATATCAAGAACGATTTATAGAGTCTCTAAAAGACCTTAAAATACCTCTACTTCTCCTACACTTTTCCATTAGCATTGGCACTTTGGGCTATATGATGCTTTCAGGTGGTAATTTTATAGACTCCATCTATATGACTGTTATTACTATTGGAACCATAGGATTTGGTGAGATAGCAAAGGGGACGGACACGCCTATTGGTAGAATTTTTACAACTTTATTGGCTGTAATGGGTATTGGCGTGTTTACTACCTCTGCCACGGTCATTATAAGCATATTTTTAAAAGGGAACTTACTAAATCTACTAAAATATATACGTATGCTTTCTCAGATAGAAAAGTTAAAAGACCATGCCATTATATGTGGTTATAACAGGGCTTCTGCATGGTTGGTGGAGGCTCTAAAAAGAAGAAAAATAGAATTTGTGGTCGTAGACGCAAGAGAAGAAGCTCTTAAGTATATCCAACTTCATAATATTAAGTACTTTATAACGGAAGAACCTTTTAAGAAAAGCGCCCTAATAGCGGCCGGTATAGAAAGGGCAAAAATACCTTATAGCCAATATGGAAGATGAAGCAAAAAATATAGCGGTAATTGCCACCGCAAGGCTTTTACAACCAGACAAGGAAAAACTCTTTATATACTCTACCGCACCCACGGACGGCAGCGCCAAAAAGTTAGAAGAGCTTGGCGCCAATAAGGTAATTGTCCCAGATAAGCTTATAGCTAACAGGATATTCTCCTACATGCTTCATGAGACAAGTGGATACGTTTCGGACCTTTTTGATAGAATAGCTTACGGGGAAGAAGGAGAGCTGGAGATAGTGGAGCTTAACGTTGGAGAAAGTAGCCATCTTGTAGGCAAAAGGTTAAGGGATATGGACTTAAGAAAGACCTACGGAGTTACCATCATAGGAATAAGGAAATTGGATGGAAGCATTGATCTAACCGTATCCGGCGATACAAAGATAGAAAGTGGGGATACCTTATTACTCCTTGGCAAGCCTTCCAATATACGTAAAGCTATGAACTTTTACAGGGAGGTTTTACATGAAGCTTAAAAAGATAATGACAGACTTCTTCCTTCTTATGGCTCTTACCACCAACCTTAGCTTTATATTCAATCCAAATCCATATGAGCTTGTAATAACGGTTATAACCAATCTTACAGCTACCATACTTAAACTCGGAGAGGGCAAAATACTGGCTACAGAGATGACTGCGGCAAGCCTTGTGGCAGACCTTCACCTTATTCCAGCCACCTTTATATATTTTTTGGGTGATGTTCAGGAAGCAGTAAGCCTTGCCATAGGGGCCTTGGCAGCCAATATAATATCCATCCTACTTTCTATCATAGAAGCCATATTTAGCTATCTATCAGAGGAGTAGGCTGTCCATAAGCCTTAGCCTTTCCCTTTCTATGGCTTCTCCAAGCTCCTTTCCTTTTAGGTGTTTAAAGTTTTCCACATCTACTTTGATAAACCTTAACCTTTCCATGTAAAGTTTTACCTTTTCCTTTTGGTAAAGCATGAGGATAAGCAAGAGTGCTGTGGGCTTTCCCTTAAGGGTAAGGTAGATTTCAGAAGGCTTTTGTGCCTTTTGGAGTTGGCTTATGAGATTGTGTAGGCTTTCTTTCATCAGTTTGTAGCTTTCTCTTACCCAAGAGGGTGCGCTAATCTCCTTGAGAAGGTCCTCTCCCTTTGTATCTTTTAAAAGCAAAAGCAAAAATACCCAGCCATAGTCCAAGGCCTCCTGTGGAAACTCTATCTTATGCCAGCTTACTATATCCTTTAGCCTTTCCAAAAGGCTTTCCAGCTCCGGCTTAAATACAAAGCCTTCTATGATCTGTTCAAGAACACCATACCTTTTGTAAAGCCTAAGTATTTCCAAAAGCCTCTCTTCTCTCAGAGCAAGCCTTAGCTCGTTGAGGATCCTACCCCTCGGTGCCTTCTTTAACAGCCCAAGGCTTACAGCCTTTTTGAGGAGCTTTTCTGTGCCTTTGGATAGCTTAAAGCCAAACCTTCCCGCAAACCTCAAAGCCCTCAAAATCCTAACCGGGTCCTCCACAAAGCTCATGGGATGTAAGACCCTTATAATTCCATCCTTTAGGTCCCTCAGGCCTCCAAAGTAGTCAATAAGAGTGCCAAAATCCTCCGGGTTTAGAGAGAGGGCCATGGCGTTTATAGTAAAGTCCCTTCTTAGGAGGTCTTCTTTTAGAGTTGCCCACTCCACCACAGGGTAAGAGCCGGGATGCGGGTAGGTTTCCCTCCTTGTTGTAGCAAACTCCAGCTTATAGTCCTTATATTTCATGTGGGCCGTGCCAAACTCTTGAAAGGTGTGGCAATTCACTTGCCATTTTTCTCCAAGCTTGCAGGCAAGAGCTATGGCATCACCTTCCACCACCAAGTCAAGGTCCCATATTCTTTTTCTCATAAGAAGGTCCCTTACTACACCACCCACCAAGTAAACCTTATAGCCCAGCCCTTTTGCTTCCTGTCCTATCTCCTCAAGAAGTCCTCTTATATCTTCTGGTATGCTTATCTTCTTTTCAATGGCTCTAAGGCCTTGTATATGCCTTCTGTAGGCATGCAAAAGGTCCATCCTTGTTATAACACCCACAACCCTATCCTTTTCCACCACGGGTATGAGCTTTTCCCCATACTTGGAAAGTATTTCCTCTGCCTTCCATATAAAGTCCTCCAGCTCCAAGGTATGAAATTCTTCCACCATAAAATCTTTTACCTTTCCCTTTATGCCGTGCCTTTGGGCCTTGAGAAGGTTTTTCTTATACACAATGCCTACAAGCCTTCCTCTATCGTCTATGACCGGTGCCCCCGCATAGTTCCTTTGACTTAGCTCAAGAAGGGCAAGGTCAACGTCCATATCTTCATGGATCAAAAAGGGTGGATAGCTCATTATCTCTTTTACCTTCAAGGGAACTTTTTCGCCTTTTAAGAGGGCTTCAAGAAGGCCCTTTAGCCTCTCAGCTGGCACTCCTTCAAACTTGCCAGCACTGGCAAACTCATGCCCTCCACCTCCAAAGCTTTCAAGCACGGCGGATACATCAAATTCACCCCTTATGGACCTACCAAAAAGGTAGCTTTTGCCACCCGCTTCCACTATAACAAAAAAGGCAGAGGATTCTTTTATCTCCTTTAGTTCATAAAGCAAGCTCAAAATATCCGGTTTATACTCTTCCATCCTAAGAACCACAAGGCTTATCTTCTTTCCATCCACATATAGGCTTTCCAAGCTTACCATATGCTTTGAAAGAAGGTCTATCTCCTCCTTGCTTATACCACCGCTAAGGCTTTTTCTAAGGAGGCTAAGGTTCAAACCCCTTTCTAAAAGCCATGCGATAGCCTTGGCATCCCTATAAGTGGTGCCTTCGTAAGTGAGCATGCCCGTATCCTCGTATATGCCAAAAGCTAAAAGGGTGGCTGATAAAGAATCTATTTCTATCTCTTTTTCCATCAGCTCTTCCACTACAAGGGTGGTGCAACTTCCCACGCTATCCACCTTTCCTTTAAAGCCCTTTGGAGCCTTTGGATGATGGTCGTAAATGTATATGTCCCTTATTCTATCTCCGAAGCTTTTGAGGTATTCTTCATAGTTGTGGCTGTCTACCAAAAGAAGGTCAAATTTCTCTGGAAGTTCCTCCAGCATACGGAAGCTATCAGAAAAGGAGCTTAAAACCTCGCTTGCTCTCTTGGAAAGGTAAGAAGGCTTTAAAAGATAAGCATCTTCATAAAGAAGCAATAGCCCGTAGGCCGAAGATAGGGCATCAAGATCTGCACCCTCCTCAAGTATGATAACTTTTGGCATAAGGTTAAAATTATATTGTGGAAAGGTTTTTGCTTTTTTCTATTATTGGCTTTGTGTTGGGAGTAGGCTTTGTAGAGCTTACTCACAGGCTTGTAAAGAAAGGATTTTTAAATTTTTACATGCTTAGCCTACCTTTAAAGCTTTTCCTTTGGGCCTTTGCCCTTTATACTTCTTATATTTTTTATGGGTTTTTGAGTTTTATAGCTTGTTTATTAGGCTTTATCTTTGGCTTTTTGTTCACACTTATACTTAGGGGGTTTGTAAAGGATGGAAGACCTAAAGATGCTTGAACCTCTTTTTCAAAATAGCCTTTTCCAGTTTTTTCTTTATATGGCCCTTATTCAACTTCTTGCACAAGTTTTTTTAGACAGAAGGGTAGCCTTCTGGATAGCCTCGGTAAGCGCCACAGTTTTGTGGCTTAGGTCCTTTGACCCACTAACACCTCTTAAGGCATGGCTTATAGTTCTCTTCATATTTAGCCTGTATCTGATACCAAGGCTACTTTTCCACTTTAACATCTTTCTATACCTAAAAGGCAAAAAACGATGTCCAGAATGCTATAGTGAAGTGCATTGGAGGGCTAAGGTGTGCCCATTTTGTAAGCATAGGTTTAAGGGAGTGGAAAAGGCTGGAGAGGAGATTTCAAAATAAAGTTGAAGCTCTTGGTGGTAAGGAGTAAATTTATAGGTGGAGGTTTGCCATGATAGAGATGGTTGTGCATGGAGTAACCCTTGACCCTGTGTCTCAGATGCCTATAGTGATTTTGAGGGCAAAAGACAATGAGGAAGTGATCCTTCCTATATGGATAGGTGTTTTTGAAGCAGACAGTATAGTACGCCAGCTTCAAAGGATAGAACCGCCAAGGCCCATGACCTATGAGCTTACAAAGAACATAATAGAAAGTATGGGTGCAAGGCTTGAAAAGGTGGTAATAACCGACTTAAGAGATAGCACCTACTATGCGGAGCTTCATATAATACATGGGAACAACCTTTTGGTTATAGATTCAAGGCCAAGCGATGCCATAAACCTTGCATTAAGGTTTGATGTTCCAGTCTTCGTTGAGGAGGAAGTTTTAGAAAAGTCCAAAGTGCCAAAGCCGGAGGAGGATGAAGAAAAGGAAAAACTAAGAGAATGGCTTGAAAACATAAAACCCGAAGATTTTGAAAAGGGCTTAAGTTAATATAACCTCTTTTAAACACTCCAGCATAAGGTCCTTGGGTGGGCTTCCCACATCCACCACGGGTTCAACGGCTAAGAGGTCTTCTTTGTTTAAAGAATCATAGAGTAATTTATACACTTCCACAAGGCCTTCACGAAAGCTAAGCCCCTCTTTAAAAACATACAGCTCCAAATCCTCCCTGTAGCCAGACAGGTTATAGTTCTCCGGCTTTTTTATGGCTTCATCCACTCCTATAGCATAGGCCTTACCATGGTTTAAAGCAAGCTTAAAAGGTGCATACTCGGAAGCATAACATTCCATATCTACAGGGCTTAGTTCCTCATCGGAAGGCAAAGCCACCACATACACGGCAGACCTTCTTTCTTGCCTTCCACCCTCGTAATGTGCCAAAATCTCTATGTAATATACCCAAGACCTCATATCCTACCTAAAAGATAGTTCCATAGAAACAGTATGGGTGGAAATATGATCCTTCCCAATACTCCAGTAAAGAGCAAGACTGTTATTATGAGAAAACCATAGGTTTCAAACCTATAAAAAAGTTCCCAGTATTTTACGGAGAAAAAGCTCATAAGGGCCCTACTTCCATCCAAAGGTGGTATGGGTATGGCGTTGAAAAAGGCAAGCACAAGGTTTATAAGCACAGCTTGGGCGGAGAAAAGGGCAAGGGGAAGGATTATTGGGTCTCCAAGGAAGTTAAGGTAGCCCTCTTTTATAAGCCTAAAGAGGATAGCAAAGAATATGGCAAGGAAGAGGTTCATAAGGATGCCTGCAATGGAGACAAAAAAGGTGCCATACCTTAGGTTTCTAAACCTTAGAGGGTTTATAGGCACGGGCTTTGCCCATCCGAAGAGAATGGGAGAGGAGAGTAGCATTAAAAGGGCTGGGAGGATTATGGTGCCAAAGAGGTCTATGTGGGGGATAGGGTTTAATGTTAGCCTTCCTGCCTCTTTGGCCGTTGGGTCTCCCATCTTATAGGCCATCCATCCATGGGCATACTCATGAAGTATTACAGCCATCATGATGGCTGGTAAGGCCACCACTGCCTGTTGTGGGTCCATTAGTACTTCCTCTCCGCCGGTTGATGGTATTTTATGTCCACCTCAGAGTATTCTATCCTTAGCTTATCGCCCTCTTGCTTAAGGATGGTATGTTTCAAAAAGTTTTCATCATCCCTTTCGGGGTAGTCTTCCCTGTAATGGCCACCCCTTGACTCCCTTCTATGCAAGGCACAGTAGGCCACTGCCCTTGCAAGGTGTAGCATGTTCCTTAGTTCTATAGTCTCTACCAGATTTGTGTTAAAGACCTTGCTTTTATCCACCACTGGCACCCTTTCCCATCTTTCAATAAGCTCAGAAAGCTCCTCATAGGCGGACTTTAAGGATGCCTCATCCCTAAATATGCCAACCTTCTCCCATGTAATATCTCCCATTCTCTTTCTCAAATCGGCCAGTCTTTCTTTGCCTTCCCTCTTCATAAGCCCTTCTATAAACTCTTCCCCTTTTCTCTCTTCTCCCGGGGCTATGTCCAAAAAGTCTACCTGTTTGGCATACTCTCTGGCCGATATACCACAGAACTTGCCAAAGACAAGAAGCTCTATAAGGGAATTTCCACCCAAGCGGTTGGCACCATGCACAGAAACACAAGCACACTCACCCACTGCATAAAGGCCTTCCATGGGCGTGGCGGAGGTCATGTAGTTTTCCACATGTATGCCACCCATACAGTAGTGGGCTGTGGGCCTTATAGGCACAGGGTCATAGACAGGGTCCACACCCTCAAAGTCTATGGCCAATTGACGCACCTGTGGAAGCCTTTCCTTTATCTTCTCTTCTCCCAAATGCCTTAGGTCCAAAAGCACGTAGGCAGAAGTGCCTTCTCCAAAACCTCTTCCTTCCCTTATCTCATACTCTATGGCCCTTGATACCATATCTCTGGGCGCAAGCTCCATCTTTTCTGGCGCATACCTTGCCATAAACCTCTCACCCAGCTTGTTTATAAGATAACCACCCTCTCCACGACAGGCCTCAGAGAGCAAAATACCAGTTTTGGCAAGGCCAGTGGGATGGAACTGGATAAACTCTATATCTTTGAGGGGAAGGCCGTTCAAAAGGGCTACCGCCACACCATCACCCGTATTTCCCACTGCGTTGGTGCTTCTCTGCCAGTATATACGGGCAAAGCCACCGGTGGCCAAAACCACCGCCTTGGCTCTAAGCACAACCACCTCGCCGTTCCTTATATCATAGACCACCACACCCTTGACCCTTTGGCCGTTGTGAAGTAGGTCCAAGAGGAAAAACTCGTTGAAAAAGTCTATGTTATCTTTGGCAAGAGCCTGCTCAAAAAGGGTATGCAAAAGCACATGGCCAGTCCTGTCGGCCGAATAGACAGTCCTTGGGAAAGAGGCACCACCAAAGGGCCTTTGAGCTATCCTGCCATCCTCCATCCTTGAAAAAGGCACACCCCATCGGTCAAGCTCGTAGACCACCTCCGGCGCATGCCTGCACATAAAGTAAACGGCCTCCTGGTCTGCAAGGAAGTCTGCGCCCTTTATGGTATCAAAGGCATGTGCCTCTGGAGTGTCTTGGGGCATGGCATTACCAAGGGAGGCGTTTAGACCTCCCTGCGCCGCACCTGTATGTGAACGCGTGGGATATACCTTAGAAACCACAGCCACCTTTATGGATGGGTCCCTTGCACACTCTATAGCGGTGCGAAGCCCAGCACCACCCGCACCCACAATAACCACATCATAGCTTTTCATGGCTTAAATTTTAACTCAAAACCATATATTTAAATGCAACATAAAAGGATAATCTTCATCATATAAAAGGTGTTTCTACAAGATTGATGGACCAGATTTTCACAAGGACAAACATACCGACCAGTCGGTCGGTTATAATATACATTACCATGTACAGGTTTTTTATACATAGGCCGGTAACCTCTTGGATGTTCATGATAGCCTTTATCTTGCTTGGCCTATACTCCCTCAGAGTCATACCTATAGACCGCCTTCCCGATGTGGACTTTCCCACAGTTTCCATAGTTACCAACTACCCGGGTGCCAACGCTTATGTGGTGGATGTGAATATAACAAGGGAGATAGAGGACCAAATAGCCACTATAAGCGGTATAGAAAGCATATCCTCTGCCAGCTTTGCTGGCACTTCCCGAATAACCATAACCTTTTCCCTTGAAAAGGACATAGATGTGGCAGCACAGGAGGTAAGGGATGCAGTCCAAAGGGCTTTAAGTAGGCTTCCGGAGGGTGTGGACCCACCCTTGGTAAGGAAGGTGGATACATCTATTGCTCCTGTCTTTGTTGCTTTGCTTCACTCAAAGACGGCGGACTATCAAACTTTGGCCTATTGGGCGGATAAGGTAATAAAGAGGGAGTTTGAAAGGATAAACGGCGTAGGACAGGTGGACCTTGGGGGCTTCAGGGACAATGTGCTATGGGTTAGGATTGACCCAGAAAGGCTATACTCAAGAAGCCTTGCCCTTCAGGATGTGGTTGATGCTATAAAGAAGAATCATTTAGAGTCCCCGGCGGGAGCCATCTATGGAAAGGACAGAGAATACATAATAAGGCTTTACGGTAAGGTAAAGGATCCAAAGGAATTGGAAGGAGTCTATATAAGAAACGGTGTAAGGCTAAAGGATGTGGGCTTTGTGGAGTTTACCGAGGATGAGTTTAGAGGTATGGCACGGTATAAGGGAGAGCAGGCTGTAGCCCTTGTGGTCTATAAGCAATCCAAAAGCAACACGGTGGCTGTGGTAGATGCGGTAAAGAAAAGGATGGAAGAGCTAAACAGGGAGCTTCCGCCAGGTATGCGTATGGATTACACCTTTGACTCTTCCATCTTTGTAAAGGACAGCGTAAAGGCGGCCATAGAGGAGATCATCATAGGTAGCCTCCTTACTGCCCTTGTGGTCTATTTCTTCCTTGGCAGTCTAAGGCTTACCCTTGTTCCCATCTTTGCCATACCCATAACCCTTTTGGGGACAGTCTTCTTTATATACCAGCTTGGAAACTCTTTAAACACCTTTACCCTCCTTGCCCTTGCGGTGGCTGTAGGCATAGTCATAGACGACGCCATAGTTGTGCTTGAAAGCATATTTAGAAGAAGGTATGAGGAAGGCCTTGATCCTTTGCAGGCGGGAGAGGTTGGAACAAGGATAGTTATCTTCGCACTTTTGGCCT
The DNA here is from genome assembly GCF_055390195.1 of Hydrogenobacter subterraneus. NCBI lineage: Bacteria > Pseudomonadati > Aquificota > Aquificia > Aquificales > Aquificaceae > Hydrogenobacter > Hydrogenobacter subterraneus. The sequence continues at coordinate 282,901 of NZ_AP042473.1, read as the reverse complement.
CCACCGCCTCTTTGGTAATAGTGTTTATTCCCATCATATTTTTAAAAGGTGTGGTGGGCAAGCTCTTTGGTAGCTTTGCCCTCACTTTGGCGATAGCCATAGCCCTTTCTTACCTTGTGGCCATAAGCTTTACACCCATGGCGGTTTCAAGGCTTGTAAAAGGCGAAGAACCCTCAAACCCCTTTACAAGAGCATACCAAAGCTTTGAAGCCTTTTTTGATAGGCTTTTGAGATGGTCCCTTGACCACAAAGCCATTGTTATAGCCCTCTCACTCATAAGCGTTTTCATAGGCTTCCAGCTATTTAAAGCCACTAAAAAAGAATTTTTCCCCATAGTGGATGAGGGAAGATTTCTCATAAGGTTTGAAACGCCTACCGGCTCTTCCTTTGAATACACAAGGAAAAAGGCGGAAGAGATAGAAAGGATCCTTTTGAAAAACCCCTATGTGGACCGCTTTGGTATGGCTGTGGGACAAGGCGTGGCAGGAAGGCCAGACGTGAACGGTGGCTTAGGCTTTGTGTATTTAAAGGAAGGGAAAAGGCCCCATCAGGCAAAGGTAATGGAGATGGTAAGGGAGGAGCTCAAAAAGGTTAAGGATGTAAGAATAAGCGTAGAACCACCGGGCATAGTGGGACCGGGAGGAGGAAGACAGGTGGACCTTCAGTATGTTATAAAAGGCCCATCCCTTGAGGAGCTTCAAAGTATATCAGAAAAGCTGGTAAAAGAGTTTAGGAATAGGCCAGGCTATAGGGATGTGGATACGGACCTAAGATTAAACGAACCACAGGTGCAGATAAGAGTAAACAGAGAAAAGCTTGGAGACCTTGGAGTGAGCGTGGAGGACATAGCCCTCACCTTAAACGTCCTCTTTGGAAAGTTCCAACTTGGCACCTATGAGCTTGGTGCGGAGAGCTACGACCTATACGTCAAAGCCTTGCCAAACTTTGTAGAAAATAGGGAAAACCTTAAAAAGGTCTTTGTAAGAAATGCAAAGGGAGAACTCATACCCCTTACAGAGCTTGTGGAGATGGAAATTGCCCCCGGCTACAAGGCCATAAACCGCTACAACAGGCAATACTCTTTTACCTTTTTTGCCAACCTATCCCCAGAAAAGCCTTTGGCCAACGCAGTGGATGAGCTAACAAGCTGGTTAAGAAATAACCTACCACCGGGCTACACCTTTGAACCTGTAGGCCAAGCCAAAGAGTTTCAGAGAGCCTTTCAGGGCCTTGGCTTTGCCCTTCTTTTTGCCCTTGTGGGAGTTTACATGGTTTTGGCTTCCCTCTTTGAGAGCTATAGACACCCCTTTACAGTGCTTTTGATGGTACCTTTGGCTGTGGCAGGAACCTTTGGCCTTCTATTTTTAACCAACACCTCTTTAAGCGTCCCATCTTACTTTGGCGTAATACTTTTGGTAGGCATAATAGTTAGGGATGCAGTGCTCTTTATAGAGAGGATTATACAGCTAAGAAAGGAAGGTATGCCCACACGCCAAGCCATACTCCAAGCGAGGAAGGAAAGGTTAAGACCTATCTTAATGACCACCTTTACCATAGTTTCAGCCCTCACGCCTGTAGCCTTAGGTCTTACTGCAGGTGCAGAACTCAGAAAGCCCTTAGCTATTGCGGTTATAGGTGGTATATTTACCGGTTTACCTCTTAGTCTCTTCCTGCTTCCAGTTATCTATGAACTCTTTGACAAACTTAGTTTAAAGACTTATCATATAAGAAAGGAAAACACTTAGGAGGTGAGAGCCATGCCTATCTATGTGATGCTAACAACCCTAACCGATGAAGGAATGAAAACCCTAAAGCACAGGCCAGAAAGGATAAAGGAAGTGGACAAAGAGGTGATGGACCGCTTTGGCATCAAAATATTGGCCCAGTATGCGGTAATGGGACCCTACGACTTTGTAAACATAATAGAGGCACCGGACAATGACACAGTGGTAAAGATGGCCTTGGAGCTTGGTTCAAGAGGGACCATAAGGACCCTCACCATGCCAGCCATAGAAGTAGACCAACTAATAAAAGACTTAAAGGAGCTGGGCTAAGCTTATGGAACAGGTCCTTAGGGCCTTCTTTGAGATTACCCTAAGGTATACGGACCTAAAATGGGCAAAGAGCAGGGATGACCTCATAAGCAGGGCTATAAAGGCCCTAAGGGCCTTCAAAGAAGGTAAAAGCATACAGGAAGTCAAAGCCACAAAGGATCTAAGCTTTGAAATAGAAAACAGCTTGGAATTTTTGGAAAGCTTTGTAAAAAAGCACCCAGAGGAGGTGGAAAAGCTTATAAGCCTTTTAAGCATGTTCATAAAATCACCAACTCCTTGTAAAATAAAGCTTATAAACTTTGCGGAGGCCTTGCTTGAAGATAGGGCAGTACCTAAAAGAGGGCAACTTTAGCCTATCCTTTGAATTCTTCCCACCAAAGACTCCAGAAGGGGAAGAGGAGCTTTTTCAAACCATAAAAAACCTAAGGAGTATAAACCCATCCTTTGTATCCGTTACCTACGGAGCTGGTGGAAGCACAAGGGACAGAACAAGGAGAGTGGTGGAAAGGATACACAAAGAAACAGACCTTACAGTTATGGCCCACCTTACTTGCATAGCGCATAGCAAAGAAGAGCTTTTGCAGATAATAGAAGAATACAGGGAAATAGGCATAGAGAACCTTTTGGCCCTAAGGGGGGACAAACCCGTCAATACGCCAGACTTTAAACCACCGGAAGGTGCATGCAAACATGCGGACCAGCTTGTAAGCCTAATAAGGGAAAACTACGGCGATTGGTTTTCCATAGGCGTGGCTTCTTATCCAGAAGGCCATCCCGAATCTCCCAATATGGAATGGGAGATAAAGTATTTTAAAAAGAAGGTGGAGGCTGGTGCAGACTTTTCCATAACTCAGATGTTCTTTGATAATAGATACTACTACGAGTTTGTAGACCTTTGCCAAAAGGCTGGCATAGACATACCCATTATACCGGGCATAATGCCCATAACCAACTTCAGGCAGGTGCAAAAATTTGCCAGCATGTGCGGTGCCACCATACCCCAAAGGCTAATAGAGAGATTAGAACCCTATGCGGACAGTCCAGAAGAGACATTAAAAATAGGCGTAGAGTTTGCCATAGAGCAGTGCTTGGACCTTTTGGAAAACAATGTTCCAGGTCTTCACTTTTATACGCTAAATAAGTCAAAGGCAACGCTTATGGTCTATGAAGGCATTAGGGGAGCTTTAAAGGCATGAGAGTAAAGGTAAGCTACAGAGGGCAGATAAAGGAATTGGAGTTTGAAAAGGATAAGATAACAGCCTTGGAGCTATTGAAGGCCTTGGGCCTCTCAAGGGAATATGCCTTTGTAGTAAAAGGTGAGGAAATACTGGAGGAGAGGGACCTTATAGAGGATGGAGAAGAAGTAAGAGTGATAAACGCCATCTCAGGCGGATAGTTAAAGCATGAGGTTGGATGTTAGAAACTTAGAGCCACCTCAGCCTATGGTTAAGGTAGCCCAGGCCCTTGAAAGATTAAAGGAAGGGGAGGTTTTGGAAGTCTTAGGTTCAAGGCCCTTTACTCATTTACTTCCAAGGCTAAAGGAGCTGGGCTACGATTATGAATTAAAGGAAACAGAAGAAGGATACCTTCTTAGGATATGGCGTAGCGGTCCGGCCATGCTGAAAGAAGAAAGCCATAGAGGGGAGTTTGAAATAGATGAAAATACCAACGTTGGAGAGCTTTTAAGAAGGTTGCCAAAGGCCCTTGATGTGCTAATAAGCTATGGCTTTACGCCCCTTAAGAACCCCATCTTAAGGAAAATACTGCCCCACACGGTCACCCTTGGACAGGCAAAGAAGATAAGAAGGATGTCCGATGAAAAATTTAACGAAATGCTTGAAGTCCTCAGAAGGCTAAAGGATGAGACCCACAACCTCTAAAATATTTTTATGGAAATAAAGACGCCCTACCTAGCTGTGGATGCCATCTTGAGGCTTTGGGAGGGAAAAAGCTTTAAAGGTTTGGTCCTGATAGAAAGGCTATACCCTCCTTACGGCCTTGCCTTGCCTGGTGGCTTTGTGGAAATTGGAGAAAGCGTAGAGTCTGCGGTGCTAAGAGAGGTAAAGGAAGAGACCGGACTAAATGCTACAATAAACAGGCTCTTTGGAGTATATTCGGACCCCAAAAGGGACCCACGATTTCATGTGGTTTCTGTTGTCTTTGTATGTGATGCGGAAGGTGTTCCAAAGGCTGGAGATGATGCAAAAAAGGTAAGGGTTTTTAAACTGGAAGAGCTTCCCTTAGATAATCTATGCTTTGACCATGGTAGGATATTGGAGGACTATTTAAAAAGATGGTAAAATTTTTAATTCATAAACTCTTTCTGGAGGAGTTGTATGACCAAGGAGTTTGAAATTGGCATAAGCTTACTCAAAAAGGTCCAAAAGGAGCTTGAAAGCCTTATGCAAGTTCAAGACCGTTTAAACGCACGCATTATAGTAAATGCCATAATAAACCCCATCACAGCATCCGCTTACCAAATAAGGGTGGGTGATGGCCCCCACAAGGAAGAATTGCTGGAAAGCTTGCTCAAACTTGTTAAAGAGATGAGGGACCTATCGGACATAAAGGCTATGCAAGAAACCATAGGGAAAGTTCTGGAGCTTTTGAAAGAGTTTGAAGAGGCGCAAGCGGAGAAAAAAGAAGGGTAGCTATGGAAGGTATAACTATAAGAACCCTTTTTAAGAAGAAGAGGGAGGGTAAGAAGATCACCATGGTATCCACCTATGATTACCTTTCTGCAAGGCTTTGCGACCAGGTGGGTATAGATTGCATATTGGTGGGTGATTCTTTGGGTATGGTCTTTCAGGGCTTGGATTCTACTCTACCCGTTACCCTTGAGGAGATGATATACCATACAAAGGCCGTAAGAAGGGGAGCAAAGGAAAGCTTTGTTATAGTGGATATGCCCTTTATGAGCTATCAGGTTAGCCTTGAAGAGGCCATAAGGAACTGTGGAAGGGTTATGAAAGAAACAGGCGCCAACGCAGTGAAGATAGAAGGCGGTGAGGAGGTGGCAGAGCTTGTTTACAGGCTCGTAAATATAGGCATTCCTGTGGTAGGTCATATAGGCTTTACACCCCAAAGCGTGCATGCCTTGGGAGGCTACAGGGTGGTGGGAAAAGTAGAAGAGGAGGCCCAAAGGGTAAAAAGGGATTTTAAGGCCTTAGAAGAGGCAGGAGCCTTTATGGTAGTTTTGGAGAGCATGCCAAAGGATCTGGCAAAGGAGATAACAGAAAGCTCAAAGGCTATAACCATAGGTATAGGTGCTGGTCCCTATTGCGATGGGCAGGTGCTTGTCTTTTATGACCTGGTGGGCCTTGTGGAGGAGATAAAGCCCAAGTTTGTAAAAAGGTATGTGGATGGGGCAGAGCTTTTTAGGAAAGCCCTTATGTCCTTCAAAGAAGAGGTAGAAAAGGGTATATTCCCTTCTCAAGAGGAAAGCTATGGATGAGGCCAAGCTTTTGGACACCTTGGTAAAGCTTGGGTATGTAAAAAGAGATGAAGCTCTTAAGGCCCAAAAGGAAAAGGAAAAGGATGAAGACATAATTAGTGCTTTATATAGGATGGGTTTTTTAAACGATACAAAGCTTTTGGATTTTTATCAAAAATATTTAAGACAAAGGCTTTGGACCGGTAGTCCAGAAGATATAAACATTCCGGAAGATATAAAGGATAAATTACCAGAAGACTTATTGAGGAAACATAGCATAGCACCTATAAAATACGAAAGAGGAGAAGATGGAAAGGCGCAAAAACTACACGTGGTCATGATAAACCCTTTCAATCAAGCGGCCATAAACGAGCTTAAGTTCAAAACAAAGATAGACATAGTAATACCATATGTAGGCACGAAAAAGACTATAGACGCTATCCTTGATAAACTTTATCCTCCCATAGATAGAATTATAGAAGGTATGGAGCTTGGCGAAGAGCTGGAAATAGAGTCTTCTCAACCAGAAATACCCCTTGAGATGTTGGTTGCAGAATCGGGAGAAGGCCCAATAGTAAAACTGGCAAATTTTCTTATAGCGGAGGCGGTAAACCTTGGAGCCTCAGATATTCATATAGAACCACAAGAAAAGAAATTGGTTATAAGGTATAGGGTTGATGGTGTATTAAAGATATACCACGAGTTTCCTGTAAGGATAAAGGACTCTCTCACAGCACGTTATAAAATCATAGCAAACCTTGATATTTCAGAAAAAAGGCGCCCTCAAGATGGAAGGATAAGGACAAGGTATAAGGGTAAGAAAATAGACCTTAGAGTATCTACGGTTCCCACCGTATATGGCGAGAAGATAGTTATGAGAATACAGGAAGCTGAAAAGTACCTAAACGTAAAGCTTGAGGACCTGGGCTTTGAGCCAGATGACCTTGAAAAGTTCCGAAAAGCAATTTGGACGCCCTGGGGTATGATACTGGTCACAGGACCAACGGGTTCTGGTAAAACCACCACCCTTTATGCTGCCCTTATGGAAAGGAATAGTCCAGATGTAAACATAATGACCGCAGAAGACCCGGTGGAGGTCTCCATACCAGGGCTTAACCAGGTTCAAATAAACGAGAAGATAGGAGTTACCTTTGCCAATGTACTAAGGGCTTTTCTAAGGCAGGACCCAGACATAATACTCATAGGTGAGATAAGGGACACAGAGACGGCCGAGATTGGCATAAGAGCGGCTCTAACGGGCCACTTGGTCTTTTCCACCCTGCACACCAACGACGCACCTTCCAGCATTACAAGGCTGGTGGATATGGGTATAGAACCTTTCCTTGTAGGCTCTTCTGTTATCCTTATAGTGGCCCAAAGGCTTGTAAGGAAGCTTTGTCCAAGGTGCAAGCTTGTGGATGATACCCCAAGGGAAGCCCTATACAGGCTGGGTGTTCTACAAAGCCCGGATGAAAACATAACAATTTATAAGGCAAATCCCAAGGGTTGCGAGCATTGCAACGGCTCTGGCTATAAAGGTAGGACGGCAGTGCATGAGATATTGGAGGTGGATGAGGAGATGAGAAAACTGATAATAAAGGGTGCTACTTCAGAAGATATAAGGGACCTTGCTCGCAAAAAAGGTATGAGGACCCTTTACGAAACAGGTGTGTTGAAGGTTAGAAAGGGCATAACCTCCTTGGCGGAGGTGGAAAGGGTCCTTGCAAAGTAAAAAAGAGGTTCTTATAATTAAAAGTTCTATGGAGAAGATAAACTGCGATAAGGAGTTGGATATAAGGGGTGATGTCTGTCCCTTCACCTTTGTAAAAAGCAAGCTTGCCCTTGAGCAGATGGAAGTGGGACAGGTGTTAAGGGTAATAGTGGATTATAAGCCTTCGGCGGAGAGCGTTCCAAAAAGCATGAGAGAAGAAGGTCAAGAGGTTCTGGCCGTAAACCAGCTTTCGGAAAACACCTGGGAAATCCTCATAAGAAAGGTAAGATGAGATTTCTCTTTATAATAACCAGCAACCCCTTTGCTAAGGACTACAACACCATAGTAAGACTTGTAGAAGAGCTTACAAAAAAAGGCGAAGTGGCTCTATTCTTTACCGGAAACGGTGCCTATTACATCATAAGGCCAGAGACAAAAAGACTAAAAGAGCTGGGAGCAAGGCTTTTGTACTGCGCCCACTCTGCCCACCAGAGGGGCATAGAAAAGGCCCTTGAATTCTTTGAGAGTAGTTCTACCTACAACCTCTCAAGACTCATACAGGATTACGATAGGGTGATAAACTTTAATTAACATGAGAATAGCCTTTATAGTAAAGGGAGACCCTTTCTCATGGAAGTGCCATGAGGCCCTAAGGGTGGCCATGGCCCTCGGCATAAACTCTGAAGTAAGCCTTATCTTCATAAAGGATGGCGTATATGCCCTTACAAAGTGGCATCCAGAGGAGCTTGGTATAGAGGGCTTTGAAAGGCTTTTGGAGAACATGGCCTATGTTAATGTAAAGGTCTTTGTGGAAGACACATCCTTAGAAGAGAGAGGCCTAAAGCCAGAGGATTTGGTCTGTGAAGTGGAAGTAAAAAGCATTGAGGAAATAAAGGAAATGATAAAATCTGCGGAGGCTGTAATGGTATGGTAAGGACCTTGTGGCTTGTTAGAAAGTTGGGAGACTTTAGCTCAGACTTGGTGGAAGAGGATGATATAGTTATACTTATCCAAGATGGTGTTTTGCGCTTTCCCACAAGGAAGGGTTGGTATGCTTGTAAAGAAGATGCCCAGGCAAGGGGCATAAAAATACCAGAAAACCTTACAAAGAGCTACCAAGAGATAGCCGATCTAATAGTAAAGGCCGAAAGGGTGGTGGTGTGGTGATGAAGTGGCAGATTACAAAGACCTTTAGGTTTGAGGCTGGCCATAGGGTTTGGAAGCAAAACCTCACCTGTGGAAGGGGTGCGGAGCTTACCCTTGGAAAGGAAGTGCCTGTAAACAAGTGCGTAAACCTTCATGGACATAGCTACCTGTTGGAAGTGGTCATAGGGTCCAACGTGCTATCAGAACAGGAGATGGTTTTGGACTTTTACCATGTAAAAAACGCTTTGAAGGACCTAATAGACACCATAGACCACAGCTTTATCATAGATGTGAAGGACCCAATGTATGAGGAGCTAAAAACTGTGGCGGAAAAGTACGGAGCCTTAAAGATATTTCCAGTGGATTTTTGTCCCACTGCGGAAGCCTTGGCCAAGTTCTTTTATGACTTTTTGGTGGAAAAGCTATCTCAGGTGGGGCTTTTGGGAGAGGTAAAGGTGGTCAAGGTGGTCCTTTGGGAAACGGCCACCTCAAAGGCGGAGTATTACGGTGAATGAATTTAAAGATAGCACTACCAGGTGGGAGAAGCCTTAAAGTAAAGGCAGAATTTCCCTACGCAGGCAGTCCAGTAGGCTACCGAGTTCTCATAAGGGGTAAAACTGGCCTTGTGGTGGGATTGGCAAAAGAGGGAGAAGCCATAGACCTTACCTTTCCCGATGAAAAGCCCATTACAACAGAAAAACATATCCTGTCCATCCTTGAAACGGCCAATTACTTTGCCCAGCTACCTTGGAAGCTTCTCTTTGACCTTATGCCCTCTGTTTTTGACTGGAGGGAGGAGGAATACATCCGCCTTGGAGAAAAGGACTGGAAGTTTATTGATAAGCTAAGCCTTAAGGTGCTTGAGTATGTAAAAACAAGAAGGGCTGTAAAGGAGGAGAGTCTAAAAGAAAAGTTTGGGAGGGATATAATTGAAAAGCTCTTAGACCTTGGCTTTTTAAAGAGGGTAAAAGAGTGGAAGATGCCAGACCTTACCATCACCTACTACAGCCTGCTTGTGCCGTTGGAAGAGGCAATACAAAGGCTAAGGAGGTTTAAAAACAAGGAAGAAAAAATAAGGCTAATATACTACCTTTTGGAAAATAGGATAGCAAGCAGGGAAGAGCTACGATCGGCAGGCTTTAAGGGTGATGATATAAAAGCCTTGGTCCAGAAGGGCATAATAGGAGAAAGGGAGGAAATAATTCGTGAGATAAGGGGTGCGCCCACCATAAGGCAGGCAAGGGTGGAATATGTAAGACCCTTGGGAAAAAAGTCTGTAATCTTTGGCCATTGGGAGGGTCTAATAAGCCATGTGGCGACACATCTTGAAAGACTTGTAAAAGAAGGGAAAAACACCTTTATCTTTTGCCCCAGTATATCCCTTCTTTCTGTTCTGTTTGAGCATCTTTATCCCCTTTTGGGAGATAGGCTAATCCTCCTTAGGTCCCAAGATAAGCCAAAGGACTTTATCAAAAAGTGGTTTTATATTTCCTCCGCCGATGGCATTGTGCTTTTGGGAAGCAAAATAGCCCTTTTAGCACCTCTAAAAAGCATGGACCTGCTCATCTACTTTGATGAAAACACATCCAAGGCATTGGAAGGCTTTGATATAAGACACTTTCTCTATACCCTTTCCAGGTATTACGGTGCAAACTTTTTGCTTGTTAGCACCTTTATGCCCCTTAGCCTATGCACAAGAGAAGATTGGGAAAGACACTACCATGCGCCGCAGGCGGAGGTTTTTGTCTTCAAAAGAAAAGCCCAAGAGATCCTTTCACCTTCGGTAAGAGAGCTTATAAAAAACAGCCAAGAGGAGTGGCTTTTCCTTGTAAATAAAAGTGGTTATGCCTATGCCTTTTGCAGTTTTTGTGGTTGGATGGTGGAATGTCCAAGGTGCAAGGGCTTTTTGACCTTGAGCAAGGATAAGGAAAGGGTCTTTTGCACCTCTTGCGGGTATAAGTCCCATGCCCTATGCCCAGAGTGTGGCAGACAGCTCAAAGAGCTTGGCTTTGGCATAGAAAAGGCCATAGAAGAGGTACACAGGCTCTTTGGAAATAGAGAAAACTTTCACTTTGACACGGTGCCAAGGCTCGGGAAGAGTTATGACAATGTTTTAGTGCTTCACTCAGACAATATCCTTTCGGTGCCTTGGTTTGATTCCTTAGAAAGGTATTTTTCTTACCTGTGGCAGGCACTCTGTATTAGCAAAAAAAGGCTAATAATCCAAACGGCGCTGGAAGACAACCCTGTATTGGAGTTTATCAAAAACAAGGACTGGCATGGCTTTTGCCAAGAGGAATTAAAAAGGAGAGAGGAAGAGGACCTTCCACCCTTCAAAAGGCTTGTAAGGGCAAGGTTAAGGTCGGAGCCAAACTTAAAAAACCTTCCTGTGGAGGCAAAAGGCAAAAGGCTTGAAAAACTTTGGGAGCTTCTTATAAAGGTGGATAAAAAACATCTCAAAGAGCTTTTAAAAAGATTAAGGGAATACCAGCCCGTGGACCTTGAAGTGTTTTGAGTGTATAATTTAAAATTCCAAGGGGACGTAGCTCAGTGGGAGAGCGCCTGCATCGCAAGCAGGAGGTCGGGGGTTCAACTCCCCTCGTCTCCACTCAAAGGCTCATGTAGTATGACCCATTCCTCAAAACCTTACCCTCCAGCTCAAGCTGGGTTAATTTCATGGTAAGCTCTTGGTGAGAAAGCCTTGTGATCTCCAATAGCTCATCAAAGGTTTTTGGTGTGGTCAAAAGGTCAAGGAGTGGGTCCTTTAAGGAGTGGGAAGAAGGAAGCTCTTGGAAAAGGAGGGTAGGGCTATACAGCACCTTGGCTTTGCCCTCGTTTACCAAGTTTATACAGCCCAACCACCTTTGACTTAGGGCGTTGCCTACATATACCCATAAGGGTTTTTTCTGTTTTATGGCGTATTGGGCCGTTATTAAAGAACCGCTCTTTTGGCCCGCTTCTGCCACCACCAAAGCCTTAGAAAGACCGCTTATAAGCCTGTTTCTCCTTGGAAAGGTGTATTCTTCTGGGCTTGCCTCTGGCAAAAACTCGGACAGAAAAAGCATATTCCCATTTTGCAACTTACTTAGATAGGCTGGAATTTTTAGTATTCCCATGCCCAAAAGGCATACGGTATAGCCCCCAAGGGCTAAACACTCCTTGTGGCTATAAAAATCACAACCTATGGCTCCGCCAGAGCAAACACCATAGCCCTTGCTTACCACCTCTCTAACCAAGCTTTTTATAAAGCCCAAGCTTTGGCTATCTGGCTTTCTTGTCCCCACTATGCCTATCATGGGCACCTGCCTTATCTCTCCCCTGTAGAAAAGCACGGGAGGAGGGTCTTCTATCTCTTTGAGAGAGGTAGGATAGGCCTCATCCTCCAAACATACCCAACCTATGCCCTCCCTTTCCACAAGCCTTATAACCTCCTCTGGCTCAAAGGAAAGCTCCCTTCTTTTTATCGCCCTTGCCCTCTCCTCTCCCAACATCTCCCTTAGGTCCTCATAGCTTGCAGAAAGTATATCCTCCGCAGACCCAAAGGCCAACCAGAGCCTTTTTATGGATACCTCCCCAAGCCCCCTTATAGCCTTCAAAAGAAGCCAGTTATACAGCCTCTCCATCTACCCAAATTCCCAAGAGACTTCCAAAGCTACCAAAAAAGGCCTCTATAACTTCCCTGTCTGGTTGAATTTCTACGCACGGCTTGCCCTCAAACCTACCCACCCTTACACCCTCCCTTAGCCTCTCTGGGACCAAGGAAAAGAGCTTTTGGTTTATGGCATAAGACACCCCCCAAACCTCAGAAAGGTCAAGCCTTTGAGTGCTTACCACCAGCTGGGCATCACCTTCGGAGATGATAGCCCCAAGGCTTGAAAGCTTACCCTCTATATACTCCTTCATGCCGCACTCGGATATAACCCTCACCACCACACCCTCAAGGCCCTTTGACCACTGAGACTTGCCCCCAGCCTTTTCCAACAGTCTTATCTCCTCTATAAGCATGCTATCATCCATACCCTTACACATATCGTAGATGGTAAGAAGGGCAACACTAACGGCAGTAAGAGCTTCCATTTCATAGCCAGTCCTATGGATGCCCTTTACAAAAGAGAAAACTTCCACATAATCCTCTCCCACCCTTACATCCATCTCCACATGTTCAAGGCTTACAGGATGGCAAAAGGGTAAAAGCTCGGGAGTTTTCTTTGAAGCCATAATGCCCGCAAGCCTACAAGAAGGGATCACATCCCCCTTTGGCACTCTGCCCTCCCTTATGGCCCTTATGGTCTCTGGCCGTAGCCTTATCCTACCGTAGGCTTTGGCAGTCCTAAGAGTCTCTGGCTTTGAACTAACATCCACCGTTCTCATTGTATTTTGACCCCAATGGTAAATATTATATGCCCTTGGTGAAGATTTTGAATTTTTGCAAAAATAAAACTTGCTGTTTAAAAGCCTTTGGAAATCTTGCAAACTTTAAAAAAGTCTTGACAAGCATCCCTTTTTTTGCTATTATATTGCCATCAAAACCTTTTAAGGAGGGTACCAACATGAGGAAGAGCCTTTTGGCAGTAGCAGCCCTAATGGGAGCAGCGGTATTGCCTTCTCAGGCAGCAGTCATCAGAGTTGACGAAGACACCTTTGCCAACATGGGACTAAAACTCCAGATCTGGGCACAGCATCTGGGTAAGACCACACCGGGTGGTAAAGATTACAACGACTTTTCCATCGCCAATGCTCGTATCTACTTCAGCGGGCAAGTCAACAAGATAGTCCAATTTGGTGCCAACTTGGATTCTGCGGTGTATAGTGGTGGACAAGGAAGAGGTACTCACCAAGGTACTTCAAACTCCAGAGTTAACGACGCCTTCATCAACCTAAAGCTTATGGATGAGTTCCAAGTAATGGCAGGTCTCTACAGGCTTCCCTTCTCAAGGGCATCTCTAACAGACAGCTACAGCTACTATATACCAACTGGATATGGATATAGCGTAAGAGGTAATTACTTTACTCCATTTACCATAGGTTCTAATGTGCAAAATGGTTACAGGGATGCAGGTCTTACCTTCTGGGGCAACATAGCAGATGGTCTTGTTAAGTATCAGATTGGTGTCTTTGATGGAAGATATGACCATGTAAATGTTGATAAAAACGGTAATGGTATTGGTAAAAAAGACAACCTTGCCTTTGCCGGAAGGATACAATTCACACCTACCATGCTTGGATACAAGGCAGAAAAGGGCTTTACGCTTGCGGATACTTACCTTGGAAGGCAAAATGTGCTAACAATAGGTATTGGTTATAACACCCAAAAATGGGATGATGGAGCTGGCAATTCAAAAACTGCTAAGTCTTGGACCGTGGACGCCATGTGGGAGCAAAAGTTTGGAGACATAGTGCCAAACCTCCAGCTTGGCTATCAGGATAATAAGGACATAGGAACATGGAAAGATAACAACAGGAATAATACTTATGAACCACCAGGTGAACTTTCTATAGGGAAAAATAGGGTATGGTATGTCCAAGGCCAGCTTCTCTATGACCAAGTGGTAGGCCTTGGAAAGCCAGCTCTTGGCATAAGGTATGAAAAGCAGGATGATAGGACAGCTAGCAACTTAGATACTAATAGGGTAGGTGTGTTCCTCAACTACTACATAAAGGGCCAAGATGCCAAGATACAATTTGGTGCTGACGTAGTAAGCCTGAAGAACAAGAATGTCGACAACAGGAAGAACTATACCGACTGGACCTTGGCCCTTCAAACTCAATTCTAACAATCCCATCCACCCCCGCCTCCTGCGGGGGTTTTTATTACAATCTTTATAGATGCAAGCCTTACCAAGATAGAAGCAAAGGTTTAATTCCTACAAAAAAGCTCTAAATCAGCTAAACAGTGCAATATTGCTTTCTAAGGAAAGGGAATTATCCCTTTTGGAAAAGCAAGGTTTAATTCAGGCTTTTGAATTTACCCATGAGCTTGCATGGAACCTACTCAAAGATTATTTAGAATACCAAGGTTATCAAAATATTAAAGGCTCAAGGGATGCTATAAGGGAAGCTTTTAGGGTTGGGCTTATTGAGGATGGTGAGGCTTGGATGGATACAATAAAGGCACGAAACATTACATTACATGTTTATGATGAAAGCATGGTGGAAGAGATATTTGAGGTAATTGTGGAAAAATATGCAGACCTTTTTAACAAGCTTAAGGAAACCTTTGAAAAGATTGAAAGGGAAGAGGACCCATAAATGGACATACCAGAGCATATTTTGAAAAAGATACTGGATGTTTTAAAAGAGGAGGGAAACATAGAAAAGGTTATTATCTTTGGCTCAAGGGTAAAGGGCACTTCTAAGGCGAGTTCCGATATAGATATAGCCCTTGTGGGCGAAAACATAAACCTAAGGCAGATACTAATGATAGGCTCAAAGATAGAGGACCTTGACCTACCTTATAAGGTGGATTTAATAAGCTACTAAAGATATAAAGGACAAAAATTTAAAAGAGGAGATTGATAAGTTTGGCGTGGAGATAGAATTAAAAAATTAATTTATAAAAGTCCTGCCCTTTTTAATACCTCTTCTATCTCTGGATTTCTTTTTGCTAAATCTTTTAAGACTTTTTCTATCTTATCGCTTTTGTCTTCCAATTCTTTTGTCTTCTTGGCTACGGGAGATAGGGCAGTTCTTCTGTCCCATAGTATAAATCCAATTAGAGCGATTATTCCCACTATAACCGTCAATAAAGCTCCCAAAACAATGCTCATATAATTCCTAAAATCGCTCCTCAACTCATCAACCTGTTTTTGAAGAATATCCATGCGCTTTTCCAAGGCTTCTACTTTTACCTCAAGTCTTTCAACCTTTATTTCTATACTTCTTAACCTATCCCTATCCTCTTGTGTAAAAGGCACTTCTTTGGAGAAGGCAAGGCCAAGGAAACTTAAAAACACAAAGACCAATAAAAACTTTCTCATGCTTTAAATGTTAAACTTTTAAAGGTCCTTTGTCAATTCAAGGTTTAAAGCAATCCCGCCCGTTTTAAGGCTTGCTCTATCTTTGGGTCTTCTTTGGCCAATTCCTTTAAAACTTTCTCCACCCTATCGCTTTTATCTTCCAACTCCCTTGTCTTTTTTACCACAGGCGATATGGCGGTCCTTCTGTCCCACATTACCAAGCCTATTAAAATTCCCATACCACTAAACAATACACCAAAGCCCCAGAGGATTAAGGTTCTCAGATCATCACTCTGTTTTTGAGTAGACTCCTTTAAGTCGTCAATCCTTTTATTAACATCATCAATTCTTTGATTGACCGCTTTAAAACCCTCTTCAACCTTCACCTCAAGCCTTGTTATCCTATCCCTATCCTCCTGTGTAAAAGGCACCTCTTTAGCTAAGGCAAGGTTAAAAAAGCTTAGGAAAAGAAGCGCTAATAAAAACTTTCTCATAACTAAAATGTTAAGCTTTGAAAGGCTTACTGTCAATTTTTAAAAATATTTGAAGCACACCTATCTTTTTTCCTGTATATTCCCCACACATACAAAATCATAGCTCCAAAGCTTGATAGAAAAATAGCCTGCTTTAAGCCTAAAGGAATCCCCACATCCAAGTCAAAATGGGAAAGTGCTTTAACAGAAAATAGGATGAATTTACCCATCACTTCCATTGGAAAAGTGGGAAGGCTAAAGAATGTGATGATTTCCCAAATACCATAAACTGTAAAGGGCAAAAACATAAATCCAACTAAAGGGCTAAAGACTATACTACCCGCACTGCTGGTGGTGAAACTCCAAAGCAAGGGAGACACACCCAAAAAGGCAAAGAAGGAAATTAGAAAGGAGTTTAAAACCTTCCACTTTAGGCTGTTTTCTTCCCTTCTAACTATTCTCAAGCCCAAAAGTATGTAAAGGGTGGCAAAGAAGGAAAGCCAAAAGGAGTAAGATTTTACAAAGCTTGGTTCAAAGAGTAGTAGAAGACTGCAAGAAAAAAGTAGGATGTTTAAAGAGTTTGGCACACCTTGAGAGAGCTTTACCAAAACCCAAAGCAAAAACATAAGCCAAGCCCTCAAAGCTGGTGGGTCCTGTGGTGTCAAAAAGATCACATAAAGGCTTGTGCCAATGGTGGCAAGCAATACCCCATAAGGATAGGGTAGGGCATATTTTAGTATGAAAAAGAACATGGCTACATGAAAGCCAGATATGACAAGTATATGAATCAAGCCCGTTTTCCTAAAGTGATAAAAAATATCCTGTGGTAGAAGCTCTTGAGACTCTCCAAAGAGATAGCTAAGGGTCAAGGCCCTTACCTGTGGGTCTTTTATTTTCTCTTCCACCTTTCCCATATATCTTTCCCTTAGGCTCTTTTGCCTCAAGGATGGCCCTTCTATATCTTTCCAGCTGGCGCTTACAAAGACCTTGTCTCCTTCTGCCCTCACCTTACCGTATAGCCAAAAGGCCCCTGAAGGGATGTCCTCTGCACCATAAAGGCTAAGGCTTATCTTTTTACCATACAGCTCTGGGAAGTCTCCGCTTAGGACCTTTGCTCTTAGCCTTAATCTTCCACCCTCTTCCACCACAGGGCCTTCTACAAGCACCTCCAAAAGACCCTCATCTTCAAAGTACAAAAAGGCCTCTTCCCTTTCTACCCTCCAAAGGGAAAAGATTAAAAGTACAAAAAATAAAAAAAGCTGTAATACCTCAGCCTTTTTTGGCAAGGATAATATAGACCAATCCCAAAAGCCTCCTTTGGACCTCCACCACATAAAAGCCCTCCTCCTCAAGCTCCCTTTTTACCTCCTCTATGCTAAGGGAGTTTTCAAGGGAGTGTATAAAAAAGGCCCATTTATCGCTACCAAATAGAAGAAGGCCAAGAGGCTTTAGAGGGTATTTCATCAAAAATATCAAAAGTGGGGTTATAAAGAACTTGTTTATATCCAAAAGGGCCATATGGCCATTATCTTTTAAAACTCTTTTTGCCTCTTTGAGAAAGGCCTTTCTGTTTAGGAGATGTCTATAAACTAAGGAAAGACTTAGGGAAGAAAAAGAACGGTCTTTAAAAGGCATATTTTCCGCATCTGCCACCAAAAACTTACAAGCCTTGCACTTTGACCTTGCTATCTTTAGCATCTCCAAAGATAGGTCTATGCCCACCCTTAGGCCCTTGTTTTGAGACTTCAAAAGCACCTCGCCAGTACCAGTTCCCACATCAAGCCTGTTGCCCTCATAAGGTAGCATATCAAGAAGGTCCCTTTGCCATTGGCTTATACTTCCTAAGGTTATAAGGTTTAGAAAAAAGTCATATTTTTTGCTTACAGCAGAAAAAATTTCTTGCACTTGCTTTTTTGTTATCATGCTAATATTCTATAACAATTGGACAAAGAACGAATTTCTCACCCGGAGTGTTAGTATGTTATTATTATAAACAGGCGGAGTGAGTTATGTGGGAGGTTTATATAGCCCTTGGCATTGCCATATTTATGCTAAGTGTAGGTTATGCTGTAAAGGATCTCTTTTTTAGAAGGCTTGCTCTTTTGTATGCTGTAGCCTTTCTGCTTTTGTCCGCTGGCTACTATGCAAGCTACGTGGTTAATTTGAGAATTTACTTTAGCTTTATGAACGTGTTTTCTTACCTTATCTTTTCCTATACCTTTTTCCTTAGCTACAAGCTTGTAAAAACACAAAGGAAAGAGATGGAAAAGAAGTACTTAGACACTATAACGGGAGTTTTTAATAGGCTATACTTTGAAGAAGTCTTACCACAAAGAATAAAAGCTATTTTGAGCCTTGGGTTGAACTACTTGGTTGCCTTCTTAGATTTGGACAACTTAAAACAGGTTAACGATACTTATGGCCATTTAAAGGGAGATGAACTCATAAAAAATCTTGCAAAAGCTATAAACCAGTCCATCAGGGGTCATGAAGATGTGGCAATAAGGTATGGAGGAGATGAGTTTTTAATTGTGGCCCCCATAAGGGCTTGTGGAGATAGTTTAATACTTCTAGAAAGGATAGAAAGAAACATAGAGGAGATGAACCAATCTCTTGAAATCCCCTTATCAGTATCCATTGGTTTTGCTTGTTATCCAGATGATGAGAAGGATTTTAGGAAGCTGTTGGAGGTTGCAGACAAAAGGATGTATCAGATAAAAGTGGATAGAAAGGGCTTTAGCTCCACATAAGTCAAAAGCCTTTCTTGTGTTCTGTTTCTTCTGTAGGATGGTAGGCTATGGTGGCAAATGGTGCAAACTTTGTATACAAAAAGGTGTTTTATTCCGCTCTTTTTTAACCTCAATATAGCCTCTTCCTGCGTATCCATATAAAAGCTTTTGTTCTTAAAGTGAAGACATGAAAAGTAATTTTTAAAATCTTCTCCCACCTCATAACAGCAAGCCTTTGCAGAGGGGCCCACAAAGGCTAAAAAGCTATCCAATGGCTCAAACTTGGAAAGTGCTTCCACAGTCTTTTCCACTATGCCATCCTTTAGACCTCTCCAACCTGCGTGTACAACCGCCACCGTTTTCTCTCCAAGGAAGGCCAAAGGTACGCAGTCTGCAGACCTCACACCTATCTTCAAACCTCTCTTTTGCGTAATTATGGCATCGCCCTCAAGGCCATCTGTAAAGCTATTTAAAACATAAACCTTGGAAGAATGCACCTGTTTGAGGGTCAAAACATCTTTGTCCTCTTCCCACCTTTTGAGAACAAGCCTTGCACTGCCTTTTTCTAAGGAAAATATCATAAGAGCCTTTTGGCCTTTTCCGAAGTCTTTTGGATACACTCCATTACTATGCCAGCAAAGCCACGTTCTTCAAGCACCTTTATGCCTTCTATGGTGGTCCCTCCGGGAGAGGCCACCTTGCTTATCCAATCCTCCGGATGTCCCCCCATCACCTTCAAAAGCTCACAAGAGCCCAAAAGCATATCTATGGCTATGGACTTGGCAAGCTGATAAGAAAAGCCCTCTATTACCCCCGCCAGAGCCAGGGCATGCACGAACTTAAAGGCAAAGGCAGGACCAGAACCCGCAAGGGCAGTAAAGGCATCAAAAAGATTTTCTTCTATCTCATACAGGCTTCCAGCCTTGGAAAAAACCCTTCTAAAGCTTTCCTTTTCCTCTTCCTTTACTCCCCCACCAAAGGCGCAGGCTATGGTAGCCTTACCCACAAGGGCGTTTATATTGGGCATAAGTCTTATTATCTTTGAAGTTTTACTCATCTCCTCCATCTTTGAAAGGCTAAGGCCTGCCACCACGCTTATCAAAAGCTTATCCCCCATCTTGTCCCTTATCTCCCTTAGCACACCTTCCACATCCTTTGGCTTTACCGCAAGCAAAAGCCAGTCTGATACTTCCAGTAAAAACTCCAAACTACTTGCCACTCCAAAGCCTTCCGAAAGGGCCTTCTGCCTTTTATCCTCGCTTACATCGTAAACCACTATCTCCACATGTTCCTTTATAGCTTTTGAAAAGCTTTCTCCCATATTGCCGTAACCTATCACTCCTATAGTCATGTTTATCTCCTTAGCTTTGATAGTAATCTTTGCCAAAAGCTCATGGGTTGAGGTCTTATATCCAAGGATAGCTTTGATAAGGCGTTGGTAAGATCCCTTGTAAGGCTTTCATCAAAGGGGTTTTGGTTTATTATGTTCCTTATCATCTTTGGGTTAAACCTTATACTTCCCAAATACCTTACTTCTGCAGAAGTGAATTTTTCGCATACCACCTTTATGCTTTCAAAGACCTTTATGCCTTCCTCATCGCTTTGCACCTTATTTACAAGCAGATAAAATTCTTTTAGCTTTTCCTCTTGGTTTAGCACCTTTATAAGCCCGTAGGCGTCTGCTATAGATGTGGGTTCTGGTGTGGTTATTATAAGGGGAATGTGGCTGGAAGATACTAGGGCTGTGGTATCAAAGTGAATGCCTGGTGGCGTATCAAAGATAACCCATTGGTAGTTCTTTTCTGCGTATTCCTGAAGCCTGTATATTAGGCTTTTTAATTGAGCTGGTGGTAAGTTTACCAACTCTCTCACACCACTACCGCTGGATATGAAGGCAAGGTTTTCTTCAATGGGGACCACCACCTCCTCAATGGGCACTTCTCCCATAAAGAAGTGGTACAAGTTCTTTGCTGGAGTTATGCCAAGCATTATATGCACATTGCTAAGCCCCAAGTCTCCATCTACTATAAGCACCTTTTTGCCTTTTTTGCTTAGTATTCTTCCTATGTTTATGGTTATGAGTGTTTTTCCTACTCCACCCTTGCCACTGGCTACGGCCATATAGCCCGTCCTTTCCTCTTTACCCTCTGCCTTTAATAGGTGCAAAGCCTGTGCTTCCATCACGCTACCCCTAAGAATATCTTAGCCAAATACTCATAACTTGCCATAATAAGGTCCTCTGGCACCCTCTGCCCTGTGGTAAAACAAAGCACAGGTAACTGGGTTCTATAGGCCACGTTTATGGTGGTACCAAAGTAGTTGGTTTCATCCAGTTTTGTAAATATTAATCCAGCGGGTTCTACAAAGCTAAAGCTTTCTATAACTTCATACTGTACCCTTTCCTCTGCGTTGGCTCCAAGGGTTATATAGGCTTTTAGGGCTGGAAGCTTGGCAAAAAAGGGAGAAAGCTCCCTTATCCTTATCTCATCATACTGGCTTCTGCCGCCCGTATCCACTAGCACAAGATCAAGGGAAGAAAGTTCTCCTATACATTCCCTAAGCCTGTAAGGCGTATCTGCAATCCTAAAAGGAAGCTCCATTATGTTGGCATAGGTCCTAAGCTGTTCCACCGCTCCAACCCTGTAGCTATCTATGGTTATAAGCCCCACCCTTTTACCTTTGTTTTTCAGCATGTACGCCAACTTGGCTATAGTGGTGGTTTTACCCACGCCAGTGGGGCCAAGGAGCGTTATTACGCTAAAGCCCTCCTCGGGAAAGTTCTCCACAAGCTTTATGTTTTTGCTAAAACCTTCTATAAGAGACTCTATGTTTTCACCCTTTAGGTCAAGCCTTTTTAGTTCAAAGTCATAACCACAGGCGGATTCCACTATCTTTTGAGCCACATCCCTTGAAACCCCCCTGTTTATAAGTTTGTTCATAAGGTGCAAAGCTCTTATGGAGTATTCCGATTCCAAGTCATCCTTTTTTGGCTCTTCCTTTTCCAACTTTTGTTTTTTTACAAGGTCCATAACCTCCTTTAGGTTTTCCTTTAGTCTGTTTATCTCTTGGTATAAACTCTCTTCTTTTTTTAACTCTGTGGCAAAGTCTTCCTTATCTGGTATGCCAACGGTTATCTCCAGCTTTGAACTTTTTGGAAAAGGTAAAAAGGGTATAAGCTTTTGTTTTACAACCCTTGTGGACAAGATAACCGCCTCTGAGCCATATAAAGCCCTTACTTCCTCCACTGCTTCCTGAATGGAATCCACAATAAGCTTTTTAATCTTCATCTATAACACCTATAACCTTTAAGTTTAGCTGTCTATCAAGTTCATTATAAGACAGCACCGTAAGGTTTGGCATGTAATTTTCAAGCACCTTCCTTACATGCCTCCTTATGCTTCCAGAGGTGATGATAAGTGGCATAGCTTGGTATTGGTTAAACTTAACAATCTCCTGCGATAGCTTGGGATATACCTTATTAACCAAAAGGTCCAAAAATTCATCTTCTTTACCTTCCTGAACATATGCGGTTAGCTTGGCTTCAAGCTTGGGAGATATTATCATGGCGTACAATGTTCCGTTAGTGCTATACAACCTTGTTATTCTTTTAGAAAGCCTTTGCCTTACAAACTCTGTAAGCAGGTCTGGGTCCTTTGTCTGTTCTATGTAATCTGCAAGAGTTTCAAGTATGGTAAGAAGGTCGTTTATGGGTATGCCTTCCCTCAAAAGGTTTTGGAGCACTCTATGTAGTATGGATATGGGTACTACATCTGGCACAAGGCCCTGCACCGCCTTTGGATATTTTTTAGATAGGTTCTCCACAAGTTCCATAACCTCTGCCCTTCCCAGTATTTCATAAAGGTTTCTCTTTATGGTCTCACTAAGGTGGGTTATTATCACAGTAGATATATCCACCACCATATAGCCAAGCCTTTGAGCCTTATCCTTTAGCTCTTCCCTTATCCAATAGGCTTTTAACTTGAAAGAGGGGTCCTTTGTCTCTATTCCTTGAAGGGGTTCTCTTGCATTGCCAAGGTCTATGGCAAGCCAATGTCCTGGGAAGACCTCATATGAATCTACCTCTATGCCTCTTATGAGTATTCTGTATTGGTGAGGCTTTAGCCTAAGGTTGTCCCTTATATGCACAAGTGGGATGATCACACCGTATTCATTTGCCAGCTGTCTCCTTATGGACTTTATCCTCTCTGGAATGTCTCCGCCTTGCGATTCATCCACATAGGGTATAAGACCATAACCTATCTCAAGGGCTATGGCCTCCGGCTGTGTAAAAAACTCTTCTTCTTTCTTTTCCAAAGCGGGCTTTTTCTGTTCTTTCAATACCTCTTCAAGCTTTCTAAGTTCCTCTTGCTTTAGGGCTTTGTTTAGTGTGTAATAGAGGCCTCCAAGGAGACCAGCCAACAGGAAAAAGGGCAACTTGGGAAAGCCCGGTATAAGGCCTATAAAGAGTAAAAGGCCAGAGGAAAATAGGAATACTCTTGGCTCCTTTGAAAACTCTTCTAAAAGGGCCCTTCCAAGCCTATCCTTTGAAGAAGACTTTGTCACGACCACGCCAGCGGCCGTGGAAAGCATCAAAGCAGGTATCTGGCTGGCAAGCCCCTCCCCTACTGTGAGCAAAGAATAGGTTCTTATGGCATCAAGAAAGCCCATACCCTTGAAGACCAATCCCACCACAAGGCCACCCACAAGGCTCAAAAAGAGTATGATGAGGGCTGCGATGGCATCACCCCTTATAAACTTACTGGCACCGTCCATGGCTCCATAAAAGCTTGCCTCCTGTTCAAGCTGTGCCCTCCTTCTTTTGGCTTCTTCCTCCGTTATAAGGCCTGCGTTTAGGTCTGCGTCTATGCTCATCTGCTTTCCTGGCATGGCATCCAAGGTAAAGCGTGCCGCCACTTCTGAAACCCTCTCCGCACCCCTTGTTATCACTATGAAGTTTATAACTATAAAGATTAGAAAGACTATAAGACCCACCACAACGTCTCCACCTACCACAAAAGTGCCAAAGCCTTCTATTATATGTCCCGCCGCATCCGTTCCCTCATGCCCATGGAGAAGGATCCTTCTGGCGGCGGCAATATTAAGGGAAAGCCTCAAAAGGGTCCCCAAAAGCAATATGCTTGGAAATACAGAAAGCTCAAGTGGTTCCTTTATGAAGGTGGTAAGCACAAGCACAGTCAAAGAAAAGGTAATGCTAAGAGCCAATAAAAGGTCCAAAAGAAAGGCTGGAATAGGAAGGATTATGGCGCTTAGTATGACTATAAAGGCTATGATTATCCACCCTTCCCTCAGCATAGACTATAATATACTCTATTAACTTAGGCTATTTCAAAGAGCTAAATGATATAATGGAATAAATGCGTTGGAGTAAGTATTTTTGGTATACATCTAAGGAAGACCCTGCCGATGCAGAAGCTCCTTCTCACAAGCTTCTTATAAAAGGTGGCTTTATAAAGCAGGTTTCTGCTGGCATATACGAGCTTACTCCTCCCGGTGTAAGGGTCCTAAGGAAGATAGAAAACATAGTGCGTAAAGAGATGGACAGAAGTGGCGCCCAAGAGGTCTTGCTTACCGTTTTGAACCCAGCAGAACTTTGGAGAGAAACGGGAAGATGGGACCTGTATGGAAGGGAGCTTTTTACTCTAAAAGACAGGAACGGAAGGGAATACTGCCTTGGACCTACCCACGAGGAGGAGATAACAGACCTTGTAAGAAGCTACGTAAACTCCTACAGACAGCTTCCTTTAATCCTTTATCAAATACAGGTAAAGTTTAGGGATGAAAAAAGGCCACGCTTTGGCCTTATAAGGGGAAGGGAGTTTATTATGAAGGATGCTTATTCTTTTGATGCGGACGAGATGTCCGCCATGATCTCTTACGAGAGCATGAAGTTTGCCTACCATAGGATCTTTAAAAAGCTAAGACTGGACACCCTTATGGTGGAGGCAAGCGTAGGCACCATAGGTGGTATAAGCTCCCATGAGTTTGTGGTGCTTACCGATTATGGGGAGGCAAGGGTAGCTTACTGCGAAAACTGTGGCTATGCGGCCAATGCGGAGATAGTAAAGCTTCCAAAGCCGGAAGAGGAAAGAGAGGAAGAAAGGCCCTTGC
This sequence comes from Hydrogenobacter subterraneus, assembly GCF_055390195.1. Lineage (NCBI taxonomy): Bacteria > Pseudomonadati > Aquificota > Aquificia > Aquificales > Aquificaceae > Hydrogenobacter > Hydrogenobacter subterraneus. Next base: position 258,270 of record NZ_AP042473.1, on the reverse strand, counting down.
AAGAAGTGGCCACACCCGGCACAGATACCATAGAAAAGCTCTCTTCCTACCTTGGTGTGCCTGCAAGAAAGATCATAAAGGCTGTGCTTTACGTGGTGGATGGAAAAGATTTTGTAATGTTTATGATAAGGGGAGACAGAAATGTGGATGAGAACAAGGTGGAGGCCGTTTTGGGAACGGAAAACTTCAGGCTTGCAGAGGATAAGGAGGTTTGGGACCTTTTGAAAACAAAGAAGGGCTTTATAGGACCTTTTAACCTTCCACCTTCCATAAGGGTCTATTGGGACAACTCCACCTACGGCATAAAGAACGCAGTCATAGCCTTCAACAAGCCAGACTATCACTACATAAACGCAAACCCCGGAAGGGACTTTTCTTATGGTGATTTTGTGGATGTGTGCCAGGTGGAAGAAGGAGACCCATGCCCTAAATGTGGGTCTTCTTTGAAGGTAAGAAGAGGCTTGGAGCTTGGACATATATTCCTTTTAGGCACAAGGTATTCGGAGCCTATGAAGGCATACTATAAGGACCCACAGGGTCAAGAGAGGCCCATAATTATGGGCTGTTATGGCATTGGTATATCAAGGTGCATATCTGCCATAGTGGAGCAGTACCACGATGAGAAGGGTATAAAGTGGCCCACGCCAGTGGCACCCTTTGAGCTAAATATCATATGTGTAAACCCTTCAGACCCAGAACAAAGAGATGTGGCAGAAAGGCTATATATGCTTGCCCAAGAGTATGGCATAGAGACCATTTACGATGATAGAGACGAAAGCCCGGGCTTTAAGTTTGCGGACGCAGACCTTTGTGGATTTCCCTATAGGATAGTGGTAGGCAAAAAGGTAAAAGAGGGTAAGGTGGAGCTTCAAAGTAGGCACACGGGCGAAAGGTGGGATGTGGATATAGATAAGGCGGTAGAAGAGGTAAAAAGGCTAATAGAGGAAGATAAAAAGTAAGTTTGTCTAAGTTTATTTTTATCCATGTGTTCTGCAATTATTCAGGGAGTTCTCACTTTGCCTTTGTATATGTTAAGATAATTTAAATGCTCCTTCTTGATAGTCTAAAGGGAGAAAGGATACCGCGCTTCCCCGTTTGGCTTATGCGCCAGGCTGGCAGATACATGCCACAGTATAGGGAACTAAGGGAAAAGGAAAGGGACTTTTTAAGCTTTTGCAAAAAGGTGGACCTTGCGGTAAGGGCAAGCCTACTTCCCTTGGAACTCCTTGGCGTGGATGCTATCATCATCTTTTCAGACATCCTTGTGCCTCTTGAACCTATGGGTGTAGAGGTAAGGTTTGAGGAGGGAGAAGGGCCAGTGCTTTCTTGGGATGGCAATGTTTCTTCTTTAAAAAGGATAAGCTTTTCTCAGGTGGAGTTTGTGGGTGAGATAATAAGGGGAGTAAAAGGGCAAGTCAAAGAGGTGCCAGTTATAGGCTTTTGTGGCGCTCCCTTTACCTTAATGGCCTATATGGTGGAGGGTGGGTCCAACAGGGACTTTAGAAAGACAAAGCTTTTTATGTGGACAAGAAAGGAAGAATACAAAAGGCTTATGAGTTTGCTTGTGGAGAACCTTTTGGAGTATTTGAAAGGGCAGATCAAAGCTGGTGCGGACCTACTTCAGGTCTTTGACAGCTGGGCCATGTATATGCCCTATGAGGACTTTGAGGAATACGCTCAGAGCTATTTAAAAGTTCTTTTTGAAGAGTTAAAAAAGCATTCAGACACACCCATCATATACTTCTACAGAGGCTCCGGCTCCTTTTTGAAAGCCCTTGAAGGCCTCCCAGTGGATGCCGTCTCTGTAGACTGGACTGTGGATATGATTGATGCCATGAGGAATAGCTCTAAGGCCTTTCAGGGGAACTTGGACCCTACGGTGCTTTATGCAGATGAGGAGACTATAGTAAGGAAGGCGTTGGAGCTTTTGAGATGTATTCCAAGGAGGTCTAAGTATATATTCAACTTGGGCCATGGGCTTATGCCCGATATGGACCTAAATAAAGTAAGGCTTTTGGTGGATACGGTAAAGGGCTACAGGCTCACATGATAAGGGAAGGGAAGGTGCTTTTGGACCTTGAGCTTCCAGAGGTAGTATCTTCTCAGATGGAAGTCTTTTACAACCCCCATATGAGGGAAAACAGAGATATAAGCCTTTTGATGCTTTTGAGCCTACCATACCAAGATATGAGGATTTGCGACCCCATGGGAGCAAGCGGTGTAAGGCTTCTTAGGATGCTTTTGGAGACAAACAAGGTAAAGCTGGCAGTTTATAACGATATAAGCCCAAAGGCTGTGGAGTTCTTTAAAGGGCTTATAAAAAGCCATGGCCTTGAAGAAGATAAGGTGGAGATATACCAAGAGGATGCCTGTTTGCTTTTAAGAAAGTTAAGAAATTTTCACTATGTGGATATTGACCCCTTTGGCTCTCCTGTGCCTTTTTTGGAAAGCGGTATACTACCAGTGGCAAGGCGTGGTATCCTGGCCATAACGGCCACAGACACCTCAGTCCTTTCTGGCACCTACCCCAGCACATGCATAAGGAGGTATGCTTCCAAGCCTTTGCTTTCCGCCGAGTTCTACCATGAGGTAGGCATAAGGATACTCATAAAGAAGGTTGTAGAAGAGGGAGCAAAGCTTGATTATGCCCTGAGGCCCATATTCTCTTACTCTTATAGGCACTATTTTAGAGTCTTTTTCCAAAAGGACATAGGGCCAAAAAGGGCAGACGAGCTTTTAAAAAGCGTAGGCTATCTTCTTTACTGTGATAGTTGCCTATACAGAGAAGGTGTGAGCCTTGAATCTTTAAGGGATAGCTGTCCACATTGTGGTAATAGGCTCCTTTGGGCTGGCCCTCTCTGGCTTGGAAAACTCTGGGACAAGGACCTTGTGGAAAGCCTGTGGCAGATAAGGGGAATGGTGGAGATATCCAAGGAAACAAACAAACTTCTTAAGCTGATAAGGGAGGAGTCAAAAATAAATAGCCTTGGCTTTTATACCATATCATCCATGGCAAGGGCCTTTAAAATTGGCCAACCACCACCCATAGGGAAGTTCCTAAAAGTTTTTGAAGGCGTGAGGACCCATTACACGGGAGAGGGCTTTAGGACAGAGCTCTCCCATGAGGAAGTTCTAAGGAGAGTCCATGAGCTACTACAGAGAGCTTAAGGATTTTATCTTGGAGATAAAGGGAGATTTTTTCCTTTCACCAAGGGATGCATGGTTTTTGAAGTTTTTGGAGGAAGAAGGCTATCCATTGCCGGTGGTAAAGGAGGGAATAAAAAGGTTTTTCCTTTATTATCCTCCAGAAAAGAGGACAAAGCTTCCCCTTTTCATGAGCTTTGAAGAGATAAAAAAGAAAAGGCAAAGGGCCGTAAAAAAAACTGCGCCAGACTGGAAAGAAAAATTCTACCAGAGGCTTGAGGTAGCCAAAAGGTTTTTGGGAGAAGAATTGACCTATCCAGAACCAAAGGACCAAGCGCAGGCTGAGGAAATACTCATAAGCTTGGAAAATGAGATAGCTCAAAGGCTTTATGATGCTTTAAGTAAGGAAGAAAAGATAAGCCTTATGAAAAAGTTTTCAGTTTTTAAAGAAAACAAAGAGCTTTTAAAGGCTATGGTAAAGAGAGAATTATTTAAAAGGGTGGGTCTAAAGGGCCTCTCCCTATTCTTGGACTAATTCCGCCATGCTTATGGCCTTCATGAGGGCCTTTGCCTTGTTTACCGTCTCCCACCACTCTTTTTCTGGGTCCGAGTCAGCCACAATGCCAGCTCCAGCTTGCACAAAGACTTCATTTCCAAGGACCAGTGCAGTCCTTATGGCTATGGCCATGTCCATATTTCCATCAAAGGATATGTAGCCCACCGCACCCGCATATATGCCCCTTCTTTGATTTTCAAGTTCCTCTATTATCTGCATGGCTCTTACTTTTGGAGCTCCAGAGACGGTGCCAGCAGGGAAAAGAGCCTTTAGCACATCCACAGCAGAAAGCCCCTCCTTTAGCTCACCCACCACATCGCTCACTATATGCATTACATGGGAGTACCTTTCCACCCTCATAAAGCCCTCCACCTTTACGCTCCCGGGCTTGCTAACCCTTCCCACATCGTTCCTTGCAAGGTCCACAAGCATAAGATGCTCCGCTCTTTCTTTTTCATCCTTTAATAGGTCCCTTTCAAGCTCCAAATCTTCTTCTTCTGTGAGACCCCTCTTCCTTGTGCCAGCTATAGGCCTTGTCTCAATCCTTTTTTCTTCAAGCCTTACAAGCACCTCCGGAGAAGAGCCTATCACCTTTATGTCTCCAAGGTCCATGTAATACATGTAAGGTGAAGGGTTTAAATACCTCAAGGACCTGTATATACCCTCTGGCTTTCCAAAAAAGTCCTTTTTAAAGCTTTGGGATAGCACTACCTGCACCACATCACCTTGGGCTATGTATTCCTTTGCCCTTTTGACTATGTTTAAAAATTCTTCCTTTGTAAAGTTGGACCTCCACTCCCTTAAATCTGGGTCTCTGTGTGGGAAGTGTATGGGATAAACACAGCTTTTGAATATTTTCTCTTTTATACCTTCCATTATTCTCCTTGCCCTTTCATACTCTTCTCTTATGTTCCTCTCCGTATTAAGTGGCACTATTATGCGTAGGCTACCGCTCAAGTTGTCATGCACCACCACTATATCGCTCATAAGCATAAAAAGGTCAAAGACCTTCAAAGGGTCTGGATTTTTGTCCTCTATAGGCTCATAATACTTAATTATGTCGTAACCCACATAGCCCACCATACCACCCCAGAACCTTGGAAGTCTTGGATCCTTGTATGGTTTAAAGGCTTTTAGGATATCTTCAATGGGTTTCAAAGGGTTTTTCTCTTCAAAAAGCTTTACCCTTCCCCTGTCGTATATGCAACCTATGCCCTTTTTCCATGCATAATAGAAGCCAGAGGAAAGCACTATAAAGGAATACCTTCCCCACTTTATACCCCCCTCTGCACTCTCAAGGAGAAGGCTATACTTCCATCCACCCTTTAACTTAAGGTAGAGGGATAGGGGAGTTTCTGTGTCTGCCATAAACTCTGCAAAGACTGGTATGAGGTTGTAATCCTTTGAAAGGGCTTCTACTTCTTCTATGCTAAGGCTCATCTGCATGCTATATTATGTTAGCACAGTGAAGTTAAAAAGGGCGGGCTTTGCCCGCCGAGTTTTTTTATACCCCTTGACAAATGAAAAAAATTTTCATATAATATATATAACCAAAAACCTAAAAGGAGGTGGCAACCATGAGCAAGAGCTTACAAGGAACCAAGACCCTTGAGAACCTTATGCATGCCTTTGCTGGCGAGTCCCAAGCCAACAGAAGGTATCTCTACTTTGCCAGAAAGGCAGACATTGAGGGCTATCCAGACATAGCCAACATATTCAGGGAAACGGCAGAAGGCGAGACTGGACACGCCTTTGGACACTTGGAATTCCTTGAGAAGTATGGCGGTGGAGACCCTGCCACCAAGATGCCCATAGGAACCATGGAACAGAACCTTGAAGCTGCCATAGCTGGTGAAACCTACGAGTACACCGAAATGTACCCAGGTTTTGCAAGGGTAGCAAGGGAAGAAGGTTTTGATGACATAGCCGAGTGGTTTGAGACCCTTGCCAGGGCAGAAAAGTCCCACGCTGGAAGGTTCCAAAAGGCTTTGGAATCTCTTAAGAACGGCTAATTTAATATCCTTGGGGGCCTTGCCCCCACCCTTAATTAAAAAAGGAGGGAATTATGAACGAACCTGCTATCGGTGGTGTGAAAGATTTTGAATTTAATATAAAGGATCCCAATTTTTTAAACGAACAAGCCCTATGGGAAGAGGCAAAGAGGGTATTTTCCAAATGCAAAGACTGTAGGATGTGCGTTACCTACTGTCCTTCTTTCCCAGCCCTCTTTGATGCAGTAGACAGACATAATGATGATATTGAAAAGCTTTCAAAGGAAGAGCTTGCCCTTCCCTTAGAGCTATGCTTTCATTGCAAACAGTGCTATTTTAAATGCCCTTACACACCACCCCATGAGTGGAAGATAGACTTTCCCCACCTTTCTCTGAGGTATAAAGTGTGGAAATTCAAAAACAAAGGAGCAAAAATAACGGATAAATTTATGCTAAATACAGACTTGGTAGGCAAACTCTCCGTTCCCTTTGCTCCCATTGTGAATAAGCTAAACAATACACCCACCTTCCGGGTGATTATGGAAAACTTTATGGGTATTGACAGAAGGGCAAAGCTCCCACCCATTAACTCGGAGACCTTTGCAAGTTGGTTTAGAAAGAACAGAAAGCCGGTAAAGGGTGAGAATGGTAAGGTGGCCCTCTTTTACACATGCCTTCTAAATTACAACTACCTTGAGAGGGGAAAGGCCCTCTTGAAGGTCTTTGAGAAGAATGACATATACATAGAGCTTCCAGAACAGCAGTGCTGTGGCATACCTTCTTTTGATATAGGAGATATAGATACGGCCATAGAGAAGGCAAAGTATAACGTGGAAAGGCTAAAGGAGTATGTAAAGGCAGGCTTTGATATTGTGGTGCCAGTACCTACCTGCGCCCTTCAGATAAAGTATGAATATCCCCTTTTATTACCCGATGACCCAGACGTTAAACTTGTCTCCGAAAAGGTTTACGATGTGCATGAGTACCTTTTCAAGCTTCATCAGGAAAAGAGGTTCAACAAGGACTTTAAGCGTTCCCTTGGAAGCATAGCCTACCATATACCTTGCCACCTTAAATCCCTAAACGTAGGCTATAGGGCTGTGGCACTTATGAGGTTAATACCAAACACAAAAATTCAAATAATAGAAAGATGCTCTGGACATGATGGCACCTTTGGAGTACGAAAGGAAACCTTTGATATGTCCATAAAAGTAGGATCAAGGCTTTTTGAAGATATGAAAAACTCCAACGCAGACCTCTTTGTGTCCGACTGTCCCCTCTCGGGCAACCATATAGAAATGGCAACGGGCAAAAAGGTTTACCATCCACTTGAGGTGCTGGCAATGGCCTATGGAGAGGATTGAGGGTATTATTTAATAAGACCAAATAGCTTTGCGATAAACTCTAAAGCCTCTTTGTTTAGGAAAATAGTGGTAAAAAGCAAGATAAGAAATAGGATGGTAAACTTTCTATCAAGCCTTAGTATTTCCTTTTCTATTTCTAACTTCACAGCTTGCATCTCTTGACGTAGGGCTCTTATTTCTCCATAAAATTCGGCTTTAGTGATAAGCTCTTTTGTTAACTCTTCTTTTAGTTCAAGCTTTTTCTGTAAGGCTAAGTCTTCAGCCTTTTCCTCAACGCTTTTCAATGCTTCTTAAATAACCTCCGCTACCTTTTTTGCTTCCTCCTTACCGAGCCTTTCCTCTAAAAGCTGCAATATATCAATGGTAAGATATGGCATAGTTATTATTATATGCTTTTAAACGCCGGGTGAGAAATTAATTAAGCAAAGGTGATGCCATTATACCTTTTGTTAAAAATAAATGAGACAAGAAATGTAGAAGCACGGCATGCCGTGCAACTACTAATAAAAAATCCAAAAGTAGTGGCGGGTCTTGGACCAGCCAGAGGTTTTATAATCTGGTAGGTTTAAAACCTGCCATTACAAAGGACGAATTTCCCACTCCACGTATAAATTTTAATAAGAGCACCATGAAATACTTCCCTCTGGGCATTGCTGGGCATGTGGACCACGGAAAGACAAGCCTTGTAAAGGCCCTAACCTCCATAGACACAGATAGGCTTCCAGAAGAGAAAAGGAGGAGCATGAGCATAGACATAGGCTTTGCCTTTCTGGACTTCCCAGAGGAGAGCCTGAGGGTGGAGATAATAGATATCCCTGGGCATGAGAGGTTTATAAAGAATGCCATATGTGGCCTTGCTCCCGTGTGGGGGCTTATGCTGGTGGTGGACGCAGGAGAAGGCGTTATGCCCCAGACAGTGGAACATTTAAGGATAGCTAAAAGCTTTGGCATCAAAAAAGTTCTCCTTGTTCTTACAAAGATAGACAGGGTGGACCAATCTACTGTGGAGCTTGCTTCAGAGGAGGCCTCAGACCTTATAAAAAAAGAAGGCCTTGACCTCTTTGGTGTTTACGGTGTCTCTTCTATCACAGGAGAGGGCATGGAAGGCCTAAGGCTTGGCATAAAGGAGTATGCCAAGGAGAATATAAGGGACAGAGAAAATTGGCTCTTTAGGTTTTACATTGACTCGGCCTTTAGCGTAAAGGGCTATGGAACGGTGGTGAGGGGTAGCTGTGTGTTTGGCAAAGTAGAAGAGGGGGACCTTCTTACCCTTGAGCCTTTGGGCCTTTTTTGCAGAGTAAAAAGGCTTCAGAATCATGGAAGGTTTGTAAAGGAAGGAAAGGCGGGAGAGAGGCTTGCCCTAAACATTCCAGAGCTTGAACCAGATAAAGTAGAAAGGGGCTACTTTTTGGTGAAGGGTATCAAAAGCTCCAAAAGGCTTATAGTGAGGCTTGAGGGCCAAAGGCCAAAGGGCGTAGGCTATGCCTTCTTTGGAATGAGGGAGGTGTCCTTTTCCTCTCAGCACATCTTAGAAGACTACTACCTTCTTAAACTTTCCGAGCCTGTGCCTTGTATAAGGTGGGACAAGGGTCCCATACTTGACTCCTCCGGAAGGCTTATGGGCCACTATGAGGTTCTCCATCCTATTCCCACAAGAGCTTCAAAAAGGTTTTTAAGGGAAAACCTCGGCCTTTTGAAGGAAGACCCTCTTCAATACCTCCTTCTTGAAAGGGGCCTTATGGGCCTTAGCCTCTCAGACCTTTTCTCCTTTTACGGACATGCCATCAACCCACCCAACCTCCCAAGGCTAAAAGATACCCTTTACCATCCCAAAAGCCTTGAGGAGCTTGCAAAGAGAGTAAAAGATATTCTTTCCACAAAGGAAGGCATAGTTTCTTTGCCCGAGCTTCTGTCAAGGCTTGGTGTTTCGGAGGATGTTTTAAAATTAGCCCTAAGTGGCTTGAAGGATGTAAAGGTGGTAGAGGGCTACCTGCTTGATGCCAAGAGGGCAAGGCTTGAGGACCTAAAAGGTTATAGAGAGCTTATGGGCCTTCTCTCTCAAGGCATAAGGGAAGAGAGGGAGCTTGAGGCTTACAAGGAATACCTCTCTATGGCTGTCAGAAAAGGGCAGGTTTACAGCCTTGGGGACTACCTTTATATTTCAAAGAAGCTTTTTGAGAGCTACGTGGAGAGGCTAAAAGCCATAGGGAAAGAGTTTAGCATCGGAGAGGCAAAGGAGGTTCTTGGCCTCACAAGAAAGTATTTAATACCCTTGCTTGAACACATGGACAGGCTTGGCATCACAAGAAGAGAAGGAGAAAGGAGGGTGTTTTTGAGATGAATCTTTTGAGGCAGATACCGTCCGTTTCAAGGCTTCTTGAGGAGTTCAAGGGCTATCCGCAGGAGATTGCCAAGAGGGCCATAAGGGAGGTGCTAAGCAGGGTAAGGGAGGAGATAAAAGAAGGCAAAAGGCAGGACCTCAAGGACCTACACAGGCTTATTGAATACAAGATTAGAGAGCTTTCTGGCACAAACCTAAAAAGGGTTATAAACGCCACCGGTGTGATAATAAACACGAACCTTGGAAGGGCTCCCATCGCAAAGGAGGTGGCCCAGTTTATAAAGGAGATAGCCCAAAGCTACTCCAACCTTGAGTATGACCTTGGGGAAGGGAAAAGGGGGACAAGGCTTAGCCATGTGGAGGGCTTGCTAAAGGACCTCACAAAAGCGGAGGCTGTGCATGTGGTAAACAACAATGCGGCGGCTGTCTATCTTGTGCTAAACACACTTGCCTTTGGAAAGGAGGTGATAGTCTCAAGGGGTGAGCTGGTAGAGATAGGTGGAAGCTTTAGGATACCGGACATAATGAAGGCCTCTGGAGCAAGGCTTGTGGAGGTTGGGACCACCAATAGAACAAGGCTATCCGATTATGAGAAGGCCATATCGGAAGAGACAGCCCTTTTGATGAAGGTGCATAGAAGCAACTTCTACATGGAGGGCTTTGTGGAAGAGACAAAGATAGAAGAGCTTTTGAAATTGGGACTTCCCGTCTATTACGATATAGGCAGTGGTGTGCTTATAGACCTTAGGGAGCTTGGTATAAACACGGAGGAGCCAAGCTTTACCGAATGTATAAAAAAGGGTGTGCATATAGTCTCTGGCAGTGGAGACAAGCTTTTGGGTGGCCCTCAGGCGGGCATAATCCTTGGCAGGGCAGAGTACATCCAAAGGATGAAGAAGAACCCCATGAGCAGAGCTTTAAGGGTTGACAAGCTTACCCTTGCGGGCCTTGAAGGCACACTAAGGCTTTACATGAAAGGTGAGTATGAGAATATACCGGTGCTTTCCATGCTTTTACAGAGGCCAGAAGAGCTAAAGAGGAAGGCAAAAAGGCTTTCAAAAAGGCTAAGGAGTATAAAGGACTTAGAGGTTCATATACTTAGGGAGTTTTCGGCCTGCGGTGGTGGTGCCATGCCAGAGCTACTTTTGGAAACCTACTGCGTTGGGATAAGGCACAAAAACCTTAGCACTTCAGAGCTTGAAAGAAGGCTAAGGAATTTGGAGCCACCCATAGTGGCAAGGGTGAAGGAGGACATGCTTTTGCTGGATGTGAGGACATTAAGCCATGAGGATATGGAGGATATAGCAAAGGTTATAAGCCAGCTTGCTTTATAATCTTTCTGTGTGGGTTTTAGGTCAGCACGACGAGGCTTACAGAAAGATAAGGAATTCCATACTAAACCTTGTGGGCAACACGCCCTTGGTAAGGCTTAGAAAGGTCATACCACCTTACATATCACCCAAAGTGGAAATATACGCCAAGCTTGAGAGCTTTAACCCTGGAGGTTCTGTAAAGGACAGGCCAGCCTTGAGTATGTTCCTTGATGCCATAGAAAGGGGGCTTATAAAGGAGGGCAAGGTGGTTATTGATGCCACATCGGGCAACACGGGCATAGCCCTTGCCATGGTGGGTGCCTGCCTTGGTGTGCCTGTGGAGCTTGCCATGCCAGCCAACGTAAGCGAGGAGAGAAAGAGGATAATAAAGGCCTACGGCGCCAAAGTATACTTTACAGACCCCCTTGAAGGCACCGATGGAGCCATACTCTTTGTGAGGGAAAAGGTGAGCAAAGAGCCGGAAAAGTATGTTTATCTTGACCAGTATAATAACCCGGCCAACTGGAGGGCACATTTTTACTCAACGGGCATAGAGATATGGAACCAAACGGGTGGAAAGATAACCCATCTTGTGGCTGGCATAGGGACCGGTGGGACCATAATGGGAACGGGCAGAAGGCTAAAGGTATACAACCCAGATATACAGATAATAGGTGTACAGCCAGCCTATCCCTTTCATGGTATAGAAGGTCTAAAGCACATAGAAAGCTCCATAAAGCCCGGCATCTTTGATGAGACCTTTTTGGATAGGACCATCTTTGTGGAAACGGAGCCGGCCTACGAGATGACAAAAAGACTGGCAAGGGAGGAAGGAATTTTGGCAGGCCAATCCAGCGGTGCAGCTTTGCATGCTGCCCTTGAACTGGCAAAGGAACTGGAGGAAGGTGTTATAGTAGTCATATTCCCCGATGGGGGTGAAAAGTACCTTACCACCTCACCCTACAAGGACCTATAAGCATGTTAAAATATATCTATGAAAGTTCCCTTCTCCTGGCTCTCCGAGTTTATAGACATACAAGACCTTGACCCCTACAAAGTAGCAGAGGAGCTTACCCTAAAAAGCGTAGAAACTTCGGTAAGCAAATGGGACCTTGACCTTGACGGCGTTGTGTATGCAAAGGTGGTGGAAAAGAAAAAGCATCCCACAAGGGACCTATCTGTCTATAAAGTAAAAGCAGGTGAAGACCTTTACCTTCAGGTAGTATCAGCGGACAAGAGCCTTGAAGAAGGTAAAGGTGTGCTTTTGGCCTTGCCCAACTCAAGGGTAGGAAGCATGTGCATAAGCGCCAGAGATTTTGATGGCATCACTTCTCAAGGCATGCTCCTTTCCGCAAAAGAGCTTGGCCTGGAGGACCAATCTGAAGGGGTTTTGGCCTTTGATGAAGATATAAAGCCTGGCACCTCCGCCTACGACCTTTTGGGCTTTGGTGAATACATCCTTGAGATAGAACCCACACCCAACAGGGGAGACCTCCTCTCTGTAAAGGGCCTTGCAAGGGAAATAGGTGCCCTCTTTGGCCTAAGGAAGAAAGAAAGAAAATATCCAGAGTATGAGGACTTTGGAGAGCTGGATATAAGGATTGAGTCCAAGGACTGCAAAAGGTATAGGGGAGCCATAATAGAAGGCATAAAGGTAAAACCCTCTCCCCTCTGGCTAAGAAGGAGGCTCTGGCAGTGTGGCATAAGGGCCATAAACAACGTGGTGGATATAACCAATTACATAATGCTTTTGGAGGGCCAGCCTCTCCATGCCTTTGACCTAAAAACTATAAGCTTTCCAGTTTTTGTAAGGGATGCCTATGAGGGAGAGAAGATAAGGACCCTAATGGGAACGGAGAAGGACCTAAGACCCATAAACTTCCTTATAGCGGACAGGGAAAAGCCCTTGGCCCTTGCGGGAGTGGTGGGAGGCCTTGAAAGCTCGGTAAAAGAGGATACAAATTCCATACTCCTTGAATCGGCATACTTTGACCCCTATAGGATAAGAAAGTCTGCCAGGTCCCTTGGACTACAAACAGACAGCTCTTATAGATTTGAGAGGAATGTGGATATAGAAGGTGTTAAAAGGGCGCAGGACCTTGCCATAGGCCTTTTGCTTGACATAGCCGGCGGAGAGCTTAAGGCTATAAAGGATGTATACCCAGAACCTTATGAGCCAAAAAAGGTCTTTTTGAGCCTTGAAAAGTACAGAAGATATTCGGGAAGGGACTTTGATAGGGAGGAGATATCAAGGATTTTAAGCTCTCTTGACATACCCCATCAGACCCTAAGGTGCGGTGTGGAGGTGTATATACCACCCCATAGAAGCTTTGATATGCAAAGGGATGTGGATGTGATTGAGGAGGTGCTAAGGGTAATAGGCTATGCGGACATAAAGGCTGAACCTTTGAGGATTCCCTCCAGGCCATCAAAGATAGAAAGCCTTGAAGAAAGGATAAGGGATTTTATGGTATGCAGAGGCTTTTCCGAAGTTATAACCTTCTCCTTTGAAGAAAAGGACCTATACGAGCTTCTTTCTCTCCCAGAGCCACAGCTGGAGATTTTAAACCCCCTAAACAGGTCCCAAAGGTTTTTGAGGACTTCCCTAATCCCATCCCTTTTAAGGGTTTGCATTGAAAACACAAGAAACTACAACTACAATATGGCCATCTTTGAGCTGGGCAAGGTTTTCACAGAGGAAGGCGAGGAAACAAGGCTTGCCTTTCTTATGACTGGAACAAAAAGGCTATTCCCAGAAGAGGAGTATTCGCCCTATGATGCTATAGGCCTTGTGCAGGACCTTCTAAACCTATACTCGGAAGGTTATACCTCTCAAGCCTCCAGATTTCCCTTTTTCCATCCCAACCTTCAAAGGCTTTATTTGGTAAAGGACGAGCCCATAGCTTATGTGGGCGTATTGAACCCAATCCTTCAAGAGAAGTTAGAACTCAAACATAAAGTCATACTGGGTGAGTTAAAGGTAAAAGGCTTAAAGGAAGTAAAAAGGGCTTACAAGCCTCTATCCACCTTCCCACCCGCAATCAGGGACATAACCCTCCTTATGGACAAAGAGGTGGATGTGGATAAATTAATATTCCATATCAGGAGTACGGAACTGGTAGAAGAGGTTAAGATGTTTAGCCTATATACAGACCCAAGGCTTGGGGAAGGCAAGAAAAGCGTTAGCCTTAGATTGGTTTTTAGGAGTAAGGTAGGAACCCTCTCTGACCAAGAGGTGAATGAAATAGTTAATAAGCTTTTGGTGGATTTGGAAGAAAAGTTTGGGGCAAAGCTGAGATAGGGCCTGCCCTGTGCGTGGTGAAGGGACTTATATTGGGGTCCACATGGTGAGCCAATAGGGAGCCCGGCCTCCGGAGGAGCCCAAAGGGACTTCCGGGAGGGCACCCACCTAGTTCTTTTGGGGCCCACCGAAGGTTCCTTCTTCCACGGCATGGGCGGGTTAATTCTTGCCTTCCCCTCCTGGAAAAGGAGGCGGAAGATGAAGTTGCTTACAAAAAAAGAGCTTAGAAAACAATACATAGAAGAAAGGGAAAGATTACCCAAAGAAGAAAGGGAAAAGCTATCTTCCAAGATAGTAAGCAAGATATTAAACCTACCAAGTATTAAAAAGGCTAAAAATATTCTCCTTTTTTGCCCTCATAGAGGAGAACCGGACATAACACCACTTTTCTCTTGGGTTTTTAAAGAAGGTAAAACCTTGGTACTTCCTAAGGTGGAAGGAGAACACCTAAAACTTATAAGAATTAAAGAGGATACAAACCTAAGTCCTGGAGCCTTTTGCATACTTGAGCCGAGGGATGGAGAAGAAATCAGCCCAGAGGCGATTGATTTTTCTCTGGTGCCTGGTGTGCTTTTTGATAAGGTCGGATATCGGATAGGTTATGGTAAGGGGTATTACGATAGGCTTCTTACCAAGTTGGGAGGAATAAAGGTGGGGGTTTGCTATCAGTTTCAAGTGGTGGAGGAGTTGCCAAGGGATAGCTGGGATAAGCCCGTTGACCTTGTGGTCACGGAGGAAAAAATCTACGAAGGAGGTAAGGAAAGATGAGCGTGGAGTTGGTTTTATTGGTTGGTTTTGTTGCCTTAGTTGTTGGTGCTTCTGTAGGCTTTCTTTTGAAAGGTAAAAAGGCGCCTTCGGCGCCTGAACCAATCCCAGACCTTGAAGAAAAGAAGAAAGAGGCTGAGGAAATCATACTAAAGGCCAGGCAGGAGGCTCAAGAGATATTGAGAAAGGCCCAAGAGGAGGCAAGGGAGATAAAGCTTGTGGCAGAAAGGGATGCTGAAAAAATAGTAAAATTGGCCCAAGAGGAAGCGGACAGGCTTAGAAGCACTATAAAGGAAGAGACGGAGAAGATAAGGAAGGATGTGGAAGAGTATATTTCAGAGAAAAAGCAAGAGCTAAATAAGCTTGAACAAGCTCTACATCAAAAGGAGTTAAACCTTGAAAGGAGGGTGCAAGCCCTTGAAAGAAGGGAAGAAGAGCTATACAAAAGGGAAAAAGAAATAAGGGAGATGGAAAAGGAGATAGATAAGGCACAAAGGGATATTCAAACAAGGCTTAAGGAATTAGAAGAAAAGGAAAAGGAGATAGAAGCTCTTAAACACAGGGAGATGCTTGAGCTTCAAAGAATTGCCAGCATGACCTTGGAAGAAGCAAGAAGCGAGCTTTTCAAAAGGGTTGAGGAGGAAGCAAAGATAGAAGCCATAAGGATTATGAAGCGCATAGAAGAGGAGGCAAAGGATAGGGCAGAGTTTGAAGCAAAAAAGGTCATAACCACCGCAGTCCAAAGGCTGGCTTCCGAGATAGCCATAAACTACACCACTACCACCGTAGAGCTTCCAAGCAACGAGTTTAAGGGAAGGATAATAGGAAGGGAGGGAAGGAATATAAGGACTTTTGAGCTTTTAACAGGTGTGGATCTCATCATTGACGACACACCAGACATAGTAACCATATCCTCCTTTGACCCCATGAGAAGGGAGCTTGCAAAGGAAGCCCTTGAAAGGCTAATTCAAGATGGAAGGATACACCCCGCACGCATAGAGGAGGTTGTATTGGAAGTAAAGAAGGAAATGGATGAGAAGATAAGAAAAATGGGAGAGGAAACCTGCATGGAGCTTGGCCTATACGATATAAACCCTGGCCTTTATTACTACATTGGTAAGCTTTACTACAGGACAAGCTACTCTCAAAACGTGCTTTTGCACTCTAAGGAAGTGGCTTACATTGCAGGAATGATGGCTGAAGAGCTTGGGCTTGATGCCAAGATAGCAAGAAGGGCTGGACTATTGCACGATATAGGAAAGGCCGTATCTCATGAGCTTGGAGGGTCCCACACCGACATAGGCATAGAATTGTGCAAACGATATGGTGAGCCAGACCCAGTGTTAAACGCCATAAAGGCCCATCATGAGGAAGAACCTGTGAGATATCCAGAAGTGGCCCTTGTTTGCGCAGCCGATGCCCTATCTGCCGCAAGGCCTGGTGCCAGAAGGGAAAGCCTTGAGGCTTATCTCAAAAGGCTTGAAAAACTTGAGGAAATAGTAAAATCATTCAGTGGAGTTCAGAATGCCTATGCTGTGCAGGCAGGAAGAGAGGTAAGGGTAATAGTAAACCCAGAGGAGATAAGCGATGAAGAAGCTTACATGCTTTCTAAAAACATAGCAAGGAAGATAGAGGAGGAGATGCAGTTCCCAGGCCAGATAAAGGTGGTGGTAATAAGAGAGGTAAGGCATGTAGAATATGCAAAATAGTTTTATAATATATATTATCTGGCGGCGTAGCTCAGCTGGTTAGAGCGGAGATCTCATAAGTCTCAGGTCGGAGGTTCGAGTCCTCCCGCCGCCATTACTCTACAGACACTCTCTTTTGAAGTTCATACAGTCTTATGATCTCTTCTACAGTCGTGGCATCCTCTGGGTTTTTGTCCTCCCTTATAAAGCTTACAGCCCTTGGAAAGCGTAGAGCATAGCCTGGGCTATCTATGGTCCTTCCAGCTGTGTGCAAAGGAGACCTTGTTATCTCATCAGCATTTACCGTTATCACATACTTTGGCTCCACCCAAACATCGGCAGAAAGGAGGCTATCCACCCTTGCATGCTTGTGTTCAATCCTTATCTCATCAAGCATCTTCTTAAGCCTTATCCACTCATCTTCTGTAAAGCCAGAACCAACCTTGCTAACCGTTTTGAAGGTGTCTGTGGATGGGTCATAGACCCCCACAAGCACACCACCTATGCCGAGCTTTGCCCTTGCCCCCTTGCCGTAGTAATAACCCAGAATCACCACATCTATGGTGTCTGCCAAAGCACCCCTGTAGCTCCTTTTGAGCTTTATCCAGTTAAAATTCCTTGATCCTGCCGTGTAAGGAGCGTCAAGCCTCTTTGCCATTATGCCCTCAAGGCCTCTGGTTATGGCCTCTTCAAAAAACTCTTCCACCTCCTTGGCATTATCTGTGATTATCATCTCGGAGACTCTGAGGGTGTTTGTTTTTGTGAGGAGTCCTTCAAGGGTCTTTCTTCTTTCAATGAAGGGCTTTACAGTGTAGTCCTCCCCTTCCAGATATAGGAGGTCAAAGCAGAAGAGCTTTAGGGGGTATTCTTTTGAATACTCATGAATACCATACTTTCTCTTCCTTTGTATGGTTATCTGAAAGGGATAGAATTCTCCCGTCTCCTCGTTTATGGCTATGGCCTCACCCTCCAATATTACTTCCTTGGCAGGGAGGTCTTCCAAGATGGCTTTCACTATATCTGGGAACATCTCCGTCATGCGCTCCAGGTTCCTTGAGTATATTTCAACCTTTTGACTATCCTTATGGACTTGCAACCTAAAGCCATCGTACTTGGCTTCCACCGCACACCTTCCAAGCCTGCTTATTATCTCTTGGGCGCTTGATACTCTTTCTGCCAAGGCCATCCTTATGGGATAGCCAACCTGTATCTTGAAATCCTTTAGGGCATTTATCCCTTCTTCCTTTAGCTTTCTGGCTACAAGGCCAAGATCAGAACAGAGGTTATAGGCCCTCTCTATAAGGGGCTTTAGTTCCCTGCTTTTTGCCATAAGAGCCAGGGCATCTATTATGGTGGCATCGCCCACACCGAGCCTTAGCCTTCCTATCACCACTCTTACCGCATACTTGGCCTCAAAGCCAGAAAGGCCTTTTAGGAGGTTTATAAGTCTCATGACCTTGTCCAGAGTGCCCCTTGTCCTTGCAATATCAAATAATTCTTGATAGACCTTAACTAAGCTAAGGCCCCTTCCCTGCCAACTTATAAGCTCTTGCGCCACCTCTCCCAAGTCTCCCCTCTCTTTGTATAGGCTCTCCACCTGCTTTACCTTAACACCGCAAGCCTTGGAGATGGCCTCCATCATAAGCTTTTCTGATACACCAAACTCTAAGCCTCTGAAGGCTGGCACAAGCTCGCCAAGGGTCAGATAGACCACCTTGTCTATCTCTTCCACATCGGCCTTTTCCAAAAGGTCTCTTAGTATGTCTGCCATCTCAAGCCTGCTTGTGGTCTGCTCTATCCTTTGGAAGAACTCTGAAAGCTCTCTGAAGGTCATAAGAAAGATTTTAAGTGAGTTTTAAAAAACCTTCCAGATTTTTTACAAACTGGCTGGCGCTCCTTCCAGAAAAGCCGTTGCTCATGGACCACTGGAGGGCAAGCCTTTCAAGCTCCTCTTCTTCTATATTTAGGCCCCTTTGGGCCACTATGTGCCTCACTATGGAAAGGTACTCCTCTTTTCCAAAGGCGAAAAAGCCAAGCCTTATGCCAAAGCGTTCCACAAGGGAGACCCTCTCCCAATAGCTTTCTTCTGGGAACTTTTCTTCCCCGTTCCTTTCTGGCATAAGGTGCCTCCTGTTTGAGGTGGCGTATATGACCACATTGGCAGGCCTCTCCTCAATGTCTCCATCCATCAAAGACTTCAAGACCCTTATGCTCTCATCCCCCGGTTCAAAGGAAAGGTCGTCAAAGAAGAGGATAAACTTTTCTTCCCTTTCTCTGAAGAGATCATAGAGGTCTGAAAGATGCCAGAGGTCCATCTTGTATATTTGCACAATTCTTAGGCCTTCCTTGGCAAAAAGTCCAAGCATGGACTTGACTAAGGAGGACTTCCCCGTGCCTCTGTCTCCCCAAAGCAGAGCGTCGTTGGCAGGCAAGCCCTTTACAAGTTGCAGTGTGTTCCTTCTTAGAATCTCTTTTTGGTGGTCTATGTGCAAAAGGCTATCAAAGTCTGGTATGTGGGGATGTTTTATGGGCTGTAGCTGGCCATCTTTGAAGCGGAAGGCTATGTAGCTTTCAAATAAAGAACTTAGCCCCATCTTAGCTTCTCCCTTAGTATTCCAAAAAAGCTCCTCTTTGGGTTTGGATACATAAGGCAGTAATGCTTTGACCTCCTTACTATTATAATGTCTTCTTTGTTTAAGCTTCTGCCCTCCTGGCCGTCAAGTGTTAGGTAGGCCATGCCATCCTGGGAGAGGTTTTTTAGCTTTATCTCAAAGTCTGGTGGGAGGACAAGGGGCCTGTTGGAGAGGGTATGAGGGCATATGGGAACAAAGAGGAGGGCCTCCGAAAGGGGGTATATGATGGGGCCTCCTGCGGAGAGGGCATAGGCGGTAGAACCGGTAGGAGAAGAGACTATCACACCATCTCCATAGACCCTCAGGACAGACTCTTCTCCCACAAATACTTCCACCTCCACCATCCTGGCAAGGCTTTCCTTTGATATGACCACATCGTTTAGATAATCTCCCATATAGACCTCTTCCGATCCTCTTTTCAAATAGGCGGAGAGCATCATCCTTTTTTGTGGCTTTATCTCTCCTTTTAAAACCTTTTCTATGACCTCTTCCATGTCCTCCCTTTCCACCTCTGTGAGAAAGCCAAACCTTCCCTCGTTTATGCCAAGGATGGGTATGGACCTTTGTGCCACCAGCCTGGCACCGGCCAAAAAGGTGCCATCCCCGCCTATCACTACAAGAAGGTCTATACCTTCCAAGCTTGGCCTTTTGGCTTCTCGTTTGTTTATAAATGTCTCCACGCGAACGCCAAAGGAATGCAAAAGCTCCCTGACCCTTTGGGATGTCTCAAAGGCAGACTTTGTATCCTTTACAAAAAGGAGGACCTTCATAAAAGCCTGTCAATTATCTCGCAAAGAACATGGCCAAGGGTTATATGGCACTCTTGAATCCTCGCCGTATCGTAGGATGGCACAACAAAGCTGTAGTGGGCAATGTCTACCACCTTTCCCCCGTTCCTTCCTGTAAAGGCCACCGTGGTGGCACCAAGGTCATGGGCTTTCATAAGACCCCTTATCACGTTGGGAGAGTTGCCAGAGGTGGAAATGCCTATGGCTATGTCTCCGGGCATGCAGAGGGCCTCTATCTGCCTTTCAAAGATGGTTTCAAAGCCATAATCGTTTCCAACGGCTGTAAGTATGGAGGTGTCTGTGGTGAGGGCTATGGCAGGAAGGGCCCTCCTTTCCTTTTTGAACCTCCCCACTATCTCCGCCGCTATGTGCTGGGCATCCGCCGCGCTTCCACCGTTGCCAAAAAGCAGTATTTTATTTCCACTTTTTATTGCCTCAGCCATTATTTGGCCTACTTCCAATATCCTTTCCGCATAAAGCTCTACAAAGGCAAGCTTTACATCGGCGCTCTCTCTGAAGGAGTTTATCACAAGGTCAAGCATCCTTCTTTTTTAGGTCTCCCACCGTAAGCCTGTTCATAAGCTTGAAAAACTCCATAAGCTTTTGCTTGTGATATTCTTCTTGGTTTTCAATAAAGGTAAAGAGCCTCTTTATGCTTGGGTCTTCCACCATTTTCATCTCTTTTCCATATTCCCCGCTTGTCTCTTGTTCATAGAGTATCTCCGCCTTTACCTGCTCTTGGAGGCTCCTTAGAGGCCTTGGAGAAAAGTCTATCCTTTCAATCTGTGGCATGCCTCCCATCTCACCTATCTTTTCCCCGAGCTTTCCCATATGCACCATGCTCTCTATGGCAAGGTCAAGCATTATGTCTTTGTAATTGCAGTCCTTTGTATGGAAAAACTGGTAAAGGTAGTTGATTATGGTTTGATATTCCTCCTTTAAAAACTTGTTTAGCACCTCTATAGTTTTTGGGTCAGCCTTTTGCTCTTCCGTTGGCATGCATACAAGCCCCTCTTTCACCTTTTCCATAAGCTCTGAAAACTCCAGTTTGTGGTCCTCCTCGTCCTTTATGACCCTCTCAAGGAGCCTCTTGACCGAATCATCCTTTACCATCTCAAGCTGTTGGCTGTATATCCTTATGGCTTCCTCCTCTGCCCAAACATCCTTTGATAGCATATCTGCCCAGTCTGGGCCACCTATCATGATCATGTCTTCTATCCTGTCAAGGACCACCTGCCCTCCCAGCTGGACCACCTTTTGGGCAAACCACTTTAGATGTCTCATCTCCTGGCGTGCGATTTCCTCTATCTCGGAAGTGATGTTTCCATCTGTTATGAGGAATATATGGTATAGGTATTGCACTATGGCAGAGTGTTCAAGGGCTACATCATAAAGCAATAGCTTTATAGTTTCTCTTTTATCCATAGCTTCACCTCAAACCTATTTTATACACCTTACTAATATAATCGCTCACCATCCTGTGTGTGTTAAAGTAGGGGCCTATGGTGGCTATGCTGTTCTTCATAAGCCTCACCCACTCATCCTTGCGCCTATAGTAAGTTGGCAGTATTATATGGGCAAGCTTGCAATAGATGTCTTCTATATCCTCCTCATCGGAAGACTCGCTCATGTCTTGCCAGCCTGGTCTTGGACCTATGCCCCAGCCGTTCACCCCTTCTATCCCCCCCTCCAACCACCAGCCATCCCATACGGAGAAGTTTAAAACACCGTTCATTCCAGCCTTCATACCGCTTGTCCCACAGGCTTCAAGAGGTCTTTTAGGATTGTTTAGCCATACATCACAGCCAGCTATCAAAAGCTTTGCCATATCTATGCCGTAGTTTTCCAGAAAGGCCACTTTTACAGCCTTTGTCCTTTCTTTTATTATCCTCATAGCCTCAAAGATCCTTTTGATCATATCCTTACCCATGCTGTCCCTTGGATGAGCTTTGCCCGCAAAGACTATTTGAATCTCTCCTACCCTTTCACCCATGTAAATGAGTCTGTCTATGTCCCTTAAAATTAGGTCGTTCCTCTTATAGGGGGTTACCCTCCTTGCTATTCCTATGGTAAGCACATCATCGGAAAAGCTTGCATCCGTTTGTTTATTTATAAAGTTTATAAGCTCGCTCTTTATCTTGTTGTGGGTTTTAAGAAGAAGCTCGGAGGGAATATCATAGACCCTTTGAAGCAGTATGGGGTTTTCATCCCAGCCCGGTATGTATTCGTTAAAGACCTCTTGAAGCTCTGGATGTATCCATCTTTTGTGATATACTCCGTTGGTCACATATTCAATGTTTCCAGCAAGCTCTGGGAATATGCCTTGGGTGACGTACATATGCCTTTGGGATACGGCATTTACCTTGCCGGAGTATCTGGAGGCAAGTACAGAGAGGTTTATGTAGCCTTCCACAGCCTCCCTTTCCCAGTCCATATTGTCATAAGCTTTTAGCTCTTCCTTTACCATATCTACGGGAAATTTATCGTGGCCGGCTGGCACGGGTGTATGGGTGGTAAAGACACACCTTTTTCTTACCTCCTCTTGGCTCTTGAACTCTCTTAAAAGCTCTACTACAAGGAAGGCCGAATGGCTTTCGTTCATATGATAGACGTGTATGGGATAGCCGAGGGCTTTTAATACTCTGTAGCCACCTATGCCCAAAAGGATCTCCTGCCTTAGCCTGTATAAACTATCATCAAAGTAGAGCTTGCTGTTTAACCTTCTTATTTCTGGGTCATTTCCTTCCACATCGGCATCAAGGAAAAGGATCCTAACATCCGCCTTTGACCTAACCCAATACTCCCAACACACTACCTTTTGCCTTTTGTCTCCAAAGAATACTTCCACCTCAAGGTCAAGCTTTCTCAAATACCTTTTGTAATCCCAGAGGGCGTCAAAGTCCAACTGCATGCCATGTGGTGTGATCTTCTGTAAGTTATAACCCCTCTTGTAGAGCAATGTTATACAGACCGCCGGAATGTCCATGTCCGCATAGGAATATAGGGTGTCTCCCGCAAGGGTCCCCAGCCCCCCACTGTATAGGGGCATGTTATCTTCAAGACCAAGCTCCATCACAAAGTAAGCTATCATTGCTTTATATTTTATAGCACAATGAAACTCATAGAGACAGACCTCACCTGCAGGCTTGACAGTCTTCCTTGGACATCTTTTCATACAAGGTTCGTTTTTGCCTTGGGTATTACATGGGTTTTGGATGCCTTTGAGGTGGTAATAGTTAGTGCAGTCCTAAAGCCTATGGCTAAAATCCTTGGATTTTTACCTTGGCAGAGTTCCATGATGGTGAGCGGTTTTTTAATTGGTGCCATTCTTGGTTCTTTGGTCTTTGGCTACCTTGCGGACAAGTATGGGAGGAAAAAGCTATTTTTGATAACTCTTCTTTTTTATGCTGGTGGCACCTTTTTGACAGGCTTTGCCCAAAGCTTTGAAATGGCACTACTTTTTAGAATACTGGCTGGTGCGGGCCTGGGTGGAGAGTTTGCAGCAATCCAGTCCGCCATAGATGAGTTTGTGCCTTCAAGACATAGGGGCAAGGTGGACGGTACCATCACAGCCCTTTGGAACCTGGGTAGTCTAATGGCTTCCTTAAGCGCCATTGGGCTTTTAAAGCTTTTGGATGAAGGCCTTGCCTGGCGCATAGCCTACTTCTTTGGAGGACTTATAGCCTTGCTTGTAGTCTTTGTAAGGCTTTATGTGCCAGAGTCACCAAGATGGCTCCTATCAAAGGGAAGGATTGAAGAGGCAAGAAGGATAGTGGAAAGGATAGAGGAGGAAGCAGGAGGGAAAAGAAGCACCAACACATGCCATATACCAGTTTTTGAGGGAAGCATTTTTGATGCGTCAAAGATTATCCTGGAAAAATACAGATGGCGATTCCTCTTTAGCGCCAGCATGAGCTTTACCATACTTACCACCTACTATGGCATGATAACCCTTTTGCCCTTGATCCTTTCAGAGGTCTACCACCTTCAAACAAGAGAGATTCCTCAAATACTCACCCTTGGGAGCTTGGGAGGCCTGTTGGGTGGCCTTCTGGTGGCCTTTTTGGTAGATAAAGTGGGTAGGGTGCCTTTGGGAATCTTCATAAGTCTTTTGTCTTCTTTTCTTAGCCTTTCTTTTCTTCTTGGCCTTGACCTAAAGACCACCTTCTTTATTTATTCTTTTGTTGCCTTCTCCTTTGCCTCCGTTGCCTACGTGATAGCCACCGAGATATATCCTTCTTACATAAGGGCCTATGCCATAGGACTGCTCTCCATAATAGGCAGGCTCTCTGGCGCCTTTGCGCCACTTTTTCTTGTTAGCCTTGCTCAGATAGGCTTTACCTATGCCATGCTTGGTTTGGCTTGCCTTTGGCTTGTGGGCTTTTTTGCCTTTGTTCTGTGGGCCTTAAAGGGTATGGAAACAAAGGGCAAACCTTTGGAAGAAATTTCATAAAATAATGGCATGCTTTTAGGGTTCATCCTGCTTTATATGGTAGGTACCCTTCTTATAGGCCTTTTGGCAAGCACCTTTGTAAAAAACTCTAAGGACTTTATACTTGCGGGAAGGAGCCTTCCCTTGTATATGGCCACCTTTGTAACCTTCGCCACATGGTTTGGTGCGGAGACTGTCTTGGGCGCCTCTTCCACCATGGCAAAGGAAGGCCTTATAGGCGTTATAGAGGATCCCTTTGGCGCAGCCCTCTGCTTGATACTTATAGGCCTCTTCTTTGCCAAGCCCTTATACAGGATGAACCTTCTTACCATGGGAGATTTCTACAGGGTAGCATACGGAAGAAAAACAGAGATATTGGCGAGCCTTATGATGGTTTTTTCTTACTTTGGATGGATAGGAGCCCAAATGGTGGCCATAGGTGTCATCTTACACTTGGTGATAGGTGTGCCTCAAACTGTGGGCACCTTTATAGGCTTTGGTGTGGTACTTTTTTACACCTTTTTGGGTGGCATGTGGGCAGTCTCTTTGACAGATTTTATCCAAACCATAATGATCATAGTGGGCCTTTTGGCAGTATTGTATGAGGTGTCTTCTGGCTTTTCACAAATAGTTCCCGTTCTTGCTTCCCAACCTTTGGATTATTATAGGTTTTTACCAGAGCCTACCTTAAAGGATATCCTCCTTTACATATCCGCATGGATAACCATAGGCCTTGGCTCTATTCCTCAACAGGATGTTTTTCAAAGGGTCATGTCCTCAAGGAGCGAAAGGGTGGCCGTACTTTCCACCATAGGCGGTGGCCTTATGTACCTTACCGTTGCCCTTATTCCTCTCATACTGGCCGTCTTTGCAAGGGTTAAACATCCAGAACTTTTAAACGTTGACCCCCAGCTTATGCTTCCCACCATGATAATGGAGCATACAAGCCTGCTTACAAAGGTCTTCTTTTTTGGTGCTTTGCTTTCTGCCATTATGAGCACTGCAAGCGCAGCCGTCCTTGCTCCAGCCTCAGTTTTGAGTGAAAACCTTATAAGGCCTTACATAAAAAACCTCTCCGACAGGGGCTTTTTGTGGCTCACAAGGCTGTGCGTTGTCCTTGTAGCCCTCATCTCTTTGGGCTTTGCCCTCTCTGGAGAGAGCATATACCACCTTGTGGGAAGCTCTTCAGCCCTTAGTCTTGTATCTCTATTTGTTCCTCTTGTAGCAGGCCTATACTTCAAAGGTTCCAATTCTCTTTCTGCCATTCTTTCTATGCTCTCAGGTTTTTTCAGTTGGGCTGTGCTTGAGTATATCTTCCATAGCGAGTTTGCCCTTTTGGTAGGCCTTTCCTTTAGCATTATTTCTTACTTGATTTGCAACTTGATCCTTAAGGTAGGTAAGAGAACAAAGCCTTATTTTGAAAAAAGTTAAGACATCCAAACAACGTATAATTTAAGTTTATGCGTAAGATACAAGCAACCCTTATGGCCCTTTCAGAAATAGGCTTTGATGCACTATACATAGTAGATAATAGCTTGTCAGAGAGTAAAGCTCAAGAAGCTCCGGTAAAAGAAGCACCTAAGGAAGATAAGAAAAAGCTCCTTGAAGAGCTTTACAAAAAGATTGAGAAAGAAAAAACATGCGTTCTGTATGAGGGTGCCAGTGGATACGTTTTTGGAGAGGGAAATCCCTATTCACCCGTTGTCTTTGTGGGCGAAGCCCCGGGAGAAGAAGAGGACCAGCTAAAGCGTCCCTTTGTGGGAAGGGCTGGTAGGTACCTAAACCAAAAGCTTGAGGAGGTAGGTCTAAAGCGGGAAGAGGTTTATATTACAAACGTGGTAAAGTCAAGGCCACCAAACAACAGAAAACCTACACCAAAAGAGATGCAGAGCTGTCTACCCTACCTAAAAAAGGAGATAGAGATAATAAACCCAAAGCTTATAGTCTGTTTGGGTGCCACAGCCCTTGAGGGCATTTTGGGCAAAAGCCTGCCCATTACCAAACACAGGGGGCAAGTTTTTGATTATCCATACAACAGAAAGATTAAAGTTTTGCTTACCTACCACCCAGCCTACATACTGAGAAATCCCGGTGCAGAAAAGGAGTTTGTGGAAGACCTTAAAAAGATAAAGGAACTTCTTTCAAACCTTTGAAAGGAATATCTTCAAATATCCATCTTCTATCTTTGCACCTTTTGGCTCATAATCTCTTAATCTTCTTGGTAGAAGCACATGGCTCTTAAAGTTTTTCCACCTTACAATTATCTCTCCTTCACTCTTTAGAACGGATAGGCCCTCCTTTGTAAGAAAGGGTGCCTTTAGCTTTATAATGTAATCTCCATTCTCTTCTATAAACTCATAGGGCTTTTCCTTGTAGAAAACCCTTATGGGGTCCGTATCTCCATAGATCAGGTGAGAAAGTATCTCCAGCCTTTCTTGTCCTACCACCTCATCCTCCATAAGTGGCACAGTAAATACTGGAACTGGATAAAAGAGGGCGCTTATGTCCTCTATATGCCTTTTTTGGGTAAGAAGCCACCGAGAAAAATGCTCACAGTTTTCCACAGAAGGTGGAAGCACTTTATTTACAATAACCGCATCCACATTTACACCAAAGAGGTTAAAGTATAGGAAGGCCCTTTGGCTTTCCTTTAGGACCATCTTCTCCGGATTTGCCACTATCCTAACAGAGGTTATCTCCGAGTCTATAAGGACCTCATCAACCCCTTTTAGCCTCTCATAAAAGTTCTCAAGGGCCTTAAAGTATTCCTCATCGGGCAGGGGAACATCGGTAAGCCTTCTCGCCACAGGCCTTGCTATCTTCATTATATTTCTTTCCACGTTGAATATCTTTCTCATATACCACTTTAGGACCGTTGGCATGGAAACAAACCTAAGAGATTCACCGGTAGGTGGAAGGTCAAGCACCAGAGCATCAAACTCACCCTCTCTGTAATACTTATTCACATAAAGGAGGCTTGTAACCTCCTCCATGCCCGGAAGGATGGCAAGCTCTTCGGAAACCACCTGATCAAGGCCAGTGGTGTTAAAAAGAAGCTCCAAAAACCTATACACATCTCCCCAATATCTATCCACTTCCTCTTGTATGTCTATCTCTTGTATGTAAAGTTTGTCCGAAACCTTTATAGGCAATCCCTTGGCCTTTATCTTTTCTTCTTCCGGAAGGTCAAAGGCATCCCCTAAGCTATGGGCTGGGTCAAGGGATACCACTATGGTTTTGTAGCCAAGACTGGCAAGTCTATAGGCTGTGGCTGCAGAGACGGTAGTCTTTCCAACACCGCCCTTTCCAGAAAAGAGTATTATCCTCATGGCCTAATTATATCAATCTTCAAATAATCCCTTAACGCCTCCGGCACCACTACAGAACCATCCTCTTGCTGGTAGTTTTCCAAAATGGCAGCCAAGGTCCTTCCTATGGCCAATCCAGAGCCGTTTAGAGTATGGACAAAGTGGAGTTTTCCTTGTGCATCCCTATAACGCGTATTCATCCTCCTTGCCTGGAAGTCCTCACAGTTGGAGCAGGAAGAGATTTCCCTATACCTTCCTTGGGAAGGGAACCACACTTCTATATCGTAGGTTTTTGCACTGGCAAAGCCCATATCTCCAGTGCATAAAAGCACAACCCTATAAGGAAGCTCCAAAAGTCTTAACACATCCTCCGCGTCGGCCGTAAGCCTTTCAAGTTCTTCATAAGAGTGTTCTGGCTTCACAATCTTTACAAGCTCCACCTTATTAAACTGATGCTGGCGTATTATGCCCCTCACATCCTTCCCATAAGAGCCAGCCTCTCTTCTGTAGCAAGGCGTATAGGAGACCATGTATATAGGCAGGTCTTCTTCTGATAAGATTTCATCTCTATAAAGGTTGGTAAGAGGCACCTCTGCTGTGGGAATAAGGTAAAGGTTGTCCCTTTCGCATTTGTATAGCTCCTCTTCAAACTTTGGAAGCTGTCCTGTTCCTACAAGTATTTCTGGCCTTACAAGGTGCGGTGGCCAAACCTCCTTGTAGCCCTTTCTTGAATGTAAGTCCAGCATAAAGTTTATAAGCGCCCTTTCAAGCTTTGCACCCCAATCTTTTAGGATTACAAAGCGACTGCCAGAGATCTTCCCAGCCCTCTCAAAGTCAAATATACCAAGCCTTTCCCCTATCTCCCAATGAGGCCTTGGCTCAAAAGAAAAGTCCTTTGGCTTGCCCCACCTTCTAACTTCCACGTTTTCACTTTCATCCTTCCCAATAGGAACGCTCTTGTGCGGTAGGTTTGGTATTCTTAACATTAAGTCTCTTAATTTTTCTTCTACGGAAGCCAATTTTTCCTCGTAGGCTTCTATGCTTTCCTTTATTTTTTTCACCTCTTCCTCAAGGGAAGATGTATCTTCACCCTTTCTTTTGAGCATACCTATCTCCTTACTCTTTGCGTTCCTTTCTGCCCTAAGGCTTTCCAATTCCCTCAAAATAGACCTTCTCTCATGATCCAGCTCCATAACCTTGTCCACAAGTTCCTCAAAGCCTTCTCCTCTTGTTTTTAGCCTTTCCTTTACAAACTCTGGATTTTTACGTATTAGCTCCAAGTCAAGCATAGAGAGATATTTTAATCCACACTTAAAAAAAGCCTAAGGCTTCCGATAAACACATATAAGAAAACCTAAAGGAGGTAAGGACCATGGCGTTAAGAGTAAACTTTAACTTTGAGGCGGCGGCCACACACACGGCCATTTTAAGAAACGAAAGGGACATGAACAAATCTTTGCTTAGACTGTCCACAGGTCTAAGAATACTTAACGCAGCCGACGACTCAGCAGGACTCTTTATTGCAGACCAGCTTATGATAGTAGGCTCTGGACTTGAGGAAGGAAACAGAAACATTCAAACGGCTCTCTCCGCTCTAAGGATAGCAGAAAGCTCCGCAGGTCAGATATTTGATAGGCTAAATGAGATCTACAAAAGGACAGTACGTGCGGCCAACGATATAAACGATCCCAACGCAAGGACAAGCTTGCAGAGGGAGATAAACAACTTCGTTGACGCTATCCAAAAAATAGGCACAGATACGGAATACAACGGCATAAAGCTCCTTGATGGAACCTTTGCACAAAGATACATACACTACGGCGCAAGAGCAGAACAAACTGTGGAAGTAAACATAGGAGATGTAAGGGCGCAATCCCTTGGAGCTCACATAGTGGAAGGAACTGGAAGGGTAACATCGGCTACCGGCAATCTTCCGAACACCGGTCCATACATCTTAGAAAACGGTGAATATTTAAGAGTTGCTGGACAAGATGTTCTTTACAATAATAGCACAAACAACTACTTAGTAGATGCAGCTACTGCAGCAAGGAACATAAACACCAATGCCATATTGCAACAAATGGGAATAGAGGCGCTTGCTAAAAATAGAAGTGTAGCAAATACTTTTACAAGTGTATATACAGGAGATGCAACAAGTGTAGACCTCAAATTCTATGTTGGACAACAAAATATTACAACACCAAACTTTACCATAACTGTAACTCGAAACACCACTTTGGCTGACCTGGTGAACATGATTAATAGCAAAGCTTCTGCCTACAGTGTTCCTATTACTGCAAGAGCAGAAAATGGAAGGCTTATCTTGGAAACTTCAAACGGAGAGACAATAGCAATTGAAGCTACAGCGAACGGAGGCACAAGCACAACTATCAACTTTGACCAACTACTTGAAGGTGCATCCCCTCAAACGGTTGGTACAAACGGTAGTGCTTATGCCATTAAAATTGGAACTTTGAAGATATTCGGAGTAGATAGCTTCCAAGTTCTTGAAAATGGCATAGATATAGTTGATACAAACACATCTGTCTTCAAAAACCTATACGCTATTGACGTTTCCACCAATCAAGGCGCAGAAACAGGTATGATCATAGTCAAAAAGGCTCTCCAACGTGTGGATACCATAAGGGCCCAGATAGGTGCGGTTATGAACAACCTCCAGTCCATATTTGATTCTCAAAAGGTGGCACAGGACAACACAAAGGAGGCGGAGAATGTTATAAGGAACACAGACTACGCAGAAGAGATGGCCAACTTCACTAAGTTGCAGATAAAGATGCAATCTTCTATAGCCATGCTTGCACAGGCAAACCAGCTACCTCAACTTGTGCTACAGCTCCTCAGATAATAAAAACCAAGGGGAGGCTCTGGCCTCCCTTTTATTATGAGGTTTGGCCATGAGAGTAGATATGAGGGGTTTTGAAATTGTTAACTATGATAATCAAGCAATGGTTCAAAAACAGGCACAGGAAGGTACACTTGAAAGGATGAAAAGGGAAAGGGAGGAGATTACCCAACAAAGCGAAATAGATAGGAAAACAAACTCCGAGGAACTGCAAAAGTTAATAGAGGAAATTAGGAAGAAGTTTGATATGCTAAGCAAATATCTGAAAATAGATATAGATACAGAGCTTGAAATTCCTGTGGCAAAGATAATTGAAAGGGATACAAACAGGGTAATAAGGCAGATCCCCCCCGAATATCTATTGGAGCTAATGAAGAAAATAGACCAGATGCTGGGTATACTTTTAAACAAGGAGGCTTGATGTGGCCGGAGAGATTTATTTTAATAATCTAAGTGGCAAGTTTGATTGGGGTTCCATAATAGACCAGATAATAAAGATAAAATCCCTTCCTATACAAAGGCTTTCTAAGGAAGCTCAACAGATTCAAGCAAAGCAATCAGCCACACAAAAGCTCCTTGACGCCGTAAAGGGCCTGTCCAAAGTTTTTGAAAACCTCACAGTAGATAATCTCTTTAAGGGAAAAAGGGCAGAATCTTCAGATAGCTCTGTGCTTACAGCCACAGCTTCAGAAAACACACCAAATGTAGCATTAAACGTGGATGTTCTAAAGCTTGCTCAGAAGGAAGCTTTGGCTACCACTTTTGGAGTAAACGATATTAACGATACTATAAGCTGGGACAGCTTCACCCTTGGCTATAATCTTGGCAACTACCAGTATGAATATTTTACCGTGGATGCAGGCAGTGGGAAATTGCAGGACCTTGTAAACGCTATAAATGAGAAGGCAGGGAGCAGAATAGTGGCAAGTATATTCTACGACGGAACCTCTTATAAGCTTATGCTCTCAGAAAAGGATGAGAAGACTTCAAGCTTTGAAACGACGACAGATGGTAGCACAGTTTATACAACCATATTTTATGCTACCCCGTTCGTTATAAATGGACAGCAAGCGGGTGCAATTGTTCTTCAAAATGCACAAAATGCCCAAATAAGGATAGGAAATACAACCATTACAAGCACGTCTAACACCTTTGAGAATCTCATAACAGGGCTTAATGTGGAGGTAAAGAAGGTAGGAAGCGCCACCATAAGAGTAAGCGATGACTATTCAAAGGTAGTGGACTTTTTCAACAACTTTGTAAAAAACTACAATGCGGTTATATCTCAAATAAACCAGCTTACAGCAAAGGATGCCATATTTCAAGGAGATTATTCTATAGTGGGCATAAAAACAGAGCTTTCAAGAATGCTGGATGACCTTTTTGCCTACGACCTTGTGAGTATAAAAGAAGATGGAACCCTTGAGGCAAACACTTCCAATATAAACTCCTTGGCAAGCTCAAACCCACAGAAGCTAAGGGAGATTATTTCAAGGCTAAAGGATACGATGGGGCCATATGTTCTTGGAACTTCCATAGCACTTCAGAACTTTACCAATGATTACCAGAGCAGGCTTGACCAAATAAATACGATGGCCCAAAAACTGGGGGAACAGTTGGTTAAGGAAGAGCAAAGGCTAAGACAAGAATACGCAAAGGTGGAGGCCTTTATAAACAGGTCTCAAGAAATCATGGCAAGGCTTCAAAGCTTTATAGTAAGCCTTTCAGAAATGCAAGGAGGTAAAAAATGATAAACGCATACCTTGAAAATATGGTGCTTACGGCAAACCCGGTTATGCAGGTTATCCTTCTTTATGAGAAGGCTATAGCATGCCTTGAAGAGGCAAGGGAGATAATGGAAAAAGGTTTACAAGACAGTGATAGTATAAAGTCAAAGTATGAATCCTTAGGTAGGGCTACAGAGATATTGACTGTTCTAAAGGCTACCCTCAACATGGAACAAGGTGGTGAGATAGCTAAAAACCTAAGCGAAATCTACCAAGCCCTCCTAAACGACCTTGTAAGGATAACAGTGGAAGGCGATGACCCAGAAACCATAAGGAAGATGGTAAAAGTGCTAAAGGAATTAAAAGAAAGCTGGGAAGAAGTAGAGAGGAAAGTCTATGGAAAACCTCAAGAAGCTACTCCTGCAGTGTGAAGTATACCTTCAGCAAGGAGATTGGGACAAGCTTATAGAGGTGCTAAACGGCGTTACGCAAGAGCATATTGAAAGTCTTGACTTGGAGACGGCACAGGAGTGCTATAGAATACTGGAACATCTTATAAAAGAAAGCCAGCAGATAAGGAACAAGATGGCGGAAAGCTTGATAAACTTCAAAAAGTTCAAAGAAGGCTACAGCTTCTAATACTCTCTATAAACAAGCCTAAGGATAAGGTCCTTAAGATTTTCAGACTCATCAAAAGATTTGATAAAGGCTAAGACTTTCTTTAATTCACCCTCTGCCTTTTCTTTTGTTTTTTCCACACCTCCAAGCTCAATGACCAACCTTCTTAGCCTTTCATGCTCGCCGTTGTAGAATAGGTTTTTCTGGTCTTCTGTTAAGCCATCAAGCACAGATATAAGAGGATAAGTACATTTACCCTCTGCCAAGTCTGAGCCTGTGGGCTTTCCAAGCTTTTCTTCCTTCCCATAATAGTCAAGGGCATCGTCTATGAGCTGAAAGGCTCTTCCTGCCAGCATTCCCATATGATAAAATTCCCAGTAATCCTCTCTACCAGCCATCAAGGCACCCACAGCCATACAGGCACCAAATAAGGCGCCCGTTTTGTAGTCTATAATCTTTATGTAAGTGTTCTCATCAATGATCTTTCCAAGACTTCTCAATTCCAAAAGCTGTCCTTGAGACATTTTCATAACAGCATCGCTCAAAACTTCTATGCTTTGTAGATTGCCATACTGAGAGTAAAGGGAAAGGGCCTTGGCGTACATATAATCCCCTGCAAGCACACAGGCTTGATTTCCAAAAACAAGGTTGGCACTTTTCTTCCCTCTCCTTGTCTGCGCTCCATCCACCACATCATCATGAAGCAAGGAAGCTATATGCACATACTCTATACCCACCGCCAAAGGGATCGCCCTTTCCGTATCACCACCAAGAGATTCACAAACCATAAGGGTAAGAAGGGGCCTTACCCCTTCCCACCAGAAGATATAAGATAATAGCCTATATCAAAAACCTCCCTTACTTCAGGGTCAAGGTAGTGCAGTATTCTTTCCCTTATATCTTCAACGCTTATCATAGGCTCTAAATAGTATAACCTACTCCTACCATTGGGATGTAATTTTTGCCTTCTTGTTAAGATATTTGTCCACCGCAAGAGCAGCTTTTACACCATCCGCAGCGGCTATAACGGCCTGTTTTATATTGTTGCAAAGCACATCCCCAGCAGCAAAAACCCCCGGCACAGAGGTCATCATTTCCTCATTAACCACTATACAATGCCCGTCTGTCATTTCTACTTGGTTCATTAGGAAATCTACCGAAGGCTTATTACCGCCCAAGAATATAAAAACACCATCCACTTGAAGGAGCTTCTTTTCTTTTGTGGCGATATTTTGAACCCATAAACCTTCCACAAGGGAGCTTCCTACTATTTCCATAACTCTATGATGCAATAGAATTTCAACCTTTGGATTAAATTGGATTTCAGAAACCATTTCAGGTGGAGCTTTTATTTTGCTGGAAGGCACAACCAAATATATCTTACTGGCAAAACGTGCAATGAACTCTGTCTCTTCAAGGGCATAATCGTCCTCACCGATAACGGCCACAGGCCTATCTTTGAAAAAGGCTGCATCACACACTCCGCAGTAAGAAACACCCTTGCCCAAAAATTCTTCTTCACCTTTGTACTTATTAGTCCTCTCCATTGCACCGGAAGCTATTATTACAGCTCTTCCTTTAAATTCTCTTCCGTCTATGGTATAAACTTTCTTTATCTCTCCCAAAAGGTCTGTGGCTATTACTTTACCCCTTACAAACTCAGCCCCAAAAGCCTTGGCATGCTCCCTTATAAGTTTTAAAAGCTCATATCCGGATATGGGACCCCTTATGCCCGGATAGTTCTCTATCTGCTGTGTCACGCCCAAGGCACCATCGGCCTCCGCCCTGTATAGCACCAGTGTAGAAAGCCCAGCCCTTGCAGTGTATATGGCCGCAGAAGAACCAGCAGGACCAGCACCTATTATTATCACATCATAAACCTTATCCGTATGAAAATCCAAAGTTAGCTCCATCTTTTTACCTCCAACTTTAAAAAAATATAACCCCCCAGAGGGGGAAGTAATCAATCTTTTAGCGCCTCATAAACCCTACCTACCAACTCCTGAGAAGGCTTTAGCGTCTTTTCTCCTTCCTTCCACTTGGCAGGGCAAGCCTCGTCTGGATGGCTCATAAGATAGATATTTGCCTTCATCTTCCTAATAAGTTCCTCTGCATTCCTGCCCACATTGTAGAAGTTTATCTCCGAGCCAACAAGCACGCCATCGGGATTGATTATAAAAGTTCCTCTTAAAGCAAGGCCCGTATTCTCATCATAAACTCCAAAGAGCCTTGAAATCTTGCCGGTTGGGTCAGCGCCCATCAAGTATCTAACCTTTTCAAGAAGCTTTTCTGTCCTCTGCCATGCTAAGTGGGTGTATTTTGTATCGGTGGATACGGAGATCACTTCTACTCCCATGCTTTGAAGCTCCTCATAGTATTCTGCCAGGTCCGCCAGCTCTGTGGGGCATACAAAGGTAAAGTCCGCCGGGTAGAAGAAAAGCACAACCCATTTGCGTTCCCTGAGAAAATCCTCAAGGGAAATTTTACCAAAGCTTAGGGTCTTGGGATCATAAACCTCCATCTCAAAGTTTGGGACCCTTTGTCCTACCTTTACTTCCATGGTTAAACCTCCTTTCAAAGTTTTGTTATTGAATATTATAAGTAATTGAAAATAATTTGCAATATGATAGAAATCAATGTGATATACTTTTCTAACTTCTACCTTTTTACCAAGGAGGGGCCATGAAAAGGAATATGGTCATCAAGGTCCTGCTGGTTATAAGTTCAGCCTTCCTCGTTATCCTTTTTACAGCTCTTTACGCCTTTAGGTCCCAAGGGTTAGAAGAGGCAAAACAAAGGGCTTACATGATATCCGAGCTTGTAAGGGACACCCTTACCTCATACATGATAATGGGCGTGATGGATAGAAGGGATGAATTCCTTGGTAGGATAAAAGAGATAAAGGGTGTGGAAGAGATAAGGGTGGTAAGGGGCAGGGCGGTGGTTGAACAGTTTGGTGCTGGCTCAAAGTTTGAAATGCCAAGAGATGAGATAGAGAAGGCTGTGTTAGAAAGTGGAAAACCAATGGAAGTTTTGGATGAATCTTTAAGAAGTGTAAAATACAGGATAGTTATACCTTATAAGGCAGAGCCTATAAAAGGGATAAACTGCCTTGAATGCCATAAGGCTAAACCTGGGGAAACCCTTGGGGCTATTAGTCTTACCATGGACCTTTCTCATATAAAAGAAAAGTCATTACATATATTTTTATTGACTACTACAGTATTTTTACTTGCCTTTTTAGGCATTTTCTTTTTCTTTAACTCCTTTATTACAAAGGTAAGCAATTTTATTAAAGAAATTGAACTTACAATGAGGTCTGCAAGTGAAGGAAACTTTAAAACTGAAATAAAAACAGACCTGGGCTATGAAACACGTTCTTTGAAAGAAAGCATAGAACAATCCTTTTACAATCTCCAAAACACGCTTACATCTATAGAAGAAAAAGTTAGGACAATGATAGGATACGGTGTTATAAAAACTGGAAACGTACTTTCAGATACTTCAAAAATAGTAGATGAATTGCTCAATATATACAAATTTAAAAGAGTTATTGAAAAGGATAAAAGTAAAAAAGAAGTTTATGAAAGGTTAAGAGAAGTTCTTGAAGATTATATGAGTTTAGAAAACTTCTCCATATACGAAGTGGACCAGAACAAAAACAAAATATCCCCAGTTTATGTGAAAGGAGCCAAATATTGGTGCAATGAAGTTATTTTTGAAAATGCAGAAGAGTGTAGAGCGGAAAGGACTGGTATGGACGTAGATTCTAGAGAGTTTCCATGTGTATGTCCAAACTTTATAGACAACGATGTATGTAAACAGGGGAAGATGCACTATTATTGCATACCCGTTTATGTGGGCGGGATGGTAGGAAACGTGGTGCAGATAGTTTATGAACCGGAAATGGAGCCATTTATAAACCTTATAATCCCTTACATAAAGGGATACCTCAACGAGGCCTCGCCAGTCCTTGAAGCAAGGACTTACATGGATATGTTGAGGGAACAGTCCCTTAGGGACCAGCTTACAGGCCTGTATAACAGAAGGTTCCTTGATGAGACCATTGACAAGATAGCGGCCCAGATAAAAAGAAGGGGAACCACCCTTGGAATCCTTATGGTGGATATAGACTATTTTAAGGAGGTTAACGACACTTACGGGCATGATATGGGAGATAAGGTTTTAAAAGAAATAGCTAAGGTTTTGGTAAAATCTGTGAGAGAGGCCGATCTGGTTATAAGGTTTGGAGGGGAGGAGTTTTTGGTGCTTTTGATGGATGTGCAAAGCGGAAAGTCCGTAGAAATAGCGGAAAAGATAAGAAAAGCTGTAGAAAGCCACACCATAGAATCTTTTGGAGTTGTGCTTAGAAAAACTGTAAGCATAGGGGTTTCCGAGTTCCCAGAAGATAGCGAAAAAATATGGCAATGCATAAAGTATGCAGACGTAGCACTTTATAAGGCTAAGGAGATGGGTAGAAATAGGGTGGTTCGCTTCAGGCCAGAGTTTTGGACAGAAGAAAGCTACTAATAGCTACTAAAATATTTTCTTAATGAGGGAAAGAGACCTTATAAAGCTTGAGTTCTTCCAAGTCCTGGAGAGGCTTAAGACATATACACATTCTAAGGCCACAGAAAGGTTTGTTGATCAGATAAGACCGCTTACCGATAGGCAGCTGTTGGAAGAAAATATAAGGCTTGTTGAGGATTTTGTACATGTGTACGAGGAAATAAGTCTTTATAAGTTTGATGACGTGGAAGATCTTATAAAGAAATCTTCCATAAAGGATTACATACTATCTGTGGAAGAAGCCCTAAGCCTTTTGAAAGTATTAAGATTAATCAAGGAAGTTAGAAAAGTAATAGGCGAAAAGGTGCAGACCTATAAAAACCTTGCTCATATTACAAAAAGCCTTTACCTGTTTAGCTATCTTGAGAACGCCATTGAATCGGTCATAGATCCAAGAGGCTTTGTAAAGGATTCCGCCAGCGAGGAACTAAGAGATATAAGGTATAAGATAAGGGAAACGGAAAAGGAAATTTTAAAAAGGCTTGAGTCTGTTTTTTCAAGGCCAGATGCAGACAGGGTTTTTTCTGATAAGTTTGTAGCTTATAAAAATGGTAGATACGTGCTTCCTGTTAAAACTACAGAGGTCAAAAAAATAGTAGGTGTGGTACATGGTACCTCCTCCTCCGGTTTTACCACATATGTGGAACCTCAAAGCGTGATAGAACTAAACAACAGGCTTACGGTACTCAGGGATGAAGAGGAAGATGAGGTAAAAAGAATACTTAAAAGACTTTCTTCTCTTGTAGGTGAGCAGTCCCAAAGGCTTCTTGAGGCCTTTAGAACACTTATAAAAGTAGATTATTTATATGCTGTAGTAAAGTTTTCAAAGGAATATGAAGGAAAATTTCCACAGATAGGCGATTATGTGGATCTTTCTGGTGTAAGGCATCCACTTTTGATCTTCTTGAAAGAAGATGTGGTGCCCATAGATATAAGAATTAAGGATAAAAGGGGGCTACTATTAACAGGCCCAAATACGGGTGGTAAAACAGTAGCGTTAAAGACTCTGGGACTTTGTAGCCTCCTATTTCAATCTGGCATTCCCATACCTGTGGAAGAAGCTACCTTGCCAGTTTTTGAGAAGATTTTTATTGATATTGGGGATGAACAAAGCATAGAACAAAGCCTTTCTACCTTTTCTTCCCATATGACCAACATAGCAGACTTCATACCTCTTATTGATGAAAAAACTCTTGTGCTTCTTGATGAGCTTGGAGCTGGAACGGATCCAGTGGAAGGTTCAGCCCTTGGAATAGCATTGCTTGAATATCTAAAGGAAAAAAGGGCCTTTGTTTTTGCTACCACTCACCATACACCCATAAAGGTTTACGCCTTAAGTTCCGATTATTACATACCGGCAAGTGCACTTTTTGATAAGGAAAGCCTGAGGCCGCTTTATAAGATAATCTACGATGCTGTAGGTGAAAGTATGGCTTTGGCAGTAGCCCAAAGGTGTGGAATTCCGGAGGAAATATTGTTAAAGGCAAAAGAATTTCTTCCTGCAGGCTTTGAAGAATACTTCTCCGCAAAGGAAGCCCTTGAAGAATACATAAGGGAATACAGGGAAAGGTTAAAGGAGTTGGAAGAAGAGAAAAATAGGCTTGAAAGCCTTATAAAAGAACAAGAAAAGATGGCAGAAGAATTGGAAAGGAGGAAAAGGGAAGAGATAAATAGGGTTGTAAAAGAACTAAAGGACAAGTTTGAAGAGTTTCTTTTGGAAGCAGAAAAATATATAAGAAGTATAAAGGACAAGCAGAGGATAAAAGAACTTTTTAAAGAGAAGGTAGAAAACATATACAAAGAAGAGATAGAAGAAGCCTTACAGGTGGGTGATTGGGTTGAGTTTTTGGGTTCAAAGGGAAAGATACTTGAGATAAGGGATGACAGAGCCAATGTGCTTTTTGGTGGTGTTAAGGCATGGGTAAAAACCTCAGAGTTGAAAAAGATAGAGCCTCCACCGGAGGAATCTCCACCAGAAAAGGTCTTTGAATTCAAAAAGGCCACACCTTCAGAGATAAACCTTATAGGTTTTAGCGTAGAAGAAGCCCTTACCAAGTTGGAGCTTTTCCTACAAGAGGCTCATAGCATGGGTTTAAAGAGCATAAAAGTAATACATGGCCATGGAGTCCTAAAAAAGGCAGTTCAGGATTTTCTTTCCTCTTCTCCCCTTGTGGTCTTCCATAGAGAAGGTTATCCAAAGGAGGGAGGCCCCGGCACCTCCCTCGTGTATTTAACAAAAGATTAGCAAGGCGACCCAGGAGAACCAGAGCAATCGGAGCAGAGGTGTATGGCATGAACCTTCAAAAGGAACTCAAGCCCCTTCTCTTCAAACCATGGAGATACATCTCCACGCCTTATCTTCCACAAGAAGTACTTTTCAAAGGCAGACTTGAGGTAGTGCATCCAAACAGCCTTTTTGTATAGAACAGTTGACCTTGGTGGAAGCACAGGAGAGGCAAAGAAGCCCATAGCATCACCACCCATATCCGCTATACATATGGCAGACAGCTCGGGCGCATACCTGTCTGGATTGTTTCTTATATCGTTCACTATGTTGTGGGCCACAGCCAAGGCCATCTGCTCTATCATCATACCCGTCTTTGGTGCGCCGGTTGGTATGGGTGTTTGTTCTACAGGTGGTATGGCTGTTACCACTCCAACGCCAAAGATGTTTTTGTAGGTTGGGTTTTGGAAGCATCTGTTAACGATAACCATCTTGTTGGCTGGATTTGCCACCTTGTCGCCAGCAGAGGCCACCACTTCTGGACCCATAAACCTTGGCATAATCATGGAAAGCTTGGCTGGTGCTTCGTAGGTTTTGCCTTCCAAGTCTTCATATATTACCTTGTCTGGCTCCACCTTGGTTATCTTAACGTTGGCTACCCACTTTATACTTCTCTCTGCCATAATATCTTCCATAAGCCTTCTTGAAGGACCAACACCTCCAAGACCCAAATGTCCTACGTATGGCTCAGAGGTTATATAAGTTATAGGAACCTTATGCCTTAAGCCTCTTTTCTTTAGCTCATGGTGAAGCATAAAGGCAAACTCATAAGCTGGTCCAAAACAGCTCACGCCCGGTATGGCACCCACAACTACAGGACCTGGATTTCTGTAAAACTCTTCAAGCCTTTTGTTCAGCTCCATAGCGTGTTCTGCAGTACAAACGGAGGTGGAATTCTGCTCTTGACCCTCTGCACCGAATACAAGCTTGGGACCCGTAGCTATAACAAGGTAGTCATACTCTATTTCTTTACCGCCTTTTGTCTTTATTTTGTTTGCCTCTGGGTCAATGCTCTCCGCATCCTCGTTGATAAAGTCTATACCGTGCTTTGGGAGAAGGCCAGCCAAGGGTATGCTTATTTCATCAAACTTTCTCCACCCAAGGGCAAGGTGAGGATAGGATGGAGTAAAGCCAAAGTATGGCCTCCCAGATACTACGGTGACCTTAATGTCCTTATAAAGCTTTCTCAGGTTGTAGGCGGTAGCTATACCACCCACACCGCCACCTATTACCACCACATGCTTACTCATTACATCACCTCCTTAGGAAATTTATCACTTATAATTATATAAGCTATGACTTATAAACCAGGTTTTTGTTAGGGTGTATAATGGAAAATTTAGAACTTTATCAGGAGGTACTATTATGGAGACTTCCAGAAGGGACCTAATGGGTCTAGCCATAGGTGGTTTGGGTGCTGTTGGGGTCCTTGGAGTTCTTTACCCCATAGTTAAAACACTCGCTCCAAGTGCTGCATCACTTGCGGGTGCCACCGTAGAGGTGGATGTAAATTCCATTTCAGAAGGGCAGGTAAGGGTCGTATCTTGGAAAGGTAAGCCTGTGTTTGTTGTAAGGCTACCCCAAGGCTTTCAGTGGAATGGCAAAACAAAAGAAGATAGGAACAGGAAACTTTTACAAGGACAAGATGCCTACGCCATGGTTGCAGT
The DNA here is from genome assembly GCF_055390195.1 of Hydrogenobacter subterraneus. NCBI lineage: Bacteria > Pseudomonadati > Aquificota > Aquificia > Aquificales > Aquificaceae > Hydrogenobacter > Hydrogenobacter subterraneus. The sequence continues at coordinate 216,918 of NZ_AP042473.1, read as the reverse complement.
ATGCACACACCTTGGCTGTGTTCCTCTGTGGAAGCCTCAGGGAGAGGCAGAGTATAACTATCCTGTTTTCCACTGTCCATGCCATGGTGGTTTCTATTCACCATGGGGTGATAACATAGCCGGACCACCTCCTAGACCTCTTTACATACCACCACAAAAAAGAGAAGGAAACAAACTCGTTATAGGTGAACCTGGTTTTATAAAAGAACTAACATAAGGAGGTGATAAGATGCTAAGCAGGATAGGAAGATGGATAGACGAAAGGGCGCATCTTTCAGACCTTTGGCGCTCTCAAATGGTAGATTATAAAGTGCCTAAAAACCTTACCTTTCCTTATGTCTTTGGAGTTTTTGCCTTAGTTGCTTTTGCTATACAAATAATCTCGGGTATATTCCTCACTATGTATTATCAGCCCAACGTTCATACCGCCTTTGATAGTGCTAACTATACCATAATGAAAGAAGTTCCCTTTATGTGGCTTATAAGACACGTTCATGCTGCTGGCGCAAACTTCTTCTTAGCAGTAGTTTATTTACATATCTTTACCGGTATATATTACAACGCCTACAAAAAACCAAGAGAGCTTACATGGATAGTGGGATGGTTAATATACTTTGTGCTATTGGTTACAGCTCTTACTGGTTATCTACTTCCTTGGGGTCAGCTTTCCTACTGGGGTATGGTGGTAACAGCAGAAATACCCACCTCCATAGATTCTGCGCCTATAATAGGTAAGCTCAAAATAGGTGAAACAGTTTCCATATGGATGAAAGGTGGTTATGAAATAGGACAGATAACCCTTGGAAGGTTCTTTGGCTTACACATATGGCTCTTGCCTCTTATACTACTACTGCTTGTTGGTATACACCTCTATCTTGTACGTGCAGCTGGCATATCAAACCCAGAGGGTAGAGAAATAGACAAAAAGAAGGAAGGTGTGCCCTTCCATCCCTATATGACCTTAAAGGAAGGTGCCTATGTAATGGGCTACTTGGCAGTGTTCTTCTTCTTTGTGTTCTTCTACATGCACCACTTTTTACCACCAGACAACTACGACCCTGCAGACCCATTCAAAACACCGGCTCACATAGCACCAGAATGGTATCTACTTGCATACTACACCATATTTAGGTCCATACCCGATAAGTTCCTCGGCTTTGTTGCCTTTAACCTTACACTTGTTTTCCTTCTAATACTGCCATTCCTTGACTTTTCACCCATAAAGAGTGCCAGAAATAGGCCTCTATTCTTTGTTATGTTCATAGTGCTTGTAATATCTTCAATGGCCCTAACCATACTTGGCACCATGCCACCCACACCCACTAACGCCATGCTTGGACTTATATTTACCGCAGGCCTTTTTGCCTTCTTCCTATCGCTTCCAATCATATCCATAATAGAATGGGGTTGGTACAAGGCTAAAGGAGGTGAAAAGCAATGATTAAGGCCATCTTTTTCACAGTTATAACGGTAGTCTTTTTCTACATCATATGGATAAACAACATCTTTGCTCCCCATGAACATTATGAAATGCCCGCTCAGCATGCCAAGATAGCCGATGATGTCAAGAGCTATGCAAAAGAAGGGAAACAGCTCTTTGAGCAAAACTGTCAATCTTGCCACTCTGTAAGGTATGACGCCGTATACATAGCTTCTGTGCAAGCAAACCCAAAGCTTAAGACTCTTCAAGAAAAATATGGCAAGGTGCTTCCAAGAAATGTGTATGAATCTGTATTCCATGAGGACCTTATGTCTCTCAAAGAATCCTTTGGTAAAGTACCTCCAGACCTGTCTACCATCTACATAGTAAAAGGTAAAGAATACCTTTACAACTTTATACTTGACCCTCAAAAGGTCCTGCCCGGCACATCCATGCCAGCTGTTATGGCCGGAAGGCCAGAAGAGACTGCAAAGATCATAGCCTATCTTAAATCTGTAGCTGAACCAAGCCCAGAAGAAAAGGGCAAAAGGGTGCTTATGGGCGTAGGCACCATAGCCTACCTCATAGTTATGGGTGTGCTTCTTTGGATATATAGGGGTAGAATTCTCAAAAGGATGGGCTTACACTAAAGCAAAGCCTTTTTAAAGGGCACTCCCCGCAAAGGGGGGTGCTTCTACAATATCTCTTTGCATGTTCATCTATCAAGGCGTGAAATTCTTTATAAATTTCTATATCCTTAGGCAGGTTATCCTCAAAAAACTTTTTTAAGCTATCATAATTTCCATCTATATTCATAAACCTACGCATAAACCTTTGAGTATACTTATCTACGACAAAGCTTAACTTATCTCCGGCGTATAACAGTATGGCATCCGCCGTTTCTTTTCCAATACCGGGCACCTTTAAAAGCTCTTCCCTACTCACACTTTGCACCTTATCCGTTGGATTGAAAAAGTTGGCCACATCCTTTAGCCTTTTAGCCTTTTGGTTATAAAAGCCAGAGGGTCTTATAAGTTCTTTTAGTTTATCCATATTTGTATCCCTTATAAATCTTAAGGAAAGTTCTCCATATATTTTGAGATTTTCTAAAGCTCTTTCCACATTCTTCCAGCTCGTATTTTGGGTAAGTATGGCACCTATTATGATCTCTTCCCTTTTGTCCGTTCCCTTTTGCTTATGATAATCTTCATCCACAGGCCACCAGCCCTGCGGGCCGTAAAGGTCAAACAAAAGCTTGTATAAGTCTTCTAACCTCATGGTATACCTCTTCACCCTTTGAATAGCTTATGCCAAGTTCCTTAGCCTTTTGTAAAGTAAGAAAACCCTCTCTTGCAAGCAGTTGTAAAAATTGACTAAGGTTATGCCTCTTCTTGGCTTGCATACTTCCCCTTTCAAAATCTATAAGATAAACCTCAAGGTCCTTACCTATAAGAGTATTTTTATCAAGCTTATGAAGTTCTTCCTTGTTTACACCAAGCCTATCCAAAAGCTCAATAAGCTCAAGCACTCTAAGATAAACAAAAGCCTTTTGACTTCTTGTTAAAGAAGCCTTTTCTATGGGAATACCGTCTATAAACTCATAAACTAAAAAGTCTTCTCCCGCTTCCAAAAGCTGTGGGAAACCTCTGTATCCTTTTAAAAGCTTTAATATCTCACCTTCCTTTCTTATGGCGTATTCCCTTTCACTATCCTTTGCCACCTTTATGGCTACATCAATACCTTTCCACTTAGCCCTGTATATATAACCTCTCCAACCCTTACTAAAAAGTTGTAAGTCTTTTAAAGATTCTTTGAACTCTTCAAACCTCACCTACTACTTTATAGCCCCATTCTTCTACGGCGGATTGTAGTAGGCTAAAAGGTATATCCTTTTCCATCCGCACCTTGGCAATTCCCTCTTCTAAGCTAACGTCCACATGGGATACTCCTTCCACGGAGTATAAGGCCTTCTTTACTGTTTCTACACAGTGCATACAGGTCATACCTTCAACCTTTAAAGTCTTCTCCACCATAGAGTTTTATTATAAGTCCTGCATCCTCCTTTGTGTTCATGTTTATAAAGGAAAATAAATCTGGGTCGTAGGGTAATACATCTCTTTCCTCTAAGGCTTTGTAAGGAAGGCTTAATACAAAATCCATAAGCCTTTCACCCCCAGCCTTTATGTAGTCTTCAAGAGGTTCCAAAAGCTCCCTATAATAAACCGCAAAAAGAGGGTAGTATTTCCCTCTTACCTTGTAGAGTGTGAGAGGTGGAGAAGAGTTAAGCCAAAGATGTTCCACCACTTCCTTCCTTATAAGAGGCATATCTCCACTTATAACAAGAGCCTTTTCGCCATGGAGATTTTTAAGGGCTGTGTAAAGCCCAGCTATGGCATATTGCTTTTTCAAAAGGTCCTTAATAAACTCCACACCTTCCAAAAAGGAAAACTTATCCACATCCTTTGTGATAACACAAAGCCTATCGCATACTTTTTTTAGAGTTTCTGTTATATGTTCTATGGCCCTTTTATCACCTATTTTATAGAGTAGTTTATCCTCACCAAAGCGCCTGCTTTGGCCACCTGCAAGCACAAAGCATTCAATCATTCTCTTATAATAAGCTTTGCCCCATTAGGCAACCTTTCAACTTTTTCTTTTTCTTTATTCCTTTCCTCCTTTGGCACATAAACAAAGGTGCCAGCGGGTATAACATCCTTCTTTATGTGCGGGTTAAGGTCCTTAAAAAGGCTTTCTTTGATGCCACTTTTTGCTATAAACTCCTCCGTAGGTGTATCCCTATCCATTGCCTTTTTTGCCACCGATATGCCCTCTACCCTTACAGAAAGTCCATATTTTTCTGGATTGTTTGCAAGCAATAAAACGGCAAAAAAGGCAGGCACGTAGTTCCTTGTTTCCTCTGGAAGCAGGGTTTGAGTTGTCCAAAAGTCCACACCCCCTGTCCGCCTTGCCACACAGTTCTCACCACAGTTATAGCTTGCAAGGGCAAGCTCCCAGTTCCCAAACATAGAGTATAGGTCTTTAAGGTATCTCATGGCTGCATCGGTAGCCTTTACCACATCAAACCTTTCATCTACATACTGGTCCACACGAAGGCCATACCTTCTTGCTGTGGATGGTATAAACTGCCAAAGGCCGGCTGCGCCAGACCTTGAGACGGCAAAGTTGTTAAACCCACTTTCAATCACAGGAAGAAGGGCAAGCTCCTCTGGAAGGTTGTATTTCTGCACTATGGGCCTTATAATGGGCATGTAATAATTGGCCCTTTGCAAAGCCAATTCAAAGGAACGCTTGTTTGAAAGATAATAGTTTATAAACTTTCTTATTTCTTCTCTGTCTGGTATTGGTATTCCCAAAGCCTGTGCTTCCCTTTGTATAAACCTCTCTTCTTCCTCAGAGAAGTAAAAACTACCCTTTTGCACAAAATTTAGCTGATGGTCTGTTTTGGGTAAAATGGCCTGTCTAACCGCTGGAGTACAAGAGGTGAGAAGCATACACGAAAATACTGCTAACCACACTCCCCTTCTCATAGCTTCCCTCAAAAATCCATTATACTAAATTTTTAATTATGGAACTTCTAACATCCTACACATTAAAGGAGCTTAGAGCAAGGTTTGAAGAACTTGGCTTAGAAGCTTACAGAGCCAACCAAGTTATGAACTGGGTATACAAAAGGTTTGAAGATGACTTTCAAAAGATGACAGACCTATCCAAAGGGCATAGGGAGCTTCTGTCAAAGCATTTCAAAATCCACAGCCTTGAGCCAATTGATAAAGTTGTTGCAAAGGATTCCATAAAATACCTCTTTAAGACCTTTGATGGCCACATCATAGAAACAGTCCTAATATTTGAAAGGGACCATCTTACTCTGTGCCTTTCCTCCCAGATAGGATGCGCCGTAGGGTGCAAGTTCTGCGCCACAGCAAAAGATGGACTTTTGAGAAACCTAAGCACGGCTGAGATAATAGACCAGTTTTTATGGGTACAAAAGGATGCAAGCCAAAAGATAAGGAATGTGGTCTTTATGGGTATGGGTGAGCCCCTTGCCAACTATGAAGCTGTGAGAAAGGCCGTTGAAATATTGATAAGCCCTTGGGGTATAGACCTCTCCAAAAGAAGGGTTAGCGTATCCACCAGTGGTCTAATATCTCAGATAAGGAAGATGGCACAAGACCCTATGATGAGGGAGATAAACCTTGCAGTCTCCATAAATGCACCAAACCAACAGATAAGAGAGGAACTAATGCCCATAAGCAAAACTAACACTCTTGAAGACCTTATAAAAACCCTTGCAGAGTTTCCATATCCACCAGATAGAAGGATAATGCTTGAGTATGTGATCATAAAGGATGTGAATGACTCTACGGAAGATGCCCACAGGCTTGCCAAAATGCTTAGTCCATACAGGAGAAAGTTTAAGATAAACCTTATACCCTACAATCCAGACCCTTCCTTGCCTTTTGAAAGACCACCTCTTGAAAAGGTTTATGCTTTTCAGGAAGTTTTAAGAAGGTATAACCTTTCTGTTTTTGTAAGGCTTAGCAAGGGTGTTGATGTTTTTGGTGCCTGCGGACAACTTAGGAGCAAAAGGATACAGCTTATGGTAAAATAAGAAGGGTGAAAGAAATACCCAAGTGGTTTAAAGAACTTGTCATAGTTATAATTGTAGTGCTTTTTATTAGGACCTTCCTTGTACAAGCATACAATATACCATCTGGTTCTATGAAGCCTACTCTTCTTGTGGGAGATTTTATATTGGTTAACAAACTGGTTTACAAACTTTCCGAACCCCAAAGGGGTGATATAGTAGTCTTTAAATGGCCTGTGAATCCACAAATTGATTTTATAAAAAGAATAATAGGCATGCCAGGAGATACTATTGAGGTAAAAGGTGAAAAAGTATTTATAAATGGCAAAGAAGTTCCTTTAAGGTTTATAAGTAAAATACAAGAGGATGGAACAGATAAATTGATATATGAAGAAATTTTACCTAATGGTGTAAGACATAAAATTGCCCTATATGAATACCCTTTTATTCCCAGAAAAGACGCCTATTATGCAAAAATACCAGAAGGCTATTACTTTGTTATGGGAGACAACAGAGATAACAGCGAAGATAGTAGATATTGGGGTTTGCTTCCAAGGGAAAATATAGTAGGAAAGGCCTTTGTTATCTACTTCTCTGGTGATATACCACCATTGGAAAGCACTGATGTAAACATACTAACAGGCTTTAAGCAGTTGTTTTTGGCCATATTAAATCCTCGTTTTGAAAGGATAGGTAAAAGCCTTATATGGTAAGCTTGATACCAGCCAAGTAGAAATGTTTTATAGCTTCTTTTATAAGATTAGGTTCAAGATTTTTATTAAACATCAATCCTAACATAAGAGAAGGTAGCCTTTCAATATCCACAAAAACTTTATGAATTTTTGTATCTTCTATATACATAAATTGGTTGAGTTCCTCAAAAAATGATATAATTTCATCGTTTTCTGGCCTTTTCTTAAGCAATTTCAGTAAACTTTCACATACTTCTAAGATAACTCCTTCATCAAATTCATGAAAGTTATTCGGAATAGAAGAAAGTTTTGAAAAGGCTTCCTTTATAAGTGATTCGGATAGCATGGGATTACCAAACATAGGATAAACACAAGCTATGCTTTCTCTCACTATCTTTTTAAGAGTAAAAGAAAGAACATCCTGCGATGGTACATGTAAGCTTGTATAAAGAAGAAGGTCTTCTATTTCTGTGTCCGTAAGAGGGTTAAACTCTTCTATTGAACGTAAGGAACTTAAAAACTTACCAGTAAACAGATAGCCTTTGCTTTCTTCTAAGACCACAAAGCTTCCCGCCTCCGGCAAAAAGGGTGTGGAAATAAACCTTAAAATATCACCAGTAGCCAACTTCAACCTCCCACCTGGGAAGGTTTCTATGGTCTTAATCCTACTCAAGGGTATTCCCAAAGCTTTTAACTTTTGTGCTATGTTTAAAGAGGTTATTACAAAAGCCCTTTGGCTTGACTGAAGAAAGTTAACCACTCCAGAAGCTTCATCTAAACCAGACCCCATAAGAATAAGCCCTTTGACAGCATCCACAGTGCCTACAACTTGTTCCAATTTTGTCCTTATAAGAGCATAGTCCTGATGCGTCCCTACGTTTATTAATATTGGTACCTTTATACTGTCCTTTTCATATATCCTAAGGTACGAGTTCTTTTGAAACAGGCCTTTGTTGTCTTCCACACCAACCCAGTATAGTCCTTCCTTAAGCTCAATAGCTTGGCTTAGGTCCACCTTATATTTTGGAACAGTTTGTGCTTCTACTAAAGCAACTTGAGCTTCTTCCTTAATTGTGCTGACTTTGTGTTCAGGAATACGGCTATATATAATACTTGAAATAAAGTCCCAATTGTCCTTAAACTTATAAGGTAGCTCTTCTTCTTTATATGGTTCCAGTTTAATTCTAACTTCCTTTGTTATGAGACCCTTAAATTTTTCTATATCACAGCTCGATCCTTTTATAGCACCTTTTGACAAATATAGACTGCATTTACCTTCCTCATCTTCAATAGTTAGTATTAAGGTTTTACCCAAACGTAAGAATTTTAAAAGAAGATTTATAGGACCTAAATATTCTAAATGTGCCTGTTCATATATATCTTTGCTTATACTAACTATTTTTGTAAGCAATTCCATAGGATTGAAAGGAAGAACAACATAATTGACATCCCTAAGTCCATATTCTTTTAGTTTATCTGCCTCTTCATACCTATCTATAAAGAATATTGGTGTAATATATTTACCCGATTTGAGTACTTTAAACCAAAAATCCATATCCTCTATGGATAAAAGTAAAACTTCGGGTGAAGAGACTCTTAAGAATTCAAAGGCCTTTTCTTCTTCCAAAGCTACAAGTAGTTTATGGCCAGTTACGTTAAATATATCTACCAATAGGGGAAAGTATTGCTTCCTTTTATCTAAAAGCAAGCACAATACACCCATTAGTAAAGCTCCTTCTTTTCGCTTGCTATTTTTAATAAACTAAGTTGTTCCTTAAGTATGTTTATGGATTGGACAAGCATAAAAAAAGCATGTTCTACTTTTAGAAGAGCAGATTGAAAAGAAAGGTCATCTTCTAAAAGTCTAAGCTCCCTAAACCTCCTATAGAATTCATCTATATTAGTGCCAAAGGCCAAAAGCTCTTTTATAACCTCCTCAGAGAGTTTTAAAGCCTCTTCTCTTGTATCCATACCTTACCTACCTCCTCTCCTTCCGCTCTTGGCATATTATACCTACTAAAAAGGATAGATTCAACCATTTTTAGTTCATAATCCTGAAGGTTTTCTATTATAAGCCTTGCCCTATCACCTTCGTATTCGGACCTTACCTTTATATCCCCCTCCGAGGATCCACAAGAAAGGTCCCCACCACCCGCCATAAAACCCACACCCAAAGAAAGAGTAAGGAAGTTTAGCTCATCTATAAGCATAATTGGCCTTTCTAAGTTTTTGTGTATTTTTAAATACACGCAAAGGGCAAGCCCTACTCTCATAAGGTTTTCTGGAGTAAAAGGATAAAGCCCCAACCTACCAGTTAAATAGTTCTTTTCAAACAACTTCCCTAATTGCATCTTCTACCACCAAGTTTATATCATCAATATTCTTAAGCTTTTTACCCGCAAGCACAAAAAACTCTTCATTGCCCTTTGTCCCCTTAGGCTTAGCCTTAATCACACCCCCTATATTCATACCAAAAGACCTTAAAAATTCTATAACGCTAAGTATGGCTTCTTTTTTGAACTCATCCTCTCTTACTATACCCTTTTTTACCTTCTTTGGTTCCAGTTCAAACTGAGGCTTTACAAGCACAAGCAATACACCATCCTCCTTTAAAAATCTTAACACATTAGGAAGCACTTTTCTTGCTGATATAAAGGATACGTCTACGGTTATTAAATCCACAGATTGGGGTATATGTTCCTCTGTTAGCTCCCTTGCATCCGTTTCTTCATATAGGACCACTCTTGGGTCATATCTTAACTTTGGGTCCATCTGCCCCCTGCCCACATCTACCGCATAGACCCTTTTTACACCATGCATAAGTAAACACTGGGTAAAGCCCCCAGTAGAAGAACCCACATCAAGGGCTATCATATCCTTTACATTTAAATTAAACCTCTGCAAGGCCCACTCAAGCTTATAACCAGCCCTTGAAACATACTTAGGTGGCTCTTTTACTTCTATTTTTTGACCCTCCTTTACCTTTGTGCCTGGCTTTGTAATTACCCTCCCATCCACAAGAACAAGGCCCGCCATTATCATGGCCTGAGCTTTCTCTCTGGTTGGCGCATAGCCCTTTTCTACCAAATAGACATCAAGCCTCAAAGTTTAAAAAGATGTTTTATTAAATAAAGGATAAAGAGCAAAACAAGGGGAGAGAAATCAAGACCGCTTACCGGTGGAATTACTCTTCTTATAGGGTCAAGTAGGAGTGATATAAACCTGTCAAGAGAAACATAAAACTTGCTTTCCCTTACCTGTGGTATCCAAGAACCAATAGCATGCAAAAAAACTAATACTATTAAAAGGTTTATAAGTAGGGATAGTATACCCTTAATCATTCTACAAGCTCAAGAATAGCAAGCTCGCATCCATCACCCTTTCTTCTGTCTGGAAGCTTTATTATTCTTGTATATCCACCATTTCTGTTTTCAAACCTTGGAGCAATTTCTTCAAAAAGCTTTCTAATTGCCTTTTTGTCAGGAAGAAGCTGTAGAGCTAATCTGCGTGCGGTAAGGTCTCCTTTTTTCCCAAGGGTTATAAGCCTTTCTACAAAAGGCTTTACTGCTTTTGCCTTTTGAAGAGATGTTTCTATCCTTTCTTCCATTATTATGGCCCTCGCAAGGGACCTATAAAGGGCCAATCTTTGTTCTTTTGTTCTATCAAAGTGCTTTTTCTTAACCTTGTGCCTCATGTTTTACCTCCTGCTTTCTATGTCCATCCCTAAGTATAGGCCCATCTGTTTTAAGGCTTCCTTTATTTCATTAATCGCCTTTCTGCCCACATTCTTTGTGCTTTTTAGGTCCTCTTCTGTTAGCCTTACCAGGTCGCCTATGGTGGTTATACCCATTCTTTTTATGGAATTAAGCGCCCTTTGAGAAACATCCAATTCCTCTATGGGAAGGCTAAGCTTTTCTATAAACTCATCCACCACAGCAACTGGTTCTTCTATAACAGGAACTTCATAAGAGATATTCTCTAAGGCACTAAAGTTTTTGACTATAAGCTGGACAGCTTCCTTTATAACCTCGTCGGGTGTTTTTGTACCGTCAGTGTATATTTCCATTATAAGCCTATCGTAATCGCTCCTTTTTTCTACTCTGGTCTTTTCTACCCTAAAGGCTACCTGCCTTACTGGAGAAAAGTCCGCATCTACCAATATCCACCCAACTTCTCCAAGTACTTCCATTTCTTCGGTTGGTACGTATCCGAAGCCACGTTCAATCCTTATTTCCATATTTATCTCTTTCTCTGGGTCTGTTATCGTTAGTATCTTTTGGTCCGGATTTATAATCTCCACGTTGGGTGGAAGACTTAAATCCTTAGCATAGACCACACCTTCACCTTTTTTCTTAAGGTATAGTATCTCCACATCTGCATTGTGAAGTTTAAACCTAACCTTTTTTAGGTTGGCTATTATCTCAAGAGTGTCTTCTTGCACGCCTTCTATGGAAGAAAACTCATGGTAAACACCGTATATCTTTACAGCGGTTATGGCTGTGCCTTCTATTGAAGAAAGTAAGGTCCTCCTTAATGAATTACCTATGGTTATACCAAATCCTCTTTCTAAAGGCTCTACTATCAACCTTCCGTAGGTTTTTGTCCTCTCTTCCCAATAAACCTTTGAAGGAAATATAAATTCTCTTAACATTAAACCTCCTCCTTATACTCTTGAATAGAACTCTATGATGTACTGAAGGTTTATCGGCACTTCAAGCTGAATGTCCTTAGGCAAGTCAAGCACCTTTCCTCTAAAGTTGTCTTTGTCCAGTTCAAGCCATGGAGGTATGCTTCTTGGGTCCACCTTTTGAAGGTTTTCAAGAAGTTGAGGAATGTCCCTTGATGTAGGCTTTACTTCAATTATATCTCCTGGTTCAACCCTGTAGGATGGTATGTTTACCTTTTTACCGTTTACCAAGAAGTGGCCATGGGCTACCCACTGCCTTGCCTGCCTTCTTGTAGAAGCAAAGCCAAGCCTATAAACTACGTTGTCCAGTCTTCTTTCAAGTAATTGGAGGAGTACCTGGCCAGTATTACCTTTTGAGCGAGAAGCCTCGTCAAAGTATCTCTTGAATTGCTTTTCTCTTAGGCCTCCATACAGGAACTTAAGCTTTTGTTTCTCCATAAGACGGAGACCATACTCGGTAAGCTTCCTTCTTCTACCTTTTGTCCTTCCATGCTGTCCTGGTGGGAAGTTCCTTCTTGCTAATATCTTTGGAGCGCTTGCTTTCCCTGATACAACAACTCCAAACCTTCTATCGTGTCTTATCTGTGGTCCTATATACCTACCCATGCTTCAAACCCTCCTCTTTGCAGGTGGTCTGCATCCATTGTGAGGAATTGGAGTAACGTCCCTTATGGCCTTTATCTTTATACCAGCTGCGTGTATGGCCCTAAGGGCAGATTCCCTACCTGCACCAGCACCTTTAATCCTTACTTCTGCTTCCTGAAGACCATACTCTTGGATGGCTCTTTTGGCTGCCTTTTGGGCTGCAAGTTGTGCTGCATAGGGTGTGCTTTTCCTTGTGCCTTTAAAGCCAACCGTTCCGCCGCTTTCCCACACTAATGTATTGCCCTGCTTGTCCGTTATGGTCACAATAGTATTATTAAAGGTGCTAAGTATATGCACTATACCTTCTGTTACAGTCCTCTTTTGCTTTTTTGCTTGTTGCTTCTTCTTTGCCATATACTACCTCCTTACTTAACTATCTTCTTCTTTGTGCCTCCCACTGTTTTCCTCTTGCCCTTCCTTGTTCTTGCATTGGTCCTTGTCTGTTGTCCTCTAACTGGGAGGCCTCTAACGTGCCTTATACCTCTATAGCATCCCATATCTATAAGCTTTTTGATGTTCATCTGCACTTCTCTTCTTAGGTCTCCTTCCACTGTATAGTTTTGTTCTATAAACTTACGTATGGTGTTAAGCTCTTCTGGGGTTAGCTCTCCAAGCCTTTTTGTGCATGGAATACCAGTTTTTTCACATATTTCCCTTGCCCTTGCCCAACCGATGCCATAAAGGTAGGTAAGGGCCACTTCCAGCTTTTTGCCGTCAGGAAGGTCAACGCCTGCTATCCTTGCCATCTTTTACCTCCTTAGCCTTGCCTTTGCTTGTGTTTTGGGTTTTCGCATATTACCATAACTCTTCCCTTTCTTCTAATCACCTTACACTTGGCACATATGGGCTTCACGGAAGGTTTAACCTTCATGCTTACCTCCTTGCAAGCTAAAAATTATACCATAAATCATCCTCTGTAGATGATCCTACCCCTTGTAAGGTCATAAGGGGATAGCTCTACCTTTACCTTATCACCCGGTAGTATCCTTATAAAGTGGATACGCATTTTACCAGATACATGGGCAAGTACTTCATGGCCTGTTTCTAACCTTACCCTAAACATGGCGTTGGGCAAGGCCTCTAAAACTTCACCCTCAAGCACTATGCCTTTCTCTTTGGGTTTTTCTTCTCCTTTCTTCTTACCCATCTTTAAACTCCGTCAATACTATTGGTCCTTGTTTTGTCACAGCAACTACATATTCATAGTGGGCCGAAGGACTTCTATCTGCCGTTATAACAGTCCAACGGTCCCCATCGTGGGCTATTTCTTCTGTTCCAAGGGATAGCATGGGTTCAATGGCAAGAACCATGCCTTGCCTTAGCTTATAATCTCTCTTTTCCTGTGCTAAGGTGGCTGGATGGTTTGGGATAAAGGGGTCTTCATGCACCTTTCTACCTATACCATGTCCTCCAAGGTTTTTTAAAGGATAAACACCATACTTTTTGGCCACCCTGTATATGGCATCCACTATATCCGAGACCCAATTCCCTGGGACGCAAACCTTAACAGCCTCTTGCAAAGCTTCTTTTGTGGCCTTCATAAGCATCTCCTTTTCCTTGCTGACCTCTCCCACCGCTATGGTAATGGCAGAGTCTCCAGCGTAGCCATCCACATAAGCTCCAAAGTCAAGGCTTACGATATCACCCTCTTTTATTATCTGCTCTTTTTTAGGAATTCCATGCACCACAGCTTCGTTTATGGATACGCATAGGCTTGCAGGGAATCTTTCATCGCTAAAGGGAGGCTTATAGTTTAGAAAGGCTGGCTTTGCCCCTCTCTTTTTAGTTTCTTCCCTTGCTATAAGGTCAAGCTCGTAGGCAGAAATTCCAGGCCTTACGGCCTTGGCTACTGCCTGAAGAACCTCCACCACCACATCACAAGCCCTTTTTATCTTTTCAATCTCCTTAAAGGAGTAAAGCTCAACCGCCATCCTTCAATACCTCTAAAAGCCTGCTATGCACCTCTTCCACATCTTTTGTGGCATCCAATCTAATTAACTTATGCCTTTTTTCGTAAAATTCAATAAGTGGTGCTGTTTGTTCTCTATAAACCTTAAACCTTCTGCGCACCACTTCCTCTTTATCATCCTCTCTTTGTATAAGCTTGCCACCGCAAAGGTCGCATATACCTTCTTGCTTTGGTGGATTATACCTTATATGATAGACGGCACCACATACAGAACAGGTTAGCCTGCCAGAAAGCCTATCCACCACCACTTCTTCTGAAATCTCAAAAAGCACCACCTTATCCACATCCCTTCCATACTTTTTAAGCATTTCTTCAAGGGCTATGGCCTGTGGCACAGTTCTTGGAAATCCATCTAAGATAAATCCACCATCTTTTGGCATAACCTCTTCTATAAGGGATATTACCACCTCATCGGGAACAAGCTCTCCTTTGTCCATATATTCCTTTGCTTTTTTACCGAGGGGTGTGCCGTTCTTTACCGCCTCTCTTAGTAGGTCGCCCGTAGATATGTGAAGTAGGCCCATCTCTTTGGATAGCCTCTTTGCCTGAGTGCCTTTGCCAGACCCAGGGGGTCCAAGAAATACCACTATCACCTTACCTTCCTCCTATACTTGGTGTACTTTTGCTGGAGTAGTTGGGCTTCAAGCTTGTTTATAGTATCAAGGGCTACGCCTACCACTATAAGAGCAGTTGTACCACCAAAATAGAAGGGCACCTTTAGCCACATGCTTACAAATATGGGTATTACTGCTACTACACTGAGGAAAATGGCTCCCACGAAAGCAAGTCTGTTTATTATATGCTCCAAATACTTTTGTGTATCTTGGCCAGGCCTTATACCTGGTATAAAGGCTCCCGCCTTTTTCAAATTGTCCGCCACATCAACTGGGTTTATAAGCACTGCAGTATAAAAGTAGGTGAAGAAAAATATAAAGGCTACATAGAGTATGTTGTATGGTAGTGTGGTAGGGTTAAAGGCATCATGTATGGCTTTGGCTATAGGGTGTTGTATAAAGCCAAGGACTGTGGAGGGTATTATAAGTAGGGATTGGGCAAAGATTATAGGTATTACTCCCGCTGGATTTATCTTTATAGGAAGATAACTGGAAGAACCTACTATCTCTTGCCTGCCTACCTGCCTTCTTGGGTGCTGTATGGGTATTCTTCTCTCCGCCTCTTGTATGAAAACTATGCCAACTACTACAGCTATTACAAAGAGGATGGCACCTACAAAGGCAAAGGGTGATATATCACCGTTCTTAAGGGCGCTCCATACCCTTATGGCTGCATTGGGAAAGCCAGCCACTATACCAGCAAATATAAGTAAGGACATACCGTTTCCTATACCCTTCTCCGTTATCCTATCTCCAACCCACACCAAAAACATGGTGGATGCAACCAAGGAAATAATAGTAGTTATAGAGAATAGGAGGCCTGGTTCTGATACGACAGGCGTTCCCTTGGGCGAAACCTGCCCCTGAAGCCATACAGTTATACCCAAAGATTGCACAAAAGCCACAAGAAGAGTGAGATACCTTGTATATTGATTGATCTTATACCTTCCGTAGTCTCCTTCTTCTTTGGCAAGCCTTTGGAGTTCTGGTACAGCCACAGTCAACAACTGCATCATTATGGAGGCGGATATATAGGGCATGACTCCAAGGGCAAAGAGGGTCATCCTCCCAAGGTTTCCACCAGAGAATATATCGTAAAGGTAAAAGATGGTGCCTTCAAAGCTTTTGAAGAAATCTTGAAGAGCCGTAGTATCCACGCCAGGCAAGGGTATATGGCTACCGAGCCTGTATATGGCCAACATAAAAAGGGTGTAGAAAAACCTATTCCTAAAGTCCTCAAGAGAAAAAACTTGCCTGAGGTACTCTATCACCTTATCTCCTCACAGGTACCACCAAGGGCTTGAATCTTTTCCCTTGCGGATTGTGAGAAGGCATGGGCCTTTACTTTGAGCGCCTTTGTAAGTTCTCCATCGCCAAGCACTTTTACGGGCAAGCCTTTCTTCACAAGACCTCTTTCCAGTAGCTTTTCTGGCGTTACCTCTTCACCAGATTCAAAGTATTTCTCAAGGGTCCTAAGGTTTACTACCGAGTATTCCACCTTATTTAAAGGCCTAAAGCCCCTCTTGGGAATCCTTTTGTGTAATGGCGTTTGTCCGCCTTCAAACCACGAAGGCAATCTTCTATCTCCCGAACGTGTCTTTTGACCCTTGTGGCCCTTACCACAGGTCTTTCCAAGGCCGGAACCTATACCTCTTCCTACCCTTCTCTTTTCCTTTGTAGCTCCTTCGTTGGGTGCCAATTCATGCAGCTTCATCCTTCTACCTCCTCCACCTCAAGAAGGTGGATAGCTTTACGTATATTTCCTCTAACCATAGGGTTATCCTCAAGTATTACCTCCTGGCCAGTTTTTCTAAGGCCAAGGCTTTTAACCGCCTTTATTTGAGATTCTGGCTTTCCAGCCAATCCCCTTACAAGCTTTACTCTCAACTTTGCCATAGCATACCTCCCTTAGGGTATACGCAGGTCTCTTGCGTATATGTGGTATCTTTTCCTCAATACTTCTGGGTCTATGCCTCTTTCCTTTGCCACCTCTTCCAAGGACCTAAGCTTCAAAAGGGCATCAAAAACAGCTCTTACCACATTGTTTGGGTTTGTGCTACCTTGTAGCTTGGTAAGCACGTCCGTGTATCCTGCCAGTTCAAAGATGGGTTTGGCAGCACCACCAGCCACTATACCAGTTCCACGCCTTGCAGGTATTACCTTTATCATAGTTGGCCCATAATGCCCAATAACATCGTGGGGGACTGTACCGTTTTCAATGGGAACTCTTATAATGTGCTTTTTCCCGTCTTCTATTGCCTTGGCTATAGCTATGGGAACTTCCCTTGCCTTTCCAAGTCCAAAGCCTACATAGCCTCTTTTGTCTCCTACTATGACAAGGGCGCTAAAAGAAAACCTTTTTCCACCTTTGGTGACTCTTGTGGTCCTCTTGGCATATATGAGTCTTTCTTCTATCTGTAGCTGGTCTTCAATCTCTGCTATCCTCTGCTCTCTCCTTTTGTTGTCAATAAGTTTCTCAATGGATATGCCGCCCATCTTTACCTCCTTTAAAACTCAAGACCAAGCTCTCTGCATTTATCTGCAAAGGCTTTTATTTTACCGTGGTAGAGGAAGCCACCTCTATCAAAAACTA
This sequence comes from Hydrogenobacter subterraneus, assembly GCF_055390195.1. Taxonomy (NCBI): domain Bacteria; kingdom Pseudomonadati; phylum Aquificota; class Aquificia; order Aquificales; family Aquificaceae; genus Hydrogenobacter; species Hydrogenobacter subterraneus. Next base: position 199,692 of record NZ_AP042473.1, on the reverse strand, counting down.
CCTTTTTTATACCCTTTTCAAGAGCTTTTTTCACCAAAATTTCTGCTACTTTTTGCACATCTTGTATAGATTTTCCTCCTCTTTTGCCAGTTAACTGCACAAATTCAGGGTCTATTGAAGAGGCAGAAACTAAGGTATGTGCTTTAGTGTCGTCTATTATCTGGGCATAGAAGGCGTTTAGGCTTCTGTAAACACAAAGCCTGGGCCTTTCTGGGGTGCCAAATATCTTTTTCCTTATCCTCTTGTGCCTTCTTTCTCTCTTTTCATGCCTACTTAACTTTGCCATGCCTTACCTCCTTACTTCTTACCACCCTTTCCTTTTCCAGCAGCCTTACCAGCCTTGAGCCTTAGCACTTCGCCTTCATAACGTATACCTTTACCTTTGTATGCATCGGGTTTTCTAAAGGCTCTTATCTGCGCACAAACTTGACCAACTCTCTCCTTATCTATACCGCTAACGTATATCTTATTTTCCTTTACCTCAATCTTAATATCGGGCGGTATGGGATATATTACCGGATGAGAAAGTCCCAAGCTTAGCTCCAAGTTATTCCCTTTTACTGCAGCCCTGTATCCAAGTCCAACCACTTCAAGCACTTTGGTATAGCCCTCTGTAACTCCTTTTATCATGTTCCTTATAAGGGCTGCGGTGGTGCCGTGCATTGCCCTATGGAAGGGTTGGTCCGTGGGCCTTTCCACTTTTATCACGTTGTTTTCAATGGAAACCTTTATGTCTGGGTGTATTCTCATAGAGAGCTTGCCCTTTGGACCTTCTACTTTGATCTCTCCATTTTGAAGGCTTACCTTTACGTTCTGTGGTATCTCTATGGGTTTTTTACCTATTCTTGACATGGCCACACCTCACCATACATAAGCTATAAGCTCTCCACCTTTGCCAAGCTTACGGGCCTCATGGTCTGTGATAATTCCCGCATCGGTGGAGAGTATGGCTATACCAAAGCCTCTTTTGACATAAGGTATTTTATGCTTTGGAGTATATATCCTTCTCCCTGGCTTTGACACCTTTTCAAGCCCAGATATAACATTCCTTTCTTTTTTGGGGTCCACATACTTAAGGTGTATCCTTAGCTTGTATTGGGTGCCTTTCTTCTCCTCTTCCAACCTTTCCCAATCCTTTATATAGCCTTCCTTCTTGAGAAGCTCAAGAATTGCCTCCTTTAGCTTTGAAGATGGCACATCCACATAATCCATGCGCCTTTGTATGGCGTTCTTTATAGCGGAGAACATATCTGCTATAGGGTCCATCCCTTTACCTCCTTACCAGCTTGCTTTCCTTACACCTGGAAGCTCACCCTTAAGAGCAAGCTCCCTAAAACAAAGCCTGCACATACCAAACTGCCTTATAAAACCCCTTGGCCTGCCACATAGAGGGCATCTGTTTTTTTGCCTTACCACATACTTAGGAAAATGCTTTACATCTTTTGCCACTTTTGCTTTTCTTGGCATGTTAACCTCCTACACTCCTTATGGGAAGTCCGAGGAGAGAAAGTAGCCAAAAGGCCTCCTCGTCCTTCTTTGCCGTTGTATGGATTATTATGTCCATACCCCTTATGGCATCCACCTTTTCGTAGTCAATCTCTGGGAAGACTATCTGCTCCGCAATACCAAAGGCGTAGTTTCCCCTTCCATCAAAGGACCTTGGGTTTAGCCCCTTAAAGTCCTTAACCCTTGGCAAAGCCACAGATATAAGCTTATCAAGGAAGTCCCACATCCTTTCCTTTCTGAGCGTAACCTTTAGGCCTACGGGCATACCCTTCCTTAGCTTAAAACCTGCCTCAGACTTTTTTGCCCTCCTTACAGCTGGCTGTTGCCCTGTAATGGCCCTTAGGTCCTCCATAGCCCTTTCAAGCTGTTTAATATCTCCCACAGCCTCACCCACGCCCATATTTACCACTATTTTGACTATCTTTGGCACTTCCATAGGATTTTTGTAGCCAAAGCGGTTTATTAGCTGTGGGACCACTTCTTCCTTGTACTTAATATAAAGCCTTGGCACATACTTAGTCTCTACACTCATCTCTTAACCCTCACTTTTTCTTTCACAAGGTCAATGTTTTCGTTGCATTTTTTACAGTACCTGTACTTCCTTATAGTATCTCCTTCTACAAGGGTTCTTATGCCTACCCTGGTAGGCCTTTGGCACTTGGGACAAAGGAGCATCACATTGCTAATATGAATGGGAGCCTCTATTTCGTATATACCACCCTCTCTAACATTGGGAATTTCCTTTACATGCTTTTTTACAAGGTTCACATCCTTTACTATTACTCTGTTTTCTTCCCTGAGTACCTTTATAACTTCTCCTGTCTTTCCTTTTTCTCTGCCCCTCATAACCACAACTGTATCACCCTTTTTTATCTTCTGAGCCATCACACCACCTCCGGAGCCAAAGATGCCAACTTGGTAAAGCCTCTATTTCTCACTTCTCTTGCAATGGGCCCCAATATACGTGTCCCAAGTGGCTCTCCATACTGATTTAGCAAAACCACTGCATTGTCATCAAACTTTATATAGCTACCATCTGGGCGCCTTACTTCCTTTTTTGTCCTTACCACCACAGCCCTGTAAACTTTACCCTTCTTTGCAGGGCTATTGGGTGCAGCCACCTTAACTGTTACGGTGACCACATCACCCACGGTGGCATACTTTCTTGGTGCATAAGGTATGCCTATTATCTGCACCTTTTTAGCACCCGAGTTATCCGCTACATTAGCATAGCTTTGTCTTTGTATCATGGCTCTTCACCTCTAACATAAGCTAAGAATTATATCACAATTTAACCTTTGTGTAAAGGCCCAAACCTTCGGAGCCAAACCTAAGGCTCTAAGGGTAGAGAATTATAAAAGATAATACATGCTTTTGTCAAGGAAATATTTCACGAAAACATCACGCAAAGATAATAGGGTGGATAAATTATAATAAACTGTAAACAAAGCTTAAGGAGGGTTAAGCCATGAGGAAAAGGGTATCAATGCTTGTTGGACTTGTAGTAGTTATACTTTCTGGACTGTTTTTTGTAGCTTGCGGAGGTGGCGGAGGAGGCAGCACGCAAACTGGTAGTGTTTCTCTATTCTTTACAGATTCACCTGCAGATGTCTATTCTTCTGTGCTTGTAAAGGTCTATGAGGTAAACCTTTGTTCAGATAACCAATGCCAGAATAAGGTCAACCTTTTTACAAACCAGCAAGGTCTTTTGGTGGACCTAAGCAAGCTAAACGGCATCCTCCAGTATATAAACACCGCCAACATACCACAGGGAACCTACAACAGGCTTGAGGTAATACTGGACAAAAACCTAACTATAATTGATGGCTCTGGAGTATCTCATTCTGCTATTTTTACGCCCATGCAAGAAAAACCTAACAAGCCTAACACAGTGCAGTGTGATAATGCTAGCAACAAATGTTATATAAGGTTTAATGGCACAGTGCAGCCCTTTGCCATGGGTAAGCTTGTGGTGGACTTTGTGTTAAAGGAGTTTGAGGTGAATGAAAACACTAACCCTTGGCAAGTTACAGAAGTAAAAATGATGCCCTTAACACCACAAACCAACAAATACAAAGTATACCTTTCGGTACAAAGCGTAAACTCACAGAACAACACTATTACAGGCACTTGGATGGGCAAAACTTACACGGTAAACATAAGCTCAAACACGGTATGTGAGATAAACGGCACAAACTATCAAGGAACTAACTGCACCGGTCAAATACAAAGTGGCATGTGCATTGAGGTAAAGACCTATCAAGACCCTTCAAACCTTACCACTTTTACAGCTACCAAGATAGAAATGGAAGAGCCAGACAAGTGTGCAAATTCTTCCGGACCTAGTCCTAACTACACAGAACTAAAAGGAACTGTATCATCAAAAGACAGCCAAAATTCAACCTTTAACATAAATACATATAACAATCCCATAAAGGTAACACCTTCCACTTACTGCGAATACAATGATAACCACTATATGGGTAATCAATGTCTCGCAAACCTTCAAACTGGCTGGCTTGTAGAGGTAAAGATAAACTCCAACAATGAGGCCATAAAGATAGAGAAAGAACAATAAACTTTTGGGCAGGCCAAAGGCCTGCCTGCTTACCACCTTAAACTAAAAATAAATACCCTTTATAATGGATGTGTTATAATAGAGATTTCTACGCTGGGTGAGAAATTAGACCTCAAGTTCACCCCTCCTGTAATAGCTATATCCAATAGCATAAGCATATACATACACAAGCACACGAGTTAAAGTCCTCCACCCACTACCAGCATTAAAAAGCTTTATCTGACTTATAACACCTTCCACTACCTGCCTTTTTGCCCTCATCTCCCTACTACCACACACAATCACACCTTCACAACCCCTATAACCCCTATCTCCATACACCACACAACTCTCCACAAGCTTCCTAAACCATAAACTCCTTCTCTTCCTTTCCCTAAATGCCCTAACCTCATGCACACTTCCAAAAGTTATCCACACATCATAAACTCTTCCCCACCTATCACATAACACCATCATCAACATACCATATCTTACCTCCTCAAACTCCACTACCTTCCCATTGTCTCTCCGAACTATCTTCCTTCTCCTCTTTGCCCACCATACCTTCCCTCTTACCCTCCTTATCTTCTGTGTCCTCGCCCTGTTTACATTGGCTATGTCCACTATGGTTCCATCTATTACAAGTTCTATCTTCTTACCATACAAAAGCCTTGCTAAAATCATAAGCCTCAGCTTGTGAAGCTTGTATTCTCTCAATATCCTGTATACTCTCTTGAGTCTGTATCTTCTGAAGATATGCCATGATTGTATGGATGGGTCAATAAGTAGTTTAGCTAAGGTGAGGACTTTTGTATTGGTTATGTAGGAGAGTATAAAGATGGCTGCTATATGGATGTCTGTGAGTTTAGGTTTTCTGCCCGCTTTAGCTTTTGGCACATTAAGGAATGGCAAGGCATTTTCAAGGTCTTTTAGGATTTGTTGGTAGATGCGTAGGTAAGGTGGTATAATTTCCATGGTAAAAACCTCCGATGGTTTTTAGGGCTACTATTATAGTAGCCCTGCTGTCTTTTTATTGATATGGAAGGTTTAGCTTAAAGGGAATTTCTCACTCGGCGTATGGATGTGTTATAATAGAAATTTCTGTGTAAGGAGGTAAAGGATGCGTGTAAAGGGTCCCTCTTCAAGGAAGTTTAAGAAGAAGATCCTCAAGCTTGCCAAAGGCTTTAGAGGTCAGAGGAAGAACGTTTATAGAAGGGCAAAGGAATATGTCTTTAGGGCTTTGCAATATCAATATAGGGACAGAAGGCAAAGAAAAAGGCAATTTAGAAGGCTTTGGATTGCTCGTATAAATGCAGCGGTAAGGCCTTATGGACTATCCTACAGCAGGTTTATAAATGGACTTTCAAAGGCTGGTATAAACTTGAATAGAAAGGTGCTTGCCGACATGGCAGTAAGAGACCCAGAAGGCTTTGCCCAAATAGTAAACAAGGCAAAGGAAGCTCTGGCCCAGCCTGTATGATAGACCTAAAAAGCTTAGAAGAAGAGTTGAAAGGGGACCTACATAAGGTAGAGTCCCTTACTCAGCTACAGGCTGTAAAGGCTAAGTATCTGGGTAAAAGCGGATCTATAACTCAAGCCATTGCCAACATAAAGAATGTGCCACCAGAAGAAAGAAGAGAATATGGGCAAAGGGTAAATAAGCTAAAGGAGTATGCGGAAGAGTTAATAAGAAAAAAGGAAGAGGAGCTAAAGAAGCTTGAGCTTGAAAAAAGGCTATCGCAAGAGTGGCTTGACCTTTCAGTAGTTCTTGAGCCTTCCTTTGGCACATACCACCCCCTAACTCAAACACTCAAGAGGATAAAGGATATATTCATCAGCATGGGCTTTTCTGTTATGGAAGGCCCAGAGGTGGAGCTGGAAGAATACAACTTTGATATGCTAAACATCCCAAAAGACCACCCAGCAAGGGATATGCAGGACACCTTTTATGTAAACAAAGAGGGCTACCTTTTGAGGACTCACACTTCACCAGTGCAGATAAGAACCATGCTATCCCAAAAACCACCCATATATATGATAGCTCCCGGAAAGGTGTACAGAAGGGATGATGACCCAACCCATTCGCCCATGTTCCATCAGGTAGAAGGTCTGGCGGTGGATAAGGACATAAACTTTGGCCATATGAAGTACACCATAGAGGCCTTTCTTAAAGAGTTTTTTGAGGTGGATGTGCCTGTGCGCTTTAGGGCCTCTTACTTTCCCTTTACAGAGCCTTCCGCCGAAGTGGATATTGGGTGTGTTATATGTGGTGGTGAGGGTTGTAGGGTTTGTAAAGAATCTGGCTGGCTTGAGGTGATGGGGTGTGGTATGGTGCATCCTGCAGTGCTTGAAAACTGCCATATTGACCCAGAGGTCTATCAGGGCTTTGCCTTTGGTATGGGTGTGGAAAGGCTTGCCATGCTATACTTTGGCATAGATAACATAAAGCTTTTCTTTGAAAACAACCTTAGATTTCTAAAGCAGTTTTAGCCATGTTAAAGGAATTTACACCAGAGGAGAGAAAGGTAGTTTTAAGCATAACCTTTGCCGTTATGGTGCGTATGCTTGGTCTTTTCTTGCTTTTACCCGTATTATCTCCCTATCTTAAGACCTTAGAAGGCGCCACACCACAGCTCATAGGCTTAGCCATAGGCATATACGGCCTTGCCCAAGCCCTTTTGCAAATACCCTTTGGCTATCTATCGGACAAGTATGGAAGAAAACCCATCATCTTTGTAGGTATGTTCACCTACGCCATAGGAAGCTTGATGGCAGGCCTTGCGGGAAATATATGGAGTATGGTTTTTGCTCGTTTTATTCAGGGATTTGGTGCTGTTTCTTCTGCCATGATAGCTCTATCGGCGGACCTTACCAGAGAAGAGGTAAGGACTAGGGCCTTTGCCCATATAGGTGCTTCCATAGGCCTTACCTTTGCGCTAAGCCTTGCCATATCCCCTGTGCTGGCGGGGAAGTTTGGCGTTCCCTTTCTCTTCTTCCTTACAGCCTTTTTGAGCATACTGGCTTTATTTATCCTTATGACGCAGGTGCCAGAGCCAAAAGTGAGGTCCACAGAAAGGGAAATAAACCCATCCCTTAGCAACATAATCCATCTTTTAAAAGACAAAAATCAAATCTTTTTGAACTTTTCTGTGGGCTTACTTCATGCTTACTTGGTGCTTCTATTTACAGTGGTTCCCTATGAACTTGTATATAAGTATAACCTTCCAAAGATAAAGCACTGGGAAATATACTTACCTACGGTTTTGCTTTCCCTTATTCTCATGGTGCCAGCCATAATAGTGGCAGAAAAAAGGAAAAAATTTAGAGAAGTCTTCCTTTCTGCAGTTTTCTTGCTTGGGCTTTCTTTTGCCACTTTACACTTTGTAGGAAATTTTGTGGGTATTGTTCTGGCTGTGCTTCTTTTCTTTTTGGGATTTAACATGCTGGAAGCTCTTATTCCTTCCCTTCTCACAAGGCTAACCCATAAGGACCTTAGAGGCCTTTCCTTGGGCTTTTTTAATACAACTCAATTTCTTGGAGCCTTCCTTGGTGGTATGTGGGGAGGCTATACGTTAAAACATGGCTACAGTTATATGACTCTTCTTGCCATAGCTTTTGCCATCTTTTGGTTTTTTGTGGGAAGCCTTTGGTTTAGAAGTATAAAGGACCTTCCCATATTTACAGAATAATTTGCTTTATATTATAAAAGTTATGCTGAAGAGTTTGGAACTACTGCTAACTCTTCTTGAATACAGGGACGTTTATACAAGAGGTCACACGGATAGAGGTATTTTTTACGCTATAAAGATAGGCGAAAGCCTTGGACTTTACGAAAGGGAGTTAGATCTTCTTCGTATTGGTGGTATGTTGCACGATGTGGGGAAAATAGCCATACCAGACGTTATACTCCTAAAGCCTGGAAAGCTTACAAAAGAAGAGTTTGAGATAATGAAGCTCCATGTGCAATTAGGTTATGAGATGGTAAAGGACCTTGGCCTGCCTTCTGAATCTCTTGAGGTTCTACTATACCATCAGGAAAGGTACGACGGAGCTGGATACCCTTACGGATTGAAAGGTCAAGAAATACCTTTACTTGCAAGGATATACACCATTGCGGATGCTTTTGAAGCTATGACTGCAAGGAGAATATACAAAAGAGCAAAAACTTGGGAACAAGCTTTAAACGAGCTTGAGGAGTTGGCAGGTATGCAGTTTGACCCAGATATAGTAGGTTATGCCGTCAAAACATTGAGAGGGCTAAAACACGTGGAAATAAACCATTCCCGTGTAAATCAAGAGATAGAAAAGATAAGGTGGAGTTTTCAATATTTAGACCCAACGGGAGCCATAAAAGGAGACCTTTTTCTACCAACGCTAAAAGCCTTTATAGACAAAAAAGAAAGTCTTTGTTTGACAGTTTTTGATATAAAAAATCTCACTCAAATAAACCTTGAAAGGGGTTGGGAGGCTGGCAACGAAGTCTTAAAACATCTTGTAAGAGCTATAAACATTCAATGCTGTGCTTCTTACGATATAAGGGACATAATCCTAAGGCTGATGAAGGAGGATGTAATAGATATAACAAGCCCTATTGTGTTCCGCATAGGGGGTGATGAGTTTGCAGTTATAGCACCATATATTCCACCGAAGGAAAAGGTTATAGAAGTGGTAAAGTTTATGAACGAGATAGATGTAGGTGTAGATTATCTACAACTTGAGTATCCTTTAACTGTATCCACCTACCAAGAAGCCATTAATAAAATCTTTGCCTTTACCAAGAGCAAACTAATTGCTTTTTATATATAAAAAATTGACAATGAAACTTATAATTTATTTCTATGAACACAGAAAAGTTAGCTAATATACTAAAAGGCATACACATAGGAAAACCATCTACCTTTTTTGGTTTTTCTATCGATAGTAGGGCTGTAAAGGGTGGGGAGGTTTTTATAGCCCTAAGGGGCAAGGTGCATGACGGTCATAACTTCGCTGAAGAAGCTATAAAAAAAGGTGCGGTTGCTGTCCTTTGTGAAAGGCTTCTTGACCTTCCTAAGAATGTGCCACAAATATTGGTGGAAGACAGCCTTATGGCTTTGAGGAATATTGCCCTTTGGAAAAGGGAAAACTTTAAAGGTAAGGTAGTAGCAATAGCTGGGTCGGCTGGTAAAACCACCACAAAGGAGATGACAGCCTTTTTACTATCCAAGGTAGGGAAGGTGTGTAAAACTCCGAGAAATTACAATTCGCAGGTTGGTGTGCCTTTGTCTGTGGCTAACTTTGAAGAAGACTGTGCTTTTTGGGTTGTGGAGCTTGGAGCAAGTCAAAAGGGTGATGTTAAAAGGCTTGTGGAAATAGTAAAGCCACATATAAGGGCTATAACGGCTATAGGAGAAGAACACTTGGAAACCTTTGGATGCCTTGATGATGTAATTCTTGGGAATGGGGAAATATTTTATGGGATGGGAGAAGAAGACTGGGGGGTATGTCCTACAAAGGTATCTCATTGCTATGCCATACCTAAAAAGCTAACCTTCGGTGATGGAGATTTTTCTGCCAAAGATATAAAACTTTCTGCAGAAGGAGTAAGTTTTAAAGTAAAAGGAAAAGAAGTATTTATTCCTATACCAAGCCTTGCGGTGGTAGAAAATGCTTTGTGTGCCTTTCGCATACTTGAAGCCCTTGGTATTGAATGGAGAGAACTATCCAATAGCCTTGCAGATTTCCATCCTGTAGAAGGAAGGTTTAGAGTCATAAAAAGGAAGGACATTATTCTTATTGATGATACCTACAACGCCAATCCACCGTCGGTAAGGATGGCCCTAAAAAGCCTTAGCCTTTTCAACGGATACAGAATAGCGGTCTTGGGGGATATGTTGGAGCTTGGAGAGCTTTCAGAAGCCTATCATAGGGAAATAGGAAGGCTTTGCGCAGAGCTTGGTATAGACCTTTGCTTGTTTTATGGAGACCATATGAAGTACGCCTACCAAGAATGCCTTCAAAAAGGCGGTAATTGTAGATTTTTTGATGATAAGAAAGGGCTATTGGATTTTCTCCTGGGTAAGCCCTTTGGAAAAGCTGTTATACTTTTTAAGGGTTCAAGAGGTATGAAGATGGAAGAACTGGTGGAGGGTTTCACCGATGGCAAACTTTGTGGATATTTATAAAAAACTTGAAGAGAACGTATTATTCCACACCAAGCTTGAAAAGATAAAGTATGAGGAGGGAAAACTATTTTTAACCATTACACCACTTTCCCAAAGGTTTTTGCTCTTGGGAGATTCTGTCAAGGTAGGTTATATAAGCATGCTTCTTCCTGGTAAAGTTGTAGGAAAGGGCGAAAACTTAATAATAAATCTATTCTATTCGGGAGAAGGCAAGTGGGGAGATAGGAGCAAGCCAAGGGTGCCTGTTCAAAAGGACCTTAATTTCACAGTACTTATAAAGATAGATGGAATTTATAGAGCCTTTGAACCTATGGATATCTCCGAAGTTGGTCTGTCTCTGATAACATTTGATGACTCTGTATTACCTATGATGATAGGTAAAAGTTTGGAATTTAAAATAACAGGCAGAGAAGAATTATCCGGTGTATCTGGCACACTCCGGTTGGTGGGAATTATGGAAGATAAAAATGTGATAAAGCTATCATGTGAAATGGACTTAGATGATGCAGACACAACAAAAGTAAGGTTATATGTTATAAAGACAATAGAAAAGCTTTTTTCCATTTAGGGTATTTCAAAAACAGCCTCCTTGACCACTTGACATATTAAAGTGAGGTAATTATATTAACTCTTTGGTTCCCTTAGGGGGCGAATGGGTTCGACGGGGACTGTAGGACAGGGTTGCAGGCAGGGTGGCAACCTAAACAGCCAAGCAAAACACTTCCCGAAAGGGAACTCGCTCTCGCTGCTTAATTAAGAGCAGCGGCTCTCCCATGGCTTAGCCCCTGGGCTGTGGGAAGGGCTTAGAGACAGGGGTGTAGGCTATGGCTGGTGCAGGGACAGCCTTAGCCGAAGTTTAGCCCTGCTCGCCCTATGGGGTTTGCCAGTGGACACCCATAGGGTCAGAAGAAAACACTGGCTAAGCCTGTAGAGGCTCTGGGTGCCGAAGGTCCTCGGACGCGGGTTCGATTCCCGCCGCCTCCACCAAAAGTTAAATTATAAAACCATGCTAACTTTTCAAAGGCCAAAGCTTGTGCTTAGCCGATGTTTTTTTGACCACGTTAGGTATGATGGTGGCATCATAATAGACCCTTTTGTAGAAAAGCTAAAAAGCTACGTGGATGTTATAACCGTATGTCCAGAGATGGATATAGGCCTTGGAACACCAAGGCAGAGGATAATAGTTTTAAAAGAAGCAAAGGGCAGAAAACTTTTCCAGCCAGAAACGGGCAAGGACCTTACGGCTACCATGGAAGATTTTGCCAATAAATTCCTTTTAAACTTAGAAGAAGTTGATGGCTTCCTTCTAAAGAGTAAATCACCTTCCTGTGGTGTTGGGACTACAAAGCTTTATGAAGGGGATAAGGTAATAGGAAGAACTTATGGTATGTTTGCGCAAAAAGTTAAAGAAAATTTACCATATATACCTTTAGAAGACGAAGGAAGACTGAATGATAGAAGAATAAGAGAACATTTTTTAACAAGAGTTTATGCCTTTGCAGACCTTAGACGTTTAAAACATAGCTTTTCATCAAAAGCTCTCGTAGAATTTCATAGTTCCTATAAGTATCTCCTCATGACATACAATCAAAGTGCGTTGAAAAAACTGGGACAAATAGTATCAAGAGTTGGCAAAGAACCAGAAAAAGCGTTGAAGGCTTACGAAGAAGTCTTTCGTAGTGCTTTTAGTAAGATGCCTTCACCTTCAAAGCATGCCAATACCCTTTTACATATATTAGGACATATTAGCAGAAGATTAAATTCTATGGAAAAGAAGCACATAATACATCTCATTCAAAAAGTAAAGCATGGGCGCATAAGCTACAGGCTTGTGGTAGAGATAATAAGGAACATAGCTTATAGATATGAGGAAAAATATCTTCTAAAACAGAGATATTTTGACCCTTTCCCAGAGGAATTATTGGAAGATTAACTTGCTTTTGCTCCTTCCTTAATATCCCTATCTGGCACTATAAGGGAAAGGTTTTCACCGTCGGAAAGGGCAAGAACCATGCCTTGGGATTCTACGCCAAAGATCTTCCTTGGTTTTAGGTTGGCAAGCATAAGCACCTTCTTCCCTACAAGCTCCTCTGGGCTATAAAACTTGGCTATGCCAGCCATAAGAGTCCTTTCTTCCTCTCCAAGGGAGACCCTTAGCTTTAAAAGCTTTTCCGAACCTTCCACCCTCTCTGCGGAAACTATCTTGGCAAGCCTTATATCAAGCTTTAAAAAGTCCTCAATGCCTACAAGCTCCATCTTTAACTCCTAAAAATGCACATCGCACACTTGCTCATACTCTATAAGCTCTTTTATGGTTGGGTTTTTACCACAAAGGGGACAGTTGGGGTCCTTACGTAGTTTGACCTTTCTAAAGTCCATAGAAAGGGCATCCATTATAAGAAGCCTGCCTACCAAAGGCTCACCTATACCAAGAAGCACCTTTATGGCCTCAGTTGCCTGGATACAACCCATAATACCACCTATGGAGCCAAGAATGCCAGCCTCTTGGCAAGAAGGCACCAGGCCTGGTGGTGGTGGCTCTGGATAAAGACACCTATAGCAGGGAGAGTTTTCCTTATCTCTGTAATCAAAAACGGAAATTTGTCCCTCAAACCTTAACATGGCAGCAGATACCAAAGGCTTTCCAAGAAAGTAGCAAGCATCGTTTATGAGAAACCGTGTGGGGAAGTTATCTGTGCCATCAAGGACCACATCATAGTCCTTTATAATGTCCATAACGTTGGACTTGTTTATCATGGTGTTGTAGGTTATCACCTTAACATCTGGATTTAGCTTCTCTACGGTCATGCGTGCGGATTCTACTTTCGGAATGCCAACCCTTTCTGTGTTGTGAAGAATCTGCCTTTGGAGGTTAGAGAAATCCACCACATCAAAATCCACTATACCAATGGTTCCTACGCCTGCGGCAGCAAGGTAATATATGGCCGGAGAGCCAAGACCACCAGCTCCGATTACAAGCACCTTGGATTTTAAAAGCTTTTCCTGTCCCTTTCCGCCCACCTCGGGCAGTATTATATGCCTGGCATATCGTTTTATTTGTTCTTCTGTAAACTGAAACATAGTTTATAAATTATAAAACTACTCAATGCCTCTGCAAGCTTTTCTTTAAACTACGAAATACTTAGGGTATACTATATGATAATTATCAGGTTGGAGGTGTGTCCATGAAGAAGGTCATCTTTAACACGCCAGACCACAAAGTAATATTTTTCGAAGAGCTTACTCCTGCCAGTGCGGTGCAAGCCAATCAGGTTCTTATAATTCACAAAGATGAAGGCATGCTTTTAGACCCTGGAGGTCATAAGGTTTTTTCAAAGCTTCTTTCCGAGCTTGCTGTTTATATACCACCAAGTCAGATAAGGTATATCTTCCTGTCTCATCAGGACCCAGATATAGTGGCATCCATAAACGGTTGGCTTATGACCACCAAGGCAGAAGCATATATATCCAAGCTTTGGATGAGGTTTTTGCCCCACTTTGGCTTGGATTCCCAGCTTGAGGGTAGGGTTGTGCCAATAGATGACAACGGTACAGTGCTTACACTTGGTGGAGATTGTAAGCTATACATACTTCCAGCACACTTTTTACATTCAGAGGGGAATTTTCAGGTTTATGACCCTTGCTCTAAGATACTCTTTTCCGGAGACCTTGGTGCTTCTTTGGGGCAGGATTACTTCTTTGTGGAGGACTTTGACAAGCATATTAAGTACATGGAAGGTTTTCATAGAAGGTATATGGTTAGCAATAAGGTGCTGAGGTTTTGGGCTAACATGGTCAAAGACTTGGATATTGAGATGATAGTACCACAGCATGGCGCTATTTTTAAAGGTAAGGATATGGTAAAGAGGTTTATAGAATGGATTGAAAACCTTGAGGTGGGCGTAGACCTTCTAACACAAGATATGTATAAGGTGCCATCCGGATAAAAAGCACAATAGGCTAAATATTTAGGGAAGCTTCGCAAAAGGCTTATGCATCAAGCCTTTTAGGGTTTGTATTTTAGAATCCTTCATAGTATGCTAATAGAATATGAAAGACTTTGTGCATCTGCACCTTCATACTCAATACTCCTTGCTTGATGGAGCTATAAAGATAAAGGACCTGTCAAAGAAGGCAACAGAGTATGGCTATAAGGCGGTTGCCATAACAGACCATGGAAACCTTTTTGGCATACTGGACTTTTATAAGGAGATGAAGTCCGTAGGTATAAAGCCTCTTATAGGTATGGAGGCCTACTTTACCACAGGCTCACGCTTGGACAGAAGGGGTAAAGCATCGGAAGATAACATAACCGACAGACACAACCATCATCTCATCCTTATAGCAAAGAACGACCAAGGGCTTAAAAACCTTATGAAGCTTTCCACCCTTTCTTATAAGGAGGGCTTTTATTACAAGCCACGTATAGATTATGAACTTTTGAGCCAATACCATAAAGGGCTAATAGCCATAACGGCATGTTTGAAGGGCGTGCCTACTTATTATGCAAGCCTTGGAGAAGAGCAGAAGGCTGAGGAATGGGTAAAAAAGTTCTTAGACCTTTTTGGTGAGGACTTATACCTTGAACTTCAATCCAACTCCTTGCCAGAGCAAGAAGTTGCCAACAAAACCCTTATAAAGATAGCCAAAAGGCTTGGAGTAAAGCTTGTGGCCACCAACGATTCTCACTACCTTATGCCCGAAGACAGACTTGCTCACCAAGTACTTATGGCCATACAGATGAAGAAAACTCTAATGGAGATACAGCAAGGTGGTGGCCTAAAATGCGCCAACGAAGGCCTGCACTTTGCAAGCCCAGAAGAGGTATGGGAGAAGTTTAAGGGTAGGTTTGAAGGATGGGAGGAGGCTCTTAAGAACACCCTTGAGGTGGCAGAGAAAACGGCTGATAGCTTTGAGATCCTCGAAAACAAGGGCTATCTTATGCCCCACTTTCCTGTGGAGGGTTCAAGCCTTGGAGAGTTTCTCAAAGACCTTTCTATAAAGGGTTTGAGACAGAGAATAGAACAAGGTTTGGCAAGGGATAGTAAAGAATATTGGGATAGGCTACACTACGAGCTTGATGTGGTTTCCCGTATGGGTTTTGAGGGTTATTTCCTTATAGTTCAAGACTTTATCAACTGGGCAAAGTCCCAAGGCATTCCTGTAGGTCCCGGTAGAGGCTCTGCCGCTGGTTCCCTACTTGCCTTTGCCCTGGGTATAACCGATGTGGACCCCATAAGGCATGGTCTTCTCTTTGAAAGGTTTTTAAACCCAGAAAGAATTTCCATGCCCGATATAGACGTAGACTTTTGTATGGAAAACAGAGACAGGGTAATTGAGTATGTAAAGGAGAAGTATGGATCGGACAAGGTGGCTCAGATCATCACCTACAACGTGATGAAGGCAAAGCAAACCCTAAGGGACACGGCCAGGGCCCTTGGCATATCCTATCAAACTGCGGACACCTTAGCCAAGCTTATACCCCAAGGCGATGTGCAAGGCACATGGCTAAACCTTGAGGAGATGTATATAACACCCATAGAGGAGCTTTTGGAAAAGTATGGTAGGCATAGGACGGATATAGAGGAAAACGTGAAAAAGTTCAGAAGACTTTGTGATGAAAATCCAGAGCTAAAAAGGCTTGTGGAGATAGCCTTAAGGCTTGAGGGACTTACAAGGCATACTTCTTTGCACGCCGCAGGCGTGGTTATAGCTCCCAAACCCTTGGAGGAACTGTTGCCTCTTTATTATGACAAGGAAGGTTCGGTGGCCACCCAGTTTGACATGGTAAAGCTTGAAGAGATAGGCCTTATAAAGATGGACTTTTTGGGTCTAAAGACCCTTACAGAACTGCAAAGAATGAGGGAAATGATAAGGGAAAGGCATGGAGTAGATATAAACCTTTTGAGCCTGCCCCTTGATGATAAGGAGGTTTTTGAGCTTTTGAGGGAGGGCAACACCACGGGCGTGTTCCAGCTTGAAAGCGTAGGTATGAAAAACTTACTTAGAAGACTGTTGCCCGATAGCTTTGATGATATAGTGGCAGTCCTTGCCCTATACAGGCCAGGGCCTCTAAAAAGTGGCCTTGTGGACAGCTACATAAACAGAAAGCATGGTAAGGAACCTGTAGAATACCCCTTCCCAGAGCTTGAGCCAGTGCTAAAGGAAACCTACGGCGTGTGGGTCTATCAGGAACAGATAATGAAAGCATCTCAGATATTGGCTGGCTTTACGCCCGGCGAGGCGGACACCCTTAGAAAGGCCATAGGTAAGAAGAAGGCGGACCTAATGGCTCAGATGAAGGAGAAGTTTATAAAGGGAGCTGTGGAAAGGGGCTACAACGAGAAAAAGATAACAGAACTTTGGGAAGACATAGAAAAGTTTGCCAGCTATTCCTTTAATAAATCTCACTCAGTAGCCTACGGCTACCTTTCTTACTGGACTGCTTATTTAAAGGCACATTACCCAGAGGAGTTTTTCTGTGTAAAGCTCTCCACAGAAAAGAGCGACAAAAAGTTTATAAGCCTTATTAAGGATGTTAAAAAAGAAGGCTTTAAGCTGTTGCCACCGGATATAAACAAAAGCCATGTAGACTTTGTCATAGAGGGCAAAAAGACCATAAGGTTTGGCCTTGCCCGTATAAAGGGCGTAGGGGAAGAAACTGCAAGGCTTATAGTAGAAAGCAGGAAAAGGCCTTGGACTTCCTTGGGTGATTTTGTAAGAAGCGTGGACAATAAAAAGGTAAACAAAAAGACCCTTGAGGCATTAATAAAGGCTGGCGCCTTTGACTTTACTGGGGAAAAGCGGTCTTACCTTCTCAGCAGGCTTGAAAGTGGGTCTTCCATGTTTACAAAAGGGCTTTTTGGTTTTAAGGAGGAGGTGAAGGAAGAGGATAACTCCAAGTATGAAAAGGAAGTGCTTGGCTTTTATATTTCTTCCCACCCACTTGATCCATATGAAAAGCTCCTTAAGGGCAAGGTATCTTCCTTAGAAATCCTTGAAGAGGTGGAAGAAGGCACATACACCTTTGCAGGCGTTATAACGGAGCTAAAACTTAAAAAGACGCAGAAGGGTAATTATATAGCCACCTTCAACTTAGTGGATAAGACAGGAATAGCTCAGGTCTTTGTTTTCCCAGAGACCCTTGAACAGAATAAGGAAAAGATAAAAGAGGACCAGGTTTTGGTGGGTAGGTTTGAGGTGGATAAGGATGAGGAAACGGAAGAGGTAAAGCTCATACTAAAAGAAGCATATACACCGGAGGAGTTTTTAAGGAGCAAAAACATGATGTTAAGGCTTGTATTTTTGAAGGAACTGGAAGAAGACAAGTTGGAAAAATTAAGGTCCTTGATAGAACAGTGCAAAGATGAGGAGGGCAAAGAGTTGCTTATTGAGTTAAGAATAAACGGATATAGGACACTGCTTCAGGCAGACCCAAGGATAAGGGTTGGTATGGATATACTAAAGTTTAAAGAGGAACTGGAGAGAATGGGTGTAAGGGTGGAGATGATTTAGATGTTCAAAAGTCTAAGCTGTGGAAACTCCTCTATCCCTCCTCCCCCTTCCAAAGCTTTTATATGGACATCCACAAATTTAAGAAGGTAAGGCACATCCACATACCTAAGCACACTATCACAATTCATCAATTGCTCGTAAGACATTTTTAAAACTCTAAGACAGCTGTCCCTTCTTCCGCAGATGTAATGGTTGTATGCTATGGCAAGCCTTATAAGGCCTTGATAGCAGTTCCTTGAAGCTCTATCCTCCTTTGGAAACAATCTCCATATGTCCTCAAGGATTTCATGGGCTGAATAAAAATCACCCAAATCCCAAAGCCTTTTTGCTTCTTCTAAAAGCTCTTTTTCTCTCAAGTCTTAAACCCTATAGCAAAGCCCACTGCAAAGCTACCGGCAAAGGCAAGCTTTCTAATCAATCCATGCACAAAGGCCGTAAAGCCTTCAAACATACCCTTAAAGAGGGCAAAGAGATTGTTCCAATCCACATGGATTATGCCCTTGCTGGCAAGCCACATTAAAGAAAGGATATAAAGGCCAAGGAGGAGGAGGAAAAAGTTAAGAACCCGCCTTACCGCAAAGCCTACCACAAAGCCTGCAAAGCCCGCATAACCCATATCCAAAAGAAGGTCGCCCCAGTTCATTGGTACCTAAGGACGCTTGGATTTAGCACATCGGGGTAGTTGGTGGTCATCTCATAGTCAAAGAGCTGTTTTCTTATTCTTTGTAGGTCTGCCTTGTTTGGCTTGAAGGGATAGCTCTTTATATCGGTTACAGAGCTATCTCCAAAGGGCCTGTTGCAAGCAACCTCTGTGGTTTTCCCTCTGCATCCTGAGGTCATGAATGGCCTTCCGCTCCAAAAGAGTTCTTCAAAAGTGTCCTTATCTATACCAAAGTCAATTATCTGGCCCTTTTCATTGAACTTCATGTCTTCGTAGCGAGCTATCCTGTTGTCTATCAAATATCTTGCAAACTGGACCCTTCTGTATTGGGGTGCTGGACAAGGCTTTTCCTTTTCCATCATAGAACCTTCCTCCGGCCAGAAGGAGAAAAGGTGGGTTCTGGCACCCAGGTCTCTTACCTTTTGTATGGTTTCTACCATTTCTTGTTCTGTTTCACCCAAGCCCACTACAAGGTGGCATCCTGCATAACCGTCCCCCATCACATCACAGGCCCACTCAAGCACCTTCCAGAAGGTTTCCCACTTGTGAGGGCTGTTCATAGGCCTGCCCCTTAGCTTTTCAAAGACCTCCGGCGTGGCGCAGTCTATGGCAACGGTTACCGTGTCTGCACCCAGTTTTTTGTAATCTTCCATGTCTTCGTAGGTGGTGCCTGTGGCGTTTATAAGTAAGGAAACAAAGATTTTATCTCCAAGCTCGGAGAGGACCTTTTTAAGCACATACTTGGTATCCCTTATGGCCTTTGGATGGGTTATCTGGGCTATGCACAGCCTTTCCACATGGCCTACCGCCTTCGCCCTTTCTATTATCTCATCAAGCTTTACCGTGGGCCATTCCACCCTTATGAAGTTCTTCTTTGAATACTCCATATCCCTTGCCTTTTGAAGTCCACAATAGGCGCAGGTGGCATGGCATCCAGAAGGGTAGGTCAAAAGCGTATTTATACAGCTTAGCCTTGTATTTCTATAGAACTGCCCTGGCACTATGCCAAGGGTCATGGCTGCCGCCATGCTTATCTGAAGGTATTCTGGACTTTCCTTTTGCTCTGTAAGCCTTTCAAGAACTAACCTGTCCATCTTTCCACCTCCAAAGACTTATTATAAGCCCACTCTCAATAAGGCTTTTAAGAAATTCTTATAATTCCATAAGCTCACCTTTTCTTTTTCCTTTCCAATATTATGGCGGAGACCTCAGCAGCCTTTTTGGGGTCCATGGCTTCAAGTATGGCTGCGGCCTGCCTTTCCTTTAGGTTTATTAGAACTTCTGCGGCAAGGTTGGAGTCTAAGTTATTCATTATGGCTCCAGCCTCATCTGGTGATGCCTTGTTGAATATATCTACAAGCTTTTTTACCTCTGGTAGTTGTTCTTCCTTTTTTGGCTCTACTCTTTTTAGTTCCTCAAGCTTTTTTCGTTCCTCTTCAAGCCTTTTAAGCTTTTCTTCAAGGTCCTTCGTCATAACACTTATTTCATCTTTTGCCTTTCTTTCCCTGTCTTCTTTTATCTTTTTCTGCAAGGCAGATTGAGAAAAGGAAAAGGATAAAAGAATAGCCATAATAAAGAGAGCCTTAAGCATTTCTATGCCACCTCTTTATTAAATGCATGAAGTTTACGTTTTGTGCTTCAAGGCTAACAGTCTTAAACCTTTGCATTCTATCAAAATTTTCTTTTAGTATTTCAAGGGCTTTAAGGTCTTTATATGCTTCTTTTAGTCTTTGTTTTCTTTCTTCCTTAAATTGTTTTAACTCTGTTAACTTGTTTAATAAATCTCTTTTCTTGGATAGCATGGCTCTATATCGCAGTAGTAAGCCCTCCGAAAAGGAAGCCTTGATAAGGTTGTTTATCTCCTCTATCACCGTATCTATCTGTTGTATTTCTCTTTTTATAAGGTCTATCTGTATATCAATCTCTTTTAGCTCTTTGGACCTTAGGTCCTTTA
Organism: Hydrogenobacter subterraneus; assembly: GCF_055390195.1. Taxonomy (NCBI): domain Bacteria; kingdom Pseudomonadati; phylum Aquificota; class Aquificia; order Aquificales; family Aquificaceae; genus Hydrogenobacter; species Hydrogenobacter subterraneus. The sequence goes on along the minus strand of NZ_AP042473.1, from coordinate 179,335 downwards.
TCCCCTCCTTTATCTTTATAATCCTACGCAGGTCCATGGTAAAAATTAATTATAAAACCTAACATCCTAATTGGATTCCATCTCTTCCTCATCCTTGTGGAGTTTGTAAATAAGGCTGTCCGCAAGGGCTATCCAAGAGGCTTCTATGATGTTCTCGGAAACTCCTACCGTACCCCATCTTCTATTTCCATCGGTTGATTCAATAAGCACCCTAACCTTGGCACCCGTGCCTTCAGACTCGTTAACTATCCTAACCTTATAGTCTATAAGCTGGACCTCCTTAAGGTTTGGATAAAACTCCTCAAGGGCCTTTCTCAAAGCTCTATCCAAGGCGCTTACAGGTCCATTACCCAGGGCGGCAGTATGCTGTTTTACATCTCCAACAAAGAGCCTCACAGTGGCCTCCGAAACAGGCAGGTTGTCCGTGCTTCTTTTTGCTATAAGAACTCTGTAGGCGTCAAGGGTAAAGTAGTCCCTTACCAAGCCAAAATGCCTTTTGCAAAGTAGCTCAAAGGATGCTTCAGCGGCCTCAAAATGGTAGCCCTCCTTTTCCAGTTCCTTTATCCTTTCCAAAAGCTTTAGAACCTCTGGAGATTTTTCGTCCACCTCAATACCCATCTCTCTAAGCTTATAGAGTATGTTGCTCCTTCCAGAGAGGTCCGAAACGGTTACCTTTCTCTTGTTGCCTACAAGTGCTGGGTCAATGTGTTCGTAGGTGCCAGCATGCTTCATAACTGCAGAGGCATGCACGCCCGCCTTGTGAGCAAAGGCGCTCTCACCCACATAGGGCATGTTCTTTGGTAAGGGCATGTTGGACATCTCTGAGACAAAGTGGCTAAGCTCTGTGAGTTTTTTTAGGTTTTCCTCCGGCACAGCCCTATAGCCCATCTTTAGTTGCAGGTTTGGTATTATGGAACAAAGGTTTGCATTGCCCGTTCTTTCCCCTATACCGTTTATAGTGCCATGCACCTGTCTGGCGCCTGCCAAAATGGCCATCAAAGAGTTGGCTACGGCCGTATCCGAATCGTTGTGGGCATGTATGCCTATGTTTACCTCCGGAAAGGCTTCCTTTACCTTTTTTGTTATCTCATAAACCTCGTGAGGAAGGCTTCCACCGTTGGTATCGCATAGCACTATCCAGTCCGCACCACCTTCTAAGGCAGACCTTAGGACCTCAAGGGCATACTGGGGGTTGTTTTTGTATCCGTCAAAGAAGTGTTCTGCGTCAAAGATGACCTCTTCTACATGCTTCTTTAAAAAGCTTACCGATTCATAGACCATGGAAAGGTTCTCTTCTAAGGTGGTCTTTAGGGCCTCAAGCACATGGAAATCCCAGCTTTTGCCAAAGATGGTAATGACTTTAGCACCAGACTTTATAAGGTTTTCAAGCTGTGGGTCTTCTTCTGCCCTTTTGCCAGGCCTTCTTGTGGAGCCAAAGGCCACTATTTTGGCATGTATTGGCTTGTATTTCTTTAGCCTTTCAAAAAATATGGTGTCCTTTGGATTGGCTCCAGGCCATCCACCTTCTATGTAATCAATGCCAAACTCATCCAGTTTTTGGAGTATGCGTAGCTTGTCCTCAAGGGAAAAGTTCACACCTTCTGCTTGGGAGCCATCCCTTAATGTGGTATCATAAATGAAAACCTTTTCCATAATATAAAATATATCACTTTATCCTTAGCTTCCTTGGTTGAGCTTTGCTTTTCTGTCTTAACTCTTCAAAATCGGTAGGCTTTTCTATGTCTGGCAGGCTAAGGGCCCTCAGGCTTTCTTGAAAGGCCCTCTCAAGGTTATAGGCCTTAAAGTTCTTCACATAATCTGGTATAAGGTGGTATTCTTCTCTTTTTAATGCCTCAATAAGCTCCATAAGGTAAGGCGATAGCCTGAGTTTATCCAATTCAACGCCCTCAAAGCCAAACCTGTAAAGCCCAGCCAAAAGCACAGCCTCATGATAGCTCAAAGGGGTTTGTTCTTTTTCTTCCCTTTTCTCTACTTTTACAATCCTCTCTTGAAGGCTTGTTATAGGAAGGGATGTGGCCTTTGAAAGCTCTTTTAAAAGCTCATACCTTTTTACACCATCCGGTATAAAACCGCAGAAGTATAAAAGGTCATCAAAGGCCTCCTTGTCTCCTTCTTTTACCCTTTGAAGAAAATAAACCTCCACCTCCTGACTGGTCTTTATCAAGCTTTTTAGGGCTTGTGGGTCCTTCCTTACAAAGGAGTCTGGGTCTTCTCCCTCTGGCAGATAGACTACCCTTACTTGCATACCAGCCTTCAACAGGTAAGGCACAGAGGACCTAACGGCCTTCCTTCCAGCCTTATCGCCATCGTAGAGTAAAACAACTCTTTTTACCAACTTTGATAGCATAAGGGCATGCTCTTCCGTTAGGGCCGTTCCAAGGGGTGCCACGCAGTTCCTTATTCCCTCTTGCCAAAGGCTCATAAGGTCAAAGTAGCCTTCTACTATGATTACTTCTCCCTCTTCCCTTATGTATTCCTTTGCTTCGTAAAGCCCAAAAAGGGTGGACCTCTTTTTAAAGACCTCCGACTCGGGTGAGTTTATATACTTGGGCTGGCTTCCATCAAGGCTTCTTCCCCCAAAGGCTATTACATCACCCTTTATATCCCTTACCGGAATGATAAGCCTGTTTTTAAAGAGGTCTCTGTAAAAGCCCTCCTCTATCTTTGTTATGTTTCCACTCTTTTCATAAACCTCTAATAGCCCCTCCTCAGAAAGTAGTCTTATAAGCTTTTCTGTATTTCCAGAAAAACCCAGAGTGAACTTGCTTATGGTTCTTGAGCTTATCCCTCTACTCTCAAGGTATTCTAAGGCCTGTTTGCTCTCCTTTAGTTGTTCATGATAAAACTCTGCCACCTTTTGAAGTGCAATAAGGAGCTTGCTGTCCTTTTCTTTCCTTCTTAGTTTTATGGAAATTCCATACCTTTTGGCGAGCCTTTCTACAGCCTCCCAGTAGTCTATATTCTCATAAAGAGATACAAACTTTATGGCATCTCCACCCACACCGCAACCAAAGCATTTGAATATACCCTTGGAAGGTGAAACGTAAAAGGAAGGTGTGTCATCGGGATGAAAGGGACATCTGGCGGCGTAGTTGTTTCCAATTCTCTTTAGCTCTATGTAAGAGGAGATAACATCCACTATGTCAATCTTTCCAAGAAGGTCCTTGAGGGAGGACATAGGGAATAATTATAGGTCTATCTCCACCCTTGAGTTTTCATCGTAAATGTATAGCTTTCCTTCTTCCTCATCTTTTGTCCTTTTATGAGAGCCATCACAAAAAGGAAGCTTTTTTGAAAGACCACATTGGCATATGTAAAAGGTCTCTTCCCCTACCTCAAGCTTATAAGGGCCTTTTTCTGTATGCTTTACAAGTCTTGCCATAGCAAACCTCCTTAAACGTATAGTATAATACCAATAGTAAAAGTTGGCTATGATCGCTTTATACCTAAAAGATTCACCACAAAAGCTTTCCAATATACTGTCTTCCTTAGGAGTTTCCTTTTCTACCATTGGAAATGTTTTTATACTGGATATGGAAAAGCATGCCTTTTTTCTTATAGTAGAAGACCTTCCAAAGGAAATAACAAAAAAGTTAAAAATTTCCTTTGTAGAAAAAGAAGACCTTTCAAGCGCAGAAAAGTTAATTGAGATAGGTTTTAGATCTATATCCCTTGAAGAGTTTGCCGAAGAAAACTTGTTCTATGGTTTGTCTGAGGTGCTGAATAATGGGGATATCTATTTTCATTCCATCATAGATGTAAAAACAAAGAAGATATACGGCTTTGAAGCCTTGTGCAGACTACCTATTCCCATATATAAGCTCTTTAAAGTAAGCGATAGGATTGCCTTCTTTGCGGACAATTTCTGCAGAGAAAGGGCTTTGCTGGACTATACAAGGCGTTTTCCCATGCAAAATTATCATCTGTTTTTAAACTTTCATCCCAAGTTTTTGAAAAACCCTTTGGAGAACGTGGGAGAGTTGATCACAAGCCTTATGAACAAGGAAGTGGATGCTTCAAAGATAGTTGTGGAAATAGATGAGTATGAGGGAATGGATTTAAAGAGTGTAAAGCTTATTAGAGACTTTTTAAAGGCGGAAGGTATACAGGTTGCCCTTGATGATGTGGGGGCTGGCTACGCTGGGCTTTACCAGCTGACAGAAATACACCCAGACATCGCCAAGCTTGACATGGCCCTCGTTAGAGATGTTTATAAAAGCCCTGTTAAGCAGGCCGTTGTAAAGGGGCTAATATCTGCCTGCAAAGCCAGTAATATAAAGGTTTTGGCCGAAGGCATAGAAAAGGAAGAAGAGCTACTCTTCCTTTTGGAGGCTGGTGTGGACCTGCTTCAAGGCTTCCTCTTTTCCAAGCCAAGCCCATATCCAAACACAAGGGAAATAGAGAAGGTGGCTTATAATTTATTAGCTAAACACCCTTTAGGAGGTTTATTATGAAAACCTTAGCCTATGGCTTTCCTAAGCTGGGAGAAAAAAGAGAATTCAAAAGCCTTCTGGAAGACTTTTGGAAAGGTAAGATAAAAGAGGAAAACCTCATAGATGGTATGAACTCTCTAAAAGAATGGATAGCAAGCCTATATAAATCACATACAGACCTCTTTCCTTCTGGTGATGTTTCTTATTATGACTTTATGCTTGATATGGCAATAACGGTGGGAGCCATACCAAAGAGGTTTGGCCAATACATGGGCCTTGAAACCTACTTCCAGATGGCAAGGGGCGCTCAGGCGCTGGAGATGACCAAATACTTTAACACCAACTACCACTACCTTGTGCCAGAGCTGGAAGGAAAAGATTTCAAACTTTTCAAAAATATCCCCCTTGAAGAATACAGCTTTTTAAAGTCCAAGGGCTATGACCCTCTTCCAAGGCTTATAGCACCCTTTACCTTTTTGAAGCTTTCCAAGGTTTTAAAAAGGTCCGAGCATTCAGAGTTGCCCCTTTATGAACTTTCAAAGATAGAAAGCCAGAAGGATATGGAAGACTACCTAAATGCCATCTTCCCCGTTTATGAAGAGCTTCTAAAAAGCCTCTCTCAAGCTGGTGCAAGGGCTGTTTTGATGGAGGACCCAGCCCTATGCCTTGATATGGAGGAGTGGGAGTGGGACCTGGTGCATGAAACCTACAGCTGTCTTAGCAAGTATGCAGACCTTTATGTGATAACCTACTACGATAGTGTGTCAAACTACAAGAGGTTTGTAGACCTTCCCGTAAAGGCCTTGGGCCTTGACCTTGTATCCAATGGTGAAAACCTTGAGAACATAAGAAAGTATGGCTTTCCGGAGGATAAGGCTCTTATAGCGGGCATAATAAACGGAAGGAATGTGTGGAGGGCAAACTTAAAGGAAAAGCTAAGCCTTATAGAAGAGCTTTCCAATCTTTCAAAGGACCTTATAATCTCCAACTCCTGCCCCCTTTTCCACCTTCCTGTGAGCGTAGAGCCAGAAGACAGCCTGCCGGAGGGCCTAAAAGAGAGGCTTTCATTTGCCAAGGAAAAGCTCCGTGAGCTAAAGACTCTAAAGCTTGCCTTTGAGGGAGAAGAAGGTGCCTTAAAAGAAGTGGAGGAGTCTGCAAGGCTATCAAAAGAGGGCTTTGGAGCAAGAGAGGAGGTAAGGAGAAGGATAGCAAGCCTCAGGACAGAAGACTTTCAAAGAGAAGTTCCTTACGCGGAAAGGATAAAGCTCCAGCAGGAGATTTTGAACCTTCCCCTCTTGCCCACCACCACCATAGGCTCCTTCCCACAGACAGAGGAGGTGAGGAAGGCAAGGACTGCCTACAACTCTGGAAAGATATCGGAGGAAGAGTACAAGGAGTTTATAAGAAAACAGATAGAGCATGTGATAAGGGTTCAAGAGGAGATAGGTCTGGATGTGCTTGTGCATGGTGAGTTTGAAAGGACAGACATGGTGGAGTTCTTTGCCCAAAGGCTGGAGGGCATTGCTACCACCAAGCACGGATGGGTTCTCTCTTATGGCTCAAGGGTCTACAGGCCACCCATCATATACGGAGACGTTTACAGGCCAAAGCCTATGACGGTGGAGGAGATAACTTACGCCCAGTCTTTGACAAACAAGCCAGTCAAAGGCATGCTTACAGGACCTGTCACCATCCTAAACTGGAGCTACTACAGGGAAGATATACCAAAGCATGAGATAGCCTACCAGATAGCCTTGGCCCTCTTAGAAGAGGTAAAAGACCTTGAGTCTGCGGGCATAAAGGTTATCCAGATAGATGAACCTGCCTTTAGAGAGGGGGCGCCTCTAAAGAGGAGGGATTGGCCCTCTTACTTTGATTGGGCTGTAAAGGCCTTTAGGCTGTGTTCCAAGGCAAAGCCCCAGACCCAGATACACACCCACATGTGCTACAGCGAGTTTAACGAGGTGATTGAATACATCTATCAGATGGACTTTGATGTCATATCCATAGAGGCCTCAAGGAGTAAAGGAGAGATCATATCAGCCTTTGAGAGCTTTAAAGGGTGGGACAGGCAGATAGGTATAGGTGTTTATGATATACACTCGCCCGCCGTGCCCACAAAGGCTCAGATAAGGGCAGTGCTTGAGAGGGCCATGAAGGTCCTTCCTGTAGAGCTCCTTTGGGTAAATCCAGACTGTGGTCTAAAGACGAGAAGATGGGAAGAGGTAATACCTTCCCTCAAAAATATGGTGGAAACCGCCAAAGAACTAAGGGAGGAGCTTGTAAAGGCATGAGTAAGGACCAGCTTCTTATAAACACCATAAGGTTTTTGAGTGTGGATCAAGTGGAAAGGGCAAAGTCTGGACATCCGGGCATGCCCCTGGGCGCCAGCCACATAGCCTACCTTGTATTTGATAGGTTTTTACGCTTTAACCCCAAAAACCCCAAGTGGATAAACAGAGACAGGTTTGTGCTTTCTGCGGGCCATGCCAGCGCCATGCTCTATTCTCTCCTCTTTGTTATGGGCTATGACCTTGACCTTGAGGACCTCAAAAACTTCAGACAGCTTGGAAGCAAAACACCGGGACATCCAGAAAGTTTTTTAACACCTGGAGTAGAGGCCACAACAGGCCCCCTTGGCCAAGGCATAGGCAATGCGGTAGGTATGGCTTTGGCCGAAAAGTACCTTTCTTCCTACTTTAACAGGGAAGGCTTTCCCATCATAGACCACTACACCTTTGCCCTTGTGAGCGACGGAGACCTTATGGAAGGAATCTCCTGCGAAGTGGCCCAGCTGGCGGGCCACTGGAGGCTAAATAAACTCATAGTAATATGGGACAACAACAAGGTTTCCATAGACGGCCCCACTTCCTTAGCATGGTCTGAGGATGTATGTGAGAGGTTTTCCGCCTTTGGCTGGTATGTACAGCATATAGAGGATGGATACAACCTGGAAGAGATAGAAGGGGCCATAAGAAGGGCCATGGAGCAAAAAGATAGGCCTTCCTTTATATCCGTAAGGACCCATCTGGGCTATGGCTCTCCAAAGCAGGATGATGCCAGCGTGCATGGCGCACCCTTAGGAAAGGACCTTGCCCTGCAGACAAAGAGAAACTTTGGCTGGCCAGAAGAGGAGTTTTATGTGCCGCAGGAGGTGTGGGAATACAGGGAGGAGAAGATAAAGAGAGGAAAAGAGCTGGAAGAAGAGTGGAACAGGCTCTTTGAAGCCTACAGGGAAAAGTACCCTGATCTGGCGGACATGCTTTTGAAATACTTTAACAAGGACTGGGGAGAGGAGTACAAAAAGCATATTCCTACCTTTAGTGAGCCTATGGCCACGCGCCAGGCCAGTGGAAAGGTGCTAAACGCCATTGCCAAGCACATACCCGTCCTTTTTGGTGGCTCTGCAGACCTCTCTGAGTCCAACAACACCTACCTGCACGGTATGGGAGACTTTTCCGCAGAGAACCCCCTTGGAAGGAACATACACTTTGGAGTAAGAGAGCATGCCATGGGTACCATCCTAAACGGCATGGCCTACCATGGGGGAATACTTCCTTACGGTGGCACCTTCTTGGTTTTCTCCGACTATATGAGGCCTTCCATAAGGCTTGCCAGCATGGCCGGCCTTCAGGTCATATACGTCTTTACCCATGACTCCATAGGCCTTGGAGAAGATGGACCAACCCACCAGCCTGTGGAACAGCTAAGCTCTTTGAGGCTCATACCAAACCTTTGGGTCATAAGGCCGTGCGGATGCCAATGAAACAGCCATAGCCTGGCAGATGGCCATAGAAAGAAAGGATGGTCCAACAGCCCTTATACTCACAAGGCAAAAGCTACCCCTTATAGACAGGTCCAAGTACCCACCGGCAGAAGGCATAAGGAGAGGTGCTTATATACTCCTTGACTGCGAAGGAACTCCAGACCTTATCATCCTTGCCAGCGGGTCTGAAGTACACCCTGCCCTACGGGCCGGAGAGCTTTTAAAGGAGGAGGGCATAAGGGTAAGGGTGGTAAATATGGCAAGCTTTGAAGTCTTTGAAGGCCAAGAGGAAGGCTACAAAAGGCATGTTCTTCCGCCGGAGGTAAAAAGGAGGGTGGCTGTAGAGGCGGGAAGGGGCCTCTGTTGGTATAAATATGTAGGGCTTGAGGGTCTTGTTATAAGTTTGGAGACCTTTGGCAAGTCTGCACCGGGCGAAGTGCTTATGCAACACTTTGGCTTTAGCCCAGAGTCTATTGTTAAAAAGATAAAAGAACACTATTCCTTTTAAAAAAGCCCCCGGCGGGGGCTAAAGGTTTATTTTTTGAAGGTCCTCCTGAAAGCTATAAGTATTGGTGGCAAGAGCCAGAGGAGGACATTGAGAGGATTGGAACCTGTAGCCATGGAACATCCACCACCCCCACCAGAGGAGGAGCTACTCACAGAGAAGTTAAAGATGGCATAGCAGCTTTTGTCCGAATCCATGGTTATGGGGCATTGAGAACTCATTCCACAAGACTGACAATCACCACCCCAACCGCCAAAGGTGGAGCCGGCGTTTGGTGTAGCGGTAAGGGTGACAGAAGTGTTTGGATCAAAGTTTGCAGAACATATGGTGCCACAGTTTATGCCAGCTGGATCGCTTGTTATAGTGCCAGTACCGGTGCCAGACTTGCTAACAGTGAGTTTATATTGGAAAATGGCTACGCAGGTTTTGTCAGCATTCATAACTACGTTGCATGTGGTATTGTTTCCACAGCTTGAACAATCACCACCCCATCCTACAAAAGTAGAGCTTGGTGCGGCGTTAAGAGTAGCAGTGCTATTACTGTTGTAAACGCCCACATTGCCATCCACAGTGCCATTTCCGTTTATAAGCACGCGCAAAAAGTAAAAAGTTCCCGGCTGACAATCACTAATCGTTAAAGCCTTAGAGGCGTTTATCCTTCCACCAGTTATGGTCTTTCCATTGAGGGAAGAAAGAGGATCCACACCCTTCATTATCCTACACTTTAGCTCTCTCCATGTATAGCTTGGATTTTGAGCCTTCAAAAGGGCTGCAAGGCCCGCCACATGAGGAGAGGCCATGGAGGTGCCAGACTTATTACCATAATTGTTATTAGGCAAAGTACTCAAAATTCCCACACCAGGCGCTCCCACATGGACAGAGTTCCTTCCATAATTGGAAAAGCTTGCCAAAAGGTCGTTTTGGTCTGTTGCAGCCACGGAGATTATATTTTCCAAATCATAGGAAGCTGGGTATAAAGGAGTGAGGTCGTTATCATATTCTTCATTCCCAGCCGCAGCAACAAAGAGTATGTCCACATTCTTTGCGCTTGCTATGGCATCCCTTAAAGCTTGGCTATAGCCGTAGCCTCCCCAGCTTGCGTTTATGATGTGGGCACCCTTCTGTATGGCGTAGTTGATGCAGTCTATGGCATCTGAAGTGGTACCTGAGCCATCGTTACGCATAAACTTAAGGGCCATTATTTTAACTTGCCAATTTACACCCACCACACCAATGCTATTATTACCCACTGCACCAATGGTTCCAGCCACATGTGTCCCATGCCCGTTGTCATCCATAGGGTCGTTTGGATTGGGCGCACCTGTAATACAGTTTTTGCCATAATATCCAGTGGCTGGGTCCTTCCACATATTTGCCTGTAGGTCCGGATGGTTATAATCCACTCCTGTGTCTATCACAGCCACCACCACACTTTGACTTCCTGTGGTAATGTCCCATGCCGATGGAGCCTGTATTTTTACAAGGCCCCAAAGGTAGTTCCACAATGGGTCGTTTGGTATTGTAGCTCTTATGGTGTATATGTAGTCTGGTTCTGCGTATTCTACATCGGGCCTTTTTCTTAGCTCTGCAATGATCTCATGAGGTGTTTTACCTTTTGGCAGCTTAAACACGTAGATGTTTAGGTTCCTTATCTCCTTAATTGATTGAAGCCTATACTGACTTTTAACTTCTGATAGAGCTTGCAATCTAAACTGGCCTCCTTTGAACTTTACTATCACCCTATCTAAGGCATATCTTGGCGCTGGCGTGTATTGAGGTCCGAAAGATGTAGATCTATTAGTCTGCGCTTTGCTAATTTGACTACCTTGAGAGCTAAAGAGTGTTCCCAAAATTACAGCAAAAAGCCATAATAAAAGCCTTGATGTGCGTTTAAGCTTCATAACCCACCTCCCTACCATATTCTATAAATCCTATCAGGTTCTACATACTCAACCTCTTTTCTTTCAGAGAGTTTTTTCATCAGCTCTTCCTGCGATGCCCTTTCTGGCACTTCCACCACATACATGTTTAAGTCTTCAATAACCTTTACAAGCCTTAGTCCATACTGGCTTATTATTTCCTTCCTCCTTTCTTCTGGCACGTCCTTCTTAAACTTTATTATCAGCCTTTGGGATGTTTTCATAGGTACTTCTCCAGTGTTTAAAGGTCTGCTTGTGGCGCAGCCTTGGCTAAAAAGGGTGAAGCCAAGCAAAAGGGCTAAAAGCAAGCTTTTAAACATGATCACCTCCTTCCATACCTTCCCATAGTTTGCCCTTGTCCTATTACATGTCCCTGCATCTTGCTTTCCACCTCCCTCCTTGTGGCACCGGGCCTCAGGCCTAGGCTTTCCACATCAAGGGCATAAACCTTTATGTAATATCTATGAGTATGCCCACGAGGGGGACAGGGGCCACCATAGCCCACACGGCCAAAATCGTTAATACCTTGTTTTATACTTCCAACCTCACTCCTTTTGGGAAAGTTCTCCTGCAAACTTGTTTGGCTTGCGGGAATATCATAAACTATCCAGTGGGTAAAGGTGCCAACGGGCGCATCTGGGTCATCCATGATAAGCACAAAGGACTTGGCGTTGCTTGGCTGTCCAGACCATTTAACTTGAGGAGAAACATCCTCTCCATCACAAGTATATTTGCGAGGTATATCTTGACCTTCTTTGAAAGGAGCTTCTACCTTCATGGCTTCCCTCCCAAGGCTGTAATTAACAAAAAGTAAGACAAAAAGAGTGGCAAACAACACCTTTCTCAAGGTCCACCCTCCAAGGTTTATTATATACCAAGGAGTCAATTACCTACCGTAGCTGTAGTATAATCCTTTCTTTATGAAGGATATAGGCCAGTACGACCACAAGAAGGTGGAAGAAAGATACTCCAAGCTTTGGGTGGAAAGGGCTTTGTATTCTGTAAAGGATACATCTGGAGAAAAGTTTTCTGTGGTTATCCCACCCCCTAATGTGACAGGTTCATTGCATATGGGCCATGCCTTGAACGCTACCCTTCAGGACATAATCTGTAGATGGCAGAGGATGCTGGGTAAAGAGGTGGTTTGGGTGCCGGGCTTTGACCATGCGGGCATAGCCACCCAATATGTGGTAGACAGACAGCTAAGGGAAAAGGGCATAAACAGGCTGGACCTTGGAAGGGAGGAGTTTTTAAAGAAAGTTTGGGAGTGGGTGCCCATATCAAGGAATGCCATTAGAGAACAGCTTGAGAAGTTGGGCGTTAGTGTGGATTGGAAAAGGGAGAGGTTTACCCTTGATGAGGGCTTTTCAAGGGCTGTAAGGTATGCCTTCAGAAGGCTTTATGAAGAAGGTCTTATATACCGTGGAGAGTATATGGTTAGCTGGTGTCCAAAGGACCTTACAGCCCTTTCGGACCTTGAGGTGGAGCATGAGGAAGAGGAGGGAAAGCTCTACTACATACGCTATCCCCTTGAGGATGGCTCAGGGCATATAACCGTTGCCACCACAAGGCCGGAGACCATGCTGGGAGACACGGCTGTAGCCGTGCATCCGGGGGATGAAAGGTACAAAAGCCTTGTGGGCAAAAAGGTAAGGCTTCCCCTTGTGGAGTGGAAGAGGAAGGCTATGGATGGCTCAGAAGTAGAGCCAATTATCCCAATAATAGCGGATGAGAGGGTAAAGCCAGAGTTTGGAACGGGTGCGGTAAAGATCACGCCAGCCCATGACCCCTTAGACTTTGAGATAGGAAAGACCCATGGCCTTCCCTTTGTGCAGGTTATGGACCAGTTTGCCCGTATGAACCACAATGCAGGCCAGTTTGAGGGCCTTGACAGGTATGAGGCAAGGAAAAAGATAGTGGAAAGGCTTGAAGAGCTTGGCCTTCTTGAAAAGGTGGAAAGCCACAGGCATGCGGTAGGCAAATGCTACAGGTGTAAAACGGTGCTTGAGCCCTTTGTCTCTACCCAGTGGTTTTTAAAGGTCTCAGACCCACGCATAAGGGACCAAGCCATAAGGGTGGTAAAAGAAGGCCTAATTAGGTTTATTCCAGAAAACTGGTCCAAGATATACCTCCAATGGATGGAAAATTTAAAAGACTGGTGCATATCCCGCCAGATATGGTGGGGCCATAGAATACCTGTCTGGTATTGTGAAGATTGTGGAGAGGAAAACATATTTACCGATGAGGACTTTGACAGGGTTTATGACAAGATCATCTTTAACCTAATGGCAGATGGCAAGATAGGAGAGGAGTTTACTCCTGAGGAGGTGGCAGATATTCTTAACTCTCCCTCCTTTGTGCATCCAGAGATGACCGTTTTGGACTTTTATAAGCATTTTGCCTTTCATAAATATCACTCTACGGAAGTGGATGCCAACTCTCTCAGGCTCTTCTTTACGCAGGACCTAAACCCCATGGCCATACTCACAGAGAAAAAGAGCAGGTACAGGTATAATCCGCAGAAGAAGACCTACCGCTTTGTATTAAGGTGTAAAAAGTGTGGTTCAGAAAGGCTAAGGCAGGAGACGGATGTTTTGGACACTTGGTTCTCCTCTGCCCTTTGGCCCTTTGGAGTCTTTGGCTGGCCGGAGGCCACTCAGGACCTTCAAAAGCTATATCCTACAGACCTTTTGGTTACAGGCTTTGACATCATCTTCTTCTGGGTTGCCCGTATGGTGATGATGGGCACCTACTTTACAAAGGACATACCCTTTAAGTATGTCTATATCCATGCCCTCATAAGGGATGAGAAGGGTCAAAAGATGTCAAAAACTAAAGGCAATGTGATAGACCCCCTTGATATTGTGGAAAAGTATGGTGCAGACGCTTTGAGGTTTACCCTTGCCATACTCACACAGCAGGGAAGGGACATTAGACTGTCAGAAAAGCGTTTTGAGGGCTATAAGCACTTTGCCAACAAGCTCTGGAATGCGGGAAGGTTTATACTTATGAACCTTGATGAGGACCTTCTTTCCAACCTTCCCTACGGCGCCCCGCCGAGGCCTGAGGACCTCTGGATAATCACAAAGCTTAACAGGACCATAGAAAGGGTCAACAAGGCCCTTTCTGAGTATGAGTTTTCCGAGGCTGCAAGGGAGCTTTATGAGTTTATATGGAGTGAGTTCTGCGACTGGTATATAGAGTTTTCTAAGATAAGACTCTATGCCAAGCCTCAATCGGAAGATCCAGAAGAGGAAAAAAGGATAAAGGCGGAGAAGATAAGCGCACAGGCCACCCTCCTTATGGTCTTTGAGAAAACCCTTAGGCTTTTGCACCCCTTTATGCCCTACATAACAGAAGAGCTGTGGCAGGCCTTGCCAACAGCACACCAAGAGAGCATATCCATAACCCAGTACCCACAGTTTAACCCCCAAGAGGTCTACGAGGAAGCGGAGAAAAGAGTAGAAAGGCTAAAGGAGATTATCTCCTCCATTAGGTCCTTGAGGAGCGATCTTCGCATTGAGCCATCAAGGAGGATAAAGCTATACTACAGAGCGGAGGAGAGCAAAAGCCTTGTGGAAGAGTTTATGCCCCATATACTAAACCTTGCAAGGCTTGAAAGCCTTGAGGAAGTGGCAGAAAGGCCACCCAAATCTGTGGCGGGCTTTTCAAGGGACTTTGAATTCTATGTGCTGGCAGAAGAGAACATAAACTTGGAAGAGCTCATAAGCTCTTACTCAAGAAGGCTTGCAGAGGTGGAAAGGTCCATGGAAGCCTTTGAAAAAAGGCTAAGCAATGAGAACTTTTTAAAGAAGGCACCGGAAGAAGAGGTCCAAAGGACAAGGGAAGCCCTTGAGGAGCTAAAGGAAGAAAGGGAAAGGATTCAAAGGCTTTTGGGTATGTTGCAAGAGGCAAGGTAAGTTATCTTTTTATATCCTTTAGCTCCCTTGCAGCGGCGTAGAGTATGGCGGTAGCCACAATCTCAGAATCTACCCTTGCCACCCCCTTCATCTTTGAAAGGCTTTTCTTTAAAGAGATGACTTCCAGCTCCATTATAAGTTGGTCCCCAGGATATACTGGCCTTTTGAACCTTGCCTCATCAATGCCGGCAAAGACTATGGCATACTTCCCTATCTCAAGCCCAAGTGACTTTATCATGAGAATACCGCCTACTTGCGCCATGGCCTCAAGGATGTAAACACCGGGCATGAGAGGGAATCCGGGAAAGTGCCCTTGGAAGACAGGTTCATTAACGGAAACGTTCTTTAGACCCACTATCCTTTTGCCCTCTTCCATCTCAAGGATTTTGTCCACCAAAAGGATGGGATACCTGTGTGGAAGTATTTCCATTATTTCCCTTGCGTCTAGCATAGCTTAAAATTATACAAGGATTTGTCCCAATTATTTTTTGCAAGTCAGCTCTTCCTTCCGAACCTTTCATATACTAAGGGAAGTATCAGCAAGGTTAGTGCTGTAGAGGTAAAAATACCACCTATAACCACCACCGCCAAAGGCTTTTGAACCTCTGACCCTATGCCTTTAGAGAATAACATGGGCAAAAGGCCCAAGGAGGCAGCTGTGGCAGTTATAAGGATGGGCCTTAGCCTTCTTGAGGCGCCCAAAAGCACAGCTTCTTTGAGGCTATATCCATTTTCCAGCAAGGACCTCACATAAGATATCAAAACCACTCCGTTGAGTGTGGCTATGCCAAAGAGAGCTATAAAGCCCACCGCAGAAGGCACAGAAAGGTTATAACCGGATATATACAAGGAAAGCACGCCACCTATGGTGGCAAAGGGGACGTTCAGGATAACTATGAGGGCATCTCTAAGGGAGTTGTAGTTTATGTAGAGAAGTAGCAATATCAAAAGAATGGATAAAGGCGCCACTATGGAGAGCCTCTTCATAGCTCTCTCTTGGTTTTCAAACTGCCCGCCAAAGCTTATAAAGTAGCCAGGTGGAAGCTTGACCTCTTTTGCTATCCTTTCCTTTATTTCCTTTACAAAGCCTCCCAGATCTCTGCCTTGAAGGTTGGATTGCACAAGGGCAAACCTCATGCCGTTCTCCCTCCTTATCTTTGAAAAACCTTCAGTTATCTCCACATCCGCCACCTGTGAAAGGGTCAATATGTTGCCATCCTTTGTGATAAGGGGTAGGTTCTTCACACTTTCTAAGTCCTTTTTCTCTAAGCCCAAAACCAAGGGGAAGAGTATGGTGTTTTGCTGTATGTAGCCTACTTCCTTTCCTCCCAAGGCATAGGCCACCAAGTTCATAAGCTCTGCGGTGGTTAGGTTGTATCTTTTTAACACCTCCATCTTTGGCACTATCCTTAGTTGTAGCTTTCCAGACTGGGCTTCCGTTTCCACATCCACCGCACCCTTTATACCTTTTACTATCTCTTCAATCTTATAGGCTATCTCGTTTATCTTTTTTAGGTCATCGCCAAAGACCTTTATGGCTACGGTGGACCTTACTCCCGAAAGGAGTTCATCTATCCTCATCTGTATGGGCTGTGTAAAGCTAAACTCCACACCCGGCACGCCTTCAAGCCTTTCCCTTAGTATGTTTTCAAACTCCTGCCTGCTTTTGAAGTTTTTCCACTCCTCCGCAGGCCTAAGGATTATAAAGGTCTCAATGTAGCTAAGGTCCGCAGGCTCCCCCACCTCAGCCCTTCCTATGTTGGAAAAGGTCCTTACCACCTCTGGGTATTCAAGGGCAGTCTCCTCTACCACCCTTGCCACCCTTTTGGCCTCTTCCATGGAGACGTTTGGGTTCAAAAAGGACTTTACCAAAAGGGTGCCCTCCTCCAGTTGTGGGGCAAACTCTGTTCCTATGCGGGAAAGAAGGAAAAGAGAAAAGAGGAAAAGGCTAAGGGTGGCCGTCAAAAGCAAGCTTCTAATCTTAAAGGCACCTTCCAAAAGCTTTAGATAGAGTTCTCTTAGCCTTTTGAAAAAGTAGGTCTCTTCCCTTCCGGGCCTTATCACATAGTAGGAAAGCACGGGCATAAAGAGAAAGGCTACCACCAAGGAAGAAAAGAGGGCTAAGATGATGGTGAGGGCCAAGGGCTTGTAGTATTTTCCTTCCACAGATTCAAAGCTAAAGATGGGCAAAAAGACAAGCATGATAATGCCTACTGCAAAGCTAACGGGCCTTAGGACCTCGCTTACAGATTCAACTATTATGGAAAACTTGTTTGCCTGTGGCCTCTCAGAAAGATGTCTGTATATATTCTCCACCACCACCACGGTGGCGTCCGCAAAAAGGCCTATACCTATGGCAAGACCGCCAAGGGTCATGAGGTTCCCAGAGATGCCAAGGTTTTTGAGAAAGATAAAGGTGATAAGAAGGGTAAGTGGTACAGAGAGGGCCACCAAAAGGGCAACTCTAAGGTTCCACATATAAAGGGCTATGGCCAGAGATACCAACAGTATGCCTTCTATAAGGGCCCTTTCTACGGTGGAGAGGGCCTTTTGAGTAAGGTAGGACTGGTCATAAAGGACCTCCACCTTTAAGCCATCTGGCAATATCTTTTGAACCTCTTCAAGCTTCTTTTTCAGCTCTTCTACAAGCTCCATGGTGTTTGTTTGAACTCTTTTCAAAACTATGTTGCCTTGAACCTCCTGGCCGTTGAGGGTGAAGACTCCCCTCCTGTTTGGAAGCTCTGAGGGCAAGACATCTGCGATATCCCTTATGGTAAGGCTTACTCCTCCCTCCTTCTTTATAGGCACATTCTCCACCTCTTCCATGCTCTTTAGTCTTCCAAGACCTCTTACCACAAGGTCTCCTTCTGGAGATTGCAAAAAGCCCCCACCCGCTATCTGGTTATAGTCTTCCAAGGCTTTTACCACATCCTCCAAGCTTATGCCGTATAAAACCATCTTTTCTGGCTTTAGCCTTATCAAATATGCCCTTTCTGGCCCCCACTGGGATATGTCTTCCACGCCATCGGTGGCCTTTATAATGGGCCTTATCTTCCACATCTGGATGGTCTTTAGATCCTCAAGGGAGTAGTTTCCTTTCTCATCCAGCAGGGTATAGAAAAGCACATTGCCAAGGCCGGAGGTGTTTGGACCCATCCTTGGTACATAGCCCTGCGGTATTTGGGCTTGGGCCTCTGGAAGCTTTTGTGCCACAAGGTTTCTGGCAAAGTATATGTCTGTGCCATCTTTGAAAAAGACGCTCACATAGGAGAGGCCCGGAAGGCTCACAGACCTTACAAGCTCCACATCCTTTATACCAGACAAAACAAACTCTATGGGTTTGGTAACCAAAAGCTCCGTTTCCTCTGCAGAGAGGCCCGGAGTTTCTGTGTATATGATCACTTGTATGGGTGTGGGGTCTGGAAAGGTGTCTATGGGCAGCCTTCTGAAAGACCAAAGTCCAAGGGCTACCACTCCAAAAAGAAGCAAAAGCACCAAAAGCCTGTACTTTAAGACCTTCCTCATCTCTCTACCTGAGATTTAAGGAATACAAGACCGCTCATGGCCACCCTTTCACCTTTTCTTATGCTCCCCTCCACCAGCACCTTGTCCCCCACCTCCTTTACCTTCTTTACCTTCCTCACCTCAAAGCCCTCCTTAGTTTTCACAAAGACCACATAATCCTCTCCAAGCCTTTGGAGGCTCTGGGCAGGTAGCCAAAGGCCCCTTATATTCCCAAGCTGAAGGTAGACATCCACCATAAGACCGGGCCTCAAAAGCTCTTCCCTGTTTTCCACCAAAAGCCTTATGGGAACCCTCTTTGTGTTTTTATCCACCTCCCCCGATATATAATCCACAGTCCCCCAAAGCCTTTTATCCTTCCAAAGCACATAACCTTTTGTCCCCTTTTTTATCCTATCCACATCCCTTGGGTCCGCATAGGCATATACCCAAAGCCTCTCATAAGACTGGATTTTAAACATCTCCTTGGAAGTATCCACACCAGACCCAACAAAAACGGCCTGCTCCACCACATAACCGCTTATGGGAGACCTAACAAATATCTCGTTTTCCCTTACCTCACCAAAGGACCTAAGAGACATCAAAAGGGCCTCATACTCCCCCTTTGCCTTCTCATACTCTATCTTTGCACCGTAATATCTAGCATAAGGAATGACCTCTTCCTTGTATAGCATCTCCTCTCTCCTTAGCGTTTCCTCCGCCGTCTTTAGCTTCACCTTTGCCATCCTTATCTGGGCCTGAAGCTCTGCCACTTGAGGAGAATAAACAGAGGCCAAGGCTTGGCCCCTTTTCACAAAATCACCCTGCTTTACAAAAAGCCTTTTGACTATACCAGAAATTGGAGAATGGACTTGAGCTACAGAGCTTGAATAGTTGCTCACCTGTGCGGGAAGTCTCATTTCCTCCACCACCTCTTCCTCCTTTACCTCCCAAAGTTTTATGCCAAGCTTTTTCTCCTTTTCTGGGTCCAGCCTTATAACCTGGGAGAAGGAAAGAAGGGGTAAAATAAGAAGAAGTAAAAGCCTCATAGCTCACCCCCAAGGCTTAAATATTTGGCATACCCCTCGTGTGCCTGCCTTATTAGTTCCAGCCTATACTTTAAAAGCTCCACATACCTTCTCTTTGTCTCTGTAAGCTCCAAAAGGGTTATGGTCCTTAGCTTATAGCTCTTTATGGCAAGGCTAAGCTCCTCCTTTGCCTTTGGTATGGTCTGCTTTTCTATCCTTTCTATCTCTTCCAAAAGCTTTTCATACCTTGACCGCACAAGCTCATAGTCCCTTTTTAAGCTTAGCTCCTCCAGACTTTTCCTAAGCTCCATGCTCCTCCTTTCTGCCAAAAGCTGTAATATCTCTCCCTCCCTTCTGTAGAATAGTGGAAGTGCGGCAGAAATACCAACTCTGAAGCCATACTCTTGGGAAGAGACCTTTTCTCCAAGCACTGTAAGGCTAAACTGGGGCTTGGAAAGTATTCTTTCCACCTCTATGCCTGCCTCCAAGCCCTTTATGGCATACTGGTACTGCTTTAGCCTTGGTGAATTTTCAAAGTTTATCTCCTTTATGCTGTGTAGCCTGTCAAAGCTTTCTTCCAAGTCCTCCACCCTTTGGCCTATAAGGTAAGAGAGGTTTTTTAAAGCGTTCTCATAGTCCCTTTGGGCCATCTCCAGCTCAACCCTTGCCAGGTCAAGCTCCCTTTCGGACCTAAAGACCTCCAGCTTTGTGGTCTCTCCAAGTTCAAATAGCCTTTTTATAAAACTGTGAAGCTCTTGGCTTATCTTGTAGTTTTCTTGTGCCACTTTTAATAGTTCTTTCCTGTATAGGGCCATATAGTAGGCCAGATAGACCTCGCTTATCAAAAGGCTTTTTTCCTGCTCCATCCTCTCAAGGAATGCCTTCTCTTCGTAATCTACCATATTTTTGAAGCTTTTCCCAATGGGATAAATACTAAGAGGTTGAGAGTAAGAAAGGCTGTATATAGGATTTGTTTTGACGCTTTCCTTTGCTGTGCCAAAGTTTCCCACCTCCACCTCAAGGCTTGGGTTTAGGTAGGACCTGTAGGTCATGGCCTTGCCTTTGAACTTGGTCCTTTCTTCCTTTAGTGCCTTTAAGGATGGATAGTATTCCAAAGCCCTATCAATGACACCCCTTAGGTCTATGGCGTAGCACACTTGGATAAGCAAAAGTAGGACTATTATCATGGCTGAGTTTTAACAAGGTGTTCATACACCACAACTCCACCCATCCATCCCTGCAAAAATAAAAGCAATACACCAATCAAAAGCATGATTGTAAAAAGGTTCCTCTTCTTATAAAACCTGACAAGGCCAAGGGCCAAAAAGTACAAAGCCAAAAATAGGCCTAAGGCCTCATGGTAATTGAATATGGTGATGTTTTCCAAAAGCTTTTCAACAGGCTCGTGGGCTATTGTACCCGATATGCTTCCACCCACCACCGCCAAGACAGATAAATAGGTCAAAAGAGCATGCAAGCCATCAAGCTCCTTTTTTATAATCCTATAATAAATATCCACCACAAGTAAAAACACTGGAAAAGCTATAGCAAAATGCACCACTGGTGGATGTGTCTTTATAAGCTCCATGTTTTAATTTTACCTTACCAAGCTTAACACAGGCTTAACCGCAAAGAAGCCTCCACTCTATAACCTTCTTCTACCCTCTCTTGTCCTATTTTTAAATCACAGCCCATCATCTTACATAGGTTATAAGCCACATAAAGGCCTATGCCCGTATGCCTTCCCTCAAAGGGCTTAAAAAGCACCCTATCTTCTACAGGCTTTTCCGAAAGGTTGCTCACCTTTACATAGGCATATTCTCCATCCTTTTCCACCCTTATATCCACCTTGCCCTCTTCAATGCCATGCCTTATGGCGTTATCCACAAGCACGCCAAGCACCTCCAAAAGCACATCCCTATCACAATAAGCACAAAGAGGTTCTTCCAAAAGGCTTAGCCTTATCCTTTTGCCCTCTGGGTCATACAGCCTTACTATGCCTTTTAAAACCTCCTCCAGATTGCACCTTTCCTTCTTTATAAGGTCCTGCTGGCTTTCCATTTTGGCCATCCTGAGGAAGGTACTTAGGCTTCTTTCCAGCCTCCACAATTCTTCATGGATAGTCTTTAGCCTATCATCTTTATGGGACCTCATGAGGTCTTCCAAAAGAAGAAGGGCAGTAGAAAGGGGCGTTTTTACAGAGTGGCTAAGGGCCAAAAGTGTGTTCCTATGCCTTTCTGCGCTCTCCCTTATTTTCTTTATCCCCTCATGCACCTTTTCCATAAAGGGCCTTAGCTCTTCATAGACTTCTTCATCAAACCTCTCTTCAAAAAGGCTATCACTTGCCCTCTTTATAGAATTTAGCAAAGACCTTACGGTAAAAAGGTATATGCCAGCCAAGATGAGAAGGAATGAAAGCAATGATAGGAACAAAAAGACCTTTAACCTTTCTAAAAACTCCTTTTCTGATGTGAAGTTTACCGCATACTGCACATAAAAGCCATCCTTTCTTTTGTAGGTTAGCATCCTGTAAAATCTGTCTCCCACCTTTATAAGTCGTAGGTCTGGCATTGTCCAGTCTTTACTAAAGGGTAAAGAGATGTCTTCCGAAGCCTCCAAAAGGCTTCCATCGGGCGTCCTTATGGCATAAAGCTCATAGCCTGGGCGAGGTTCAAAGTCTTTTCCCAAAAAGTAAGATTGTTCAAAGATTCTCGCATCATCCGCTATGTGTCTGTCCACCGATGCAAGAAGGGCCTTTTCCACCACCATATAAAGCACAAGGCTATAGAAGGCAAAGAGAAGAGGGAAAATTGCAAAAAACAAATTTAGATGAAGCTTTATAGACCTTTTCATTCCACCATGTACCCCAAACCTTTCACAGATTTTATAATATCCCTTGACCCAAGCTTTTTCCTTATCCTTGAGATAAGCACCTCCAAGCTGTTGCTATCGGAGTGGTAGTAAAAGACCTTTTCCCTTAACTCTTCTTTGCTTACATACCTTCCTCTGTTTAGGCATAGGTATTCAAGGATGGCATACTCTCCATATGTAAGCTTTATCTCCTCCCCTTTCACAAAGACCTTTTTTCTTCCCATATCCAGCCTCAATTCCCCTATCTGTATCACATCGGAAGATCCTCCATACCTCCTCCTTATCAAGGCCCTCACCCTTGCCAAAAGCTCTTCAAGGTGAAAAGGCTTGGTAAGGTAGTCATCCGCACCCAAGGTAAAGAGCTTAACCTTTTGAGATACATCTCCCATAACAGTGAGCATAAGGACAGGTGTATTGATCCCCTCTTCCCTTAGCCTTTTTACTATCTTATCCCCCTCCAAAGTGGGAAGAAGAAGGTCCAGAATGATAAGGTCAAAGCCTCCACTTAGGGCCAGATCAAGTCCTCTTTTACCATCCGAGGCCAAGTTGACCTTGTAGCCCTCCCTCTCAAGGACGCTTTTCAAGGACCTTGCCAAAGAAAGGTCATCCTCTACGAGGAGTATCCTCAAGGTCTTGGCGCTGCCTCCATTAGCATCTTTTTGCGTATTTCATAGTCTTCCCTTCTTTTCTGTTCCTTTACATCCATCATACAAAGCTTCATATCCCTATAGCTTTTTGCCTTCTCCACACACTCTCTTTCCTTGGGAAGATACTTTTCTCTTAGCTTTATCTTCTCCAACATATATACTTTACACTTTTCCCAGTTTTGTTCACACCACTCTTTGTGCATCTTTCCATCCATGGGATGGGCAAGGCTTACGCTTGTAATGGCCATCAAAAGTAGGAAGTTTCTTCATGGCTTTACCTCCTTAAGGTTTTAAGTTTAATTTAAAGCCTCTTTATTAACCAAAGATTAACCATTAAAGGCTGAGCCATATCAGTAAAGGCGTGGCCATGAAGGATTAAAATTTTCAAATCAAAGAGGAGGCAGACATGTGGAGAGTTGTATATACGGGCCAGAGGCCCCACTATGAGAACATAGCCCTTGATAGGATCATGCTAGACCTTATGGCAGAGGATAAAATACCACCAACAATAAGGTTTCTGCAGTTCAAGCCAGAATGTGTTCTTGTAGGCTTCCACCAGGCGGTAGAACAAGAGGTAAGGCTTGAGTATACCCAAAGGGAAGGCATAGAGGTGGGAAGGCGTATAACGGGCGGTGGTGCCATATACTTTGATGAAACCCAGATAGGCTGGGAGGTGATAGCCACAAAGGACCATCTTGGGGACCTAAACTACGAAGAACTTACAAGGAAGATATGCACTGGCGTGGCAAAGGGGCTTCAAAAGCTTGGAATAAAGGCAGAGTTCAGACCAAGGAATGACATAGAGGTGGAGGGAAGGAAGATATCTGGCACCGGCGGAGTCTTTGAAGGCAAGGCCTTCTTATACCAAGGCACTGTGCTTATGGATTTTAACGTAGAGAGGATGTTAAAGTCTTTGCAGATACCAGTAGAAAAGCTAACCTCTAAGGGGATAAAATCTGCGGAAGACAGAGTAGAGTGGGTAAAGAGGGCCTTGGGATATATGCCAGAAAAGGAAAAGGTCTTTGAGGCCATACTCCAAGGCTTAAAGGAAGAGCTAAACATTGACTTCCAGTGGGGAGAGCTAACCGATGAGGAGCTAAGGCTCCTTGAAGAAAAGAAGGACTACTTCAGGAGCGAGGAATGGATATACCATGTAAAGAAGGCGCCCACCGACAGCGAGATGCTCTTTGGTATATACAGATGCCCAGGTGGAACCTTTAGGGTCTCCGCCAAAGTGGATCTTCAAAGCAAAGTCTTACAACAGATTATCATAAACGGAGATTTCTTTGTAAAACCCCAAAGGCTCATATACGACCTTGAGGCCTACCTAAAGCATACACCCATAAGGGATGTGGAAAATAGGATAAGGGACTTTTTCTCCCAAAGGGAATGGGAAGGGCTAAACCTAAGGGTAGAGGACTTTGTGGAGGCGGTTTTATTTCCCCTTAGAAAGGTGGAAGGCATAGACCTTGGCATAGAAAAAAAAAGATTGAATAACATCATAGCCTCCATAGGAGGAGGCCTAATAGAAAACCTACAAAAGGCCAAGGTTATGCTTCTTCCTTATTGTGCCAAGCCAAGATGGTGTGATTATAGACACCTTGACGATTGTGGTGAATGCGGTGGTTGCACTGTGGGCGATGCCTACAGGCTTGCCTACCAAAAAGGCATGATACCCATAACCATAACTTCCTTTGAACTTCTTAGGGATACTCTCCTCTGGTGCGCTCAGAACGGCTACACTTACGTAGGCCATTGTTGTTATGAGTTTTATGAAAAGAGGTATGAGATATTCAAAAGGGCTTCTGAAGAAGGTGCCAATGGTGTTCTTTTTGACATAGTGGGAACCACATGCTACAGCCTTGGAGTGGAAGAAGAAGAAAAGGCCTATCATGGAGAGTTTACGGTGGAGCTGGACCTTATAAAGGAAGACCTATACAAAAGCTTATCTGTTAAGGAGGATGAAGGGATAGAAATAGAAAAGCAAAGAGTAAGCTTTGATTTTTCTCCATACCTTGCGGACTTCAAACCCACCTACTACAAAAAGCCCAAGGCTGTACCCACGCCAGAAGAGGACAGAACGAGAACTTCCATGCAGAAGGAAGTCTTCCTTGGCGAGGCCACCCTTGAGGACAGAGTTGTAGGCTATAAGGAGGCCTTGGAGATCCTTGCCAAGTGGATAAAGGAGTCAGAAAGGCCCACCATAGTGCTTGGCCCCCTTGTCTTCTGGGATTTTGGAGAAAAAGAGCTTCAAGAAAAGGCAAAGGCTGTAAGAGACCTTATAGAAAAGGTGGGAAGGTTCAACGTTAAAGTCCTTCCAGATTATAGGCCAAAGCTGAAAAAGTATGACCCTTCTGTGGAGATGGACCCACCAAACCCTCATCATGCCATCTTACATGGCAAGCATGACCTCACCATCCTTGTGGGAGTCCATTGCTACAGAACAGACTTTGTTATAAGACTTTTGAAAAAACACACGGATACAAAGATAGCAACTTTGTGTGGCCTATACGGCCATCCTACAGCCCATCTTTCCACTGCCTTTACAGATGCGCAAAAGATTGAAGACCTGATAAAGCTACTTTAGAGTTTTTTCCAAAGGCTTGATATAAAGGCCTATAAGCCTTGCAACTTTGCAAAAACACAAGGCATATACTAAATAACTTATGATAAGAATTATTGAGCCAAGGTTTTCGGAAGAGGAGAAGGAAGTACTCTTAGAAATCTTAGACAGCGGGCACATAACAAGAGGCAAGTGGACAGCCCTATTTCAGGAAGAGTTTGCCAGATACATCGGCGTAAAGCATGTCTTTACTGTGTGTTCTGGAACTGTGGCCCTCTTTATAGCCCTAAAGGCTTTGAACGTAGAAGGCAAGTATGTGGTTGTGCCTGCCATGAGCTTTATGGCCACCATAGATGCGGTTTATTTGGCGGGAGGTATTCCTGTGGTGGTGGACGTGGATGAGTACTACACCATGGACCCAAACCAGCTGGAAGAGGCTGTAAAAAAATACAACCCTAAGGTGGTTATCCCCGTACACCTTTATGGACAGACGGCGGATATGGATTCAATCATGTGGCTTTCAGAAAGGTATGGCTTTTATGTGCTTGAGGATTCTGCTCAGGCCCATGGTGCCATGTGGAAGGATAAAAGGGCAGGGTCTTTGGGTCATCTTTCGGCCTTTAGCTTTTACGCCTCTAAAAACATTCCCATGGGAGAAGGTGGTGCCATAGCCACCAACGACGACAAACTTGCCCAAGAGATAAAAAAGTGGATAGACTTTGGAGACCATCCTGCCTTTAATGTGAGAATTACCGAATTTCAGGCGGGAATTGGCTATGTGCAACTAAAAAAAGTGGAAGAAAACAACAGAAGAAGAAGGGAGATAGCATTAAAGTATAAGAAATACTTGAATGGAAGCTTTGTGCATCCAGAGGAGAGGGAAAAAGCCTACCATGTTTACCACCTTTATACTCTTAGACATCCAGAGAGGGATAAGATAGTAGAAAGCTTAAAAGAAAAAGGAATAGATGCAAGGGTTTATTATCCTTACCTACTTCATGAGCTAAGGGGGGCAGAGCATTTGCCTACTCCAAAGGCAGAAAGCTTTAAAAAGGAAGTCTTTTCCATACCAGTCCATCCATACCTTATGGAAGAAGAGGTGAATTTTATCATTGATTCTCTTCTATCTTTGGCACAGTTAGTTCCGAACCCTTTATATTGAGTATGACTATCTCCACTCTTCTGTTTTGAGCCCTGCCCTCTGGGGTAGCGTTGGATGCCAAAGGCCTTGTATCCGCATAGCCAGAAGCCTTTAACCTTTCTGGGTTTATACCCTTTGATATAAAGTATCTTACTATTGAGCTTGCCCTTGCACCAGAAAGCTCCCAGTTGGAGGGGAACCTCTCGGTGGATATGGGTATATTGTCTGTATGACCTTCCACCTCTACCGGGTTTGGAAGGTCCTTGATTATCTCATATATCTTATCCAGTATGGGTCTCATCTCCGGTTTTATGTCTGCACTTCCTGGGTCAAAAAGGAGTTTTTCTTGGAGTATGAGCCTAATGCCTATGGCTTCGTAGGCTATTTTAAATTCTCCCTCCAAACCAAGCTTTTTAAGCATCTCTTGAAGCTCTTGGAGTTGCCTTTGTATTTTTCTACCTTTTTCCGTAGGTTCAGCCCTTTTTAGTACAGGTGCTGGTAGTATCTGCTTGGGAAGGGTCTCTTGAAAAGGCACCAACCTCATACCAAAGGCCTTTGCAAAGGCTTGGGCATATTCCATAGCCGCCTGCTTGCCCGCTTGAGCCATGGCAAAGAGGGCTATAAAAAGACATAGAAGTAATGTAAGGAAGTCTGCGTAGGGTATGGCCCATTTTTCTGAAACTTCTTCTGGACACTTCTTCTTTTTCATTACCCTTTTACCTCAATATAAGAGCTTAGCCTTTCTTCTATTAGTCTTGGATTTTCTCCCCTTACCATCATTCTACAAGCATCAAGTATCATATACATCCTAAGTATCTCCTCCTTAGATTTTATCTTTATCTTTTTTGCCATAGGTCCAAAGATAAGGTAAGAAAAGGTTATACCATAAACGGTAGCCACAAAGGCCGAAGATATACCATGAGCAAGCTCTTGTGCGTTGTCAAGGCTTTTTAGAGCCTTCATAAGACCAAAGACTGCACCCACAAGGCCAAAGGTGGGCGCACTTTCCGCAGAATTTTTCCAATACTCTACCGCTATTTCAAAATCTTCTTCCTTTTTTGCTATCTCAGCCTCAAGGCTTTCAACCAATACGTTCTCATCCACACCAAGCACCATAAGGTCTATAGCCCTTCTAAGAAAGGGGTCTTCTATCTCCTCCGCTTTTGTTTCAAGAGCAAGCATGCCTTCCTTTCTTACAAGGTTTGCCAGCTCTACCAGTTGATTCTTTACCTCAAGCATTTCATTACCGCCACCTTTAAAGGCCATCTTAAGCCCTTCTATTATCAGGGAAAACTTAGATAAGGGCATAACCACAAGGCTTGCGAAAAGAGTGGTAGGGACCACTATTACAAAGGCAGCAGGCTGTATCAAAAATAGGATGCTTGCGCCTTTTAAAATAGCACCTATCAAAAGAGCAACAAGCCCTCCTACTATCCCCACAACCGTAAGAATATCCATGGCTATTATTATAATCGGCCATTGTGGTTTAATATTTAAACCATGAGGATTTTAAGCGGTATGAGACCTACAGGAAAGCTTCATCTTGGACACTATTTTGGCGTTATAAAAAACTGGGTAAAGCTACAGGAGGAACATCAAACCTTTTATATGATCGCAGACTGGCACGCCCTAACTACAGGCTACAAAAAGGTTCAGGAGATACCACAGAACATAGAGGAGATGCTTATAGACTGGATTGCACTTGGAATAGACCCGCAAAAGAGCGTCCTTTTTAAACAATCGGACATAAAAGAGCATGCAGAGCTTTTTCTCATATTTTCCATGATAACGCCCAAAAGTTGGCTTGAATGGAACCCAACCTACAAGGATACAAAATACAACCTATTGAGGATAGCAGACCTCAGCCTTATGTTCAAAGGTGGCATAAGGGACCTTGTGAGGACCTTCATAGCCTCTTTGCCTTATAAGGTAGAAGACTTTGAGGCCCTTGAGGATATGCTTTTGGACAACCTCTCAGATGCCCTTATTGAGGCCCTCTTTGAAGGCCACTTGGACAAGGAGATACTCAAGGAGCTAAATGTTTCAAAAAGGGATTTTTATGATACGGATACTTATGGCTTTCTTGGATATCCTGTTTTGCAAGCTGTAGATATTCTCATATACAAGGCGGAGGCAGTGCCTGTAGGAGAGGACCAATTGCCACACATAGAACTGGCAAGGGAAATAGCAAGGAGGTTCAACAGCCTATACGGTGAAACCTTTCCAGAACCACAGGCCATGCTTACAGAAACACCAAGGCTTCCCGGCACCGATGGTAGGAAGATGAGCAAATCTTACAACAACGCCATCTATTTTGCGGACAGCAAAGAAGAAGTCCAAAGGAAGGTGATGAGCTTTTTCACAGACCCTCAAAAGCTCCGTAAAGGGGACCCGGGAAGGCCTGAGATATGCCCTGTATTTTTCTACCACAAGGTATTTAGCCCATCACAAAAGGTGGAAGAGATAGAAAGGGACTGCAGGAGCGGTAAGCTTGGCTGTGTTGATTGTAAAAGGCTTATGTTTGAAGGTCTTGAGGCCTTCCTTGAACCAATAAGGGAAAGAAGAAAGGAGGTGGAAAAGGATAAAGAAAGATTAAAAGAGGTGTTAAAGGAAGGTGCTAAAAAGGCCAGAGCTATAGCGATCAAGACTATGGAAGAGGTAAGGGAGAAGATTAAGGTGGGATGATCTTTTTTTTGACCGTTTTATTCTTATTGCTTATCTACATTGTCTTTTTAGAGTTATACCCTATAAGGAGGATAAAGGCCAAGAACATCAACCTTTTTCCCTCTAAGCTACCCAGCCTTTACCTCTATTCTTTTGAGATACACCTTCATAGCCAGTTCTCCTATGATTCTTTGGGAAAGCCAGAGGACATAACAGACTCTGCAAAGTTGGAGGATATAGACTATGTGATAGTCACGGACCACGACAAGGACCACATAAAATACTTTGCAGACCACAGGCTTATAGCCTGTGTAGAAAAGAAAGTGCTTGGAGAAAAGGGAAACATACTTGGAGACCTTCTCCTCGTAGAGGATATAAGGGTGGTGGCCCATCCCTTCAAAGAAAAGTATAGATGGAGGATGGACCTTCCAGAAGACTACCATTTTGAGCTTATAGACCTTAAAGATGCCCTTTTAGAAAGAAAAGGTTTGATGTTTTTCTTCCTTCCTTATATCCTAATAAGGGGCCTCTTTTCTGTAAACTGGGCCCTTGAAGCCATTAAAAAGTTAATACCTGTGGAAAAGTATGCCCTACAGTATCTTTCTATGGGTATAGAAAACCCTATAGTGGGAGGCCTTGACCATCATGTAAAGGTATATGTTAGAGAGGTAGGGATCAAATTTCTTTTTCCACACTATAGGCACAGCTTTAGGCTTATGAGGAACTTTCTTATCTCAGAAGAAAGGGTGGAAAGCAAAGAAGATTTTCTAAAACAGCTCAAAAGGGGCCATACGGTAATATCCTTTAGCAAAAAGCCCACGTTATACTGGAAGGAGGAGGGAAGTGTTAAGATATACCCTTCCGAAAGATGTTTGCTTATTAGGTACAGCAGGGAAGGTGTGGAGGCCTACATAGGGTCTTACTTTGAGATGGAACAGGTTGGCACAAGCCTTTTTATTGCATATACTTATAAATTCCAGTGGTTAAACTTTTACTTTGGTCTAAAGCCCCTTTTTATCTTTTTATACAAGGAGGAAAAGGATGGAAGAGATGCCTTTGCCCGAGGAAATAAAGGAGAAGATTCTTCAAAAGGTCTCCAATAAGGCCTTGGCCCTCAAGGCCTTTGAATATATAAAACTTGTCAAAAGGGGAGATGGAAGTATATGGGTTAAGGAGGAGTTTGAAGACATAAACAACCATGCCCTTTGGTTTATGGTGCTTGCCTGTGTAAATTACGCTCAAAGAATCTTGAAAGGAGAGGATATAGACTGATGCCTTGGAATGTGATTGTCAAAAAGAAATTTAGCTGGGCACATTTTTTGACAGATTACCATGGCGCGCCAGAGCCTGTGCATGGACATACATGGATCGTGGAGGTGCATATAAGGGCAGACAAGGTGGATGCGGGTGGTATGGGTATTGACTTTTTAGAGATAGAAGAGTTTTTAAAGAAGCTCCTTCCAGACTATGTGCTTTTGAATGATATTGTAGATTTTTCTCCAAGTGCAGAAAATATGGCAAAATGGATATACGAAAGGGTAAAAGAAAAATTCCCCACAGTCTCCAAAGTTTTAGTTTGGGAAAAGGAAGACTGTGGGGCTGAGTATTGGGAGGGTTAACAGCTTACACAGTTCTTTTCTTTTGCTTCCCTTGCCTTCTTTGCCATTTCTGGGTCATAGGCCTTGCCTTGCCAAAGCATTTGATAGACCACTTCGTGAGTGCTTTCTGCAAGCTGGGTTAGTTCTTTAAAGAGTTTGTTAAAACCTTCGCTTCTATGAGATTCTTCGTGGTCTTCCAAGCTTCTCCAAAAGGTGATTATAAGCACTTCCCTATTCTTTAGAGGATGCTCTGTAGTCTGTCCTGCAGTGGAACCTTCCAAAGAAACACCGCCAGTGTTGAGAGCCACAAATCCGCCATAAAAGCCTGTGTCTGAGTGGTAGGTCTTTACATGCTCGCAAAGGTAGGCCACCTTTTCTGCCACATCATCCAAGGTGACCCCTTCTTTTAACACCACATAGTTTATGTTAACTATGGCATCTTCTGGTACATCCACTATATAGTTTCCATACATGGTAGCACCTCCCTTTAAGATTATTCCGATATTCTAATATACTTAAAGCTTAGCAAATAAACCATGTTCTAAATCACAGAGTAAAAGAGGCCTTCAATCAATAGCCTTCGTAGGCCCTCTCGTAAAGTTTGTATATATCCTCCATGGTAGGTTCTACTGGATTTATGGGAAAGAGGCCCCTTGAAAGCATATAGGTGTCTTCTGTTAATCTTTCTATCTTTTCCCTTTCTACTCCAAGCTCTTTTAGGCTTAGCCTTAGCCCAACCTTTTCAAGGAAATCCTCAAGAGCCTTTACTGCCATATGTGGCTCTGGCTTGTAGCCCATAAGCTCTGCAAAAAGGGCATACTTTTCCGGATTGCCTTTATAGTTGAAGTCTGTAATGGCTACACCAAGGGCGGAAAGGCCCTCAGCATGGGCTATATGTGGATAGTGGGCCGATACGGGATGTTCCATACCATGTATGAGAGCAACCCTTTTTCTGTCTATGGCTATACCAGCCAGCATGGCAGCGTAGCTCATGTAGGACCTTGCCTGTAGGTTTTCTGGCTCTTCTATGGCTACTGGTAGCCACCTTCTTATGATCTGTATGGCCCTTATGGCTAAGTCCTCCGCAAAGAAGTTTGAAAGTCTGTTGGTAAGGGATTCAAGGGCGTGCATAAGTGCGTCTATGCCCGTTAGGGCTGTAAGCCTTCTGTCCATGCTAACTGTTAGAGATGGGTCTATTATTGCTACCCTTGGATAGTTCAAGGAGTGGGATATGACCATCTTTTCCTTTCTTATGGGGTTTGATAGGACAGAATACCTATTTACCTCGCTTCCCGTTCCGGCGGTGGTAGGAATGCATATAACAGGCCTGTTTAAAAAGGGTATGAGCCTTGGCCCTTCTGGATAGTTCACATAGTCCCATGCATAGCCTTCGTTGGAGGACACTATGGATATGGCCTTGGCAGAGTCCAAGCTACTCCCACCACCAAGGCCTATAATGTAGTCTATCTTCTCTTTTACCACAATCTCGCTTGCAAGGTTTACACTTTTATCCGTTGGATTGGGTTCTATCTGGTCAAAGATAATAATCTCTTCTGCTCCGTTCCTATTCAAAGACTCTACCACCCTATCTAAGGCACCGTTTTCCTTTGTGCTTTTTTTACCGGTGGCTATAAGAACTCTGTAGCCAAAGCGCCTTCCTACCTCACCAACCTTATTTACAGAACCAACCCCAAATATAACTTCTACAGGCAGATAGAGGTCAAAGTTCATGCCTCTGTTATGTCTTCGCGCTGGATTTCCACGTCCTCTGGAATGGTTGCCTCAAAGGTAAAGGCTGGATAGGTAGGAACAATACCTTCTTCTTCTGCCTTCTCAGCACAATGGGCGTGGTACCTTGTCCATGGTATAGCCATTAGCCTTTCAAATGGTATTTCTTCTCCGCAGTATTCGCATATTCCGTAGGTGCCAGCCTGTATTTTGTTGAGAGCATGGTCAATCTCTTTGATTATGAAGAACTCCCTCGCAGAAAAGGTATCAAGAAGCTCTTGAGTATAGGTCATCTGGCTCACATCCTCCAAGTCCCTTGGTTCTTTGACCTCTTCCTCAATACGTGCCTGCGTATCCTCCTTCTTTTTGTAGCGTTCAAGGAGCTTTGCCTTCTCCTCAAGTAGTTTGTTCCTCAAAAGTTCAAGTTGTTCTTTACTTAGCATCTCTAACCTCCTCTTTATAGGAATTCAAAATAATATATGCTAAAATTTTTTCTAATGTATTCCCTACTACACAGGTATAAAAGTATAACCGTAGCCATTATAGCAGTTGCCACTGGCGGCTTTTTCCTGTGGCTCTTTTTTGCAGGTGGCCTTAGCGATATAACTTCTCCTTCCAAAAGATGTGTGGTAGAGGTAAACTCTGGCTGTGTTACCATAAAGGACTACAGGAGAGAACTCCTTAGATTTTCCAATCTTCTCCAAAACCCTCAAATGGAAAAGCTTGTAAAGGACCAAGTGCTTTCAAACCTTATAGCCCAGGAGCTTCTTTATCAGAAGGCTAAGGACCTATCCTTAGTTGCCAGCAATGAGGAGGTGGTGGAGGTAATAAAGTCAGACCCCACCTTTCATGAAGGCGGTCTTTTTTCTGCATCCAAATATAAAGAAATACTATCAAGGAACGGCATGACTCCAGAGGAGTATGAAGACTATTTAAGAAAAGCCATAAGCATTCAAAAGCTTTTAAGACTTTTGACCAACGGAGTCTATATTACGGAAGAAGAGTTTAAGATAAATCTTTTGGCAGATTCCACACTTTTGAGTGGTAGCCTATACCTTATAACACCATCGGACGTAAAAGATAGATACACACCAACGGACCAAGAACTTTTGGAGTATTACCAGAAAAATAAAGAACTTTTTAAGAGACAAGAGGGAAGGGTTGTACGTGTATGGAAGGAAAAAGACAAGGAAAAGGCTCTTTCCATATACAAAGACTTAAAGGCTGGAAAGGAGGTGCAGGGCTTTCAAGAGTTTAGACTCCCAGAGGATATTCAAAAGCTTGGAGAAGCCATAAATAAAGAAGCACAAAGGCTAACCCCACAGGATAGAGTAAGCGTTTTTAAAGAAGGTGAAGAGTATGTGGTGGTTTATCTCAAAGAGCTTTTGCCCACAGGCTATGAAGACTTTGAGAAGGTGAAAGAAAAGGTAAAAGAAAAGCTAATAGAAGAAAAAAGCCAATCTTTTATGCTCCAGAAGGCACAAGAAGTAGTAAAGGCGATAAAAGAAGGGAAAAAACCGGAGGTAAAGGCGCTAAACTTTTCGCAAACTCCAGCCATGCAGTTGAGTGCAGTGATCAATATAAACCAAAAAGATTTAGTTAATATAGTCTTATCCCAAGAAAAAGTTTTTGGTCCTTATCCACTTAGGCAAGGCTATGGTGTGCTTTTCATAGAAAGTAGAAGCCAAAAGGAAATAAAGAAGGAAGAAAAACAAGAACTTTTTAAAGATATACTTAGCCTAAAATCTCAAGCTATACTCACAAGGTATATAGAATACCTTGAAAAGAATTCAAAAATAAAGATAAACAAAGAACTTCTTGGAGGTGGTTAAGATGGAAAAGAAGTGGAGAACGGCTATAACACAACATGTGGGTCATGAAACCTACATAAGAGGCTACAGGCTTTTGGACCTTGTGGGCAATCTAAGCTTTGCCCAGGCAATCTATCTTATTCTCAAGGGTGAACTTCCCAACGAAAAAGAATCTAAGATGATGGAAGCTATGTTTGTTTCTGTGATAGACCACGGTATTGCTCCACCTTCTGTGATAGCTGCCAGGGCTGTGGCTTCTGGTGGAAACTCTTTAAATGTAGGCGTTGCTGCAGGCGTGCTTGCCTTTGGTTCAGCCCACGGAGGAGCCTTAGAGGATGCAATGAAGTTCATTCAAGAGGGTGTGGCAAGCCAAAGGCCTGTGGAAGACATAGTTAGAGAATATTTAGAAGCCAAAAAGCCCATACCGGGCTATGGACATAGGTATTATAAGGACTTTGACCCAAGGACGAAGAGGCTTATGGACATAGCCAAGGAGCTTGGCTTTTATGGGAAGCATTGCCAGTTTGCAGAAGAGGTGCAAGAGGAGATAGGAAGGCAAAAGGGCAAAAAGTTGGTGCTTAACGTGGATGGTGGCATTGCGGCAGTTGCTTCAGAGATGGGCTTTGATTGGAGGCTTGGAAAAGGCTTTTTCATCATAGGAAGGGTGCCAGGCCTTGTGGCCCATGTGTATGAAGAGTTAACTATGGAAAAGCCCTTCTCCAAAAGATTGGACGAAGAGACAGAAACGGAATACATTGGTGTCCCACCAAGAGAACTACCAAGTGAGTTTAAAAAGATATGAAAGAAATGGATCTACAGGAAAAGATCCTCAAGGTATACAAGCTATTTACAGCTCTGGCTTTTAACATAGCCATAATTATTTTGCTCTTCTCCTTGGCTGTAGGCATAATTAGAACTATACTTGAAATAGGCCTCCTTTTTACGGAGGCCACCGTAAGGCTTAGTATAAAAGAGCTGGTTACAAACGTGCTTTCCATAGTTATAATCCTTGAGCTAATAAGGGCCTTTGTTGATTACTTTGAACATGAAAGGGTAAGGATGGAGATACTCATAGAGATAGCGGTAGCCTTTATGGTGAGAGAATTTATGATATACATATTTGCAGGAAATCTAAAAGGTGTTGATGTTGTTCTTTGGATACTTGGCATATTCCTACTTGTAGGTGCAAGGACCCTAACGGTTGTATTCAAACCTACTAAGTAGTGTCTTGTTCTTCTTTGCGTAGGACCCTTTCTAATTTTAAAAGTAGCTGGAAAAGCTCTGTAGACTTATTCTTAACCATGTTTAAGATTTTTAGCTTCTCCTCTTCCGAGCTTACCCTTTCAATCTCAAAAGCAATCTCATGAAATTCACGATGGGTTTTTTCTATTTCTTCAATCAACTCCCTTATGTGTGGTGGATACTCTTCCAATCTGGCATATACTTCTGGATAAAACCTTTTACCAAAAGAGCAATCCTTGTGCGATTTGTGTTCAAAGGGTTGGTTGTTCTTTATGCTTTTTTCAAGCTTGGATATATATGTAGCATGGCTTGCCATGATTAAGTCTATATCCTTAGCCATTAATAATAGTTCTTGCAACATCATACCTTCCTCCTAAAATAAGTTTTTCTTAAGATGGAAATTATTATGAAAGAAAAAACATGAAAAACAAATGAAAAACTTTTACATTTATACGCCGTATATTATATCCAAAAGTTCCTTTGCCTTTTCTTTATCTATCTCCCTTAACTTTTTATAAACTTCCCTTGCCTCTTCCACCTTTCCAGCCCTGCTGTAGGCAACGCCCAGCTTAAAAAGAAGGTCTGGGTCTTCTGGCCTTTCTTGTAGTTCCTTTTTAAGGTCCTCTATAAACTTCTCAAGCAAACCTTCGCCCATCTTGCTAAAAATTCCTTTGTAGCCCTTATCCATCATCACTTAGCCCCGTAGAATTTATAATTTAAGCCTTTTATCCTTTCAAGGTTTTCTATTAGCAGGTCTTCCAAGTAAGGGTTATAAGATAAGACCACTACTTGGAGGCCAAAGCCGAATTCCTCCAAAATCTTCCTTGATGTCCTTAGGAATTCTCTTAGCACCTCATCCTGTTCTATTTCAAAAGGTGCGCCCAAAAAGTGGTGGCTTATTCCCAAAAAGCTTCCGGGCTTTACCCTCACCGAAAGCCTTATGGGGTTTAGGTTTTCTATCAGCCTTTCCTTTTCAATTGCATACTCAAGACCAAACATGAGCATGGCATCGGTAATAAGGTGCATGGAAGACAGAGAAACAAACTGTCTAAAACCACTTTCTTTAAAGTCCAGCTTTAGATTGTCTCTTACCGTCTCTACCCAATGGGGGTGTGGATGCTCCAAAAGCCAAAGTATTTTCTCTGGATAAAAACTTTGGCCCTCCTGTCTTCCCCAAAACATACTGACAAGTGGCATTGTTATAAATATAGGCAGGGTTTATATTTTTATGCTATGCTTGGCATACTAAAAAGGAAGCCGGTAGATAAGCTCATAGAAGTTCTTGGAAAGGATAAGGTAAATACATCCCTTGTGGAAAGAAAGCTCTACTCTTACGATGCCACACCTATACCCATAGAAAGGGCTATGCCCTCCGCGGTAGTTTTCCCAGAAAGTCATGAAGATGTGGTAAAGCTTGTAAAGGTATGCTATGAAGAAGAGATACCTATCTTCCCAAGGGGTGCTGGCTCGGGCCTGACTGGTGGAGCAGTGCCTACCTTAGAGAAGGGTATAGTGGTGTCCTTTGAAAGGATGAATAGGTTTGAAGTCAATGTGGATAATGCTACTGCAGAGGTCCAGCCCGGCGTTATAACCTCACAGTTTCAAGAGTATGTGGAAAGGCTTGGGCTATTTTATCCACCAGACCCTTCATCTTTTAAATACTCTACTCTTGGTGGAAACATTGCGGAAAACGCCGGCGGCCCAAGATGTCTAAAGTATGGAGTGACCCGTGAGTATGTGCTTGGCCTTACTGCGGTCATAAAGGAAGGTCATACGCTAAAGACGGGGAATCCCATCATAAAGGATGTGGCAGGCTACGATATAACCAAGCTATTTGTAGGCTCTGAAGGCACCTTGGGCCTTATAACCTCTGCCACTCTAAAGCTAATACCAAAACCCAAGGCAAGAGCTACAGCATTGGCTCTCTTTAATAAGCTTGAAGATGTAGGAAGGGCAGTTACCAAAATCTTTACCTCTGGCATATTCCCCTCCGCCTTGGAGTTTATGGATTCGGATGCCATAAGAGCTGTGGAAGATTATAAGCCTGTAGGCCTACCCAAAGTGGAAGCACTGTTGCTTATAGAGGTGGATGGCTCTCCTCAAAGCGTTGTAGAGGACCTAAAACAGATAGAAGAGCTGTTAAGGCCAATGGGAGTAGAAGTTTTGGTGGCAAAAAGCAAAGAAGAGGAAGAAAAACTGTGGTCTGCTCGCAAGAGCCTTGGCCCAGCCCTCGGGAATCTGCGAACCGGGAAGATTAACGAAGACATAGTCATACCAAGGATATACCTCTCGGAGGCAATCCCAGAGTTTAGAAAGATAGCTCAAAAGTATGGCCTTCTTATGGTGATATTTGGTCATATAGGGGATGGAAACTTACATGTGAACCTGCTTTATGATAAGGCAAACAGAGAAGAGGAAGAGAGGGCAGAGAGGGCTGTGGATGAGGTATTTGAACTGGCTTTAAGGTACAACGGTTCTATAACAGGAGAGCATGGAGTAGGACTAACGAAGAAGAAGTTTTTAAGATGGCAATTTGGGGATGTGGGCTATGAACTTCTAAAGGGCATAAAGCTCCTCTTTGACCCTAAAAACATTTTCAATCCCGGAAAGGTGGTGGAGGTGTAAATTATAAAGGCTGGGGAGGTGTGAAGATGAAGGGGTTTTTAATAGCTCTTCTTTTTATGGTAAGTTTTAGCTTTGCTACCGATGAGTTCGTAAGGGGTTTGATTGATAAGCTTATGGAAAAGGGGCCAAATGCCTGGTGGTGGGACAAAAGATGGTGGGAAGAGGGCTATATAGAAAACCTACCCAACTATAAGGTGCGCACAGAGATGGTGATAGTAAAGAAAAGGGATGTAGATATTCCAGTTTATGTGTACAGGCCTGACGATGATAAGGCCTATCCTGGAGTCCTCTTTATCCATGGAAGGAGGGGCCTTGATGAACTTTTCCAGCTTCATGCAAAGAGGCTTGCAAGTAAAGGCTTTGTTGTGGTAGCACCAGACCTATACACGGGCAGGCTCATACCTCAGTTTCCCATAGAACATGACCCTATTGTAGAGGAAGACCTTGATGCCGTGCTTTTGTATGCGGTAAACAGAAAGGATATAAAGAACGGAAAGTTGTGTGCATACGGTCTTACAAGGGGAGGCTACTATGGTATAAGGCTTTTGGTGACATATAAAAGGCAGGAAAAAGAGATAGTGTGTTTTGTTGCTTATTATCCCCATATGCAAAACCCTAACGCTCCAGAGCCGGAGCAGGTCTACAGGTACGCTCCCGAGTGGGAGAATCTAAAGATACCTACTCTAATACTGGTAGGTGAAAACGAACAATATCAGAGGATAAGGCCAGCCTTGGTTGCAGTTGATCATCTCAAAGCCAAAGGCGTGCCCATATGGATAGTGGTATACCCTGGTGTGGGCAGAGGCTTTGACTTTAGGCTTGACAGAAGGACCTTTGCCGATGACCTTGCTTCAAAGGATGCTTTAATAAGGGCTTCTTTGTTTATAAGGAAATATCTTGAGGGGAGATAGAGCTTTTTATATGGTTTGAATACACATTTGCCTGTGAACTTATTTTTGTTTTATATTACTTTGTAGAAGTATGGCACAAAAACTCCTCACCTTTTTGTATCATTTATTTTCACCAAAAATTTATAGTAGCATCTTCGTCGCTTAATTAATCTCCCACCCCACGTAATGGATTTATAATTTATTCATGAAGCTTCTTTATGAGGGAAAGGCCAAAATAGTCTATGAGGTGGACAAAGACAAATGCCTTATCTATTTTAAGGATTCTGCTACAGCCTTTGACGCTACCAAAAAAGCAAACATAGAAGGTAAGGGGGTTATAAACAACGCCATATCAAGCCTACTTTTCAAGCTTTTGGAGGAAAAGGGAATAAGGACGCACTTTATAGAGAAGGTCTCCGAGAGAGAGATGCTTGTTTGGAAGGCAAAGAGGTATGACCTTGAGGTGGTGGTAAGGAACATAACGGCTGGAAGCCTTTGCAAAAGACTTGGCCTAAGGGAGGGAGAAAGGCTAAAAAAGCCCCTTGTGGAACTCTTTTACAAAAAGGATGAACTGCACGATCCCCTCATATGCATAGACCATGCCCTCCTTTTGAGCATTGCTGACAGGAAAAGCATACTCAAGATGATTGATATGGCAAAAAGGGTGAATAAGGTCCTTAAGAGGTTTTTCAAGGACCATGGCCTTTTGCTTGTAGATTTTAAGCTTGAGTTTGGCCTTCTTCCCGATGGAAGCTTAGCTGTGATAGATGAAATCTCTCCCGATACATGCAGGCTCTGGGATGCCAAAACGGGAGAAAAGCTTGACAAGGACAGGTTTAGGTTTGACTTGGGCGACCTCATGGAAGGCTACAGAAAGGTGCTTGAGGCCATAGAAAAAGGCTAAAACCTCCCGTATATATCGCACAGAGAGGCAACAAACTCCCAGACCTCCCCTTGTGGCATATCCTTTAGCCTCCACCGCCAGTTGCCCTCCGCCTTTCCCGGCGTGTTCATCCTTGACTCTTCCCCAAGGCCAAGGAGGTCCTGCATAGGCACAATGCAATACTTTGCCACAGACATGTAGGCAAGCCTGAGAAAGGCCTCATGCACTTTTGATGGCGCATAGCCAAGGTAATCTAAGACCTTTGCCCTCTGCCAAGGGTTTAGCTCCTTAAAAAACCAGTCCCGTATTGGCATGTTGTCGTGGGTTGTGGTATAAACCACGGAGTTATAGGTGTGGTTGTGTGGAAGATGGGTGGAGTTTTTATCAAAGAAGGCAAAGGCCAAGACTTTCATACCCGGGAGGCCAAAGTGGTCCCTTAAATTTATCACCTCCTCGTCTATGGTGCCAAGGTCCTCCGCTATAAAGGGCATGCTTGGAAACTCTTCCCTTATCCTTTCAAAGAGTTCATAGCCCGGAGCCTTCTCCCACCAGCCCCTTTCTGCCGTCTTTTCACCATAAGGCACCTGATAGAAGGCCGAAAAGCCCCTAAAGTGGTCAAGCCTCACAAGGTCAAAGAGCTTCAAAGAATGCCTTATCCTCAAAAGCCACCAGTCAAAGCCCCTTTCCTTTAGCCTATCCCAGTTATATACCGGGTTTCCCCAAAGCTGTCCAGTCTTTGAAAAGTAGTCGGGTGGAACGCCCGCTGAAACATCCAGCCTAAATATGTCTTGGTTTGCCCAAACATCTGCGCTGTCTCTGGCAGGATATATGGGAAGGTCCCCCACAATCCTTATGCCTTTTGAGTTGGCATAATCTTTTAAGGCTTTCCATTGCTTGAAAAAGGTGTATTGGACAAATTTCTCCTTTAAAAGATCTTTTTCTTCCACCTTTGGCAACTCTTCCCACTGCCACCAGGGCTTTTGTAGCCTTTTGTGTATGCAAGAAAAGAGGCTAAAATCCTCAAGCCAATAGGCATTCTCTTCACAAAAGGAGTGAAAATCCTGGTCTTCCTTGAAGTTTTTAAAGGCCACTTCAAGCATATACTCCTTTCTTTTGTAGACCTCCTCATAAGGGACTCTTTCAGACCTTTCTATCCTTAGGGCCTCAAGGGTAGCCCTATCTATGAGACCATCCCTATATAGCATCTCTGGGCTTATGAGAATTGGATTTCCCGCAAAAAGGGATATGGAGTAGTAGGGAGAGTTTCCATGAGCTTGGTGGGTTGGGTTTAAGGGTAGCACCTGCCATAAGCTTTGGCCAGAGGAGGTCATAAGGTCCACAAAGGCGTAGGCGTTCGGCCCAAGGTCCCCTATTCCAAAGTCCGAAGGGAGTGAGCTTATATGAAGAAGTATGCCGGCCTTTCTTTCCATTTTGGATTTTTTATTTTAAGGCTCTCAGGGTGTTTCAAAAATAGCCTGTGTTTTCGCACAGACCACCGCCCCCGCCCCCTGAAGCGGGAACTTGCGCCCTTCTCGGGTCTCCCCACAAGCCCTGAAAGAGAATATCTTTCAGGACAGAGAGGTCCCTTAATACCCTCTCAGGAGAGAGTGCCGTTAGCACCACTACCTTGAGAACTCGCCATGGATTAAATCGGGTATCTAAGCTTGTTCCTTCCAGTGGCTTAGATATCCTCCATGGCTCACTCCCAAGGCTTTTTATTAAATTCTCTATCTCCTTTATGTGTTTAGCTTTCAAATAGGCATTCTTTACCTTCTCTTTCACATACTCTTTTAACTCTTTCAAGTCTTTTATGCTTAGCCTTTTTATAAGCTCCATATAATTCTTTGGCACCTTTTCTTTTAGTCCCAATCCTCTCCTTGCTATCACATAGGCAGAAGCTACATCCTTGCTTACCATGTATTGTGGTGCATACTTTAACATACCTATGATAGATGTATAAGCTGGATTTACTTCTATCACTTCTATGCCATTCCTTTTGGCAAGTAGTTTTATCCTTTCTAACAATTTCCTATAAGCAAAGCTGTGTTGTATTCTCCTTACCTTTCTCCCAGAGTAGTCCCCTCCTTTGTTTTTCTTCATCTTTAACTTCTCTACCGCTATAGCCTTTCCTTTCTCTTTGGCTAAGCTTATAACTTTATGAGCGTATATCCATGTGTAGTAGTCTCTCTTATTGCTATTGCCACTTCCCAATTCTGGCATAGGTATTTCACCATAAGAAATAAGTCCGCCACGTTCATCCGTTTCTGTCCAAGCTATGTGGTTTGGATAGGCGTTTAGGTCTATGCCTATTACTCCATAAGCTTTGGTTATCTCTATCTGTGGATATTCTTCCTCTATGGTGAAGTAAGCATACACATTGCCATCTCTTAGCTTTAGCTCTACCGTATATGCTCTTCCAGAAAAGGCTATCTCTTTAATCTTCTCTATCCTATCCCCCGCACTTATCAAGGCATATACATATTGCCTTTCTCCTGTGTTTATTCTAAGATAGGTCCTATCCTCTTTTACTTCTATCCTTGTGTTTTGGTTTCCTTTACAATTTGCTTGTCCTATGGAGTATAGATTGCCTTTTCTCCTCTCTTGGAATTGAATTTTTAATCCTTGATAGTCTTTTCCGTTTATATGTCTTTTTTGCAATTTTCTAAAATTATCTCTTCCGCCAAATATAACCTTTTTTAAGCTTTCTCCTTTCTCTTTTCTTACTTTCATCAAGGCTTGTGCTTTAACAATGGCTGAGTGTGAATATCTTGCGTTTAGTCCAAATACATCTTGGATTAACTTTCTTAGAGTGTTTATTTCCATACCTTCCAAAAATCTTTTATAAGCATATCTCATAGCTGAGGACCATATTCTCATGAGGTTTAGGACCTTTTCCTTGTCTTGATAGCTTGAGAATAAAAGCTTAGCGCTTATGGTTATCATCTCTTGGTATTTTAACATAACCGTAGGTAAGGTGGATTTTTGAAACAGCCTCCTCTTGACATTGACAAAAATCATGTTATATTAACTTTAAGTTAAAGTTAAATTCAAGGAGGTGCAACGATGGACATACTGGGCTTTTATCCCATGTGGTATGTGCCAACCTTTGGTAGTGCGTTTAGCATTGCCATCATAGCTACCATTCACGTGATGGCCTCCCACACATCCGTAGGAGCATCCATACTTCTGGCCTACTTGGCCACAAAAGCCTATAAAGAGAACCTTCCACAAATTTACGACTACATCAAAAAGTATTTACTTGGCCTTTTGGTATTCTCCTACGTTTCTGGTTCTATAACAGGTCCCGGTATATGGTTTTCCGCCACGGTGGCAAACCCAAGGGGTATATCGGCCCTTATTCACAACTTTGTTTGGGTTTGGGCTGCCGAATGGATATGGTTTATAGCCGAGGTCACCCTTGTCTATATCCTCTTTTACACCTTGGGTAAGATAGACCAAAGGAGTTGGCTAAGGCTTGCTTGGACCTTTGCCATAGGCTCTTGGGCAACCATGTACATAATAGTTGGCATCCTATCCTTTATGCTATCTCCGGGGCATGAAAAATGGTTTGCCACGGGCAACATCCTTGATGCTTTTTATAACAAAAACTACTTTCCACACCTTCTTATGAGGTCCTTCTTTATGTTTGCCATAGCTGGAACCATAGGCATAGTGATAGCAAGCTTGATGAAAAAGGACCTTCCAGAAAATGTTTATAAGAGCATAGTCAAGACCATGTCCTATTGGGGCATAGCTGGCCTCATCTTTGGT
Organism: Hydrogenobacter subterraneus; assembly: GCF_055390195.1. NCBI lineage: Bacteria > Pseudomonadati > Aquificota > Aquificia > Aquificales > Aquificaceae > Hydrogenobacter > Hydrogenobacter subterraneus. The sequence goes on along the minus strand of NZ_AP042473.1, from coordinate 135,808 downwards.
AGCATGTTCTTTGCTTGGTATGTTTCCACCCTTCCAGAAAGAAGCCTTGTAATGCTCTCTGGCATAGTTCCCAAGTGGTATTATGCCCTCATCTTTACCATATTGGTAGTGCTTTTGGCACACTTTGTAATAACCGCCATAAGGCCCACGGTGGCAAAGCCCTATGTGGCTTATCCCATATACCTTCTCATCTTCTTCTTGGGTGTATATCCAGAAGAGAAGATAAGGGAAACCATCCGCAAGCCCTACGTGGCCGGTGAGTTTGTATGGGTAAATCAGATTATCGCAAGGGATGTGCCCGCCAAAGGCATAAAGGTAGAAACGGAAACCATAAAGGAAAAGGGCCTTCTACAGCTCAATCCTTTTGTGCCAGAGGGTCTAAGGACCATAACACCAGAGAACAAGATAATGGCAGGAAAGGCTATAGCCATACTCCAATGCTCTGGATGCCACAACGTGACGGGAAGCTCTGGCCTTAGGCCCTTTGGGCAAAAGTTTGCAGGCATGACCTCCGAGGATACAGTTTATAACTTCCTTGCCAACTACCTCACTCCTCAAAACCATCCCCCATACATGCCCTACTTTGTGGGAAAGGATGAGGAGCTTAGAGCCCTCTCTGCCTACATTGCGGACATGATCTCTAAGGGTGGTAGTGTTTCCGCCAAGATAGAGGTACCAAAGCAAGCATCTGCACAAAGATAAGGAGGTTTGACATGAGCATGGTAGTGTACCAAAACCTTATAAGGTGGTTCCTTTTGGGTGTGCTTAGCTTTATGCTGGTGGCTGGCAAGCTTGCCTTTGCAGGCCAATCCCCAGAACAAGTGGGCGCCATGCTAAAAGCCATGGCAGACCCCGCTGGCGCTCCCTTCTTCCCAGTGGTGATGCAAATACTCCAAGTTCTCACATGGGCCCTTCATATGCTCTTCGTTTGGACCTCTGTAGGTGGCCTTATCTACGCCATATACGGCTTTACACGCAAAGAGGAAAACCATCAAAGGCTTGCAAGGGCTATGCTTGAGCTTTCAAAGGTTTCTGTCTCCTTGGCCATAGTCTTGGGTGTGGCTCCCTTGCTCTTCTATCAGGTCATCTACGACCCCCTTTGGTATGCCTCCGCCAACCTATCCGCCTTCTGGTATATCATGTTTATAGTCTTCCTTCTCATAGGCTATTACCTCATATGGTTTGCCTACTTTAGCAGACAAAAATCTCAAATGTCCACCCTTTTCTCCATAGGTGGCCTTATATTCTTACTTTTGGTGGGGTTTATAATCCATGTGGTCAATTACCAAGCCCTATTCCCGGAGAAGTGGGTAGAGTGGTACACCTCCGGTGGCACCACCATGAACCATTCAGGATGGAACATATACGCCTTTAACCCCCTTAGGTATCTTTCCCTCCTTGTCTTTCCTTCCGTGGCCGTAACGGGTGTTTTTATGATGTTGTACGCTTGGTACTTTGGAAAGAGGGAGGACTTTGAGAAAGACTATGTGGAGTTTGTTGCAAGGCTTGGTACCAAGCTTGCCATCTTTGGTGGTGCGGGCTGGATAGTCTTCCATATTCTTCACATACTCACCTTGCCCTCCGATTGGAACGCAAAGGGTAGCATATTTACATTGCTCTCTGTGCTTGGCCTTTTGCTTGTGGCGGGCATGGTCTTTATAGCCCAAAAGAATCCCATAAAAATGGCCATACCGTCCCTTGTGGCTGGCGTTGTTGCCACTTTGCTTTTGGCCGTGTTTAGAGAGTACTTACGCGTGGCCTCCACAGCCAGGTTTGGCTACTCCATATACGACTACAAGCTGAACCTTGAGTGGCTTAGCCCCTTGCTCTTCTTTGGAACTACAGCCACAGGCCTTATACTCTATGCCTACGCTTGGTGGATGGCATACCAAGCAGGAAGAAGGCCAAAGGGACAGGTCTATGAAGCAAGCGAGGCAGAACACCACCTTGGAGATGTGTCCGTCTTTATAGTTGTCCTTTGGGCCATAGTCTTTGTAGGCACAGGCCTCATCATCATAATAAAGAATTACACTTAAGGCTTTTGGCGGGCCTTTGGCCCGCCATATTATAATCCTCTTTATACACCATGCTGGCTGGTTCTATCCCTGCATTTTTTGTTTCATTTATTTTTAGCAGAGAAGATAGTAGCATGCCCATTCTTTTGTTAATTTCTCATCCTACGTGTTTAATTGTCTAATTTATTTTTTTCAAAGGTGCAAGTGATGGCAAGCCAATTTCTTCCATCCTCATCTTTTGTTTCAATTATTTTCAAAATATTTACGTGGAGCGAGAAATTCGTCCTTTGTAGTGGCAGGTTTTAAACCTGCCAGATTATAAAACATTTGGCGAGCCCAAGACCCGCCACTACATTTCTTGTCTCATTTATTTTTAACAAAAAGGGATAATGGCATCACCGTTGCTTGATTAATTTCTCATCCAGCGCATTTGCCTTATAATTCCCTCTTATGATAAAGCAATACCTTCCTCTGATAGGCCTCCTCTTTGTCCCCTTGTTCGTCCTCTTTATAGAAAGGCTTTTCCTAAAGAGGCTAAGGTTCTACTGGGACATCTTCAAGTTTGTTCCAACCCTGTGGTCTTTTCTTTTTGTCCTATACATACTTTCAGAAGAATTAAAGCTTCCTGTAAGCCTTAGGCTCATAAAAGATAAGGCCCTTTGGGTGGTCTTTATCCTTTCTCTTTCCCTTCTTACTTCTAGGCTTGTGGCCCTCCTTTTAAGAATGTATATGAACCGCTACCGTCAAGAGATGCCGGCCGTTTCCCTTGTGGTGCAGGCTTCTAAGGTTTTGGTGCTTTTGGTAGGTGTGATAATAGCCTTAGACAAGATAGGTATAGCCATAACCCCCATACTTACGGCCCTTGGTGTGGGAGGCTTGGCTGTGGCCTTGGCCCTCAGGGATACACTTGAAAACCTCTTTGCAGGCTTTCATGTGCTTGCCTCAGGACAGATAAAGGTGGGAGACTACATAAGGCTGGAGGGCGGTGAGGAAGGCTTTGTTGAGGATATTACATGGAGGAATACGGTCATAAGACAGCCATCCAACAACCTTATAATTGTGCCAAACTCCAAGCTTTCCTCTTCTATAGTTATAAACTTTCACAAGCCAGACAGCGAACTGGCAGTGATCGTCCCCGTAGGCGTCTCTTACGACAGCGACCTTGAAAAGGTAGAAAGGATAACCATAGAGGTGGCCAAGGAGGTGCAAAGAGAGGTGGAGGGAGCCGTGTCGGACTTTGAACCCTTCATAAGGTATACGGCCTTCGGCGACTTTTCCATAAACTTTAACGTGATCCTAAGGGCAAAGGATGTTCCAAGCCAGCATGTACTCAGGCATGAGTTTATAAAAAGATTGAAAAGAAGGTATGAAGAAGAAGGCATAAAAATCCCCTTTCCCATAAGGGAGGTATATTTAAGGCCTCTCTCCAAAGAGTAAGGTTCCTATCCTAACTATGGTGGCTCCCTCCTCTATGGCAACCTCAAAGTCATGGGACATGCCCATGGAAAGGTGTGGCAAAGAAACTCCAAACTCCCTTTCAAGCTCCTCCTTTAGCCTTCTCAAAAGAGAGAAGTATGGCCTTACCTCCTGTGGGTCCTCTCTGTAGGGTGGTATGCACATAAGGCCAAGCACCTTTATATTTTCCGCCTTCAGGCACCTTTCAAAAAAGGCCTTTAGCTCTTTTGGCTCCACGCCCCCCTTTGTCTCTTCCCCTCCCACATTCACCTCTATAAGCACTTCCTGCACCTTTCCTATAGCCTTTGCCCTCTTTTCAATCTCCTCCAAAAGGCTATCTCTGTCCAAGGAGTGTATAAGGCTCACCTTGTCTATTATGTACTTTACCTTGTTGCTCTGTAGCCTTCCTATAAAGTGCCAATCTATAGACAGGTCCCTTAGGCTTTCCCACTTTTTCAAAAACTCCTGAACCCTGTTTTCACCAAAGGTAGAAATGCCACAGTTAAAAAATTCCCTTAGCCTTTCTGGAGGGACGCCCTTTGATGCCCCCAAAAGTAAAACCTCTTCCCTTTTCCTTCCTGCACGCTCACAGGCAAGCCTTATCCTCTCTTCCACCTCCTTTAGCCTTTCGCAAGCCATGGCTCAATAGTTTCTATGCTTTATCTGTATCTGCAAGCCACCACCCACATCCACTTTGTTGTCTTCTTGGCTCATCACAGAGGCACAACCGCTTATAAAAACCAAAAGCAAACTAATCCAGAACATCCTTTAATACCCTATAAGTCTTGGAGGCTGGAAGGCCCATAACAGTGTAAAAGTCTCCTATTATCTTTTCTATAAACCTTGCTCCCATGCCTTGCACCGCATAGGCCCCCGCCTTGTCCATAGGCTCTTCACTGCTAACATACTCTTCTATTTCCTTTTCATCCATTTTTCTAAACTTTACCCATGCTATATCATGAAAGCTTATCTTACCCTTGGGAAATATGACGCACACACCCGTTATGACCTTGTGCCACCTTCCAGAGAGGCTTCTTAGCATTTCCTTGGCTTCCTCCCTGTCCTTTGGCTTTCCAAGAACTCTTTTACCAAGGACCACTATGGTGTCTGCACCAAGAACGGTGGCAAACTTATAATCCTTCCAAACGGTGAAGGCCTTTTTGAAGGCAAGCCTTCTGGCAGTGAGAAGTGGATTACCCTCATGCCTTTCTTCCACATAGGAAGGTATAACAAGGAACTTAAAGCCAAGCATGCTAAGTATTTGAACTCTTCTTTTGGACTCAGAGGCAAGTATTAGCAGTCTCATTTAACTAAATATTTTAAACTTACATCCTTACCGTAATACCCCTTGAATATAGATAGGCTTTTAAAGCTGGGATCTCTATCTCCCTAAAGTGAAAGAGTGATGCGGCAAGGCAAGCGTCAGCCTTTCCAAAGGTAAAGGCTTCGTAAAAGTGTTCCATGCTCCCAGCTCCCCCAGAGGCTATAACGGGAATTCTAACAGCTTCTGCTATAGCCCTTGTTAGCTCTAAATCATAACCAGATTTTGTCCCGTCCTTATTCATAGAGGTAAGAAGTATTTCACCAGCTCCAAGGCTTTCTGCTTTTTTTGCCCATTCTATGGCATCAAGGCCAGTAGGAGTCCTTCCACCATGAATGTATACCTCCCATGAATCTCCTTTTCTTTTTGCATCTATGGCCACCACTATGCATTGAGAACCAAACCTTTTGGCACCTTCGTATATAAGCTCTGGGTTCTTAACGGCGGAGGTGTTTATAGATATCTTATCCGCACCAGCCTCAAGTAGCTTTCTCATATCCTCAAGGCTTGATATTCCCCCGCCTACGGTAAAAGGCATAAAGACCTCTTCCGCTACACGTCTTACCACCTCAAGGGTGATCTTCCTTCCCTCGGCAGAGGCCGTAATGTCAAGAAAGACAAGTTCGTCTGCTCCTTGTTCTTCGTAAACCTTTGCCACCTCTACAGGGTCTCCTGCATCCACCAAGTTTAAAAACCTTACACCCTTTACAACCCTTCCTCTATCCACGTCAAGGCAAGGTATTATCCTCTTTGCAAGCATTAGTATTCCCTTCCAAGCTTTTTGTAAAGGTCGCCAATATATATTCTATGGTACAGGGGTCTTCCATGGGGGCATACTTCCTTGTTTTCAAATTTAAGCCAGTTTTCAATCAAATACTTGGCTGTTTTTTCATCAATTTTGTCCCCTGCTCTTATGGATGCTTTGCAGGCTTCTTGGGCAGTTAGGCCTCTAACCTCATAATTGTATCTTTCTGCCAGAAGGTGTTGGTCAAAAAAGTAAATGTAATCACCGTACTTTACCACAATCAGCGTGTTATCTATTATACCAATAAACTCTGGTTCCAAAGCATAGCCCTTGGTGCTTTGTTTAAGGCTTATGCCAGTCCAGTTTCTATTCGGAAGAGTCCTTCCTATAAGTTCCTTTAATCTACCTTCCCGTAGTATTTTTACTTCCGTCTTTTTCGGGTGAATATTAACATCAAGAAGATAAGGAGGGGTTTGAATATAACATACACAGGCTCCCCACCTTCCAGTGGACCGCTTAATGTATTCCATAAGGCTCTTGTTATTGACTGGCCTATTGTTTATGAAGAGGAAAAGGCCCCTTGCTCTATCTGACAAAAACAGGTCAACTTTAAAGGGGCCCTCTTCTCCCATTAGGTGTTCAAACCTTTCTTCAAAAATATCCTCCACCCTATCCTTTATATGATCCACAGCTTTAAAGTTAAATACTTCTTTGCCTTCTGCTTCAAGTCTAAAGGCTACAGAGGGGTTGGCCAAGGCAAGGGCCTTAAAAATGCTATAGATTCTTTTTCTCTCCACATCTTCCTTTTTCAAAAAGACCCTTCTTAGTGGTAGATTATAAAAGATATCGTAAACCTCAGCATGCGTTCCCACAGGCATACCTACTTCTCTTTCTGCCACTACCTTACCACCCTCCACCCTTATCTCTCTCCCCACTCCTTCTTGATAAAATCTGGACCTCAATATAAACCTACTGACCAACGAAATGGCATGAAGCGCCTCACCCCTATATCCATAGGTGTTTATACTTTGTAAGTCTTCTAAAGATCTAATCTTACTTGTAGCACCGCTCAATATGGCTTTCTTAATGTCCTCTGAAGGGATCCCAATACCGTTGTCCCTTACACCTATAAACCTCTTTCCTCCTTTTACTATCTCCACATCCACCTTGGTAGCTTTTGCATCAAGGGAATTCTCCATCAATTCTTTTACACATTCCGCAGGGCCTTCTATGATCTCTCCTGAGATGATTTGATTTTTTATCTCCTCAGGTAGGACGTTTATACGCATAGGAATATAAGATACACTTATTTACTCCCAAATTAAGTCTAATTGCTTCTTTTAATAAACCAATTTAAGATTTACTCTAAGGAGTCTAAGGAGGTGGGAAATGGTTAGATTTCTTGTTTATCTTTTTGCCCTTGTCAGCCTTTCTCTTGCCCAAGAGGACAGCGTGCTTATCAAAACACCACTTACCAAAAAGCTAAAGGATTTTAACGTGAGCATTGGAATTGTTAGCATTGAAGAGTTAAAAAAGAGCTTTCCAAGAGCCTATGCACTATTGGAAAAGCACAACGGAACACCTCAAAGGTATGACACTCACCATCTTGCCGTAGCCATATGGAAGAAGGAAGGAGATAAGATAGTTTACCTGTCAAACTATAAGGTAGAGGCGGAGGTAAGGTCTCCCATATTGAGGGCTCAAAGAAGAGAGCTTCACAAGTATCCTCACCAGTACGGTGATAACTTTGGGGGATGGTTCCAGATGGGTGAAAGTGGTCTGTATTCTATCAACCTTTACATAAAGGATGACAGTGGAAAAACTTGGAAGGTAAACTTTGACTATATGCTTCAGTAAGTTTATAATTGAAGCATGGTTAGAAAAATAGCCTTTGGTGGGTTAGTTCTCTTCTTTTTGTCCGCCTGCGCTCCTACTGTATGTCCCGAGGGAGAAAGTATAAAGAAATCCTATTTAGAACAGTCCGCTCCCTCTTCTTACCAAGCCAGCCTTTCTCTAAGACAAGGCTTTTTGCGCATACCGGTGCAAGTTCAAAAGACGGAGGGTAAGTTTACCATAAGTGGGGAAGGTAGAGTTTTGGAGTTTAGCCTAAACAATCTGTGTTTGAGTGGTGTGTGCTTTGACCTTCCGATAAACCCAGATGGCCTTATCTTCGGCAAAGTAATAAGAGGTGATGAAAAGCTTAGCTGTGGGCTTTCCGGCGTTGCCTTTGAAAGGGATGATGGTGTGTATAAGACAAAGTATATATTCAAGGATGGGAAGTTAAGCCTTGTGGAATTCTACGATACAAAGAAAAACAGAACCTTAAAGCTCAATTACCTTGATTGGTCAAGGGAAGGCTATGCCAAGGCCATAAAGGTAGAGGGAGAAAGCTTTAGCCTTCTTCTTACGGTGGATAGTTTAAAATTTTAGCCATGTATCCCATACTTATTGAAATATTCGGCATAAAGATATACACCTATGGCGTGCTTGTGGCCCTTGGTGTCCTAATAGCCTACTGGCTCCTTCTTAGGCTTGCCAAAAGGGAAGGCCTAAACCCAAACCATGTGGAGAACACACTCCTCTTTGCTCTACTGCTTGGCATAGTGGGTGGAAGGCTATCTTATGTGATAGAGCATCCGGAACAGATAGAAGGCCTTATGGACGTGCTTAGTATATGGAACGGTGGTATGGACTTTTTTGGTGGCCTTTTTGGTGGCATATTAGGCGCTCTCATAGGCATATTAAAATACAGACTACCCTTTTGGAAAACGGCGGACATGGCAGTGGTCGCATTGAGCATAGCCCACGCCATAGGAAGGCTCGGTTGCACCTCTGCAGGCTGTTGCTATGGGAAGCCCTTTCCTGTGGATGGCTCTACCTTGCCGGGCATTCACTTTACAGACAAATTTCCCTTCTTCTATGTGGTCTTTCCACCCGGTGCGGTAGCACCACCTTACATGCCCCTATACCCTACCCAGCTTATGGAGTTTATAGGCCTGCTTTTGATCTTTATACTTCTCCTATTGGCCTACAGGAAAAAGCCCTTTGACGGCTTTGTATTTGCCTTTTATACCCTTTTGTATGGCTCACTTAGGTTTTTCCTTGAGTTTTTCAGAGGTGTTACACCTCCCATTCCCGGCATAGGCCTAACATGGAACCAGCTTGTAGCCCTTGGTATGATAATCTTCTCTGTAGTTCTTGCACTGTGGCTACTAAGAGAGAAGAGGCATGAAAAAGTGGCTTAAAAGACTTTTTATCTTTGTAATAATATTAATGGTGCTTGGCTTTTTGAGTTCGGTTTTGTCAAGGCTTCCAGTTGGAGAACGGGTAGCAGTCATAAAGGTAAAGGGTGCCATAATAGAGCCGGATAAGATAGTGGAGAAGATTCAAAAGGCAAAAGAGGATGAAAGCGTTAAGGCCTTGGTGCTTAGGATAGATAGCCCTGGTGGGTCGGTAGGTGCCTCTCAGGAGATATACAGGGCCCTTGAGGACTTTAAAACTTCTGGAAAGCCCCTTGTGGTTTCTATGGGTAATGTGTGCGCCTCTGGGGGTTATTACATATCGGCGCCCGCGGATGTTATCTTTGCCAACCCTGGCACCATTACGGGAAGCATAGGCGTCATAGTCCAGCACACAGAGCTAAAGGCACTCCTTGAAAGGCTAGGCATAAGAACCACGGCCATAAAAACGGGTAAGTTCAAAGATACCCTATCACCCTTTAGAGAACTATCTGAAGAGGAGAAGGTCTATCTTCAAAAGACCATTGAAGATGCCTACAACCAGTTCCTTCAAGCTATATTAAAGTACAGGTCTAAAAAGATATCGGATGAAAAGTTAAGAGAGATAGCGGATGGAAGGGTCTTTACGGGAAGGGTGGCAAAAGACCTTGGCCTTGTGGATGAGCTTGGAAATCTTCAGGATGCTATAAACAGGGCAAAACAGCTGGCGGGCGTGCCAAAGGCAAGGGTCTTTTACATGGAGGAAAGAAGAGGCCTCTTAAGAAGGCTTATGGAGGAAGACCTTCAGGGCTTTGGATTGGACTATCCTCTTATGCTTTATTACATTATGAAGTAAAAACATAGCCACCATAACCTACTACCCTTCTATCATCCCCGCATGTTTCCGCAGAGGTCTTATAGTCTACAAGTTTGGCCTTTAGGCCCTTTTCCTTAGCATAAAGTAAGGCACCTTCAATTCCTGTCTTTCCACAGGCTTCACATCCTTTTTTAAGCTCCTCCTTTCCTTCAAGGATCCACCTGTGGCAATAGGCATCTATCCTTCTTGCAGTCTCATCGGCGTAGTAGTGGCTAAGGTCTGAGCTTATGACAAAGAGGGTGTTCTCATCACAGAGGGTGTCCAAAAGTTCCTTTAACTTTTTTGCTTCAACCCTGCCGTAGACCACAGGCACAAGCAAAAAGTCCCTTAGCGACCTCTGAAGGAAGGGAAGCTGGACCTCAAGGGAGTGTTCATACAGGTGTGGCATGTCCCAAAAGGCTTCTTCTGGAAAGTCCTTTAAGGCAAGATGGTCCACTTCTACCCTTCCAAGGGGAGTTTCAAAGGCATGAAAGCTTCCAAAGGAATAGCCGTTAAAATCCACAAAGTGAGAAGGTCCCACAAGGACTACCCTTTTATAACTCCTGTTTTTCAAAAGGGCATAGACCTTGCCCGCCACAATCCCAGAACACTCATAGCCCGCATGAGGCACAATAAGGCCCCTAAGGCTTCCCTCTACCTCTACCTTTTCCCCAATCAGCCTGTCCACATACTCCTCAAGCCTTTTTCTATCAGAAGGATAAAAGTAGCCTGCCACTGCTGGTTTTCTTACCCTCATAGCTATAAATTTAACCCTATGGAAGCCTTGGCTTGGCTAAGCGAAGAAAAGGAGGAAAAGGTCCTATGTAAGGCCTGCAGTCAGAGGTGTGTTTTGGGTGAGGGTGAGTATGGGAAGTGTGGTGTGAGGGTAAACAGGGGAGGAAAGCTTTACCTTACCGTATATGGCCTTGTTTCCGCCATAAACATAGACCCCATAGAGAAAAAGCCCCTCTATCACTTCCTTCCTGGCACCTATAGTCTCTCTATTGGCACGGTGGGTTGCAACTTCTCCTGCCAGTTTTGTCAAAACTGGGAGATCTCCCAATATCCTCAGAATAATAACTATAAAGTCTTTGGAGAGCCTATAAGCCCTCAGGAGCTTGTAAGACTGGCCCAGCTTTACAAAACACCCTCCATCTCTTACACCTACAATGAGCCTATCATATTCTTTGAGTTTGCCTTTGATGTGATGAAGCTTGCAAAGGGGAAGGGTATAAGAAATGTTTTTGTAACCAGCGGTTATGAGACAGAAGAGGCCATAGACATAGCCCTTCCATACCTTGACGCTATGAACATAGACCTAAAGTCCTTTTCCGATGAGTTTTACAGAAAGGTGTGCGGGGCAAGGCTGAGGCCTGTTTTAAAAACTATTGAGTATGCCCTCAAAAAAGGCATATGGATAGAGATAACCACCCTTCTCATACCGGGCTATAACGACTCTGAGGAGGAAATAAGGGAGATAGCCCGCTTTATAGCAAGCCTATCAAGGGATATACCATGGCACATATCCCGCTTCTTCCCCGCCTATAAGATGGCACACCTTATGCCCACACCCATAGAGAAGATAAAAAGGGCCTATGAGATAGGAAGGGAAGAGGGGCTAAACTTTGTCTATGTGGGCAACTACTGGCAAGAGGACCTTGAATCTACCTACTGTCCGAGTTGTGGAGAAAAGGTGATAGAGAGGGTAGGCTACAGGACAAAGAACCATCTTAAAGAAGGCTTGTGTCCCCACTGCGGCTACAGGTTGCCCGGCGTGTGGGCATAAACGTGTCCGGGGGGACTTGAACCCCCGACCTTGGGTTCCGGAGACCCACGCTCTGTCCAGCTGAGCTACGGACACTACCAGAGTTATATAATATACCCAATGTTCAGGGAAAGGGTCAGAAGCTTCCACTTTGTAGGTATAGGTGGCATAGGCATGAGCGGTATAGCCCAAATACTCCTTGATATGGGCTATGAGGTCTCCGGTTCGGACATAAGAGAAAACAAAAACATTGAGCTTTTGAGAAAAAAAGGTGCAAAGGTCTTTATAGGGCATAAGGAAGAGAACGTGATGGGTGCGCAGGTTTTGGTCTATTCTTCCGCCGTCTCGGAGGATAACCCAGAGGTAAAAAAGGCAAAGGAGCTTGGCATACCTGTAATACCGAGGGGAGAGATGCTTGCAGAACTTTTTAGGCTTGGTGAGGGCATAGCCGTATGCGGGTCCCATGGGAAGACAACCACCACTTCTATGATAGCCCATGTGTTCCATTGGGCTGGTTATGACCCTACCGTTCTTATAGGCGGTGTGCTTCAAAGCCTTGGCTCCAACGCCAAGCTGGGCAAAGATAAGCTAATTATCTCTGAGGCAGATGAGAGCGATGGCAGCTTTCTAAAGCTTTTGCCCACGGTGGCCGTCATAACCAACATAGATAAAGAACACATAGGCTTTTATAGGGACCTTGAGGACATAAAGGAAGCCTTTTTGAAGTTTGCCAACGCAGTCCCCTTTTATGGCTTTGTGGTCCTAAACATGGATGACCCAAGCTGTAGAGAGATTGCCCAAAGGACCCACAGGAGGGTTATAGGTTATGGCATAGAAAGAGAAACAAATGTAGCTGCAAAAAGCCTTAGGCTCTTGGATGGCAGGTATATCTTTGAAGTTTGGCATGAGGGAAAGTCCTTAGGAGAAGTGCATCTTGGCGTGCCGGGAAGGCACAATGTATACAACGCTCTTGCTTGCATTGGTGTTTGCCTTGAAGCAAATATAGATTTTAAAAGTATAAAGGAGGCCCTTGAAAGCTTTAAGAATGCAGAAAGGAGGCTTGAACTGAAAGGCTACTTTAAGAGTATTCCCGTTTACGATGATTATGGACACCATCCAACAGAGATAAGGGCTGTGTTGAAGGCCATTAAAGAAATGTATCCAGATAAGAAAATACTTCTAGTATTCCAACCACATAGGTATTCTAGGACATATTATCTTTTTGAGGACTTTGTGGGCGTCTTAAGGGAAGCGGACCAATGCCTTCTTACTGATATATACCCAGCAGGCGAAGAAAATATCTATGGTGTGAGGGCTGGCGACCTTGCTCAAAAAGCGGGCTGTGTCTTTTTACCTACAAAGGAAGAACTATTTGAAGCAATAGAAGAAAGGGCTTCTGAAGATAAGGTGGTCCTATTTATGGGTGCAGGGAGCATTTCCAAGTGGTGTGAAGAGTTTTTAGCTTTGAAAAGAGTATGAGAGGACTTTCTGGTAAGGAATGGGTCTTATTGAGTGAAGTTGTAAAGCCCAATGAGGACCTTGTAAGGGCCTTTGGCCCTTTAAAAGCTCAAATACTTGCGAACAGAAATGCGGTAGTTCAAAGCTTGGATAGTAAGCTAAAGAACCTGGCGCCACCCTTTGATATACCAAATATACAGGAGGCTGTAGAAATAATAAAGACCTTTGTCCTGCAAGGTAAAAGCATCGCCCTTTTTGGGGACTACGACGTGGATGGAATAACAGGCACTGCCATACTCTACGACCTTTTAAAGAAGGCTGGAGCCAAGGTTCTGCCAGTACTTCCTACTAGAAGGAGGGGATATGGGCTAACGCCAGACCTTATTTACAAATTAAAGGGTTATGCAGACCTCCTTATAACCATAGACAACGGCACTACGGCCGTAGAAGAATTGAGCCTTGCAAAAATGCCCACCATAGTACTTGATCATCACAACCCAGGTGACAGATTGCCACCAGCACTAATAGTAAACCCCAAGCTAAGCTCACCAAAGGTAAGTGAATTAAAAGAGATATCTTCTTCTGGCTTGGCTTTTTATGTGGCTGCTCTTTTGAGGAAGGAATTGGAGCTTGAGGTGGATGTGCGGGAATATTTACATCTTGCCTGTCTTGGAACTGTGGCAGATGTGATGCCGATGAACTTTATAAATAGAATAATAGTGTCTAATGGAATAAGGCTTCTCAACCATATACTTAAAGGCGGTTTTCCTGCACCTGGTTTAAGGTTCCTCATGGAAAGATCAGGCATTAAAGATAAGGTAAGCTCAAGGGATATAGCCTTTTCCTTAGCGCCTAGATTAAACGCTCCTGGAAGGCTTTCCTCTCCCTATCCTTCTTTAAGAGTTCTTATTGAAAAAAGGGAAGATAAGGCTAGATATTTAGCAGATAAGATAGAAAGGTTCAACCAAGAAAGAAGGCAACTAAGCCAGTGGGCTTTTGAAGTCTCCTTGGAACAGGCAGAGCATCAAAAAGAACATAGCCTTATCATTGTAAAACTGGAAGAAGGAGCTGGTGGTGTGGCTGGTATAGTGGCTGGAAGGCTTGCCAGTTCCTTTTCTAAGCCTGTTATTGTGCTGTCCGTAGGAAAGGAATACACCACTGCTTCAGTTAGAGGTATAGATGGCATGGATGTATACACTCCTTTAAAGAAGTTATCCCACTTCTTTATAAAATGGGGAGGGCATTCAAGCGCAGCAGGTTTTACTATAAAGACAGATAAAATTCAAGACTTTGAAAAAGAAGCAAAAGCAGTTTTTGTAGAGATGCCTATAAGCGAAGGAAAAGTTTATATAGATATGGAGCTGCCTTTAGGAAAGATTGGGCAGGAAATCTACCAAACTTTGGCAGAGCTTGAACCTTTTGGTGAAGGTTTTCCGGAACCATACTTCTTGTCTGAACCATTAAACTTAAACATACTAAGCGATAGGGATAGGATGCGATTGAAGGCTGGAGATTTTTATTTCCTTTCTTGGGACACTGCGCTTAATAACAAGCTTTTGACAATGGAGAACAAACCAAGGAGAGTTGTCTATCAGTTGGACAGAAGAAGGTCAAAAACACTTCTGTTAGTAGATGTGGAGGAGTAAATGGCTCTTGGAAAAAGCCACGATTATATCAACCTCTTGGCTTTGCCCTTATGCCTATACTATACACCAAAAGAGTTTTATATTCCCTTTACCCTTGGTTATATCTTTGGCACCTTCCTTTTATCGCCAGACCTGGACCTCCCACAATCCAAACCCTCAAAAAGATGGAAAAAACTAAGGCTTATATGGAAGCCCTATCAATCCTTTTCAAAACATAGAGGTTCTTCTCATATTCCAGTTTTGGGTACATTGCTTAGGTTTAGCTACTTAGCGGTGGTTTTTATATTCTTATACTTTGTGCTTTTAGGCCTATCCTCTAAGTACATGCCTTATATAAAAGACCTTCTTTTGACCTTTGACCCTTTTGACCTTTTATCTTACTTAGCAAAAAGAGAAGAGACTTTTTATTTTGCTCTTGGTGTGGTCATATCTGAAATCTTTCATATTGCCCTGGATATATTTACCACCTTGCTAAAAAAGCTTAAGATTTAAAAAAAGAATTTTAAAAGGGGCAAAAGCCCCGATTAAACCGCCACTTTCTTAGGAGGTGGTGGTAAGAAGGGTTCTAAGCCTTGTTCCTGTGCCCATTTTTGAGCAAGCTCATAGGCAGCCTTTGCCGTGTTGAGGTTCTTTTCTATAAGCTCAAGCTTTTTCTTAAACTTCCTTTCCAAAGCGGAGTCCAGAGAGGCCGTTCCACCAGAGGCCACAAACTTCTTTAAAAACCTTGACTTTATACCCTCTTCTATAGCTTCTATACCCACCGCACCTATACAACCAAAGAGGGCTCCTATCATCGCCATGTTGGTAGAAAGCTCTGTGCCTGCAATGTCTATGGCGAACTTGGTAGCTGGGAAATTAAAGACTTTAACCTCAAGCTCTTCAAGCCTTTCCTTGTCTTCCTCTGTAAGAAGGTCCTCTTCCGTGTTTATGATAATAAGGCCCTTTCTCTTTATGCCGGAGTAGAAAGGCATGGTGTAGGACTTGCCCATGGTGATAACCTGTGGGTGGAAGACCATGATCACATCCGGATAGACCACTTCACCCCTGTCGTATATGGGTTCTACACCTATACGGGCGTAGCTTTCCGCTGGTGCCATCCTCTTCTCTGCTCCAAAGAAAGGGTTAGAAACGGCGTAATAACCCTCGTAGTCCGCCGCAGTGGCTATTATATGGGCCGCAGTGACTGCACCCTGCCCACCAAGGGCTGGCATACGTATATTGACCCTTTTTCTTATCATAGTAAGCCCTCCTCTTTTTTGCGCTCAATGACCTCCTTTGCTGCATCCGTCATATACTCAAAGAAGGCAAACCTTTCCTTATCCCTCTGCCTCATCTCATCAAGGCCATCATCGGAGTTAAGGCCTATTTCAAGTATGCAAGGAGTATAAAGATGCACGTAGGTTGGTCCCACCTCTCTTGCCACATATATGGCCTTCTTTATTACCGTTTCTACCCTTTTGGGAGAAGACACAGTCAGCCTTGCCACATAGTGGCAGCCAGAGTCTATGGCAAGTTGCCACATGGGAACTTTGTCCCATTGTTTACCTTTTGGAGCCATCTTAAAAACGTGGCCCTTTACGGTCATACCACTTTCCTGACCGCCCGTGTTGGCATAGACCTCGTTGTCAAAGCAGATGGTTGTAATCTTTTCTTGCCTAAAGAAGGATTGAAGGGTGCAATCCAAACCTATATCAACGATGGCACCGTCTCCTGCAAGCACCACCACATCCTTTACCTTGTCCGGAAATCTCCACTCAAGGACCCTTTTTATGCCAGAGGCTACCGCATTCTGGTTTCCAAAGAGGGAGTGAACTGTGTGAAGGGCTATGTGAGGAAAGACCAAAGAGGTACATCCCGTAGAGTTTACTATTATGGTGTCCTCTGGATTTGGCAAAGAGGCAAGAATATACCTCAAAGCCATAGATTCTGGACATCCCGCACAAAGTGAGTGCTCTTCTATGAGCTCCTTGGAGTAAGGGAGGTCCATAACTCCCCTTTTGGGATTGCCCCATGTGGCCTTAAACTGGAGGTCCTTAATTTCTTGGGGCATCACATCCAAAAATTCCTCGTTTATTTCGTAAATCTTATATGACATGTTTTACCTCCTTTCCAGTTAGTTTGAGAACTTCTTTTACTATCACTTCCGCTGGCATGGTCATACCACCTGCAACCCTTGGAGAACCTATTATCTCCGCATCAGAATGCCCGTAGAGATACCTTCTTACCTCTCTCTCAAGCCAGCCAACCACGTTAAACTCTGGAACGAATATATACTTGGCACCCTTTACGGCCTGCCTTAGTTCTTCTATGGGGAAGGGCCTTATGGTCTTTAGTTTAACCACCCTTGCCTTTACTCCTTCATCCTCAAGAAGCCTTACCGCCTCCTTTGACTGCGCTGCCGCAGTACCGCATGCCACAAATACGATGTCTGCCTCTGGGTCCCCAAACTCCTCCGTGAGGCCTCTCAAGTAGTGTTTCGCAAAAGGCCTTGACCTTTCAATGGCAGCCCTTACCTCCCATTGCCAGCTGGCATGAGTGGCGTAGGATATATAGTTAGACTTCATTACAAAGGGGTCTCTTAAAAACCTTCCCGGTGGTACTTCCGCATCTATAACTGGCATGGGAGCCCTGTAAGGATTGTATGGTGGGAGAGCTATATCGTCTGGAGGAAGCATTATGGCTTCCCTTGTGTGAGATACAAAGAAGCCGTCAACGACTGTTATAATTGGCACATGCACGGAAGGCTGTTCTGCCACTACAAAGCCTGCCAGTATCATGTCAAAGAGGTCTTGAGCGTTTTCCGCATACCATATCATACAACCTGTATCAAGGAGAAAGCCTACCTCAAGGTTATCTGGCTGTATAGAAAGGGGAGCATTTACACCTCTTGCCATAAGGACCAGCTGAACTGGTATTCTTGTACCGGCCCACATGGGAAAGTTTTCAAAGGCTCTTAGGGTACCAGGTCCAGAGGTGGTTGTTATGGTCCTTGCGCCAGCCAAGGCACAGCCTGCCACTTCGGACATAACACCAAACTCCGACTCGCCTCTAAAGTAAACGCCTACATAACCTTCAACCCATAACTCGCCTATAAGGTGTGCAGCTTCTGACTGTGGAGTAATTGGGTATGAAACGGATGCGTCCACAGAGGCCCTCTTTACCGCCTCTTTAACCGCCTCTGAACCTGTCATAAAGTGTTTTGTCCTTGGTGCTTCAAAAAGCAGATAATCTGGCGAAACTACTCTTTGCCCTGCCCTGTTGTATATTATGCCTTGCTCCTTAACTGTTTGCATAGCTACCTCCTTGCAGGATTTTTAAATAAGATGTGAAAAATACTATAAAAAACAAGCTGAGAAAAGTCATAGGAAAACCTCCTCAAGCTCTATGCAAAGACCTTCCAAAATCTTAGAACATACCTTGCCCTTTTCAAAGGCGTAGGAAACAACCTCATACACACCATTTTTTAACTCCAAGACCTCAATGCCCCTTTCCTCTGGAAAGACAAGCCAAAACTCTTTAATGCCAAACTGGGCGTATATCCTTCTTTTGTCTTCTGTATCCTTTTTAAAGGTGCTTGGAGATACCACTTCCACCACAAGGTCTGGAGCTCCAAATATGCCTTTATCTTTGACTATATCAAGCCTATCCTTTGATATGAAAACTATATCTGGCTGGACCACCACATCCTCAGCAAGGATAACATCCACGGGAGAGAGATAAAAATCTCCAGGGCCTTTTTCCTCTTGATAAACCATAAAAAAGCGGGAAAGCTTCCAAATGATTTTTTGATGTACAGTACTAGGTGCGGGCATTTCTATAAGCTCCCCTTCCAAAACCTCATACCTTTTGTCTTCTTCAAGGTTCAGGTAGTCTTGGTAAGTAAAGAGTGTAGCCTTCATTTCCCCAGCTCTTTCTTTACCTCTTGGGCTATTTTTATAAACCTTTCAAGCTCTTCTAAATGCTGGTCTCTCAAGGTTATCATGGCATCTTCATGCCCGTCCATACCACACATAGCTATGGTAAAGCAATCCGTTTCTGCCCTTATTATCTTGAGGGCTACATTGGCATAGTGGCAATGAACTCCTATGAATATACAGGCTTTTATGTTGTTATGCCAAATGGTTAGGTTTGGATGGTTAGGGTTTATTTCAACAGCTGGGTTTATCTTTGGATACTTGGGCCTGTAGTCATACATGGGAATAATCTTTGCATCAAGAACTTCTGCCATCTTTTTAACTAGTCTTGCTTTTTCTTTTGCCTCCTCGTTCCATGCATAAAGCACCTGAGGTCCTGGGAATATAGTGGGGTTTTCTCTTATTAGCATAGCCTTTGCGGCCTCTCTCATAGCTATTTCTTCATCAACCACTTCATTGAAAAGAAGTGCCTTTCCTGGTGGCGGGTTCAAAACACCTTCGTAAACTGCCACAGGATAAGGTGAAAAACCGCTTGGTCCTAAGGTTGCCATGCCTTACCTCCTTAAATTTTATCTTTCTGCATGTACTTCGGGCATTACCATGTGTATGGCGTTTCTTTTTAAGAGGTTCACGCATACATAAACACACAAGGCACAGCCCTTACACCTATCTTGGACAACGTATGCATGATGTTCCTCATCTGTGTACATGAGGGTGTTGGGCTCTGGGCAGAAAAGGGTACACTGCTTACAATTATACTTGGTGCATTCCTCGTTTATGACCTCCGCCACATAGTACATGCCATGCCTCCTGAAAGGTAATTGAGTGTTTATAAGTTATAACTATTAAATGATTTGTCAATATGTTATAGAAGTTCCTTTAAAAATCCAATTGACACAGACATGCGTTAAAATAACAAAATATACTGCAAACATAAACACCAAGCTTATACCATATTAGATAAGTAATTTAGCACCAGCCATGGAATAGGCAAGGGTGAACTGTAATAGGGTTCCTATGGTGTATGTATAAAAGGGCACGGGTTTACATTGGGTGGGGCTGAGGTGTAGCTTATTGTTGTGTGGCTGGTTGTTGTTGAAATACCGTATATGTTATACGCTGGGTGTTAGATTAAAGGATTAAACTCCATGCCACCTATTTGATTTTGTTATACAAGACCTTTCTCTTGAAAATAGGTGTAAAAAAGCTAACCTACAGGGTTGATAACTATTAAATGGATTAACCAATGGACATAATACAAAAGGCTATAAGTGTGAATCCATTACTTTAAACAATAGAGGCAGGGTTTCACATATTAACGTTCAAGCAGTATGCTATAAACTACTTTTTTACTACAGCGCTTCTGCAGTAGACTAATATGTAAAAGGTTTAAAATATTTACCAATGGAAGTAAAAGCTTTTCAATGGGAAGGTGATACTATTTTACTACTTGATCAAAGAAAACTGCCAGAAAGGGAGGTGTGGCTTAGGCTTGATAATTATAAGGATGTGGCAAAGGCTATTAAAGGAATGGCAGTAAGAGGTGCCCCAGCCATAGGTTGTGTGGCTGCCTACGGCTTTCTTTTGGGGGTCAAAGCCGGTGAGGATCCTTATGTGGTATATGAAACACTTAAAAATACGAGGCCTACGGCCTATAATCTCTTTTGGGCTTTGGATAGAATGAAAAGGGCTTTAGAAGAAGGTAAAGACTTGGAGGCGGAAGCGAGGGCAATAGAGGAAGAAGACTACAAAGCAAACAAGAGGATGGGTGAGATAGGCCAGCAGTTAATACATAAAGGGGCAAGAATACTTACTCATTGTAATACTGGAGCATTGGCCACCGCAGGATGGGGTACAGCTTTAGGAGTCATAAGGTCTGCCTACTATGCCAATAAGGATATCTTTGTTTGGGTGGATGAAACAAGGCCATATCTTCAAGGTTCAAGGCTTACAGCTTGGGAGCTTTCAAAGGAAGGTATACCACATAAGATAATAACCGATTCTACCGCAGGCTTTCTTATGAAAAAAGGGCTTGTGGATTATGTTATTGTAGGTGCAGATAGAATAACAAAAGATTACTATGTGGCTAACAAGATAGGCACTTATGCTCTTTCTGTGTTGGCGAAAGCCCATGGTATACCCTTTTATGTGGTTGCTCCAAAATCTACCTTTGATATGAACCTTATCGGAGAGGAAAGCATAGAGATAGAAGAAAGGAGTGAAGAAGAAATAAAGTTTTTAAGAGGTATCCCTATAGCTCCAGAGAATTCTCCAGCCCTTCATCTTGCTTTTGATATAACTCCACCAGAAAATATAACGGCAATAATAACAGAGGAGGGCATAATAAAACCATGACGCTTGCAGAGATTTTATACGATATTAAAAGCGGGAAAGAGTATGAAGTCATAACCTCTTGGAAAGAAATACCAATAAGGCTCAAGCTTAAAGTAAGATGGGTATCCCCCCAAGAGAGGTATATAAGCTTTGATTTTAAAGAGTGCAAATTCAAGCAAGTTTTTTCCGAAAAAGACCCAGTTTATATAAAAATAGGCGAGCTGTTCCTTTTGTGTAAGGTCTTTAGTAATATAAGGGATGAGTTAGTTTTAGAGGTTGATTCTCCAGTGCCTGCACCACCTATAGTTCTAAGAGAATTTATAAGGGTACAGCCTACGGAGAGGGAGCCTGTTTATGTATCTTTTTGCTTGGGAGATGACTGTGTTTTAAAGGTGGAGGCTGTAGATATAAGCGAGTCCGGCGTGGGTGTTTTGCTTCACAAGGAGGAAGCAAACAGGATAATGGAAAATCTTATGCAGATAGTTTCTGATGTACAAAGGATGCACACAGTCTTTGATATAGAGGTAGAACTCCCAAAGGAGGGAGTTGTTAAGGCTCAAGGTGAGCTTAAAAATATAATAGGAAGACAAGAAGATGTTTATATAAGGCTTGGTTTTAAAATAAACCTTGAAGAAAGTCAAAAGAAAAAGATAAGGCAATACATTATGAGAAGGCAAAGGGAAATTTTGGACCAACTAAAAAGGCTATGAAATCAATTCTTAAGATTTCTATTAGGTTTTTACTATCTGGCAAAGGTTCAACCCAACTTGTATCCTTTATAGCCCTATTGGGTGTATCCCTTGGAGTGTCTGCCCTGCTTCTTACCATGGGAGTGTTTGCCGGCTTCCAGCATGAGCTAAAAGAAAAAATACTATCCGCATCACCCCATATAATTGTTAGCCTACTTGATGCCAATAAGGATTACAAAGATAAAATAGAGAATATTGAAGGCATAAAAAATGTTTACTCTGTAGCCTTATACCAAGGTCTTGTATCAAGGGAAGGCAGGATTTCCAGCGTAAGCGTAAAAGCCTTAACTCCAGAAGATGCTTATAGGATATACGGTGTAAAGCTAAGGGAAGGTGTGGCCGTTGGCGCAGGGCTGGCAGACATTTTAGGGCTTAAAAAGGATGAGGAAATTCTCCTTCTTTCTCCCATGGGACAGAGAACACCCTTTGGCTTTTTGCCAAGGGCGAGGAGCTATGTAGTGGAAGGCATATTTCAAAAGGGTGTTTTTGACCAAGACTATGCGACAGTTGTAATGGATATAAAAAGGGCAAGGGATTTTTTTGGTGATTCATACCAACTTTCTGGCTATGAGATATACCTAAGGGACCCCTACAAGGCGCAGGAGATAAGAAACAAAATAGAAAGGCTTTTGGGCCCAGGTGCCATAGTGCGTTCTTGGATAGACCTTAACAAGCCCCTTTTTAACGCCCTTCAGGTGGAAAAGGTAGGCATATTTTTTGTCCTAATGCTTATGATAGTGATAGCTTCTTTTAACATTACAAGCCTGCTTTTTATGAAGGCAAGGGACAAGATGAAAGATATTGCCGTGTTAAGGACCTTTGGGTTAAAAAGTAGGCAGGTTATTTTTATCTTTCTACTACAGGGCCTTATGCTGGGTTCTCTTGGAACTCTTATAGGTCTTATACTTTCCCTTGTGGGAGCCTACTTTATAAACGAATACAAGCTAATAAGAGTGCCTGCGGATGTTTATCTTATGGACCATGTGCCTGTTTATTTTGAGATGAGGGATGTTATATCCACATTGTTGGGTGCCTTGCTTCTTTCCCTGCTATCCAGTTTATTACCTGCCTATAGGGCAAGTAGGGAAGGTATAGTTAGGGTTTTGAGGAATGAATAGGGTTCTTTATACTAATGACCTTTGGAAGGTTTATCCTGGAGGGGTGGAAGCGCTAAAGGGTGTTGGCGTTGAGGTGTTTGAGGGAGAAGTTGTAGGCCTTATGGGGCCTTCTGGTTCTGGTAAAAGCACTCTACTACACCTTATAGCTGGCCTTGAAAAGCCCACAAAAGGTGAGATATACCTTTTTGGTAAAAACATCACGCATATGGACGAGGATGGGTTGGCGGAGTTAAGGCAGAGGCATATAGGCTTTATATTCCAGTTTTATTACCTGTTGGAAGACTTTGATGTTTTAGAAAACCTTACCCTTGTAGGTGAGCTTGCTGGCGTGGAAAGGCCAAAGGAAAGGGCCATGGAGATTTTGGAATACTTGAGGCTTACCCATAGGTTAAAACATAGACCAAGCCAGCTTTCTGGTGGAGAACAGCAAAGAGTAGCTATAGGAAGAGCCTTGATGCTTAACCCAAAACTTCTTTTGGCGGATGAGCCAACGGGTAATCTGGACCTTGCGGAAGGCAAGAGGATCTTTGACCTCTTTTTAAGGCTAAGGGAAGAGAAAGGCCTCACCCTTTTGGTAGCCACACACAACGAGGAGCTAAAAACTTACTTTGACCGTATATACAGACTAAGGGACGGAAGGTTGGAGTTATAATTATAGATATGTATTACCTTTTTCTTACACTTTTTATTATAGTGGACCTTTTGCTTATAGCGGTTGTGCTTATGCAAAGGAGCAGGGGGGATGTGGGCAGTGCCTTTGGCGGTATGGGACAAGGTGTTTTTGGTCCTGGCGGTGTGGATACCATACTTACAAAGATTACCTATTGGCTTGGTTTTACCCTCATGGCTTTGGCCATTATCCTTGCCCTAACCCATCCTTCCAAAAAGGGTTCCCTTATAAAGGATGAAGGTCAAAGAACTCCTATCCAAACCCAGCAAAACAACCCTCAGGGACAAAGCCCTACTCCTGGCACACCTACTAAATAAAGACCACAAAGAGCTTTACCTTATGGAAAGCCTTGAAGTGCCAATAGAAGTAGAAAGGGCCTTTTTTGAAGGTTTGGAGGCCTTAGAAAAAGGCTATCCCCTTCAGTATCTTCTTGGAGAGTGGGAGTTTTATGGGAAGAGCTTTTATGTAGAAGAAGGTGTTTTAATACCAAGGCCAGAAACGGAAGTGCTTGTGGAGGAGGTGTTAAAGAGGCTTCCAAAGGACAAAAGGCTTAGGGGTTTTGAAATAGGCGTGGGAACTGGATGCATAAGCATAAGCCTTTTGCTTCATTGTGAAAACCTTACCATGATAGCCAACGACATAAACATAAAAGCCCTAAGGCTTGCAAAAAGGAATGCCCAAAGGCATGGAGTTTATGATAGACTACTGCTTTTTGCTGGAGACCTCTTTGAGGCTTTAAAGCCTATCACCTTTGACTTTATAGTTTCAAACCCACCCTATATACCCAAAGAAAGGTGGGAAAGTTTGCCAGAAGGCGTAAAAAGGGAAGGTTATAATTCTCTTATTGGTGGGTTAAAAGGATGGGAGGTTTATGAAAAGGTGGCAGAAAGCTTAGACATTTATCTCAAAAGAGAAGGCTTTTTTGCCTTTGAAATAGGTCATGATCAAGGCGGAGTATTAAAAGAGCTTTTTGAAAGCAAGGGTTATAAGGTCCTTGTCCTAAAGGATTATTCTAACCAAGACAGGGTAATAGTAGGATGGAGGTCTTAGGTTTTCTCTTAGGGACCCTTTTTTTCATACTGCTTGAGGCCTTTTTTGCAGGCTCAGAAATAGCCCTTGTAAGCGTAGATAAAGGAAAAGTTTTGAGCCTATACAGAAGAACCAAACAAGACTTTTTAAAGGACTTTCATGATAATCCAGAAGAGTATATAACCCTAACTATGCTTGGCTATACCATAAGCATAGTTTTTGCTTCCACCTTTTATACTCTGGCAGTGCTACAGCTTTCGGAGTATTTCCCCATTATTAAGGGCTTTGAAGTAATACTTTCTTCCACCCTTGTAATTTTTACCCTGCTTCTTGGAGAAATATTACCAAAAAGCTTATATCAAAAACACGCAGAAAGGCTTTTCTTCCCATCCCTATGGATACTCAGCAAGCTAAGAATTTTTACAAAACCTCTACTTGTTTTTGCAAGGGTCATAAGCAGGTTTATAACGGACCTTCTAAAGGATAAATACAAGGAAAAGCTTGAAAAAGAAGACCTAATTAAACTAATGGAGGAAATATCTTCAAAAGAAGAAAGCCTTCGTATAGCCATGCGTATTATTTCCTCAAAGTACATTTTTATAACAGAAGAAATAAAGCCCATACAAGAGGTGGTTATGGTAGAAGAAAACACAAATATAGAGCGGGTAATGGAAATTATGAAAAAGAACAAATACAGAAGATTGCCCGTATATAGCGGAAAGATGGACAATATTGTTGGGTATGTGGACCTTTTTGACTTAATTCAAAGCAAACATGCTACTTCTATAAAAGAATTAACAAGACCAATACACTTCTTTTCCGAGTTTACCACCATTGAAAAGGCCTTTGAAGTTTTCAAGAAGAGTAAGGAACAGATGGCTGTAGTTGTGGATGAAAGGGGCAATCTTTTGGGAATAATTACATGGGACGACTTACAAGGATACATTATTGGTGGTTTATCTGAAGGAACAAAGGAAGAAGAAGAGGACTTTGTTGAAATAGAGAAGGGCAAATGGATAGTGGATGGAGGTGTGGAAAGGGAAAAGTTTGAAAGGTTTTTCAACCTTAAGCTTCCAGAGGGACCCTACAACACCCTGGGCGGCTTTTTGTGCTTTTACCTTGGCAGGATACCAGAAAAAGGTTATACCATAGAATACCAAGGCTATCGCTTTAAGGTAGTTCAAAGGGACAATAAAAGGGTTATAAAGGTAATGGTGGAGAGCCATGTACCACAGGACTAAGAGCTTACGGGATATGCCAGAGGACCTCAAACCAAGGGAAAAGATGCTTAGCCTTGGTGCAGAAAAGCTATCGGAAGAGGAGCTTTTGGCCATAGTGTTGGGTTCTGGCACAAAGGATATGGATGTGCTATCCCTATCAAAAGAAATAGTTAAGATGGGCTGGAAGGAGCTTTCTCAACTTTCTCCACAAGAGCTTATGAAGAGGTTTAAGGGCATCGGTGAGGCAAAGGCTTGTCAGATAAAGGCCATATTGGAGCTGGCAAAAAGGATAAGCGACCCCTATGAGGGTGTTTTTATAAACAACCCGGAGGATGCCTACGGCTTTTTAAAAAGTAAGGTGGATGAAAGAAGAGAGCATTTAATCTGTCTTTACCTTAGCCCTACCAACAGACTTATATCTTATGAGATTATAGCCATAGGGAGGATGAACGCCTTGCACGCAGAACCAAAGGAGATACTCTACCACGCCATAAACACAGCCTGTTATGGCATAATACTTGCCCATAACCATCCCAAGGGTGATTTAAAGCCTTCAAGGGAAGACATAGAATTTACCAAAAGGGTTAAAAAGGCTTGTGAGCTTATGGGCTTTGAACTTCTTGACCATTTGATAATAAACAGCAAGGGTTATTTTTCTATGAAAAGGGAGGGCTACCTTTGATAAGCCTTTTACAGGTTTTTGGCCTTGCTAAGGGGGATTGCAAGGTCTGTGGCTCAAGCTTTAGAGGAAGGAACCAAGGCTTTATATGTGAAGAATGTCTAAGCAACCTAAGGCCTTACCATCCTATGGATTACAGCCACAGGCTTGATTATGTGTTTTCCTATAGGGTCTTTGGCCTTTATGAAGGCACTCTCAAGGAGATGATACACTGTATAAAGTTTGATAACTCAAAAAGCCTTGCCTTAAGGCTTGGAAAGATAATAAAAGAACACTTATGGGAATACATAAGGGAGATAGAGCCAGACCTTATAACCTTTCCGCCCTTGAATTTAAGAAGGTTTTGGAACAGGGGCTTTAATCATATGGAGTATATCTTAAAGGGTGCAGAAGTGCCATACCTTAAAGCCTTCAAAAGGACCGATATGGCCCCGCCCCTTGCCCTTTTGGATAAAGAAGAAAGAAGTAAGGCAGTTTTGGGACACAGACTAAGAGAAGAGCTTACTGACCACTTTGAAGACAAAAAAGTTCTAATCGTGGATGACCTTCTTACTACCGGCTCAACCATAAAAAGGCTTGCCTACCTTCTTATGTCTGTGGGAGCCAAGGAAGTGCATGCCTACTTTGTGGCAAGGGCTAAACCTTCTGCATAAATTTCTCAAAAGCTTTTTTTATGCCCCTTATGGCCTGCCTTATTCGGTGTTCGTTTTCTACAAGGGCAAACCTTACATAGCCTTCCCCATACTCTCCAAAACCTATGCCGGGAGAGACTGCCACCTTTGCCTCTCTCAAAAGGAAAAGTGAAAAGTCAAGGGAGTTCATGCCTATCTCACGAGGGATTTTTGCCCAAACAAACATGCTACCTTTTGGCTTTTCCACCTGCCAACCTACGCGGTTAAGACCCTCCACAAGCACATCCCTCCTTTTTCTATACACTTCCCTGTTTTTTTCCACTATCTCATATGGACTATCAAGAGCTATTATAGATGCTACTTGTATGGGTGTAAACACTCCATAGTCTAAATAGCTTTTAAGGTGCGCCAAGTTCTTTATAAGCACCTCATTACCCACCATAAAGGCTACCCTCCAGCCCGCCATAGAAAAGCCTTTGGACATGGAATAGATTTCCACGGCCACATCCTTAGCGCCTTCTACTTGGAGTATGCTTGGCGGTTCATAACCATCAAAGCCAAGGTCTGCGTAAGCAAAGTCGTGTATTATCCATACCCCTTCCCTTTTTGCAAGACTTACTACCTCTTTGAAAAAGTCAAGGCCTACGCAAAGGGTGGTAGGATTGTGAGGAAAGCTCAACACAATAGCCTTTGGCTTTCTAAAAGAAGCCCTCAAAATATCATGTATCTTTTTGAGAAAGCTTTCTTCAAAATCTTCTCCTTCCTCTGGCATTATGGGAACTGATATGGCATCCCCACCCGCTATAATGGGTGCATAGTAGTGGATCGGATAGGTGGGGTTGGGAACGATTACCGTATCACCCGGTTCAAGAAGGGCAAGCATTAGGTGAGAATAGCCTTCTTTTGCCCCTATGGTGAGTATGGCTTCCCTTTCTGGGTCCAACTCCACTCCATATCGCCTTTTGTAAAAATCGCATATGGCCTTCCTTAGCCTTGGTATGCCCTTTGAGGCAGAATATCCATGCACATTGTCCCTTTTTGCTACTTCACATAGTTTTTCTACTATATGGGGAGCTGGTGGAAGGTCTGGATTTCCCATACCAAGGTCCACAATATCTTCACCCTCCCTTCTTAGCTTATACTTCAGTTCATTTACCATGGCAAACACATACTTGGGCAACCTGCTAACCCTTGGAAACATCCAACTTTCACTCATTTTCCCTTTCCTCTTCCAATTCTTTGCAGTTTATACACATAGTAGTTACAGGCCTTGCCTTTAACCTTTCAAAGGGTATGGTGGCACCGCAGTTTTCACATATGCCGTAGGTGCCTTGTTCTATCTTCATAAGGGCATAATCAATCTTTCTAAGCAGCTTCAATTCCCTTGTCTTTATTCTTTGAAGGTTAAGGTATCTGCCCGCTTCTATATTGGCCCTGTCTATCTCATCTCCACCCTCAAAGGCCACGTTGGAAGGGTCCTTTATCTGCTCCTCCGCATGTTTTATTATCTTTTCCCTAAGCCTTAATAGGTCTTCCCTCAGCTCCGCTACCTGTTCAGGAGAAAGATGATGCATAATCTTATAATTATAAGCCATGGAAGAGTTTAAGAAAGAGTTGAGCCAGCATTTTGACCTGTATAAGGTGGAGGTTGGTAGGTTCATAGAAGAAGAAAACATAACCCTTACAAAGGATGGTAAAAGGCTTATGTATATAAAGGCCTTTTATGGCAGAAAGCCTTACTGGAAGGAGTGGATAGAGCTTTTCCATATAGACCCAGCCTTCTTTTCCTCCGAGCTTGAAGACAAGCTTTATGGAATAATCTCCAAATACTTTAGAAGGGTTTTTGTAGAATACTACGAAGACAAACAAACCCTTGAGGAACTAAAGGCAGGCAAGCCACCAGAAGAAACAAGATTGGGTTCAAAGCTAAAAGCCTTAGGCTATACATACCTGAGGGACTGGTATTATCCAGAGGGTTGGATGGAAGGGGGCTATAAGTTGCAGGCGGAAAGATGAAAATATGTTATAATAAGTTTTTCTGAATAAAGCTTTGGAAGGAGAAGAAGGATGAAGACCTACCATGTTAGGAAAGAAGATGTTGTAAGAGATTGGTGGGTAGTAGATGCAGAAGGGAAAGTTTTGGGAAGGCTTGCTTCCCAGATAGCAAAGGTGCTTATGGGAAAGCATAAACCTTACTATCAGCCAGATGTAGACTGTGGCGACTTTGTAATAGTCCTTAATGCGGACAAGGTGGTTGTCACTGGTAAAAAGATGGAGCAGAAGAAATACCAATTCCATTCCAACTATCCCGGAGGGCTAAAGGAAAGAAGTTTGGCATGGATGCTTCAAAACAAGCCAGAAGAGGTAATAAGGCTTGCGGTAAAAAGGATGCTACCTAAAAACAGACTGGGCCACAGGATGTTAAAGAGATTAAAGATATACAGCGGCCCAAACCACCCGCACATTGCACAACAGCCTAAAAACTTGGAGGTTGAGGCATGACCTTGGTAAGGCTTAAAGACTTTAAAATAGGCTTTGACAACTCCTACTATGGCACTGGCAGGAGAAAAGAAAGCGTAGCAAGAGTGTGGCTTGTAAGAGGCACAGACAAGCAGATAGTTAAAGTAAAAGAAAGCGGTAAAGAGTATGACCTAAAACAATACGTTCAAAGGGAAACTCTCTACAATAAGGTCCTCTATCCTCTAAGGCTAACAGGCCTTGAAGGGCGTTTTGGGATATATGCAACCGTTAGCGGTGGTGGTATAAGCGGTCAGGCGGAAGCCATTATGTATGGTATTGCCAAAGCCCTTCTTAAATACAACCCAGATTTGAGAACAACCCTCAAAAAGGCTGGACTTCTTAAGAGGGATGCAAGAGAGAAGGAAAGAAAGAAGTATGGACTCATGAAGGCAAGAAAAGCTTACAGATGGAGCAAGAGATAAAAGTATGTGTATATGGTGCCACCGGTTATACCGGTGTTGAGCTTTTAAGACTGCTTTTGAACCACCCCCATGTGAAGGTTTCTTCCCTTACATCTCAATCCTATTTTGGTAAAAAGCTTTATGATGTTTTCCCCCACTTTGGAGCGAGTCCTATAGGCCATATGCACCTTCTACAAGAACCAGAAGAGGATTTTGATGTGGCCTTTTTGTGCCTTCCTCATGAGGCTTCCCTTGAGCTTGTACCACAGCTTTTAAAAAAAGGTAAAAAGGTTATAGACCTTTCTGGCGCCTACAGGATAAAGGACCTCAAAAGTTATCCAGAGTATTATGGCTTTGAGCATACATACCCAGAGGTGTTGCAAAGGGCAGTATACGGATTGCCAGAGGTCTTTAGAGAAGATATAAAAAAGTCCTACCTTGTGGCAAACCCGGGCTGTTATCCAACGGCTACCTTACTTGCCCTATACCCACTGCTAAAAGAGAAGATAGGCTTAGAATTGGTTATAGTAGACGCTCTTTCTGGCGTCTCTGGTGCTGGTAGGAAAACCACTCAAAAGTTTCATTATCCCGAAATGGAAGCCAACGCCTTTGCCTATTCCGTAGAAAAGCACAGACACACGCCAGAGATGGAAGATGTGATAAAAAGGATAGCCAATAGGGAAATAAAGGTAAGGTTCACTCCTCAGGTTATACCCTTAGTAAGGGGCATGATGGCAAAGGTATATGTGAAAGCCGAAAAAATTAACTATGAGGAGCTTTATAGAGAAACGTACAAGGAAGAGCCTTTTATAGTGCTATCTAAGGAACCGCCCCACATAAAGCATGCGTTGGGAACCAATTTCTGTTTTATATACCACCATTATGATGAAAAAAGCTCTATACTTGAGATAATAAGCGTTATAGATAACCTCGGAAAGGGTGCCTCATCCCAGGCTGTGCAGAACTTTAATCTTTTAATGGGTATTGAAGAAACATGTGCTTTGAAACACACATCCATATATCCCTAAGAGGTTAGTTCTGCTTTTATTATTTCAAGGAGTGTCAAAAGGACTTTTTTTACACTCTCTTTATCAATGGCGGATACAGGAAGCACAGGTATGCCTTCTTCTTCGCTTATGTCAAGAGCAGTTGCCACATCCTCCGGTGGCCATGCATTGGGAAGGTCTTGTTTGTTTGCACCGATCACCATTGGTACGGGAAAACGAGAACTAAAGAAGTTTATTATCTTTCTTGCCTCATGAAAGGTGGAAGGGTCTGTGCTATCCACAAGTATTATTATTCCAAGGGCGCCCTCTCCCAATATTTCCCACATAAAATCAAACCTGGACTGCCCCGGAGTTCCAAAAAGGTAAAGCTCATGTTCATCGTCTATGCGTATTTTTCCAAAATCCATAGCAACGGTTGTATATTCTTTTACATTCTTTTCTCCAACTGCTTGGGTTCTTCTTTCTGTCTTTACCGTCTTTATCTCACTTACCGTATTTATAAACTGGGTCTTTCCTGCTGCAAAGGGTCCAGCTACAACTATCTTAATCTTCTTTATGGTCTTCATAGCTCTTTTATCCTTTCTATTATCTTCATCAAAAGGTCAAGGGCTATAGAAGGTTTTTGTTTTTTTTCTTTCTTCTTCCGCTTTATTACACCAAGAGCAAGAAGACCATATAAAGCTCTGTCTACTGTAAGGCTATCAAGCCCAGAATCTCTTCTTATATCGGAAACAGTCCTCTCACCGTTTACAAGGGAAAGAACTTTTTGTTCTTCTGGAGTAAGCTCTGCCTTGCTTATTATCTCTTGTGCATTTTCCGCCAATTCAAAAATCAACATCTCATCAGATATTTTCCTTTCTACTTCTTCTGGAAGTAAGCTACGAGAAGCTATCATAATAATCTTTTCTATGGGAAACGGCTCTCCATAGTTATCTGAAGCATACTTAACGAAACCAGGTGTAAAAGAAAAAACACCCTCTTTTATGTTTAACCTGTTGATAAGGAACCTCTCAATCGTCTTAGAAAGGTTCTCTTTTGGGATGCGAAGCTTTTCTATAAGTAAGTCAAAATCCCTCTCCGCATAAACCCTAAATACCCTATCTACTGGCCTTGCAAAGATTATCTGACCATCTTTAACATAATACGCAACCGTTATATCCGCCCACTCAACCAAAAGGATACCACTTTTCCTATCCTTGAATATTATCTGGAAAATGTCCACAAAATTAAAGGTCTTAAGGTCCCCAGTTAGAGCCATATATCCTTATAGCATTCCCTTAAGCTTGTCTTGTGCTTTTTTAATCTCCATAAGCAAAAGCCCAAGCTTTGCATTATCATCAGCAAGCACCACCATTACCGCATCCTTCCCCACCCCAGTGAGTATAACATAACCATTATGCCCCTTTATGGTTATCTGCTCCAAGCTGCCCTTTGCCAATTCTTCAGAGACCCTTTCACCTAAGGAAAGTATGGCTGCGCTCATGGCTGCTATACGGTCCTCTTCCATGCCTGGCTTTAGCACAGAAGCTATGGGTAAACCATCAGCAGATACCAATGAGGCACCCTCAAGACCTGTGTTTTTTATAAGCTCTTGTAAAACCTGTGTGTATCTATCCATCTGTCCCTCCTCTGTATAAATTATACTAAAAATTTAATCTCCAAAATATAATATCGTACAAAAAACCCATTGTCATAGAAAAAAGAATCCAGAAGATAACATAGGCAAGTACCAAGGCTTTTGGAAGAAACCTCATAACTGCTAGTATGGTAGGCATACATATGCCTGTGCCACCCAGCATAAAGGTAAGTGCATTACCCCATGTAAAACCTACTTCTGTAAGAGCTTTGGCAATTGGAACCTCCTCCCCAGAACATACGTATATAGGAACAGACATAAAAGATATAAGAAGATAGGAAAAAATGCTGCCTGCTATAGGCTTTATTAAGCTGGCTGGCACAAATACCTTTATAAGAGAGGCTATAAATATGCCCAAAAACAGATACTTCCCTATACCGAAAAGGTTATCCTTCAAAATATAGAAGAAAAGCTTTGAATTTTTACTTTGCCCATCTCCGCCCATCATTATGGGTAGGGTTTTTGGTTTAGCAAAGAAAAAGTTCATAAGGTAAGCAAAAGAAAGAGCAAAAATAAATGTGCCTATCAACCTAACTAAGGTCATGCTAAGGCCAAAGTATCCATAGGTAAGCAAAAGTGTTACTGGGGAAATTACGGGGGCTATAATCAGAAAGGAAAGAACAGGGGCATAGCTTTTTGACATACTATTTATAAGGTTTGCCACTGGAAGCATGGAACAGGAACACAAGGGAAGAAGACCACCCAAAATACCTGTATATACGGGGGCTACCTTTTCTTTTTTTAAAATAGCTTTAAGCCAGCTCAGTTTGGTAAAACTTTGAAGGAGGGAAGTTATAACAAGAGCTATAAGGAAATAAGGAATTATATCTACCGTATAGTCGTAAAAGGTTTTTAAAAAGTTGGTTAAAAGGTTCATGGGAAAAATATATCAATTAAAGAGCAAATAAAGTATGACTGCACTCATAAGGCCGGCCACCATATCATCCGCAACCACACCATGGCCCTTTGGTAGTTTTTCAAATAACCTTATGGGGTATGGCTTTAATATATCAAGGATTCTGAAGGTTATAAAGCCTACCAAAAGGGCCTTTAAAGTTGGTACTAAAAACAGGAAAGAAAAGAAATATCCTACTACTTCGTCTATAACCACCTCTTCTGGATCCTTTTCCTTTGTAAGTTCAACCATATAGTTTGCAGACCATACTGCCACTGCATAGAGTAAAACTCCAAATATAAGCGTTAGCCACCATTTATGAACCAAGATATATACTAATGGAACTCCCAAAAGAGTACCTATGGTGCCAGGTGCATACCTAAACCTTCCCAAATAAAAGCCAGTGGCTATAAGCTCACGCCACATTAGATATCTATCCTTGCAAACCTTTTTCTACCTTCTTCAAAAATATCACCGCCGTATATATCGTTGGCAACTATAACGGGAAAGTCTTCCACGTATAGCCTTCTTATAGCCTCTGTACCAAGGTCCTCGTAAGCAACTACCTCTGAAGACTTTATACATTTGGAGAGGAGTACAGCCACGCCGCCTACGGCGGCAAAGTATACAGCCTTGTACTTTTTTAAAAGTTCTTTTACATGGGGGGATCTATAACCTTTTCCTATCATACCCTTTAGACCAAGCTTGAGTAGATCCTCCACATATTTATCCATTCTTATGGATGTCGTTGGTCCCGCTGATCCTAATACTTGCCCTGGCTTTGGTGGTGTTGGACCCACATAGTAGATGATTTGCCCTTTCACATCAATGGGTAAAGGTTCTCCCCTTTGAAGAGCTTCTACCATCCTTTTATGTGCTGCGTCCCTTGCAGTATAGATGTAGCCTGTGATCAAAACCTTATCACCCACTCTAAGGCTCTCTACCACTTCATCGGTTAAAGGAGTGTATATTCTCTTCTCCATTCTAAAGATTATAAACAATCTTAGCTGTGCTATAATCTAAAAATTATGGAGCCTATTTATTACAATCCTTTTTATGGCCTTTTCAACTTTCTTTGGATGCTTCTTCTCTTTGTTTTTGTGTTTATGCCCTTCTGGCGAAGGTATATTCTATCAAGAACAAGGGAAGCTCTCATAAGACAGCTGGAAGAAAAGCGTCAAAGCCGGGTAATAACTCTAATACACAGGCAAGAAGCCTTAGGCCTTTTTGGCATACCCATCTTTAGGTATATCAACATAGAGGATTCAGAACAGGTGTTAAGGGCAATAAGGATGACGCCACCGGATATGCCTATAGACCTAATAGTGCATACGCCAGGGGGTCTTGCCCTTGCTGCCACTCAGATAGCCAACGCTTTGGTAAGGCATAGGGGCCCTGTAAGGGTTATTGTGCCACATTATGCTATGTCCGGTGGGACCCTTTTGGCCTTGGCCGCAGATGAGATAATCATGGACCCAAACGCAGTGCTTGGACCTGTGGACCCCCAAATAGGACAAATGCCTGCGGCTTCTATTCTAAAGGTCCTTGAAAAAAAAGACCTAAAGGATGTAGATGACCAAACACTAATACTGGCGGATGTGGCTCAAAAGGCTATAGACCAGATGAAATCTTACTTGGTATGGCTTTTAACACAAAACGGTATGGAAAAAGAAAAAGCTGAAAGCATTGCAGAGGAGCTGGCAACTGGAAAATACACCCATGACTATCCTCTAACCGTTGAGTATTTAAAAAAGCTTGGTCTAAATGTTAACACAGATGTGCCGGAAGAAGTTTATGAGCTTATGGAACTTTTCCCTCAACCTATGGGGTCGCAGGTGCCTTCCGTGCAATATATTCCCATACCCTACAGAACAAACCATGGAGGAGGGCATTGAAGGTAAAAGTTGGCATAGTGGGGTGTGGTGTGGTAGGCACGGGCGTAGTGGAATTGCTTTTGAAAAACTCTGACACAATAAGAAAGAAAACGGGCATAGACCTTCAAATATCAAAAGTGGCGGACAAGGATTGGAAGAGGCCAAGGCCCTTCTATGTACCAGAGGAATTAAGAACTACGGATTACAAAGAAGTGATTGATAGTTCTCACATAGTTGTAGAGCTGGTGGGTGGTAAGGGCTTTGCAAAGGAGCTTATAAAGGAGGCATTGCAAAAGGGAAGGCATGTGGTCAGCGCCAACAAACACCTTCTTGCGGAAGAAGGTGCCGAACTTTTTCAAATGGCGGAGGAAAATGGTTTATGCATTGGCTTTGAGGCCTCTGTGGGTGGTGGCATACCCATTATAAAGGCTCTTAGAGAATCCTTAGTGGGCAATAATATAGGTGCAGTATACGGCATACTCAACGGAACTACCAATTATATCCTTACCAGAATGTTTCAGGAAGATGTGGAGTTTGATACAGCCTTAAAGGAGGCACAAGAAAAGGGTTATGCCGAAGCAGACCCAAGCCTTGATATTGATGGTTGGGACTCTGCCCATAAGATAGCCATCCTTTCCTTCATAGCCTTTGGCGTTTTCTTTCCCTTTTCCCGTGTTTATGTGGAGGGTATAAGGCAGGTGGACCTTTTGGATGTAGAGCTTGGAAAAGAATTGGGGTATACACTTAAACTCTTGGCCATAGCCAAAAGAAGGGAAGGAGAGCTTGAGGTAAGGGTCCATCCTACCTTTCTACCAGAGGAAAACCCACTGGCAAAAGTGTCCGATGTTTTTAATGCCATAATGGTAGAAGGAGACTTTGTAGGTAAAACCATGTTTTATGGAAGGGGCGCAGGTGCGCACCCCACTGCTTCTGCAGTAGTTTCGGACATAGTGGATATAGCTCAAAAGATGGCTTTGAATACAACCTGCAGGCAAAAGATAAACTGGGAAGAAAAAGAATATTCTCTTACGGAGAACTTCTATAGCAGGTACTATTTAAGGTTTGATGTGCCAGACAGGCCCGGAGTCCTTGCCAGCATAGCCAGAGTGCTTGCAGACCATCACATCAGCATTGCAAGCGTGCTTCAAAAGGAAAAAGTATGTAAGCTGGCGGGAAGGGAAGGCGAGCATATAGTACCCCTTGTTATCCTTACCCATAAGGCTTATGAGATAAACATGAGGAGAGCTTTGGAAGAGATAAAGGGCCTACCGGTTGTGGTAGGGAAGCCTGTGCTTATAAGGGTTGAGGAAGAGGCAGAATGAAGCTCTTGGCACCTTCCATACTCTCTGCAGACTTTTGGAGGCTTGGAGAGCAGATACAGGAATGCATAGAGGGTGGAGCGGATATTATACACTTTGATGTAATGGATGGGCATTTTGTGCCAAATATAACCTTTGGCCCTGTGCTTTTGGAAAGCATAAAAAAACACTGCCCCTTGCCCTTGGATGCTCACCTTATGATAGAAAACCCAGACAGGTATATACCGGACTTTATAAAGGCTGGTGCGGATATGGTGAGCGTGCATGTGGAAAACACACCACACCTTCATAGGACCATTGACCTTATAAAAAGCCTTGGAGCAAAGGCGGGTGTAGTAATTAACCCTGCCACGCCTCTTTCTTCCCTTGAGGAGATAATCTATTATGTGGACTTTGTGCTTCTTATGTCTGTAAACCCTGGCTTTGGGGGTCAAAAGTTTATAGATAGGTCTCTTATAAAGCTTAGAAGGCTCAAAGCTATGGTAGAAAGCATGAATCCAAACGTACTTATAGAGGTGGATGGTGGCATAAAGGAGGACAATATTTTGGAAGTGGCGAGGGCTGGCGCGGACATTTTCGTTGTAGGTTCTGGCATATTTGGGACAAAAGATATAAAAGCTCAAACTAAAAAGTTAAAAGAGATTATTATCTCTTCAGAGGCACTGTAAATTTCTGCAGGTCAAATATGTTAAAGGTCAAAAAGATTTCTTTCATATACTTTTGCTTTGTTCCATCATAAATATCTCTTAGCATAAGCCCGAAGCTCCAACATGCTCCCCTATAATCAAGGTTTAACTGCCTTTGAATGTCTTTATTTATCTTATTATCCCTTATCATACCTATGGATACCTTTAAAGGTCCATAGGAGCTAAAAGCCGAAAGGCTATACTGATCGTTTATCCTCAATCCATCATAATTTCTTTCAAGAACCTTGCCAAGGCTTAAACTACTGTTCCTATAACTAAGGGTAAGATTGCCTATGGTTCTAAGAAATCTTCCATGGGTTGGGTCAAAAGTGCTATCTGTGGTAAGGTTTAAATTCTTTACAGGATAAAGCTGAAAAATGGACCTTATGGGCAATACTTTGCCTTTTGCTTCCTGCCCCAGATAAGTGAATTTTCCGAGATAGTTATACCCACCTTCTAAAAAAAGTGTGTATAATGGTCTTTCTCCGTAATATCCATAACTTCTAAAAGTATAAGACATCAAGCTTTCTTTATTTATTTCATCAAAATGGTCAAAATTTGGGTTTAGATGATCTTTTGGCCTATAGGAGTATGAAAACTCTACAAGGTTATTCGTTCTAAAACCACCATAGTTTAAATTAAAAAAGTAAGGCACTCTTTCCACATACTTCACAGAACCGATAACTTTTTTATTTTTAAAATCTCCACCCTTTACGTCAAGGTAAAGCAAGTTTTCTATGGTTATTGTTGATAGGAAGTTTAGCCCTAAAATATTCTTTGGCACAGAAAATTCGGGGAAGATTAATATACGGTGGGCTTTTGAGCCTTCCTCTCTATAAAAGTTTGTATAAGCTGTGCTAAGGTTAAAGTAGAGAAAATCAAAAAGCCTTTGATCCTTCAGATAAAGGCCAATTTCTGGAAGTCTCTGAAGTGTATTTTTGTTGTTGGATGATGTTGTATCGTAGAACCTTCTTAAATCAAAGGTAAAAAGGAATCTGTCCCATTCTTTTGTATAGCTTATATAAGAAGTCAAGTAGGAAATAGTCCTCTCTTTTGTGGTTAGATAAACATCTTCCAAAAAGTATGGGTCGGAGATAAGGTCTATGCCTGCTTTTAGATTATTCAGGTCAATGTCTCCCTTTATTCTATATCTGTTTTCCCTAAGGGTTGTTATATCCCTGCCTTGCCACCATTTGCCAGGTGGTGTGGGCTCCTTGTAAAAGGAAAATAAGCCTACAAGGTCAAGCTCCTTTCTCATAGATTGACGGTACTCAAGGCTAATACCCTTAGCTTGCTTATCTCTTAAATCAAGGGTTAAGGTGGCATCTTTATCTGGCGATATGGCCCAATAGATGGGTTGTTGGTATATGAAGCTGTTGTATGTGTTTGAACCAATGGTTGGTGGCAAAAGGCCAGACCTCCTTTCTCCAACCGGAAATATACTTATAGGAAGGTAAACAATAGGTATTTTGAACAGTCTAAGTGTGTTGTTCTGGCTAAATACATACCTTTGAGATATATGAGCCCTTGAGAAGCATAAGTTCATTTCTTTTTTATCCGGTGGACATGTGCTTATGGATCCTTCTTGAACTATGTAATTTTCTCCATCCTTATCCACCCTTTTTGCGCTGAAGTTAAATTTCTCAAACCTTCCTTCCGTATCTAAAAAATAGCCAGTATCCTTTTCAAGATCCAAAAGAGCTTCACTTCCTTTTGCTTCGAATCTTCCATCAAAGGACCTTATGTAAACATTTCCCTTTGCATAAACTATTCTTTTTTGTGGGTCGTAGGTCATAAGGTCTGCTTTTATATAGTAATCCCTATAGTAAGCTTCCACATCCCCCTCTGCTTTGTATGTGCCATCCGGTAGCTTCTCAAGTTTTTCTGAAAAGATCTCAACAGAAAAGGAAAAGGAGAAAAGGAGGAAAAGGCACAAAAAAAGAAGCATAAAAATATTTTAACCTTATTCTTTATTTGATATGCTACCCTTTACCTTATAGATTACGGCTGTAGGGAATTTGTCCTGTATAAGTTCAAAATAATTTGAGTCATACTGTCTCAAAACATACATTTTGAATAACATAGTATTATCCACTCCAGCATCCATCATATATACGTTTATGTTACCTTTTTGTTGAATTAATAAAATAGAAGGGCCATCTTTATTATATTCTATGATTTTGGGACTATTATCATCAATGAAATAAAGAGCTTTCAGCCTTGTAGTTTTAGACTTATCTATTATGAGACCCTTATCTAAATCAATCTTCCTATTTCCCAAACATTCAAAAATTTTCTCACTAACTATTTTACAAGATAGACCATAAATATTTTTTGAAACACCTCTTTTTTCCTTAAAGTTGTAGCTACCAAAATAGGTTATCCACCCAGATTTAAATAGCATATCCTCTGTTAGAACCCAATAAATAGGTTCCTTGATATCCTTAGAATATATGCCATCCTTAACTCTTCTTACGAGTTCCTCCCCACCTATACCTTCTTTTAGAAGAATGCTTGCCATTCCTACAAGTCCATAGTTGCTTAGGAAGGAGGTTATATTCCATGCTTCCTTTGGATCCTCTGTAGTAAAGGATCTAGCCACAAAATAAGTTTTTGGAGTGGATTGGGAACCTCCGTCATGAAGGACTGCCCTTTTAGAATAGAGCTCAAAGGCGTAGCCCGTATCCCACCAAGTGTATATGATAGAGCTGGACGGGGTGTTTTTTCTTATCCAGTCCATAATCTCAACTTCCCTTGAAGTTATGATGGGTGAACTACCCAATAGAACCAAAGCCCTATCTTGCACCATAAGAGTTAATAAAAAAAGCAAACTCCCAATAAGGGTAGACATAGCAATTTGTTTGTTTCTTTCTGTATATAGATCAAGTTTAGGAAAGACTTTTTCAAAAAGAAAATGAATAAAATAGCCAAGACCCACTCCTATAAAGGATCCCAAATACATTACAAACCTGTTTCCACCGAAGAATGATAGCAAACCAATTCCGAAGATAGGAAGTAGAAAAATCATACTTCTTATGTTAAGTATAAAAACAAGAAAAGCTCCTAAAAGCCCGATAAAGCTGAAAACTTCTACAGAGTTGGTACTCTGGAGTACTGTTTTGAATGAGTATTTTTGCAGTTCTGATATGGATATAAATACATTAGGAAAGTCCTTAAATATGCTGTATACAGAAACCTCTGGACCTTTGCCGAAAATTAGAGTTGCAATTTGAATGTATAGGTAGTAAGGGCCTGCATATATATACCATATTTGGGGAAGAATGAGTATAGCTATGTATAATATATCTTTTTTTGAAAGGCTTCTATATCTTATAAGGTAAAGGATAATAACTGGCAATATGAGGGCAAAGTTTATGTTATTATGACCATACCAAAGGTAATACAATAAAAGAGCTATACTTGAAAAACTAATCCAAAGTAGCTTTCTTTCACTTTCGAAATACCTATACAGCAAAAAAGCTATCAAAAAAGGGAATGTCAGATTCAATAAATCCGTATCTAATCTCATTATATTTGTTCTAGCAATGTAAACAGAAGAAGTTATACCCACAAGACTTCCTAAGATGGCAGAAATTGGCAAACCCGCACTATAAAAGTACAAAAAAATTGGTATGGCTGCGCTAATTGAAAGTAGTGGGACAAGATAATAACTAAGCCAAGCTATGCTTTTCCCACTTAATACGGATAAGTATGCAAAAATGTAACTTATTAGGCTTCCAACTACGCTATATTTAAGCTGGAAATCATATTTTTCATCCAGCCCAAAGTCCTGTGCTTTTAAACGGTTGTCTGGGAAAAATCTAAGGGAGTCTACATCACCGGCTTTAAAACTTCCAGACTTTATATTCTCAGCAAGGCGGGCAAAGTACATGGAGTCAAACTCTGAGTATATAGGTTCTCCACTGTAGAAAAATGCATCACGATTTTTCTCCCAGATCTCAAATTTTGTAAATCGTACATATAATCCGAAGGCTAAAACTGCTATGAAAAGAGCTATAAAGTAGAAGGAATAAAGTTTATTGTTTTCCCTCATCCCTCCCCCTATAAGCTTTTATCCTCCGATAACCTCCTCGGGAGATTTTGCCCTTTGAAGGATTTTTACCACCACCCACCTTTTGGTTTTTGAAAGTGGCCTTGTTTCCCTTATAACTACAATGTCTCCCACCTTACATTCGTTGTTTGGGTCATGGGCATGGTACTTTTTACTCTTTATTATGTGCTTCTTATATAAGGGGTGGGCTTCCTTCCTGTCTACTTTGACCACTACAGTTTTATCCATTTTATCGCTTACTACCACACCTACCAGCTCTTTCCTTTTAAGATGCCATGCCTTTTCCATCATGCCTCACCTCTTAGTTCCTTTTCTCTTATAAGGGTTAAAACCCTTGCTAAGTCTCTTCTTGTATTTCTTATCTGCATAGGGTTGGGAAGGCCTTCCACTTTTTTCTTAAACCTTAGCCTAAGAAGCTCCCTTCTAAGTTCCTCTTCCTTCTTTATAAGGTCTTGAAGGCCAAGTTTCTTTAGGTCCTTTGCCTTCATGTCTTTATACCTCCAGCCTTTACAAGCCTTGTCTTTATAGGCAACTTTGCATCTACAAGCCTGTGGGCTTCCTCTGCCACTTCTTCTGGAACTCCGGAAAACTCATAGAGTATCCTACCAGGCCTGACCACAGCTACAAAGCCCTCTGGGTCTCCCTTTCCTCCACCCATCCTTACCTCATT
Organism: Hydrogenobacter subterraneus; assembly: GCF_055390195.1. Classification (NCBI taxonomy): domain Bacteria; kingdom Pseudomonadati; phylum Aquificota; class Aquificia; order Aquificales; family Aquificaceae; genus Hydrogenobacter; species Hydrogenobacter subterraneus. The sequence goes on along the minus strand of NZ_AP042473.1, from coordinate 93,904 downwards.
GGGCTTTCTGGTGTAGGGCTTATCAGGAAAGACCTGTATCCATACCTTTGCCCCCTTTCTAAGGGCTCTAACTAGAGCTATCCTTCCTGCCTCTATCTGTCTTTGGGTGAGCCAACAAGATTCAAGAGCTTGTATACCATACTCACCAAAGGCAAGCTTATTGCCTCTAAAGGCTTTGCCTTTTAGCGTACCTCTTTGACTTTTCCTAAACTTTGTCTTTTTTGGAGCAAGGAAAGACATCTCTTATACCTCCTTTTCTGCCTTTTTAAGGTCTTCTTCTATCTTTTTGACTATCTCTTCTTTACCACCTTTTAGCACATCGCCTTTGTATATCCATACCTTAATACCAAGCACACCGTACTTTGTTTGAGCTACCGCAAAGCCATAATCTATATCCGCCCTTAATGTTTGAAGTGGCATTCTGCCCACAAGGAACCACTCGGCCCTTGCCAACTCTGCACCACCTATACGACCCTTTACCTGAACCTTTACACCTTTTGCGCCAGCCTTAAAGGCGTTATCTATGGCCCTTTTCATAGCCCTTCTATGGGAAACCCTTCTCTCTATCTGAAGGGCTATCTCTTCCGCTACCAGCTGGGCATCCAATTCTGGCACCCTTACCTCGTCCACGGTAATGACCACATCCTTACCGCCGGTTATATACTCAATATCCTTTTTGAGCTGTTCTACCTCTGCACCCTTCCTTCCTATGATTATGCCAGGCCTTGCGGCGAACACTCTTACCTTTACCTTATCGGCCATCCTTTCCACTACAACCTTTGATATGCCTGCGGAAGCATACCTTTTCTTTATATAATCCTTTATTCTTATATCCTCGTGGAGAAGCTGGGTATAGTCCCTTTTGCTTGCAAACCACTTGGAGTTCCAGTCCCTTATAACTCCTATTCTAAAACCTATAGGATGTGTCTTTTGACCCATTAGCCTTCCTCCTTCTCTTCAAGTACAAGGGTTATATGAGAGGTCCTTTTTCTTATCATAGTTGCCCTTCCATGGGCCCTTGGGAACCACTTTTTGTACATAGGTCCCTCGTCTGCCACAGCCTTTTTTATATACAGCTTGTCAAGGTCCATACCCTTTTGTTCTGCATTTGCCAGAGCGCTTTTTAATACACCTTCTACAATCCTGGCAGACTTTTTGGGTATGAACCTGAGCTGATAAAGGGCATCTCCAGCTTTCATACCGCTTATTACCCTCAATACCTGTCTTACTTTAGTAGGAGAAATCTTTGCATACCTAAGAACAGCCCTTGCTTCCATCTTTAACACCTCACTTTTTCTTTGTAGCCTTTGCTGACTTGTCTGGGTGTCCTTTAAAGGTTCTGGTTGGGGCAAACTCACCAAGCTTATGCCCTACCATATCCGAAGTTATATAAACAGGCACAAAGGTTTTCCCATTATGGACTGCTATTGTGTGTCCCACAAACTCGGGTATTATGGTTGTATCCCTGCTGTATGTTTTTACCACCTTCCTATCGCCTGTTTGGTTCATTTTCCTAATGGTGGCCCATAGCTTTGGGTCCACCCAGGCCTTTTTATTCACAATCTTCCTGTATTCATCCCATACCTGTTGGTACTTTTCAAGGGCCTTTTGATAAAGCTCTGGTATATGTTGCACTGCACGTACTTTTTTGTATATCCTCTGAGTCTTTTTGTAAAGCTTTAAAAAGGCATCAAGGTCCTCTATAAGCTTATTCCTTTTGTTCCACGCACCTTTAAAACCCATTATTTGACACCTCCTTTGAGAGGCTTACCCTTCCTTGAAACAAGGATGAACTTGTCAGAGTACTTTTTGCCTCTTCTGGTCTTATAACCTTTTGTCTTCCAACCCCAAGGTGATTCTGGGTGCTTTCCTTTGGTTTTTCCTTCACCACCACCATGGGGATGGTCCACTGGGTTCATAGCCGTACCTCTTGTTATAGGCCTCCAACCAAGCCATCTACGCCTTCCAGCTTTTCCATACTTTACAAGCTCATGTTCGGCAAGGCCCACTGCACCTACGGTAGCCATACACCTTTGATGCACAAGCCTTATTTCACCGGAGGGCATTCTGAGTTGTACGTAATCGCCTACCTTACCCAATATTTGAGCAGACATACCAGCAGCCCTGGCTATTTGGCCACCTTTTCCAGGATGTAGTTCTACGTTGTGAACGATCGTACCCACCGGGATGTATTTTAGAGGTAAAGCGTTGCCTACCTTTATCTCTGGCAGTTCTTTGCCTGCTTCAGCATCTTCATAGGATATGGAGAGGACCGTATCTCCAACCTTAAGGCCTTCTGGCCAGAGTATATACCTCTTTTCTCCATCTGCATAATGAAGCAAAGCTATGCGTGCAGACCTGTTGGGGTCATACTCAATGGCTACCACCTTTGCTGGCACAAGGCTTTTGTCTCTTTTAAAGTCTATTAGCCTATAGCGCCTTTTATTGCCACCACCTCTACCTCTTGAGGTTATCTTTCCTTGTTGCCTTGACCTTCCCTTTGCCCTATGGTGATATACAAGGAGAGATTTTTCCGGCTCACTCTTTGTTATCTCGGAAAAGTCGTAAAGTATGGCATGCCTTTGGCCGTTAGTTACTGGTTTTAGCTTTCTCACACCCATGCTTACACTCCTGTAAGGTCTATTTCCTTATCTGGGGGTATGGTCACTATGGCCTTTTTGTAGGCCCTTGTATAACCATACCTTCTAAACTTGCCTATAACCCTCTTTTTCCTTGGCTTTACTATCATAGTGTTTACCTTTAGAACCTTTACACCAAAGAGCTTTTCTATTGCGTGCTTTATCTCGTGTTTTGTGGCGTCAATGGCCACTTCAAAGGTATACTTTTTGTAGTCCTCCATAAGCCTGTTGCTCTTTTCTGTAATTATGGGTCTTATAATTATTTCCTCAGGCCTTCTCATGATGCCAACCTCTCATAGACTTTTTCAAGGGCTTGGGCTGTCATAAGCACCTTATCGGCCCATAGGATTGAATAAACGTTTAGGCCTTCTACTGGCAACACGCTAACCTTGGGCAGGTTCCTAAAGGATTTGTATATTACCTCATCCTTTTGAGGTACAACTACAAGCACCTTATCCTTGTCTATGTTTAGCTCCTTTAGTATTTCAAGGGCCTTTTTTGTCTTAGGAACATCGCCTATCTGTATGTCATCTACCACAAGGAGGTTATTTTCCTTTGCCTTTAGGCTAAGAGCCATCTTAAGCCCAAGCTTTCTTACCTTCTTTGGCAGGCTGTAGTAGTAATCCCTTGGTTTTGGACCGTGGGCCACTCCACCGCCCACAAAAATGTTGGCTCCTCTGTCGCCGTGTCTGGCATTGCCCGTTCCCTTCTGGGGAAGGAGCTTTCTACCGCTGTATGCTACTTCACCTCTTGTTTTTGTGCTGTGGGTTCCTTGCCTTCTGCTGGCAAGCTGCCATTTTACCACTTCCCACAAAAGGTGTCTATTTACTTCTACTCCAAATACTTCTGGTTTTAGTACTACTTCAAGCACTTTCATCCTTTGCCACCTCTTTAATGAGGTTATCTACCATAGGCTTTATTCTATTGAGCTTAAGCCTTTGGGACTTTCTGTTGGCTATCCTACTCTTCTCCACAAAGACTATTCCGCCGTTGGGTCCCGGAACAGAACCCTTCACCAAAAGAGCGTTATGCTCTGGTAGAACATCAAGAACCAAAAGGGACTGAACTCTTATAGGTTCATTTCCCCAATGGCCTGCCATCCTTTTACCTTTCCATACCCTTCCTGGGTCCGACCTGTTTCCTATGGAACCAACAGCCCTGTGGTATCTGTGTCCGTGGGACTTGGGAAAACCACCAAAGTCCCATCTTTTCATAGTTCCCGCAAAGCCTCTTCCTTTGCTTCTGCCTACCACATCCACCAGGTCGCCCGGTTGGAATACGGCTTCAACCCTTAATTCCTGCCCTACTTCAAAGCCTTCTACCGAATCTACCCTAAACTCTTTGAGCTTTCTGAGTATCTTTCCGCATTTTTTGAGATGGCCCAATTGAGGCTTTGTAAGGTGCTTTTCTTTGTCTTCAAAGGCACCCACTTGGATGGCTGTGTAGCCATCCCTTTCCTTTGTCCTTATGGCCGTTATGTAATTTGGCCTTATCTCTATAAGGGTTGCTGGCACGGCAGTGCCATCCCTTAGGAACACCCTTGTCATTCCTATCTTTTTACCAATAAGACCTATCGCCATGGCTATCTCCCGATTATTAACTCTACATCCACGCCTGCTGGCAGTGTAAGGTCTCTCAAAGATTCTATGGTTTGTGATGTGGCCCTTGTTATATCAAGTATCCTTCTGTGTTCCCTTATTTCAAAGTGTTCTCTGGATTGGTCAAACTTGTGAGGAGACCTTAGCACTACCCATCTTCTTTTGCGGACGGGAAGGGGGATTGGCCCCCTTACCACGCCACCAGTCCTTTTAACCGTATCTATGATCTGCTTTACATACTGGTCAAGGAGCCTGTGGTCATAAGACCTTAGCTTTATCCTTATGAGTTCCTGCTCCATCCCTTACACCTCATTCAATGATTTTTGTAACAACGCCTGCACCAACAGTCCTTCCACCTTCCCTTATAGCAAACCTAAGACCTTCTTCCATAGCCACAGGCTTGACAAGTTCTACCTCAAGCTCCACATTATCTCCAGGCATTACCATCTCCTGCCCCTCGGGAAGTTTTACCACCGTACCTGTCACGTCAGCAGTCCTAAAGTAAAACTGTGGCCTGTAATTAACAAAGAAAGGTGTGTGCCTTCCTCCTTCTTCCTTGCTCAGCACATATACCTGCGCCCTAAACCTCTTGTGGGGCTTCACTGTACCAGGTTTCGCCAATACTTGCCCCCTCTCCACGTCATCCTTTCCTACTCCCCTCAATAGCACGCCTATGTTATCACCAGGTAATGCCTCGTCTAGTATCTTCCTAAACATCTCTATGGATGTGGCTACTGTCTTTAGTGGCTCCTCCCTTAGCCCTACTATCTCTACTTCCTCTCCAGGCCTTAGCACGCCCCTCTCTACTCTGCCTGTTACAACTGTTCCACGGCCAGATATGGTAAATACGTCCTCTATGGGCATTAGGAAGGGCTTGTCCGCTTCCCTCTGTGGTGTGGGTATGTATGTATCCAAAGCTTCTAAAAGTTGTACTATCGCATTGCACCACTTGTCCGGCTTGCCTGCCTCAAGTTCTTGTAATGCTCCAAGAGCAGAGCCTCTAATCACAGGTACATCATCCCCAGGAAATTCATACTTATTCAAGAGTTCTCTTACTTCAAGCTCCACAAGGTCAAGAAGCTCTGGGTCATCTACCATATCACACTTGTTCATAAAGACTACTATGTATGGCACATTAACCTGGCGTGCCAATAGCACGTGTTCCCTCGTCTGTGGCATGGGACCATCCGCCGCAGATACTACAAGTATGGCGCCGTCCATCTGGGCTGCGCCAGTTATCATGTTCTTTATGTAGTCCGCGTGTCCCGGACAGTCCACGTGGGCATAGTGCCTTTTGGGTGTCTCATACTCCACGTGAGTGATGTTTATGGTTATACCTCTTTCCTTCTCTTCTGGTGCTTTGTCAATCTCTTCGTATTTCATGCACTTGGCCTTGCCTCCTGGCATAACGCCTGCGGCCAAAACGCATGTGATGGCAGAGGTCAATGTGGACTTGCCATGGTCAACGTGTCCTATGGTTCCTACGTTAACGTGTTCCTTCTCTCTTACAAACTTCTCCTTTGCCATTGCTTACCTCCTTATTTTGCTGTTGCCATGCGTTCCCCTATTATCTGTTCCGCTATATGCTGGGGAACTTCATCATAATGGGAAAATTTCATTATAAATGTTCCTCTTCCTTGTGTCAAGCTCCTAAGTGTGGTAGCATAACCAAACATCTCAGCAAGAGGCACATAAGCCTTTATAGCCGTTATGACTCCTTTGTTTTCCATGCCTACTATTCTTCCCCTTCTTGAGTTGAGGTCTCCTATCACATCTCCCACGTAATCTTCTGGTGTTTCCACTTCCACTTCCATTATGGGTTCAAGTAGCACAAGCCCTGCCTTTTTGGCGGCCTCTTTAAAGGCCATAGAACCTGCTATCTTAAAGGCCATTTCTGATGAGTCAACTTCGTGGTAAGAACCGTCAAAGAGTTTGACCTTTACATCCACCACAGGATAGCCCGCCAAAACGCCGTTTTGCATTGCTTCTTTTACACCTTCTTCTACTGCTGGTATGAACTCTTTTGGTATTACTCCACCTACTATGGCGTTTTCAAAAACAAAACCTTGACCTCTTTCTAAGGGTTCTACTTCAATTACCACGTGTCCATATTGACCTCTACCACCTGTCTGACGAATAAACTTACCTTCTGCTACAGCCTTACCCTTTATGGTTTCCTTATAGGCCACCTGAGGCTTGCCCACATTCACTTCTATGCCGTATTCCCTTTTCATCCTGTCCACTATGATCTCAAGGTGAAGCTCTCCCATACCGTGGATGAGGGTCTGCCCAGTTTCTGGGTCCACGCTGGCCTTGAAGGTTGGGTCTTCTTTCATAAACTTGTTTAGCACTTGTGAAAGCTTTTCTTGGTCCTTTTTGGTCTTTGGCTCTATGGCCATGGATATAACTGGCTCGGGGAATTCAAGCTTTTCAAGGAGTATGGGATATTTTTCATCGCAAAGAGTATCTCCAGTAGCTGCGTCTACACCCACAGCTGCCACTATTTCACCAGCTGCAGCCTCTTGCACATCTTCCCTTGAGTTGGCATGCATAAGAAGAAGCCTTCCAATCCTTTCCTTCTTGTCCTTTGTGGCGTTATACACATAAGAGCCAGCAGTGACTTTACCAGAGAAAACCCTAAAGTAGGTAAGCTGGCCTGCATAGGGGTCGCTCATAACCTTAAAGACATAAGCACAGAAGGGTTCATCATCAAGAGGCTTCCTTTCTTCTTCTTGTCCTGTTTTTGGATTTATACCACGCACTGGTGGCACGTCCAGGGGAGATGGTAGGTAGTCAATTACAGCATCAAGAAGGGGTTGGACTCCTTTGTTTTTGAAAGCCGAACCACACAAAACAGGCACAAGCTCTTTGTTTATAGTAGCCTTCCTCAATACCCTTTTTAGGTCCTCCTTGGGGATCTCTTCGCCTTCTAAGTATCTCATCATAAGCTCGTCATCCTTTTCCACTATGGCTTCTACCATCTTGGCATGCCATTCCTGAGCCTTATCCACATACTCCTCTGGAATATCTACTATCTCATACCTTGCCCCCAAGGTTTCTTCAAGCCATATGATGGCCTTCATTTCCATTAGGTCTACCACACCCTTAAAGTTATCTTCCGCGCCTATGGGTATTTGAATGGCCACTGGCTTTATGCTTAATTTCTTTTCAATCTCGTTAAAAACCCTATAAAAGTCTGCACCCAACCTATCCAGCTTATTAATAAAGGCTATTCTTGGAACACCAAACCTGTCTGCCCACCTCCAGTTTGCCTCCGATTGGGGCTGAACGCCTTCCACCGCGGAGAAGATGAAGATTATTCCATCCAAAACCTTCATAGAACGAACCACTTCCACAGAGAAGTCCACGTGTCCTGGTGTGTCTATTATGTTTATCTGATGGTCCTTCCAGTAGCAGGCAGTGGTTGCAGCTGTGATGGTTATACCCCTTTCCCTTTCTTGAGGCATCCAGTCCATAGTGGCAGCGCCTTCATGCACTTCGCCTATTTTATAGGTTTTTCCTGTGTAATACAGTATCCTTTCTGTGGTGGTGGTCTTTCCAGCGTCTATGTGGGCAACTATTCCTATATTTCTTAGCCTTTCTATTGGTACTAATCTTGGCATGGTATCCTCCTTACCATCTAAAGTGGGCAAAAACTTTATTAGCTTCTGCCATCTTGTGGGTATCTTCCTTCCTCTTTATGGCGCCACCCTTATCCTGAAGAACATCAAGCATCTCCGCCTTTAGCCTTTCCACCATGGTATAGCTTCCTCTGTGCCTTGCCCTTTCTCTTGCTGCCTCAACCAGCCACTTGAGAGCCAAGCTTATCTGTCTTCTTGGTGGTACTTCTACGGGCACCTGATAGGTGGCACCACCTACCCTTCTGGGGCGCACCTCAAACTCGGGTTTTAGCTTTTCCACCACTTTATGTAGCAGTTCCACTGGATGCATATTAACTTCCTTTGCAGCAGATTCAAGGGCTGTATAGACTATCCATTCGGCTACCGATTTTTTACCATCCTTCATTACCTTGTTTATAAGCTTATGCACTATTACATCGCCGTATTTAGGGTCTGGAAGTATCTCTCTTGGAGGAACTGGTCCCTTTCTTGGCATTACTTCTTACCTCCCTTTGCCTGTGCTTGTTGGCCAGCCTTTGGCCTCTTTGTACCATACTTGGACCTGGACTGTCTTCTGTTGGCAACGCCAGCGGCGTCAAGAGCGCCTCTTATAACCTTATATCTTACACCCGGCAGGTCCTTGACCCTTCCGCCCCTTACAAGCACTAAGGAGTGTTCTTGAAGGTTGTGGCCCTCTCCGGGTATGTAGGCAGTTACCTCTATGCCGTTTGAGAGCCTTACCCTGGCAACCTTCCTAAGGGCGGAGTTTGGTTTTTTGGGGGTTACTGTATATACCCTAACGCAGACTCCCCTCTTTTGAGGGTTGCCCTGTAGGGCGGGTGCCTTACTCTTCTTCTTCTTCTTTTCCCTACCGTACTTTACAAGCTGGTTTATGGTAGGCATACCTTAAAACCTCCTAAGCTATTTATTATAGCATATCTTTGAATACTTTTGCCTTCTCTTCTTCTATCACTTCCACTTCCGTATACTCTCCCAAGCCCGTTCCTGCAGGTATGAGGTTTCCTATAATAACGTTCTCCTTTATACCCCTTAGGTCATCCACCTTACCTTCGCAGGCAGCATCGGTAAGCACCTTTGTGGTCTCTTGGAAAGAAGCGGCCGATATCCAGCTTCTGGAAGTTAAAGCTGCCTTTGATATTCCAACCAATATGGGCTCTGCCTTTGGTATTTTGCCTCCTTCTTCCCTTATCCTTTCTATCTCTTTTTGAAGCTCTTCTATTTCAACCTCCTCGTTTACTAAGAACCTGCTATCTCCTGGGTCCACTATGCGCCTGCGCCTTAACATCTGACGTATGATTATCTCAAAGTGTTTGTCGTTTATATCCACACCCTGGAGCCTGTATACCATTTGAACCTCTTTAAGCAGGAACTTTTGGAGTTCTTCCATGCCTTTTATCCTTAATATCTCCTCTGGCACGGGCGTTCCATCGGTAAGCGGGTCTCCAGCTTTTACTGTATCTCCATTCTTCACAAGCAGGTGTTTGCCTTTTGGCACAAAGTACTCTTTTTGTAGCCCAGTTTCCTTGTTATAGACCACAACCCTATAACCCTTACCCTTAATCCTTACCTGTCCTTCCACCTCTGCCTTTATGCTTTCCGTTATGTTTGCACCCTTTTGAATATACTGTCCGTGGCTTACAAGTATGTATTCATCCTTCTTTATGTCATACTTCCTTGTCTCGCCAGTTTTTGGATTAAAGACTATGACCTCGTCCGCATCCTCAAAGATTCTCACCGTACCATCTATTTCTGTAAGTATGGCAGGATTCTTTGGCCTCCTTGCTTCAAAAAGCTCCTCAACCCTTGGGAGACCACCCACTATATCACGCACCTTTGCCATTTCTTTTGGTATGCGTGCCAGTATGTCTCCCGGTTGGACAAAGTAGTCTTTTACCACGTAGTATTTGTGCTGTATCTCCGTGCCTTCCGATTCACTGCAAGTGGGGCAAACCATCCATTCAAAGCTGATCTTATCCGCTGGTATGTTTATGATGGAGTTGACTGGAAGGTCGTAAGATACCTCTCTTCCATCCTCCGTATGGACCACTATCTTTGGTGTGTGGAGCATGGCATCTTTGGGCCTTGTGAAGGATACTATGGTGGAAGTCTTACCGGTAAGCGGGTCTCTTTCTTCCTTAACCGTTATGTCAAGGGCTATGTCTTTAAACTCTACCCTTCCGGGCTCTTCGGCTATGATAAAGGTGTTGAATGGGTCCCATTCTGCCAGTATGGTGTTTTCTTGGACTTCTTTGCCTTCTTCTACCAGTATGCTGGCACCGTAAGGCACTGCGTGGCGTTCTACCATCCTGCCTTCCTTATCCAGAATGCCTATGGCACCATCCTTGGATATGTTTATCTTCTTCCCTTCTCTGTTGGTTATAAGCTTTATGTTGTAGTACTTTACCTTTCCTGCCGTCTCATTGGAAAGCTCACCCTTTACCCTTTCCGCCACAGCCGCACCACCTATGTGGAAGGTTCTCATGGTGAGCTGTGTTCCGGGCTCTCCTATGGACTGGGCAGCTATAATACCAACGGCCTCTCCTATATCCACAAGCTTCCTCTGTGATAGATCCCATCCGTAGCACATGGCACATATGCCATACTGGGACTCACAGGTAAGTGGCGACCTTACCACAACCCTTTCTATACCAGCATGCACTATCTTGTCCGCAAGGGCTTCATCTACTATTTGATTTCTTTGGGCTATAACCTCGCCCGTGTATGGGTCTATCACATCCTCCGCCAAGGTCCTTCCTATTATCCTTTCTTTGAGAGATACCTTCTCTTCTCCACCCTCCACAATAGGCTCCATAACTATACCCTTGTAGGTGCCGCAGTCTTTTTCCACTATGGTAATGTCTTGGGCCACATCCACAAGCCTTCTTGTAAGGTATCCTGCAAAGGCTGTCTTTAGAGCAGTGTCCGCAAGACCTTTCCTTGCTCCGTAGGTGGATATGAAGTATTCAAGCACAGAAAGACCTTCTCTGAAGTTGGAAACTATGGGCGTTTCTATAAACTCGCCCGTGTGCTTTGCCATGAGGCCTCTCATGGCTGCGAGCTGTCTTATCTGGTCCCTGTTTCCACGGGCTCCAGAGTTTGCCATCATGTATATGGGGTTGAATATGCCCGTGTATGTTTTGTCCCCTTCCTTCCTCTCGCTCTTTTCTATCTCATCAAACATAGCCTTGGATACCTTGTCCGTTATCTCGGACCAAAGGTCTATGATCCTGTTATACCTTTCCTTGGCCGTGATTATACCATTCCTGTGAAGCTCTGCTATTTCATCCGTTTGCTCAAAGGCTTGCAGTAATATGTCCTTTTTAACCTTTGGTATTTGTAGGTCCTCTATGCCTATGGAAACGGCTGCCTTTGTTGCCAGGTTAAAACCAAGCTCCTTTAGGTCGTCAAGGAATTTTGCAGTCCTTTCCACACCGTATTTGTTGTATATGTTGGCTATGAGCTTGGATATCTTTTTCTTATCCATAGGCTCGTTTACAAAGGGATAACCCTCTGGAAGTATGCTGTTGAATAGCACTCTTCCCGGCGTGGTCTCTATAAGCTTTCCATCTTCAAGCCTTAGCTTTATACGGGCGTGTATGTCAACTTTCTTATTTTCAAGGGCAAGTAGGACCTCATCCCTGCTGAAAAATAGCTTGCCCTCTCCCTTTACATTGGGAAGCTCTTGTGTTATGTAATAAACTCCCAATATCATATCTTGGGAGGGCATGGTGATAGGCTTTCCGTGGGCTGGTGAGAGTATGTTTTGGGTGGAGAGCATAAGGATGTAGGCCTCAAGCTGTGCAGTTATTCCCAGTGGCACATGCACGGCCATTTGGTCTCCGTCAAAGTCCGCGTTAAAGGGTGGACAGACCAAGGGGTGAAGCTGTATAGCCTTTCCATCTACAAGCACAGGCTCAAAGGCCTGTATGGACATCCTATGAAGGGTTGGCGCACGGTTGAGAAGAACTGGATGCTGTTTGACCACCTCTTCCAAGCATTCCCAAACTTCTGGCGTTTTTTGCTCTACAAGCTTTTTGGCGTTCTTTATGGAAGTGGCATAGCCTTTTTCTTCCAATCTTCTATAGACAAAGGGCTTGAATAGTTCAAGGGCCATTATCCTTGGAAGGCCACATTGATGCATCTTAAGCTCGGGACCTACCACTATAACAGACCTTCCAGAATAGTCCACCCTCTTTCCAAGTAGGTTCTGCCTAAACCTTCCTTGCTTACCACGTAGATAGTCCGATAGGGACTTTAACGGCCTTCCGTTTTGGGTTACCACCCTTCCACGTTTGCCATTGTCTATGAGGGCGGATACCACCTCTTGGAGCATCCTCTTTTCGTTCCTTATGATGATCTCCGGAGCATCCAGCTCTATAAGCCTCTTTAGCCTGTTGTTCCTGTTTATTATCCTTCTATAGAGGTCGTTGAGGTCTGAGGTAGCAAACCTACCGCCATCAAGGGCCACAAGGGGCCTAAGCTCTGGGGGCAATACAGGAAGCACTTCTATAATCATCCACTCGGGCCTGTTTCCACTATTTATAAAGTCTTCTACAAGCTTTAGCACTCTGAGAAGCTTTTTGACCTTTGTCTCTGATACTTCCTTTAGCACTGCGTTTCTAATATCTGCCTTTATCTTCTCAAAGACAGGCAGGTCTTTCTTTTTCTGACGTAGCCTTTCGTAGTAGGCTTGTATGGCTTCTTTGCCCGTTTGATAGCCTTCAAGGGCTTCTTCTGATAATTCTCCGGTATCTACGTTTAGATATAACTTGTTGCATATTATTCCATGTAGGGCGTCCGCTAAGCTCATGCCCTCTGGCACCTTTATATCCACACCATAGAGGCTAAAGTCCTCCACCAAAACCCTTATCATACGTTCATAGAGCTTTTTGTATTTGTTATAAAGCTCTTCTGAGAGGTCCTCGTATCCAAGACTATAGGGCTTTACCTCTTCTCTTAGCTTTTTGGCGTAGGTTTCCAGGTCCAAAGAAGCCAAAACCTTCTTTATTATCTCCGCACCCATCCCTCCTTCATACTTATGCTCAAGGTTTATGGCGAACTCTGCATTGTATGTGTCCTCATCTACCACATGGAGCTTAACAAACTTGACGTTGCCCATTTCATCCCTTAGAGGGATGGTATCTTCCTGTTCCCTAAAGGCTTTTTCTTCCTCCTCATCCATTGGATATTCTATGACTAAGTAGGATTCAAAGTATATTACCCTTTCTACGTCCCTGACAGAAAGTCCCATAAGGGTGGCTATCTTGGATGGGGTGCTTTTCAAAAACCATATGTGGGCCACTGGCGCTGCAAGTTCTATATGCCCAAACCTTTGACGCCTTACGTAGGACCTTGTCACCTCTACACCACAACGGTCGCATATAGTTCCTTCAAAGCGCTTACCCCTATACTTTCCACAAAGGCACTCATAATCCTTTATGGGACCAAAGATCTTTGCACAGAAGAGTCCATCCTTTTCAGGTTTGTGTGTCCTGTAGTTTATTGTCTCTGGCTTTTTTACCTCCCCATAGCTCCAGCTTCTTATCTCCTCCGGAGAGGCAAGCATAAGTTTTATTCTTTCAAAGGGTAAAAGCCCTTTCTTCATGATTGCTCCTCCTCAATTTCTACCTGGTCGCAGGGCATGTTAGCCCCGTTTTCACACCTTACATCAAGGCAAAGAGCTTTAAGCTCACGCACAAGAACCCTAAAGGATTCTGGTATTCCGGGCTGGTAGATGTATTTACCCTTAACGATAGATTCATAAACCCTTGTCCTTCCCTCTATGTCGTCGGACTTGACGGTGAGCATCTCTTGGAGAGTGTGTGCCGCACCATGGGCTTCCAATGCCCACACTTCCATCTCTCCAAGCCTTTGGCCTCCAAACTGTGCCCTTCCACCAAGGGGTTGTTGTGTAACCAAGGAGTAAGGACCTGTGCTTCTTGCGTGTATCTTATCATCTACCATGTGTATGAGCTTGAGCATGTGCATGTATCCTACGGTCACCCTCATATCAAAGGGTTCTCCAGTCCTGCCATCGTATAGCACCGTTTTGCCATCTTCCGGAAGCCCAGCCATTCTTAAAAGCTCCTTTATGTGTTCTTCGCTGGCTCCTTCAAAGGCGGGAGTTGCCATAGGTATGCCCTTCTCTGCGTAAAGGCTTACAACCTCTTTAAAGCTTTCTTCATCCAGGCTGTTTAGAAACTCTTCTATATACTTTTGGTTTTCACCCTTTATATCGCCTACGGCGTATATCTGCTTGAGGAACTCCAATATTTCCTGTTTGTCCGCCTCATCCTCCAAAAGCTCCTTCAATCTTTTGCCGAGTTCCTTTGAAGCCCAGCCCAGGTGGGTTTCAAGTATCTGTCCTACGTTCATACGTGATGGAACGCCAAGTGGGTTAAGCACAATATCTACCGGTGTGCCATCCTCAAGGAAGGGCATATCTTCCACAGGAAGCACCACAGAGATCACACCCTTATTTCCGTGCCTACCAGCCATCTTATCGCCCACTTTTATCTTTCTCTTTTGGGCTATATACACCTTAACAAGAGTGTTCACGCCCGGTGGTAGCTCGCTCTTTTTGCCAATGGATTCCATTCTTTCCTCATATATCTTTGAGAGCATATCCACCTGGAACCTGGTCCTTTCCCTTATATCGTTTATCTTCTGGCATAGCTCTTCATCCTCAAAGAAGTTCTCCGGCTTGGTTATTATGTAGTTAAGGAGTGCTTCAAAGGTTTGCTCGTCAATCACACTTCCCTGCTTGTAAACCTTTTTCTTGACCGTTACTTCCTTATCCAGCTTCCTTCCAAGCACAAGGCTCTTGATAACTCTGTTTCTACCTTCCACTATGAGTTTTTTCTTCTTCTCAAGCTCCCTTTCAAGCTCCTCCCTTTCCATCCTTTCCACATGCTCTGCCAAGTAGTTTCTCCTTTCTCCCGTCTTTCTCACAAAGACCTTAACATCCACCACCACTCCTTCCACGCCAGGTGGACATCTCAAAGAGGAGTCCTTCACATCCCTTGACTTTTCACCGAATATGGCCTGGAGTAGCTTTTCCTCTGGTGTTAGCTGGGCTTCTCCCTTGGGAGTGACCTTTCCTACCAGTATGTCTCCAGGTTTAACATAGGTGCCAAGCTTTACAATGCCGAACTCATCAAGGTGAGAGAGGGCCCTTTCGGGCACTCCCGGTATTTGACGGGTTATCTCCTCATTGCCTATCTTGGTTTCCCTTGCTTCTACTTCAAGCTCTTCTATGTGTATGGATGTATAAACATCCTCTTTTACAAGCCTTTCGGATATGACTATTGCGTCCTCAAAGTTATAGCCCCTCCAAGGCATGAAGGCTACCAAAACATCCTTTCCAAGGGCAAGCTCACCCCTTTCGGTGGATTGGCCATCGGCCAAGAGGTCTCCCTTTTTGACTTCCTGTCCTTTTACCACCAAGGGTCTTTGGTTTATACAGGTATTCTGGTTTGTTCTCTCAAACTTTTTAAGCTCATATATATCAATCCCTATGTCCGTTGGGTCTGCGAGGTTTATCTCCTCTGGGTTAACCCTTACTATTATCCTCTTTGAATCAACCTCTTCCACCACACCACCCCTCTTTGCAAAGACAACCGCACCACTATCAGAGGCCACCTTCCTTTCCATTCCAGTGCCAACGAGGGGTGAGGAGGTAAACATGAGGGGAACTGCCTGCCTTTGCATGTTGGAACCCATCAAAGCCCTGTTGGCGTCGTCGTGTTCAAGGAAGGGTATGAGAGAGGCCGATACAGATATAACCTGTCTTGGAGATACATCCATATAGTGAACCTGCTGGGACCTAACTATCTGTATGTCATTTTTATACCTTGCATAAACCCTGTCGCTGAGTATGTTGCCTTCTTCATCGGTGGGCGTGTATTGAGCTATTACGTAGTTTTCCTCCTCGTATGCGGCTAAATATTCCACCTTATCTGTAACCTTACCATTTTCTACTTTTCTGTATGGTGTTACTATAAAGCCATACTCGTTGGTTTGGGCGTAAACGGTTAGAGAGGTAACCAATCCTATGTTTTGACCTTCAGGCGTTTCTATGGGACATATCCTTCCGTAGTGAGATGGATGCACGTCCCTTATTTCAAACTTGGCGCTTTCCCTTGTTAGACCTCCGGGACCAAGGGCAGAAAGCCTTCTTTTGTGGGTGAGTGCGGAAAGTGGGTTAGTGTTATCCAAATACTGAGAAAGCATACCACCCTTTAAGAACTCATAGAGGGCGCTTGTCAAATACCTTGGGTTTAAAAGGTCCTGTGCCTTTAGGTTGGGGTCCTCTGGGTTTGCCACTGTGCATCTGTCTCTGAAGAACTTTTCCATACGGGCTATGCCTATGCGAGCCTGGTTTTCCAAAAGCTCTCCTACAGCCCTTATCCTCCTGTTGCCCAAGTAGGCAATGTCGTCCTTTTTCTCCCTTCCATACCTTAGGTTTATCAAATACTTAATCGTGTTCACCAGGTCAAGGGCGCTCAAAAACCTTGCCTCACCCTCCGTATAGTCCTTAACTTTAACGGACTCCCTACTCTTGAATATTTCAGAGAGTATTTCCTTTGTAAGTAGGGTACCAGCCTTAAAGCCATCCACATCCTCAGCAAGGGCAAGGGGTGGAAGCTGGGATAACCTTTCAATGTCTGCGGGCTTTAGCTCCTTTGGAATCCTGTGGACCTTGGCGTTGAGCTTTACCCTTCCTACCTTGGAAAGGTCATACCTGGTTAGGTCCTTAAAGTAAAGGTCAAAGTGGGACCTTGCCCTGCTTATAAGATGTTCCAATTCCATAACCATAGGCTCAACAGCCCTTAGTTTTTTGTATATATCCACAAGGGCATAGTCCCTAAGAGTAAACCTGGCGGGTATTTTAAGAGGGCTTTTCTTATCTTGGTCTTTTGGAGCCGTTTCTGAGATAAGCGTTTCTATGATGATCTTTCCGTAGGGGCTTTTTACTGCACTTTCCTTTGGAACGGCTGATATGAGGTCTATCTTTATCCTATCATCCTTTAGCAGTCTTTCTAATTGTTCCAGGTCCTCTATATATCTTTCTTCAATTATCTCCTCTTCAATGCCTTTTTCTTCTATCTTTGCCTTATAGCGCAATATGGCAAAGATATAAAAGCTTTCAAGGTCCTCAAGTCTATACTCTTCACCAGTTTCTCTATCAAAAATCCTACCATCTTGCGAGAAAAAGGCCCTTGTATCTGGGTAGAAGTGCTTTAGTATATCGTAGGCCGTTTCCAAGCCAAGGGCTCTGAGTATAAAGGTGGAGCCTACTTTCTTTCTATCTATTCTGGAGGATAGCACATCGGTGGTGCTGGATAGTTCAAACTCAACCCTTGGGCCTTTGTCTGGTATAATGCTGGCCCTGTATATCATTCTTATAATGGTTGTTTCCTTTTGACGCTCTTCCTTTTCTTCAAAGAATACACCGGGAGACCTTATAAGCTGGCTTACCACTATCCTTTCGCTTCCGTTTATGATAAAGGAGCCTGTTTTGGTCATCATAGGCACTTCGCCAAAGTAAACCTTCTTTGGCTCGCCCACCTTTTCACCCTTTTTGGTCTTCGTCCTTAGCCTTACCATAACCCTTAGAGGCACGGCGTAGGTGAAGCCTTTTATTTTACATTCCTCTTCTGTGTATTTTTCCCTATGCACTAAAAGGGTTCCGCACTTAGGACAATTGACACCATAGCCAGCCAAAAAGCTTTGGTCCGTATAGGCCTTATATCCACACTTATTACATTCCCAATCTCCCACCTCATAGCCCAAGTATTCCACCACTATTTTTTCATCGGGGTCTTTGAAAGGAAAAGAAGTAGATAAAACATACTCCAAGCCCTTCTTTTCTCTCTCTTGAGGCTTTACATGGAATTGTAAAAAGGATTCAAAGGATTCCTTAGGTAGGAATAGTAGGTGAGGCGGACTGATAAACTCTTCCCTTCTACCAAAGAACTTTCTTGGCAAGGGTATATTTTTCCTCATGCTTTCAACCCTCACTTAATTTATGTGATTTGCATAAACTTGTAATTGTATACCATTTATGGTCATTTGTCAAGCTATAAAAACAAAATACCCCCTGTATGCACAGGGGGTAGGAAGCCCACGAAGTTTTATAAGCATGCCTTCACTTTATTTCTACTTCTGCGCCAGCCTCCTTTAGCTTTGCAGCTATCTTTTCTGCCTCTTCCTTGGATACTCCTTCCTTTACTGGCTTTGGAGCGCCTTCCACAAGGTCCTTAGCCTCTTTTAGACCAAGGCCTGTGATCTCCCTTACAACCTTTATCACGTTTATCTTGTTGGCACCGGCGGACTTGAGGATTACGTCAAACTCTGTCTTCTCTTCTGCT
The DNA here is from genome assembly GCF_055390195.1 of Hydrogenobacter subterraneus. Lineage (NCBI taxonomy): Bacteria > Pseudomonadati > Aquificota > Aquificia > Aquificales > Aquificaceae > Hydrogenobacter > Hydrogenobacter subterraneus. The sequence continues at coordinate 75,653 of NZ_AP042473.1, read as the reverse complement.
GCAGGCGCTCCGGCTGCGGGCGCTCCAGCCACTGCTGCAGGTGCTGCAGCCACCATGGCTGCAGAAACGCCAAACTTTTCCTCCAGCTTCTTTACAAGCTCGGAGACCTCAAGAAGGGTCATGTTGCCTATGGCCTCTACAATTTCGTCAATGGTAAGTGTTGCCATCTTTATACCTCCTTTTTAAGATTTCTTCTCTTCTATAGCTTTTAATGTAAGCACAAGCTTTTGAGGTGCAGATTTGAGAGCCATAACAAGGGCGTAAATTGGGCCTTGAATGGCACCCATAAGCTTGGAGATCAGCACCTCTTTTGGTGGTAGTTCTGCAAGAGCTTGAACCTCTGCAGGTTTTAAAAACCTGCCTTGCATAAAGCCACCCTTTATTTTAGAAAGAGGCTTTTCTTTGTCTATCTCCTTTACAAAGTCAAATACTATTTTGGCGATCTTTACAGGGTCTCCGTAGGCAAAGAAAAGGGCTGTGGGACCAGTAAGTACCTCTCTGTGGTCCGACATAACCGTGTCCATAAAGGCCCTATAAAAGAGGGTATTCTTACCTACAAGCATCTCACCTTCTGCATCCTTTACATCGGCCCTAAGCTTTGTTATAGCCTGTGCATCTATGCCTGTAAAATCAAAGAATATAACAAGGCTTGACCTGTTTATCCTTTCTTTGTAGCTGTTTATTATCTGTCCCTTTCTTTCCCAACTCTTTCTCATAACAAACCTCCCTTAGGCTACCAGTTCCTGGAGTCTTCTTAGTGTGGTGGATACATCCACCTTTACAGAGGGGCTCATAGTTAGGCTAAGGCTTATGCCTTTTACATATTGACCTTTGGCGCCTGGTGGCTTTGCCTTTACTACCGCGTCTATGGCTGTGTAGATGTTCTCAATTAGCTTTTGGTTATCAAAGGATATTTTGCCCACGGGCATATGCACGTTTCCTGTCTTGTCTACCCTAAACTCAACCCTTCCCTTTTTGGCTTCCTCTATGGCTTGCTTTAGGTTTGTGGTTACCGTTCCCGTCTTTGGATTGGGCATTAGACCCTTTGGACCCAATATCTTACCAAGCTTTGCCACTTTGGGCATTATCTCCGGTGTGGCTATAACCACGTCATAGTCTACCCACTCTTCCTTTGCTATCTTGTTTATGAGGTCCTCACCGCCCACATAATCCGCTCCTGCTTCCTTTGCTATCTTTTGGTATTCGCCTTCGGCAAGCACAAGCACCTTTAGCTCTCTACCAAGCCCGTGAGGCAAGACTACCGAACCCCTTACCATCTGGTCCGCATACTTGGGGTCCACACCCAGCCTCATGGCAAGCTCCACCGTTTGGTCAAACTTTGGACCACATTCTTGATGGAGCTTTTTTAGGATTTCTACAGCACTTTCTACGCTATAAAGGCTGTTCCTATCGTATAGCTCCAAACACTTTTTGTACCTTTTACCTCTTTCCATGGCCTTACTCCTTCCATCCTTCTACTTCTATACCCATGCTTCTGGCAGTACCTACAATCTGCCTAATGGCTGCCTTTATATCCCTTGTGTTCATATCTTTTATCTTCATTTTGGCTATCTCTTCTACCTGTTGAAGAGTTACCTTCCCTACCTTTTGCCTTTTGGGGTCGGATGAACCCTTTTGGACCTTGGCCGCTTTCTTTAGAAGGTAAGACACAGGTGGAGTTTTGAGTATAAAACTAAAGCTCCTGTCTTGGTATATGGTTATAACCACAGGCACCACAGTGCCAGGTTCAAAGTCCTTGCTGGCTGCGTTAAACTGCTTTACGAATTCCATTATGTTTACACCATGCTGACCAAGGGCAGGTCCTACAGGTGGAGCAGGCGTTGCCTGTTGAGCTGGCAACATAAGCTCAACCTTGGCTGTTACCTTCTTCATCTTATGCCTCCTTTATAACTTCTCCACTTGAGAATAGTCTAATTCTACAGGCGTTAACCTTCCAAATATGCTAACAAGCACAACTACCTTTTCTTTTTCTGGATGTACTTCTTCTACCGTTCCAGTAAAGTTCATAAAGGGTCCTTCTATTACCCTAACCTGGTCGCCCTTCTCAAAGAGAATTCGGACAGGCTTTACACCCTTCTTAACAAAGGCTATTATCCTTTCCACTTCCTTTTCATCAAGGGGCGCAACCTTCCCACCTACCAATACGGGCTTATAAACGTGAGGGGTCTTTTCTATGGCACGCATAAGGGCATCGTTCATTATAGCCTTTATAAGGAGATAGCCGGGAAACATCTTTGACTCCAATATTATCTTTGCCTCAGTTTTGTTTTCCTTGCAGGTTATCTTCTGCCCGGGTTTGGATATGGGCGGAGCTTCCACACATAAGTCTCCTTCTACACTTTCTACTACCTTAACCTCTCCGTTTTCTATCCTAAAGGTGGTCACACCCTTTTTGCCAAGCACGCTTATATCTCTGTTGTTTCCACGCAAAGATAGCCTATATTTTTCCTTTCCCATGGTTTTAATAACCACCTTTTCCTCTGCAGGCACCACCACATCCTCTACCTGATGGAGAAGTCCTTCCAGCTCCAAAACCTTCAAAAGGTTCTCTCTTGCCGTGGCCTCCTTTCCAGCCTCAACCTGCAAAGCGTACCATTTAAACTCTTCCATTTTAGCCCCTCAAAGAAAGCAAAAAGTGTATAAGCCTAGTAAATATAAGGTCAAAAATCCACAAGCTTATACCAAAAGCCAAAGAAAATATTATAACACTAATCGTCGCTTTTATGACCAAATCTCTCCCTGGCCAAGAAACCTTATCAAGCTCCTTCTTTAAGCTCTTTATAAACTCCTTAAGCCTTTCCATGTCTTCTACCTACGGGGCGCGGAGGACTCGAACCCCCAACCGCGGGATTTGGAGTCCCGCGCTCTGCCAATTGAGCTAGCGCCCCTATTTCACCTCTCTATGTATAGTATGCTTCTTGCACCACTTGCAGTATTTCCTAAGCTCCATCCTTTGAGGGCGCTTTTGCTTGTTCTTAGTGGTGGAGTAGTTCCTTCTTTTGCATTCTGTGCATGCCAAAACTACTACTTCCCTTACTGCAGCCATATTTCACACCTCATTCAATGATTTTTGTAACAACGCCTGCACCAACAGTCCTTCCACCTTCCCTTATGGCAAACCTAAGACCTTCCTCCATAGCCACAGGCTTGACAAGTTCTACCTCAAGCTCCACATTATCTCCAGGCATTACCATCTCCTGCCCCTCGGGAAGTTTTACCACCGTACCTGTCACGTCAGCAGTCCTAAAGTAAAACTGTGGCCTGTAATTAACAAAGAAAGGTGTGTGCCTTCCTCCTTCTTCCTTGCTCAGCACATATACCTGCGCCCTAAACCTCTTGTGGGGCTTCACTGTACCAGGTTTCGCCAATACTTGCCCCCTCTCCACGTCATCCTTTCCTACTCCCCTCAATAGCACGCCTATGTTATCACCAGGTAATGCCTCGTCTAGTATCTTCCTAAACATCTCTATGGATGTGGCTACTGTCTTTAGTGGCTCCTCCCTTAGCCCTACTATCTCTACTTCCTCTCCAGGCCTTAGCACGCCCCTCTCTACTCTACCTGTTACAACTGTTCCACGGCCAGATATGGTAAATACGTCCTCTATGGGCATTAGGAAGGGCTTGTCCGCTTCCCTCTGTGGTGTGGGTATGTATGTATCCAAAGCTTCTAAAAGTTGTACTATCGCATTGCACCACTTGTCCGGCTTGCCTGCCTCAAGTTCTTGTAATGCTCCAAGAGCAGAGCCTCTAATCACAGGTACATCATCCCCAGGAAATTCATACTTATTCAAGAGTTCTCTTACTTCAAGCTCCACAAGGTCAAGAAGCTCTGGGTCATCTACCATATCACACTTGTTCATAAAGACTACTATGTATGGCACATTAACCTGACGTGCCAATAGCACGTGTTCCCTCGTCTGTGGCATGGGACCATCCGCCGCAGATACTACAAGTATGGCGCCGTCCATCTGGGCTGCGCCAGTTATCATGTTCTTTATGTAGTCCGCGTGTCCCGGACAGTCCACGTGGGCATAGTGCCTTTTGGGTGTCTCATACTCCACGTGAGTGATGTTTATGGTTATACCTCTTTCCTTCTCTTCTGGTGCTTTGTCAATCTCTTCGTATTTCATGCACTTGGCCTTGCCTCCTGGCATAACGCCTGCGGCCAAAACGCATGTGATGGCAGAGGTCAATGTGGACTTGCCATGGTCAACGTGTCCTATGGTTCCTACGTTAACGTGTTCCTTCTCTCTTACAAACTTCTCCTTTGCCATTGCTTACCTCCTTATTAAGCCCAGGACCGGACTTGAACCGGCGACCTCACCCTTACCAAGGGTGTGCTCTGCCGACTGAGCTACCTGGGCTGTTGTCTTAATAAAATAAAAGCGGGCGACGGGACTCGAACCCGCGGCCTGCTGCTTGGAAGGCAGCTGCTCTACCACTGAGCTACGCCCGCTGGTGGAGGGGGCAGGATTCGAACCTGCGTAGGGCGGAGCCCGGGGGATTTACAGTCCCCTGCCTTTGGCCGCTCGGCCACCCCTCCTAAGCCTCTAAGCTGGCGGTGGGGGTCGAACCCACGCCCGCGGGATTACAAATCCCGCGCTCTGCCACTGAGCTACGCCAGCTTACAGAGGGTAATAATATATCATACTACATATACGAACCTTAAGTCAATATAAATAGGCACGGGCGGACTCGAACCGCCGACCTCCGCCTTGTAAGGGCGGCGCTCTGCCAACTGAGCTACGCGCCTTTAAGATTAATATTATAATATAAAACCTATCATGCTGTATAAGGATTAAATTTATAAACATGCTTGCAACCGAAAAATTACCCTATTACTCTCTTAAGGACTACCTTAAGGAAAGGTATGGAAGGCGTGTGCAGAAGATAACGGTAGCTCTTCCTTTCACCTGTCCCAATATAGATGGCACAAAGGCAAGGGGTGGATGCACCTATTGTTTTTCTGGCACGAGGCCTGCCCACCTTGAGCCTTATATTCCATTAAAACAGCAGATAGAGGAAGGCATAAAAAGGGCAAAGAACAGATATGGTGAAAAGATCCTCTTTTTCATATACTACCAATCCTATTCCAATACTTATGGAGAGTATGAGTATTTAAAGTCCATTTACGATACGGCCCTTGAGTTTGAGGAAGTGGTAGGCATAGATGTAGGCACAAGGCCTGATTGCGCACCCGAATGGGTGCTTGACCTCCTTGATAGCTACACTCAAAAGGGCCTTGAGGTATGGATAGAGTATGGCCTTCAAAGCGCCAACTTTAAAACCTTAAGGTTCATAAACAGGGCCCATGGCGTATCGGACTTTGTGGATGCGGTCCTAAGAACAAAGAGAAGAAAGCTCAAAGTATGCGCCCATATAATCCTTGGTCTGCCCTACGAGGACAGGGAGGATATGCTGGAAACTGGCAAACTACTTGCCAGCTTGCCCATAGATGGTGTAAAGATACATCCCTTGCATATAATAAAAAACACCAAAATGGCGGAGCAGTATTTAAATGGAGAGTTTGAGGTCTTAAGCCTTGAGGAGTATGCCAAGTATGCGGTGGACATCTTGGAAATACTGCCCCCCAATGTGGTTATACACAGATTAACCGGTGAGGTGGAGCCAGACAGGCTTATAGCACCAGACTATTGCACCTACTCCAAAAAGCAAGAGGTGATAAATGCCATACTTGAAGAGATGAAAAGGCGGGGGAGCTACCAAGGTTGCAAAACACCCTTTAACCGATGAAAAAGCACCATTGGGCCCTTATATCCCTTAGCCTTAACCTAATACAATCTCTACTAAAATTTGTTGCAGGCGTGCTTACAGGAAGCCTTTCCATGATAGGCGAGGCTGTTCATTCCCTTTCCGATTCCTTTGCCTCTGTAATAGCCTTTATTACCATAAAGCTATCCGACAAAAAGGTTCAAAGATTCCCTTACGGCCTCTATAGGCTTGAAAACCTTGGCTCCATAATAATAGCCTTCTTCCTTCTTTTGACAGCCTACGAGATAGGCAAAAGGGCAATGGGGAAGGAGGTGGTTATTAAGGAAGAGTATTTGGGCTTTGGTCTTGGGGTTGTGCTATTCTCCTTGGTTAGTTCCCTTACCCTTTCCATCCTTGAAAGGAGGGCTGGCAAAAGGCTAAACTCTCCCACCCTTGTGGCAGACTCTTACCACACACTTACCGATGCCTTTGGGTCTTCCTTGGTCCTTCTTAGCCTTTTGAGCGCCTATATGGGTTATCAACTGGATAGGTATTTTGCTTTTGGGGTGGCCATGCTTATAGGTTATACGGCCTTCGGCATACTTTGGAGGGAGGTTTCCGTGCTTTTGGACATATCGGCGGATGAAAAAACTTTGGACAGAATAAGGGAGGTCCTTTTATCCTTTCCAGAGGTAAAGGAGATAAAGAGTTTGTTTGTGAGAAGCTCTGGAGGAAGGCTCTTTGCAGACATTATTTTGGTGCTTGAAGGAAGGGATTTTATAAAGATACATCAAACGGTGGATAAAATAGAGGAAAGGTTAAAAGAAGAGATAAAAGAGCTTGATATGGTATTTATACACTATGAACCTGTGGATGGTGTTGGCCTTAAGGTGGGTGTGCTTGTAGATGAGAGGGGTGAGGTTAGTCCAAACTTTGAAAAGGCTAAGGAGCTATTGGTCTTTGGACCTTCTCCAGAAAGGCTTTCAAATCTTCCAAAAGGAGAAGAAGCCCTATCGGAGTTAATAAAGAATAAGGGCCTTCTTGTGGTAGTATGTGGCCATCATCCCTTTTCTTCCAGCGCCAAGGGCATTTTGACCCAGGGGAGTGTTTTTGTGTGGGAAACGGAGGAGAAAAACCCATACAAAGCCTTAAGGGAAGTGGTTTATAATCTATGTGATGTCCAAGATTTTGATAAAAAGGGCAAGGGTAATTGACCCATCCCAAGGCCTTGACGGCATTAAGGACATTTCAATAGAAAAGGGACGCATAAAGGATATAGGCGAAGACCTTTTTGAGCCTGAGGCTCAGGTAATACAAGCCAATGGGTTAATAGCTTGTCCTTCCTTTGTGGATATACATGTGCATTTGAGGGACCCAGGGCAGGAGTATAAGGAAGACCTTGAAAGCGGTATGAAAAGTGCGGTGGCGGGCGGTTTTACCACCCTTGTATGTATGCCAAACACAAACCCACCCATAGACTCTCCCGAAGTGGCACAATACATAGTTAGAAAGGCGGAGGATATAGGGCTATGTAAGGTCTTGCCTGCAGGCACCTTGACAAAAGGAAGGAAAGGCAAAGAGCTTGTGGACTTTTATGCCCTTAAAAAGGCTGGTTGTGTGGCTTTTACCGATGATGGTTCCCCCCTTATGGACTCAAGCCTTATGGAAAAGGCCCTAAGGCTTACGGCACAACTTGGAAGCCTTGTGATGAACCACTGTGAGGATGATAGGATCGCCTACGGGCATATAAACGATGGGTATGTAAGCTCCCTTTTGGGACTTGCTTCAAGACCTGCCAGTGCGGAGGATGTGCTGGTGGCAAGGGATTGTGTGTTGGCTTACCATACGGGAGGCCATATACACATTCAACATGTTAGCAGTAGTCTAAGCTTGGACATTATTAGGTTTTTCAAGGATAAAGGAGCAAAGGTAAGCTGTGAGGTAAACCCATACCATCTTCTTTTCAACGAGCTTGAACTTTTAACTTCTTATGCCAAGGCTAAGGTAAACCCACCCTTGAGGGGAGAAAACCAAAGAAAGGCCCTTCTTGAGGCTTTAAAGGATGGAACCATAGACTGCATAGCTACAGACCATGCACCACACGCATCATGGGAAAAGGGGTCTTTTGAAAGGGCCATGCCGGGCATGATAGGCCTACAAACAGCCCTTCCTATGATGCTCCAGCTTGTGAGGGAGGGTTATATTAGCCTTTCAAAGATGGTGGAGCTTATGTCTTGTAATCCCGCCAAAATCTTAGGTTTAGAAGGTTGTGGAAGTATAAAGGTGGGTGCGAGGGCAAACCTTGTGCTTTTTGACCCAGAAAAGGAATGGGTCCTTGGTGAAGAAACAAGCTTTTCCAAGTCAAGGAACACACCCCTTTGGAATAAACCACTGAAAGGTAAGGTCATATACACCATCTTTGAAGGAAGGGTGGTATACCAGGATGTTTGAAAGGATTGTGGTAATAGGCGTGGGCTTTATGGGCGGGTCTTTTGCCCTTGCATGTAAGGAGGCCTTTAACTGTAAAATCTTTGGCCTTGATATAAAAAAAGAATCCGTAGATAAGGCGATAGAGCTTGGAGTGATAGATGAGGGAAGCCTTTCCATAGAAGACATCAGAAAATTTAACCCAGACCTGGTTATGCTTGCCACGCCCGTGCGTGCCTTTGAGAGCATAGCCCTATCCTTAAAAGAACTTATAAGCCCACAGTGCATAGTCTCAGACCTTGGATCTGTTAAAGGCAAACTGGTCTATAGGATGGAGGAGCTTTTGGGAAGCAGGTTTGTGGGAGGCCATCCTATCGCTGGCACAGAAAAGGCAGGCGTTGAAAACGCCCTAAGGGACCTTTTTAAAGGTAAAAGGTTTATAGTCACACCCACACCAAACACAGACCCCATGGCAAAAGAAAAGATAAAAAGGCTTTGGGAGGGCCTTGGCTCTATTGTGGAAGAGATGGACCCATACCTTCATGACTTTGTCTTTGGTGCAGTCTCTCACCTTCCCCATGCGGTAGCCTTTGCCCTAATGGAGACCATTGAAAGGCTCAGTAAAGAAGTAAACCTTTTTAAATATCCCGGTGGAGGCTTTAAGGACTTTACACGCATAGCTGCCTCAGACCCCATTATGTGGAGGGATATATTCCTTGAAAATAAGGAAGAGTTAATAAAGGCCATGGAGGCTTTTGAAGATGCTATGAAAGAATTAAAAGCCTTAATATTGGAGAGAAACCCTACAAAGTTGGAAGCTTACCTTTTCAAGGCAAGCCATAGGAGAAGGTCCCTTGAGGATAATTAGGAATTCTAATATTCTGAAATCACTAGGTCTTATGGCATTATAAGATTTTGTTATTGAAAACTTTTCTCAAGAGTGTATTATAATACCCAGCATGAAGTTGGTCCTTATAATACTTGTGGGGCTTTCTTTAGCGGTAGCTGGATGGTTTAATAATGTGAAGGAAGGCTTGGAAATAGCCAAAAAGGAAAACAGGCCTGTAGCTTTCTATTTCTATGGTAGCCATTGTCCCTATTGTGCACAGATGGAGGAGTTTGTTTTAAACCAGGAAGATGTGCAAAAGAAGTTGAATAACTTTGTAGTAATTAGCCTTAATATATCTTCCGATGATGGAAGTAAATGGGCAAGGAAGTTTGGTGTTCCTGGCGTACCAACCATAGTTTTTTATGACCCAAAACAAGATAAAGCCTTAGGTGCCATCTTTGGCAGTAGGCCACGGGGGGAGATCCTAAACTACATAAACAATATATGTAGAAAGGCAAACCTAAAAACCTGTTGAAAATTTCTTTAAGGAGGTATAGATATGGACAGAAGGAGGTTTTTAGCCCTGTCTGCCGTGGCCTTTGTAGGTCTAAGTATAGCTCCAGCCCTTAGGCCAGCCTTTGGCGCCACCAAGCTAGAGGAAGAAATCCAGAAGAGGCTTGGAGTCCAACTGCTACAAATCAAAGAATCTGCGGACATCAAGCTCACAGCTCCCACCATAGCAGAATCTGGTGCCAATGTGCCCATAACCGTTGAATCCACCATACCGGTGGATAAGGTGGAAAAGCTTTACATCTTTGTGGACAAAAACCCAAGCCCATGGATAGCTGATGTTAGCCTTTCTCCAATGAACGGTCAGGTATACTTTTCCACAAGGATAAAGATGGGTGAGACTTCCAACGTTAGGGCCATACTCAAATTAAAGGATGGCTCTTACGTGATGGCCATGAAGGAAGTAAAAGTAACAGCCGGTGGATGTGGATAATAACAAAGAAAATCTTATAAAGGAGGTAAAAAGATGGCTGTAGGAACTGGTATACTGCGTGTGCCAAAAGAGGCAAAGAAGGGAGAAATAGTTAAGGTCCAGATGGTTATAACACACCCCATGTCTCCAGCCAGAAAAGACCCTCAAACTGGTCAAGAAGTACCAGCTTATCACCTTACCAAACTGGACCTTTTCTTTAACGACAAGCTTGTAAGCACCATAAATATGGGAGCTGGTGTGAGTGCCAACCCTTTTATGGCACTTACTCTAAAGGTGGAGGAAAGCGGAGTTGTTAAGATAGTCTACGAAGACAACAAGGGTGGCAAATGGGAAAAGACAGCAGAGATAAAGGTGTCCTAAGGGAGGACAGACCATGAAGAGAAAACTTTTGTTAGGAGTTTTTACTGCCGGTGCTATAGCCGGTGGTCTATTGTCCACAAAGGCCTTTGCACAAGTAGAAGGTGAGATATCTCCAGAAGAGGAAATGAGATTGGTTCAAGAGTTCAATAAAATGCTGGCTGAGGGCGTAAACCCTGGAGAGATATGGTATGAGGTTGGCAAAGAAGCCATAAAGAAATACCACCTTGACAAGTGCGACTTGGGATTGGGTCCCGGTGTCTTTAAGGGTGCGGCAGCACAGCTTCCAAGGTATTTTGCAGATGCGGGCAAGGTGATGGACCTTGAGACAAGGGTAGGTTGGTGCCTTCAAAAATATGCGGGCATGACCCAAGACCAAGTGCTTAAGTTTGTCCGTCAATGTTGGGGCAAAAGCGGAAACTGTATGAGCGAGTACGATGGCATAATCATGTACCTTACCATGGAGTCCAACGGCCACAAGATAAACGTAAACCTAAAGGACCCGCATGTGAAAAAGATGTTTGAAATGGGCAAGCAAGTATACTACACAAGGCTTGGACCTTGGGACTTTAACTGCGCCACTTGTCATGCAGGAAAGAAAGAGGTGAGAATAAGGGCTACAAGGCTTTGGAGTGCAGACAGACCTGGTGAGGTTGGTGGTGCTGTTTCCATTTTCCCCAAATACTTGGTCAGGTGGGGTATGCCTATGAGTATGCATTACAGATACGCAGAGTGTATAAGGCAGATGAGATGGCCAGAGTTTATACCACATTCAGACCTTGGAGTGGCCCTTTCTACATACATGTATGGCTTGGCTAATGGCACAGAGATAAAGGCACCAGGTATAGGGAGGTGATAAACATGAAGAAGGGATTAATATTAACCGGGCTTTTTGTTCTTGTGGCTGGTGTGGTCCAAGCACAGCAGAAAAAGGTACAGCCTAAGAAGGAACAAGCTGTAAAGCAAGAAGAAGTGATGCAAGTTTTAAAGTCTGGCCTTTCTTCGGACCCAAGGTTTGCGTGGAAGATAAAGCAGGATGAAGCTCAAAGGATATGCTCTCAGTATCCCAGCAGGGAGGAGATGCCAGCAAGCGCCGTCCAAAAGGTGATCCAGCTAAGCCAGGCAGAGATAAAATACCCCCAATGGGGCATCTATATGGGAGATTGGAAGGAAGGTAAAAAGCTTGTAGATTCTCCAAGGGGAGGAAGGTATGCAAGCTATGGCTTTTCCGATAAGCCTACCGATAAAGGTGGAAACTGTTATGCATGCCACCTTATAGAGAAGGGCGTTCCCGGTGGTACAATGGGACCAAACCTCTACCAATACGGAAAGAGATGGAACATTACAAAGGAGAACCTAAATTCTCCAGAAACGGTGGAAAAGATAAAGAGTGTTTACAACATAGTGTATAACTCTTGGTCTGCCTTCCCTTGCTCTCCCATGCCAAGGTTTGGCTATCATGGAAGCCTTTCTCCAGAAGATATAGCAAACATAGTGGCCTATCTCTTACACCCAGAATCTCCAGTAAACAAGTGATTCTGTGGGGGCGTAGGCCCCCTTTTACAATCTAAGGAGGTTTTTAAGATGGCTATAAGTAGAAGAGAGTTTTTAACATACTCCGCTATTGGAATATCCACACTGCCTTTTATTCCCCAAGCCTTTGCCAAAAAGCCTGTAAGCTTTGAAAAGCTTATGGAGTTTAAGCCTTATGGAAACCTTACTCTTATATTCACTTCCGATATCCACGGCCACCTAAAGCCCATGTACTTTGCAGAACCTATGAACCTTTTGGCTCCTGAAGCTTTGAAAGGCACGCCGGGCTACTTGGCTGGTATGGACTTCCTCAAGTACTACAACATAAAGCCGGGAACGGTGGAAGCTTATATGGGTTCTTGCGTGAGCTTTATAAAACTGGCAAAGCTCTATGGTATGACCGGCGGCGCTCCACAGATGGCCACCATAATAAAAACCATAGTGAATGAAAGAGGCAAAGATAGATGTTTGGTGCTTGACGGTGGGGATACTTGGGTAACTTCCGGCATAGCAGTAAAGACCGATGGCTTGGCGATAGTAGATTGGCTCAACTATGTGGGATATGAGTATATGGTAGGCCACTGGGACTTTACAGTTGGAAAGGAAAAGTTCTTGGACATAGTCAAAAACAAGTTAAAAGCAAAGTTTATCTCATATAACATTACAGAGGAGCCCTTTGGAGACTTGGTATTTCCGCCTTACGATGTGGTGGAGAAGGGAGGAGTAAGGGTAGGCATAATAGGTAGCTCCTTCCCCTTTACACCAGTGGCAAATCCAAGGGTGTACACGGAAGGGTGGACCTTCGGTGTGAGGCCAGAAGAGCTTCAAAAGTATGTCAATGAGCTAAGGGAAAAACACAAGGTAGACCTTGTCATACTACTTTCCCACGATGGATTACCATTAGACATAGCCCTTATGAAGATGGTAAAAGGAATAGATATAGTCATCTCTGGCCACACACACGATATAACACCCACACCCGTTAAGGTGGGAGATACGCTAATAGTTTCTCCCGGTTCTCACGGCAAGTTTGTGGGAAGGATGGACCTTGAGGTCAAAAATGGTAAGCTTCAAGGTTATAGGTTTAAGCTTATACCAGTGCTTTCTGAGGTGGTCCCAGAAGACAAGGGAGCCAAAGATCTTGTCAAAAAGTGGTATGAACCTTACGAAAAGGAGTTTAACACGGTTATTGGCACTGCCAGAACGCTCCTTTACAAGAGGGATACAGTTTATAGCACTTGGGATAGGCTCATCGGCGAAGCCCTTGCAGACTACTACCATGGTGTAGATGCGGTAATGTCTTTGGATGTGGCCACTTCTCCCGGATATAGATGGGGCACAACCGTGCTACCCGGTCAAAAGATAACCGTGGAACATGTTTACGATGTGCTTGGCATAACCTATCCACAGGTATTTATCATGAAGAGGAAAGGGAAGGACCTTTTGGCCCTATGGGAGGATGTGGCGGACAACGTGTTTAATCCAAACCCACTATACCAACAGGGCGGCGATATGTCAAGGCTCTACGGTGTGGAGTATGAACTGAAGATAAACGCAAAGCAAGGAGAGAGGATAAGAAACGTTAGGATAAAGGGCAAGCCTTTGGACCCCAACAAAGAGTATGTGGTTGCGGTTTACGGCGGACCACCACCTATGGGAGTGGAGCCAGAAAAGAAGAACATAAGGGAAATTGTGATAGACTATATAAGGAAGAAAAAGGATGTGGAAGTGGAAAGAAAGCCAAACGTTAAGGTGCTTGACCATCCTTATAATACAGACTGCTACTGGAGGTAAAAGATGTTAAGGCTTGTTTTGCTCCTCCTCCCCCTTTTTGCTTTTGCCATGGACCCCATGAGGGTCATGTATATAACCTATGACCTAAAGGAAAAGGACTTTAAGACAGCAGTGGAGTCTGTTAAAAAGAGTATGGAAGGCCAAGGTTTGGGGGTTATAAGGACGCTTACCATATCGGATGCCATAAGGGCAAGAGGAAACAAGGACTTTAGGAACTACTACGTTATCTTTGGATGCAAGTTTGAAGGTATGGATAGCATACTACTCAAAGCTCCAGCCCTTACCAACATAGCACCTTGCAGTGTGGCCGTTTATGAGGACAAGGGCAAGGTCAAGGCAACGGTTATAAACCATGGAGTATTCCTTTCAAAGTATAAGGACAGGCTTACACCCTCCGAAAGGAAGGCTGTAGACGAAGTTTATAGGAAATTACATTTAGCCCTTGCAAAGGCAAGCACCAACAAACCACGCCTACCAAAGGCTCCACCCATAAAGGATAGCCTTGTGCATGAAGAAACAATAGAAGGCTTGGACTTTGACACCTTCAAGACTCTTTATAAAACTTCACTTGACGGCGTAAACATGAACATACTTGATGTTATGGATATAAGGCAAGAAAGTCCAAAGCTCTCCATCTTTTTGGCTTGCAACCTCACTTACGGAGAGGCCATACTAAAGGACATACCCCAGTTTGGTACCCTTGCCCCCTGTAGGATATACCTTTATGAAAAGGAAGGGAAGGTAGCAACTGGCTATATAAACATCCCCTTCCTACTAAAGACCTACGGAAAACATCTCAGCAAAGAAAACGCAGAAATCTTTAAGAAGGCAGACCAGGATATAAAGCGTGCCTTGAAGGAAGCAAAAGGAGAATAATTTACAAGAGTTCCCAGGCCTTGTAGGAGCTTCTTATATGGGCTCCTGCCTTTGCCCTTTTAAAACCAAGAGAATAGGCAATCTTTTCAAGCTCTTTAAACTCCTCTTCTGTGTAGTATTTGACTACTGGATGGTGGTCCTTTGAAGGCTGATAGTATTGCCCTATGGTGATAAAATCACAATCTACTTTTCTGAGGTCCTTTAAAACATCCACTACCTCTTCCCATTCTTCTCCAAAGCCAAGTATTAAGGCGGATTTTGTAGGAATGTGTGGGTTTATACGCTTTGAGGCTTTTAATATTTCAAGGCTCCTCTCATACTTTGAGCCTGTCCTAACCTTTTCATAAAGCCTTGGAACGGTTTCTACATTGTGAGCAAGCACATTGGGCTTGGAGGAAAGCACAAGCTCCAGAGCCTTCCTATTTCCCTTAAAGTCTGGTATCAACACCTCCACTTTAATATGTGGAATGGCCTCCTTTAGCACCTTTACACACCTATAGAAATGCCCAGCACCTCCATCCGGCAGGTCATCCCTTGTGGGAGAGGTGATAACCACATAGCTTAGCCCGAGGCTTTTAACCGCCTGAAGAAGAAGGTATGGCTCTTCTGGGTTTGGAGCTGTTGATTTACCCCTTTTTAGGTTGCAAAAGGTGCAGGCACGGGTGCAAGTATCCCCCAGTATCATAAAGGTGGCAGTGCCGGAGCCAAAGCACTCTCCTATATTGGGACATCGGGATTCTTCGCAGACTGTGTTTAACTTTAAGTTTCTCAAAAGCCTTTTTACTCTGTGGGTTTCTGAAAGTAAAAGAACGGGCTTCATATCATTTAAAGTATAGCAAAAATTAAGCCTTTAGCAGGTCCCCTTTGTGAGTGCCGACTGTAGGCCTTAATTCTTTACTTTGCAAAAAATAAATGAGACAAACAATATGAATTTTTGCTTCCTCCCCCTCCACTTGACAAATCTTTGGAAAAGAAGTAAGTATATATACACTTAGGAGGTGGAACATGCATAGTATAAGAGATTACCTCACAGAGGAACACAGAAGAGGAGACAGCTTGTATGCCAAGCTTGAGGAGCTTGTAAGGTCAGAAAGATGGAAAGAGGCAGAAGAAGCCTTTAAAGCCTTTGAGGAAGATGTGCTAACCCACTTTAAAAAGGAGGAGGATATTCTCTTTCCAGAGTTTGAGAGGACCACAGGCATCACCATGGGTCCCACGCAGGTTATGAGGGTGGAGCATGCACAGGCAAGAGAACTTTTGGAAAGGATGAAATCAGCCTTGGAAGGCAGGGATAAGAAAAACTTTCTTGCCGTGGCGGACACTCTTATGATACTTCTCCAACAGCACAACATGAAGGAAGAGCAGATCCTATACCCCATGTGCGACCAATACCTTGATAGCTTAGAGCTTGTAAATAGAATGGATAGCCTATGAGCCAAGGCCTTTCTTTGCTTCAGGCTCCCCCTTTCATAATAGTCTTTGGCTTCTTTCTAACAGCTTGCCTTTTTGGTGTTTTTGCTTCCTTTTTTGAGCTTTTCCTTTCTATAAAAGGTTCTTTTAACCTTCCTCCCTTGGTCCACCTTTACACCTTAGGCTTTGCCCTATTTACCATGTTTGGCGCCCTTTTTCAGATGCTACCCGTGGTAGCTGGTGCCGTAATAAAAAACCCAAAGCCAAAGGCTTTTTTCTCTTATATTCTTTTGCTTTTAGGCTCTACACTTATGTTTGTAGGCTTTTTGAAAAGGGATTACCTTATTCTTGGAGCTATCTTTGCCTACTTGGGCATAGTGTATACATCCCTTCTCATGCTTTGGCATCTTTTCAAAGTTAAGGCCCACATTCCCACACCCATGGGCTTTAGGTATGCTTTGGGCTTTTTACTGCTCGGTGCTTCCATTGGCCTTTATCAGGCGCTTTCCTACTTTGACCTTGTGCCTTTTTGGGAAAGGGCTATTTATGTTCATCTTACCCTTTTGCTCTTTGGATGGATAGGCCTTTTGGTGGCAAGCGTTTCCTTTCAAGTGGTGGAGATGTTCTTTGTGGCAGAAGCTTATAACAAAAGATTTTCTATGAACTTTCCACTTATGGTTCTTTTTGGGCTTGTGCTTTCTTACTTTGGCGGTCCTTTCTCTGTGCCTTTAGTGGTTTTATTTTTAAGCTACTCCTACATGACCATAAGGAGGCTTATAAGAAGAAAGAGGGGTATGGAGCCAAGCATACTCTTTTGGTATATGTCTCAAGCCTTTTTAATTATCTCCTCCCTACTCTATCCCTTTATGCATACCTACTTCTTGCCCTTCCTTTTCTCCTTCCTTGTTTTCTTCTCAAGCATAATCATGGGCATGATGTATAGGATCATACCCTTCCTTGTGTGGTTCCACCTTAGCAATATGCCTGCAAAAAGGGTGCCTTTAATGTCCGAGGTTATCCCATATGGAAGGATAAGGCTTAACTTTTATCTACATCTTCTTTGGGTTGTATGCGTAGTGTTATCTTTCCTCCTGAATCAAAAGGCAGGCTTTATACTATCTTCTGTGGTGCATGTGGCATCTTCTTTGTTTCTTCTTTACAACATATACTCTGGTGGAAGGCTTTACTTTGAACTGAAAAGTTAATATAATATTAAGTGTAAGCCGGAGTGGCGGAACTGGCAGACGCGCTGTCTTGAGGGGGCAGTGCCCGTGAGGGCGTGCGGGTTCGACTCCCGCCTCCGGCACCAAAAGGAACAATGAGCCTAATAAAGCATTCCCTCTCTTTTTCCTTTGCTACGCTTTTTAGTAGGGTTCTTGGTTATGTAAGGGATGCCCTTATTGCCTACTATTTTGGTGTATCTCATATTACGGATGCTTTTTTTGTTGCCTTTAGGCTTCCCAACACCTTTAGGGAGCTTTTGGGGGAAGGAGGCTTTAATGCGGCCTTCGTTCCCATCTTTGCCAAAAGGATAAAGGAAGGCACAGAAAAGGCCTTTTTAAACTCTGTATTCACATACTACACCCTGTTTAACCTTCTTATCACACTGCTTGGTATTGTCTTTTCTGACTGGATTATAAGACTTATAGCTCCTGGTATAGCACATATGGGATATTTTGAGCTAACAGTTTTTATGGCGAGGTTTCTCTTTAGTTATCTCTTTTTTATTGGCTTGAGTGCTTTTTTTATGGCCCTTCTTAACACAAGGGGGGTCTTCTTTGTTCCAGCCTTTGCGCAGGCAGTTTTTAACCTGGTT
Source organism: Hydrogenobacter subterraneus (assembly GCF_055390195.1). NCBI lineage: Bacteria > Pseudomonadati > Aquificota > Aquificia > Aquificales > Aquificaceae > Hydrogenobacter > Hydrogenobacter subterraneus. The sequence goes on along the minus strand of NZ_AP042473.1, from coordinate 57,875 downwards.
TTTGCCTTGTGTTTGGCTTTTTTGGCAGAAAGGATTGGGTATATGGCTCTTATAATCGGTGTAATACTGGGTGGGCTTGCGCAGCTTCTATTTAATATTCCTTCGGCCCTTAAAAAGGGCCTTATACCAAAGCCTACCTTTGAAAGGGATAAGGACCTTAATCTGCTTTTAAAGAGGCTCCTGCCAGCCATAATGGGCTTTGGCGTTGCCCAACTTTCCTTTTTTATTGATACCTTTCTTGCCTCCTTCCTTGCCCTTGGCACCATATCCTACCTATACTACGCCAACAGGATATTCCAACTACCCTTAGGAGCCTTATCGGTTGGTATGGCAAACTCTTTGCTTTCCGTTCTATCTTACGGTGAGGATAAAAGGAACAACATAACCTTGGCCTTTAGGTTTATTACCCTTCTTGCCCTTCCCGCCACGGGAGGGCTTATAGTTCTTTCACACCAGATAATAGCTCTTCTTTACGGAAGGGGAAGGTTTTCTTCAGAGGACATCTCTATAGCTGGTAGCGTGCTTTCTGTGTATTCGTTGGGCCTTTTGTTCTTTTCCTTACAAAAGGTGCTTTCAAGTGTTTTCTTTGCAAAGGGTGATACAAGGACTCCTGTTTTTTCTTCCCTTTTTGCGGTTATTGTGGAAGGTTTTTTGGGCTTTATCTTTGCCTTTGTGTTCAAACTGGGTGTGATAGGCCTTGTGCTTGGCACTGCCAGTTCATCCTTGGCTGGCTTTGGTTTTCTTTTGTATTTTTGGAAAGAAAGGGAGTTTAACACGCATAGCTACATTCCCTCCCTCCTAAAGGCCTTTCTTTCAACCCTTCTTATGTGCCTTTTCTTAGTAGCTATTAAACCAAATCCCTATGAACTTTTCTATGCTATACCTTTGGCCTCACTTATATATTGGATTTCTTTACTTCTTTTAAAAGAGCCTTTGGCCCTTTCAGTTTTGCACCTGCTTAAGAGCCTTGTTAAGAAGCTTGCTAAGTCTTGATGCCCTTCTTGCTGCCTCTCTTTTGTGTATTACACCCTTTGAAGCCGTGTGGTATATGATGCTTATTACCTTTGGTAAAAACTCTTTTGCCTCTTCTATTTGATTATTCTCTACCATCTTTCTAAACTTTTTTATGTAAGTTCTCATCCTTGAAAGGTGATACCTATTCCTTAGCCTTCTCTTGGCGTCCCTTCTCATTCGTTTTTCTGCCTGCCTTGTATTTGGCATACCATACCTCCAATAATGTTTATTTTTCAATCAAAGGCAACGGGCGGATTTGAACCGCCGTAAAAGGGATTTGCAGTCCCTCGCCTAACCACTCGGCCACGTTGCCTAAGAGCGGGCGACGGGACTCGAACCCGCGACCTGCTGCATGGCAAGCAGCCGCTCCACCACTGAGCTACGCCCGCTGGCTATATTAATATTATATCATTTTACTCCACGTTTGCCACCTGTTGCTTTAGCCTGTCTATCTCCGTTTTTATTTCTACTGCAAGAGAGGACAAGTCCGGAAGCTTATTGGAAAGGGTTGTTATCTCTCTATGCATCTCTTGGAATATAAACTCCAGCTTCCTTCCCACATCCTCGTTGGACTTCATAAGCTCCCTGCTTTTATTCAGGTGGGACTTAAGCCTGGTTATCTCTTCTTCCACATCCATCTTAGAAATTATCAAGGCTATTTCGTTCAAAACAAGGGCATTGTTTTCAGAAAGTCCCAGTTCTTCGGCCTTTTCAAGCACTTTCTTCTTTGCCCTTTCATAAATCTCTTCTCTTTGCTTTAATATCTCCTGCAAAAGCCCTTCAATCCTTTTTAGCCTTTCCTCCATATCCAACCTTATATGCTCTCCTTCCTCCGCTTTTCTATTAAGAAGCTCTTTTAGAGCATCGGTAAGAGCGCAGGAGATAGCTTCTTCAAGGCTTGGGTCTATTTCTTCCTTTGGGGCCTCTGAAAACTTCGTTGCCAGTTGAAGCACCGTATCATCGCTCACGTTTAAGTTAAGCTTTTCCCTTATTATCTTAAAAAAGTTTATGTTGGTAAATAGGTTTTCAAGGTTCACCGGCTCAATTATATCCTTCCTCCTAACATCCACATGAACGCTTACAGTGCCACGCCTTAAAAACTCCCTTACCATCTTCCTTATAGAAAACTCAAGGGCCATAAGGTTATAGTTGGACTTTATAAATACTTCAAGAGCTTTGCCGTTTAGACTTTTAACAAAAACGCTTACGGCCCACCTATCGTTTTCATAAACCCCAGAACCAAAGCCCGTCATACTAAGCATGTAAAAGATTATAAGCTAAAATAATGGAGTGCTTTTGTATGAGTTCCTTATTAACAGAGGTTTAGAACGTAGAAAGGCTCAGGAGGAGTTCTTTCAGATAGTGCTTGAAGCTTTTGATGTTGGTGGCACAAAGATAGTGCAAGCACCTACAGGCACAGGTAAAACCTACGCATACCTTATACCCATCATAGAAAAGGACCAAAAGGCTATCATATCCACAGGCACAAAAATGCTACAAGAACAGCTAAGAAAGGATTTAGAAACTTTGAAAAGCTATGCAAAATATCTTTTAAACAAGGATGTTAACTATCTTATACTAAAGGGTAAATCCAATTATCTTTGTCTTGATAGGTATTACTCCAGTCAAAAAGTGGACTTGGAGAGTTATATAAGCTCAGAATGGGATGGGGATTATGAATTTGTAAGCATTCCTGCGGAAGTCTGGCTGGAAATATGCGTGGATGATGATTATTGTGATAGCCATTATAGAAGTATGTGTAAGTACAGAAAGGAATGCTATTACTGGGGAAGGATAAAGGAGATGGAAAAACAAGCTCAGATATTGGTGGTAAATCATGCTCTTTTGAGCCTAAAGGAGTTTGAAAACACTAAGGAAAGGGTTTTGGTAATAGATGAGGCCCATGAACTGGACAAGTATATAACAAGCAGTTTAACGGCGAGCCTGTCTTTATATACTTTAAGGGTGGAGGTTTTGGGTAGGATAAGGAACTTTTTGCCAGAGGCCAACGTAGATGTGGAAAGCTTTTTTATAGAAAACTTTGAAAAGCTGTTTAAAGAAAAGGAAGAAGAGCTACCCTTAGAGAGTCTAAGACCCTACCAAGAGGCCTTTGAAAGGGAAATTCTTTTTCCAATAGAAGCTTTGTACGAAAGAGTAAAGGAAAAGGTGCTTGAGGATTTGGAAGACTTTTTGGAAGGCAGGCTGTTTGTAAGCCTAAGGTTTAAGGACTATCTTTTAAAGCTCGGAATTATAAGTTGGGAAAGGTATTTGGCTTTGAACTCTAACTACGAAGAGCCTTCAGAAGAGGAGGAATCTTTGATAAAAAGGATAAAATATTATGAGCTTTTATCCAAAAGTATAACAAAGTTAAGAAATTTTAACCTTGTAATGAAGGAGGATAGCGCCAACTTTGGCTATCTTGTGGGAAGAAAATGGAGTAAGAAGCTAAAAACTTTTAACTATTGGATCGGTATTTTCCCAGTTTTCCCAAAGGATTACGTAGATTTTAGTGATTACAAGGCCGTTATTATCACGTCCGCCACCGTAGACCCAGAAGACCTAAGGCTTACTTTGGGTATTGAAGGAGATTATTATGAGCTTTCTCATCCTTTTCCATACCATAAGGTAAATTTCCTTGTTTATGACGTGGACCCAAGGGAAAGGGAGTGGGCTATGTATTTAAAGGATGCCTACAAATACCTTAGGAGCCTATACGATAAGGTTCTTGTCCTTTTGACCAATAAAGAACAAAAGGCCATTTTTGAAAGGGAAGAGGGCCTTGCCTTCCAGGGAGAGGAAGGCCTATCTAAGCTTGTGCAGGACCTAAGGGAGGGTAAAATAAAAGCCTTGGCAGGCTTTGATTCCCTTTGGCTTGGTGTGGATGTGCCAGGGAAAAAGGGCCTTCTTATGGCCAAACTTCCCTTTGAAAGCCCAGAAGAACCCATAACCTTCCATAGGATTAGGTTCTTGAAGGAAAAAGGAATAAACCCCTTTGAGTACCAAAAAAGAAAGGCCCTTATAAAGTTTAGGCAAGGCATAGGAAGGCTTATGAGGACAAAGGATGATGGTGGAACCATAATATTGTGCGACAAAAGAGTTTATAAGTTTAGGGAGTTTTTGCATGTACTGGATAAGCTTGGCATAAAGGTTACCAAGGTTCCAAAGCTATCTCTTAAACTATTATCATGAAGTTTAGGCCCATACTTATTACAGCCACTGATACGGGTGTAGGAAAGACCTTTATAAGCTACAACCTCGTGTATGCCTTGAGGGAAAAAGGTATTAAAGTGGGCTACCTAAAGCCTGTGGAGACGGATGTAAAGGACATACCACAGGATGGGTCCCTTTTGGCTTCTCTGACTGGCCAAAGCCTTGAGGAAGTGGTGCCTGTACGATTTTCTTTGCCACTTGCTCCCTATGCGGGCATACTGGAGGAAGGTAAGGATTTTTCCTTAGAAGACCTACGGAAGCACTATGAAAGACTTTTGGAAAAATATGAGCTTTTGATAGTGGAAGGAGCTGGTGGTGTGGCCGTGCCTATAAAAAAAGACTACAACTATGTAAATCTTGCCAAGGATTGGAACTTGAGGACTCTTCTTGTAGCAAGGGCAGGCCTTGGTACCATAAACCATACCTTCCTTAGCTGGTATTATATGAAATCCATGGGCGTGGAGCCTATGGGTATAGTTATGAACGGCTTTGAAGGCAAAGATGTATCCGAAAGGACAAACCCTTTGATAATAAGGGAGCTAACTGGCCTTAAGCCATTGGAAATCCCAAAGGTGGAGGGTCTAATTCTACCATCCGAATACAGAAATCTACTTGCTGAGCTTGTCGGGTTCTAATCTGTAGTAGAAGGCCACTCTTTCCACCAACTCTTTAAAGTATGGTGCCGAAACGGTACCGCCGTAAGGGTTTGGTCCCCTGGGATTATCCACCATTATGCCAGCTACAAACCGTGGATTGGTGGCAGGGAAATATCCTATAAAGTAGGCTACCACCTTCTCCCTTGAGTATCTCCCAGTGCTAAAGTCAAACTTTTGGGATGTGCCTGTTTTACCAGCAATGCTAAAGTAGTCCGACCTTGCCATCTTTGCGGTTCCTTCTTCCACCACCTTTCTTAAGTTCTCCTGAAGCCATCTAAAAACTTGTGGTGAAAAGATATTTTCTCTTAGCACTTGGCCCTTTTCTTCCAAAAGTATCTTTGGCTTTATTACCCTATTGGTAGCAAGGGCGTTAAAGCTTACGCATAGATTGAGAAGGTTGGATGCCATACCTTGACCTATGCTTGCATACAGTATGTTGGCAGGGTAGTTAAAGTTGGGAAGCTTTGGTTTTACCTCTCCCGGAAGCACGTCAAACTTATCCTTCATGTATATCTTGTCCAAAATTTCTTCCACATCTCTTTTGGAAAGATAGCGTGCCACTTTTATGGTCCCTACGTTGGAAGATTTTATAAGCACCTGTTCAAGAGTAAGAGTTCCCGAAGGCTTTACATCTTTAACATACCTACCAAAAACTTCAATCTTACCCCCTTCCGTATCTATCCACATGCCTGGTCTTACATAGCCCTTTTGTAATGCCTGACCTATAAAGAAGGGCTTCATCACAGAGCCAGGCTCAAAGAGGTCTGTAGCCACAAAGTTCCTTCTATGAAAGGGGCTATACTTTTGATAATTGTTTGGGTCGTAGGTAGGGTAATTTGCCAAGCCAAGTATTTCACCGCTTTTTGTGTCAATAACCAGAATACCTACTCTATCTGGGTTCCACTGCTTGACTATCTTATCCCTTATATCCTCAAGTATGGTTTGGACGCCCAGGTCTATGGTAAGTTTTATTTCTTTGGTTTCCATATCCTCCGTTATTGGTCCTATGGCAAGCTTTCCGAGATAAAGAACGGCCTTTATCTCCTTTCCTTTTAGGTCTTTGTTGAACATATATTCCACACCTTCAAGCCCTTCCCCATCCATGCCAACAAAGCCCAAAAGATTTCCCGCAAGGCTTCCATGAGGATATAGCCTTTTGTACTCTTCTTGCAATCCAACTGCCTTAACATTGTTAGTATCTTTTATTGCTCCTTTTATGTATGGTGCATAAGCCTTATCAAGGTGCCTTGCCAACCACACAAACTTTTTGTCAGAGTTTAACTTTTCTAAAAGGTCCCTTTCCTTTATCTCTGGGATGGCAGAAAGTCTTCTTATAAGCTCTTCCTTGTTTTCCACAAGTTGTGGAAAGGCATAGATGGATATGGTAGGTATGCTTATGGCAAGGTCGTTGCCGTTCCTGTCCTTTATTGACCCTCTTGGAGTAGAGAGTTTAACCACGGAAGCCTTTGGAAACTTTTCAACCACCTTCTCCACATACCCTTCCCTACCTATAAGCTGTATATAAAAGAACCTTCCCGTTATTATTACCACTCCTATAAGCAAAAGGAAAGATAAAAAGGCTATTTTTACATTACTACTTCTAAGGTTTTGCATAAGCTACAGCCAACTGTACAAACTCTCTAAATATACCCTTAGAGTCATGAGGCCCTGGAGAAGCTTCTGGGTGGTACTGAACGCAAAAGATAGGTAAATGCTTGTGCTTAAAGCCTTCAAGGGTGTTGTCCAATAGGTTTATATGGGTTATTTCCACTTCTTTTAAACTATCTGGGTCCACCGCAAAATTGTGGTTTTGGGCTGTTATTTCAATATGGCCATCCCTTAGGTCCTTTACTGGATGGTTTCCTCCATGATGGCCAAACTTTAACTTATAGGTCCTTCCACCGAGGGCAAGCCCTATTATTTGATGTCCCAAGCATATGCCCATTATGGGAAGCTTTTCCATATACCTCCTCACAAGCCTTATACCTTCTACTACCCTTTGTGGGTCTCCTGGCCCGTTGGAAAGGAAAAGGGCATCTGGCTTTATCTCTTCTATCCTTTCCTCCACATTGTAAGGCGGCACCACCACAACCTTTGCACCTTCTTGTGTCAATCTCCTTAGAATGTTTCTCTTTACACCATAATCTACCACCATAATAAGGGGCTTTTCATTATCCTTATATATGTAGCCTTTTATGAGGTCCCAGTCTCCTTCTTTCCAATAATAGACCTCCTTTGTTGCCACCTCTTCTACCAGGTTAAGCTCCGATATATCTGGAAGGGACCTGGCCTTTTCTACCAGCTTTACAGGATCGTCTTCTATTGTGGATATAACTCCCCTAAGGGCGCCCTTTTCCCTTATCCTTTTAACGAGGGCCCTTGTATCAATACCCCATATTCCCACCACGCCGTTCTCTTTTAGATATTCATGCAAACCCTTTTTTGCCCTCCAATTGCTATATATGGGCGACAGCTCCTTTATTACAAAGCCATTCACTTGAACTTTCCCAGATTCTACATCCTCATAGTTTATTCCATAGTTTCCTATCTGGGTGTAGGTCATAACAAGTATCTGTCCTTTATAGGATGGGTCTGTTAGTATTTCTTGATAGCCTGTCATGGAGGTGTTAAACACCACCTCCCCTGAGGTTTCCCCTTCTGCACCAAAGGAGTAGCCTATAAAGTAGCTTCCATCTTCAAGGGCAAGTATGGCTCTTTTCATAACTTCTATTTTAATACGGAGAGGGCGGGATTCGAACCCGCGGTAGGGCTGTTAACCCTACAACTCCTTAGCAGGGAGCCGCCTTCGGCCTCTCGGCCACCTCTCCTAAGGGCTTAATAAAATATATCATAAATCTTTTTTGTAGGCTTGCCTTATTCTATAAAGGGCTATGGCCACCACACAAGCCACCAAAGAAACGTAAAGCATGGCCATAAAGGCATTAATATAATCGTTAAATATAAGCCTTTGAGCTATTTCTGGTGTGGGTGCTATTGGTGGTAGCTTTCCTTTTTGAAGAGCTTCTTCCAACCACTTTGCATGGGACAAAAAGCCTATGGCCTTATCCGGGTGGAATATCTTTTCAAGTCCTGCCGTTCCCGTGTTGATTATCATAAATAGGGCAGGAAGGCCTGTAATCCATAGGTATTTTATCTTTCCATTGTTTGCAAGGTAGACGGTGGAGACTACAAGGGCTGTGGCAGCCAAAAGCTGGTTTGATATGCCAAAGAGGGGCCAAAGGGTCTTTATACCCCCATAAGGGTCAATCACACCCACATACAAAAAGTATCCCCAGGCCAACACCGTTATTCCGCTGGTGAGTATGTTTATCCATAGGTTTTTGTAGTCCTTAAAGACTGGCCATATGTTGGAGAGGAGGTCCTGAAGGATATACCTTCCCACCCTTGTACCCGCATCTATGGTGGTTAGAATAAATACGGCTTCAAAGAGTATGGCAAAATGGTACCAAAAGGCAAGCAAGGCTCCACCTGTTATCTTGGAAAAAACAAGAGCCATACCTATGGCAAAGGCTGGTGCGCCACCAACCCTTGATAGGATAGTAGGCTCTTCTATCTTTTTGGCTATTTCCTGTAGGTATTCTGGAGTTATATAAAAGCCCCAGCTTGATATTTTACTGGCGGCCTCCTGCACCGTTTTCCCTATCTCCGATGCTGGGCTGTTTATGGCAAAGTAAAGACCTGGCTCCATAGAGACGGCGGCAATAAGGGCCATTATGGCCACAAAGGATTCACCAAGCATGCCACCGTATCCCACAAGCCTTACATGGCTTTCTTTGTCAAGAAGCTTGGGAGAGGTACCGGAGGATATAAGAGAATGGAAACCAGAGATGGCGCCGCAGGCTATGGTTATAAAGAGGAAGGGAAAGAGGTCGCCCTTCCAAACGGGGCCCATACCGGTGAAGGCATATTGAGTAAAAGCTGGCATCTTTATCTCTGGGTTTACTATAAGAACACCCAAGGCCATAAGGGCTATGGTGCCAAGTTTTAAAAAGGTGCTAAGATAATCTCTTGGCGCCAAAAGAAGCCAAACGGGCAAGACAGAGGCAAAAAATCCATACACCATAAGGGCTATGGCAAGAGCTGGTTCAGACAGGGTAAAGGCTTTTCCAAGGACTTGATGGTGTGCTATAAGCCTTCCAATGTATAGGCTTATCATAAGAGCTACAGCTCCAAAGACAGAGGCAGATACAACAGCTCCAGGCCTTATGTGCCACATATACACTCCCATAAGCATGGCTATGGGGATGGTCATAAACACGGAGAAGGTGGCCCAAGGGCTTTTAGCCAAAGCTTTTACAACCACAAGAGCAAGGACGGCAAGAAGTATTATTAATATGCTGTAGATTACCAAAAGGGTTATAAAGCCACCCACCTTGCCCAGCTCTTCCCTTGCTATCTGTCCCAAACTTTTGCCACCCTTACGCATAGATATGGTGAGGACTACCATATCTTGAACAGCTCCAGCCAAAAGCACACCCACAAGTATCCAAATGGTTCCGGGTAGATAGCCCATCTGGGCAGCCAGCACAGGACCCACCAAGGGACCAGCTCCCGATATGGAGGCAAAATGATGGCCAAAAACTACCCACTTATTGGTAGGCACATAGTCAAGGCCGTTGTAAAACTTGTGGGCAGGTGTGGGGTTGTTATCGTTTACTTCAAAAACTCTGTAGGCTATAAAGTAGGAGTAATACCTGTAGCCTATAAAGTATATGCAAAAGGTGGCCAACAAAAGCCAGAAGGCTCCAATAGACTCGCCCCTTGAAAGGGCAAGCACACCAAAGGCTATGGCACCTACAACAGAAACGGCAAGGAGTATTAGCCTGTCTTTCCAGCTCATTTGAGGTGCTTATCAAAGAAGGCTATAGTCTTCTCCCATACATCATTGGCATACTCTTCGTGGTATACCTCTGGCCTTGTGTCGTTGAAGAAGGCGTGGTCCACACCAGAGTATATGATAAACTGAGCTTGAACCTTATTTTTGTTGCACTCTTCTATGGCCTTTACCACTTCCGAAAGGGGTATAAAGGCATCTTGGCCTGCATGGATTGCCAGCACGGGAGCCTTTATCTTTGAAAAGTCAATGGGAACTATGCTGTAAAGGCCATAATAAGGCACCAAAGCCTTAAAGTCTTCTGAGAACTTGGCTCCAAAGTACCAAGTGCATGTCCCACCACAGCAAAAGCCGGTGGCACCAAGCATAAACTCTCCCACCCTTGGTACATAACCCATGTCTTGCTCTCTAAAGTATTCAATGGAGGTCTTAACCATGGCTTCCGCCTCTGAGAACCTATTCTGGAAAAGGTCTTGCATAAGCTTTCCTGCCCTGTCTGGGTCGCTGGCAGTCTGGCCTCTGTATAGGTCTATGCCAAAGGCATAAAAGCCTTCCTTGGCTAACCTGTCGCATACATCCTTTATATGATCCACAAGCCCCCACCACTCATGAAAGACTATGATCATAGGGCCTTTCATTTCTGGTTCTGCAAGGTAGCCAGACACTTCTATACCATCCTTTTTGAAGCTTATCATCTTCCCCATATTAAACCTCCTTAAGTTTTTAAGCAATATTATACCTAAGGTTTATGCAAAGATTGTTCCTTTTCAAACCTATCTGGTGCTATAATTGTAAAACTATGCAATTGCAAGAAAAATTAATAGTGGAAAGGGTAAAAGAGCTTGTGGAACCAATAATAAAGAGTATGGGCTACAAGCTTTTTGATGTGGAATTTAAGCCAGAAAAGGGGTGGGTTTTGAGGATAATATTGGACAAGGAAGGTGGTATAACCATAGGTGATTGTGAGGAGGTAAGCAAAAGGGTAAGCGCCCTCTTGGATGTGGAGGATATTATTCCCGTTTCTTACTTGCTTGAAGTCTCTTCTCCCGGACTTACCAGAGAGCTTACAAAGCCATCTCACTTTGAGTTTTTTGTAGGTAGGCTTGTAAGGCTTGTTTTGAGGGAGGCCATAGAAGGTAAAAGGGAGCTTAAAGGCTACATAGAAGGTATAAAAGAGAACATACTTCACATAAGAGAAAGAGAGACGGAAAAGGAATACCACATTCCTCTATCCTTAATAGCCAAGGCAAACTTGGAGCCAGAAAGATGGTAAAGAGCTTAAAAAAACTTATAGAACAGGTGGCAAAGGAGAAGAATCTACCAGAGTGGATAGTGGAAAGGTCTTTGAAAAACGCCATAGCCATTGCTATAAAGAAGGATAGGAAAATAAAGGAAGACCTTGAGGTCCATCTTGAGGAAGACCACATAAAGGTCTGTGTGCTACGGAAAAAGAACGGTGAGATAGAGAAGTCTCCTTTGGAGATATCAACGGAGGACCTAAACAGGATAGCGGTGTATGCGGCAAAGGAAGAGTTTTTAAAGGAATTGGAAAAGGCGGAGGAAGAGAGGGGTTATCTTGAGTATGTGGAAAAGGAAGGGAGTATAGTCTTTGGGATAGTTAGAAAGATAACAGAAGAGGGTGATGTGATAGTGGACCTGGGGAAGGTGGTAGGCATATTGCCAAAAAGGGAACAGATAAAAAAGGAAGAATACAAGCCTGGCATGAGGCTAAAGGCTCTGCTACTTCAAGTTAAGATAAAAAGGGGAAAGTATGAAATAATCCTTTCAAGGACTCACCCTAAGTTTCTCAAAAAACTCATAGAACAAGAGGTGCCAGAGTTAAGCAGGGGAGAAATAGTTATAAAGGCGGTGGTAAGAGAGCCGGGTGAGAGGGCAAAGGTCTTGGTCCACTCTGAAGACCCTAAGATAGACCCCGTGGGTGTGATAGTTGGTGTAAAGGGTTCAAGGATAGCACCCATATCGGAGGAGCTGTCTGGTGAAAAGATAGATGTTATAAGATGGACTCCCGACGAGGAAGAACTCATAAAAAGAAGCCTCTCTCCTGCTCCCGTATCAAAGATAAAGATTGATAGAAAGAATAAAAGGGCAGAAGTGGCAGTACCAAAGGATAAACTTTCCCTTGCCATAGGAAGGCATGGTGTTAATGTAAAGCTTGCCAACAAGCTTACAGGATGGTATATAGATGTAATGTCTGAGGAAGACTTTGAGGCACTACAAAGACTAAAATGAGGCTTTTACACGACGTTCATATAGAAAAGCTAATATACGGTGGGTATGGTCTTTCTCACGTAGAGGGTAAAAGCCTTATGGTGGATTATGCCCTTCCGGGTGAAAGGGTGGATGTGGAAATCCTTAAGGAGAAAAAGGATTACATGTTGGGAAGGGCCAAAAGGGTTTTGGTAGCCTCTCCAGAGAGGAGAGAGGCTCCATGTAAATACTATGGTTTGTGTGGTGGATGCCAACTACAACATATGGACTACTTGGCCCAGGTAAGGGCAAAGGAGAATATGCTTTTGGAGACTATTGAAAGAATAGGAAAGATAAATATAGACAGCCTTGGGCCTTCCCTATACTCTGAAGAGTTCGGTTATAGGGTTAAGGCACAGCTTAAGGTAGAAAATAGCTCCGTAGGTTTTTATGAACGCCAAAGCCACAACCTTGTAGAAATAGACCAATGCCTTCTCTTACATCCTCTAATTAACGACCTTATACCTTCCCTTAAAGAGTTAGCAAGGAAGATGCAGGGGCTTAGGGAGATACATGTGGTATGCTCTCCTACGGAGGAAGAGTTGGTTCTTAAGTTAATATCGGAGGAAATCATACCAAAGGAAAAACTAAGAAAGCTCATGGAGAACATCCTTCCCAAAAAGGTGGTAGGCCTTGGGCTTTATAAGGATGGAAAAATCTATAGCCTTGGCAGGGATTTTATCTTTGTAAAGGTTGGGCCTTACAGGTATAGGGTCAGTATGGACTCCTTTGTGCAGGTCAATTACAAGCTCTGGGAGAAGTTTATAGAATATGCTGTGCCTACGGATAGTTTTGACAGAGTTTTGGAGCTACACTGTGGGATAGGGTTTTTTAGCCTATTTTTGGCACAAAGGTCTAACTTTCTTATGGCATACGATAGCAACCCTTCCGCCATAAGGGATGCAGAGTATAATGCCAAGATAAACTCCATAAGCAATGCCACCTTTGGGCTTGAAAAGGGATTATCTGCCCTTAAGAGACACGCTGGAGATATTATAGACCTTATATTCCTTGACCCGCCCAGGGCAGGGCTTTCAGAGGGCGAAGCCCAGCTTATACTAAAGAACAAACCCAAAAGCTTGGTCTATGTCTCCTGCGAACCCACCACCCTTGCCAGGGACCTAAAAGTCCTGGTAAAGGGAGGCTACAAGATAACTAAACTTCATATGATAGATAACTTTCCAAACACATACCACATTGAGGCTATAGCCCATCTTATAATGGAGTGATAAATTTCAGGGTATTCCGAAAATAGCCTGTGTTTTCACACAGACTACGCCCCCGCCCCCTGAAGCGGGAACTTGCGCCCTTCTCGGGTCTCCCCACAAGCCCTGAAAGAGAATATCTTTCAGGACAGAGAGGTCCCTTAATACCCTCTCAGGAGAGAGTGCCGTTAGCACCACTACCTTGAGAACTCGCCATGGATTAAATCGGGTATCTAAGCTTGTTCCTTCCAGTGGCTTAGATATCCTCCATGGCTCACTCCCAAGGCTTTTTATTAAATTCTCTATCTCCTTTATGTGTTTAGCTTTCAAATAGGCATTCTTTACCTTCTCTTTCACATACTCTTTTAACTCTTTCAAGTCTTTTATGCTTAGCCTTTTTATAAGCTCCATATAATTCTTTGGCACCTTTTCTTTTAGTCCCAATCCTCTCCTTGCTATCACATAGGCAGAAGCTACATCCTTGCTTACCATGTATTGTGGTGCATACTTTAACATACCTATGATAGATGTATAAGCTGGATTTACTTCTATCACTTCTATGCCATTCCTTTTGGCAAGTAGTTTTATCCTTTCTAACAATTTCCTATAAGCAAAGCTGTGTTGTATTCTCCTTACCTTTCTCCCAGAGTAGTCCCCTCCTTTGTTTTTCTTCATCTTTAACTTCTCTACCGCTATAGCCTTTCCTTTCTCTTTGGCTAAGCTTATAACTTTATGAGCGTATATCCATGTGTAGTAGTCTCTCTTATTGCTATTGCCACTTCCCAATTCTGGCATAGGTATTTCACCATAAGAAATAAGTCCGCCACGTTCATCCGTTTCTGTCCAAGCTATGTGGTTTGGATAGGCGTTTAGGTCTATGCCTATTACTCCATAAGCTTTGGTTATCTCTATCTGTGGATATTCTTCCTCTATGGTGAAGTAAGCATACACATTGCCATCTCTTAGCTTTAGCTCTACCGTATATGCTCTTCCAGAAAAGGCTATCTCTTTAATCTTCTCTATCCTATCCCCCGCACTTATCAAGGCATAAACATATTGCCTTTCTCCTGTGTTTATTCTAAGATAGGTCCTATCCTCTTTTACTTCTATACTTGTGTTTTGGTTTCCTTTTGAGTGTTTTTGTCCTATGGAGTATAGATTGCCTTTTCTCCTCTCTTGGAATTGAATTTTTAACTTTTGGTAGTCTTTCCCGTTTATATGTCTTTTTTGCAATTTTCTAAAATTATCTCTTCCGCCAAATATAACCTTTTTTAAGCTTTCTCCTTTCTCTTTTCTTACTTTCATCAAGGCTTGTGCTTTAACAATGGCTGAGTGTGAATATCTTGCGTTTAGTCCAAACACATTTTGAATTAACTTTCTTAAAGTGTTGATATCCATGCTTTCTAAAAGTCTTTTGTAGGCATATCTCATAGCAGAAGACCATATTCTCATTAGGTTTAAGACCTTCTCTTTGTCTTGATAGTTTGAGAATAAAAGCTTAGTGCTTATGGTTATCATCTCTTTGTTATTTTAACATAACCGGTAGGTTAAGTGGATTTTTGGAACAGCCTTGATAAATTTTGACGGATTAACCCATACTAAGGAACGTATGCATATACGGCTTAGTCCTATTGGGTGATGGGTGTCTTGCCAATTGACTGTGTATGGTAATAAACTTTAAAGTTCCACGGTCCGACAAAATAAATAGAGGAGGCAAACATGCATGTCCTTAAGAGGAATGGAAAGAAGGAAGCTCTTGATATATCAAAAATCCGTATAGCCATAGGCTTTGCCTGCGAAGGTATTGATGTGGACCCTATGGAGCTTGAGCTTGACGCTCAAATACAGTTCAGAGATGGTATTAGCACAAAGGAAATACAACAACTTCTTATAAGGACTGCGGCAGAGAAGGTTTCTCCACAAACACCCCAATGGCAATATGTGGCTGCAAGATTGCTTTTGTATGACCTTTACAAGGAGGTGGGACACCTCAGAGGCTATAAGGTAAAGGACAAGCTAAACGGCAAATACAAGCCTTATAACCCAGACAGCTTTTATAAACTGGTAAAGACCTATGCAGAGAAGGGTATATACGGAGACTATCTTCTTGAAGGATACACAGAAGAGGAGTTTAACACTCTATCAAGGTATATAGACCCAGATAGGGACCTTCTTTTCAACTACACTGGGATAAAGGTGCTGGTGGATAGATACCTTGTAAGGGATGAGGATGGCAACGTAATAGAACTTCCACAAGAGATGTATATGCTCATAGCCATGACCCTTGCCCTACCAGAAAGAAAGGAAGAAAGGTTAAAATGGGCTAAAACCTTTTATGACCTACTTAGCAAGCACGAAATCTCCTTGGCTACACCTACTTTAATGAACGCAAGAAGAACCCATACACAGCTTAGCTCTTGCTTTGTTTTAACTGTGGATGACGACCTTTACGATATCTTTGACAACGTGCAAAAGGCTGGGCAGATCTCCAAGTTTGCGGGTGGGCTTGGTATCTACCTTGGTAAGATAAGGGCAACGGGCGCACCTATTAGGAAGTTTAAGGGTGCAAGCTCTGGAGTTTTGCCAGTGGTAAAGATACTAAACGATGTGATGATATATGTGGACCAGCTTGGCATGAGGAAAGGCTCCGCATCCATAACCCTTGACATATGGCATAAGGATGTGTTGGACTTTCTGGAGGTAAAGACCAATGTGGGCGATGAAAGGAAAAAGGCTCACGATATACATCCAGCCATATCCATACCAGACCTGTTTATGAAAAGACTGAAAAACAGACAAAAGTGGACTCTCTTTGACCCCTACTACTGCAAGAATGTAAAGGATGGCAAAAACCTTGAGGACCTATACGGAGAAGAGTTTGAAAAGGTATATGAAAGGCTGGAAAGGGAGCTTCCACCTTATGCCAAAAAGGAGGTGCCAGCCTTTGAGCTTTGGAAAAGGCTTCTTACAGTTATCTTTGAAACGGGAGAGCCTTATATATTCTTTAGGGACACAGCCAACAGATTAAACCCCAACAAACACTGTGGCATGGTGTATAGCTCCAACCTTTGCCACGAGATAGTGCAAAACATGTCCACCACACAGCATATAGAAGATACCTTATTGGAGGATGGCACCATAGTTCACAAAAAGAAGTCTGGAGATGTGGTGGTGTGTAATCTTGGTTCTATAAATCTTGGAAAGGTATATACAAAAGAAGACTTGGAAAGGGTGGTGCCAGTGCTTGTAAGAGTGCTTGACAATGTGATAAACATGAACTTCTATGCCATAAAAGAGGCCGAATACACCAACAAAAGATACAGAGCCATAGGCATAGGTGTAAGTAATTACCACTACTGCCTTGTGAAAAACGGCATTCAGTGGGAATCGGAAGAACACCTTGAGTTTGCAAATGCCCTTTTTGAAAGGATAGCCTACTATGCCATAAAAGGCTCTGTGGAGCTTGCAAAGGAGAGAGGACCTTACCCCCTCTTTGAGGGTTCCGATTGGAGCAAGGGTATATTCTTTGGAAGGACTGCCGAAGAAAATCAAAGAATATCAAAAAACGGCTTTGACTGGACATCCTTAGCTGAAGAAGTTAAAAGATATGGCATGAGAAACGCCTATCTTTTGGCCGTTATGCCAACTGGCTCCACTTCTTTAATAGTGGGTGCTACTCCATCTGTGGACCCCATCTTTGCCAAGTTTTACAAAGAAGAGAACATGTCTGGCATATTGCCACAGGTGCCACCCGAGATAGACAAATACTTCTGGCACTATAAAAGTGCATACAATATAGACCAAGAGTGGGTAATAAGGGCTGCCGCCGAAAGGCAAAAGTGGATAGACCAAGCCCAATCTTTGAACTTGTTTATAGACCCAGAGCAGATAGATGGGCCAAAGCTTTCAAGACTTTATGAACTTGCTTGGGAATTGGGTCTTAAGACTGTATATTATACAAGGAGTAAGTCTATGACAGATATAGAAGAGTGTGAGAGCTGTTCCACATAGGAGGTATGCCATGGAAAGGACCATTATCTTTAACCCAGAGGGCGATAGAGAGACATCAAAAAGGAAAATAGTTTTTGGCAACCCTACCAACATAATGGAGCTAAACAACGTAAAATACCAGTGGGCTTTTGACCTTTATAAGACCATGGGCTTTACCAACTTCTGGATACCAGAAGAAATACCCATGCACGAGGACCGCAAGCAGTATGAAAAGGAGCTATCCGAGTATGAAAGAAGAGCCTATGAGATGGTGCTAAGCTTTCTCATAGCCTTGGATAGCTATCAGGTTAATATGCTAAAGGAGTTTGCAAGATATATCACAGCTCCAGAGCTTGTTATGGCACTCACTTCTCAGGAATTTCAAGAAGCACTTCATTCCTATTCCTACCAGTTTATCCTTGAAAGCGTAGTGGACCCAAGAGTGGCAGATGAGATATACAACTACTGGAGGCAGGACCCAGTTTTGATGGAAAGGAACAAGGTTATAGCAGAGCTTTACAATGAGTTTATAAGAAAGCCAACAGAGGAAAACTTTATAAAGGCTGTTTTTGGAAACTATGTCTTAGAAAGCCTATACTTTTATTCGGGCTTTGCCTTCTTCTACACCCTTGGAAGACAAGGCAAAGTGAGAAATACGGTCCAACAGATAAAGTATATAAACAGGGATGAACTCACTCATGTGACGCTGTTTAGGAATATAATCTTGACCTTGAAAGAGGAAAACAAGGAACTCTTTACACCAGAGATAGAAAAGTGGGTCTATGAATTTTTCAAGTTTGCCACAGAAAAAGAAATTGAATGGGGCAAGTATGTAACCCAAAACCAGATATTGGGCCTAAACGACTATCTAATTGACCGATACATAAAATACCTTTCTAACCTCAGGCTCACCCAGATTGGCTATAAGCCTCTATACCCAGATATTACAGACAACCCTATGAAGTGGATAGACCAGTTTAGGACCATAAACGACACCAAAACAGACTTCTTCCAAGCAAAACCGCAGACCTACGCCAAAAGGAGTGAGTTAAAGTGGTAAGAAATTCTTATACTTGATTTTTCACTTTTTGTTCTAATTCTTTAAAAGTCCTAAACCAGTATTCTTCATACTCTTTTGCTGGCTGTTTACCTGTATTATTAAAGCATCGGGCGGGTCAAAGACCAGTAGATTTTTTATTAGAGGCACGGCATGCCGTGCTTCTACATTGCTTGTCTCATTTATTTTTTGCAAGAAGGTATAATGGCATCCCAGTTTCCTAATTAATTTCTCACCCCACGTATGATGTTAATATTATAAGAGTGCTTCAAATATTTTGAAAAAGACTGAACCATAGCATAATATTCTCTATGGATATAAAGAGGGCAAAGTTTGCAAAACAGTTGATGGAAGAGATAGCAAGCCTTATACATAGGGAGATAAAAGACCCAAGGCTTGAGGGGCTTGTGATAACTGGATTGGAACTCTCCGAGGATATGAGCGTGGCAAAGGTGTATTTTACAACCCTTGAGGAGGGAAAAGAAGAAGAGGCAAAAAAGGCTTTGGAACATGCCAAAGGCTACATAAGGTCCCAGCTTATGAAAAGCTTAAGGGTTAAAAGAATGCCAAATCTTGTTTTTATCTTTGATAAAGAGCTAAAAAGAATGGAAAGGATATGGGAAAAGCTTTAAGAATTCATGTCCTCAAAGAAAGCTACTACAGATTAAACCCACCAGAGGGAAAGGTAATATATTCCGATGGAAAAAAGACAAAGGAAGAGGAGTTAATAAGGACCAAGGACATAGATGAGAGGATAGACTACCCTCTTTTAAACCCCATACAGACGGTTTTTTATAAGTTTTACAAGGGTGGCAATGCCTTGGTGGCCTCTCCCACTTCCTCTGGCAAGAGCCTTATAGCCTACCTTTTTATGAAAAACTTTGAAGGGAGGATAGTTTATACGGTGCCTACCAGGTCCTTGGCAAAGGAGAAGCTTTTGGAGTTTAAAAGGTATTATCCCAATAATGTGGAGCTAAGGACTGGTGAAAACGTGCTTGAAAGCTTTAAAGAAGTCAAGGCCAAGGTGGTTGTTAGCACCTACGAACATCTTGCCTACTCTCTCAGAAACAAAGCCAGATGGCTTGAAGGCCTTTCTGCGGTAGTCATAGACGAGGTCCATCAGATACTAAAAAGGTGGATACTTGAGGAGATAATCACCTCTTGCATAAGGGATGGGGTGCCCCTGCTTTGCCTCTCTGCCACCTTGCCCGGTGTGGAGGAGCTATCAAGCTGGATAGGTGCAGAGCTTGTAATAGAGAGCGCCTGGAGGCCCGTGCCTCTATACAGGAGCGTGGAGAGCTTAGTTCATTACAAGCCCATAAGGCATGGCTTGGAGGGAGAGGATCTTTTGGCCGGCAGGCTTTTGAACGCCCTTTTTTTCCTAAAAAACAGGGAAGAAAGTGTAATACTCTTTGTGCCAAAGAAGAGCCTTGGCTGGAAGCTTTTGGAGCTTGCAAGCAAAGAGAAGATAGGCATAATGAACCAAACACTACCCTTTGAGGTGGAGGAAGAGAGGGAGCCAGAGATAGCCTTTCATAATGCGGATGTGCCAAAGGAGGAAAGGGAAGAGATAGAAAAGGCTTTTAGAGATGGAAGGCTTAAAACCCTTATAGCCACACAGACCTTGGCCTACGGCGTAAACCTTCCTGCGGACAGGGTTATAATCCTTACGAGATTTTTCAGAAGCAGGGGGAAGCTAAGGAGCATACCAGACACCCTTGACATTCTCCAGATGGAGGGAAGGGCTGGAAGGTTTGGTATAAGGGATGTGGGCTATTCAAACCTCTTGGTCTATGGTGCCAAAGAGAAGGACTTAGAAAGGGACCTATCTCAGGCTTTGAACAAACCCTTTAGCACGGCCACGATGGAAGAGGGCGAAAGCCTTGATATTCTTAGCTTCTTCTTACTTTTGGCACACCTTTATGAGAGGGACAGGCCCGAGAAGTATTTGGAGAGTACGTATTCTTTTAGGCATGTAAGCAAGGAAAAGGTAAGGAAGGTAGAAAGCTTTTTAAGGAGCTATGGCTACCTTGAGGGAAATACTTTGAGCCAAAAGGGCCTCTTTTGTGTGAGGTCTGGCATACCACCCACCAGGTTTGAATCCTTTGTGCTAAGGAAAAGCCTACAGCTTGATACGATGACCTGCATAAGGCCTCTCCTTTATATGAAGAAGTTTGACAGCCTTTTTTTCTTTTTGAAGGAAAAGGAGAGGTTTGAGGAGGACCTTCAATACATAAAAGCTATGCTTTTGCCCTGCGGGGTAGATTGCTGGGAGGACAACACAGACCAGTTTTTGTTCTATGTGGAGGGCCTCACTGTAAGGTATGCCAACCTAAAAAACCCACCGGGGGAGTTTTCCTACCTTTCCACCGATGCCATGCACCTCCTTAGGGTTCTAATGGACATAAACAAGCATGGCTTTTATAGGTTTTCTACGGAGGAGATGATAAGGATAGCCCATGCGGTAAAGTATGGTATAAGGCCGGAGTATGGTAGTCTTGCGGGCATAAAGGGTATAGGCCACATAAGAGCAAACCTCTTGAAGGAAGTGCTAATAGAGTCAAAGGTAAATCCACCGGGCATTGGAGAGCCTACGGCCAGCTTTTTGGACATCATGGAGTCTGAAAAGCTTTATGACCTATTGCTTGAAAAGGTAATAGATTACAGAAGCCTAAGCACTGAGAGGGCAAGGGAAGAGGTTGGTAAAATTAGGAAAATACTCCTTAACAACAGAAGGGGCTATATGGTGGATGATAAAATACTGCTTGCCTTTGGCCTCTTTTTGGAAGGGCCTTCTGCCATGAAAAGGACAAAAAAGGAGCTTGTAGAGCTTATAAGATGGAGTTAGCCAAGCCCATCCTTGCCATCCTCTATGCCGATGAAAGACTTTTGACAGATTTTATATCACAGCTAAAGGTAGAATTTGTCTCAGAGAGTTTTTACTTTGAGGGCCTTCAAAGGTATTACGGGAAGGAGATGGGAGAAGGCCTATACAAGCGGTTCTTTAGCCTAAAGGGCTTGATGAGAAAGGAAGACCTAAAAAACTTTAAGCTTTGGGCCACAAGAAGGGAAAGAGAGTTTTCCACAGAAGGCAGAAGAAGGCTAAACATAGACCCGGGCTATGTGGATGAGAGCCACCTTATACTGGCTTCTTCAAAGAAGAGGGGTGGAAGGATATACCTTGGGGAGGGTGTTTATGCGGAGATGGAATACCTTTATGTTTACGGTGGCTTTAGGCCACTCTATTGGACCTACGGCGACTACAGGGACAAAAGGGTAAAGGAGTTTTTTGAAAAAGTAAGGGAGAGTTTTTTGGAGGAGTTAAACCTTGCAAGGAAGGGACACAAGCCTTGGCTCCTTGACTTCTCCAAGGATAAGCTCTACTAAGCTTTGAAGGCTTGGGGAGATGTCTGTAAAGTATAGGTCAAGCTTTGAAGAGCCTTCCCTTTTTACAAAGGGTTCTATCTCAAGAGCTATGGCCTGTGCCGAGTCTATAACTTTTACCTGTGGACCCATAAACCTTTCTATAAGGGGCTTCAAAAGGGGGTAGTGGGTGCAACCAAGAATTAGGGTGTCTATGCCCTTTTCCTTTAAGTCCTTAAGATAGTGTTCTACCACCGCCTCTGCTATGCTACCTTCCAAAAGGCCCTCTTCCACGAGGGGAACAAACAAGGGACAAGCCCTTTGGTAGACTTCTACTCCCTTGGCTTCCAACAGGTTTTTATAAGCACAGCTTGAGATGGTGGCCTTTGTGCCTATCACACCCACCTTTCCTTTTGTGTTTTCAAGGGCCCTCTTTACTCCAGGCTCTATAACGCCAAAGACTGGAATGGGTAGGCTTCCCTTTAACACTTGCAAGGCATAAGAGCTTGCGGTGTTGCAGGCCACCACAAGGAGGTCTATGCCTTCATTGAGCAAAAACTCAGCGCATTCAAGGCTATACCTTATGACCGTTTGGGCAGACTTGTTGCCATAAGGCACCCTTGCCGTATCTCCAAGGTATACAAAATCTACCTCTGGGTAGGTCCTCCTTAGGGCTTTTAGGACGGTAAGACCACCCACGCCAGAGTCAAAGAGCCCAATTTTCATCTTATTTTCAGAATTCTTTTGTATTATAATACATAAAACAAACTTAGGAGGTGAAAGGATGAAAAAGGTAGCCTTAGCACTTGCAATGATGGTAGGCTTTGCTGGGCTGTCTTTGGCAAACGAACAGCTCGCCAAGCAAAAGGGCTGTATGGCTTGCCACGACCTTAAGGCAAAGAAGGTAGGGCCAGCCTTTGCAGATGTGGCTAAGAAGTATGCAGGAAAGAAGGATGCCGTAGACTACTTGGCTGGAAAGATCAAGAAGGGTGGTTCTGGTGTTTGGGGTTCTGTACCCATGCCACCTCAAAACGTATCAGACGCCGAAGCCAAGCAATTGGCTCAGTGGGTCCTTTCTGTAAAGTAAAAAAACTTTTGGGGGCTTTTAGGCCCCCTCTTCCAAAGGATTGCACCTGTTTATATTCCCAAAGCATTGAGGGCATAGGTCAAAAAAGACCAAAAGTCCAAGACCTCCAAGCATCATATTTACCTGTGTTATAACTAAGTTCTCTTGCCTTTCTGGAAGCACCTGATACTTTTCAAGCCTTTTGCCGCAGGCAGTTAAAGCCTCCTCTTGGCCAAGCTTATGAAACTGAAACACAAGCCTTTTTGTTCTTCTACACTTCATCCACCTTGGTGTGAGGTCAAGGATTACAAAGTTTATCTGAATGTTTGGGTCTACAAGCTGGGCTTTCTGCATAAGCCTTTCAAACTTTTCCTTCTCCGTCATACTTCAATACCTCCTCCATTAGGGCTTGCGCCATCTCTTCTTCGCTTACCTTTTTAATAGGCTTTCCTTCTTTAAAAAGCCAGGCAAAGCCCTTTCCACAGGCAAGGCCAAGGTCTGCCTCTCTGGCCTCCCCTATGGCGTTTACCACACAGCCCATTATGGCAACCTTTAGGGGCTTGTTTATATGCTTTAACTTTTCTTCTACCTCTTTTACAACCTTGGGAAGGTCCACCTCTATACGCCCACAGGTAGGGCAGGAGATTATCTCAAGTCCCTTTCTCCTTAGTCCAAGGGATTGGAGTATGGCATAAGCCACCTCTACCTCCACCTCTGGGTCGTCAGTCAAAGAGACCCTTATGGTATCTCCTATACCTTTATAGAGGAGTATACCTATGCCGACGGAGGATTTTACTATACCTTTGGTGCCCATGCCCGCTTCCGTTATGCCTATGTGAAGGGGTATATCTGTGTGCTTTGCAAAGAGTTCATTGGCCTTTATGTTTTCCAGCACATCGGACCCTTTTATAGACACTTTAAAGTTATAAAAACCCCACTTTTCAAACTTTTCAGACCATCTTATGGCGCTTTCAAAAAGGGCTTCTCCACAAGGGTAGCCATACTTTTCAAGAAGGTCCTTCTCCAAAGAGCCAGAGTTTACACCTATCCTTATGGCCACACCCTTTATCTTTGCCTCTTCCACAATTTCTTTTACTATCTCCTCCTTCCCTATGTTTCCTGGGTTTATCCTTATACCATGAACCCCCTTCTCCATGGACCTAAAGGCATAGGATGGTGCAAAGTGTATGTCTGCAATGACAGGCATGGGAGAGTTTTTCACTATCTCCGGAAGGGCCTCCAGGTCCTCCTCATGAGGCACGGCCACCCTTATGATTTCACAGCCAGCCTTGTGTAGCCTTTTTATCTGTTCAAGGGTAGGCTCAAGCTCATGGGTTTTTGTGGAGGTCATAGACTGCACCACAACGGGCGCATCCCCACCTATCTTTACCCAGCCTACCCTTATCTGGCGTGTTTTCCTCCTTTCTATCATGACAGCTCCAGCATTCTAAGTATGGGCCTTTTTGCCCTCTCTATTATATCCTCTGGCAATACCACCTCGTTTATCTCCTCCTTTAAGGTTTGATATACCTTGGGCAATGTTATGCCCTTCATGGTACAACAATAGACCGTTCCGCAGTAGTTCATAGACTCTGGGAATATGTACTCCTTATCTGGATTCTTCTTCATAAGAGTGTACTTTAGGCCCACCTCTGTTATCACTATTACCCTTTTTGCCTCACAAGTGGTAGCATAGTTTATTATCTGGGAGGTAGAGCCTACAAAGTCTGCAATCTCTATCACCTTGGGGTGGCATTCGGGATGCACGGCCACCTTGGCATCGGGGTATTGTTCTTTTAGCTTTAGAACCTCCCTTGCGGTAAACTCAAAGTGAGGGGGGCAAAAGCCCTGCCAGATCACAAACTCCTTATCTGGCACATGTTTCTTTACCCAGTTGCCAAGGGCTTGGTCTGGTATAAAGATGATCTTTTTGCTCTCCAGCTTTTGGACTACCTTTATGGCGTTGGCAGAGGTTACACAAACGTCGGAGACGGCCTTCACCTCTGCATTGGTGTTTACATAGGCCACCACCTCCCCATCGGGGTGCTTTTCCTTTAGCCTTAAAACATCCTCAGCCCTTATCATATCGGCCATAGGACAGCCAGACTCGGGATTAGGATGTAGCACCTTTTTGGTGGGGTTTACTATCTTGGCCGTCTCACACATAAACCGCACACCGCAAAAGACTATGATGTCCGCATCGGTCTGCGAAGCCCTTCTGGAAAGCTCCAAAGAATCTCCTATAAAATCCGCTATATCTTGAACCTCTGGCCTTTGATAATAATGGGCCAATATGACCGCATTCTTTTCCTTTGCAAGCCTCCTTATCTCCTCTTGAAGAGCCTTTATATCCTCACCGCTTAACTCTTGATCTTTTACAAGCTCCACCTGTAGCATAATAAAAGAATATAAGACCTTCTAGCGTATCTTTTATGAGCTTTTTTATAAAACTGCCAAGTATGCCCTCATTGCCTGCCTTCTTTTTCAAACATTCAACGGCTTCCTCCAACCCTATAGAGTAAAGTGCTTTTGCTATAACCATAAGCTTATAAATATCCCTATCCTCAAAAAGCATGGCGTATAACTTTTCTGTAGCCCTCTTTACTTTCTTTTTTCCTATCAGCTAAATTACAAACATCCTTTTTGGAGTTATTGGATTGTCAAGGCCAAGCAAAAGCTTATCCTCGTAGCTTAAGCTTTGAACATATCCTAAGTCCTTCCCATAGTAGGGGCACATTCTGTTCTTTTCCAAAACCTCTTTCCAACAGAAGGAACAAAACCACTTTACAAGTTCATAATATAGTGTTCTGGGCATTTTGCCTATAATATTCCTGTGGCTTATCTTTTAGCACGTGTATACCTCAGAGAAGATGATAAGCTGGAGGGAAAGCTTGCCTACAGGAGGGTCTTGGAGCTATTAAAGGAGTGGGGCGTAGAGGGCGCTACCGTACTTAAGTCCGTTATGGGTTATGGAACCACAAAGAGCTTTCATTATGAGGGGTTGGAGGTTTTGTCTTATGGTTTGCCTGTAGTGGTTGAGTTTATAGATGAGGAACCAAAGGTGATGACGGCTGTGGAGAGGCTTATTTCAAAGTTTGGGAACCTTTTTATCACCCTTGAGGAGGTGCGGCTTTGTCCCTATTCTTAGCCATAGCCTTGGGCGGAGCTATTGGTTCTGTGCTTAGATTTTTGGTATCCAAACTTGTACAAACGAAGGTTGGTGTGGAGTTTCCTGTAGGCACTCTTTTTGTAAACCTCACCTCTGCATTCATCATAGGCTTTGCCTTTTCTTTCCTTGTGGAAAGGCTTGATATTTCTCCCACCTTTAGAGCCTTTTTTATAACTGGTATTCTTGGCGGATATTCCACCTATTCTACCCTCTTTTATGAAGCCTACTACCTTATGATAAACGGCGAATGGCTAAAGCTGGCCCTCTATCTCTTTTTTAGCAATCTTTTTGGTTTGGTTTTTGTTGCCATAGGCTATGGTCTTGGTAAACTTTTATAAGCTATGAAGTGTGAAGAGGCTGTGCTTGTAAGGGTCTTTTTTGGAGAGGATGATAAGTATGAGGGCAAGCCACTATATAGGTATATGGTAGAGTTTTGTAAAAAGAAGGGCATTGCTGGTGCTACCGTTTTTAGGGGCATACTTGGCTATGGCAAGTCTTCCGTTATACACAAGGCTGGCCTTCTGGCTCTGTCTTCCGACCTTCCCATGGTGGTAGAGATAGTGGACTGTGAGGAAAAGATACAAGAGATACTTCCAGAGCTTTCAAAGATGGTAAAGGATGGCATAATAACCCTTGAAAAGGTAAAAGTGGTCAAGGCTTAAAGACCTCTTTTAAGCTCTCAAGATATTTGTAGTTTGTGAGGTCAAGCTGGAGGGGTGTTATAGACACATAGCCATGGTATACAGCCCAGTAGTCTGTGCCTTCCTCAAGGTGCCATCCAAACTCTTCAGCCGTTATCCAATATAGTGGTCTTCCAGATGGGTCCAAAAGCCTCAAAACCTTTTCCTTGTAAGCCCTTCTTCCCTGACGGGTGACCATAAAGCCCTTTATCTCTTCCTTTGGAAGGTTTGGAATGTTTACATTGAGATAAACATCCTCTGGCATGCCCTTCTCAAGCACTTTGATAACTACCTCTTTGGCAATTTTTGCCACTTCAGAAAAGTTTATATCTTCCCTTCCGAAGGCGGAAAAGGCAATAGAAGGAATGCCTAATATCCTACCCTCCATAGCTCCAGAGACGGTGCCAGAGTAAGTAATGTCCTCTCCAAGGTTTGGCCCTTCGTTTATGCCAGAACAAACAAGATCTGGCTTTTGACCATCTAGGAAGAGATAATATCCAAAATGCACGCAGTCTGCTGGCGTGCCACCTATAACCGTCCAAAAGTCCTCGTCCACCCTTCTTATCCTAAGGGGCTGTGTAAAGGTTAAAGAATGACCCACACCACTAAGATTTCTATCTGGAGCAACAGTTATAACCCTCCCAAGCTTTCTTAGCTCTTCCCGTAAGGCTTTTATGCCTTCAGAAAAATAGCCGTCGTCATTGGTCAGCAAAAAGGTAGGCATGGCTTATATTTTATCCTTATGGAGTGTCCCAAATGTAAAGGCACAGGCTTTATAGATAAGGGAGGTGTGGTAGAGCTTTGTTCTTGCAGGTATGAGGGTGTAAACCTTCAAAAGTATTTGAACATCCCACCAAGGTTTATAAACGCAGAGTTTGAAAACTACATGCCCATATCTCCTTCCCAAAAGACAGCCCTTGAGATATGCCTTTACTATGCGCATAGCTTTGACCCCAAGGAAGGAAAAGGCTTGACTCTTGTAGGGCCACCTTCTTTGGGCAAAACCCATCTTGCGGTTGCTACACTCAAAAACATATATAGGCTAAAAAGAGTTAGGAGCTTTTTCTTTGATACAAAGGATCTTTTTTATAAGCTTCAAAGCTACTCTGGCTCGGATAAAATGAATAAGTTATTGAACTTCCTAATCAATGTGCCACTTTTAGTTCTTGATGACCTTGGTAGCGAAAGGCTATCCGACTGGAGAGTGGAAGTACTATCCTACATAATCAGCACAAGGTACAACTACCTTAAAAGCACCATAATAACCACCAACTACCCTCTACTTAGAACAGAAGAGGAAGGCCAATCCCTTGAAGAGAGGCTTTCACCGGCAATAGTTAGCAAGATATACCAGATGAACGACCTAATAAACATAAGCTCTCTGGCTAAATAAAAAGGGCAATCACAAGGGAAGGCATCAAATTTAATAGCTTAAGGTTTTCCAAAAGGCCAAATATTTTAAGTGATGTAAGCACCATAAGGCCACCACCTATAAAGAGGGTGTTGGAAAGGGCTTGACCTTTTAGAAAATCACCGTAAAAGTAGGCCAAAAGGGTGATAGAACCTTGAAATAAAAGCACATAAATAGCGGAAAAGATAACACCCCTTCCAAGTGAAGAGGAAAGGATTATGGAAGAAAAACCATCCATAAAGGCCTTTGAGAGGATAAGAGTGCTATCACCCTTTGTCCCTTCAAGGATACAGCCTACAAGGGTCATAGGACCAACCGTAAAAAGCAAAGAGGCGGATATAAAGCCCCTTGTAAAGCCAGAAGAGCCTTTTGATATGCCTTCAATTCTCTCTTCCAGCCTAAAAAGGGTGCCAAGAGAGGACCCAACTACCAAAAGGAAGAAAACCTTAAGCATCTCTGGCTTGTTCTCTGAGATAAGCCTTATTCCAAGGAGTAAGGTAAAGAGGCCAATGCCCCACATGATGGAAGTTCTAAGGCTTTGTGGCAAAAGATGAGAAAACCTAAGGCCTATAAAGCTTCCAGCCACTACCAAGCTTGCGTTCACCAAGGTTCCAAAGGTGGGAAACATCAACTTTGGCTATCTTGTTGAGACTGTGCTTGGGCCAATATATCTTGGAAAGTTTTGTATAGAAACTCTGCCCTATCCTTGGGTGTATAGCTTTGAAGCACTTTCTCCCTTGCCCTCTGTCCTATTTCCCTTGCTTCCTGAAGGTTTTCCAAGTAATATACCACCTTCTCTTCTATGTCCGCTCTGTCAAGAGGCAAGTAGGTTATTACCTCTTCCTCTGGTGTGAAGAAACCTCCAAGGGTTGCCCTAAAGTCCACCATGGGTGCGCTACCCATAAATGCCACCTCTAAAGGAACAAAGCCTACACCAGTAGGAACTGTATGAGGATAGCTAAGTATGGTTATATGGGACCTGCCTATCAATTCTAAGGCTTCACTCCAGCCGTTCGTGCTTATATGCTCATGGCCCTCTTTCAATTCACCCTCAAAGGCGCCCAATATCTTAAGGTTTATCCCTTCAAGGAAGCTAAGAATATACCACCTTTTCCTTGCGGTGGCATAAAAGCTAATATCGTTCAAAAGCTTAAGGTAATCTTGGAAGTTTTCTTGTCTCCATCGGTTGAACTCCTCTTGGAAGCCTGGGTTAAACATGGAAAGAATATACTCGCTTGCATAAAGTATATGGGCCTCTGGGTTTCTAAAGAGGAACTCACCCACTTCAAAGAAATAGGGGATAAAGTCCTCTCTTAGATTCTGTAGCATCTGCTGTGCCAAGATTTGGGGGTCAATGGCTGGGCCAAGGAAGATGGCCTCTATGTCCTTTTCCTCTGGAATGCTTGGCATCTGCTTTGGGTCTATAAAGGGCGTCATATATAGCGTACCTCTTTCATGCCCAAGAAGCCTTAAACTGTCTGCATATTTTAGGTCCGATATAACTAAAAGGAGGTTATTGGCATTTTTTAGGTCCAAAAGGATAGGGAAATGGAAAAGAGGCTCATCTGCAAGGAGGCTAACATGGACAAAACCAAAGGCATCAAAGACGGGAATTCTTTGACCCTCTCTTTCTCCAAAGATAACACAGCTACCGTTTACATCAAGGGTAAAGTAGGGTGAAAAGTCCAAAAGCTCTTGCACCCTGTCTTGCAGATCGCCTTGGCTTAGGTCCAATTCTTTTACCTCAGCTCCCAACTCCCTAAGGTAATCTACTAAACCGAGCATATGTCTGTTTATTCCAAGGTCTTCTCCTTGCTTCAAGAAGGCTATCCTCATGGCTTTAAAAATCATAACATACATATAAGGTGAAAATTTTGGTAAAAAATAAATGAGACAAACGACCTTAGGAACACATGGTGTAAAGCACTATAATTTTTAAAGGATGATGTTAGGAGGGATGGTGGATTGACCAGAATAAGAATATTAGAATATAATTATATTGTTAAAGGAGTTGTGCCATGATCGCTATAATCTTATTGGCCTTATGGTCTGCTGTGTTGTTTGCCAAGGAGCTTAGCCTACAAGAGGCCATAGACCTTGCCCTCAAAAACAGTCCAATAATAAAGGCTTCCCAAAGGGATGTGAAGGCTCAAGAGCTTGAGCTAAAGGCTGCCAGAGGCGCCCTTTTCCCAAGGATAAAGCTTGAGGAAACCTACACAAGGACCGATGTGCCAGCCTACGCCTTTATGAGCAAGCTAAACCAAGAGAGGATCACCTTACAAGACTTTGACCCTTCAAAGCTAAACAATCCATCCTCCATAAACAACTTTGAAACAAAGCTAAGCTTGGAAGTGCCTATATGGCTCGGTGGTAAAATCCAGTCCGCCAAAAGGATGGCCGAATACGAGTACAAGGCTGTAAGCCTTGAGGCAAGCAGAAAAGAAGAAGAGGTAATAAGGCAGGTCTATCATACCTATGCGGATGTGGCCTTGGCAAAGGAAGCCGTAGAGGTATCCAAACAAGCTGTGGAGGATGCAAAGGAACACTTGAGGCTTGCCGAGCAGATGCATAAGGTAGGGATGGGGCTTTTGTCCGATGTGCTGAGGGCTCAAGTTTATCTTTCAAAGGCCCAAGAGAACTTAGAAAAGGCTGAGAGAAATTACAGCGTGGCAAAAAGAGGCCTTGAGGTTGTTATAGGCCTCAGGCTTGGAGATTTTGAGGTGGAAGGCCTAAAGGTGTGCCCGCAGGTAAATGTGGAAGGGCTAAAGGAAAAGGCACTCCAAAGAAGGGATATAAAAGCTATGGAAGAGAGATTAAGGACCTTGCAAGAGGCCTATAGGTTTACCCTCTCTGATAACCTTCCACACATATACGCCTTTGGCCAATACTTCCTTAACTCAAAGGACCATCCCTTCGGTTCCGATGGTAAGGGCTACATGGTTGGTATTGGCTTTTCTTGGGCTTTTGACACGGGCCTTACCACTCTTAGGAAGGCTCAAGCAAACCTTGAAAGAAGGTATGGATTGGAAGAGAGGATAAGGCTTATGAAGGACATGGCCTTGCTTGATGTAGAAAAGGCCTATGCAGAGTATAAGAATGCTCTTGATATGCTAAGGTCTGCAGAGGACAGGATTAAGGCAAGCAAGGAAGTTTTAAGAGTTATTGAGTTAAGGTACAAAAACGGCCTTGCCAGAATGGTGGATATTTTGGATGCACAAACAGAATTGGATAAGGCAAGGCTTGAAAGGATACAAGCCATAAACGCATGCCATAAGGCTTATGCAGACCTTCTTTTTGGTGCAGGCTTAACAGAGGAGGTGAAAAGATGAAAGGTTGGATAAAGTATGTAGCTTTTGCCTTTGCAATGCTTTTGGTAATTTTGTGGCTTGGTGGCTTTTTCTCCCATAGGGAAAGGGCTGGGGAAGTAAAGAAAGAGACGGCCACCGTGGGAGGTCTAACCGTAGGCTCTGTGGAAAAGGTTTCTGAGATAAGCTCTCCCTACACTGGGCAGATAGTGGCGGACAAGAGGATAGAGGTAAGCACCAGGATAATGGGGAAGGTGAAGAAGGTTTTTGTGCAAGAGGGGCAGATGGTAAGGCCTGGACAGGTTCTTGTGGAAGTGGATGCGCAGGATATAAAGGCGCAAGTTTCTGCGGTAAATAAGCAGATAGCTCAGGCCGAGCAAGCTCTCAAGTCTGCCATGGCAAACTACGAGGCCGTAAGCAAAACCTTTGAAAGGTATTCAAGGCTTTTAAAAGAAGGGGCCATAACACAGCAGGAGTTTGACCAGATAAAGGCCCAGTATGAGTCTGCAAAGGCTCAGGTAGAACAGGCAAAAGCTGGCATAAGGGCCTTACAAAACCAAAAACAAGCGGTGGCAAGCAATTTAAACTATGCAAGCCTTGTATCACCAGTGGAAGGCTATGTGGCACACAAACAGGTGGATGTGGGAGATTTGGCAGTGCCAGGACAGCCCTTGCTTGTGGTAGAGTCCCCACCCTACCTTTTTGAAGTATTCCTACCAGAAAGGTTCGTTGGGAAGATAAAGGTAGGCCAAGAGTATGAGGTGTATGTGCCAAGCCTTGGCAAAAACCTAAGGGCTAAAGTGAAAGAAGTGTCTTCCGCCCTTGACCCAGCCACAAAGACCTTTAGAGTAAAGCTTGAGCTTGAACAAAATAAGGAATTAAGGAGTGGTATGTACGGAAGCCTTCTTATACCAGAAAAGGTAGAAGCCCTTTTGGTGCCAGAATCAGCCATAGTTAGGAGGTTTGACTTTACAGGGGTATGGGTTGTAAAGCCCGACAACACCTTGGAGCTTAGGTTTGTAAAGCTTGGAGAAAGAAGGGGTGATAAGGTGGAAGTTCTGTCTGGTCTTAAGGAAGGAGAAAGGATAGTTATACAGGGCATAGAAAAGGCCTGCGAAGGCTGTAGGGTAGGAGGTTAAGAATGTATGGCTTTGCTGGAAGACTTGCCAACTATTTTATAGACTCCAAGCTTACTCCCATAATCATACTCGTATCTTTGGCTTTGGGCCTTTTTGCCATAGTGGCAACTCCAAAGGAGGAAGAGCCACAGATTATAGTTCCAATGATAGATATAATGATCGCCTACCCTGGAGCAACGCCAGAGGAGGTGGAAAGGAGGGTAGTGGCACCCCTTGAGAAAAAGCTATGGGAGCTAAAGGATATTGAATACATATACTCGGCCAGCATGGAGGGAATGGCCATAGTGACAGCCCGTTTCTATGTTGGCACAAACCCGGTAAAGGCCTTGGTGGACCTTAATACAAAGATGATGTCCGCCATGGACGTGGCGCCACCAGGCGTCATACTTCCGCCACTGGTAAAGCCCAAGTCCATAGACGATGTGCCCATACTCACCCTTACCCTTTGGGGCAAAAACTATGATTCCTATGACCTAAGGCGTATGGCGGAAGCCCTTGAGAACGAAATAAAGAAAGTGCAAAACGTGGCAGATGTTTTTATTGTAGGTGGAAGGCCAAGGGAAATACGCATAATCCTTGACCCAAATAGATTAAGCGCCTACAGGATATCTCCATTGTATATAGCACAGCTTATTCAAAGCGCCAATGCACAAACAGTAAGCGGTAAGATAGTCCAAGGTGGAAAGGAGTTTGTGGTAAGGACTGGCGAATTTTTAAAGTCAAAGGAAGATGTGGAAAACATTGTGGTGGGTGTGTTTGGCGGGAGGCCCGTGTATCTAAAAGATGTGGCCACTGTGGTGGATGGGCCTTCTGAAGTAAAGGACTACGTGCTTATGGGCTTTGGACCCAAGCATGAGGAGAAAGGTATTAAAGGTGTAAAACCTGGTGAGCTTTATCCTGCGGTTACTATAGCCGTATCCAAAAGGGTGGGCACCAACGCAGTGGAAGTGGCCAATGAAGTGCTGCAGCTTGTGGACCATCTAAAGGGAAAAATCCTTCCAAAGGACCTTAGCATAACCGTAACAAGGAACTACGGTGAGACGGCCAAGGAAAAGTCCAACGAGCTTTTGGAACACCTTTTTATAGCCACCTTTTCTGTCATACTCCTTATAGCAGTAGCCCTGGGTGTAAAAGAGGCCATAGTGGTAGGCATAGCTGTGCCTGTAACTCTTGCCATAGCCCTATTTTTGAGCCATATGTTTGGCTTTACTCTAAACAGGGTGACCCTCTTTGCCCTTATCTTTGCTATCGGTATACTTGTGGATGATGCCATTGTGGTGGTGGAAAACGTTCACAGGTGGTTTGAACTAAAGCTGGCAAAAACTCCAAGGGAAGCCATTGTGAGAGCCACCGACGAGGTGGGTAATCCCACCATTTTGGCCACCTTTACCGTTATAGCTGCCCTCATGCCCATGGCCTTTGTCTCTGGGCTTATGGGACCTTACATGAGACCCATACCCATAAACGCCTCTGTGGCCATGTTCTTCTCCCTTTTGGTGGCCTTTATAATAACACCCTGGGCCAGTTATCTCTTTTTGAGGAAGGACTTTGATAAAGGACACGAAAAGGAAGAGGTAAACATAAAAGAAACCACCTTTTGGAAGATATACTCACGCATAATGGTGCCACTCCTTACCAGCAAGGCCAAAAGGTATGCCTTTTATGGATTTACCACAGCCCTTATGGGAATATCCGTAGGTCTTTTGATCACAAAGGCTGTGGTGGTTAAAATGCTACCCTACGATAACAAGAGCGAGCTTCAGATAGTTATAGACATGCCAGAAGGCACACCCCTTGAAAAGACACTTGAGGCGGCAAAGGCCATAGGCGATTACATATCAAGGCAGTCCATAGTATCAGACTATCAGGTATATGTGGGAACTTCTGCACCCTTTAACTTCAACGGCCTTGTAAGACATTACTATCTTAGGCAGGCCTCCAACCTTGCGGATATTCAGGTAAACCTCATAGGAAAGCATGAAAGAAAAGAACAATCCCACGACTTTGCCAAAAGGATAAGGCCTGTGGTGCATCAAATAGCCCAAAGGTATGGAGCCAAGTACGTGGCTGTGGTGGAAGTGCCACCAGGTCCACCAGTGCTTTCTCCCATAGTGGCAGAAATATATGGCCCAGACCTAAAAGTCCAACAAGCCTTTGCAAAAGAAGTGCTAAAGGTCTTTAAGGAGAGCAAAAGTATAACGGATGAGGGCATATACCTTGAGGACCCCGCACCCCTCCTAAGGCTTGTGGTAAAGGAAGACAAAGCCAAAATGGCTGGACTTTCAAAGCAAGAGGTGGTCTATACCCTTCAAGCCCTCTTTGGTGGCTACAAGGCTGGCATAATGCAAAATACAGATACGGAGCATACGCCAATAGTGATAAGGTTTGACGAAAAATACAGAACCCTTGACGTTTTAAAGATGCTTCAAATACCCACCAAAGATGGAAAGACGGTGCCTCTTTCCGAGCTTGTGGAGATAAGGCAAGACACAATTCCAACCACCATATACCACAAGAACCTAAGAAGGGTTGTTTATGTGATAGGCGATGTGGCGGGAAGGGAAGAGGCGCCCTTCTACGGCATATTGGATGTAAGAAAGGCTGTAAAAAGCTTGCCAAACCCCTACGGAGAAGTGAAGGAGCTTTGGATGTCCTTGCCAGTTGTGGAGGATGGCATTTATGTAAAGTGGGATGGTGAGATGCATATAACCCTTGAGGTCTTTAGGGACCTTGGCCTTGCCTTTGGAGTTGCCCTTTTTGTTATGTATGTGTTAATCCTTGGATGGTTCAAGGACTTTAGAATACCGGGTATAATAATGGCACCCATACCCCTTACCTTGGTGGGTATAATCCCAGGACACCTTCTTATGGGTGCCTTCTTTACGGCCACATCCATGATAGGCTTTATAGCCCTTGCGGGCATAATAGTGAGGAACTCCATACTCCTTGTAGACTTTGCAGAGGAAAGGATAAAGGACGGCGTGCCACCACACTTGGCCGTGGTGGAGGCTGGTGTAATAAGGACAAGGCCCATACTTTTGACCGCCGTGGCAGTCATTGTGGGCGCCTTTGTGATAGTCTTTGACCCCATCTTTAACGGTCTTGCCATATCCCTCATATTTGGAACCATAGGCTCCACCACCCTCACCCTTGTGCTTATTCCTCTTATGTATTACTCAAGCAAGGTCAAAAGGATAGAAAGGTTGCCCACAGCAGAGGAAGTGCAAAGGGATATTCTCAAGTAGTTTGAGAGGCCTTATAAACACGGGGGCGATACCTTCGCCCCTCCTTGTTGCAAATAATTATAAAAAAGGCAAATTGTCTAATTTATTTTTTACACAACTATTAAACTATCCGTGGTGCCAAAAGGGTTTGGCACTTGCTGGTCTGCTTCAAGCTCGTTCTCCCAGAATTCTCCATCAATAAGATACTTAAACCTGTAGCTCTTTCCCTTTTTTAGCCTTTTGCTAATCCAAAAGGTGCCATCCTTTTTTCTTTTCATAGCCTCCGGCCTCCATTGGTTCCACTCACCCACAAGCTCTACCTTTTGCGCCCCCTCCTTTTTCACATAAAAGCTCACCACGCATACATCCCCAGCGTAGGTTTTCTTAATCATATCTCACCTCCTCTCAGCCTTATAATTTAAATTTATGCGTGTAGGAATACTGGGCGGTGGACAGTTGGGTTGGATGACCATACTGGAGGGCAGAAAGCTCGGCTTTGAATTTTTCGTGCTTGACCCAGACCCAAAAGCCCCAGCCAGTAGGATAGCGGACAGGTGGTTTTCGCCAGAAGAGGCAGAAGATTTTATAAAGGCTTGCCACGTCATAACCTACGAGTTTGAACACATAGAAGAAGATATCCTTGAAAAGGTTTATGACCTTACCACACCATCCTTGAACGTGCTTGAGCTAAAAAGAAGCAGGATAAGAGAAAAGGAGTTTTATAGAAAGGCAGGGTATCCTACGCCAGAGTTTGTAGTTGCCAAGTGGGAGGACCTCAAGGAAAAGGTGCAAAGCTTTGGATTCCCGTGTGTAGTAAAGGCGGAAAGGCTTGGTTATGATGGCAAAGGGCAGTATAGGGTTTATTACAAGGAGGATGTGGAAAACATAATAAAAAACCATAGCCCTGGAGAAGGTTTTTTGATAGAAAGGCTTATAGATTTTAGCTTTGAGTTTTCCTTGATAGGTGTTAGGGATACAAAGGGTAATGCACGCCTTTATCCTATAACCATAAACCATCACGAAAACGGCATATTACTTTACAACTCCACAAGACAATTTCAACTAAAAGAGGCAGAGGATATAGTTTTTTCTCTTATGGAAAGCCTTAACTTGGTAGGACTTCTTGCAGTGGAGTTTTTCTACACGTGGGACGGGAAGGTTTTAATTAATGAGTTTGCACCAAGGCCTCACAATACGGGGCATTATAGCCTTGATGGGTGTTATACATCCCAGTTTGAAAACCTTATAAGGGCCATATGCGGTATGCCCCTTGGTTCAACAAGGCTAAAGGCTCCCTCCGGCATGGTAAATATACTGGGCCTTTCCCTTGAAGATATGGACCTTAACGCCCTTTTATCCATAGAAGGCACAAAGCTATACTGGTATGGAAAGGAGAAAAAACCAAGGAGGAAAATGGGACATATAAACCTTGTGGCAAACACAGAACAGGAAGTAGAAGAGAAGATTGAAAGACTTATAAATTTAATATACTCCCATGAGCCTTCTTAAGGAATTTTTAAGCCAAGTTGGCGAGGGCTACCTTCTCATAGATAAAGAGGGTAGGGTGGTTTTTGGAAATGATTTCCTTATAAGGAGAGGGCTGTTAAAAAGGGATTTTGAAGGCAAGCCCTACTATGAATGCGTAAATAACCTTACAGTAGTCAGTTGTTTGGCCGAAGCCTTGTCAGAAAAAAGTGATAAGTTATGCAACTTTGACCATGAGGAAAGGGAATATTCCCTTTATGCTTTTGTAGGTAGCGACCTCACAGTGGTTCGTTTTTCCGATATTACAGACCTTAGAAGGTATGAAAGGTCAAGGAGGGAGTTTGTTGCCAACGTATCCCACGAGCTTAAAACACCCATTGCAGTCCTCAAAAGCCTTTTGGAAACCCTCTATGAAGAGGAGGATAGGGAAGAAAAGAAGGCCTTTCTTGAAAAGGCGTTAAAGCGTGTGGAGGATATGAGGAGGTTGGTGGAGGACCTACTTATACTCACAAAGCTTGAGTCTGGTGAAGAAAGAATAAGAAGGGAGGAAATAGACCTTAGAATGCTTATAGATGAGGTCTTTGACCTTTTTGAACCACAGGCTTTGGAGGCAAAAATAGACCTAAAAAACTCTGTGGAGGAGGGTTTTAAGATAAAAGGAGATTGGGATAAGCTTTTCTTACTTTTTAAAAACCTTGTGGACAACGCCATAAAGTATAACAAGGAAGGTGGTAAAGTAGAGGTAAGGGCTTACAAGAAGGACGGAATTGCCGTAGTTGAGGTCATAGATACGGGCGTAGGCATCCCAAAGGAGCATTTACCCTTTATATTTGAAAGGTTTTACAGGGTGGACCCTTCAAGGTCAAGGGAGATGGGTGGCACAGGCTTGGGGCTTTCTATCGTTAAGCACATAGCCCTATCCCATGGCGGAAAAGTAGAAGTAGAAAGCGAAGAAGGCAAGGGTAGCACCTTTCGTGTGCATCTACCCTTAGAGTAAGTGTCCAAGCTTTGTCTTCTTTGCTTCCAAGTATCTTTGGTTGTGTTCGCAGGCTGGAATTTTTAAAGGAACTCTTTCAACCACCTCAAGCCCATAGCCCTCAAGGGCCACTATCTTCCTTGGATTGTTGGTAAGTAGCCTCATCTTTCTTACTCCAAGGTCAAGGAGTATTTGAACCCCTATACCATAATCCCTAAGGTCTGCAGGGTAGCCTATCTTTTCATTCGCCTCCACCGTATCGTAGCCCATATCTTGTAGGTGATAGGCTTTTATCTTATTAACTATGCCTATGCCCCTTCCTTCATGACCCATTATGTAGACAAGGACGCCCTTGCCCTCTTGGGCTATTGCTTCCATGGCAGCTTCAAGCTGCGACCTACAATCACATCTCAAGGATTTAAACACATCACCCGTTAAGCACTCAGAATGGACCCTTACAAGCACAGGCTCATCTTCCTTCCACTCACCCATGGTAAGGGCCACTTGCTCCTCTCCGGTAAGCACATGCCTATAGGCGTGTATCTTGAAAAAGCCATACCTGGTTGGTAGGTTGGCCGTTGCCTCTCTTACCACAAGCCTTTCTCTTTTTAGCCTGTATCTTATTAGGTCCGCTATGGTGATGATCTTAAGGTTGAATTTTTTGGCAAACTCCATAAGGTCAGGAAGCCTTGCCATGGTGCCATCATCCTTCATTATCTCGCATATAACGCCTGCAGGATAAAGGCCTGCAAGCCTTGCCAGGTCCACGCTTGCTTCTGTATGCCCAGCCCTCTCCAAAACACCACCAGGCTTTGCCTTTAGAGGGAAAACATGCCCAGGCCTTATAAAATCCGTTGGCTTTGCCTCTGGACTTATGGCAAGTTTTATAGTTATAGCTCTATCAAAGGCGGATATACCGGTAGTTGTGCCAAACCTTGGATGGGCATCTATGGAAACGCAAAAGTAGGTTCCTTTTGGGTCCGTGTTCCTAATGGCCATAGGATAAAGGTCAAGCTCTTCACACCTTTGGGGAGTTAAGGTAAGACATATAAGGCCCCTTCCATACTTTGCCATAAAGTTTATAGCCTCGGGTGTTACCTTCTCTGCAGCCATTACCAAATCGCCTTCATTCTCCCTGTCTGGGTCATCCACCACTATAACCATCTTACCCTGGGCTATATCCTCAAGGGCCTCTTCAATGGTGTTGAATTTAAACTCCATAACTTAACCTCCTTCACCTTGAGTATCCTTATCCCTTTTTATAAATCCTTTTACCTTTTCCCAAAGCTCATCCAAAAGGCTTTTTCTATATGCTTGTTCAATGGGAACTATTTCCTTTTCATTGGTTGCTTTTTTCAATTCTTCCCTATATTCACCCCTCCACCTATCTATAATAGGGCTTCCATAATGCACCCATACATGGTCAATTAATAAAAAGGCTATTATTATGCCTACTATCCATCTTACCATGTTTATCTAATAAAATAATCTTTTGCATGGAACATATCAAGTGGGTTCTTGGACGCCTAAAAATTTATTGGCATCTCATCCTACTTAGCCTAATAGGCTCTTTGTTTGAGGCTGCTGGGACTGCGGGAGTAAGCCTTCTAATAAAATCCTTGGTGGATAAGGTCTTTCTTTTTAAAGAAAAAGAAGAAATCTTTAAGGTAATACTAAGCCTTATAGCTTTTGTGCTTCTTGCACAGATGGGCAACTTTATGGTCTCTTTCTTTTCTGCCTTATACACAGAGCTTGAAATGAAAAAACTCCGGTTTGAAGCCTTTAAAAAGCTATTAAAAGCAGATTATTCTGCCTTTCTTGGTGTTTCTCCGGGAGAGTTTGCCTCAAGGGTTATCTCTGATATGAACCTTTATAAAAACCTAATAGGGTCTTACATCATAAAAGTCTTTAGAGATCCATTAACTACTGTATTCTTATTAGGCGTGCTTTTCTACAGAGATTGGATACTTACGCTTAACTTGGCACTTTTGGTGCCTGTGCTTGCTTTTGCTATTAAGTACTTTGGGGGCAAAAAAGGAAAACACATAAAAAGGACGCAGGAGGGATATGCTGGTATAACAGATAGACTCTTTAGCTCCTTTTCTGGTTTTGAAAGTATAAGAAGTTTTAAGGCTCAAGGCATGTTTGAAAGACTATTTGAACAGCTAAACAGGAATCTATTTAGGTCCAGTTTAAAATCGGAGCTTTACTCCGCTCTTAATTCTGTTTTTAACTACACCTTTGGCTATATTGTGGTAGCTTTGGTCATATTTTATGGCAGCTACAGGATAACAGAAGGTAGCCTTACGCCTGGAGATTTCCTCTCATACTTGACTGCTTTAGTCTTTTTACAAAACCCACTTATAGAAACCCAAAAGGGTATTATGGAATTAAGGTCTGCACTGCCGGTAATAAACAGAATAAGGGAGCTTTTAAACCTTGAAGAAGAAGGGGAAGGTATTCTTAGACTGGAGAGTTTTAAAAGTGAAATAAAAGTTGAAAATCTACTGGTGAGCGTTGGTGAAGAAAAACTTCTAAAGGGTGTAAATCTTACTATTTACAGAGGCGAAAAGCTTGGCATTATGGGTGATACTGGGTCTGGGAAAAGTACATTTTTGAGGGTCCTTGCAGGCCTTTTGCCCTACCAAGGAAGTGTAAAACTTGATGGCCTTGAGCTAAGTCAAATAAGAAAAGAGGACCTAAGGGAGATAATG
This sequence comes from Hydrogenobacter subterraneus, assembly GCF_055390195.1. Classification (NCBI taxonomy): domain Bacteria; kingdom Pseudomonadati; phylum Aquificota; class Aquificia; order Aquificales; family Aquificaceae; genus Hydrogenobacter; species Hydrogenobacter subterraneus. The sequence continues at coordinate 17,088 of NZ_AP042473.1, read as the reverse complement.
CTTTTGCTTTCACAAGAGCCTTTTGTATTCCCTGGAACAGTGAGAGAAAACTTAATTATGGCAAAGGAAAAGCCAGAAGAAGACCTCTGGAAAGCCCTCCATCTGGCAGGGTGCGATTTTGTAAAAAGCCTTGACCAACAGGTAAGTCCCAAAAGTCTATCTGGTGGAGAGAGGCAAAGGCTTGCCCTTGCAAGGGTATTTTTAAAGTCTCCAGAGATAATACTACTTGATGAGGCAACCTCTGCCCTTGACGCAAAAAAGGAAGAAGAGGTGTTAAACAATCTCTTTGAACACTTTAAAGATAAAACTTTTATCCTCGTAGCTCACAGGTTTTCAAACCTCCTAAAGTGCGATAGAGTGGTTGTTCTAAAAGAGGGTAGGGTGGTCTTTGAGGGAAGACCGAGAGAGGCCATTGACTTTTTCCTTCAAAGTCCATAGACAGCTATGCCATATCTGTCTGCAAGCTTTTGAAGTTTTTCCCTTTCCAGTATATAAACCTTTCCAGCTTCCAAAAATAGAGCATCGCCCTTTATCTTCCTTATGGCCTCAAGGGTCTTAGGACCAACCGTAGGCACATCTATCCTAAAGTCCTGTGATTTTCTTGCGGTTTTAATAACCCTACAGCCTTTCCCTGCCAATTGGCCTGCCCTTTCTATGGCCTTTTGTGTGCCTTCCATGGCTTCCACGCTTACCACAGCCTTATCTTTTACCACAATGGTCTGCCCAATATCAAGGCTTGCTATCTCCTTGGCTATAGGAAAGCCCCAAAGGCCATCCTCCATGGCAGAAGGAGAAGGTTCAAGGGAGGATATCCTACCCTCTGGTGCCAAAAGGTCCTCCAAAAAGGGCCTTGGGTCTGGGAATTCAAAGCCCATAGATTCCAACTCTTCTATGAGTGTTTTTACAAGAGTTTGTGGCTTTTTATCCTTGGATTTTTGGAAGATTCTGAGAGCCACCTCATCAAGGGTCAAAAGGTGGGAAAAGATCAGGCTATGTTCAAACTTTCCCAGCATAACTATTTTATCTATGCCTTGTTTTTCAAGGGTCTTTATAAGCCTTCCCACCTTTCCCAAGGGTAGGTATTCATCGGCAGGGAGGTCCGTTATGCCCTTTACACCAACCACAAAAACATCAAAACCCTTTTCCCTTGCCTTCTTTAAAAACACCTTAGGAAGTTCTCCAGAACCAGCCACAAGACAGAGCTTCATAATGCTTGTTTTCCTATTAGCTTAAGAAACTCCTCCCTTGTCCTGAGGTCGCTGAGGAAAAGACCCCTTAGGGCAGATGTAACCGTTAGATGCCCAGGAGACATAACTCCCCTCATAGACATACAAAGATGTTCCATCTCCAAGACTACAGCCACACCTTTTGGTTTTAACTGTTCCATGAGGAAATCTGCAATCTGGTTTGTAAGCCTCTCTTGCACCTGAGGTCTTAGGGCAAAGGCCCGCACAGTCCTTACAAGCTTGGAAAGACCGCATACTATACCATCGGGTATGTAGGCGATATGCGCTTTACCGAAGAAGGGCAAAAGGTGGTGTTCGCACAGAGAATATATATTCACATCTTTTACAAGCACCATTTCGTTATAAGACCCAAACTCCTCAAAGAGCTTAAAGTCAAAATCCCTTTGCCTTTCAAACTCTTCCCACATACGTGCTACTCTATCGGGAGTTTCCAAAAGACCTTCTCTATCTGGATCTTCTCCTATGCCTTCCAAAAAGAGCCTTATGGCTTGTTTGATCTTCTCTTTATCTATTGGCATGGTAATATTATACCCATGGAAGGTTTAGAAAAAAGACAACGGGTATTGCTTTTGAGCATAAAAGGCGTAGCTTGGTTATTTGATGCTTTTGTGATCCTAACCTTGGCAACTGTTGGTATTTTTCTAATGGTATGGATAGTATATGAATTTTATCTGGTCATGACTGGTACGCTACCTCTTGAAAGGGGAGGCTTGAGCATACTGGGTTCTGTGCTAATACTCTATGCCATATCAGAACTTCTTTCAGAGGAGATAAAACACATAAAAGGTGGCACAGTTAGCATAAAGGCCTTTGTAGGCGTGGCACTGGCAGCGGTAATAAGAAAGGTTCTAATAATCTCTTTATCTCCAGAAAAGGTTATGGAACTTATAACTTTATCGGTAGTGTTATTCGCCTTAGGTTTGGTATATTGGATAATACACAAAGTAGAAAGCTCTTCATGAGCATTGTCATAAAATATCCCCTTGCAAAAGGCTACAGTGGGGCTATCATATACTTAGCAAAACTTTTTAAGGAGGTAGTGTTATGCAAAAGGTAGGATTTAACTTTTTTGCAACAGATAAGGCCGTTCAAGAAGTGCTTAGGATAGCACAAGAAAACAACATAACTGAACCCATACTAAGGATAAGGGTTGTTCCAGGAGGTTGTTCTGGCTTCCAATATGCTATGGGCTTTGACGACACAATAGAAGAAGGAGACAATGTTTTTGAATTTGGTGGTCTAAAGATAGTTATAGACCAATTTTCCATGCCCTACGTAAACAATGCAGAGCTTGACTACGTTATGGACTTTATGGGTGGTGGATTTACCATCAAGAATCCTAACGTAACAGGTTCTTGTGGTTGCGGTAGCTCCTTCTCTTGTGGATGACCTTACTGCCCCCTGTTGGGGGCTTTTATAACCTTAACTTTTACATAATCTGGTTCAATTTTTTCTACGGATACTATAAATTTTGGGACATTTTTAACATAAACCTTGAGAAGATATTCTCCTTCCTCAAGTCCTTTTACATCTATTCCTACGGTTATGTTTTCTATCATTTCTTCTGAAACAAATCTTTCCATCACACTTAGCTTTAGTCTTACTTTTTTCCTTTCAAGTTTATAGGTATATCCATCCCTTTGGTTAAATATTTCAATGTACCTTTCTATATTCATTGGCACTTTCCCACCAAAGTTGTGTATAAACCAAAGCGTTGTTCCCATGAATAATGCCAATAACTTATACTGCCAATCCTTAATCAAAGCATCTTTAAGCATTTTCTATCCTCAACTCCTTAATAAGTAATGTTCTCAACATTTCTGGGTCAAGATTTCTTTGTAGTTTACCATCAACGGCAAGGGAGATCTCTCCAGTTTCTTCCGAAACTACTACGCAAAGGGCATCAGTCTCCTCAGATATGCCAAGTGCAGCCCTATGCCTTGTGCCGTACTTTTTGGGAAGCTTGGAAGATTTAGAAAGGGGTAAAATGCAGGAAGCGTAGACAACTCTATCCCCTCTTATTACCACAGCACCGTCATGTAATGGAGATAGTGGGTTGAAAATAGTAATCAATAGTTCAACGGAAACAAGACTGTCTATTAGAACGCAACCTTCCACAACACCATCCACGCTCTGGGACCTCTCTATAACTATAAGACCCCCTATCTGTCTTTCAGAAAGGAAAGAAGAAGCCCTAACAACTCTATCCACTACCCTCTCTCCTACGGGCTTTATAACAGGAACCCCCGTCTTTTGCCCAAGCCTGCTTAAGGCTTTCCTTATTTCAGGTTGGAATATAACCACAAGGGAAAAAAGTCCTACAGTCCAAAGCTTTTCAAAGACCCAAGAAAGTGTACTAAGACCCAAAAGCTCTGCAACAAGCCAAAAAATAGCCAAAAGACTTAGGCCTTTGAATATTTGAAAACCTCTCGTTATACGTAAAAAGTACAAGATGCCATAAAAAAACAAAGAAACAGACAGTATATCTAAAAGGTCCTTCCAAGATATAACCTTTAAAAAGTCAAAATTCACCATAGGTCCTCACCGTATCAAGCAAAGCCAAAAACTCACGAGTTTCTTTAACGTCATGAACCCTTACTATATGAGCGCCTTTTATCACAGCCAGAGCCAATGCTCCAAGGCTTCCGTATAGCCTCTCTTTTGGCTCTGTCTTCTTTTTTAATAGCCCTTCTATAACAAGGCCTATAAAGGACTTTCTTGAAACTCCTACAAGCAAAGGAAGGCCAAAAAGTCGTAGCTCATCAAACCTCTTTAATATCTCCACATTATGTTCCGGGAGCTTCCCAAAGCCTATGCCTGGGTCAAGGATGGCTTGACTTTTATAGCCCGATTCTTCAAGGGCCTTTAACCTCTCTTCAAACCAAAGGATGATTTCTTCCATCACATCTTCATAGACTATGGGCATCTCCTTCCATGTTTCTGGTCTACCCTTAATGTGTGTTATCACATAAGGACAGTTGTATTTGGCCACCACATTGTACATATTAAGGTCAAAGGTTCCACCGCTAATATCGTTTATCATATCCGCACCCTCTTGAAGGCAGGCCTCTGCCACTCCAGCCTTATAAGTATCTATGGATATCCAAACCTTTGGAAGCTCTTTTCTTATCTCCTTTAAAACAGGTAAAACCCTTTCCAGTTCCTCTTGGGCCTCTATCCTCTGGGAGCCCGGCCTTGTAGACTCCCCTCCTATATCTATTATATCAGCTCCTTCTTCTGCCATCTGCACAGCCCTTTTTACCGCCTCAGAAGGCTTCAAATACAGCCCTCCATCGGAAAAAGAATCTGGAGTTATATTAAGCACGCCCATTATGGCCGTTTTTATGCCCAGTGGTAATATTTTTTGGTTATACTGTATCTTAAAGGACCTTTTCCGGTAGTTTTGAAGCTTTTGAAGTATTTCAAGGGCAAGGGCCTTATCTTCCTTTACAAGAAGGGAACAAAAATCCCTTATCTTTGCCTCAGAACCACAAAGAACAAAGCCACCTTCTCCATAAAAAGCGTGAAGGCAAGCCTGTTTTGCCAAAGGGAAAAGTGTCTCGGGCTTTGCCTCTTTTAGATATATAACATGAAAAACACCTTCAAAAGCCCTATCATAGGCTTCTCTAAAAAATATTCCTACTTTCTCCTTAAGAAATCTGTAAAAGGCATCCCTACTTTCAAAGTGCTTGACCATCATATAGAATAGCATACATTATTTACTCATGGTTCTAAGGTTGAAAATTAGAAGGCAAGAAGAGAAGGGGAAACCATACTACCAGAGCTTTCAAGTGCCCTATGAAGAGGGTATGACCCTTCTTATGGCTCTTCAGAGGATAAAAGAAGAAATAGACCCCACCTTGAGCTTTAGGCACTTTTGCAGGGCTGGTATATGTGGAACCTGTGCGGTTATGGTAAACGGCTTTCCAAAGCTTGCTTGCAAAGAGCAAGTATTGCCCTATGTGCTTTTCGGTGAAGAGATTACCATAGAACCCCTTAAGAACTTTGAGGTTATAAGGGACCTCGTGGTGGATAACGAAAAGGTCATTAGAAAGATGAAAGATATGCACCTTTGGATAAAGGAAAAGTCCAAGGACCCACGCATACCACCAGAAGTGAGCAAAAGGATAGAAAACTCTGCAGACTGTATTTTATGCCTTTCCTGTCAGGCCTACTGCCCACAGGTTTTGGAAGAAAATTATGCTGGACCTCTCTTCTTTGCCAAGCTTTACAGGTTTTATGAAGACCCAAGGGAAGAAGAGAAGGACCTAAGAGCCTTTCAGGCCATAAAGGAAGGGAATCTTTACCACTGCCTTTCTTGCAATAAGTGCAACCTTGTATGTCCCAAGGAGGTAGAGCCAGCCACATTAATAAGAGAGCTTATGAAAGCTATGGATGTGGCTACTTAGCCTCTTTTTGCTTGCAAGTCTTTGCTTTGGGAAAGTAGAAAAGCTTGTGGAAGAGGAGGTCTATAAAAGGTTTGGAGACCTTGTTAAGGTCAACAAGGTAAAGATTACAGGCAAGATAGAAAAGGTTGATAAGATTGAGCTTGATATGGAGTATAGTAAAAGCAGGATGGTTGCTTATATCTACTCTGGGGATGAGAGGCATCAAGCCCTTATAGATGCTCTGTGGAAGGTCAAGGTCTTTGTGGCAAAGGAAGACATAGAGAAAGGCACACCTATAAACCCAGAGCTTTTTAGAGTGGAAGAGAGGTTTATGAAAAGTATTCCATCGGACCTAAGGCTAAACCCAGAAGAGTTTGAAAACTTTGTTGCTTCCACAAGGATAGTGAAAGGAACTATGTTAAGAAGGTCCTTGCTAAGAGAGTTGCCGGCTGTCAGGGCGGGAGAAGTGGTGGAAGCCATCTTCAAAAGCGGGACTATAGAGATAAGCTTTCAGGCTATAGCGGTAGATACAGGTACTGTTGGAAAGGTAATAAGGATTAAAAGAGATGAGAATATGTTGAGAGGTAAGGTGATATCAAGGGGTAAGGTGGAGGTGGTGCCATGAAAGAGGAGTTTTCGGCGGGTGGTGTGCTTTTGAAGGATGGGGAGGTCCTTCTTATAAAGAACCCATCGGACGTTTGGACCTTTCCTAAGGGGCTTGTGGAGTCTGGAGAAAACCCAGAAGAGACAGCCATAAGGGAGGTATCTGAGGAGACGGGGGTAAAAGGGAAAATAGTTGCACCTATTGGTGAGATAAGATACTGGTATATGAGAGAGGGAGAAAGGATAAAGAAGAAGGTGCTTTTTTATCTAATGGAGTATTTGGAGGGTGAGCCAAGGCCCTCCTGGGAAGTAAAGGATGCTAAGTTTTTCCCTCTGGAGGAGGCAAAGAGGCTTTTAAAATACAAGGGAGACAAGGAGATATTTAAAAAGGCTTTGGAGATGCTTTATTATAAAAATAAATGAGAAAAAACGTAGGCATGTCCTACAAAGGATGAATTTTTCCCACCTGTCCTTTTTTAGTTTATAATATAGGCATGAAGCTCAGAATAGACCGGGAGGAGTTTCTGTCTGCCCTTCAAAAAGCGAAAAATGCTACAGAGAAAAAGTCCGCCTTACCCATACTAAACAACTTCCTCTTAGTGGTAGAAGACAGCAAGCTAAAAGTACGTGCTACAGACCTTGAAAACTTTCTTTCCTTAGAGGTCTCCGCAGATGTGGAAGAGGAAGGTTCTGTAGCCGTAAACGCAGACAAGCTAACAAGCGTAGTCAAAAACCTCCCTTCTGCTACAGCCACACTTGAACTAAAAGAAGACAAACTCGTATTGACAAGTGGGAGAAGCACCTTTAAGCTCACAACCCTTGACCCAGAGGACTTTCCAGAGTTTCCAAGCCCGCAGACCTCTACCGAGTTCCCAGCCATGGACCTACTCAAAGCCATAGACAAGGTAGAATATGCCATCTCAAAGGAAGATACGCGATATGCCCTTCAGGGGCTTTATGTGCATGAGGTAGATGGCAAAACACACTTTGTAGGCTCCGATGGCCACAGGCTTGCTCTCTTTTGGAGAAACTCTTCCTTTCCTATGGAACTTCTCATACCAAAGAAGAGTCTACGGGTTATAGAAGGCTTGGTAAAAGACTATCTGGGGCGTGTTCAATGTGGAAAGGATGAATCCTTTATACATCTTACCGGGGAAGACTGGAGCCTTTCTGTAAGGTTTTTGGAAGGAGAATATCCAGACTATATGGCCGTTATTCCCACAAGCTTTAACTACGAAGCCCTTGTGGATAGGTCAAGCTTCCTTGAAAGCCTAAAAAGGCTCTCCAGCATAGCTGAATCTTCCGCCTTTCCAGTAAAGATAACCTTTTCTAACCACCTTGCCATCCTTGAAATCTCCGACCCGGAGTATGGAGAAGGAAGGGATGAGATAGATGTGGATTACGACGGCGAAGCCGTTGAGATAGGTTTTAATGGCAAATATCTCATAGAAGCACTTGATAGCTTTGATGTGGATAAGGTATGGGTAAAGATGGTGGACCCAGACAGTGCCGTGGTTATAGAGTCGGATGATACGGAAAGAGACCCATACCTTTGCGTGGTTATGCCAATGAGGCTCTAAGCACAGGCTTTCTGTTGGCTTCTGCCTCTTTTATCCTTCTTACTGGTGTTTTGGTAGGCATACTTTTTATGGCCTCTGGATTTTCTTGAGCAAGGCTTATTATTTCCTTCAATGCATGGGCAAAACTTTCAATAGTTTGTGGGCTTTCCGTCTCCGTTGGCTCTATCATAAGAGCCTCTCTCACCGTGAGAGGGAAGTATATGGTGGGAGCATAAAAGCCTTTTTCCAACAATGCCTTTGCCAGGTCTATGGCCTTTATATCATACTTTAACAAATTCTGGGCAGAAAGCACAAACTCGTGCATGCGAGGCACACCTTCATAAGGGTCAAGCAATAGACCCTTTAAAAGATGCCTAAGGTAATTGGCATTAAGCACGGCATACTGGGCCACCTTTTTAATCTCACTACCATAAGAGAGGATATAAGCAAAGGCTCTTAGCATAACACCCACATGTCCATAAAAGGCAAGTATCTTCCCTACGCTTTTGGGCCTATCCCATTCAAGCCTATACTCCTTACCGTCAAAAACCACCTGAGGCACAGGAAGATATGGTTCAAGCCTATCTGATACGCCTATGGCACCACCACCAGGGCCTCCTCCCCCATGGGGAGTGGAAAAGGTCTTATGAAGGTTAAAGTGCATCACATCCACACCCCAATCACCCGGCCTTGCCACACCTACAAGAGCGTTCATATTGGCACCATCCATATAAAGCAAGGCATCCTTTTCATGAAGAGCTTCTGCAATCTTTTTTATATTTCTTTCAAATATGCCAAGGGTGTTTGGGTTTGTTATCATAAGGCAGGCCACATCATCCTTTAAATTCCTTTGGAAATCCTCCCAGTCAAGCTCACCCTTTTCGTTGCTTTTTATGGTTATTACCTCAAAGCCACAAAGGCTTGCGGTAGCTGGATTTGTACCATGGGATGTATCCGGCACAAGCACTTTGTTTTTATGAGTGTTGCCCCTATCCCTATGGTATGCCAATATCATCAAAAGGCCCAAAAGCTCACCATGAGCGCCAGCAGCTGGCTGCAAAGAAACCTCTTTAAAGCCCCCTATTTCTTTTAAAAGCTCTTTCAATTCATACATCAACCTTAAGGTGCCTTGTGCCTTTTCCTTTGGTGTGGTAGGGTGCATATTTTTAAAGCTATCAAGGCTTGCAAGCTCTTCGTTGATTCTTGGATTGTACTTCATAGTGCAGGACCCAAGGGGTACCATGGTCGTATCTATGGCATAGTTTAGTTGGGAAAGCCTTGTGTAATGCCTTACCACATCAAGCTCAGAAACCTCAGGGAAGTTCAATTCCTCCCTAAGGTATTCTCCAAGATAATCTTTTACGTCAATCCTATCCACATCAAGCTTTGGAAGTCTATAGCCCTTCCTACCCTTGGAAGAAAGCTCAAATATAAGCATGGTTAAAAATTTTATAATGTTTTCATGCCTTACGAGGATGTTCTTCCAAAGTCTATAAAGGAGGCCTTAGAAAAGCTCACGCTTATACCCACCTATGGAGAGAGGGGTGCAGGAAGGTTCCTTTACAATCTTTTGAAAATGCCAGAGGAAAAAAGACTTGAAGTCATAAAAAGCCTTAGTGAAGCCGCAGAGAAGATAAAGCCCTGTTTGGAATGCGGTCTTTATACAGAAGAAGAAATATGTAGCATATGCGCTAATCCAAAAAGAAGCAAAAGGTTTATATGCGTTGTGGAGGAACCGCAGGATGCCTTTGCCATAGAAAAGTTGGAAAGGTATACAGGTGTCTATCATGTTCTTGGAGGAAGAATAGCACCTCTTGAAGGCATATCACCGAATGACCTCAAAATAGACAGTTTATTGGAAAGGATAGAAAAATATTCGGTTAAGGAGATTATCCTAGCAACTAATCCCAATGTGGAAGGGGAGGCAACGGCCGTATACTTGGCAAGGTTAATAAAGAAACAATTTCCGAACATAAAAATAACACGTATATCTCACGGCTTACAGTTTGGCTCTTTAATAGAGTTTGCAGACGAACTATCTTTGGAAAAGTCCATAGAAAATAGAAAATCCCTTTGACTTCTTTTGAGTATTTTTATGCTAACCCCAGGCTTTAGGATTTTAAGCCTTCTTGGTATACCGCTATCGTATTCTTCAGCATGCCCTTTTCCAACCAAGACAACCACCTTATAATCGGGATATTTTTCCAAAAACCTTGCTATTGCAAGAGCCATCCCATTGTCCCAAGCATTTTGAACATCAAAAAACCTTTTTTCTTCAACCTTTGGATGTGAGGCAAGCACCTCCTTTAACTTCTGTTTTTCCTCTTCTCTCTGGTCTATTATAGGATAGGGCAGGCTTCCGTCCCTTACCCTTTCCAAGCCTTCACTCTTTATCTTTTGCACCAACTCGGAAGGTATGTTTATAGCCACTATCCTTATACCTCTTTCCTTTGCAAACCTCCATATATCTCTGTAAAGGGCTGGGTCAAAGCCCCATCTTTTGGTATATTCTGTCTTTTCTAACATCTCTTCCTCATCTATTTGGCAGTTTATATACTGGTCAAGAAAGACTTGAAAGGGTTGCTGAAACATCTCCATAGCTATTACGATTTTATACCCCTTTGAAGTCAAATATCTTATAACTTCAAGCTGAAAGACATGATCTTCCTTGTTTGTATGTTCCTCTGGAATAAATATCACCTGATATTTATCAAGTAAATCTTTGGAGACCTCTGCGCTTTTTGTAGTTGAAATCATGATTATGATGAACAAAATTACAAACATGATGTATAATTTTAGTATTACATAAAGTTTTCAAAAGGAGGAGTAAAAATGGCAAGGAAGCCAAGAAAAAAAGGTGGAGCAAGATATAAGAGAGTGGTCCTTTCTCTGCCAAAAAGGCTCTATTATGTGCTAAACGGTATAGCCATGGGTGATGAACGTAAACTAAACAGGCTCATAAAAGGCATACTTGAAGATAAGCTAATGGAATCCACAGTGGCCGAGCTTGAACTATACCTTGGTAGAGGAGAGGAAGAGGAGGAAGAGGAAGAGGAAGAAAAGGAAGTTCAAGAGCAATAATGATAAGTAAGAGGGTCCTCTCCCTCTCCCCTTATAAAACAGAAACAACCTCCGCCAAGGTAAAACTTTCTTCTAATGAGCTTTCTATTGATTTTCCAGAAGAGGTAAAAAGGCGCATAGCTGAAGAGGTAGCAAAAATACCTTTCCATCGTTATCCAGACCCAGAGGCAAACCTTTTAAAGGAAGCTTTGGCAGAGTGGCTTGATGTAAAGCCAGAAAACATGATGCTTGGCAACGGCTCCGACGAACTTATATATTACCTTTCCATAGGCATTGGGGAGTTTGATAGGGGGGTTTTTTATCCAGTGCCTACCTTTTCCATGTATGGCATATCGGCGCAGGTGCTTGGAAGGGAAAGGGTTGAGGCAAGGCTTGATGAAAGCTTTGACATAGACCTAAAGGAAAGCCTAAGGCTTATAGAGGAAAAAAAACCAATCATAGCCTACTTTGCCTATCCAAACAACCCTACGGGCAACTGCTTTAGTGAGGATAGAATAAGGAGAATAAGGGAAAAAGGACTTTTTTTGGTGGTGGATGAAGCTTATTATTCCTATTCCAAAAAAACCTTTTTAAAAGAAGCTTTACATAGGGAAGATACGGTTGTTTTACGCACACTATCCAAGATAGGCATGGCTGGACTTAGGGTAGGCATCATGGTAGGAAGGGAGGAGGTAATAAGAGAGCTAAACAAGATAAGGCTACCCTTTAACATAACCTATCCCTCACAGGTAATAGCAAGGCTTTTATTAACAGAGTTTTATCACATAATAGAGGATGCAGTGGAGGTAGTTATAAAAGAAAGGGAGAGAGTATACAGAGAACTATCAAAGATGGAGGGTATAAAGGTATATCCATCGGAGGCAAACTTTATATTCTTTAAAAGCCTTAGCATGCCAGCGGACCTGCTCCACAAAAGGCTTGTGGAAGAAGGAGTGCTTATTAGGAACTTTTCTTATATGGTGCCACAATGTTTAAGAGTTAGCATAGGCAAACCCCAAGAGAATGACGCCTTTCTGGAGGCTATAGGGAGGGTTCTCAAAAACTCTTGACAAATGATAAAAATTTGCATATAATAAAAGATAAAATCAAGGAGGATAGGCCATGAAAAAGATAACAAGGGAAGAGATACTAAACATTTACGAATATGAAAAGGCACGTCCACAAAAGATGCAGGAGATAATCCAGCTAAAGAAGAAGAGAAGGGTTTTTATAGAACCATGGATACATCTGGTCTTTGAAAACAGGGAGACGGTGTGGTTCCAGATTCAAGAGATGATTAGGGCGGAGAGGATGGTAAGGGAAGAAGAAATCCAGCAGGAAATAGACGTTTATAACGAGCTCATACCCGATAAAAATGAGCTTTCTGTTACCATGTTTATAGAGATACCAGACGCCAACGATAGGAAAAAACTACTTCCACAACTGGTAGGCATACACGACCATCTATACTTCCATATAGGAAACAAGCACACTATTAGGGCTGTGGCTGATGAAAGGAGTAAAGAGGATTATCAATACGGAAAGGCTGCAGTGGTGCATTTCCTAAAGGTAAAGTTTACAGAGGCTCAAGTGGAAGATTTCAAAAGGGAACAGGTAAGGATAGAGATAAACCATCCAAATTATAAAGCCATAACGGTGCTCCCTGAAGAGGTAAAGGAGGAGTTAATAAAAGACCTAAGCTCTGAATAAGGAGCTGTATAACTTTTCAGTAAGAAAATACGCCGGGTGAAAAATTCCTTTTTGTGGGTGTAAAATGCATACTGCCAACTTTTTGTAGGCACGTGTCAGTATGCCACTACATTTAGAAAATCCACTGGCCGGAAGCCTACGGGCTTTAATTTCTAACCCAGCGTATGTACAACTTATTTTCAGTAATAAAATGTGTAATATTTTAAAGGTAGTCCATGAATCACCACATTTAATTGTCTTATTTATTTTTGGCAAGATATGATATATATCAGGTATAAAGTAATTTCATGATATTATAGTTAAAATATACGCCGGGTGAGAAATTAGACCTCAAGTTCACCCCTCCTATAATAGCTATATCCAATAGCATAAGCATATACATACACAAGCACACAAGTTAAAGTCCTCCACCCACTACCAGCATTAAAAAGCTTTATCTGACTTATAACACCTTCCACTACCTGCCTTTTTGCCCTCATCTCCCTACTACCACACACAATCACACCTTCACAACCCCTATAACCCCTATCTCCATACACCACACAACTCTCCACAAGCTTCCTAAACCATAAACTCCTTCTCTTCCTTTCCCTAAATGCCCTAACCTCATGCACACTTCCAAAGCTTATCCACACATCATAAACTCTTCCCCACCTATCACATAACACCATCATCAACATGCCATACCTGACCTCCTCAAACTCCACTACCTTCCCATTGTCTCTCCGAACTATCTTCCTTCTCCTCTTTGCCCACCATACCTTCCCTCTTACCCTCCTTATCTTCTGTGTCCTCGCCCTGTTTACATTGGCTATGTCCACTATGGTTCCATCTATTACAAGTTCTATCTTCTTACCATACAAAAGCCTTGCTAAAATCATAAGCCTCAGCTTGTGAAGCTTGTATTCTCTCAATATCCTGTATACTCTCTTGAGTCTGTATCTTCTGAAGATATGCCATGATTGTATGGATGGGTCAATAAGTAGTTTAGCTAAGGTGAGGACTTTTGTATTGGTTATGTAGGAGAGTATAAAGATGGCTGCTATATGGATGTCTGTGAGTTTAGGCTTTCTGCCTGCTTTAGCTTTTGGCACATTAAGGAATGGCAAGGCATTTTCAAGGTCTTTTAGGATTTGTTGGTAGATGCGTAGGTAAGGTGGTATAATTTCCATGGTAAAAACCTCCGATGGTTTTTAGGGCTACTATTATAGTAGCCCTGCTGTCTTTTTATTGATATGGAAGGTTTAGCTTAAAGGGAATTTCTCACCCAGCGTTTTGAAAAAATATACCATTACCCTAATCTCTATGTGTCCGAGGTAGAAACCTTCTCTTCATGCTTGAAATTTTTTCCAAAAAAAGTGGAGAACATCCAGATAGAAAGGTTAGGAAAAGGAAAAGGCTACATATCTCCCTTGTGGGACCTTGCTTGGCACGACCTTTACTTACTTCAGCTGTTTTTTGAAGACATCAAGATAGAAAGGCTTACCGTCAACAAAGTGTGGGAACTTCACGGCAGAGCGGACGATGTACCTTTTTCTATAAGGACTGCATGGCAGTATCCAGAACCATCACGAAGGTGGGTCATAAATGGTGGTCAAGTAATACTTGATTTCGCAAGAGAAGAGGTACGGGTAGGTAATAAGCTCATTCATAGGGAAGAAAAAAGGGACAAGTTAAGACTAATGTTAGAGAGCTTTATAAAAGGGGACTTTGATCACAAAAGCAGAGAACGAGCTAAAAAGAACCTTATGCTTTTGGAACACACTGAGCGTCTTCCTGCAACATCTTTTTGAGGGTTAACCTATTTATACCAAGCGCCTTTGCTGTCCTTGAATAGTTTCCTTTCAAAAGAGAAAAAGCTTCCTGCACAATGGTTTTAGAAAGCTTATCCATAAGAGTGTAGTATATGTTGCTCTCTCCTTCTCTTATTAGCCTTCTAACTTCTCTTCTTAGCGTGTCTTCAAGGCTGTAATTTTCGTAATCTTGGGTTATGATATCAAGGTCTTCTTCTTTTAGAACCGCTCCGGTGCAAGAGTTTATAGCTCTTGTAAGCGCGTTTTCAAGCTCCCTCACATTGCCTGGCCAGTTGTAAGATAAAACTTTCTTTAAAAATCCCTCCGTATAGCCTATTATTCTTTTACCTGTTTCCCGCGAGATGTTCTGTAATATACAATCTACCAGCAACGGTATGTCATCCTTTCTCTCTCTAAGGGGTGGTATGTAGATCTCTGCTGTGCTTATCCTGTAGTAAAGGTCTTCTCTGAATTTACCCTCTTTTACGAGCCTTTTAAGATCCTTGTTGGTGGCACTTATCAATCTAAAATCGCAGTGTATCTCTTTGGTGCTTCCAAGCCTTCTAACTTTTTTTTCTTGCAATACCCTTAAAAGTTTAGGCTGTAAGTGTAAAGGTAAGTCCCCTACCTCGTCCAAAAAGAGAATACCACCCTTTGCAGACTCTATGAGCCCCTCTTTGCTTGATATGGCTCCCGTGAAAGCTCCCCTTTCGTATCCAAAAAGCTCTGCCTCAAGTAGTTCCGAAGGCACTGCAGAACAGTTTATCGCAACAAAAGGTCCGTTCCACCTTCTGGATGTCTTCCATAATGCCTTTGCAAAGACCTCCTTTCCTACACCCGTCTCACCAAAGAAAAGCACAGGAACATCGAGAGAAGCAGCTTTACCTACCTTTAAAAGCACATCTTTCATCTTACCTTCAGGGTTCCCCACTATGGAACAGAGCTCTTTACACAGCTCTCCAGAGATCTCTTCCTCTCGCTTGTGAAGGTATATGATCCTCTGAACTTTCTGAGAACTGTCCAACTTTTGAAGTAGCCTTCTTAGCCTTTCCTCGTCTATGGGTTTGAGCAGAACATCGTAAAATCCAAGGCTTACAAGCTTTATTGTGTAGCCCGGGATGCTTTTAGAGGTAAGTGCTACCGGTATGTTTTCTCCATCTTTTAGGTCTGGAAGGCTTGAAAGACCTACAGTGTCTATATCTACAAGCACAAAGGCCTTCTCCAATTCTTCTGGGAGTTCCTCAACTTTTTGAAAACCTTCAACTCTCAAGCTTGGGTCTGTGGTGTACAGTAGTCTTTTCATGTTTATAGAATATACAATCTGCTTATACAATATACATGATATCGCTCACATCTTATACGCTGTTTACCCTTTTCCCCACAATCTTTCTTTGGCACAAAGTTTGCAAAATGTTCACCGTAGGAGGTTGAGAAGTATGGAGAGAGAAATTTTGGAAATAAACCCAAGAGAGAGGTTAAAGGCGGAAAAACATCCTTTGGATATTCTTTCCGAGCTTCCTGAGATAATAAAGAAAGGATACGAAGAGACACCAGAAGAAGATCTTGTAAGGCTACAGTGGTATGGACTTTACCACGACAAGCCAAGAGTAGGGCACTTTCTCCTTAGGGTTAAGGTGCCAGGTGGTATTTTATCTGCAAAGCAGGTAAAGGTGTTAGGAGATATAGCTTATAGGTTCAACGACTATGCGGAGCTAACTTTAAGACAGGATGTACAGCTTCACTACATAAGGTTAGAAGACCTTCCGGAAGTTTTTGAGAGACTCAAAAGCGTGGAACTCTTTCCTGTAGGAGCTTGTGGGGATACCGTTAGGAATATTACCACATGCCCCCTCTGTGGCGTAGAAAAGCACGAGCTTTTTGATGTGGTGGATAATATCTACGAACTTGAGGAATTTTTTCATAACCCAGAAAATAGAGAGTACTTTAACTTACCCAGAAAGTTTAAAATAACCCTTTCCGCGTGTCCTTACCATTGCAATATGCCAGAAATGCACGACCTTGCTTTTGTGGGAACCATCTTAGAAGGCACTGAAGGTTTTGCAGTGTGGGTAGGAGGTGGTCTATCCTCCACACCCAGAATAGCGCGAAAGCTTGGCATCTTTGTGGAAAAGGATAAAGTACTTGAAGTAGCAAAAGCTGTAGTGGACATATGGAAGGAAGATCCGGAAAACAGAAAATCCTTTGTGAAGGCAAGATTCAAGTACATGGTGGACAGGCTGGGTGTTGAAAGGATAAGAGAGATGCTTTTAGAAAGACTCAGCTTTCTGCCAGCAGTCCTTGAACAAGAGCCAATACCAGTAAAAAGGTACTTCCACACGGGTTTGGGAGAACAGAAACAAAAAGGCTTTTACTACTTAGGAATACCTGTCCCAGCAGGAAGGGTAAAGGGAAGTCAGCTTTCAAAGATGGCTGAACTCATGGAAAAGTTTAACCTTTCCCTCAGGATCACTCAAAGACAGAACTTGGTGCTAATAAATATTCCAGAGGATAAGCTTGAGACGGTAAAGGAAGAAGTAAGAAGACTTGGCTTTCATCTTGATGTGAGCGAAACAAGAGCTATATCGGTTGCCTGTACCAGTGATCCTTTCTGCAATTACTCGGTAGGTCCTTCTAAGGAAGCACTTTTAGAACTTCTTGAATATCTTGAGAAAGAACTGGGAAGGATAGAGAATATAACCATAGGTGTTGACGGGTGCCCTCATGCCTG